>NZ_SOAL01000001.1 GCF_004364775.1 Comamonas sp. JUb58
TACTTCTGGACCATCTTGAGCTTGAAGCTCTCATCGTATTTCGTCATGAAAAACACCCCAAAGGTTGGACTGGTGTCCAACTTTTGGGGTGCAGTTCACAATGCAGGCCTTTGACTTGGGCGCGTCTGCGACCCTCCGCTATTTCTTCTTGCGGTCAATGAAGGCGATCAACTCGCCCATGATGCCGCGGCGGAATGCCAGCACACAGATCACAAAAATCAGGCCGGTCACGATCGTCACCGACTCACCCAAGGTGTTGAACCATTCGACGCCGGTCAAGCGCGACAGCCAGGTGCCGATATCGCCGATCTTGTTCTCCAGCGCGACGATGACAGCCGAGCCGATGATCGGACCAGAGAGCAAGCCCAGGCCGCCCACCAGGGTCATCAGAATGACCTGGCCGGATGCCGTCCAATGCACGTCGGTCAAGGTGGCAAAGCCCAGCACCACGGTCTTGAGCGAGCCTGCCAGGCCGGCCAGTGCCGCCGAGATGACAAAGGCCAGCAGCTTGAAGCGGTTGACGTCGTAGCCCAGCGAGATGGCACGTGGTTCGTTTTCCTTCAGGGCCTTGAGCACCTGACCGAAAGGCGAATGCACCGTGCGCATGATCAGCAGGAAGGCCAGCACTACGATGGCCAGGGCCACGTAGTACATGGTCCAGTCGCTCTCCAGGCTCAGCAGGCCAAACAGCTTGCCGCGCGGCACCGCTTGCAGGCCGTCCTCACCACCGGTAAAGGGCATTTGCAGGCAGGCGAAGAACAGCATCTGCGCGAGCGCCAAGGTGATCATCGAGAAATAAATCCCCTGGCGGCGAATCGCGAGCCAGCCGAACACCACACCCAGCAAGGCGCCGAACACCACGCCGAACAGAATGCCCAGCTCCGGCGTCAGGTGCCAGACCTTGATCGCATGGCCGGTTACGTAAGCCGCACCACCAAAGAAGGCGGCATGGCCGAAGGACAGCAGACCGGTGTAGCCCAGCAGCAGATTGAAGGCACAGGCAAACAGTGCAAAGCACATCAGCTTCATCACGAACACGGGGTAGGCACCCATGAACGGCGCAGCGATCATGCCGAGCAGCAGCAGCCCATAACCCAGTTTGGCAAACTTCTTGGAATTCATCCCCTCACCTCACTTCGCTTTGCCAAACAGGCCAGCCGGGCGCACCAGCAGCACGATGACCATGATCACGAACACGACCGTGGCCGAGGCTTCCGGGTAGAAGACCTTGGTCAGGCCTTCGATCACGCCCAGTGCCAGGCCGGTGACGATGGCACCCATGATGGAGCCCATGCCGCCGATCACGACCACCGCAAACACGGTGATGATCAGGTTCTGGCCCATCAGCGGCGTGACCTGGTAGACCGGAGCAGCCAGCACGCCGGCAAAGGCAGCCAGGCCCACGCCAAAGGCATAGGTCAGCATGATCATCAGCGGCACGTTGACACCGAAAGCCTCGACCAGACGCGGGTTCTCGGTACCGGCGCGCAGGTAGGCACCCAGGCGGGTTTTCTCGATCACGAACCAGGTGGCAAAGCAGACGATCAGCGAGGCCACCACCACCCACATGCGGTAGTTGGGCAACAGCATCACGCCAACGTTGGTGGCGCCTTCGAGCAGTTCGGGCGTGTCATAGCCCAGGCCGGAGACACCGTAGATCGAGCGGAACACGCCTTCGATCAGCAGCGACAGACCCAGGGTCAGCAGCAGGCCGTAGAGGTGGTCGAGCTTGTAGATATGGCGCAGCAGGAAGCGCTCTATCAGCACCCCGATGATGCCCACCAGAATCGGCGACAGCAGCAGCATCACCCAGTAATTGATCTGGAAGTACGATGCCGCCATCCAGGTGAACATGGCCCCCAGCATGAACAAAGCGCCGTGGGCGAAATTGATCACGTTGAGCAGGCCAAAGATCACGGCCAATCCCAGACTGAGAATGGCATAGAACGAGCCATTGACCAGACCCAGCAGCAGCTGGCTCATCAAGGCCGGTAATGAGATACCAAAAATTTCCATGAAAAGCTCACGAGTCGGTGAATGAACACAACACGGCTGGCGTCAGGCTGCCTGGGCCATCGGCACCCGGGCCATCAGCGATGGACGGGTGCCGCAGCGGGCAGCAAAGACGCAGCTTACGTGTGAGCGGTGCTTACTTCCAGAGCGCGCACTTGGATTCGGCCTTGGTCGTCCAGACCTGGTCCGCAGGCAGGGTGGACAGGACCTTCAGGTAATCCCAGGGCTTCTTGGATTCGGCAGGCGACTTGGCTTCGACCAGGTACATGTCGTGCGCGTAGCGGCCATCGGGGCGGATGACACCCTTGCCGTAGAAGTCGTTCAGCGGCGTGCTCTTCAGGTAGGCCATGACCTTGTCGGCATCGGTGGTCTTGACGGCCTCGACAGCCTTCAGGTAGTTCATCGTGGCCGAGTAGTCAGCAGCATGCAGATCGGTAGGCATGCGCTTGGTCTTGGCGAAGAACTTGTCGGCGAACTTGCGCGTCTCGTCGTTCAGGTCCCAGTACCAGCTGGTGGTGTGCAGCAGGCCTTCGGTGTTCTTCAGGCCCATGCTGTGGATGTCGGACAGGAAGACCAGCAGACCGGCGGTCTTCATGGTCTTGTTGATGCCGAACTCACGCGCGGCCTTGATGGCATTGATGGTGTCGCCACCAGCATTGGCCAGACCCAGGATCTGGGCCTTGGAGCTTTGCGCCTGCAGCAGGAAAGACGAGAAGTCAGAAGCGTTGAGCGGGTGGCGCACCGATCCCAGCACCTGGCCGCCCTTGGCCTTGATGACGGCGGTGGTGTCCGCTTCCAGCGAATGGCCGAAAGCGTAGTCGGCCGTCAGGAAGAACCAGGCCTTGCCGCCACGGTCCACCACCGCGCCGCCGGTGCCCTTGGCCAGGGCCACGGTGTCATAGGCGTAGTGCACGGTATAGGGGCTGCATTGCTCATTGGTCAGTGCCGACGAGCCCGCGCCGCTGTTGAAGTAGACGCGCTTTTTCTCTTGGGCCACCTTGGCAGCGGCCAGCGCCGTGCCGGAGTTGGTGCCGCCGAACAGCATGGTCACGCCGGCGGTATCGATCCACTCGCGCGCCTTGGAGGCAGCGATGTCGGCCTTGTTCTGGTGGTCGGCCGAGACCATCTCGATAGGCTGGCCCAGCACCTTGCCACCAAAGTCATCGATGGCCATCTGGATGGCGACGGCGCCGTTCTTGCCTTCCACGTCAGCGTAGAGGCTGGACATGTCCGTGATGAAGCCGATCTTCACCTTTTCCTGTGCCTGGGCAGCGCCTGCGGACAGGGCGACCAAACATGCCACCTGGGCAATGGCTTTGAGCTTTGCTTTCATCTTGTCTCCTAAAAAATATCTGTTCTCAATACATGGCGGCAGTCTGCGCTGCGCCAGGGTTGCAAAAAGTTGGGCCTAGACCCCCAGCAAGGTGTTGAGCAAAGGCATCTTGCCTTCAAGCTCACCCGAGCTGAACTGCTCGACGATCTGGCCGTGTTCCATCACATAGAGGCGGTCGGCCAGCGGCGCGGCAAAGCGGAAGTTCTGCTCCACCATCACGATGGTGTAGCCCTTGGCTCGCAGGTTCACGATCATGCGGGCGAGCGCCTGCACGATGACGGGGGCCAGGCCTTCAGAGATCTCATCGAGCAGCAGCAGCTTGGCGCCGGTGCGCAGGATGCGGGCCACCGCCAGCATCTGCTGCTCGCCGCCCGACAGGCGCGTGCCTGGGCTGTGCCGGCGCTCGGCCAGGTTGGGGAACATCTCGTAGATCTCTTCGACCGACATGCCGGCCGAGCCGGTTTTCAGGTCCGGCGGCAGCATCAGGTTTTCTTCGCAGGAGAGGCTGGCGAAGATGCCGCGCTCTTCCGGGCAGTAACCCAGGCCCAGATGCGCAATCTTGTGCGTCGGCATCTGGATGGTTTCAACGCCATTGATCTTGATCGAGCCCTTGCGCGCTCCGGTCAGGCCCATCACAGCGCGCATCGTCGAGGTGCGGCCCGCGCCATTGCGGCCCAGCAGGGTCACCACCTCGCCTGGCATCACGCGCATGTTCACGCCATGCAGCACATGCGATTCGCCATACCAGGCGTGCAGATCGCTGATCTCCAGTGCAGGCACTCCGTTTTTCTCATTCATGTCAGTGCGCTCCCTGCAGCTGGCCGTCGGTGGTTCCCATATACGCTTCCATCACCTGGGGGTTCTGCGACACGGTCTGGTAGTCGCCCTCGGCCAGGATGGCTCCGCGCTGCAGCACCGTGATGCGGTCTGCAATCGTGGAGATGACCTTCATGTTGTGTTCGACCATCAAGATGGTGCGGCCGGCCGACACCTTCTTGATCAGCTGGGTGACACGCTCCACGTCCTCATGGCCCATGCCCTGGGTGGGCTCGTCGAGCAGCATCAGCTCGGGCTCCATCGCCAAGGTGGTGGCAATCTCCAGCGCACGCTTTTGGCCATAGGGCAGGTTCAGGGTGATCTCGTCGGCCAGATGGGCCAGGCCCACCTCTTCGAGCAAGGCCACGGCACGGCCGTTGAGCTTGTCCAGGGTGCGCTCGCTGCTCCAGAAGTGGAAGGAGGTGCCCAGCTTGCGCTGCAAGGCGATGCGCACGTTCTCCATCAGGCTCAGGTGCGGAAACACGGCCGAGATCTGGAAGGAGCGGATCACCCCACGGCGGGCAATCTGGGCCGGCTCTTCGCTGGTGATGTCCGTGCCGTTGAAATGGATGATGCCCTTGGTGGGCGTCAGAAACTTGGTCAGCAGGTTGAAGCATGTCGTCTTGCCGGCACCATTGGGGCCGATCAGCGCATGGATCGAGCCCCGCTGCACCGACAGGTTGACATTGCTGACTGCTGTGAATCCCCGAAACTCCTTGGTGAGATCTCGGGTTTGAAGAATGACATCACTCATGGGCACCGCACCGCTTCGCTGGAAAAAAGTGCGACGCCTTTCCTGGATGGAAATATACGTCGCTTCGATGCTGCCAATACTAGGAAAGAATACTGCAATGCAACACTGGGGAAAGCCTGTAGGTGAGGCTGCGTACGCGTTAACCCGTGGGCTTTATGCGCTCACTTTTTGATAGTCACCTGAGGGACAAGCGGTCGTCTTTTTGTCATCAAAATCAAGCATGGGCGACAATGTTAGCGCCCTGCTCCGCCCCCTCCATACGCGCTGTGCATCATGGAGGCGGCAGCATGCAAGCCAAGCTGGCTGCTGCTTAGGCGACAGAAGAGGCTTATTGCAGACGGTGTTTGCTGGCTTCAGGCAGCAGCAGGGGCAGCACGTCGATGCCGTCATCGACGAGGGCGCGCTGCTCCTCCGGGGTGGCGGTGCCACGGATGGGCCGGACATCGACCTCGCCCTCATGCATCTGCCGGGCCAGGTCGGCAAAGCCGCTGCCCACATCGTCGGTATTGGCGATGACCTGGCGCGACAGCTCCAGCCAGGCCTGTTGCAGGCGCTGGGCATCGCTGAGCGGGTTATGAGGGGGCTGGGATGGCGAGGATGCCGCCGGCGCGCTGGCGGGCTGTGCAGGGGCTGCAGCAGATGAGGCCGGCGCAGCAGGCGCCGCCGGGGCCAGGGAATTGGATTTGCGCGCCAGATGCGGGGCGCTCAGGCCTTTGACGATCTCGTGCGAGTTGCACATCGGGCAGCTGAGCCAGCCCTGGCTTTGTTGCTGCTCGAAAGCGGCCTCCGAGGCGAACCAGCCCTCAAAGATATGGCCCAAAGGGCAGCGCAGGTTGAAAACCTTCACAGGCTTACCCCGCTCGGCTCACCTTGCGCAGCAGGTACTGGTAGGCAAAACCGGGGAAGGCAAAGGTCAGGAACAAGGTGCCGGTGACGGCATAGAACTCCCAACCCTGGCTGCTGCGCTGGCCAGCACGGCCTTCAAGCAGCATCGCAAAGGCCCCGATGAGGAAGTACAGCACGACCAGCTCAACCAGGCGGATCCACAGTGCCTTGCTGGCACTGCCGCCGTCATGGCATACCGGCCCTGCGGCCAGGATGCGTTGATTCAGAAACGGAAGATTGGCCGCAACAAAGCCCGCCACGATCACCAGCCAAATGGATGCAGTGATAGACATGCGGGCTTTGCAGGGCTAAAGGTAGGACAGCTTAGCTGGCGAGCGCGCGCAGCACGGCGTCAGAGCACAGCTTCATCAGACCGCCGGGCATGATACCCAGGATCAGCACCAGCGCGCCATTGACGACCAGCACGGCACGCACGTCCAGAGGTGCATGCACCTTGGCGGCAGTGATGGGCTTGTCAAAGTACATGACCTTGACCACGCGCAGGTAGTAGAAGGCGCCGATCAGCGACATGATCACCGCAAACACAGCCAGCGCAATGTACAGGCCGCTGCCCGATGCCACCAGCGCCTGCAGCACGGCCAGCTTCGAGTAGAAGCCCACCAGCGGAGGAATACCAGCCATCGAGAACAGGCAGATCGCCATCACGCCAGCGTACAGCGGGCTGCGCTGGTTCAGACCGGCAAAGTCGGCGATCTCTTCGCTCTCGAAGCCTTCACGGGCCAGCAGCAGGATCACACCGAAGGTAGCCAGGGTGGTCAGCACATAGCTTACGACGTAGAACATCGAGGCGCTGTAGGCGTTGCCAGCGGTAGCCGCTTCGACATTGCCATTGACCACACCGGACATCAGACCCAGCAGCACAAAGCCCATTTGCGAGATGGTCGAGTAGGCCAGCATGCGCTTGATGTTGGTCTGGGCGATAGCTGCCAGGTTACCGATCAGCAGCGAGAGGATGGCAAGCACGCCCAGCATCTGTTGCCAATCAAAGGCCAGCGGCAGCAGGCCGTCCACCAGCAGGCGGATCACGATGGCAAAGGCTGCCAGCTTGGGCGCGCCGCCCACGATCATGGTGATAGCCGTTGGTGCGCCTTGGTAGACGTCAGGCACCCACATGTGGAAAGGCACCACACCCAGCTTGAAGGCCAGACCAGCGACCACAAACACCAGACCGAAGACCAGCACCTGGTGGCGGATCAGGCCGGAGTTCACCGCCTTGAACACTTCACCAATATCGAGCGAACCCGTGGCACCGTAGATCATCGACAGGCCGTACAGCAGGAAACCCGACGCCAGGGCACCCAGCACGAAGTACTTCATGCCAGCTTCCACCGCAGCGTTGTTGTCACGGCGCAGGCAAACCAGCGCGTAGCTCGACAGGGTCAGCAGCTCCAGGCCCAGGTAGATGATCAGGAAGTTGTTGCCCGAGATCATCACGTTCATGCCCAGCAGCGCCAGCAGCGACAGGATGAAGTACTCACCGCCCTTGAGCATGCCACGGTCACGCGAGTAACCACGGCCATACACCAGGGTCACGGCCATCGCGATGGCCGCAGCGCACTTGAGCCAGTTACCCATGGCGTCCGAGACGACCATGTTGCCAAAGGCGTAGAAGGTGTTGCCATTGGCGGCGTAGATACCGGTGATCACCGCCACGACCCCGAGGGTCAGCAGCGATAGCACGTAGGTGAGCGTGCGGCCCGGGCTCTTGACGCCCAGGTCCACGAGGGTGATGACGCAGGCCATCACCAACAGCACGATTTCAGGATAGATAGCCAGCCAGCTGATGTTATCAATCATCTCAAGTCTCTCAATTCTGTCTGACCATCACAGCTTGGACACGGCGACATGCTTGAGCAGGTCGGCTACCGAGGCACCCATCACATCAGTGAACGGCGCGGGGTAGATACCCATGATCAGCACGGCAGCAGCCAAGATGCCCAGGATAAGGAATTCGCGGCAACCGATGTCCTTGAGCTCGCGCACATGGTCATTGGCGATGGGGCCGAAGTACACGCGCTTGTACATCCACAGCGTGTAGGCAGCGCCCAGAATCAGCGCGGTGGCCGACAGCACACCAATCCAGAAGTTGAACTTGGTGGCGCCCAGGATCACCATCCACTCGCCGATGAAACCGGCGGTGCCTGGCAGGCCGCAGTTGGCCATCGCAAACAGCAGTGCAAAGGCAGCGAACTTGGGCATGGTGTTGACCACGCCGCCGTAGGCAGCGATATCACGCGAATGCACGCGGTCGTACAGCACGCCGATACACAGGAACATCGCGCCCGACACAAAGCCGTGGGCAATCATCTGCATCAGACCACCCATGACACCGATGTCATTGAAGATGAAGAAGCCCAGGGTCACAAAGCCCATGTGTGCGACGGACGAATAAGCCACGAGCTTCTTCATGTCCTTCTGCACAATCGCCACCAGACCCACATAGATCACAGCCACCAGCGACAGCGCGATGATGAGCCAGGCCCATTCGTGCGACGCATCAGGAGCGATGGGCATGGAGAAACGCAGGAAACCATAGGCACCCAGCTTCAGCATGATCGCGGCCAGCACGGCAGAACCACCGGTAGGCGCTTCGACGTGAACGTCGGGCAGCCAGGTGTGGACCGGGAACATCGGCACCTTCACCGCAAATGCAGCGAAGAAGGCAAAGAAGATCAAGGTCTGCTCGGTCATCGTCAGCGGCAGCTGGTGCCAGGCCAGAATCTCGAAGCTACCGGCCTTGGTGTACAGGTACAGCAGTGCGATCAAGGTCAGCAGCGAACCCATCAGGGTGTACAGGAAGAACTTGAAAGCGGCGTAGATGCGGTTCGGGCCGCCCCAGATACCGATGATCAGGTACATCGGGATCAGCGTGGCTTCGAAGAACACGTAGAACAGCAGACCGTCCAGTGCGGAGAACACACCGATCATCAGACCCGACAGGATCAGGAACGCACCCATGTACTGGTTCACGCGCTCGGTGATCGACTCCCAGGACGCCAGCACCACGATCACCGTGATGAAGGCGGTCAGTGGCACGAACCAGAAGGAGATGCCATCAACGCCTAGGTAGTAGTTGATACCGAAGCGTGGAATCCAGGACGCCTTCTCGACGAACTGCATCGCCGACGTACCCAGCTGGAAGCCGGTGTACAGCGGCAAGGTGACCAAGAGGCCTATCAGCGCACCGACCAGTGCGATCCAGCGCACCATCTTGGCTTGCTCCTGCTTGCCAAAGGCCAGCAGGACCGTACCAAAGACGATGGGCGTCCAAATTGCAAGACTCAACAATCCCATTTTTCTTCTTCCTTACTTGTTGAGCAGCACGAAGTACGTCATGGCCAGGAAGATACCCAGAATCATGACCAATGCGTAGTGGTACACATAACCCGTCTGCAGCCAGCGCACCAGAGCGGAGATGCGGCCAACGACCTTCCAGGAACCGTTGACGATCAGGCCATCGATCAGACCCTGGTCGCCCACCTTCCAGAACACGCCGCCCAGCACGCGCGAGCCGCGGGCGAAGATGTTTTCGTAGACCCAGTCCACACCGTACTTGCCTTCCAGCGCCTGGTACAGGCCGACCTTCTCGCTCATGCGCTTGATGGCCGCAGGAATCTCAGGCTTGACCATGTAGAACACATAAGAGGTCACCACACCAGCCAGCGCCAACCAGAACGGCGCAGCGGTGAAGCCGTGCAGTGCCATCGGAATCCAGCCGTGGATCTTCTCGGCCAGCTCGGCCATTGCGCCGTGCTTGCTGCCATCCACATAGATGACACCCTTGAAGAAATCACCGAACAGCATGGGCATCAGCGCGATCGCACCGATCACCACCGAAGGGATCGCCAGCAGCACCAGCGGCAGGGTCACCACCCAAGGCGACTCATGCGGCTTGGCATCGTGGCCATGGCCATGGTGGTCGTCATGACCATGGTGGTCATCGTGGTGGGCATCGGGGTTCTGGTCGTAGCGCTCTTTACCGTGGAACACGATGAAGTACAGGCGGAACGAGTAGAACGCGGTGATGAACACACCAGCCAGCACGGCAAAGTTGGCAAAGCCGGCGGCAGGCAGGTTCGAGGCGTGTACCGCTTCGATGATCGCGTCCTTCGAGTAGAAGCCCGAGAAGAACGGCGTACCGATCAGCGCCAGGTTACCCAGCAGGAAGGTGATCCAGGTGATGGGCATGTACTTGCGCACGCCACCCATCCAGCGGATGTCCTGGTTGTGGTGCATGCCCATGATGACCGAGCCTGCGCCGAGGAACAGCAGTGCCTTGAAGAAGGCGTGCGTCATCAGGTGGAACACGGACACCGAGTAGGCCGACACGCCCAGCGCAATGGTCATGTAACCCAGCTGCGACAAGGTGGAGTACGCGATCACGCGCTTGATGTCGTTCTGGATGATGCCCAGGATACCCATGAACAGCGCGGTGATCGAGCCGATCACGAGGATGAAGTTCAGCGCGGTATCGGACAGTTCATAGAGCGGCGACATGCGCGAGACCATGAAGATACCGGCGGTCACCATCGTGGCCGCGTGGATCAGTGCCGAGATGGGGGTAGGACCTTCCATCGAATCGGGCAGCCAGGCATGCAGCGGGAACTGGGCCGACTTGCCCATCGCACCGATGAACAGGCAGATGCAGATCACCGTCATCAACGACCAGGTAGAACCTGGCAGGGTCATGCCGTTCAGTTCCTGGCTCTTGGCGAAGATTTCGGTGTAGTTCAGGGTGCCGGTGTAGGCAGCGATCAGGCCGATGCCCAGGATGAAGCCGAAGTCACCGACACGGTTGACCACGAAGGCCTTCATGTTGGCGAAGATCGCGGTTTCCTTCTTGAAGTAGAAACCGATCAACAGGTAAGACACCAGGCCCACTGCTTCCCAGCCGAAGAACAGCTGCAGCAGGTTGTTGCTCATCACCAGCATCAGCATGGAGAAGGTGAACAGCGAGATGTACGAGAAGAAGCGGTCGTAGCCTTCGTCTTCTTCCATGTAGCCCATCGTGTAGATGTGCACCATCAGCGACACGAAGGTCACCACGCACATCATCATCGCGGTGATGGAGTCGATCAGGAAACCGATCTCCATCTTCAGCGACCCGACGGTCATCCAGGTGTAGAGCGTCTGGTTGAAGGTCGCACCTTCAAACACCACGCTCTGGAACGTCATCGCAGAGATGACGAAGGCAATGAACACACCCAGGATGGTGAGCGTGCGGCTGCCAACGCGGCCGATGCGGTTACCGCCCAGGGCGGTGCCGAAAATGCCTGCCAGCAAAGATCCTGCCAGGGGCGCCAAAGGCACCGCCAACAGTGTTGAAGCAGAAAGGGTTTGACTCATTCTTCTTAACCTTGCAAGTATGGGTGCCTCAACCCTTCAGGGAGTTGAGATCTTCCGCATCAATGGTGGATTTGTTACGGAACAGCAACACCAAGATTGCCAACCCAATTGCCGACTCCGCCGCCGCAACGGTCAGGATGAAGAACACGAAGATCTGGCCGTGCATGTCTCCCAGGTAGTGGGAGAAGGCAACAAAGTTCGTGTTCACGGCCAGCAGCATCAACTCGATGGCCATCAGCAGCACGATCAGGTTGCGGCGGTTCATGAAGATACCGACCACGGACAGCGCGAACAGCATCGCGCCCAACGTCAGAAAATGACCCAGTGTGAGCGTCATACCTTCTTCTCCTCGGCATCAGCAGCAGGCGGCACCAACGGTGCTGGCGGCTTGCTGGCCTCGACTTTGACCAATTGCAGACGATCCGAAGCACGCACGCGCACTTGCAGGGATGCATCGATAGCCTTGGAGTCCTTGCGTTGGCGCAGGGTCAGGGCAATCGCGGCAATCATCGCCACCAGCAAGATGACCGCAGCCACTTGCACAGGGAACAGATACTCGGTGTAGAGCATGGTGCCCAGCGCCTTGACGTTGCTGTAAGGCACGACATTGCCAGCCGCATCCATCACCGCAGGAATGGCCTTGGGCGCATCAATGGCGCTGAAGCCACCGATCAACACCACACCCATTTCAAACGCGACGATGGCAAAAATCACCGCTGCGAGCGGGAAGTTCTTCCAGAAGTTCTTGCGCAGCTGGTCGATGCGGATATCCAGCATCATCACCACGAAGAGGAACAGCACCATGACAGCGCCCAGGTAGACCATCACCAGCACGATGGCCAGGAACTCCGCCTTGAGCAGCAACCAGATACCGGCTGCCTGAGAGAACGCCAACATCAGGTGCAACACAGCGAGCACCGGATTTGGGGAAGTAATCACTCGGAATGCCGCGTACAGCAGCACTACCGAGAACAGATAGAAAAAACCAGTTGTGACATCCATGTGGGGCTCTTTTCGATCATTCTCCAAGTGCCGCGTTAGCGGTACTTTGCGTCCGCAGCCTTGGCTGCAGCAATTTCAGGTTCGTAACGGTCGCCCACGGCCAGCAGCATTTCCTTGGTGAAGTACAGGTCGCCGCGCTTTTCCCCGTGGTATTCCAGAATCTGGGTTTCCACGATGGAGTCAACCGGGCAGCTTTCTTCACAGAAGCCACAGAAAATGCACTTGGTCAGATCGATGTCGTAACGGGTGGTGCGGCGTGAGCCGTCATCACGCACATCGGACTCGATCGTGATCGCCATGGCGGGGCAGACGGCTTCGCAGAGCTTGCAGGCAATGCAACGCTCTTCGCCGTTTTCATAGCGGCGCAGCGCGTGCAGGCCACGGAAACGGGGCGACAGCGGTGTCTTCTCTTCGGGGAACTGGACCGTAATCTTGCGCGCAAACGTGTAGCGACCGGTCAGGGCCATGCCCTTCATCAATTCCCAGAGCATGAAGCTCTTGAAGAAATCCTTCACCGAGAAAGAGCGGGGAGAAACTGCAGTAGTCATGTTGTATTCCTCCGCTTATTTCCAGATGTTCCATGGCGACAGCAACCAGCCGCCGACAAAGACCAGGTACACCAGGGTGACGGGGATGAAGATCTTCCAACCCAGACGCATGATCTGGTCATAGCGGAAACGTGGGAAAGTAGCGCGAATCCAGATGAACATCGACACCACCAGGAACGTCTTGGCAGCCAGCCAGATCCAGCCGGGGATGAAGGACAGGAAATCGAACGGTGGCAACCAGCCGCCCAGGAACATGATCACGGCCAGGATGGACACCAGCCACATGCTCGCGTACTCCGCCAGGAAGAACACGGCAAAGCCCATGCCCGAATATTCCACCATGTGACCGGCCACGATTTCCGCTTCGCCTTCAACGACGTCGAAGGGGTGGCGGTTGGTCTCAGCCACGGCCGAGATCAGGTAGACGATGAACATCGGCAGCAGTGGCAGCCAGTTCCACGACAGGATGCTGGCACCCGACGATGCCATCATGCCCTTGCCCTGGGCCAGCACGATTTCGGTCAGGTTCATGCTGCCGGTGACCATGATCACCACCAGGAAGCAGAAGCCCATCGCGATTTCATAGCTCACCATCTGGGCCGATGCGCGCAGCGCGCCCAGGAAAGCGTACTTGGAGTTCGATGCCCAGCCGGCGATGATCACGCCATAGACTTCGATCGAGGTGATGGCCATCACCAGCAGCAGGCCCACGTTGACATTGGCCAGCGCCACATCAGGGCCGAAGGGGATGACCACCCAGGCTGCCAGCGCAGGCATGATGGCCATGATCGGGCCCAGGCGGTAGAGGCCCGAGCTCGCCGCCGTCGGCGTGATGATTTCCTTGGTCATCAGCTTGAGGCCGTCGGCCAGAGGCTGGAGCAGACCAAAAGGGCCGACCCGGTTGGGGCCGTAACGCACTTGCATGAAGCCCAGGAGCTTGCGCTCCCACAGGGTCAGGTAAGCCACCGCGCCCATCAGAGGCAGAACGATGCACAGGATCTTGACCAGGTTCCAGATCACTGGCCAGACCAGGGTCGCCCACCATTCCGCTGCGATCAGGGTCAGACCGCCGTTGTAGATTGCGTCGATCATGCTGCCACCACCTCCGAGGATTGGCGGGCATCCGCCGTCATTTGCAACGACGGCGCGCGACGCACGATGCCATCGAGTTGGTAGATGCTGGCAACCACGGGCTCCTGGCCTGCAGGTGCCGACACTGCCATATTGGTCTTGGTGCTGTTGGACAGCAGCTCGGCAGGCACCTGGCCTTGCGAGCCGGTGGCCACGGCCAGCACATCCTGCGAGGAGTCAAAGGCCATGCCTGCAACATCCAGCAGATTGCCCAGCACGCGCAGCACCTTCCAGCCCGGACGGGTATCGCCCAGTGGCTTGACCACGGCGTGGAAGCTCTGCACACGGCCTTCGGCGTTCACGAACGAGCCCGAGGTCTCGGTGAATGGCGCGATTGGCAGCAGCACATCGGCGATGTCCATGTTGGCCTTGAACGGGCTCAGGCTCACCACCATCTCGCAGCCTTGCAGCGCCTGGCTGCCAGCGGCCGTGTCGAATGCGGGTTCGCAGTTGAGCAAGATTGCTGCCTTGACGCCACCGGCGAGCATCTCGCCAGCGTGCATGCCATGGGCCTGGGGCACAGCACCCACCCATTGCGCGCCCACGGTGTTGGCCGCTTCGGTCAGGAAGCCCACGGTCGCACCGGTCTGCGCGCCAATCCAGTTGGCGATCGACAGCAAGGTGCTCGCTTGTGCATGGTGCGCGACCGCATTGCCCAGCAGGATGGCCTTTTGCTCGCCGTTTTGCAGCGCGCGGGCAATCTCGATGGACTCAGGCGTCACCGTACCGGCATTGTTAGGCGCTTCCACACCCTTGGACTGGGCGATGGCCGCTGCCACGGAGGACAGCGCATAGGCCCACTGCGCAGCAGGTGTGACCACCTGGTGGGCCAGCGGAATCGCCAGATCAAAAGCCTTGGACTGGATGGCGGTCACCACCGCGCCCTTGCGGGCGGCCTGGCGGATGCGCTGGGCAAACAGCGGATGCTCCTTGCGCACGTTTGAGCCCACGATCAAAGCCGTGTTCAGGTCCGACAGCGAAGCGATCGAGCGGCCCAGCCAGCGCACGCCTTCTGCCTTGGCAAAATCGGCGTTGCGCAGACGGTAGTCCACGTTCTGGCTGCCCAGCGAGCGCACCAGCTCACCGGCCAGGAACAGCTCTTCGAGCGTGCTGTGCGGGCTGACCAGCGCACCCACGGCGCTGGCGCCATGGTCGCGTTGCACGCTCTTGATGCCATTGGCCACGTATTCCAGCGCAGCTTGCCAGCTCACTTCGAGCCATTGGCCGCCTTGCTTGATCATCGGCGCGGTCAGGCGCTCTTCGCCGTTGAGGGCTTCGTAGGAGAAGCGGTCACGGTCGGCAATCCAGCATTCGTTGACGGCATCGTTCTCGAAAGGCACAACGCGCATCACCTTGTTGTTCTTGACCTGAACGATCAAGTTGGCACCGGTGGAGTCATGCGGGGAGACCGACTTGCGGCGCGACAGTTCCCAGGTACGGGCGCTGTAGCGGAAAGGCTTGCTCGTGAGCGCGCCCACGGGGCAGATGTCGATCATGTTGCCCGACAGCTCCGAGTCCACCGTATCGCCCACGACCGTGGTGATCTCGGCGTGCTCGCCGCGGTTGACCATGCCCAGCTCCATGATGCCCGAGACTTCTTGACCGAAGCGCACGCAGCGGGTGCAGTGGATGCAACGGCTCATCTCTTCCATCGAGATCAGCGGGCCCACGTTCTTGTGGAAGACCACGCGCTTTTCTTCTTCGTAGCGCGAGCTGCTGGCACCGTAGCCCACAGCCAAGTCCTGCAACTGGCATTCACCGCCCTGGTCGCAGATCGGGCAATCCAGCGGGTGGTTGATGAGCAGGAACTCCATCACCGATTGCTGGGCCTTGACCGCCTTGTCCGAGGTGGTGCGCACAATCATGCCTTGAGTCACGGGCGTGGCGCATGCGGGCATCGCCTTGGGCGCCTTCTCGACGTCCACTAGGCACATACGGCAGTTCGCCGCGATCGACAGTTTCTTGTGGTAGCAGAAGTGAGGGATGTACTTGCCCGCCGCATCGGCCGCGTGCATGACCATGCTGCCTTCCGCGACCTCGACCTTCTGACCGTCTATTTCAATTTCAACCATATGCTCACTCGCGATCAGGAAGAAGCAGCGGTCTGCTTTTCAGCAGCGTTGATCTTTGCTTCGAATTCATGGCGGAAATGCTTGATCATTGCGCGCACCGGCATCGCTGCCGCATCGCCCAATGCGCAAATCGTGCGCCCCATGATGTTGCCGGCTACCGAGTCCAGCTTGTCCAGATCCTCGGCGCGGCCGTGGCCGTGCTGGATGCGGTCGACCATGCGCCACAGCCAGCCCGTGCCTTCGCGGCAAGGGGTGCACTGTCCGCAGGACTCGTGCTGGTAGAAGTAGGACAGGCGCAGCAGGCTCTCGACCATGTCGCGCGAGTCGTCCATCACGATGACGGCGCCCGAGCCCAGCATCGAGCCGGCCTTGGAGATGGAGTCATAGTCCATCGTGCAGGCCATCATGATGTCGGCAGGCAGCACAGGGGCCGACGATCCGCCAGGGATCACAGCCTTGAGCTTGCGACCGGTGCGCACACCGCCCGCCAGCTCCAGCAAGGTGGAGAACGGCGTGCCCATCGGCACTTCGTAGTTGCCGGGCTTGTTCACGTCACCGCTGACCGAGAAGATCTTGGTGCCGCCGTTGTTGGGCTTGCCGCATTCCAGGTAGGCCTGACCACCGTTGCGGATGATCCAGGGAACGGCCGCAAAGGTTTCGGTGTTGTTGATCGTCGTGGGCTTGCCATACAGACCAAAGCTGGCCGGGAATGGCGGCTTGAAGCGGGGCTGGCCCTTCTTGCCTTCGAGCGATTCGAGCAAGGCGGTTTCTTCGCCGCAGATGTAGGCGCCAAAGCCATGGTGGGCATGCAGCTCGAAGCTGAAGTTGCTGCCCATGATGTTGTCACCCAGGTAGCCTGCCGCACGCGCCTCTTCCAGCGCCGCTTCAAAGCGTTCGTAGACCTGGAAGATTTCGCCGTGGATGTAGTTGTAACCCAGCGAGATGCCCATGGCATACGCGGCGATGGCCATGCCTTCGATCACGATATGCGGGTTGAACATCAGGATGTCACGGTCCTTGCAGGTGCCAGGCTCGCCCTCGTCCGAATTGCACACCAGGTGCTTTTGGCCGGGGAAGTTGCGGGGCATGAAGCTCCACTTCAGACCGGTGGGGAAGCCAGCGCCGCCACGGCCGCGCAGACCCGATTCCTTCATCGTGGCAATGACCTGGTCCTGGGTCAGACCCTCGCCACCGTCCTTGCCCAGCAGCTTGCGCAGGGCCTGGTAGCCACCGCGAGCCTCGTAGTCTTTGATCGACCAGTTCGTGCCGTCCAGACCTGCATAGATCTGGGGTTCGATGTGGCGATCGTGGAAGCAGGTTTCCACGCCGGTGGCCTGGAACTGCGACAGAATTTGAGCGGCTGTAGTCACTTGGTGTCCTCCGCTGCGCGCAAGCCGGTCAGCAGCTGGTCCAGCTTTTCGTTGTCCATGAAGCTGCACATGTGGCGGTCATTGACCAGCAGCACCGGTGCATCGGCGCAGGCGCCCAGGCATTCGGATTGCTCGATGGTGAACACGCCATCGGCGGTGGTATCACCCATCTTGATGCCCAGCTTGTCTTCCAGGTGCTTGAGTGCCTCGCGGCCGCGACGCAGCTGGCAAGGCAGGTTGGTGCACACGCTCAACTTGTACTTGCCCACCGAGTGCTGGTTGTACATGTTGTAGAAGGTGGTCACTTCATGCACGGCGATCTCGGGCATCTCCAGGAATTCGGCGATCACCGCCTCGCTCTCCTGGCTTACCCAGCCCTGCTCCTGCTGCACGATAGACAGGCAAGCCATCACGGCCGACTGCTTCTGCTCTGCCGGATACTTGGCAACTTCGCGGGCAAAGCGTGCTTTTGTTGCTTCGGTAATCATCGGTCAACGTCTCCAAACACGATGTCCAAGGTGCTCAGCACCATCACGGCATCGGCCAGCATGTGGCCACGGCTCATTTCATCGAGCGCCGAGAGATGCACAAATCCTGGTGGACGAATCTTCAGGCGGTAAGGCTTGTTGGCACCATCGCTGATCAGGTAGATGCCGAACTCGCCCTTGGGGTGCTCCACCGATGCGTAAGCCTCGCCCTCGGGCACTTTGAAGCCTTCGGTGAACAGCTTGAAGTGGTGGATCAGCTCTTCCATGTTGGACTTCATGGATTCGCGATCGGGAGGCGCCACCTTGTGGTTGTCGGTGATGACCGGACCGGGGTTGGCACGCAGCCAGTCCACGCACTGCTTGACGATGCGGTTGGACTCGCGCATTTCAGCAATGCGCACCAGGTAGCGGTCATAGCAGTCGCCAGTCTTGCCCACAGGGATGTCGAAATCCATGCGGTCATAGACTTCGTAGGGCTGCGACTTGCGCATGTCCCAGGCCAGGCCCGAGCCGCGCAGCATCGGGCCGGTCAGGCCCAGGTTCATCGCACGGTCGACATCGACCACGCCGATGCCCACATTGCGCTGCTTCCAGATGCGGTTGTCCGTCAGCAGGGTTTCGTATTCGTCCACGCACTTGGGGAAACGCGCGGTGAAGTCATCGATGAAGTCGATGAGCGAACCTTGGCGGTTGCTGTTCATCTGCTCGATGGCCTTGGCATTGCGCACCTTGCTGGCCTTGTACTGCGGCATGCTCTCTGGCAGATCGCGGTACACGCCACCCGGGCGGAAGTAGGCCGCGTGCATGCGCGCGCCGGAGACGGCTTCGTACATGTCCATCAGGTCTTCACGTTCGCGGAAGGCGTAGATCAGAATGGTCGAGCTGCCGCCGTCATTGCCCGAAGAGCCCAGCCACATCAGGTGGTTCATGATGCGGGTGATCTCGGAATACATCACGCGGATGTATTGCGCGCGGATCGGCACTTCCAGGCCCAGCAGCTTTTCGATAGCCAGGCAGTAGGCGTGTTCGTTGCTCATCATCGAGCAGTAATCCAGGCGGTCCATATAGGGCAGCGACTGGATAAAGGTCTTGCTCTCCGCCAGCTTCTCGGTGGCGCGGTGCAGCAGGCCGATATGCGGGTCTGCACGTTGCACCACTTCACCATCGAGCTCCAGCACCAAACGCAGCACGCCGTGTGCTGCAGGATGCTGGGGACCGAAGTTGAGTGTGTAGTTTTTGATTTCAGCCATGGTTCTTCATCGTGAGGTCAGAGCGCCTCAGTGCAGGCCTCCGTAATGGTCTTCACGAATAATGCGGGGCACGATCTCGCGCTGCTCGATCGTCACGGGTTCGTAGATCACGCGTGCCTGCTCGGGGTCGTAGCGCATCTCCACATGGCCTGTCAGCGGGAAATCCTTGCGGAAGGGGTGACCGATAAAGCCATAGTCGGTCAGGATGCGGCGCAGGTCGTCATGGCCTTCAAAGACAATGCCGAACAGGTCAAAAGCTTCGCGCTCAAGCCAGTTGGCCGAAGCCCAGAGCTGGCTGAGGGTGTCGAGCACCGGGAAATCGTCGTCCTGGCAGAACACGCGCACACGCAGGCGCTGGTTCAGGCTGATCGACAACAGGTGCGAAACCACGGCAAAACGTGGGCCATCGGTGCCCACGTCCTTGTATGCGGAGTAATCCACGCCGCACAGGTCCATCAGCATCTCGAACTTGCATTCGGGCGCATCGCGCAGCAGCTGCATGGCTTGCAGGTAGTTCGAGGCGGAGACCTCGACGGTCACTTCACCCAGCGCCAGGGTCACCGAGCGCGCCTTGTCGCCCAGCACGCGGGCGATCGTCTCTTGCAGCACGCTAGGCTGTATCAGTTCTACACTCATTCCAACTCCTAGGCGCGCGCGATCGTGTGGGTGCGGCGGATTTTTTGCTGCAGCTGGATGATGCCGTAGATCAGTGCTTCTGCCGTGGGCGGGCAGCCTGGCACATACACGTCCACCGGCACAATGCGGTCGCAACCGCGCACCACCGAGTAGCTGTAGTGGTAGTAACCACCACCGTTGGCGCAGGATCCCATCGAGATCACCCAACGCGGCTCAGCCATCTGGTCGTACACCTTGCGCATGGCCGGGGCCATCTTGTTGCACAGGGTGCCAGCCACAATCATCAAGTCAGCCTGGCGCGGGCTGGCACGGAAGACTTCGGCGCCGAAGCGGCCGATGTCGTAACGCGCAGCGGCCGCGTGCATCATTTCGACGGCGCAGCATGCCAAACCAAACGTCATGGGCCAGATCGACCCAGTCTTGGCCCAGTTCACCACCGAGTCGTAGCTCGTGGTGACAAAGCCTTTCTCCAACACACCTTCAATCATCGTGTACCTTTTTGATTTCCGGTTATTCCCAGGTCAGCGCGCCCTTTTTCCATTCATAGGCGAAACCCACCACCAGAATGGCCAAGAACACGAGAACCGCGATAAAACCAGGCATTCCCACTTCATGCAGCGAAACCGCCCATGGGAAGAGGAACGCAATTTCCAAGTCGAAGAGAATGAAAAGAATGGCGACGAGGTAGTAGCGCACATCGAATTTCATGCGCGCGTCTTCAAAGGCCTCAAAGCCGCATTCGTAAGGGGAGTTTTTCGCCGCGTTCGGGCGATTGGGTCCGAGGATGTAGCCTATGACTAGAGGACCGAGGCCAACGCCTGCTCCAACTAGGATAAACAAAAGGACCGGGAGGTACTGTTCGAGGCTCATCTTGATGTCTACTCACCGCAGGAGCCAACCCAGGTAAGCACAAGACGCGACCCAGGCAGGCCTTTTATTGTGTTGGTGCCGTCGGCGAGACTCGAACTCGCACAGCTTTCGCCACTACCCCCTCAAGATAGCGTGTCTACCAATTTCACCACGACGGCTGATTTGACTTGCCTGGCAAGCATCGATTGCTTTTGCTTGCAATCTGCTCACCAGACAGACTCAGATTCTACTCTGGAAAAACCCTGACTAAAGGGATTCTTTTCAAATAGTTGAGTTATTTGCCAGCAGGCTGTGCTGGCTCGGCAGGTGCTGCCGGAGCAGCAGCAGGCACGGAGGCATCGGCAGCTGGTGCAGCAGCGCCAGCGGCAGGCACCGAGGCATCAGCACCAGCAGCAGGTGCCGCAGGGGCTGCAGCTGGTGCAGGCGTGGAAGCAGGAGGAATGGTCGCGTCCACGGGAGCGCTCGACTGCGGGATCGTCGCAGCAGGGCCTTCCAGCACGCTACCGGCCGAGGTCGGGCGGGCATTGCCCAGGTAGGCCAGACCCAGGGTCGTGACAAAGAACACCGCCGCCAGCACGCCCGTGCTGCGCGAGAGGAAGTTGGCGCTACCGGAAGCACCGAACAGGCTGCCAGCGCTGCTGCCGCTGCCAAAGGCAGCACCCGCGTCGGCACCCTTGCCATGCTGCACCAGCACCAGGCCAATCATGACCAGTGCTGCCAGCATTTGAATCGTCAACAGAATCGTTACCATCATCTACCCTTTTATCAAACTTGGTCGTCGCCAGAGCCGCTTGTCTATCAAGCAGCTGCAGCAATAATTTTCAGAAAATCCTGGGCCTTCAACGAAGCGCCACCGATCAGTCCACCATCAATATCGGGCTGGGCCAGCAGTTGCTCGGCATTGCCCGCATTCATGCTGCCACCATACAGCACCGGCACCGTGGCTGCCTGCGTGCTGGCCGCTGCCAGTTGCGCGCGCAATACAGCATGCACAGCCTGCGCCTGCTCGGGGCTGGCCGTCTTGCCCGTGCCAATGGCCCAGACGGGCTCATAGGCCACGACGATTTCAGTGACGCAAGCACCCACCGCATGGATCACCGCCGCCAGTTGGCGCTTGACCACCGCTTCGGTCTGGCCAGCTTCGCGCTCCGCCAGGGTCTCGCCCACGCAGACAATCGGTGTGATGCCGGCAGCCAGGGCCTTTTGCGCCTTGGTCGCCACCAGCGCATCGGTTTCGCCGTGGTACTGGCGGCGCTCGGAGTGGCCGACCAGTGCGTAGCGCACCGCAAAGTCACGCAGCATCGGCGCCGACACCTCACCGGTATAGGCACCGCCATCGTGCGCCGACACATCCTGCGCAGCCAGCGCAATCGCCGAGCCTTGCAGCAAAGCCTGCACCTGGCCCATATAGACAGCAGGCACCGCCACCGCCACATCGCAGCCCGGTTGACCCAGGCCTTGCAGCAGCTCGCCCAGCAAGGCTTCATTGGCAGCCAGGCTGCCGTTCATCTTCCAGTTTCCAGCAATCAGTTTTTTCACAATTGATCCCAGGTCAGCACGATCTTGCCGATATGTTGGTTGGATTCCATCAGTGCATGGGCCTGACTGGCGTGTGCAGCAGTGAACTGGCTGTGGATGATGGGACGCACCTTGCCCGCTGCCAGCAGCGGCCAGACCTTGGCCTGCAAAGCCTGGGCAATCGCCGCCTTGAAGGCCACCGGACGCGGACGCAGGGTCGAGCCGGTGATCTGCAAGCGGCGGCGCAGCACCAGACCGGCATTGAACTCGGCCTTGATACCGCCTTGCACGGCGATGATGACCAGGCGGCCATCCTCGGCCAGCGCCTCGACCTCGCGGGCCACATAGTCGCCCGCCACCATGTCCAGGATCACATCCACACCCTTGCCAGCGGTGATGCGCGCCACTTCGGCGACAAAATCCTGGCTGCGGTAATTGATGGCCTCGTCAGCGCCCAAGGCCAGGCAAGCCTGGCACTTTTCATCCGAACCGGCAGTCACGATCACCTTGGCGCCAAAGGCCTTGGCCAGCTGGATCGCCGTCACACCAATACCGCTGCTGCCGCCCTGGATCAACAAGGTCTCACCGGCTTGCAACGCACCCCGGTCAAACACATTGCTCCAGACCGTGAAGAAGGTCTCGGGCAGGCAAGCGGCCTCGACATCCGACAAGCCCTCGGGCACCGGCAGGCACTGGGCCACCGGGGCCACGCAGTACTCGGCATAGCCACCACCGGCGACCAGCGCGCATACGCGGTCACCCAGCTTGAGACCCTGCTCGGCCATGGCCGCCGTGTCTCCCGCCACCACCACACCAGCCACTTCCAGACCCGGCAGGTCCGAAGCACCTGGAGGCGGCGCGTAATGGCCCTTGCGCTGGATCACATCGGGGCGGTTCACGCCACTGGCGACCACGCGAATGCACAGCTCGCCCTGCCCCGCCTGCGGCACAGGACGCTCTCCCAGCTTCAATACCTGCGGATCACCAAAGGCGGTGATCTCGACTGCACGCATCTTGTCCACGCTTGTTTCCTCAGCCAATCACAATCAGCACACGCTTTTCAGCAGAAAAACGCACCCAGCGCCAGGCGCATGGGTACGTCACACAACAGATTATTGCTGTTGTTGTTGCTGCTGGTCGGCAGCACCGTCCACGCGGGGTTCGCGTGGTTCGCGGTTCTGGCGAGGAGCGCGATCGCCGCGGTCACCACGGTCGCCGCGTGGCTCACGGAACTCGCGCGGTTCACGCTCAGGCATGCCGGCTGGACGGTCCAGCAGCGCCTTCATCGACAGCTTGACACGGCCCTTTTCGTCCGTCTCCAGCACCTTGACCTTGACGACCTGGCCTTCGCTCAGGTAGTCGGTCACCTTTTCCACGCGCTCGTGGGCGATCTGGCTGATGTGCAGCAGACCGTCCTTGCCGGGCAGCAGGTTCACCAGTGCACCGAATTCCAGGATCTTAACGATCGGGCCTTCGTAGATCTTGCCGATTTCGACTTCGGCGGTGATCTCTTCGATGCGGCGCTTGGCTTCGTCAGCCTTGGCGCCATCGGTGGCAGCGATGGTGATGGTGCCATCTTCCTCGATGTTGATCTGGGTGCCGGTCTCTTCGGTCAGCGCACGGATGGTGGCGCCGCCCTTGCCGATCACGTCACGGATCTTCTCGGGGTTGATCTTCATCGTGTACAGCTTGGGCGCGAACGACGAGACTTCCGCCTTGGCTTCGCCCATCGCTTCTTGCATCTTGCCCAGGATGTGCATGCGCGCTTCCTTGGCTTGCGCCAGTGCCACTTGCATGATTTCCTTGGTGATGCCCTGAATCTTGATGTCCATCTGCAGCGCGGTGATACCGTTGGTGGTACCGGCTACCTTGAAGTCCATGTCACCCAGATGATCTTCGTCACCCAGGATGTCGGTCAGCACGGCAAACTTGTTGTCTTCCTTGATCAGACCCATGGCGATACCAGCCACGTGGGCCTTCATCGGCACGCCGGCGTCCATCATCGACAGGCAGCCGCCGCAGACCGAAGCCATCGACGAGGAACCGTTCGATTCGGTGATTTCCGACACAACGCGGATGGTGTAGGGGAACTCTTCCTTCGAAGGCAGGCAAGCGGCCAGAGCGCGCTTGGCCAGACGGCCGTGGCCGATTTCGCGGCGCTTGGTCGAGCCCATGCGGCCCACTTCGCCGGTGGCAAAGGGAGGCATGTTGTAGTGGAACAGGAAGCGGTCTTCAAACTCGCCAGCCAGGGCGTCGATACGCTGTGCATCGCGCTCGGTGCCCAGGGTGGAGATCACCAGCGCCTGGGTTTCACCACGGGTGAACAGGGCCGAGCCGTGGGTGCGTGGCAGCACGGACGAGCGAATCTCGATAGGACGCACGGTGCGGGTGTCGCGGCCGTCGATACGGGGCTCACCAGCCAGAATCTGCGAGCGCACGATGCGCGCTTCGATGTCGAACAGCATGCCGTCGACCTTGACGCCGTCAAAGGCCACGCCTTGCTCGGTCAGGCCAGCCTTCACAGCGGCGTATGCCTGGCGGCAGGCCAGCGTACGGGCTTGCTTGTTGCGCAGTTGGTAAGCGTCGCGCAGAGCGGCATCGCCCAGCTCGCCAACCTTGGCGATCAGTGCCTCGTCCTTGGCAGGAGCGGCCCAGTCCCATACGGGCTTGCCGGCTTCGCGCACCAGTTCGTGGATCACGTTGATCGCCACTTGGCTTTGCTCGTGGCCATAGACCACGGCGCCCAGCATCACTTCTTCAGGCAGTTGTTGGGCTTCGGACTCGACCATCAGCACAGCAGCTTCGGTACCTGCCACCACCAGATCCATCAGCGAATCCTTGCGCTGGGTCTGACCGGGGTTGAGCACGTATTCGCCATTGATGTAACCCACGCGGGCAGCACCGATAGGGCCATTGAAAGGAATGCCCGAGATGGACAGTGCAGCGGACACGGCGATCATCGCAGCGATGTCGGCATCCACTTCAGGGTTCAGCGAGATGGTGTGGATGACCACATGCACGTCGTTGTAGAAACCTTCGGGGAACAGCGGGCGGATCGGGCGGTCGATCAGACGGCTGGTCAGGGTTTCGAGTTCGCTGGGCTTGGCTTCGCGCTTGAAGAAGCTGCCAGGGATCTTGCCTGCAGCGTAGGTCTTCTCGATGTAGTCAACGGTCAGTGGGAAAAAGTCCTGACCGGCCTTGGCGATCTTGGAGCCCACCACCGTAGCCAGCACCACGGTGTCGTCGATGTTGACCAGCACCGCGCCGGAAGCCTGGCGGGCGATTTCACCGGTTTCCATGGTGACCGTGTGTTGGCCCCACTGGAAAGTCTTGGTGACTTTGTTGAATATGGACATAGATTGCTCCTGGTTAAACAGCTAAAAACCTGTCGGTTTTCAGCAGGAGCCGGCATTCAGAACACGATGCCATTCCAGGGAGGTTGAAGGCCTGGAACCCGGGGTTCAGCCCCCTTGGAATGACACAGCTTCGCTCTGTTTGCGCGGCGTTGAAGTAAAAAACGCCTGAGCTAGCGGACTAACTCAGGCGTCTCCATCTCACCCTGGGCTTACTTACGCAGGCCCAGCTTAGCGATCAGTGCAGTGTAACGGTCAGCGTCCTTGGACTTGAGGTAGTCCAACAGCTTACGACGACGGCTCACCATGCGCAGCAGGCCGCGACGACCGTGGTGGTCCTTGGCATGCGTCTTGAAGTGAGGGGTCAGTTCGTTGATACGGGCGGTCAGCAGAGCCACTTGGACTTCTGGGCTACCAGTATCGTTAGCGGAACGTGCGTTGGCCTGTACAACTTCGGCCTTGATAGATGCGGCGATCATGTGTTTTCCTTATAAGGAACACCGGCTTGCGCTGGCATTCTGGTTACTTGCGCCACAGCCGGAAAAGCTTGTGACGTGCGTCTTGCACCATGCAAAACCCTGCAATTATACCCAACTTCCAATTCTTGGGATTCAGGCCCAAAACCGCACCAAAGCCGATGCCGCCGCACCCAACACCACCACCAGCAAAAACGGCGCGCGCAGCGCCAGCGCGATGATGGCCACGGCCAGCGCTGCCAGGCGGGCATCCAGCACCAGTTGCTGGCCGCTGACCAGGGTGTTCATGGCGGTCAGGGCCGCCAGCAGCGCAATCGTCAACGCCCCTGCCACCCGGGCCATGCGCGGGTGGCGCAGCCAGTGCGCCGGTACGCCATAGCCCAGCAGCTTGGTACCATAGGTCACGGCGCTGGCCAGCAGCACCCAGAGCCACCAGTGGTTGCCCACATCTGCCATCGCGTTCATCGTGCGGCCTCCTGCACGCTCGCGCCCTGCCCGGCCGGGCCGCTGCTGCGCGATGCATAGCCCCAGACAGCGCCGACCACCGCCGCAATCAAGATAGGCACGCCCGGCGCCACCCAGGGCACCGCCAGCATGGCGATGCTGGCAGCCACCACCGCCAGCGCGATCGGCTCCTTGTGCGTCAGGCGCGGCCAGAGCAGGCCCATAAAGGCAGCCACCGCCGCACCATCCAGCCCCCAGCGCCCCGGGTCGCCCAGGGCATTGCCCAGCAAGGCGCCTGCGGCGGTGAACAGATTCCACAGCAGGTAGACGCCCACGCCAGCGGTCCAGAATCCCCGCTTTTGCTCGGCTTTGTCGGTTTGCCCCAGCGCGGTGGCCGCAGATTCATCGATCGTCAGCTGTGCCGACAGCAGGCGTGCCAGGCCGCGTGGGCCCAGCAAGGCGGCCATCTGCATGCCGTAGACGGCGTTGCGCACGCCCAGCAGGCTGGCCGCGCCCAGGGCCGCTGCGCCAGCGCCACCACCCGCAACCACGCCGACAAACGCAAACTGCGAGCCGCCGGTAAACATCAGCAGACTCAAGGCGCAGGTCTGCCAGACCGACAGACCCGCCGCCACCCCGAGCGCACCAAAGGAGATGCCATACAAACCGGTTGCCACGCTGATCGACACGCCCATGCGCACGGCGGGCGAGGACCACAACCCTGAACTGTTAGAAGCCATGGGCGGCGATTTTAGAGCGTATTGAGTCTGGCGCGCGCCACTGCCAGGCACCTAGGGATCCTCCGCAAGCGGGATGGACGCGGATCGGGATGAGCCGCAAGGCGTCTTTTGCAGTCAATAGCGAGCTATTGACAAGAAAGACAACGCAGCGGATCGCCCGAGACCGCGTTCAGACCACGGCAGGGAGTTTTGCAGAGGGTCCCTAGCTCAGCAGGCGCAAAAAAGCCCGCAGGGCCAGGGGCCTTGCGGGCTTTGGTGTTGGCAAGCCGGCGCTCAGACGCTTTGCAGGCTGGCGCTGTCAATGCCCCGCGCCGCCTCGCGCGCGGTTTCGCGGGCCGAGGCCAGCGCCGGCACGCAAACGCCGGCCACCAGGTGGATCAGCGCCTCGGGCACGTCGTTGTAGGCGCCGCGCGGGCCCAGGATATTGATGGAGCCCAGCACCTCACCGCCATACCAGACGGGAATGTTCAGCACCGCATGCAGGCCCCGGGCGACCAGGTCCTCGGCTTCGGAGAAGACGGTGCGGATGTCGGCCTCATCGCGCCCGATGTAGGGCAGGCCCTGGTCCAGCACCCGGCCCGACCAGGGGCCCTTGCCGGTGGCCTTGAAGCCGCCCAGCGGGCTGATAGCCTCGTTGGACGAGTAGATGCGACGCATCAGCTTTTCCTGCTGCAGGTAGACCAAGCCGGTCAGCAGGCCGTAGCCAAACAGCTGCTGGCAGCTGTCGGCAATAGCGGCCCAATGGCGCTCGGCATCGCTGCTCTGGCCCAGGGTGTGGGCCAGGCGGCCCAGGATATGGGTGGTGCTCATTGCTGAATTCCTTCCAGGGACACGCCATGGGTGTTCTTGCCAAACAGCAGAATGCCCATGCCGCCGACAAACAACACGCCCGTCATCAGCGCAAACACGCCACCAAAGCCCAGCACCGGATAGGCGGCCCCCACGATGGTCGGCGAGGCAATCGAGCCGATGCGTGCCAGTGCCGAGGCCGTTCCCATACCGGTAGCTCGGATGGAGGTCGGGTAGATCTCCGAGGTGTAGGTGTACTGGCCGGCAATCACGCCGTTCATGCCAAAGGACAGCAGCATGCTCAGCAGGATGATCTCCTGATCGGCACCGGCAAAGGCCAGGCCCAGGGCCGCCAGGCAGGACACCAGCATGTAGGCCAGGATGGTGTACTTGCGGCCGATCTTGTCGTTCAGATAGGCAGCCGAGTAGTAGCCCGGGATCTGCGCCAGGTAGATCAGGATGGTGAAGGAGAAGCTCTTGGTCACCGCAAAGCCACGCGCCACCAGCAGGCTGGGAATCCAGACCAGGAAGGCGTAGTAGCAGAACATCACCGTGATCCAGAACACCCAGACCACCAAGGTGGTTTGCAGGTACTGGGGCTTGACCAGGGTGGCCAGCTTGGCCCAGGCGCCTTGCACGGCGGCGTCGGCGGCCTTGGCCGCCAGGCTCATCTTCACCGGCTCGGGCAGCGGCTTGCCGCTGCTGCGTTGCACCTGCGCTTCAATGGCGGTGCAGATCCGGCTGGCCTCTTCATGGCGGCCCATCTCTTCCAGCCAGCGGGGCGATTCGAACAGCGCGCGGCGCATCCACAGCAGGAACACCACCGGCACCGAGGCGATGACCATGATCCAGCGCCAGCCGTCCGCACTCATCGGCACGATGAAGTAACCCAGCAGCGCCGACATCACAAAACCAAAGGAGAAAAAGCCCGCCAGCGCACCGGTGAAGCGGCCACGGTAGCGGCTGCTGACAAACTCGGCCAGGTAAGGCGCCACGATGGCGCCCTCGGCCCCCATGCCCACACCGGCAATCATGCGCAGGATGTAGAACTCATGGAAGTTGGTGGCAAAGGCATTGATGAAGGTGGCCACGCAAAACAGCACCAGCGCCCACATCATCACGACCTTGCGGCCAAAGCGGTCGCCCAGCATGCCCGAGAGCAGCGCACCCACCAGAAAGCCGACATAGGTGCTGCTGGCAATCCAGCCGGCCTGAATGCCGGTCAAACCCCATTGTTCGCGCAGCGAAGGCAGGATGAAGGCGATGATGCCCGCATCCAGCGCCTCAAAGGCCAGGCCCAGGCCGCCAATGATGAGCAAGGTGAAATGGAAGCGGCTGAAAGGCAGCCGCTCCAGACGTTCGGAAGCGTTATACATATTGTTGTTCTCGCTCAAAGGCCTGTCAGCAGGCGTTCTTGTGGATGAAGCCGTCGCGCATGATCAGCTTGATCGCCGCGTCATGCTGGGTCAGCACCGATACATCTTCCAGGGGGTTGCCATCGACCAGCAGCAAGTCCGCATAGGCGTTCTCCACCACTTCGCCCAGCAGGCCTTCGTGGTTCAGAATCTCGGCGCCGATCAGGGTGGCCTGTTGCACCACCTTGGCATGGCCCAGCACCTTGGCGCGCAGCACCAGCTCGTCCGATTGCATATAGTGCGTCTCGCCCAGCAAATCGCTGCCAAAACCCATCTTCACGCCAGCGGCGTCCAGCACTTGCAGCGCGTTGAGGCCGTTGGTGCGCACCTTGGCAATCTTTTGCACCGACTCGTCGGGCAGACCGTACTTGGCACCGTCGTTGGCCAGGCCTTCATAGGTGATCAGGGTCGGCACCATGTAGGCACCCTTTTCCTGCATCAGCTTGGCGGTGGGTTCATCGACCAGGTTGCCGTGCTCGATGGTGCGCACGCCGCACTGGATGGCACGGGTGATGGCCTGGGGCGTATACGCATGGGCCATCACATAGGTGTTCGCATTGTGGGCCTCTTCGACGATGGCGGTCAGCTCCGACACCGAAAAGCCCAGATTGTTGATGGGATCGTTGGGCGAGGCCACGCCGCCCGAGGCCATCACCTTGATCTGGGTGGCGCCCTTCAGGATCTCTTCGCGCACCGCCAGGCGGCAGGCGTCCACGCCATCGACCACCTTGCCAATATTTCCGATCTTGTAGGCGCAGGAGCAGGGGTCGAGCGTGTCATTGCGCGCCCGGAAATCGCCATGGCCCCCGGTTTGCGACAGCGCCTTGCCAGCGCAGAACAGGCGCGGGCCGGCCACCTGGCGGGTACGCACCCCTTCGGCCAGCGCCCAGTCGGCACCGCCGGCATCCCGCACCGAGGTAAAGCCCCGGTCGATCATGCCCTTCATGATGGGCAGCGCACGCAGCAGCGCCAGCGCATTGGGCAGGTTGGCAACCGCACCCAGGTTGAAGCCCGAGGCCATCACGTGCACGTGGCAGTCGATCAGGCCGGGCATCAAGGTCATCCCCTTGGCATCAATGACGGTGGCATCGGCCACCTCAAAGTCTTCGGCGCTGATCTTTTCGATCAGACCGTTGCGCACCAAAATGGTATGAGTAGAAGTCAATACGAGATTTCGGGTGTCGAGAATCTTGGCATTGCGGATCAGGGTGGATTGCATAATCGGTTTTGGCGTTCACAGCGCCATGGTTGCCTCTAATGCCCCGAACTCTAGCCAAGCTGCAACAATATGTGGCAATGACATGACGTCATGCATCTGCCAATTTTTTCTACCATCATGAGTGGAGCTCATACCCCATGCGCCGTCGCTGCCCCACGATTTCAGAGCTGAACGCCTTCCTGCTGTCGGCGCAACACCTCTCGTTTTCCAAGGCCGCCAAGGAGCTGTTTGTCACGCAAAGCGCCATCAGCCGCCACATTGCGGGCCTGGAGGCCTACCTGGGCCACCCCCTGTTCATGCGCCGCAGCCATGGGCTGGCGCTGACCCATATCGGCGAGAACTACCTCAAACTCGTACGCCCGGCGATGGAATCGCTGGAACGCGCCACCACCCAGGTCATCTCCACCGCGCAGAACGCCCATCTGCTCAGCCTGTCGGTGGCACCCACCTTTGCCGCCAACTGGCTGTTTCCCCGGCTGGAGAGCTTTCGCGCCAGCAACCCGCACATCGCCATCCACTTTGTGCGCTACAGCACCACCGACAGTGCCGAGACCGGCGATGGCTTCGATGCCTCCATCCAGTACGGCTACGGCGACTGGCCGATTGCCGATGCCCAGTACCTGATCGGGCGCGAGACCAGCATCGTCTGCTCGCCCAGCTACCTGCAGCAGCACCCGATTGCGCATTTCAGCGACCTCAAGCAATGCAGCCTGCTGCAGCACATCGAGCTGCCCACCTCCTGGGACGACTGGTTCACCGCCTATGCCGGCCCTTATGAAGGGGCACGCATAGGCCCCGGCTTCAACCTCTTCACCCTCATCATCCAGGCAGCGATTGGCGGCCTGGGCGTTGCCTTGGTCCCTAGTTGCCTGCTGCAGGAGTCGCTGGCCTCACACAAACTGGTCGAGCCCCTGGGTCAGCGCTTTGAAAGCCCGCTGGGCTACTACCTCTGCGCCCCCACCTGGCGCAGCGACATGGAAAGCTACCAGCGCTTTGGCGAATGGCTGCAGCAGGAATGCCGCCGCCCTCCTACAGCCACTTGATCTGCAGCGGCACCCCGACCGCCTCCCTTGCTTCTATGCTGGACGCCATCCCTGAACGAAGGAGTCCCTGTGAAGACCCAACATTCCCCTTTCAACAAAATCGCCCGCTCCGTCGCCAAGTTCAGCGGCCACCCCGTCTGCTTTGTCGGCGCCCTCGCGGTCATCGTGCTCTGGGCCATCAGCGGCCCGGTCTTTGGTTTCAACGACACCTGGCAGCTGGTGATCAATACCGGCACCACCATCATCACCTTCTTGATGGTCTTCCTGATCCAGTCCACCCAGAACAGCGATACCGAGGCCATGCAGATCAAGCTCGACGAGCTCATCCGCGCGATCGAACCGGCCCGCAACCGCATGCTCTCGCTCGAAGAGCTGGACGAAGACGAGCTGGATGCGCTGCGCAAGGAGTTCGACATCCTCGCGGAAAAAGCCCGCCAGGCCGAGGAAGCCAAGCAGGGCTGAGCAGCGCCGGCCTTAGTGGGTGCCCCCACTCAGCCTATCCGCTCAACCCTTGTGCTTGTTCTTGGCACCACCCTGGCGCGCCTTGAAGCGCGGGTTGGATTTGCAGATCACATAGATGCGGCCACGGCGCTTGACCACCTGGCAATCACGGTGGCGCTTCTTGGCTTCTTTGAGCGAGGACAGGACTTGCATGGCAGAACTTCTCCAGAACAGGAACAGAAGCCAAAATGATAATGCATTCTCATTATCATTTCAACCCTGTGCCTTGCGATGGATGTAAAGCTGGGCCCGCGCAAACCTGGGTTCAGGATTCGCCCACGCTCCCCGTCACCGGCAACACAATGCCCGAGATATAGCTGGAGCAGGCCTGCGATGCCAGAAACACATAGGCGGGGGCCAGCTCTTCGGGCTGGGCGGGCCGGCCCATTTGCGTGTCGGCACCAAATTCGCGCAGGTCCTCGGGGCTTTTATCGGCCGGGTTCAGCGGCGTCCAGACTGGTCCCGGGGCCACGGCATTCACCCGTATGCCGCGCTCCATCAGGTTCTGCGCCAGCGCCTTGGTAAAGGCATGGATGGCGCCCTTGGTCGCAGAGTAGTCCAGCAACTGCTTGCTGCCGCGCAGGCCGGTGACCGAGCCGGTGTTCACAATCGCATCGCCCCGCTGCAGGTACGGAATGGCGGCCTTGACCATGTGGAAGTAGCCAAAGATATTGGTGCGAAAGGTTTCATCCAGGCGTTCAGTGTTCAGGTCCTCAATATCGGCCGCATGCTGCTGGAACGCTGCATTGTTGACCAGCACATTGAGCGCGCCAAACTGCTTGAGCACCTGCTTGACGGCCTTTTCGCAAAACTGCGGATCCTGCACATTGCCGGATATCGCCAGGCTCTGCTGACCTTCTTCCTCGATCAGGCGGCAGGTCTCTTTGGCGTCGTCGTGCTCATTCAGGTAGAGGATCGCCACATTGGCGCCCTCTCGTGCAAACAACAGCGCCACCGCCCGGCCAATGCCTGAATCCCCGCCGGTGATGACCGCCGTCTTGCCCTCCAGCTTGCCGCTGCCCCGGTAGTTTTCTGCCAGGTAGAGCGGCTGCAGATCCAGCGCTTTCTCATGGCCGGGCTTGGCCAGCTTTTTGCCGGGCATCGGCGGTGTCGGCACCGCATGGCCAGGGCCAGGTGCGGTCTTCTTGCTGCTTTTAGCGTCTTTGCTGCCCTTGGCTTTTTTGGACGCCTTGGCAGCCTTGTCCCGCGCATCGTTCTTGGTTTGCTGCTGCTGGATGCGCTGCTGTGCAGCCACCACCTCCGCGACCGAGCGCTTTTCTGGCGCAGGCTTCTTGCTGGCGCTCTTTTTGGACTTGCTGGTGGATGGGCTCATGCTGAAACTCCTTGGAACTTGAACTTGGAAAAAAACAAAACGACTTAATGCAGCGGCAACGCGCTGCTACATCAACCTCGACAGCCCTACATGCGCTTACCCGCTGCCAAACTTGTCCGACATACGGCCGCCGCAGCGCGCAGTACAAACAAGGCAGAAAGGAGGCTGCCATGCCAACCCCTACTACGCCCCCTCAACCGCCGGTGGCACCACCGCCGCCGGATCTGCCCAAGCCCGAGCCCATTGATCCGCCAGACAGCACCTTGCCGATCGAGGAACCGGGGCATGAACCACCGGTCAAGGATCCGGAACCGGTTTAAACCGGTAACGCAACAGGCCAGCACACCATCCGGTGGCTGGCCTGTTTTCATCCTTAGTTTTTCTTGGCAGCAGCGTTGCGCTTGCGGGTAGCCGCCGCCTTTTTGGCCGATGCGGAGCGCGCCTCAGGGCTGCGGCTGGCAGCGGCTTTTTTGGCCGCTGCCGATCGCACGGCCGCCAGCCGCGATCCCGGCCCGGTCGCCTTGCCCCGGCCCGATCCAGAGAGCTTGCCGCCCCCCGTTTCCTTGTTCACCGTGGCCCAAGCGCGTGCTGCGGCTTCGTCTTCCGACACGCCCTTTTTCTCGTAGCTTTTTTCGATATGGCGGGCCATGCGTTTTTGCTTATCGGTATAAGCGGATTTATCTCCTTGGGGCATCACGGATCTCCTTGGGTGCTGCGTTAGGCGGGGTGGCGCGGGATGGATACGCCTTACTGCGATGGATCACCATCTGCAGGCGGGCCGCCGCCACCGGGCTGGGGCTTCTTGGGAGTGGTTGGGACTGGCTTTTGCGCCTGGGGCAACGCAAACGCCTTGTGCATGTGCTGCATCGTGTGCATGGCATCCTCCTGAAACGGGTTGGAGCTTTCAGCGTAGCGCTGCCGCCAAGCCCGCCATGTGGGAGAAATGCTTTGCTGTACCTTGTTCCGCTTCACACATGACGTAACGGCGATGCGCGTACCTTGGCGTGCTACCGGGGCCTACACGCCAGCGCTGCTGCGCTTGCCACACTGGGCTTTTGCCAAGGGCACGCTGCATAGGCAGACAGGCCCGCCACAGGAGGACGACCATGCCCCAGCCCTACGATCCCAGCCAATCGCATACCCAGCCCCCTATCCCAGGCCAGCCCCAGCCGGCGCCTGGTGAGCCAGGCACGTATGAGCCCAGCCCGTTGCACCCCTACCCGGGCAACCCGCAGCACCCTTATCCAAGTGAGCCAGTGCACCCCTATCCAGGCAACCCCGAGCACCCCTACCCCGGCAACCCCGAGCACCCCTACCCCGGCACGCAGCCAGAGCCCGCGCCCGATACGACGACCGGCCAATCGATGTGAGTGGATGCAGCGTTTGAGCGGCTGCGGGCTTATTTCTGCGTCACTTGCAGCAGGTCAAGACGGCGCTGCACCTGGTCGGCCAGCGCCGTATCGCCCAGCTCGCGGGCTAGGCGCTGCTGGTTGATCAGCCAGGCCATCACAGCGCGGCGCCAGCCTTGGGCAGAGGCAGTGTCCACCGCCTGGGTGACGACCGCCATCGGCACCGGTCCGCGCACGGCCAACACGCCGGCGGCGACCAGGCGCGAGAGCGGGTCTTCCATAGCGGCCAGCGCAGCGGCTGCCTGCTCCGGTGCCAAGGGCGCCACCGCCTGCTGGGCCTTGGGCAGCAAGGCCACATCACCGTCAGCCAACTGGCCCTGCAGATAGCGCGCATAGGCCTGTTCGGCATCGGCGGCATCCTGGGCCACAGCCTCAAAGCCTGTGCAAGGGGCAGCATCCAAGGCAGCCACCTGTGCAGCGCAACGCGCCAGCTCCAACCGGGCCAGCAAATCAGGCCGCGCGGTGCGGCTTACCTCGTCACGCGCACGCCGCCATTCGGCATCGGCCACCCGGCTGTTGCCGGACAGATAGGCATCGGTCGCGCGCTCGGCAGCGCCTTGTTCGTTGATCGCCCAATCGGGCGCTTTCTTGCCGCTGGCACAGCCGCCCAGCACAGCGGCGGCCAGCAGTGCAGCGGCCAGGCGGGTGGTGATGGCAATCATGGCGCTCATGGCAGTCGCACCTCGGCATCTTTTTTGGCAAACGGCCATTTGCGGTTCAGCTCGGTCAGCATGCCTTCCACCTTGCGCAGATTGGCCTCGACATCGGCACGCAAATCGCCCAACTGGTTGGTGGCATCCTTGGCATTGGCGCCCACGGCCTGGGCCTCCACCAGCACCGCATCCACCTTCTTCAAGCTGCCGCGCACATCACCCAGCACGGCATTGAGCTGCTGCACCGTGGCACGCACTTCGGGCATCACGCCATCGGAGCCAAACACCTGCTTGTCGGCATTCTTGGCCAGGCCATCCAGCCGCGCCAGCAGCTGGTTGGTGCGGTCCAGGGTCTGCGATATCTTGCGCGCCTCGGCATCCCCACCCATCACCACGCCCAGCGCGCCGCTGGGGCCGTTGAGCTTGGTGCTCAGGTCACGCAACTGCTCCAGGGTGCCGCCCAAGGCCGAGCCGGCCGAGGTCATCATGTTCAGGTTCTCCAGCAGCTGGCGGGCATTGCTCATCAGCTGGGGCAGCTCAGCCGTCGCATCGCCCGACAGCACGGCACGCACAGCGCCATCCTCCAGCTGCGGGTCGTCCAGAATGCCCGAGTAGGCCTTGATCGTCGTGCCGCCCACCAGGCCCTTGACCAGGGTGAACACGCTGCTGCTGCGCAGCCAGTGTGCATCCTTCTCGGGCACATCGACATGGATGCGCACCGTGCCATCGGGCGCCAGCTCAATCTTGCTGACCTTGCCGATCGCAAAGCCGGAGAAGGTCATGTCCAGACCGATGGACACGCCCTCGGAATCATCGGCCGTCAGGATCAGCGACTGCTTGGGCTCAAACACACCGCGCGCATACATCAGATAAAAGGCCGAGCCCAGGATCAGCAACAAGGTAAACAGCAGCAAGGCCCCGGCCTTGCGCTCCAGGTGCGGCACCGGCGTCAGGCCGTCCACCGCCACACCATCGACCACGGCCGTACGCCGCGCAGAGGCGGCAGAAGACGGCGGCGCAGGGCGGTCGGCAGAGTCGTGGGGTTCTGGTATTTGCATGTACCGCGATCTTACCCGGCTGGCTGTCAGCTTCAAAACAAAGCTGCAGGGGCTTGTTTTCAAAGACATACACAGGCTTTGTCGTCCTACAGTGCGGCGCAGACCCGCCCGCTGTTACACATAAGGCAGGCGCAAGCTCTTATACTGTACATATATACAGTTATTTGCCATGCCTAAACTCGATGCCCTGTCCCTGCCGCCTACGGTGGCCGCCCAGCTCTGGCGCGGCGACCACTTGGTGCGCGCGCCGATGGCAGGCATCCCCACCGGCTGGGATGCGCTCGATGCCGAGCTGCCCGGCAAGGGCTGGCCCAGCCAGTGCCTGACGGAGGTGCTGCAGCCCCAGGCCGGCACCTTGGAATGGCGCCTGACCGGCGTGGCCCTGCAGCAGTGCCCAGCGCACAAACCCGTCATCGCACTGGGCCCGCCGCTGCCGCCCCATGCCAGCGGGTTGGCGCAAAGCGGCCTGGCGCCTGGGCAGCTGGTCTGGATCCACGGCAGCCGCCCGCAAGACCAGCTCTGGGCGCTGGAGCAGTTGCTCAAGGCCAATGCCGCCGCCGCGCTGCTGGCCTGGCTGCCCCAGGTGCAGCCCGAGCAGATACGCCGCCTGCAAATCAGCGCCCAGCAGTTTGAAGGCCTGGTCTTTGTGTTCCGGCCCGAGAGCAGCCGGCACCAGGCCTCGGCCGCGCCACTGCGGCTTTTGGTGCGCAGCAGCCAGCCCTGGTCGCTGCAGCTGGAGCTGCTCAAACGCCGGGGCCCCGTGTACGAAGGCACGCTGGAGCTGCCCGCCGTGCCGCCCAGCCTGCAAGCCGTGCTGCCCACCCGCCTGTGGCCCGCTAGCCTGCCGCAGCCCCAACCTTCCACCACCTCGACCCGAGCCATCCTCTTGCCAGACCATGACACCGATCTGGGCCGCCCTGCTGCCCCAACTCCCCTGCCCCGCCGCCAGCGCGCCCAGCCATCCAGCCTGCAGCACTGAGGCCGCCAGCGCCGCGCCCAGCGCCAACATGCAAGGCCTGGCGCTGTGGGCGCAGCAGTTCACGCCGCGCCTGGCCTGCGTGCCCTCGGACAGTGTCTTTGGCGATGCGCTGGTGCTGGAGCTCTCAGCCAGCGAGCGCCTGTTTGGCGGCCGCCAGCAGCTGGCCCGGCGCCTGCTGCGCGAAAGCCGGCAGCTGGGCGTGCAGGCCATCGGCTGGGCCCCCACCAGCCTGGCCGCCATTGCGCTGGCACGCTGCGGCATCCGCCACGGCATGGGCCATCCGCTGCCCCAGGTGCTGGCGCCCCTGCCCTTGCAGGCCATCGATGCGGTGGCCCGCCATGCCGAGCTGCTGAGCCAGCTGGGCTGCCAGAGCCTGGGCGCTGTGCATGCGCTGCCCCGGGGCGCGCTGGCCCGGCGCATGGATACGGGCATCTTGAAAGCCCTCGACCAGGCCCATGGCCTGCTGCCCGACCGCTACCCCTGGATCAGCCTGCCTGCCCGCTTTGATGCCCGGCTGGAGCTGCCCATGCGCATCGACCAGGCCGATGCGCTGATGCATGGCGCGCGCCACCTGCTACTGCAGCTGTGCGGTTGGCTGGCGGCGCAGCGTGCCGGCGTGCGCAGCTTTCGGCTGTGCTGGTGCCATGATGCGATGCGCTCCCGCCATGTGGGCGATGGCGGCGAGCTGACCATCCACACCGCCAGCACCACGCGCGATCTGCAGCACCTGTGCCGCCTGCTGCAAGAGCACCTGGCCCATGTGGAGCTGCAAGCCCCCGTGGGTGAGCTGAGCCTGCATGCCGATGCGCCCGAAGCGCTGCAAGAGCGCAGCGCCAGCCTGCTGCCCGACAAAACCGCTGATGATGAAAGCCTGGAGCAGGTGCTGGAGCGCATCACCGCCCGCCTGGGCGCCGACCAGGTGCAGCGCCCGCTGCTGCGGCCCGACCACCGCCCCGAGTGGCAGGTGCAGTGGCTGCCCGCGCAACCGGCCGGCAAGGCCAAGGCCGCCCCGCCCTCGGCGTTGCCACCCCTTCCGCAACCCAGCTTCCTGCTGCCCACGCCGCTGCAACTGCTGCAAGACAGCCAAAGCCGGCCGCTCTACCACGGCCCCTTGCAATTGCTTCTGGGCCCGCAGCGCATTGAAGGCGGCTGGTGGCACCGCAGTCCTGGCTTTTTGCCAGTGAGCGATGCGGATGGAGACACTCACACCGATGAGGCAGCAATCAACATCGGTCACAGCGACCACGGCGATCACCGCGAAAGCCCGCCCAAGCCCGCTCCCCTCTCCCAAACCGCCCACACCGCACTGCGCGATTACTGGGTCGCCCACAGCACCCATGCCGGCCTGCTGTGGATTTTTCATACCCGGCTGTCTGCCCACAGCAGCGCCTGGTTTTTGCACGGCCGCTTTGCCTGAGCCGCGCTGCATCCTGCTTGCACCATGGCCACGCGCCCTCCCCTCCCCATCCCCGACTACGCCGAGCTGTGGTGCCTGAGCAATTTCAGCTTTCTGCGCGGCGCCAGCCACCCGCATGAGCTGGTCGAGCGCGCCCATGCCCAGGGCTACCGCGCGCTGGCGCTGACCGATGAATGCTCGCTCGCCGGCATCGTGCGCGCCCATGTCGCCGCGCGTGACTGCGGGCTGCCGCTGATCGTGGGCGCACAGTTCGAGGTGCAGCCCACCGATGCAGCCGCGCCCGCCTTCACCCTGGTGGCACTGGCCTGCAACCTGCATGGCTATGGCAACCTCTGCGCCCTCATCACCCAGCTGCGGCGCAAATCACCCAAGGGCAGCTATGCACTGGCGCAGTCGGCCATCCACCCGCGCGCGCTGCAAGACTGCCTGCTGCTGCTGGCCCCCAGCCGCCAGGCCAACCCGGCGCAGATCCAGGCCCAGGCCGCCTGGCTGCAGCAGCACTTTACCGGCCGCTGCTGGCTGGCCGTGCAGCTGGACCGCAGCCTGGGCGACGAGGCCTGGCTGGCGCAGATGCGAGCGGCGGGCAGCAGCAGTGGCGCGCCGCTGGTAGCTGCCGGCAATGTGCACATGCATGTGCGCTCGCGCAAGCCCATGCAGGATGTGCTGACCGCCATCCGCCTGCGCACACCGCTGACCGACTGCGGCTACGCGCTGCAGCCCAATGCCGAGCAGCACCTGCGCAGCCGGCTGCGGCTGGCGCAGATGTACCCGCCTGACCTGCTGGAGGCTAGCCTGGGCATTGCAGCGCGTTGCCAGTTCTCGCTGACCGAGCTGCGCTACCAGTACCCCGACGAGGTGGTGCCGCCTCAGCTCACGCCAGCAGCCTACTTGCGCCAGCTCAGCTACGAAGGGGCAGCGCGCCGCTGGCCGCAAGGCACGCCGCCGAAAGTGCAGGCCACCTTGGAGAAAGAGCTGGCCCTCATCTCCGAGCTGCAGTACGAGCACTACTTTCTGACCGTCTACGACATCGTGCGCTTTGCCCGCAGCAAGAACATCCTCTGCCAGGGCCGGGGCTCGGCCGCCAACTCGGCGGTCTGTTTTTGCCTGCAGATCACCGAGGTCGATCCGGACAAGACCCGGCTGCTGTTCGAGCGCTTCATCAGCAAGGAGCGCAACGAGCCGCCCGATATCGATGTGGACTTTGAGCATGCCCGGCGCGAAGAGGTCATCCAGTACCTGTACAAGAAATACGGCCTGCACCGCGCCGGCCTCACCGCCGTGGTCATCCGCTACCGGCGCAAATCCGCGATCCGCGATGTGGCCAAGGCGCTAGGCTTTGCACTGCCCAGCATCGATCTGCTGGCACGCGACCATTCGCGCTGGGACGACGAACTGCTGCGGGCCGAAGCGCTGGCCCAGTGTGGCCTGCAGGCGGGCGACCTGGCCGTGCGCCAACTGCAGGAGCTGGTCGAGACCCTGCGCGATTTTCCGCGCCACCTGTCCCAGCATGTGGGCGGTTTTGTGCTCACGCGCGGCCCGCTCTCGCGCATCGTGCCGATCGAGCGCGCCAGCATGGAGAACCGCACCGTCATCCAGTGGGACAAGGACGACCTCGATGCCGTCGGCCTGCTCAAGGTGGATGTGCTGGCGCTGGGCATGCTCACCGCACTGCAGAAAATGCTGCACCTGGTGGGCGCACGCCAGGGCCGCAGCTTTGCGCTGGGCGATATCCCGCACGGAGACACCGCCACCTACGACATGATCTGCGCGGCCGACACCATCGGCGTCTTCCAGATCGAGAGCCGCGCCCAGATGAGCATGCTGCCACGCTTGCGGCCGCGAACGTTCTACGACCTGGTGATCGAGGTCGCGCTGGTGCGGCCCGGCCCTATCCAGGGCGGCATGGTCCACCCCTATCTGCGCCGCCGCCAGGGACTGGAAAAAATCCAGTACGAAAGCGAGCTGCTGCGCCCGGCACTGGAGCGCACCCTGGGCGTGCCCATCTTCCAGGAACAGGTGATGCAGATCGCCATCGATGCGGCCGGTTTCAGCGCCGGCGAGGCCGACCAGCTGCGCCGCTCGATGGCCGCCTGGCGCCGCACCGGCAACCTGCAAAAGTACTACGACAAGATCATCAATGGCATGACCGGCAACGGCTACTCGCAGGCCTTTGCCGAATCGATCTTTCAGCAGATCCAGGGCTTTTCGGAATACGGTTTTCCTGAGAGCCATGCCGCCAGCTTTGCGATCCTGGTGTACTTCAGCGCCTGGATCAAATGCCACTACCCGGCCGAGTTTCTGGTGGCCATGGTCAACAGCCAGCCGCTGGGCTTTTACAGCAACAGCCAGCTGATCCAGGATGCCAAGCGCCATGGCGTGCAGGTACTGCCCGTCGATGTGATGCACAGCGGCATGGATTGCAATACCGAAGCCGCCAGCGGCCCCCACCCCGCCGTGCGCCTGGGCCTGCGCCTGGTCAAGCAGCTGCAGCAGACGCAAGTCGAGCGCCTGCTGCAGGCCCGCAGCGCCGCCCCTTTTGACAGCGCCCAGGACCTGGCCCGCCGCGCCCAGCTCGATGCCCCGGCGATGAAGTACCTGGCCGCCGCCGATGCCCTGGCCAGCCTAGAAGGCCACCGCCGCAACCAGCTCTGGCATGCCTCCGCGCCGCTGCACCACAGCCGCCTGCTGCGCGCAGCCCCCATCGATGAGGAAGAGCTGCAACTGCCCGCCGCCAGCGAGCAGGAAGACATCCACTGGGACTACGCCTCGCTGGGCCTGAGCCTGCGCTGCCACCCCATGGCCTTGCTGCGCGAACGCCTGCAGCGCCACCGCTTCCAAACCCAGGCCGAGCTGCGCGAAGCCCGCGACGGCAGCTGGGTGCGCGCCTGCGGCATCGTCACCCTGCGCCAGCAACCGCCCACCGCCAAGGGCGTCGTCTTTATCACCCTGGAGGATGAAACCGGCAACCTGCAAGTCATCTGCTGGCCCCAGCTGCGCAGCGCCCAGCGCGATGCCCTGCTGCATTCCCAGTTCCTTGCTGTGCAAGGCCGCTGGCAGCGCAGCGGTGAGGTGGGCAACTTGATTGCGCACCAGCTGCGGGATGTGTCGGACTGGTTTGAGAGTTTGCGGATTCGGAGCCGGGATTTTCGGTGAGGGTGTTGCGCTTAGCCAGTTGGATTCGCAATTGGCAAGCCATACAGTCGTGTGCTGCTACGGTGTTGACTCTTTACTGGTTTTCCTCACCAGAATGAGGTGACGACTTTAACGACTGGAGCTTCATCAAGACATTGTTCAGTTCTACGCCGATGTTTACAGTCAGCGGCTGAATTCGATCATGCTCCTTCCGCATGAAATCACGAGCATCGGTTCTTAAAAATAATTCTCCCGCATACCAGAACGACTCCAAAAAAAGAACCCACTTCTCTTTCCTTCTGCCAGTAGCGTCCTCATTCAGTTCTGAGCGAACGATGCTGCGGTGCTTGACAGTATTAGTCAAGGCACTAAGGTATTTGTAGTCATCGCCAGTCGTAATCTCTTGGAACAATCTACAGAGCTTGTCATACTCCGGATGCCCGGCGTCGTGCTGCTGCTCTAGTAACTTAAGGACTTCCTTGGCATTGATGTCTCGCTCTCTGAGCGGCTTTGGAATCGTATCCAAGGCCAAAGCGTAATAGAGCATGTGAGAACAGGTGTCCGACACTGCATGCAAACTCTGCACAAATGCAGCGATATTTGCCCTGATTTTCAGCATTAGGTGACTGAACTCACCGTACTCATCGTAAACACCCCAGATACCTGTCTCTTCTAGCTTTGATTCGATGTACTCACTCATCATGCCCAAGGCCTCATGGTAGTGATAGCGGCAGAATTCGGGTCTATCCGTCATGGACCTTACGCTAGGATGCGCCTTCTTCCACTGAACTGGACCAAATATTGCAGCTACCAATTCTCCGGTCAATCCGATGTCCCATGTGGGATTTTTTTCATATTCAGCTTTAGAATTTTCGACCATTTTTCCTACATCCAAGCGAGCAGACTCTAAACTTTTATTCTTCAGCTAACTTTAGTTATTAGAACGCAATGGTGCTCCGCTGAATGCCGTACAGTAAGTCCAATCGCACCCAACCAAAGGCTCTATTTTGAAAATTCCATGCCGCTGTGGTGCTCTCATTGTTGACAGCACCGACAATTTATCCCACAAAGCCCATTTAATGCCCGATCAAAGTCGGTTTGGCGCGCTTGATGCGATCGACGAGGAAGTCATCGACCCGATTGCCAATGGCAAATTGAGCAAGGACGACGCATACATGCGCGCGCGATGCATCCTCCAGGCCTCCACACGAACGATGTGGCAGTGTCGGTCTTGCGCAAGGTTGTTCATCAACGCACAAGATGGCTCACTGCACTGCTTCACACCCGAAGATGCAAACACCGACAAAGACATTCTTGCCTTGGACATGAGCCAGTAGCTGCATGAACGCATCGCTACTGCGTTCGGCCACCGGCCTTAACTCAGGAGTGAAGAATAACGCACGAATACCAGCGCTTTGCATTGCCCGCAACTTGGTAGCGCAGTAGACGGCGGCAGTCGGAAACACCCCATGCGCACCAGCTGCGGGATGTGTCAGACTGGTTTGACAGCCTGCGGATTCGGAGCCGGGATTTTCGGTGAGGAGGAGTGCTGCGAAGCAACGCCGCTGTCTTACCGTACCCGTCGCAGATCAGTGGCCCACCACCGCCGTATTGGATACGCGGTGGCCCGATGGGAAGCCTTGGGAGCGCGCCCACCAAGCCATCCCGAAGCCGACCAGCAGCAGCGCCAACGCGGCCCAAGGTAGAGCGCCCGCCCCTTGGATTTCCAAAATGACGCCACCCAGAATCCCACCGCCGGCAATGGCGCTGTTCCAAGCCACCACATTCATGGACAAGGCCACATCCGCGCCCTCGCCAGCCGTATCAGCCAAGGCGGTCTGCAACAACGTAGCCGCACCACCAAAGGTGAGGCCCCAAATGGCCACCCCGGCATAGACAAGCCAGGCGGACGCGCCCCATAGCCCCAAGGCCAGAGCCGTCAGCGCGAAGGTCGCCAGGCTGACCAGCACTGCGGCGCGCAGGCAGCGATCCACCAGCCGTCCGACGATCCAGATGCTCAGCAGTGCCGCGACGCCGAACACCAGGAGCACGAGATCCACGTGACCCGCCAAACCGGCCAGTGCCGAAAACGGTGCCACGTACGTATACAAGAGGTTGTGTGCCAGCATCCAGGCGATCACCACAGCCAGCACAGGGCGGACGCCTGGCGTTGTAAATACCTTGCGCAATGGCATCGTTTCGCGACCTGACTGACCTGGATAGTCAGGCACCTTCCGCTGCACCCAGACGATCAGTGCCAAGGTCAGCAAAGACATGATGCCGAAAGCAGTGCGCCAACCTACGAGCGCGCCCAGCCAGGTGCCCACAGGCACGCCCAGCGACAGTGCAATGGGCGTTCCCACCATGGCAATGGCCATTGCGCGGCCCTGCAGATGCGGCGCGACCATCCGGCGCGCATAGCCAGCCAACAGGCTCCAGGCCAGTCCGGCAGCCATGCCCGCGCAGAAGCGAGAAGCCAAGGTCAGCCAGTAGTTCGAAGACAACGCCGTCAGGGAGTTGAAGGCCAGAAAACCGACGATGGTCAGCAGCAGCACGTTGCGTCGCCGCCAGCCACGGGTGGCGATGGTCAGGGGAATCGCTGCCAGCAGTGAGCCCAGCGCATAAGCGGTGATCATTTGCCCCGCGAGCGCCTGCGACACGCCAAGCCCTTCGCTGATCTGCGGCAAAAGGCCCGCAGGCAAGGTCTCCGTCACGATGCAGATAAACCCCGTCATGGCGAGCGCCAGTAGCGCGGATATCGGCAGCCTCTCAGCAGCTGCTGGCGGTGTGTGCGCCTCGGGTGGGTGCCAGGTCGTCTTAGTCATCGAAAGGATTCCGTGTGAGAAGTTGAGGTGGGATAAAAGCTGCGTCGAGGACGCGCCCGCTGAAGATGAGCGTGCCCCGGGCGGGTCAGGTCGGTGGATCAGCCATCGCCGGCGCTTCGATTTATATATCGATTGGTATAAATGTAGCGAATCCTGGACGCCCTTGTCAACGACTTTTGTATCGATTAGTATTTAAGTCCTTACCAACAGGAGAGCGCCATGGCGCAAATGGGCCGTCCCCGTAGCTTTGATCGTGAAGAAGCCATCCACCAGGCGATGCATCTGTTTTGGGAGCATGGCTATGACGCCACCTCGCTGACACAGCTCAAGGCCGGCATAGGCGGAGGCATTACGGCACCCAGCTTTTATGCGGCATTCGGCTCGAAGGAGGGCTTGTTCAAGGAAGTCGTGACGCACTACCTCGCGACCCATGGACAGGTCGAATCCAGCTTGTGGGATGAGCGCCTGCCACCGCGCGAAGCTGTTGAGCTGACCTTGCGCCGCTCGGCAAAAATGCAAAGCGAACGCGGTCATCCCAAGGGTTGCCTGATGGTGGTTTCAGCCGCGGGTTGCTCAGGCGAGCATCTCCAGGTTCAAAAGATGCTGGCTCAGGCTCGCACAAGAACACGCGATGGCATTGCCTCTTGCGTGGAGCGCGCGAAGGCATCGGGCGAATTGCCCTCAGAGACCGACGCGCGCGCGCTGTCGATGGTGTTCGGAGGCTTTTTAGTCGGTTTGACCACGTTGGCCCGGGATGGGATGACATCGGTCGCCCTGAACAACGCAGTGACCGAAATCATGCAGGTATGGGACGCTGGCGTGCACAAAGCCAAGGCGCACTGATAACCCATGGTGGCTGGCGACAATATCAACAGCCATGAAGCTCATAGCCTTGCGGCCGCCCGGTTCTAGCAGCAGTGCGGGTTCACATCAATGCGGGCTCACCGTAGGCCGCATGATGATCTCACTGGTATCCACATCCGCCGGTTGCGAAATCGCAAAATGGATGGCCCTTGCGATCGCCGATGCGCTGATGGCCACTTTGCGAAACTCCTTCATCTCTTCACGGCCAGCGGCATCGGTGATGGTCTCCGCCAGCTCCGACTCCGTCACCCCGGGACTGATCGTGGTCACACGGATGTCGCGGCTTTCCTGCCGCAGCCCTTCCGAAATCGCCCAGACCGCGTACTTGGTAGCGCAGTAAACGGCGGCGGTTGGCGACACCGCATGCGCGCCGATGGAGGCGATGTTCACGACATGCCCAAAGCCCTGCTGGCGCATGGTGGGCAACACCGCCGCAATGCCGTGCAGCACACCGCGAATGTTCACATCGATCATCCAGTCCCACTCCTCCACCCGCAATGCGGCAAGCGGTGACAGCGGCATCACGCCGGCGTTGTTGATGATGGCATCGATGCACCCATAGCGATTCAGCGCATGGTCGGCAAAGGCCTGCAGCTGCGCACGCTGGGTCACATCCAGCGCCAGCGCTTCGGCCACACCGCCTGCGTTCTGGATATCGGCCACGATCTGGCCCAGTTTGTCGACCCGGCGGGCGCCCAGCACGACGGTGGCGCCGTGCGCGGCCAGCAGCTTGGCGGTGGCCTCACCGATACCGCTGCTGGCACCGGTGATCAAAATGACTTTGTCGAGCAAGTTTTTCATGGAGAACTTTCTGCACATGGCGTTGGAAAGTTCAAACTGTAGGCAGCTTGGCTTGATCAGAGAAGTGTGCCAATGCTGCACAATTTGGTTAGACTTTCTAACCAATGAAAGACGAACTTCACTTGCTCCACTGCTTTTTGGCGGTGGCCAAAGCGCAAAACTTCCGTGCTGCTGCCGACCAGCTGGGCGTGACACGCTCTGCCGTCAGCCAGGCCATGCGCAAGCTGGAGGACCAACTGGGCATCGCCCTGGTCCACCGCACCACCCGCCATGTGCGCCTGACCGAGGCCGGCCAGACGCTGCACCAGCAAATCAGTGGGCCTTTGGCTGCTGTGCAAGTGGCACTTGAAGAAGTATCCGAAGAAGGCCCGGCGCGCGGGCTGCTGCGCGTGGCGGTCACCTCCATCGCCGAGCGCTTTCTGTCCGGCCCCTTGATCAGCGCCTTTGCCGCCGCCCACCCGCATATCACCTTGGATGTCACCGTCACCGATGACGAATCCGACATCATTGCCGGTGGCTTTGATGCCGGCCTGCGCCTCGGTGAAGTCATCGAGCAGGACATGATCGCCATCCCGCTGACGGGGTCGCAACGGCAGGTGGTCGTCGCCACCCCTGCCTACCTGTCTGCACAGGGAACGCCCCAACACCCCAATGACCTGCTGAGCCACCGCTGCATCGGCTGGCGTGCCGAGCTGGAGCTCGCCCCCTACCGCTGGGAATTCCAGGAAGACAGCCGTGATTTCAGCCTCGCGGTCGCCCCCCGTGTCACCACCAACGACATGCTGCTGATGGTGCGCACCGCGCTGGCCGATGGCGGCATCACCATCGGCATGGAAGAGACCTTTGCGCCCTACCTGGAACGCGGAGAGCTGGTCTCGGTGCTGGACAGCTACCTGCCCTACTTTCCCGGCTTTTACCTCTACTACCCCAACCGCAGAAACCAGCCGCGCAAGTTAAGGGCCTTGGTGGAGCATGTGAAACGGTGGGTGCCGGTGGCTGGGTCTTTGCCCGGGTCCACGGCAAGTTAAGCAGGAAGGCCAATCAGCAACGCGTAATACTCCGATAAAGTCGCCACACCGCAGGCGTTTGATCTGGCCCTGGTGCATTACCGCCCAGACGCATGGCGTGCCCATGTGATGCTCAGGGTGGGATGCGATCTGTTCCTGCACCTTTCGATCCGCAAATCCTGGCCACGATAAATATTGAGAAATAATTTCCTATGCAAGAGACTTATTCCCGATTTTCATGGGTCGACAGCGTAGATGGGCCATGCGCATTTATCGTTCTTTGTACTGAGCCAGGTGCGCATTCGATACGGCTTTGTTTTTCCAATATCGTCGGTGCCCCGTCGCGGGACTTGGTCATCCGCTTTGACAGCGTCATAGCATGCATGTCTCATACCAAATACGCGCACCCATGGGAGACCTATCCAATAACGGAAATTCCTCAACTGGGAGGGGACTGGGGCAGTGCCGCTTATCCTCTACTGGAAGTAAAAGACTCGCAGTGGCTAGACGCATTCAGCACAACCCAGTCGGTGGGGTTAGACAGGGATACCGTACGCCATTTTCGCTTTGTGAGCCTGGATAACATCGTTGATGTTTTGGTATACGGGCAATGCGTATTAACCACCGAATGGGTTGACACAAGCAGCAACGTTGTCCGCACTTGAGCAGTCCAAGCCATGACTCGCTTGTGCCCCAACGAATGTTTCCGGCATCAGAACCCAGGACCCATCGGGAAACCTCACCCTGCCGCCCCCCACTCACACCCGCAACGCCACCGCTGCATCCTTGAAGACCGGCGTCTGCACCGCAGCAGCGCTACGTCCTGCAGGCAACTGCAGGGCTTCGCGTATCGACGCGCCTTGCGCCGGGGCATTGTCTTCGCTGGACCAGGCGAGGATGGCATCCAGCGATGGCGCACCGGTTCGCAGGCTCACAGGGTCGCGCGTGAAATGGCCTGACCCCGGCTCGGTTTCGTTGAGCTGAAGGTCCAACGATGGCTCCGGGGAAGCGGCGGTGCCGTGGGGCGAGAGCAGCAGCAGCGGGGGCTTGCCCGGGATATCGGTGGGCAGTGTGAGCGGGCCGCCGATATGCGTGTAGACGGGGTCCGCTATGCGCACGATGCGGTCGGCATCCACATAGCGGCCGCCTTCGGTATCGCCAATGAGCGCGTCCATGGGCCAGCTGTCCCAGAGCGAGGAGACCAGACGCAAATAGTCGGCAGCGCTGGCGGGAGAGGCCGCATCCTCGGGCCGAAACCAGCCGGCGGTGGGCGCATCTGCGTGCAAGGCCAGGCCGATGCGCGAGCCATGCAGGGCGTTGAGCGTCGCGAGATTGCGTGCAAGATTGATCGGGTGCTGCTGCGCAGGATTGGCACTGGCAATGAAGCGGCTGCTGCGCGTAAAGGCGAGCAGGAAGGACAGCGCCACAGAGGTATCACGCGCCCTGGCTGCTGCTGTTCCCAGGCCCAGTGCATAGGCTGCAACCGGCAGGGCATCCAATGCCTTGCCAAGTGCGGTGGCAGGCGCGCCGCCACCGGCGAGAGTGGTGAGAATGTCTTCCAGCGCCTGGCCGGAAAGGTCCAACACGGTGTGTACCGTCATGCAGAAAGCTCCTGAAGGCGTTGGGCAAAAGCAAGGGGGGTGGCTACTGGCTCGGGCGGCACAATGCCGCGCTGGCGCAGCACGGGCATGGCATGGTCAACGAACTCGCGCAGCCCGATGGGGTTGGCGTCGAACAGCAGGTTGAAGCCATCGGCGGCACCGCCGCGCCACCAGCGCTCAGCCACGTCGGCAAACTGCTCAGGCGTGCCCACAAAGAACTGGTGGCCAAATCCGGAGAAATGCCGGATGAGCTGACCGATCGTGAGCCCGTTGGCCACGCCATAGGCGGTGATGGATTTGCGGAAACCTGCGGAACCACGCTCTGTGGAGCCCGCCAGTTGTTCCAATGCCGAGGCCGGCGCCTGCGGATCGAGCCGATCAGCCGGAATGTCGAGCAGGCTGGAGAAGCGCTGCAACACATAGTCCTTGGGGCCACGCTGGTGCACCCGCTGAAAACGCGCCTCGGCCTCCGCTTCCGTCGAGCCGATCACCAAATGCACGCCGGGCAGCACCACGGGCGGCCGGCGCCCGGACTCGCGCGCCATGGTATGCAGCTCCAGCCGGTTCTTGCGTGCCACCTCGAACACCGTTTCGGCGGAGAACACGGCATCGGCACTTTGCGCGGCAAGGCGCCGGCCCTGCTCCGATCCACCAGCTTGCACGATGAGCGGGCTTACCTTGGTGCTGAAGCGCGCCGCCGCCCCCTGGGTGGGCAATTCATCGCGCTTGAGTGAATACTGAAAGCGCTCGCCCGAGTGGTTGAAATCCTTGCCCTCGCGCACCGCATCCAGATAGCCGGCATAGACCTGCAAAAACTCGGTGGCGCGGGCATAGCGGTCGGCGCGCTCAGGCGTTTTGGGCACCTTGAAGTCCTGGGCGGAGAGCTCTGGCAAGCCCGTCACCACATTCCAGCCAAACCGGCCTTGCGACAGCAGGTTGTAGTCCAGCAGGCGGCTGGCAAGCTCCACCGGATCGTTCGAACCCGTGGACACCGTGGCGATCACGCCCAGCCGGCTGGTCTCCGCGAGCACGACGGCCAGCGTGGCCAGCGGCTCCACCATGCGGTTGGGGCGGATGGCCGGGTTGGACGACAGCCCCGGCCCATCGGCCAGAAAGATGCCGTCAAGCCCGCCGTCTTCGGCAGTGCGGGCCACCGTGCGCCAGAACGCTTCGCTCAGGTTGTCACGGGGGCCGGTGCCCGGTGCCCGCCAGGCGCCCGCGTCGGTGCCGAAATCGTAGATGTTGGCATTGAGGATGAAGCTGCTCACGGCTGCGCCTCCACTGCCAGCGTTGGCGCGGGCGCTGCAGCGATGGACGCTGCCCCAGCTGCGGTGCCGGCATACCAGATGGTCGGAAGGGCGACGCCGTTGAGCGCCTCATTGCCCAGCACGCGTGCCTTCTGCGGCGACGGGTTGTGCGATGCCAGTGTGCGTGCATTGCGCCAGTGCCGATCCAGCCCACGCGCGGCCACCACCATGGAGCCGCCGCCAATATCAAACAGCGCCTGCGTCGCATCGAGAATCAACGCGGGCAACACCACCTGCAGCTGCGTGACGGCGCGATGCCCATCCGCATACGGGTCCCCCAAGGCGTCTTCGCTGGGTGTCTGCAGCTGCAGCGCAGCAGAGCGCACCGCGAGCAAGGCGGTGCCGGCGACTGCCTCCAGGCGACCGACCTGCTCCTGCACCAAGGGGTCGTCGGCAGGCACCGAGGCGGCTGCATGGCTGAAGTGGCGCTTGCGGCCATGCAGCCACGCGGCCGCATCTTCAAAGGCACGAATGGCAATCCCGGTGAGCGTGGCCAGGTGGGTGAGCTGGGCCATCGCGTCCTGCAAGCCCGAAGGCGTGTCCTCCGAACGGGCGCGCGGCCGCACATGGGCGGGATCCACCAGCACCTGTTCGAACTGCATGGTGCCGCTCATCGTGAGGCGTTGACCGACGCCGTCCCAGTCATCGACCACGGTCACGCCCTGATCCTCACGGGCCACGGTGGCCAGAATGTGCGTGCCTTCGGTGTCGGCTGCAAACACGTTGACCCAGTCGGCATAGCCTGCCCCCGTGGTGTAGAACTTCGAGCCGTTCAGACGCAGACGGCCCTGTCCATCGGGCTCAACCTTGGTGCCGACGGCACCCACGGCGATGTTGCCGATCTCGGTGGTCGCACTCGCAAAGAGCTTGCCGCCCGCCACCTCGGCAACGCCAAAGGCATTGCCCGACAAATCGGGGTGGCGCACGAGATGCTCCACATAGAGGAAATGCGAGCGCAGGCTCTGCGCGGCGCTCGAGTCGGCACGCGCCAGAGCGATCAGCAAGTCCACATTCTGCGCATAGCTCCATCCCAGCCCGCCCTGTGCCGTGGCCAAACGCGCAGAAGTCACGCCGAGTTGGGCCAGCGCTTGCAGCTCATTGGCCAAGGAGCCTCCGTCCCGATCGCGCTCGGCGGCGCGGTCCCGCAATGTCGCCAACACGGCATCGACCTTGGGGGCCAGCGCAGGTGGCAGACCTAATGCCTGCGCAGTGAACAAGGGGGCGAAGCGAAAAGAAGGTTGAGGCGCCGAGGTCACGAGAACTCTCCATCAAGAAAGCGAAGATTGATATGCATAAATCGAATAACGAAAAAGATTTTTATACATGATACTAGTAGTACTTCGAAATTGATACGAATAAATTCTTCTAATGACTTACGAAAAAGCACCTAAACACTTCACGGCTCCGGTGTCGCGCAGACTGGCTTTGACGCTGGGAGGGGGCCTGGTCGGTCTGGTTCTGGCTGCCTGCTCCAAGACGGAAACTGCGCCCGCCTCCACGGCTTCCGCAGCGGGCGCATCCGCTGCACCGGCAGCACAGACCGAGCCGGTGCGCGGTGGCCAGCTCGTGGTCGCCATCCGAGCCGAGCCCGCTCAGTTGAATCCGCTGGTGGACCAGGGCTCGGGCGCGCATTCGGTGCGCCCGGCGCTGGACTCCCTGGTCTGGGACAACGGCGACGGCACGCACGCGCCCTGGCTGGCGTCGAGCTGGGATGTGTCGGATGACGCCACCACCTACGTTTTCCACCTGCGCAAGGACGTGCATTTTCACGATGGCACGCCCTTCAATGCGGCGGCCGTCAAGGCCAACTTTGACTATGTGAACGACCCGGCCAACAAGTCGACCGGCTCCACCGCCAAGCTCAAGCCGGTGGCGACGGTCATTGACGAATACACCGTGTCGGTGAAGCTGGGCACGCCCGAGTCCAGCTTTCTCACCTTAATTGCCGCGCCCTACTTCGGGATTCTTTCGAAGCAGCAGATCGAGCAGGACCCCAAGTCGCTGGCCACCAAGCTCATCGGCACCGGCCCCTTCAAGTTCGACAGCTGGGTCAAGGGCCAGAGCCTGACCTATGTGCGCAATGACGATTACCAATGGGCGCCCGCGCAGTTCCACGCTGGCGCAGCCTACCTGGACAGCGTCAAATACGTCTTCCTGCCCGAAGACCAGACACGCTACAACGCGCTGACCACCAAGGAAGCGCATGTGGTCGACTACATCGCGCCCGAATACGCCAAGAGCGTGAAGCAAAGCGCGGAGTACCAAAACGAGGAATTCCTGCTGCCGGGCGTGGGCTACAGCCTGCATTTCAACACCCGCCGCGCGCCCTTCGACAAGCTCGAAGTGCGCCAGGCCCTGCTGCATGGCCTGAACCGCGAAGAGATCGTCGCCAGCTCCACCTTCGGTGCTTATCCGGTGCAGGAATACCTGGCCAGCACAACGCCCGACTTCAACAAGGAGCTGAAGAACAAGATCAGCTACGACGCGGACAAGGCCAATCGCCTGCTGGACGAAGCGGGCTGGAGCACGCGCGATGCGCAGGGCTACCGCAGCAAAGAGGGCCAGCGCCTGAGCGCCTCCATCCCCTATGCCGACAACGACCAGCTGGCACAGCGCACCTTGGAGCAAGTTCAGATCGATGCGCGCAAGCTCGGCTTCGAGATCAAGCTGCAGCCTGTCACCGATCTGCCCGAACGCCTCTACAACGGCAACTATGGCCTGCTGGGCACCTTCCAGTCCGAAGCCACCGGCATGCAGCTGTGGCGTCTCTATGGCACAGACAACATCAGCGATGGCAGCACCGTGGGCTCCAACGCCTCGTTCCTGAGCATTCCCGAGCTTGATGCCTTGCTGGCCAAGGCGCGGGCCTCGGGCAAATCACCCGACCGCGCCCGCTACTACGCCCAGGCGCAGGAGATCCTGCCGAACTACGCGCCCTCGGTGCCGTTGTACTCGCGTGCCCGCCTCGTCGCCATCCAGAAGAATGTGCATGGCGTGGCCTGGGACAAGGCCTGGCCGCAGCCCTACCTGTTCGATGCCTGGATCGGAAAGTAAGCTGTGACGCAAGCCTCCCTGCGCCCTCTCTCCCGCCGGGTCCTCCACCGTGTTGGCCTGAGCGCGCTCACCGTGCTCGGGGCCATCACCGCGGCGTTTTTCGCGCTCAGGCTGGTGCCGGTGGATCCGGCCTTTGTCATTGCAGGCGCAGGCGGTGACGCCGTGGCCATCACCGCCGAAGTGCTGGCCGCCATCCGCAAGGAATACCACCTGGACGAGCCGCTGGTGATGCAGTACCTGTTCTACCTGTCGCGCCTGGTGCAGGGCGACATGGGCATGTCCTATGTGCAGGAGCAGCCCGTTGCCAGCTTGATTGCCGAACAGGCCCGCCCCACCTTGGCGTTGGCCAGCCTGGCCTGCGGCCTGGCCGTGTTGCTGTCGCTGGCCGTGGGCATTCTGAGCGCCGGGCGCCGCCGCAGCAGTGCCATCGCTGGCGCCGTGGAACTGGTGCTGGCTTCCACGCCCGTGTTCTGGATCGGCTTTCTGCTGATGCTGCTCTTCACCGTGCACTGGCAGCTGTTCCCCTTGCTGGATACCGGGGGTCTGCGCTCGCTCATCCTGCCCGCGCTGACCATTGCCCTGCCCACGGCCGCGCCGCTGGCACAGGTACTGCGCCGCTCCATGGACGATGTGCTGGAGCAGCCCTTCATCACCACGGCCCGCGCACGCGGGCTGTCGGTGCTGGCCACCAAGCTGCGGCATGGCCTGCGCCACGCGGTGATTCCCTACCTGACCATGGCGGGCTACAGCTTTGGCGCGCTGCTGGGCGGCGCCGCCATTACCGAAACCCTGTTTGGCCGCCCCGGCCTCGGCCGCCTGCTGGTGAATGCCGTCACCCGCCAGGACATGCCGCTGGTGCTGGGTCTGGTCTCTCTCGCCACCCTGGCCTTTGTGGTCATGAACCTGCTGATCGACTTCGCCTACCTCCTCATCGACCACCGACTGCAGACAGAGTCGCCGCAGCCATGAACCAGACGCTTTCGATCCCTATTGACGCCCACGGCGCCCAACACAGCCCCACCACCCCGAGCACCCAGCACGCGCCTGCCGCATCAACCGCAGCAGGCACAGCGCCAAGGTTTTCACTCTCAGACTGGCGCCTGCCGCGTGCGAGCACGCTGGGCGCCGCGCTCGCGGTGACCGTGCTCCTGCTGCTGCTGTGCGCGGTGCTCGCTCCCAGCCTGCTGGCTCCGGGCGATCCACTCGCAGCCGACCGCAGCCAGCTGCTGCAGCCGCCCTCGCTGCACCACCCCATGGGCACGGACCAGATCGGCCGCGATGTCTACACGCGCGTGGTGCATGGCGCGCGGCCTTCCATTCTGCTGGGGCTGAGCGCAGTGGCGCTGTCCCTGGCGGTGGGCACGGTGCTCGGCCTGCTCGCCGGGCTCACGCAGCGTGTGGTGCCCACGGTGGTCATGCGGCTCACCGACATCGGGGCCGCGTTTCCGGAGTTGCTGCTGGCCGTCTTTATCGTCTCGCTGTTCGGCAGCGGCATCTTCAACGCGGCCATTGCCATCGGCATCGCCGGCATCCCCTACTACACCCGCATCGTGCGCGCCGAGACCTTGCGCGTGCGCTCGGCCAGCTATATCGAGGCCGCAGAGGCGCTGGGCCTGAGCCGCGCCGAGGTCGTATTGCGCCATATCGTGCCCAATGCACTGCGGCCCCTGATCGTGGTGGCCACCATCGGCCTGAGCAGCGCCACACTGGCTGGCGCCGCGCTGAGCTTTCTGGGGCTGGGCAACCCGCCGCCCTCGCCCGAATGGGGCGCCATGCTCACCAATGCCCGCAACTTTCTCAGCATGGGCTGGTGGGCGGCGGTGTTCCCGGGACTGGCCATCACCTTGTTCGTGATGAGCACCACCTGGCTGGGCCGCTGGCTGCAGCAGCGTTCGGAGGGCCGGCTGTGAGTTTGCTATCCAACACCCCGTCAGCGCCCCTGCTGCGCGTACGCAACCTGGCGGTGGCGTTTGAAGAGCGCGGCCGCTTGCGCCAGGCCGTATCAGGCCTGAGCTTTGAGCTGCAGCCGGGCCGGTGCGTCGCGCTGGTGGGTGAATCCGGTTCCGGCAAAAGCGTGAGCACGCGCTGCCTGGTGGGACTCAATGGCCCGAACGCCCGCATCACCGCCGATGCGCTGGAGATCGACGGCCAGAACGCGCTGCGCCTGGGCGAGCGGCAGTGGCGCAGCCTGCGCGGTCGCAAGGTCGGCTACATCCTGCAGGATGCGCTGGTCTCGCTCGACCCCTTGCGCACCATCGGGCAGGAGCTGCAGGAAGCCATCCGCGCGACCGAGTCCGCCACACGCGAGCAGGAGCAAGCGCGGGCGCTGGAACTGCTTAGCCGCGCCCACATGCCCGATCCGGCGACACGTATCCACGAATACCCCAGCCAGCTCTCGGGCGGGCTGCGCCAGCGTGCACTGATCGCCACCGCCATCGCGGGCAACCCGCCCATCCTGATTGCCGACGAGCCCACCACGGCGCTCGATGTGTCCGTGCAAAAGGAGATCCTCGCACTCTTTGGCGAGCTCAAGCGCCAGGGCATTGCCCTCATCCTCATCAGCCACGATCTGGGCGTGGTGTCGCAGCTGGCTGACCAGGTGATCGTGCTGCGCCAGGGCCAGGTGGTGGAGAACGGCCCGGCAGACCAGGTGCTGCGTCAACCCACACACGCCTATACGCGCAGCCTGATGGCCGCTATCCCCCGGCTCGATGATGCGGCGCCCGACACTGCGACGGGCCATGCGCCCGTGCTGCTGCGCGCCGTCCATATCCGCCAGCGCTTTGCCGGGCGTGAGGCCCTGCGCGGTGTGGACATTGAGCTACGCCACGGCCGCACCTTGGGGCTGGTGGGTGAATCGGGCTCCGGCAAGACCACGCTGGCCCGCATTGTGGCCGGCCTGCAGAAGGCGACCGAAGGGCACATCCAGGCTGACACCCTGCGTGCCCCACCGCCGCGCAGCCGTGCCAGGCCGATTCAGTTCGTGCACCAGGATCCGCTGTCTGCCTTTGACCCGCGCTACACCGTGGGCCGGGTGCTGGCAGAGGCGCTGTGGCTGCGCTTTGGCCGCGAGTCCAGCGCGCGCAGTGACGAACGCGTGGCCCAGTGGCTGCACAAGGTGGGGCTCGATCCGGCACTGGCGGCACGCAGGCCGCTCACGCTGTCGGGCGGGCAGCGCCAGCGCGTGGCCATTGCCCGTGCGCTGGCGACGGAGCCGCAGATCGTGGTGCTGGATGAACCCGTCTCCGCACTCGATGTATCTGTGCAAAAGCAGATTCTGGAACTGATCACCACACTGCAGCGTGAAACCGGTGTGGCCATGCTCTTCATCTCGCACGACCTGGGCGTTATCCGCCAGGTGAGCCACGATGTGGCCGTGCTGCGCCATGGCGAACTGCGAGAGTACGGCGATGCGCGCCAGGTGCTGGAGCGCCCCAGGGACGACTACACGCGCCAGCTCATTGCGGCCGTTCCGCACCTGGGCAATGCGCCCCTCGCGGCATCAGCGCAATGAACGGGCGGAACCCCGCACCACCAGGTGCGGGGGCTGCAGCGGCTCGGGCAGCTGCGGCCCGTCCGCGTCCAGTGTCATCAGCAGCGCTGCGGCACGGCCAATGGCCGTGGCATTCTGGTGCACCGTGGTGAGGCCGGGCGAGAGCAGTTCGGCAAACACCGCATCGTCGTAGCCCACCACGGACAGATCGCCAGGTACTGAGATGCCGCGCTCATGCAATCCCTTGAGCACGCCCAAGGCCAGCATGTCATTGGTGCAGAACAAGGCGGTGATCGGGGGTTGCTGCTTCAACAATGCCAGCAGCACATCCACGCTTTGCCGGCCCTCTTCTACCGTCATTGCCGTGCGGCTGATCTCATGGATACGCGCATCCGCAACACCGGCGAAGCCCGCATGAAAGCCGCGCGACCGGCTGGCACACCAGGATATCTCGGGCGAGCCATTGACCAGCGCCACCTCCCGGTGGCCGCCATCGCGCAGATAGGCCGCTGCCAGTTCCGCCCCAGCGGCATGGTCCAGACTGATGGAGGGAAACTCGCCCTGCGGGTCTTCGCTGTCTAGCAGCACCACCTGGATACCCTTGGCCCGAAAACGGCGCAGCAGCGGCAGATTGGACGGCGTGGGTGCCACCAGAATGCCGCGCACGCCCTGTGATTCAAAGGACTGAAAAATCGCGCTCTCGGTCTCCGCATCCTCGTTGGAGCTGCCGATGATGAGCGGAATGCGCCCTGGCGCCGTCACCGTCTCGATGCCCTTGACCACTTCGCCCCAAAACGGATTGGCCACATCCAGCACCACCACCCCCAGGGCCTTGCCAATGCCGGACTTGAGCGCGCGGGCCGAGCTGTTCACGCTGTAGCCATGGTCGGCCATCACCCGCTCGATGGCCGCCAGCGTGGCAGGCGCCACCAGATGCGGCCGGTTGATGGCATTGGAGACGGTGGCCTGGGACACGCCCACCAGGCGGCCAATGTCCTTGGAGGTCAGCCGCACCACGCCGCCATCTGGCGGCGGATGGTCGGCTGGGGAGGCCGGACAGTTGTCGTCATCGGGGTGCGGTGGGGTTGGGGTCACGTCAGTGTGGATGGCGCAAGGCTGGAGGGCTGATCACTCCGAGTCTAAGGCTTTCCACCGCCCTGCGGGCACAGCGCCCCCGCTCATTGGATGCCGCTGGGCACAGGCGGCTCGCCCGTCAGAAACCAGTAGCCCACATTGCGGGTCTTGTACTCTTCCGGGTTGTGCAAGGTATGCGTGCGCACATTGCGCCAGAAGCGGTCCAAGCCCAGCTCGTTGGATGTGGATCGGGTGCCCGTCACTTCAAAGATCTTGCTGGTCACATCCAGCGCGGTATTGCCTGCAAAGGCATTGGCCGCCGCCAGCGGAATCGCGGCCTCACCGCGCTCAGCAGCTGTCAAGGCCTCACCACGCGCCCACACCCGGTCCAGCACATCGAGTGCCTGGTCGGCCAGCGCCGTCGCGGCCAGAGTGCGGGTGTACAGATCGCCATACACGCGCTTGACCCAGGGATCGTCCACATGCCGCTCCACGCCCGAATGCACCCAGGGGCGGCTGTCGTTGAGAGAGTATTCGCGCGCCCGCAGCAGCGCACCCTGCGCGGTGCCCAGAAACACATTGAGCAGCACACTCTGCTGCACAAACGGAATCAGCGTGCGGTACGGAGCGCGCGGCGTGGCGCTGCGGCGTTCATAGACCTCATGGGCCTCCACTCGCACGTTCTCATAGGTGCAGGTGCCGCTGCCCGTCTGGCGCTGGCCAAAAGCATCCCAATCGTCCAGCGCCGTCCATCCTGCGCGGCCTGCGGGGATGGCGGCATCGATGGTCTCAGCGCTGTCCTCGTCCACCCAGGTGATGTGCAGATGGTCTGCCACATGGCTGCCCGAGGTGTAAGGCTTGCTGCCATTCAGAATCCAGTGGTCGCCCTGCCAGCGCCCCGTCAAGCTGCGCGCTCCGGCATTGGAGTTATTGGCCCAGAACCAGTTGCCCTCGGCCGAGGCCGCATACAGCTGCGCCGCCTGCTGAGGACTGCTCAGCACATGCGCGGAGTGCAAGGACGATCCATGGTAGCCAAAGAGATGCGCCACCGAGCCATCAGCCTGGGCGAACTCGCGCACCACCCGCAATGCGGTGGACCAGGGCTGGCCGGCGCCGCCGTGCTGCGCGGGAATGCCCAGCCGCAGCAAGCCACTGTCCTTGATCTGCTGATACTGCTCCAGCGGCTTGCCGCCTGCCTTGTCGCGTTCAATCGCATCGCGCGCAAAGAGATCACGCAGCTCGACAGCCTGGCGCAGGTAGGGATTGGAGAGATCAGCTTGAAAAGTCATACCGACAATATAGCCACCGGGCGCTGCGCGCTGCCGTTCTGCATAGACGAAATGCGCATCTCCATATCTGAAATCCTTCCAACCAATTCTCTGGAGAGACAGGACACTTTGTAGTTTCAGGATGACCGCATTGTCATTGCACATCGCTTCATCCAAGCCACTACAACACAGAGAGAATCAAGATGAACGCTCGCACACCCATCGCCACATCTGGTGTGGACACCAGCATTGGCAACCTGCAGATCCGACGTGTCGCGGGCACCCTCGGCGGTGAGGTGCAGAACATCCAGCTCAGCCCCGACCTGTCTGAACAGACCATTGCCGACATCACCCGTGCCTTGGTGAAATACAAGGTGCTCTTCTTCCGTGGCCAGGGCCATCTCGATGACGAAGCGCACCAGGCGTTTGGCGCGCGTCTGGGCAAGACTGTCGCCCACCCCACCGTGCCTGCGCCGTCAGGCACCAAGATCTTCGAACTCGATGCCTCCAAGGGCGGCGGCCGCGCGGACTCCTGGCACACCGATGTCACCTTCCTCGATGCCTTTCCCAAATACTCCGTGCTGCGCGGCGTGGTCATCCCGCCCTACGGCGGCGACACCGTGTGGGCCGACACCACGGCGGCCTACCGCAACCTGCCGCCCCAGCTCAAGGCCCTCGCCGACAGCCTCTGGGCACTGCACAGCAACGACTACGACTACGGCGCCGAACGCACGCAGGTGGACAGCAGCCGCCTCGACCACCAAACCAAGGTGTTCACCTCCGCCATCTATGAAACCGAGCACCCCATCGTCCACGTGCACCCGGTATCGGGCGAACGTGGCCTGTTGCTCGGCCATTTCGTGCGCCGCATCCTGGGCGTTACCGGCAGCGAATCCGCCCGCATCTTCGAGCTGGTGCAAAACCGCGTGACTCGCCTGGAAAACACCGTTCGCTGGTCATGGCAACAAGATGATGTCGCCATCTGGGACAACCGATCCACCCAGCATTTCGCCATCAACGACTACGGCGACCTGCCCCGCATCGTGCGCAGAGTCACCGTGCATGGCGACCCCGCGGTCTCCATCGACGGACAGCACAGCCGCACCATTCGCCGCCCGGAGGCCTCCAGCCAGGAGACCTTGGACCGGCTGATTGCGACCACTGCGTAGCCAGCCCCTCAAGCCCCAGGCCCCCACTCAATCCAGCGCCATCTGCGTCTTGGCCGCTACATCCTTCCAGCGCGTCACTTCCGCCTCGGTGTGCCGGCCCAGCGCCTGGCCGCTGTATTGCTCAGGCGGCAGCAACTGGATGGCCTGGCTGACGAGCTTGTCGGTGTATTCCTTGTCGCCCATGACTTTCAGGTAGGCCGTCTGGAACTTGTCCAGCGCTTCTGGCGGCGTGCCTTTGGGCGCGTAGATGCCGTACCAGGTACTGGCCTCAAAGCCTGGCAAGGCGGTCTCGTCCAAGGTCGGCACATCCTTGAGCTGCGGCAAGCGCTGCCTGGAGGTGACGGCCAGAGGGCGCAGCTTGGCGTCCTTGAGCTGCGGCAGGGCCGTGTTGGTCTGGTCGAACATGCCGTCGACCTGGCCGCCGATGACATCGAGCAATGCCGGACCCGCGCCCTTGTAGGGCACCAGGGTGACCTTGATGCCGGCCGAGGTCGCAAACAAGGCGGCGATCAGGTGGGAGCTGGAGCCTATGCCCGCATTGCTGATGTAGAGCTTGTCCGGGTGGGCCTTGCCCCATTCGACCAGGGCCTTGATGTCCTTGGCCGGGTGCTCCTTGCGGACCATCAGCACCAAGGGCGTATCGGGAAAGCGGAACACCGGCGCGAAGTCCTTCACCGGGTCGTAGCTGAGCTTTTTGTACAGCGCGGGCGCTGCACCCATATAGCCCATGTGGCCGACCAGCATGGTGTAGCCATCGGGCTTGGCGCGCGCGGCCTTGGCTGATCCCACCGTGCCTCCCGCGCCCGGAGCGTTGTCGATGATGATGGGCTGGCCCACCTCTCGCGCCACCCGCTCGGCCACGCTGCGGGCCAGCGCATCGGTGGGGCCACCGGCGGCAAACGGCACGATCCAGGTGATGGGTTTGGACGGATAGCCCTGCGCCCCGGCCCCTGCCGCAGCGCTGATGAGGGCAAGCGCCGCCATACCGCTCTTGATCAACGATGTCATTTTTTGTCTCCTTGTCGTTAGAAAAATCAGGGCGCTGGATGGGGCCGCGCCAAGGCCTTGGCATCCACATGCCGGTCGTAGTCTTCGCCGCTGAGCAGGCCCAGCGCCAGGGCCACCTCGCGCGGGGGGCGGCCGCTAGCCAGGCTCTCGCGCACAATGCGGGCGACCTGGTCGTAACCCAGCACCGGGTTGAGGGCGGTCACCACCAGCAGCGAGCTGCCCACATTCGCGGCCAGCCGCTCTTCGTTCAAACCCAGGCCATCGACCAGGCGGGTCGCAAAGACATGCGCCGCATCGCTCAGCACCCGGATCGACTGCAGCAGGTTGTGGATGAGCACGGGCTTGGCCACGTTCAGCTCAAACAGCCCGGAGGCATTGGCCATGGTGATGGTGCTGTGGTTGCCCATCACCTGCAGGCAGGCCTGCACCAGCGCTTCGGCGATGGTGGGGTTGCGCTTGCCAGGCATGATCGATGAGGTCAAGCCATCGTCAGGAATGTGCAGCTCGCCCAGGCCGCAGCGCGGGCCCGATCCCAGCAAGCGCAGGTCGTTGGCGATCTTGACCAGCGAGCTGGCCAGGGTGTTGAGCGCGCCCGAGGCCTCTACCAGCGCATCGTGCACCGCCATGCCTTCGAACTTGCTGGGGTTGGGCACAAAGGCCAGCCCGGTCAGGCCCTGCAGTTCCTCGCAAAAGGCGGCATCAAAACCCGGCGGCGCATTCAGGCCGGTGCCCGCTGCCGTGCCGCCCTGGGGCAGCACCAGCAGGCGCGGCAATGTCGCCCGCACCCGCTCCATGCCCAGCGCCAGCTGCCGGGCATAGGCGTCAAAGGCCTGGTCCACCATCATCGGCACGGCATCCATCAGGTGGGTGCGCGCGATCTTGACCACGCCCGCAAAGGCCTGCGCCCTGCCAGCCAGGCTGGCTTGCAGCACCGCCAGCGCCGGCAGCAGGCGCTCTTCCAGCTCCCGCACCGTGGCGATGTGCATCACCGTGGGAAAGCTGTCATTCGATGACTGCGAAGCATTGACATGGTCGTTCGGGTGTACCGGCGCCTTGCTGCCGCGCGGCTCGCCCAGCAGCTCGTTGGCGCGGTTGGCGATGACCTCGTTGGCATTCATATTGGTCTGGGTGCCCGATCCGGTCTGCCAGACCGTCAGCGGAAAATCCGCATCATGCGCACCGTCGCGCAGCAGCGCTGCCGCCTGCACGATAGCATCGGCAAGCCGCACATCCAGCGCGCCGCAGCGCTGGTTGGCCTTGGCGGCGGCCATCTTCTGCAGGCCAACGGCCTGGATCAGGCAGCTGGGAAAGCGCTCGGTGCCAATCGTGAAAACGCCCAGCGCGCGCTGCGTCTGGGCCCCCCAGTAACGCGCGGCGGGCACCTCCACCGGCCCAAAGGCGTCATGCTCGATACGGCTGTCGTTCATGCTGTGTCTCCAGGGGGGCATGCCAGCGGTGCATGCCCCGGGGTTCAGTGGGCTCAGCCTGCGCTGGGGCTGCGTTGCAGGGCGGGGCTGGCCGCGCTGTCATGCGCATCGGCTGCCAGCAGGTTGCCATCGTCGATCGCCTCGTCGGCCGCTTGGGTTTGCGGGTAGCGCTCGGGGTAGAGGTGGCGCTCGGCAGCCTGCGCATCGAAGGTGCCCGACCACTTGGCCACCACCACCGTCGCCACGCTGTTGCCCAGGGTGTTGCAGGTGGCAATCGCCATCGACAGGAAGCGGTACACGCCAAAGATCACGGCCAGGCCTTCCACAGGCAGGATGCCGGTGGAGGTGACAGTGGCCGCAAACACCACGAACGAGCCGCCCGACACGGTAGCCGCGCCCTTGGAGGTGAGCAGCATCAGCAGCAGGATGCCGATCTGGTGGTCCAGACTCAGCGGCACGCCGTAGGCATGCGAAATGAACATCACGCCCATGGCCATGAACAGCGAGGTGCCGTCCAGGTTGAAGGCATAGCCGGTGGGCAGCACCAGGCCCACGGTCTGCTTGGCGCAGCCCAGGCGTTCCAGCTTGATCAGCAGGCGCGGGAGTGCGCTCTCGGACGAGGCCGTGCCCAGCACGATCAGGATCTCATCCTTGATGTAGCGCACAAAGCGCCAGAGGCTAAAGCCGGCAATGCGCGCCACCAGCCCCATCACCACGGCAATGAACAGCGCCACCAGCACATAAAAGCCCAGCACAAACTGCGCCAGTGCAATCAGCACTGCCGTGCCATTGCTGCCGACCGAGTAGGCCACCGCACCAAAGGTGCCGATGGGCGCGAGCTTCATCACCAGGTTGATAAAGGCGAACAGCACTTCGGAGATGCCATCGAGCGCGGCATTGATGGGCTTGCGGCGCGCATCGGGGATGGCCAGGATGCCGATGCCCACCATGACGGCCAGCACCACCACCTGCAGCAGCTCGCCCTTGGCAAAGGCGCCCACAAAATTGTCCGGCACGATGTGCGCCATGAACTCCAGAAAGCCCTGGGGCGCCGCCGCCTTGGCCACCGGCGCAGCCGTGCTGGCCGTCACATGGGCCATGCCCTTGCCGATCTCAATCAGGTTGCCTGCGAGCAGGCCCACGACCAACGCGATGGTCGACACGATCTCGAAATAGACAATCGCGCGCCAGCCCACGCGGCCCGCGCTTTTGACATCGCCGGCCGAGGCAATGCCGTGCACGATGGTCAAAAACACCAGCGGCGCCACGCCAGCCTTGATCAGCGACAGAAACATGTCGCCCAGCAGCTTGAGCTTGGACGCAAAGGCCGGGAACACAAAGCCCACGGCAATGCCCAGCAAGAGGGATACCAGCACCTGCATGCCGAGCTTGCGGTACCAGGGCAGTTTGCGCACAGGCGCCAGAGATTGGGAATTCGTCATTGTTGTCTCCTCCACCGCAGCCTCAGGCCTGCACCTGCGCCGACAGTTCCAGCGCGCGGTCCACCATCTGTGGCGCCAGGCCCAGGTAGTTGGTCGGATCGGTCAGGCGGTCAATGGTGGCGCGGTCAAAGTGCTGGGTCACCTCTGGCAGCGCAGCCAGCGCCTCGGCCAGGGTGCCGCCCTTGTCGTTGACGGTGCGGCATGCGTCGTACACCACATCGTGCGCCTGCTGGCGGCCAATGTGCGGCGCCATGCCCATCATCACGGCCTCGGCCACGATCAGGCCTCGGCTGATGCCCAGGTTGTGCTTCATGCGGTCCTCATCGACGATCAGGCCGCCCAGCGCAAACTTGGCCTGGTACAGCGCACCGGAGCTGAGGATGAAGCTCTCGGGAATGGCAATCCACTCCGCATGCCAGGGGCCGGTGGCGCGTTCAAAGTCCTGCACCATGGCATCCACCATCAGGCCGGCATGCTGGCGCACGGCCTTGGAGGCGGCCAGCATCAGCTCGCTGGAGATGGGGTTGCGCTTTTGCGGCATGGTGCTGCTGGCGCCACGGCCCTTGACGAAGGGCTCATACACCTCGGCGAACTCGGTGGAGGCCATGATCATGATGTCCAGCGCAATCTTGCCCAGCGAGCCGGTGATAAGCGCCAGCAGGTTGATCGCTTCGGCAAAGCCATCGCGGGCCACATGCCAGGTGGTGGCCGGCACGCCCAGGCCCAGCTCATCGGCCAGCGCCTTCTGAATCGCAAAGCCTGCTTCGCCCACCGAGGCCAGGGTGCCGGCAGCGCCTGCGAACTCGACCACCGCCACACGTGGGCGGAGCTCGGCCAGGCGCTGCTGGTGGCGGTCAAACATCGCCAGCCAGATGGCAACCTTGTAGCCGAAGGTCACCGGCAGCGCCTGCTGCAGGTGGGTGCGGCCCGCCATCGGCGTGTCGCGGTGCTTCTTGGCCAGGTTGGCAAGGATGCCGCGCAGCTCGCGCACATCGGCATCGATGCTGTCGATCGCATCGCGCACCTGCAGTGCCACGGCGCTGTCCATGATGTCCTGCGTGGTGGCGCCCCAGTGCACATAGCGGCCGGCTTCGCCACACATCGCCACCAGCTGGTGCACCAGCGGCAGGATGGGGTAGCCCACGATGTCGGTCTCATGGCGCATATGGTCAAAGTCGATGCGCGAGAGCTGCGATTCGCGCGCTATCACCTCGGCGGCATCGGCAGGGATCACGCCCACCCGCGCCTCGGCCTTGGCCAGGGCCACTTCCACATCGATATAGCGCTGGATCAGGGCCTGGTCCGAGAAGATGTCGCGCATCTTCTGGGTGCCAAAGGCGTCACGGAACAGGATGGAGTCGACGACCGTGCTGGAGAGAGGAAAGGAGGTGGCGCTCATGGTGCGTGCTGTATTGCGTTAGAGTAGATGACATGCTATGTCCGGACCAATTATGTCCGGACATATGAACTATAAATATGTTCGGACATATCCATTACAGGGTATACCCTTGCTTCCATGAATGACGCCACTGCCCGCAAACTGAACTTCAGCGATATCGCCAACCACCTGACCGATGCCATCACCTCGGGGCATTTCGCGGTGGGGGCGCTGCTGCCCACCGAACTGGAGCTGTGCGAGCACTACAGCACCAGCCGCCACACCGTGCGGGCGGCGCTGGCAGCGCTGCAGGAGCGCGGCCTGGTATCGCGCAAGAAGAACGTGGGCACGCGCGTAGAGGCCTCCAAGCCCAAGAGCCCGTTCCGCCCCACCCTCGCCTCGGTGGATGACCTGGTGCAGTTCGGCGCCGAGCATTTGCGCCAGGTGCAGCGCATTGAAGAAACGGTGGCCAGCGCCAGCCTGGCGCAGGAGTTGGAATGCCCGCCCGGCGCGCGCTGGCTGTGCATCTCCAGCCTGCGGCTGGAAGGCGACCGCCAGGCCCCGCCCATCGGCTGGACCGATGTCTATGTGGACCCGCAGTACCAGGACATTGGCGAGTTGGTGCGCGCCACCCCCGGCGTGCTGATCAGCAGCCTGATCGAAGAGCGCTATGGCCGGCAGATTGCAGAAATCCGCCAGGACATCCAGGCGGTGCAGATCGACGATGCCGCGCTCGCCAAGGTGCTGGAAGTGCCGCTGGGCGCCCCAGCGCTGAAGATTGTGCGGCGCTACCTGGACCTGGACGGTGAGCTGTTCGAGGCCAGTGTCACCACCCACCCGGCCGAGCGCTTTCGGGTGTCGATGCGGTTGCAGCGGATGAAGTAGGCCCCGGCGAGCGCCAGGGCGCGACGCCGCTGCCGCCCGCTTGCCATCAACGGCTCAGGGCCGTCTCATGCAGGTAGTGCCAGCGCAGCGCCCCATCGGCGCAATCCACAATCGCCGTCGCCCAGCGCGCCGTGGCGCTGCCGTTCAGATGGTGGGTCTCCTGGTAGCGCAGCGCCACGCTGCTGGCGGCTTGCCAGACAGTGGCCACCTCGCCGATCTCGATGCGCAGCCCGGGCCGGCCGCCAGCGGCTTGCTCGAACATCGCAGCCACCTGCGGCAGCTGCACCACGGCACCTGCGGTAGTCACCATGCTGAAGCTTTCGGCAAACATGGGCATCAGCTGATCCATGGCAGCCCGCGCCATGCCCGGCTCGCCGGCAAAAATGGTTTGGATCAGTGCGTGCACGTCGTGGACGCTGCGCTCGGCAGCCTGGATGTAGGTCTTATTCATGGTGGGTATTTTCTGCAGGCAAGCTGCGCAGTTGAAGAAGAGGAAGCAGGCCCAGCACCGCGGCGATGGCAAATGTGAGGTGGTAGGCCTGGGGTGCCGGCCAGCGCTGCGCCAGCCCATTGAAAACCATCAGCAGCAGCGCCGCGCCCACGCTGAAGGCCATTTGGCGGTTGATGTTCCACAGCACGCTGGCCTTGTGGGTTTGGGCGCCGTCAAAATCCATCAGCGCCGTGGTCTGCGCGCTGTTGGCACCCAGCCCGCCGCCCATGCCCATAAACGCATAGGCCAGGATGAGGACCGGCAGATCCTGGGTGGAATCCACCGCCGCCAGCGCCGCAATGCCCAGGCTGTGCAGCAGCATTGCCAGCAAAAACAAGCGCCCTGCCCCCACCCGGTTGTACAGGCGCCCGCACAGCAGCATGGCCGCCAGCGCCCCTGCGGCATACACCACCATGAAGCGCCCCGTTTGCGCGGCCCCCATCTGGAGCAGGTCTTGCAGATAAAAGATATTGAGCAGGTTCACCCCGGTAAAAATGCCGGGGATGGCGTAGTACACCCAGATCGACAGCGTGAGCCGGGGACTTTGGAGCAAGCGCAGATCCACGATGGCATCGGCCACCTGGCGGAAATGCCTGGCATAGAGGCCGGCAAACCCCAGCGCAGCGCCCAAGCAGGCCAGCGCCACCACGCCGGCTTGGCCGGCCCCATAGAGCGACATGCCCAGCAAGGCACTGGCCAGCGCGGCGCTGATCAGCAGCAGGCCCAGCAGGTCGGGCCTTGTCTGCGCTGGCGAAGGCTCCTCGCGCAGCCACAGCCATGACAAGGCAGCGGCCGCCAGCGCCAGCGGAATATTGGCGTGGAACACCCAGCGCCAGGAGGCCTGGTCCACGATCCAGCCACCCAGGCTGGGAGACAGCGCAGGTGCCAGCAGGGCCACCGCCATCACCAGGGTTGAGATACGGGCCCGTTCGCTGCCTTGGAAGCGGTTGAAGGTCATCGCCTGGCCCACGGGGATCAGCAGGCCGCCCGCCATGCCCTGTACCAAGCGCCAACCCACCATCTGGCCAAAGCTGCTAGCCTCACCGCAGGCCCACACGGCCCCCGCAAACACCAGCATCGATGCGGCCAGCAAGCGCCGTGCACCCCAGCGGCTGGCCAGCCAGGGGCTGAGCGGAATGACCAGGGTCAGCCCCAGGATGTAGGCATTCGCGACCCAGGCGCTGGCCGCGCTGCCGATCTGGAATGCGGCGGCCATGCGCGGCAAGGCCACGGCCGGCATAAAGATGTTGATGCAGTCAATGAAAAATCCCAGCAAGAACACGGAGGCAATGCGGTAGCGGTACGTCATCTTGGATCCCTTTGGCCCAGGATGGTAGGCAGCGCTGCGCGGCCCGTCGATACCGCTATGCTTGAATCTTTGTTTGGCCAGATTGAACAATGAACCGCATCGCCCTCTCCACCCAGCTCCACCGCGTGCAGACCTTTCTGGCCGTTGTCGAGCTGGGCTCATACACCAAGGCGGCCGATTACCTGTCCATCAGCAAGGCCATGGCCAGCCTGCATGTCAAAGCCCTGGAGGAGGCCCTGGCCGTCACGCTGCTGCTGCGCAGCACCCGCAGCATTGCGCTGACCGAAGCCGGCCAGGACTTCTACGATGAGTTCAAGGAGCTGGTCGGCCAGCTGGAAAACAAGTTTGAAATGGCCATGCAGGGACGCAAGCGCATCGCCGGCACCTTGCGCCTGAGCACCACGGGCGAATATGGCGAGCGCTTCATCCTGCCATTGATGGCCAGGTTTGTGCAGCAGTACCCGGCCATCTCCATCCGCTACGACACCAACTCCTCGCTCAGCGACCTGATTGCCGAAAAGCTCGACCTGGTGGTGCGCCTGGGCAGCCTGGCCGATTCCGACTTCAAGAGCCGCAAACTGGACGACTACGACATCCTGCTCGTCGCCTCGCCCGCCTTGCTCAAAAAGCATCCGGTGCGGCAGCCTGCGGATCTGGCCCAACTCCCCTGGATCGCCAACAGCAACCTCCAGAGCCCCACGCACTGGACCCTGCGCGGTCCGCAGAACAAGAGCACCGAGGTCAAGGGCAGCGCCGCCCACCATGCCAACACCTCCGCCGCCATCCGCCTGATGGCGCTGTCGTCGATGGGTGTCGCCGTGCTGCCCGCCTGGCTGATCGAGCAGGAACTGCACAGCGGCGCCCTGCAGCAGCTGCTGCCAGGCTACAGCCTGCCACGCCAGTCAATCAGCGCAGTCTTCCCCAACAGCAGCCACCTGCCGCACAAGACCCGCGCCTTTATCGACTTTCTCAGCAAGAACCTGGGGCCCTCTGCCAAACGACCTGCGCTGGTCTGAACGCGGACTCGGGCGATCCGCGTCCTTCCCGCTTCACCAATCCGCATGAAAAAGCCCTCCGAAGAGGGCTGGGCAATCAGGCCAGGTTGCGCTTTCTGCTCAGGAACCCGGCCACACCCATGGTCAGCATCGACAGCAGGCCGACACCCCAGCCAGCCAGGCCGGGAACAGCGGTGGCTGTGCCGGGGTTGGGCGGCGTGACCTTGGCAGGAATGTGCAAGGTCACGGTGACTGGATCGGCCGTGCAGGCGGGCGTGGGCGTCGACGTGTCGCAGACCCTGTACTGGAAAGTCACATCGCCGGAATACACACCGTCAGGGGTATAGAGAATCAGCTCGGGATGGCTGGGATCGGGGATGCTCAGCGCACCGAACTGCGGAGCGCTCAGCAACTCGACCGATGCCTTGTTGATGGTCGTGCCGCCTTCCACATAGTCATTGGTGGTGACATCGGGAATCGCAAAGGCCGCCGAGATATTGGGCAGCGTGTGCTCGTCATCAACGCCCTTGACGACCTCGGTGGCAGGTACCTGAGAGGCGGTCACCAGGATATTGTCGAACGCTGCATAAGAGCTGTCTGTGTCCATCTCCCAGACCACACCCAGACGCTGTGTAGCGCTGGTGAAACCCATCGCTGCCATATCCAAGGCGTAGTGCATGGCATGCCAGTCAAAGGACAGGCCATTTGGCGACGCGGTGGAGAACGTAAACACCTCTGTGCGGACTGCAGAGGCTGGCACACCATTGATATTCACCGAGGATTCGGATGCACCGTTGTCTACCAAAGACAAGGTGTCACTTGCCTCAAGCCGGAAGAAACGAAACTTGACGCCGTAGTCCTTGTTGGGTCGATCCAGCCAAATCTTGTGATACAGATCGGTGGGGTTCGTCGGGTCTGCGCCAGCCAATTGCACCGCCAACCCGGACCAGTCCATCGACAGGTCCATGAAACTCTGTCCTTGTGTCGGAAAGACCAGCCCCACCGACTCTGAGTGGCTGTAATCACTCGTTTGACGAATGATCGCCCCGGTGAACTTGTTCAGTGGGCGGAGATTGTCTGCGTAGCCATTACCGATCCAGGCGGGGGAATGGCTGGGGTTATCGGTTGGATTGTTGACGGCGGTCGTGCACAGACGATCTGCGGTTTTGACCTGAACAAAGGGAAAGCCATTGGCCGGATCACTGTAATTGTCAGAGAACGTACCGTAGTTCGCGCTCCCCACCGGAGTCCCCCCACCATCTCGGCATATCTCGATCGCGAACTGCGCAGCATTGGGCGTCTCAAAGTCGTTCTGATACACCGTAATCAGCCCCTGGGCAAACAGGCTGGAAGTGGCAAGCAACATGGCCGAGGAAACAACGATGTTCCGGGCACCCCACAGATGAGTCATATAACGTCCTTGGCAATGATGTTACGCACGATCAATACATTCGATCGAGCCAATAAAGCAAAAGTCGAAGTCTATTTAGCAAAGCGCCACGAAACGCATGATGAAGGTCAAAGAAGGTGAATCAATGACGGTTAGCAACGGTTTGTCGCGCGAAGTGCACATGTGACATAGTGTAAATGTATTTATTTGTTTCTGCCACTACTTGGCGACATGCCGGAACACGGAATACACACCCAAAAAAAATGCACCACCGGCCCCTCAAGACCCGTGGTGCATTACTTGAAAACAGCAGCGCTTAGAACTTGTAGTTCAAGCTCACCGTCACCGTGCGCGGCTCGCCCCAGGTGTAGGTGCTGTACCAGCTGAAGATGGTGTAGTACTTCTTGTCAAACAGGTTCTTCACGTTGAGCGAGGCGGAGAGCTGCTTGTTGAAGTCGTAGCGGGCCATGGCGTCCCAGATCCAGTAAGCCGGCACGGTGTGCACGGCATTGCCACCGGTCGGCACGCTGATGGTGCCCCAGGTCTTGTCCTGCCAGCGGGCGCCGCCGCCCACCGTCAAGCCGCTCAGGCTGCCGGCCATCTTGTAGCTGGTGTAGAGGTTGAACTGGTTGGAGGGCGTGAGCGTGGTGACACGCTCGCCATCCTTGCGGGCAATGCTGTGCGAGTATCCGGCCTGGATCTGCCAGGCCGGTGTGATCTGGCCCGACACCTCCGCCTCCCAGCCCCGGCTTTTGACGCCCTGGACCGCCCGGTAGGCAGGGTTGCCGCTGGGGGTAATGCCCCCGCTCTCCACGGCAAAGTTGTCCTGCAAGGTCTGGAAGATGGCGGCGCTGGCATTGAGGCGGCCACCCAGGAACGAGGCCTTGGCCCCCAGCTCATAGTTCTTGCCTTCCAGCGGATCCAGGGTTCGGCCTTGCTCGGTCTGGTAGGTCTGTGGTTTGAAGATACCGCTGTAGCTGGCATAGACCGAGTAGTTCTGGTTCAGGTCATACACGGCGCCCAGGTAGGGCGTGAAGACATTCTTCTCCTTTTGCTCTTGCACCCGGTTCTTGTAGTTGGAGAAGCGCCCGCCGGTGATGAGCTTCAGGTCATCGCGCAGGTTCCAGCGGGCCGTCGTGTAGATGCCGCTCTCGTAGGTGCTCTCGTCATTGCTGTAATCCGGCGTGCTGTTCCAGACCGGTGCGGGCACCTTGCCATTCCACTGGTAGTAGTTGTCGACTACCCCGTCAAAGCCGCTGTTGTCGTTGTAGTAGCCATCGTTTTTCCAACGGCGCTTGGCCAGGCTGCCGCCCAGCACCAGCTCGTGGCTGCGCCCCAGCAGCGAGAAGGGGCCGCTGGCATACAGGTCGGCCGCATCGCTGGTGGTGCGGCCGATGTACTGGCCCTTCCACATGCTGACCCCGGCGCCGGTCAGCGGATCGGGGTTGCCACCAGCTGCAGCACCCAGGTTGGCGTTGTAGCCATTGATCTGGTGGTTGAGCTGCAGCTTGCTCACCCAGCCGCTGTCGAAATTGTGTTCCAAGGTGGCAAAGGCGGTGCGCGTGTACTGGTCCCAATGGCTCCAGTCGGCACCGTTGTTGAACGAGCGCGGCATGGCGTTGAAATCGCCGTTCGCATCGAGCAAGGGAATCCCGCCCCAGGTCGATGCCGTGGGCTTGTTGTCCTGGCGGTCCGCGCCCAAGGTCAACAGGGTTTGGGGGCCCAGGTCCATCTCGACGATGCCGTAGAGCACGCCGGTCTTGCGCTCATAGCGGTCCAACTGCGAATGCTTGTCCTGGTAGGTCGCCACGCCGCGTGCGCGGATGCTGCCGCTGTCGTTGAGTGCGCCGCTGATGTCCAGCTCGCCCCGGTAGTTCTGGTAGCTGCCAGCGCTGATGCTGGCATGGCCGCTGAATTCCTTGGTCGGCTTTTTGCGCACCAGGTTGATGGTGGCACCCGGATCGCCACTGCCCGTGAGCAGGCCGGTGGCGCCCTTGAGCACTTCGACCCGGTCGTAGATGGCCATGTCGGTGAGCGTATTGCCGGCGGAGTAGGACGAGTCACGCGACATCGGAATGCCGTCGTACTGGAAGTTCTGAATCGCAAAGCCGCGCGCGTAGTACTCGGTGCGCTCGCTGTCGTAGGTCACGATGCTCACGCCCGGCGTGTGGTTGATGACATCGTCAATGGAATTGAGCTGGAAATCGTCCATCACCTGGCGGGTGACGACACTGACGGACTGCGGCGTCTCGCGCGGGGTCAGCACCAGGCGGGTTGCCGTTGCAATGGCACCGGGCGTGTACGAGCCCGAGCCCTCGGTGATCTCGCCGAGCTGGTTGGTGCGCACCGTGACTTCCGACAGCGTGACTTCGGCACCCGCTGCGCTTGCGGCCGATGGTGCAGCAGATACAGATGCTGCTGGGGCCGCTGCCGCTGCCTGTACCGTCAGCACGCCGCCTTCCACCCGCCCTTGCAAGCCGGAGCCTTGCAGCAAGGTCGCCAATGCCTGCGACACCTGCTGCGCACCTTGCAGCGCTGGCGCCTGGCGGCCCTGCGCCGCTTCGGGCGCTGCGGTAAAGCTGAGGTTTGCCTGGCGGGCAAATTGCGCCAGCGCGCTGGCCAGCGGTTGTGCAGGAATATCAAAGCTGGCGGTCTGCGCCAGCGTCGCCTGCATGTGCAAGGCCAGGCCCAGGCAGACAGCCGCATGCGCCAGCACGGTGCGGCGGGGCTTGAAGGTGAAGGAAGACATGAAAGGTTTCTCGTCCGATAAATAGCAATGACGGGACGAGACAACGCCACCTGACCTGTGCTGCACGCTGAGAGTCGCTAACACAACCCTTGATACGTCGTTACCAAGCCTTGTCGTACGTCTGTACTGCCTGCGGCTTGGCGCCTAGTCTCAACCGCAAACCTTCGGTTTGCTGGGCCGTGTTAGCGAATCTAAAAGCAAGCCACCAGAGCGAAGCGCATGCGGCGCTGTCACCGTCCGATGGATTTCTGCGTGCGTGGCGTGGGCTGGTCAGCGCGGGAAATCCTCAAAGCCTTGCGGCCACCGCCCCGCTTGGATCAAGGGCGGCAGCCTGCAAAAGGCGCTGCCAATGGTACTTATCAAATGCGAATCAGTCTCATACTCAATACTATTTAGTGACATTTCAGCAACAGTTTTGTGAAACCACGAGCGCGCTGCGGGTCTGCAGGCCGATCAGCCGCCTGCTCTTGTATGCACGCGCCTGTTGCACGCGCCTGTATGCACGCGCCTGTCATCACGCCAACACAGCACGTCTGCCGCTGCGATAATCGCTCGCCATGACCATCGCGCTCACCACCCTGCTCATCTACGCCAAAGACATGCAACGCACGGCGCGCTTTTATGTCGAGCATTTTGGCTATGCCTCTGACTGCAAGGTGGTCGACGGCCTGATCAGCCTCCAGCCCCTGCACGGCGGCGCGGAGATCCTGATCCACCAGGCCGCCAAGAGCCTGAAGTTTGGCTCTGCGGTACTCAAGCTCAGCTTCAGCGTGGCAGACGTTGAGCAATTTGTGGCCCAGGCCGCCGCCAAGGGGCTGGCATTTGGCAGCCTGCACCAGGCCAATGGCTACGCCTTCGCCAACACCAAGGACCCGGATGGCAACTCCATCAGCGTGTCGAGCCGCCAGTACCGGACGAGCTAAGCGACAGGTCAAACGATCGGCATCGTCGCCAGCAAGCTGCGCTATTCCAGGCCAAGGGTTTGGCTAGAATCCCCTCTCTTTGCCCGCGAGCAGCACCGCGGGCCACAACCCGGCAAAGGATGGAGATGCGCTATCTGGTGGTAGGCACAAGCGGGGCAGGCAAATCAACTTTTGCCCAAGCGCTGGCAGAGCTGACGGCATCCCGCTATATCGAGCTGGACGCGCTGTACTGGGGGCCGGACTGGCAAGCCGTGCCGACGGAGCAATTCCGGCAACGGGTGGCGCAGGCCACGCAAGGCGAGCGCTGGGTGGCCGATGGCAACTACAGCGATGTGCGCGATATCCTCTGGCCGCAAGCCAGCCATGTGCTGTGGCTCAACTACAGCCGCTTCACGGTTTTCTCGCGCCTGCTCTGGCGCACGCTCCGGCACAGCATCACGCGCCAGCGCCTGTCGCACGGCAACCGGGAGTCGCTGGCGATGGCCTTGTTCTCCAAGAATTCGATCCTGCTGTGGGCCTGGACGACCTACGCTAAAAACCAGCGCAAGTTTGCGGCGCTGCGCAATGATAGGCAGTTTGCGCATCTGCAGTGGCTGGAGATCCGCAAGCCGTCAGAGGCGGCTAAGCTGCTCCAGACCATCGCTACACCACCACAGCGCTGACGCAGCACCGCACCGCCTTACTGCAGCCCCAGGAACTTGAACGGCGCCGAAGGCTGGAAGGCCGCCGTCGCATCGCCGGCATACGCATGGTTCTGGTTCGGTCCCAGATCCAGCTTCATCACCTTGCCGCTGTCGTGGCTGAAGTTCAGTGCCTTCAGGTCCACCCAGAAGGTATTGGGGGTCAGGGCCGATTCAAAGAAGTAGAGCTTGCGCTTGTGGTCGAAGACCGTGCGCCAACGCGTCGATGAGATATTGGGCTGGTCCGGGGTCGTGATGCCATAGGGCACGGAGACATTGCGGATCACGCTGAACACGCTGGCCAGCGCCTTGTTGGGCTCCTGGTCCTGCGGCACGGCATTGACGTAGAAGGAGGCGCGCGCAAAGCGGTCGGCAGCGCGGTTGGTGCCTGGCAGCATGACGGTGCCGCCAATCTGCTTCCAGTAGCTGTTCAGCGCCAGCTGCTCGTCAAAGGTGGGCGAGTTGGTCATCACCTGGTAGCTGCGGCTGTGGTGGATGACCTGGCGGCCGCCGATGTACTCGACGATGGCGCTGTCGCCACTGGCGTCCGACATCGACAGGTGCAAGGTGGTGAGCCGGTCCTCGCCGGGCACATTGTCCGAGACGATGGTGAAGGGCTGCTGCTCCAGCGCCTTGACGGCCTCGGCCACGGTCGCAAAGTTGTCGAGCACATACTGCGCCCAGGCGGCAATCGTCAGGCCGGGCTTGCTCTTGTCATCAAACTGGGGGTACTGCGATTCGGCCAGCCACAGCAGGTTGGCGCTCAGCCCCGCTTCGTTGACGCCATCGGTGGTCGAGACGTCGTAGCCCGAGGTCACCAGGCTGCCGTAGCGCGAGGTCCAGCGCAGCGAGTTGGGCCCCGCCTGGCCCGTGCGCTCCATGCCGCGTGGCAAGACCCAGAGGTTGCTGGTGATGTCGTTTTTCCAGTCCATCGAGCGCGCGGTGATCACCTGGTCATTGGCACCCAGGTAGACCACCCGCGTGCAGGCGATGGCGCTGCTGATGCTGCTGAGGCCCAGCACGCCCGCCAACATGGTCGCAGCCAGCTTGCGCGCAGTCGGCCGATTATTCTTGTTCGTCATTGGTCTCTCCCTCCCATCGGTTGGTTTGGCTTTTTAGGACAAGCCAGCAGGCCGCGCCTACCGCATCGGGCAGGAGCGACCCTGCTGCTGGTTTACTGCGCGCTGGCCTTCCAGGTTCCGTTGGGCTGCTTGCAGAACCAGAACTGCCATTCCTCCTTGAGCTTGCCGGTGGGGCGGCTGGCTTCCACATTCAGCAGGCGGCAGGTGTCGGCCTTCTGGGTCTGGCTGGTTTGCAGCGGGGTCAGTGCCATCTGCACCTGGCGCGAGCGCGGGCCCTGGCTGCTGGTCCACTGCGTGGTGCTCTTGTCGGCGGCGTTGTTCAGCACATCGCCCACGGCCTTGCGCAACGCAGGCACATCCTTGGCGGGCACGCTGGCCGTGATGGTCTGGTTGAGAAACGACAGGGGCGCGGCAGAAGCGGCAAAGGCCAGGCCACCCAGAACGGTGGCCAGCACCAGGGCGGGCAGTTGGCGTGCAGCAGGCTTTTTCATGGTGTCATATCCTCTCATTGAATTTCTCGGTGCGATCGCCAGCAAAGCCGCAGACCTGCCATGCAGACAGGCCCAGCGCGCTTCACCCGGGCTCGCGTTATCAGCGAGATGATCATATTCCATATAGTCTGATCCACCCACCCTATGAAACTGACGATGCCCTTGCGCAACGCCACCATGCCCCCAGCAGGAACCCGCCATGCCCCGCGAAAACATCAATGACTTGTTGGCCTTTGTCGCCGTCGCGCGGGAAGGCAGCTTTACCAAGGCCGCCGCGCAACTGGGCGTGTCGCAGTCGGCACTGAGCCACACCATCCGGGGCCTGGAGGCCCGCATGGGTGTGCGGCTGCTCAGCCGCACCACGCGCAGCGTCTCACCCACCGAGGCGGGTGCCTATCTGCTGGCCCGCATTGGCCCGGGCTTTGACGAGATCGAATCGGGCGTGGCTGCGCTCAGCGATTTTCGGGACACGCCGCGCGGCAATGTCCGCATCACCACGGCCGAGCATGCGGCCAACACCGTGCTCTGGCCCAAGCTCGCGCCGGTGATGCAGCGCTACCCGGATATCTCCATCGAGATCAATGTCGACTACGGCCTGGGCGACATCGTCGCGCAGCGCTTTGACATGGGCATCCGCCTGGGCGACCAGGTGGCCAAGGACATGATTGCGGTGCGCATCGGGCCCGACTGGCGCATGGCGATTGTGGCGACGCCCGACTACCTGGCGCGCATGCCCGCGCCCCAAGCGCCTCAGGACCTGGCCGCCCACCAGTGCATCACGATGCGCCTGCCCACCCATGGCGGGCTGATGGCCTGGGAGCTGGAGAAAGACGGCGCTGCGGTGCAGGTGCGCGTGCAGGGCCAATGGGTGTTCAACGGCAGCCGCGCCATGCTGCGCGCTGCGCTGGCGGGTTTTGGCCTGACCTATGTGCCCGAGGACATGGCCGCGACCCATCTTGCGCAGGGTGAGCTGGTACGGGTGCTGGATGACTGGTGCCAGCCCTTCAGCGGCTACCACCTGTACTACCCGCATCGGCGTGGCATGTCGCCTGCGATGCGCGTGGTGGTGGATGCCTTGCGCCACAGCGAGGTGCCCGCCTTGCACGCAGTGTTGTAGAAGTGAGCAAATGCAAGAAATTCGACGCAAATGATAATCATTTTCATATAGAATCGCTTTTTTCAGGCGCCAGCAATAACAAAACCATGCCATAAGGGCCTGCTGCAAACCTCGTTCTGAGGGTTCTGCAGCCGACCCCTCAGCCTGCATCATCCGCATGCAGCACAGGTCAGTAGCCAGCAGTCCTTCCTTCCCCCCTCTTGCTTTAACTGGCTGGACCCTATGGCTTCTCGCACCTCTTCCCAGGCGCAGCGTATGTCTGCGCGCGCCACTTCCACTTTCCAACCCCGTTACCTGGCCGCAGCTGTGGCCGCACTGGTATCTGCCGGCGCCCTGGCGCAGCAGGCTGCCCCGGATCAGGCGGTGCAACTGGCACAAGCGGAATCGACGATGCCGCAAGTGACGGTGCAGGCCAAGGCAGAAAAGGCCCCCGGCACGATCACCGTGATCTCCGGCGAGGAGCTGGAAAAAGCCAACAACATGGCGGACATCTCGCGCTACCAGCCCCTGGTGTCGGCCCCCGGCACCGCATCGGGCACCAGCCGCAACCGCAGCAGCTTTGACCGCTCGGGCACCACGGGCTACAACATTCGCGGTATCGAAGGCAACCGCATCGGCATGGATGTGGACGGCATTGAAATGCCCGACGCCAGCACCCGCCCCTACGTCAGCCGCGCCGGCAACAACACCTTTGGCATTGGCCGCGACTTTATCGACCCCGAGATGTTCTCCTCGGTCGGTATCCAGTCGGGCACCACCACAGCCCGTCGTGCAGCCGGTGGCATTGGCGGCGCCGTCAGCTTCAAGACCAAGTCGGCCAGCGACTTTTTGCGCAATGGCAATAACAGCTACTTTGGTGGCAAGCTCGGCTTTGATTCCGCCGACCATTCCTGGAACGAAAGCATCACCGCTGCGGGCAAATCGGGCAGCCTCGATGGCCTGATCGCCTTCTCGCGCCGCGATGGCAAGGAGACGCAGAACAACAGCGCCCTGGGCATCAAGGCATCGCCGGAAGACTGGCATTCCAACGCGCTGCTGATGAAGGGCGGCCTGCAGATCGATGCCGAGAACCGCCTGGAGCTGTCTGCCGACCTGTACCGCCGCAGCAACCAGAGCCAGTTCTATGGCTGGAGCACCGACAACAGCGCCATCACGCAAAACAATATGCAGGACAGCGACACCAGCCGCAACACGCTGCAGCTGTCGCACCTGTGGACGCCTGCCGACGCCTTAGTGGACCAGCTGGACACGCGCCTGTTCTTCCAGAACACCGATACCAAGGACGTGACCGACACCACCACCTTGGCGAGCGGCGCCGTCGCGCGCAACCTGTCGCAGAACAAGACCAAGGCCTGGGGCCTCTCGACCACCGGCGACAAGCGCATTGATCGCCACCGCCTGAGCTTTGGCTTCAACGCACAGACGCAAAGCCAGGAACGCCCCTGGGACGTGGCCGGCTACATGAAGCCACAGCCCGACACCGACACCCTGCGCCTGGGCGCCTTTATTCAGGATGACATTGGTTTTGACGTAGGCGGCAAGCGCCTGGGCGTGATCCCCGCGCTGCGCGTTGACCGGGTCAAGGTCGAACCCAAGCACCTGGGCGATTTTGCCGAAGGCGCGTTGACCGAAGACGCCGCCTCCAAGCTGTACAGCAACCTCAGCAGCACCATCTGGAGCCCGAGCCTGGGCCTGACCTATGAGCTGACGCCCAAGTTCATCGCCTACGGCCAGTACAAGCGCAGTGGCCGTGCACCGACCGCTGGCGAAGTGTTCGGCTCCTGGAACATGGACCAGAACTACGCCGGCTCTGCCCAGTACGCGCTGATCGGCAACAGCAACCTCAAGCAAGAGACCAGCAACGCCTTTGAGATCGGCGTCAAGGGATCGCCGACCGACGGCGTGCTGTTCAATGCCTCGACCTTCTACACGCGCTACAAGGACTTCATCGGCTACACCCGCTACACCCGCGCCAGCGCGCCTGACAAGTTCAGCAACGTACCCGCACACATCGGCACCATCTACCAGGCCGAGAACCGCGACGAGGCCACGATCTACGGTCTGGAAATGAGCGCCCGCCTGGACCACGGCCAGTGGGCACCCGCCGTGAAGGGCCTGTACTCGACCTGGGCGCTGGGCCTGTCCCATGGCACCTCCAAGTCCAACTATGCGGGTGACAAGGATGTGCCGCTGGACACCATCCAGCCGCGCAAGGCCGTGATCGGCGTGGGCTATGACGCCCCCATGCGCGCCTGGGGCGTGAACATGACCGGCACCTTTGTGGCCGGCAAGCAGGCCCAGGCCACCAACCGCGAGAGCTATACCAACGCTGGCACGGACATCGCCGACTCCAGCATTGAGCAGTTCCGCGTGCCCGGCTATGCGCTGTTCGATCTGTCGGGCTACTGGCAGATCAACAAGAACGCCCGCCTCAACGTCGGCATCTACAACCTGACGGACAAGCGCTACTGGGATTACGCCAGCAGCCGCAGCCTGCAGCCCTCCGTTGCCAAGGACCAGCGCGACATCCAGCTGCTGACCAACCCGGGCCGCACCTACGCCGTTTCGTTGAACGTCAATTTCTAAGTTTCTCTCCCACCACGAAAGGACCCCAGCATGAACCGCTTTTCCGCCGCCATGACCGCAATCGCAGCCGCCGCGCTGCTGACGGCCTGCGCCAGCAACGACAGCAAGACCGCAGCCCCCGCCGCTGCTGCCAAGACCGAGGCCAAGGGCCCGGCCACCCCCGTGGGCGGCCACGGCCACAATGCCTTCATGGGCGGCTATGACGCCAACCGCGACGGCGTTGTCACCCGCGAGGAATACGACACGCTGCGCAAGCAGCGCTTCGTCGCCGCCGACACCAACAAGGATGGCTGGCTGAGCGAGGACGAATACGTGGCCGAGTTTGAAGCCCGCCTCAAGGCCCAATACGCCGCCGCAGGCAAGAAGCCCGACCAGCAGTACGAAGGCAGCATCAAGCAGGCCCATGTGCGCTTCCACATCCTCGACACCAACAAGGATGGCAAGCTGAGCATCGAAGAGGAAATCGACATCGCCAACAAGACCTTCAAGAACGCCGACCGCAACGGCGACGGCGTGGTCAACGCAGCCGACATGGCAGGCCAGTAAGCCATGCAAGCGCGCCATTTGTTTGCTGCGCTTGCTGCGACGTTCAGCCTGAACGTCGCCCAGGCCCACATGCCCTTTCTGCTGCCCAGCGTGTTTGATGTGCAGCCCAAGTCCACCATCAGTGTGGATGCGGGCTTTGCAGAAAAACTGTTTCTGTCCGAAGTCCAATTTGGCGACACGCCCTTCAGCATCACCACGCCCTCGGGCACCACGCTGCCCTTTGGCGATGTGCACCAGTTCAAGACCCGCACGGTGGCAGAGCAAAAACTGCCCGACGAGAAAGGTACCTACCGCCTCTCCAGCGGCCCGCGCCTGGGCGCCATCTTCCGCAGTTGGGAAGTGAATGGCAAAACCACCGTCGTGCGCGATCCCAAGGCCGTCATGCCCGACGGTGGCGTGATGAAGGTGCACTACCAGTCGCTGTCGGTCTCCGATGCCTACGTCACGGCTGGTGCACCCACCCCCATCAAGCCCTATGGCAAGGGGCTGGAGATCTTGCCCAGCACGCACCCCAGCGATGTGTTCGCCGCAGAGAAATTCAACTTTGCGGTGCACTTTGATGGCAAGCCGCTGGCAGACCAGAAGGTCAGCATCTACCGTTCGCCGATGGACCTGCAAGGGCAGAACAGCGTGGATGAGCTCAGCTCCGATGCGCAGGGCGATATCAGCTGGACCCCGAGCAAACCGGGCATCTACATGGCCCTGGTACGCCACCGCGCCCCAGCCCCTGAAGGCGCTGCCGCGCCGACCTATGGCTACAACTACACGCTGACCTTCCGGGTACTGGCGCAGTAGTTTTATGGGGGGCTGCACGCTGGCCTGGCGGCCCCCGATGCCAGCGCAGACCAAGCGCTGCAAGGCCTGCAAAAAGCGAATGCGCCGATGCTGCAGAGCCTGAAGCGCAACCGCCCTTAGGGGTAGGCCGGCTCAGGCTCGCTTCCAACTGATGCTGAAACGAGAGCCACCGTTGGGAAGCCGTTCATAGGCCGCTCGTCCGTTATGGGCCTGCGCAATGGCAGCAACCACCGCGAGCCCGAGCCCGGTGCTGCCCACGTTATCTGTGCGAGCTGAGCGCCGAAACGCCTGAAAAACATGGGGCGCCAGATGCTCTGGCACACCCGGGCCTTCGTCATCCACGGCCAAAAGGTATTCACCGGCATCATTGATCCGGGTCCGAACGGTGATCGTCCCACCGACCGCATGCTTGTGTGCGTTTTCGAAAAGTGCGAGCAAGGCCTGCTTGATACGCATGGGGTCACACCACGCTTCCTGGAGCTCAAGCGCCAACACGCATTGGTGATGGGATGCCACAAACCGCTCTTCAAAAAAGTGCACTACTGACAGCACATCCTCATCGAGTCTGGCCTGCTCAAAATGAAGGTACAGGTGCCCAGCATCCGCCAAACCTACCGTTCTGAGATCTTCTACGAGACGCCCCAGCGATTCAACCGATTTCAATAACTTCTGGAAATTATCTTGCGATGGCATAAATATGCCATCAGATAATCCTTGGAGCCGCCCACTTAAAATGGTAATGGGCGTGCGCAACTCATGAGCAATCGCAGCATTCCAGAATTTCTGCTCTTGGGTTACTCGCTCCAGCTTTTCTGCCAGCATATTGAAATCGTTGGCCAGGATGGCGGCTTCGCCCAACGATGAATGGCCCACTTCCGCACGGGCATTCAGATTCCCTTGCGCCACTTGCTTGATGGCCAGGGTGACCGAATTCAATGGAATCAATATACGATTGGCCAACCTGACAGCCACAATCGCGGCCAGAACCAGACAACCCAGGGTCAAAAAAGTCAGAAATATCCATTCCCAAAAACTGGGAAAAGCTCCTGAGCTCTCGTTGATCTTATAGCTCTCTGGCCAATAAGCATCCCAGATGTAATAGAAGGCGTACACGAACATGACGGATATGGTGATGACCGCTACGGACATCCCCATCATCCAGACCATGATTTTCTTGCTCAGTCCATCTAGTTTCATACCGTTTTGCTTACCCGATATCCGACACCACGAATGGAATGGGGCACACCCTCAATACCGGAGTCTTCAATCTTTTTCCGAAGCTTGCTGATGTGCGAATCCACTGCGCGAAACAGCTGGTCGCCCTCTTGCAGGCAGTGGACGGTCAACTCCTCGCGAGTGAAAACCCGACGAGGCGCCTGCAGCATTCGGGCCAATAACTTGAATTCTGTGGGAGTGAGGTTGAGACGTTTGCGTTGCCCCTCAACCTGAACGCTCGCCTCATATATTTCAAGATTCACTTCCAGATGAAGAAATCTCAGAATCTTCAGGGTTGAGGCCGATGTGGCGCGCGCCCTGCGCAATATGGCTTCCACCCGCGCCACCACCACAGCAGCATTGAAGGGTTTGACGACGTAGTCATCCGCTCCAAGACGCAAACCCATCAGCTTGTCAATATTCTGATCAAGCGCTGTAAGCATGATGACCGGGGTCTCGCCATATTCCCTGATTCGAGACAATACCTCCCAGCCATCGAACTCAGGCATATTGACATCAAGGATCAGCATGTCGGGCTTCAGACGATTATGCAAGTCCAGTGCGATACGACCATTCGGTGCGATAGCCGTACGATAACCAGATTTTCTGAGATAGGCATCGAGAATCTCAGCAATCTCCGCTTCATCTTCTGCTATGAGGACGAGAGCATTCTTGTCAGATTGGTAGGAAGAGAGACTCATAGGCTTGGGCAGGACTCCAAAAAAGATGCACGACTCTAAGCATTTTTGCGATCCCTGTGTTTATTTCTGCTCTACATCAAATCTACACACATCCGCATTCATCACTTCTATAACGCATGGGAAAGTCCTGCTTGTTTTGTCTGGCGCCGCAGCTGGCGGCCATTAAAAAGTGATGATGAAAGACCGTAGTCCCCTCGAGAGCATCCATGAAAACAGTGATGTTTCTCTGGTTTCAGCAGCGCGAGATTTCGCCTCGGGCGCAGCGCAGAGATCTGTGGATGCAGCAGATCTGGCGCAGCGACTGTGGAAGCAATCAGACCGACTGGCCAGTCGGCTCCGGGCAGAGCATCAGTCAGCGACGCGCCCAAGGTCTATGGCCGGCTTCTCTGTCCGCATTCAGCGCCTGCTCCTGGCGGCCGCAGGAATGATTTTGGCGTACGTCATGTTAGGAGGTGCCGCACGCCCCTGATGCCCATCAGCGCCGCATGGCACCTTCGAGGATCAGCGCACAAGCGATGGGCAACACGCTTGCTCTTGCGATGCGTCCACGCCGCTCCCCCTCCATGAGGCCGATGAGCATGCCACCCAGGCTCTCATTCAATGCGGCAGCCGGTATGTCAACGCGGAAGACGCCTTCCCGCTGACCCCGCAGGAAAAATTGGTCAAGCGTCGCCTCATACGCCAGGCATGCAGGTCCCAACTCCGGATCCGTTTCGATGTCGCGTGACCAGAACTCCATGAGAAAGGCGTGCAGCTCCTTATGAACGACTTGCCCTTCCACCAAACGGGTCAGTGCATCCACTGGGGAGCCTTCATCAAGGCGTGCTTCGTGAAGGCTTGCAGTCAAGCGAGCGATGCAATGTCTATGCAGTAAGTGGATGAGCTCATCTTTGCTGCTGCAAAAGCGGTACAGCGTTGCGCGGCTCACACCGATGGCCTTTGCGATTTCCTGGTACGTCGCGCCTGGAGCGTGTGCAAGCGCTGCTGCGATGGAAGCAAGTGATTTGTCGTCTTGGAGGTTCATGTCGGCCAGTGAAGGGGCGGGTTGCCTCAGCGGGAACCACAAGCAACACATTTTAGATGAAAGCGTTTTGATTATACAAATTTGCCTCAATTGAGACATAATTGTCTCTTTTGATTCATATCAATCTATCTCTCTCCCTCGTATGACCCACCCTCTTTTTCGTTTAGGTTTTTCAGGAGCGATGCTTGTTGCCATCACCGGCTGTGGCAGCCAGGAATCCCCCCACACCGAGGAGCAGCCTCCGGCGACCGTGTCTGTGTTCAGCGCTGCGCCCAGCACCCTTGAGATCACCGAGCAATTGCCTGGCCGTGTCCGGGCTATCCGTACTGCGGAGGTTCGTGCGCGCGTGTCAGGCATCGTCAAAAAGCGGCTCTTCACGGAAGGCATGAACGTGAAGGAAGGGCAGGTTCTCTTCCAAATAGACGCCGCACCTTTCGAGGCCGCACTCGACCGGGCCAATGCCGATGTGCAACGGACTGAAGCTGCTGCAGCGGAAGCCAAGTCCACGCTGGACCGATACACCCCGCTTGCAAAGATTGAAGCCGTCAGCCAGCAGGACCTGGTCACCGCCCAGACGGCCTACAAGACGGCCCTGGCCAATGTGGCTGCGGCTAAGGCAGATGCCAAGACAAGCAGGTTGAGCCTGGAGTACGCGACGGTTCGCGCGCCCATCGCGGGGCGCATTGGCCGCTCCTTGGTTACTGAGGGCGCACTGGTTGGACAAGGCGAGGCCACCGCCCTGGCAACGATTCAACAGATCGACCAGGTCTACGTTGACGTTACGCAGCCAGTCGCCGACGCGATGCGACTGCGCGAAGCGGTCGAGGCGGGCGCACTCCAAGCGGGTGGTGGACGCGTCGTGGCGACTGTCGATGGAACGCAGAAGCAGCGCGAAGGCAAGCTGCTGTTTTCTGATATCTCGGTAGATCCGACCAGTGGGCAGGTCACCCTGCGAGGGATGTTCCCCAACCAAGACGCTTTGCTGCTGCCCGGCATGTTTGTTCGCGTTGCTGTCAGCAAGGGCGTGTCGTCCGAGGCCATCTTGGTGCCGCAGCGGGCCGTTCGCGTCGACGCTGATGGCGGTAGCCATTTGTGGGTCGTGAACAAGGACGCTGTCATTGAGGACCGAGAGGTTGGCACTGGCGGCATGTATGGCGCTCAGTGGCATATTCTGCACGGCCTCAGTGCGGGGGAGCAGGTAGTGGTCGGAGGGCAGGCAGTGGAAGCTGGGCAGAAGGTCCATGTCGCCATGGACGCGGGTGCGGACAAGAAGAAGTAAGGAGAGCGCACTGATGTCAAATTTCTTCATCAACCGCCCCCGGTTTGCCTGGGTGGTTGCCATCTTCATCATGCTGGCGGGACTGCTCGCCATTCCGAACCTCCCCGTTGCGCAGTTCCCGGATGTGGCCCCTCCGCAGATTTCGATCTCCGCCACTTACCCAGGTGCGTCCGCGACCACCATGACCGAGAGCGTGACAAGCGTCATTGAGCAGGAGCTCAATGGCACGAAAAACCTCCTCTATTTCGATTCTTCCAGCTCCAGTGGTTCAGCGGAGATCACCGTCACCTTCAAGCCCGGAAGTGACCCCAACCTGGCGCAGGTGGATGTGCAAAACCGGCTCAAGAATGCCGAGGCGCGTATGCCAGAAGCCGTCAGACAGCTGGGCCTGCGTGTCGAACAGGCCAACGCCGGATTTCTGCTCATCTACGCGTTGAACTTCACGGAAGACAAGCCAGGCCAGGATGTGACCCAGCTATCGGAGTACGCAGTGCGCTCGCTCAATAACGAGATCCGCCGTTTACCCGGTGTCGGCAAGGTGCAGTTTTTCAGCTCTGAAACCTCCATGCGGGTCTGGGTTGATGTCCAGAAGCTGCGTGGCTTCGGGATGTCCATCGCAGATGTCAATTCGGCCATCCGGTCGCAGAACATCCAGGTCCCGGCCGGGAGTTTCGGCAGCCGCCCAGGCAGTACGGAGCAGGAACTAACCGCGACCTTGCTGGTGCAGGGTATGAAGCGCACCCCTGCCGAGTTTGGCGACATCGTGTTGAGAGCCAACCCAGATGGCTCTGCAGTGCGCCTGCATGATGTGGCGCGCATAGAGACCGGACTGCAAGATTTCTCATTCGAAGCCCGCCTCAACGGAAAACAGGCGGCCGCGGCCGCTGTGCAACTGGCTCCCGGTGCCAACGCCATTGCTACGGCCAAGGCGGTCAAGGACAAGCTCGAGGAGCTCAAGCCCAACTTCCCGCCAGGCATGACCTACGACATCCCCTACGACACCTCGTTGTTTGTGAACGTGGCCATCGAGAAGGTCATCCACACCCTGATCGAAGCCGTAGTGCTGGTGTTCCTGGTGATGTTTCTTTTCTTGCAGAACATCCGCTACACCCTCATTCCGACCATTGTTGTGCCGGTTTGTCTGCTGGGCACCCTTGCCGTGATGTATGCCGTGGGCTTCTCGGTCAACATGATGACGATGTTCGGCATGGTCTTGGCCATCGGGATCCTGGTGGATGATGCGATCGTCGTGGTGGAAAACGTGGAGCGCCTGATGGCTGAAGAAGGGCTCACACCGCGCGAGGCGACAGTCAAGGCCATGCAGCAGGTGGCCGGCGCCATCATCGGTATCACGCTGGTGCTGACGGCAGTGTTCCTGCCCCTGGGTTTCATGTCGGGTTCGGTCGGCGTTATCTACCGCCAGTTCTCTTTGTCGCTGGCAGTCTCCATCTTGTTCTCGGGCTTTTTGGCTTTGACGCTGACGCCCGCGCTTTGCGCCACGTTGCTGAAGTCGATTGCGAAGGGACACCATGAAAAGAAGGGATTTTTTGGTTGGTTCAACCGACGGTTCGCTGTTCTCACCGAGAAGTTCGACCTCCTCAACCATTGCCTCGCGCGTCGAACGGGCCGCTACATGCTGGTCTATCTGATGCTGACCATGGTGCTGGGCTTGCTGTATGTACGAGTACCGGAGACGTTCGTTCCCACGGAGGACCAGGGCTACAACATCGTGAGCGTGCAATTGCCTCCCGGCGCGACCTACGCACGTACCCAGCGCGTGGTGGAAGACGTGGAGAAGTACCTGGGCACCCGTGACGCAGTTCAAAGCTCCATCAACATCATCGGCTTCAGTTTCTCGGGCTCCGGAGAAAACGCCGCTTTGTCTTTCCCATCGTTCAAAGATTGGTCCAAACGCTCGCGGGAGCAGTCCGCAGATGCGGAGACCCAGGCTATGAACGAGGCGTTTGGCACCCATGCCGATGCGCAAATCATGGCCGTGAACCCTCCGCCCATCGAAGGACTGGGCACCTCGGGAGGCTTCTCACTGCGTCTGCAGGACCGTGCAGGTATCGGCATTGACGCGCTGACAAAGGCCAAGGATGTGCTGCTTGCGAAGGCGGCGCAGCACCCGGCGATCGCGTATGCGATGGTCGAGGGCTTGCCCAACGCGCCTCAACTGCGCCTGCAGATTGACCGAGCCAAAGCGGAGGCATTCGGGGTGAAGTTCGACAGCATATCCAGTGCCTTGGAAACATCCTTTGGCTCCAACATTGCAGGCGACTACGTCTACAAGGGGCGCCTGCAGCGGGTGGTAGTGCAAGCGGAACCGAAGGACCGCGTCACCCCCACTGAAGTGCTGGCGCTTCCGATCCCCAATGCATCCGGTGAGTTGGTTCCTATCAGCGCTTTTGCCACGGCCGAGTGGACCTCGGGTCCCTCGCAGCTGTCACGCTACAACGGCTACCCGGCATTCCGCATTGCGGGTGATGCCAAGCCGGGTCATAGCAGTGGTGAAGCCATGGCCGCCATGGAGGAACTGGTGCAAGGCCTACCACCAGGCGTGGGCTATGAATGGACTGGCCTGTCCTACCAGGAGCGTCAAGCCGGTTCGCAGGCGCCCATCCTGTTTGCGCTGGCCATCCTGGCGGTCTTCTTGCTGTTGGTGGCCTTGTATGAGAGCTGGGCAATTCCAGTGTCCGTGATGCTTATCGTGCCGATCGGTGCACTGGGATCCGTGCTTGCGTTGATGGTTGCCAACATGGTGCCGGGCTCATCGGGCCTGGCCAATGATGTGTACTTCAAGGTGGGCCTCATCACCGTGGTTGGCCTGGCCGCCAAGAACGCCATTCTGATTGTTGAGTTTGCCAAGAGCCTGATGGAGGCGGGAAAGCCCATCAAAGATGCAGTTCTGGAGGCGGCGAAGCTGCGCTTCCGCCCCATTGTCATGACCTCTCTGGCCTTTATCCTGGGTGTCGTTCCTCTGGTGCTCGCCTCGGGCGCCGGTGCCGCCAGCCAACGCTCGCTGGGCACGGGCGTGATTGGGGGAATGCTTGCTGCGACGGTCATCGGTGTGGTGTTTGTTCCGCTTTTCTTTATTGCGGTCATGTCTATGTTCGGTAAGGCGAAGCGCGAGACGACTGCTGGTTCGACCCACCCACAGGAGGCTGTGTAATGCCCGTTTTTCAACTTACCAAGACTGCGGCAGCCGTCTTCCTGGCGGCATCGCTCAGCGCCTGCTCACTCGCGCCCACGTACAAGCAGCCAGCCGCTCCTGTTCCCACCGACTGGCCAGACCTGAAAGCCAACAGCGCAGGCGTTCCGATCGGACTGGCAGATTTGGTCGCGGACAAGGCCTTGCTTGACCTCGTAGCGGCTGCGGTTGACCACAACCGTGACCTGCGCAAGGCACTGTTGAACGTTGAGGCCGCGCGGGCACAGTACGGAATCCAACGTGCTGAGCAATTGCCCAGCATCAGCGCCCAGGCCAATGGCACGCGACAGCGAACAGCTGCCGACCTTTCCCAGACCGGGCGGGCTTCTACAACCTCGGTTTATCAAGCCGGCTTGGGGGTCACCGCATTTGAAGTGGACCTGTTCGGACGGCTGAGAAATCTCTCCGAGAGCGCGTTGCAGGAATTCTTCGCCATCGAGCAGAACGCCGAAGCGGCGCGAATCAGCCTGAGCAGCGAAGTGATGCAGGCCTACATCACTCGCAACAGTGCGCAGTCGCGGCTAAAGCTCACAGAACGCACGCTCGCGGCACGAGAGAAATCCTTGGCGCTCACCGAGCAGCGTCGCGCCGCAGGTGCTGCCACTGCGCTGGACCTCGAAGATGCCCGTGGGCTTGGCGAGCAAGCCAGAGCGGATCTTGAGCAGGTGCGCAGAGAGTTGCGCCAGGCAAACAACGCCTTAGGTCTTTTGACGGGTAGCCATGCCGGTGCAGAGCAACTTCGTCAGACACGGGAAGGTGCCTCTATCTTCGCCCTGCGAGATATAGGCGCTGGCGCACCGTCTGACCTGTTGCGTGACCGGCCAGATATATTGGCGGCCGAGAATTCACTCAAGGCACGCCATGCCGATATCGGCGTGGCTCGCGCCGCCTTCTTCCCTCGGTTGTCGCTGACTGCGTTTCTTGGCAGTTCCAGCCCTGAGCTGTCGGACCTGTTCCGAGGGAGTTCTCGTGCATGGAGCTTCGCCCCCCAGCTGACCATGCCCCTGTTCGATGGCGGAAGAAACCAGGCCAACCTTGAGCTCGCGGTGGTGAGAAGGGATATCGCAGTAGCGCAGTACGAAGGGGCCATTCAGACCGCGTTCCGCGAAGTCGCGGATGCCTTGGCGGCGAACGATACCTTGCGCAATGAAGTGACCTACAGGAAGGCACTTCTGGAAAGCAGCCAGCGGTCATTGGCACTTTCAGAGGCCCGCTACAAAGGCGGGGTCGACAGCAGCCTGCGGTATCTGGATGCACAGCGCACTTCGTATGACAACGAACTGGCCTACATCAATATCGTGGCTCAACGGCAGACCGCCATCGTGAGCCTGTTCAAGGCCTTGGGAGGGAAATGGTATCTCGAATAGCGGTCTAGATCGATGCCGGCATGGTGAGACGGGTAGCGCAGCTCGCATGCGCTAGCCTTCACCCTATTGCGTTTAACCAGGGCCAGTCCTTGCCCCAGCCAGCCGGCCATCCCAGCCTGCGCAATCCCGAGCAAGCTCCCCGCAGGGCCACAGCCCGCCATTCGTCGCCCATCACCAGCTGGCATCCGCCCTCCCCGGCGGGCGCTGCGGCGCGAACACCTCGACCAGATGGTCCACCAGGGCCTTGGTCTTGGCGGGCAGATGGGCCCCGCCATGGAACTGCACATAGATATCGGCGGGCGGCAGCCGCCATTCCGGCAGCACCGGCAGGAGCTGGCCCGCGCGCAGCAGGGGGCCGACCTCCCACGCGGAGCGCATCAAGATGCCGTGCCCCGCCATCGCCCAGGCGGTGGCCGATTCCCCATCGTTGGCACTCAGCGGCCCCCGCACCTTCACGGTTTCTGTCTGCGCGCCATTGCGCAGATGCCAGGTGCCAAACGCCTCATCGCCCTCGCGGATGAAAAGGCAGGCGTGGCGCGTCAGCTCCTGCGGTGACGATGGCGTGCCCATCGCCTGCAGATAGCGCGGCGAGGCGCACAACACACGCCGGTTGCGAGCCAGCACCCGCGCCGTCCAGCGGGAATCAGGCATATCGCCCATCCGGACCACCAGATCAAAACGGTCCTCCAGCAGGTCGGCAGGCCGGTCGCTCAGCTGCAGTTGCACCTCCACCTCTGGAAAGCGCTGTGCAAACGTTCCCAGCGCTGGCGCAATATGCCGGCGCCCAAAGCCAAAGCTGGCATTGACCCGCAGCAGGCCCTGCGGCACGGCGGCCGCCCCGCCAATGGCGCGCTCCAGCGAACCCAAGTCCGAAAGCAGGCGCGCGCCCTCCACCAGATAGCGCTCGCCCTCAGGCGTCAAGCTCATGCGACGGGTGGTTCTTTGCATCAGCCGGGCGCCCAGCCGCGCTTCCAGTGCCGCAAGGCGCTTGCTGACGGCCGGACCGGTGACGCCCAGCTGCTGCGCCGCACTGCGCATGCTGCCCTCTTTGCTGAGCAGCGCAAAAAAGGCGATGTCCGAGAATCCATCCATTCGTAACTCCAGCGACCGAAAGTCGTGCTTTGCCGCGCATTGTATATTTTCGCCTCAGCTGTGAGACTCGGAGCCATCGCGTACACAGAGCACCCCACATGCACCGCACCCTTTACCGCAAGCTGGTCGACGCCCATACCGTCACCCAGCTCGATGCGCAGAACGTCCTGCTGTTCTGCGACCTGCACTTGATGAACGAGTACACCAGCCCCCAGGCCTTTGCCGGTCTGGATGAGCAAGGGCGCCAGGTGCTGATGCCAGGCCAGAACATGGCCGTGGTCAGCCATGTGATTCCGACCGACCCGGGCGCTATCCGCATCATTCGCGATGCCGCGCCTGCGCTCCAGGCCAGCAACCTGCGCAAGAACTGCGACCAGCATGGCATCCCCTTGTTCGACACCCAGGATGCGCTGCAAGGCATCGAGCATGTGGTGGCGCCTGAGCACGGCATGGTGCGGCCCGGCATGGTGGTCATTTGCGGCGATTCGCACACGACCACCTACGGCGCATTGGGCGCTCTGGGCTTTGGCATCGGCACCTCGGAGGTCGAGCATGTGCTGGCCACGCAGACCTTGGTGTACCGGCTGGCCAAGGACATGCGCATCCAGGTCGATGGCCTGCTGCCGCTGGGCACCACCGCCAAGGACCTGATCCTCATGGTCATCGGCCATATCGGCGCCCAGGGTGCCCGGGGCCATGTCATCGAGTTCTGCGGCACGGCATTCGACGCCATGTCGATTGAAGCCCGCTTCACCGTGTGCAACATGGCCGTTGAGGCAGGCGCCCGTGGCGCCCTGATCGCGCCAGACCAGAAAGCCGCAGACTATGTGCTGGCGCGCTCTGCGGACCTGAACGGCCTCATCCAGCAGGCCGCCCTGCAGCACTGGGCCGGCCTGCGCAGCGATGCAGGCGCGGTGTTCGATGTGGAGCACCGTTTTGATGCCAGCGACGTGCCCCCGCATGTGACCTGGGGCACCAGCCCGGACCAGGTGGCGCCCATTGGTGGCGCGGTTCCCGATCCCGAGACACAGGCCGCTGGGCCCCTGCGCCGCAGTACCGAGCAGGCACTGCGCTACACCGGGCTCGCCGCAGGAACGCCTCTGGAAGGCATCGCCATCCAGCATGTCTTCATCGGCTCCTGCACCAACGCCCGCATTGAAGACCTGCGGGCCGTGGCCGAGGTGGTGCGCGGGCGCCAGGTGGCCCAAGGGGTCCGCGCCATGGTGGTGCCGGGCTCCGGCGCAGTCAAACAACAGGCAGAAGCAGAAGGCATTGCCAGCCTGCTGCTGGATGCCGGCTTTGAATGGCGGGAGCCGGGCTGCTCCATGTGCCTGGCGATGAACGGCGACATCCTGGCAGACGGTGTGCGCTGCGCCTCCACCACCAATCGCAATTTCGAGGGACGCCAGGGACGCGGCGCCATCACCCACCTGATGAGCCCTGCGATGGCGGCCGCCGCCGCCATCACCGGCACCATTACCGACGTTCGACGTCTGGAGACCCCGCATGCGTGAGCAAAACATCCTGAGCGGCAAGATGGCCGCTCTGGCCATCGAGAACCTGGACACCGACCAGATCATGCCCAAGCAGTTTCTGCACGGCATCGACAAGGCCGGGCTGGACAAGGGCCTGCTGTACGACCTGCGCTTTGATGCCGCAGGCCACCAGCGCCCAGACTTTGTGCTGAACCAGGCCGAGCGCGCCGATGTGGAGATCCTGGTGGCCGGCGCCAATTTTGGCTGCGGCTCCAGCCGAGAGCACGCCGTCTGGGGGCTGCAGCAGTATGGCATCCAGGCCATCATCGCGCCCAGCTTTGGAGAAATCTTCTACTCCAATGCGATGAACAACCAGCTGCTGCTGGTCATGCTCCCCGAGGCAGAGATCGCCCAACTCATGGCCGATGCCGACCGCCTGGAGACCTCGCATGTCCATATCGACCTGCAGGCGCTCCGGGTCAAGAGCCAGAGCGTGGATGCCGCCTTCAGCCTGTCGGAACGCCACCACCGCATGCAGCTGGAACGCAGAGACCTGATTGGCATGTCGCTGACGTACCAGGCAGAGATCATGCATTTTGCGCAGCGCCACTGGGAGGCCTATCCTTGGCTCAAAGACGTGGCCCTGCGCACCCGGCAACAATTGGGTGCGACGCCACGCGCCCAGCAACCGGCCAGCTTTGGAGGAAAAGCCTGATGTTCGAGCGTTTTGACACCCGCGATGTAGCCGTCAACGGCACCGTGATTCGTTGCCGCGCCGGGGGCAGCGGCCCCGCGCTGCTGCTGCTGCACGGCCACCCGCAGAGCCATGTGATGTGGCACCGCGTGGCCCCCACCTTGGCCGAGAAGTTCAGTGTCGTCTGCGCCGATCTGCGCGGCTATGGCGACTCGGCCCGCCCCGGGCCCAGCCCGCACCATGCCGCCTACAGCAAGCGCACGATGGCCCAGGACATGGCCGCTCTGATGACCAGCCTGGGCCACCAGCAGTTCCGCCTCGCCGCCCATGACCGGGGCGCCCGTGTGGCCCACCGGCTGCTGCTGGACCACCCCGATCGGGTGCAGCGCGCCATGCTGCTCGACATCGCACCGACCCTGGCCATGTACGAGCAAACGACGGAAGCCTTCGCCAAAGCCTACTGGCACTGGTTCTTCCTCATCCAGCCCGCACCGCTGCCAGAGCGGCTGATTGACGCCGACCCCGCCGCCTACATCCGCGATGTGATGGGACGCCGTCACGCGGGTCTGGCCGCCTTTGCGCCAGAAGCGCTGCAAGAGTACCTGCGCTGCATTGCCATCCCAGGCACCGCCACCGCCATCTGCGAGGACTATCGCGCATCCGCCGGCATCGACCTGGAGCACGACCGGGCCGACAGGGAGAAGGGGCACAAGGTGCTGGCCCCGCTGCGCGTGCTATGGGGCGCGGAAGGCGCCGTGGGGCGCTGCTTCCCGGTGCTGGACCTGTGGCGCGAGGCGGCTGCTGACGTCAGCGGCAAGGCGCTCGACTGCGGTCACTACATTGCCGAAGAGCAGCCGGCCAAGTTGCTGGAGGAGATGGGGGAGTTTTTTGCCATCTGATGGGCGGTGATGGAAGTGGTCATCTCGAGGCCCGCTGAGCGCATCAGCGGGCCTTCTTGGGCGAGGGACGATCACTGATCGGCTGCTTTGGAGCCCAGCGCATGGGTGACCTCTGCTGACCGGTCTGCAACTGTCGCAGACGGCGTCCTTGCATGCAGCGCTGCGGAACGCCATTCGCCAACGCGCAGACAGTCTGCGATTCATTGCGCATCTTCTGGTCTCAGCGCTGAATACGTCCAAGGCAGGCTGACGAGAAGTGCCTTGGCATCTACGTCAAACTCCTCCCTGTAGTGGTGCTGGTGGGGAACCGGAATCCGCGGATCCCCCAGCTCGAAACCCAGTGCGTTGAGCCTTTCCTGGTACCGCCCGATCGGCCCGTAAGCAAAGATTTGATCGTGGCGGTCCCAGACAATAGTCGCCCTTTCTTCCACCGAATAGGCCCAAATATCAAATCGCGCATCGCCGCTTAGAAACGCGCCGAATCTGCCGATGAAATCTTGAAATTCTTCTAGCGAAAGTGCTGGGCTTTGGTAGCGGCCTTCCGCCCCTTCACCTCGCGACGTGTGAAGAACAAAGAGCAGAAGATAAGGCGGTGAGAGACTGGCCACAAGCGTCGCGAACGGCAAGGCATCACCAGCCGGAACGCCTGCTATCAAACGCTCCGTGGCGTCCACAAATGAAACTGCATACACCGGTCCGTGCGAGAACGGAGCCCAACTATGGGCCAGGAAATGGGAAAGCTTGTGCATCTGGGATACCCACTTGAATGTCGGCCTCTGTGCCACGCAACCACAGCCAGAGCGGACCATCGGGTTCGACTGATCCAGGCCGAATCGCGAAATCCTACCAGCAGAGCCCATGGTGACGCTCACTAGATCGCCAGATATGCGGCCCATTCAGGGACCTGACTCCTTCCATCGGAGGTGCAGGCCTGGACAGGTTGCACATAGCGCTCATCGTCAACTTCTCCAAGCTGGTGATGAATCCCGACGCTCAGTTGAATACGACCATTCCAGCCGCTGCCATAGAGACGATGGCAGTAAACACGGGTCATCCAGTGCTCCAATCAGAACGTGGTGGTGACTTGCTCAAAGCAAGCCATCGCGTGTGAGCAATGCAACCCTGAGTTGCTCCATGTTTAGCAACGCGTTTTCGCCGACAATGCGGCGGGCGAAGGCTTCTCCGGTCGGCAGGTGCGGGAAATGCTTTATCCATGCGATTGGTAAGCCCAAACCCTCGAAGAGTTGATGAGGTGGTCTATCCGCCTAGCTAGCACAATGGCCACGGAAACGGAACCAGGATTTTCTTTTCATTCAGCATTACTGGATGCCAAATTCGCTTCGAACTTGCACCATAAAATCACTCTGTTTTTTGGATCCGTCTCCCTTTTTTGATCTAACGATTGGACGAAGTGATGTATTTTTTGACGATCACGGGCGGTGATGAAATGCTGTGTGAAAGGACTCCGTTCCATGACTATGCGGAAGCCGTGGCCGCATGTGGAGAGTTCTATGAGCCGAAAGCGCCTGGTGCCGTACTGAATTTCACATCTGTGGTGGTACGGAAAAAGTTTGTGCGTTCTTATACCCATCTCACGCTGCTGGCTGACCTAGGCGATGTGCCGCATGACTCGCCCGAGGCCTTTTTAGCGGCTAAACAAAGTAACGCATTTTCATTTTCGAGGTCTTATGTATTTGTCATCGAAAGCAGCGAAGGCGTTCGCGAAGCAGACGAGCGAGCAAGCGAAGTCGATGAGTAAGATGTTGGCGGAGTCAAGAATTCATCTATCCGATGTCCGTCTCTGACGACTGATGTGAATTCAACCTATAGCGGATTTCGCTGATTCAATGATCCAATGGCAAGTGGGAGTAGACTGATTCTCAATAAGCCTGATGGGCATGGATTAGCCTGGCAAATTATTAAATGTATGAAACTCATTAATGCCGATGTTTGCCGTGATGGTGGCTCGATTACAGCTGAATTTCGACTTGCTGATAAATCGCTCCTTTCGTTGCTCCTCGAAGTTTCATCTGAGGGATGGCCTCAATATGCACACCTTCATGCAGGGGGTGAAATCCAGCAAAGTTGCGACCCCAGCACGGTGGTCGCTAGAGGTAGTCTGCGAGAAAAAAAGATCATTGCGCTGCTGGCCAAGTGGCGAGACTCCCCTTCTCGCCAGCCTGATGAGTATCCAATGGAGCGTGCAGATAAAGAAAATGCCGAGCGCTGGGCATTGGAGATGTGCAGGCGCATACCTGAACGAACTGCTTGACTGTCTATAACAAATTCACCAGCTACGACTCCACTGCAAAAGACGCCTTGCGTTTCATCTCAATCGGCGAGGGACACGCAAAGGGCACTATCTGGGAGAGCCGTTTTCCCCCCAGCCCCGCATTAGTCAACAAGCTTGCCTACGAAGTCAAGCAGTGCGCGTGTTTTCCTAGGTACGTAACGCCGGGATGGATAGTAGGCGTACAAAGGGAATCTATGGTCGGACCATGTCGGAAACACTGGCACTAGCTGACCAGCACTCACGTATTCCTCCGTTCCAAGCTCAAAAAGCTGAGCTATCCCAAGCCCAGCCAGGCAGGTGCTGTAGACCGTTCCTGGGTCATTGACGGTCAACATGCCTTTGGGCTGCACCAGCAATTTTTTTCGTCGTTGCTGAAATTCCCAGGGGAATGGCTTTCCTGTCACTGGCTCTCGAAACAATATGCACTTGTGGTGATGCAACTCCAGCTCGCGTGGATCTGTGGGATGCCCAAATCGCTGCAGGTATTGGGGTGACGCCATTGCCAGCACTCTGGTGTCAAACAGCTTTCTCGCCACAAGCGATGATGACTGAGGGTGACCAAAACGAAGCGCCACATCAAAGCCGTCTGCCACCAGATCCCCCAGCTCATCCTTGCTACGCAGTTCGATCTCCAGCTCGGGACAGCTGTCCATGAAGTCCCCCAAACGGGGCGCAAGAATGAACCTTGCAAAAAGGGGATCTACATTGACACGCAACTTCCCCCGCACTTGTTGTGCATCCCCTGCAGCGCTCCCGGTCGCCTCTGCCAGAGCACCAATGAGCGGCATCACTTCTTCATAGAAGCGACGCCCTTCATCCGTCAAACGTACCTGACGTGTAGTGCGCTCAAAGACACGGATACCCAACCTGGCTTCAAGGCGTGCAACCGCTCTGCTGACACCGGACTGTGACAAATCCACCAGCTCAGCCGCTTTGCCAAAGCTGCCGGTGTCGACAACGGCAGCCATCACATCCAGCCCTTCCAAGAGCTGTGTACTGAACGCGCTCATATATGACTACCAAGCATAAATATTGTGATTCTCATGCTATCGCAATTCAGGGCCTGGTGGCTCAGAATTCTCCCATCGCCAGAGACATCTGATCTGGCAGAGACGAGCGGTCAACAGCCCTGTTCCAGATAGCTCGTCGCAGAAGGAGAAATGAATGTCGAGAATTTTCATCACCGGATCCTCCGACGGTCTGGGCCAGATGGCTGCACAACTTCTGGTGGAGAGCGGTCATCAAGTGGTCTTGCATGCCCGAAACAGAGAACGCGCAGTGCATGCCATGGCACAGGTTCCGGGAGCCCAGGCCGTGCTGTCTGCCGATCTTTCGAGCATTGAGGAAACCAAGGCGCTTGCGCACAAATTGAATGATGCAGGCCATTTCGATGCAGTGATACATAACGCAGCTGTGGGCTTTAGCGAGCCTCGACGTGTAGCGACCATTGATGGCCTACCGCATGTGTTTGCGGTGAACACACTAGCGCCCTACATCCTCACTGCGCTTATGCATGCGCCCAAAAAGCTGGTTTACATCAGCTCACGCTTGCATTTAAGTGGTGATCCATCGCTGGGAGATCTGGCGTGGGAGAGCCGGCGCTGGAGCGGCGCACAGGCTTATTCGGACTCCAAGCTGCATATCGTGTTGCTGGCATTTGCCGTTGCTCGCCGCTGGCCTGGCGTGCTTTCGAACTGCGTCGAGCCAGGTTGGGTTGCAACCAAGATGGGAGGGCCTAATGCCACGGATGACCTTGACCTGGCATATCGCACCCAGGCATGGCTCGCCACCGGTAGCGCTGCTTCGCATCAAGTAACCGGCGATTACTTCTATCACCAGCAATCGGCACAAGCCCTGCGTGCCGCCCTCGATCCCGCTCTGCAAGACCGCCTTTTGCAAGCCTGTGCCCAGTTGAGCGGCGTCGCGCTTCCTTCTCACTGAGAGCCGCTAGCACGATCCAGCAAAGCGAAGGCGTCCCCGACCAGGCATCAAGCCGCAGCCCATACAGGCGTACGGCAAGGCTTGGGTCGGCCGGCCAGGCAAAGGACACATCAGGGCTGGTGTCAGCAGCTCTAAAGCGACTCAGGTCCAAACCAGCCACGTGATGGTTCCACACGGGTAAGGCGCAGCTATGTCCAAAAAGCGGACTTCTTTCTCAATCCTTCTCAGTTAATCGTTTCAACGGAGATCATTCATGCACTCACACACCACTGAATCCAGTACCGACCCATCGACCCATCAAGACAGATCTCATCACCGAAGCAGCGGCATTTCCAAGGCGAGGGCTGCCGCTGCAGTGATCGCTTTGAGCCTGGGTTGCTTTACCTTTGTAAGCACCGAACTGATGCCTGTCGGCGTACTGCCAATGATGGCGGAAGGCCTGCATGTGTCTCTTGGCGCTGCAGGCTATCTCGTCACCATCTTTGCCTTCATGGTTGCGCTCACGGCCGCTCCGCTCACCAGCCTGTTGGGCGGTCTCAACCGGAAAGTGCTGATGGCGGGGTTGTTGGCCGTGTGCTGCATCGGCAACTTGGTCACGTTCCTCGCACCAGGCTACTTTGTCGTCTTTCTGGGGCGCATTCTCGTCGCAGCCGCCATTGGCGTTTTCTGGTCGACGGCTGTCGTGACGGCAGTGCATATGGTGTCGTCTCGCAATGCCGTGAGGGCCACCTCGATCGTATTCGGAGGTGTCTCGCTCGCTGCTGTTCTGGGTATTCCCGCAGGCACCATGCTGGGAGATATGTACAGCTGGCGCGCCGTTTTCGCCGCACTCTCGGTGCTGAGCCTATTGGTGTTCACCATCGTTGCCTGGTCGGTTCCGGCAGTTCGCATCACTAAGACAGCCAAGCGTGGCGCAATGTCTTCGGTACTCAGGAGCGGCCCACTGCTCGCCGTGTTCGGTATTACGGCGCTGGTGGTGACTGGCAACTTCCTGGCCTACACCTATGTCACTCCTTATCTGGAGCAGATGGCGGGTCAGAGTCCCGCACAGATCAGTATGCTGCTGCTCGTCTATGGTGTGGCAGGCGTGGTCACCAACTTTGCCATAGGCCCATTTGCATCCCGCGCACCGCGCACTAGCCTTGGCCTGGTAACGGCGCTCTTCACGCTGAGCCTGGCATGTACCAACTCGGCCTCTGGCAGTACCACGGCCATTTTCATTGCACTGGCCGCATGGGGAGCCGCATACGGAGCATTGCCGGTACTGCTGCAAACCTTGGTGTTCAAGGAAGCATCACGCATTCCCGGCGCGGCCGATGCCGCAACCGCCATCAATGTGTCCGTCTTCAACGCAGCCATTGGTCTCGGCTCTCTACTGGGCGGCATGCTGATTAACCTGGCAGGGCCTCACCCCATTCCCTATCTGTCGGCCTGCTTTGGTTTGGCCGGATTGCTCGCCATTGTTGTAAGCCGCGAAGGCAAGGCGCGTCATCGTTGAGTTCAGTCATCGTCAGTGAGAAAAAAATGAGTCATATAACCGTTTTGGGCTTGGGCGCAATGGGATCGCGAATGTCTGCCCAATTGCTTGCAGCCGGGCATAAGCTAACCGTCTGGAATCGGTCCCCCCACGCCGTGCAAGCACTGATAGACGCGGGGGCTCACCATGCCGCCTCACCAGCAGAGGCAGCCAGTGGCGCAGAGGTGGTGATTGCCATGCTGCGTGACGATGAGGCATCGCGGCAGGTTTGGCTCGATGCAAACACCGGCGCACTTGCAGGCATGGTGCCGACGGCCATCGCTATCGATAGCTCCACCCTCACGCCTGGGTGGGTCCGAGAACTTGGCCGCCGTATGCAAGAGCGTGGCATCTCCTTTTTGGAGGCACCGGTCTCAGGCTCGCGCGCGCAGGCAGATGCAGGTCAACTGACTTACCTGGTTGGCGGTGATGCACCGACGCTTGCCCGCTGCCTGCCCCTTCTTCAGACGCTGGGATCCCGTGTAGAACATGTGGGTGCGCTTGGCCATGGAGCCCTTGCAAAACTGGCCACCAACGCCATGCTAGGCATTCAGGTGACCGGACTGGCAGAAGTCATTGCCATGCTGGAGCGCCAGCAAGCCAATACGTCTGAAGTTCTGAACGCCATGGCAAAGACCTCCGTTTGGGCTCCTGTATTTACCTATCTCTCCAGCACGATGGTGCAGCGGCAGTTTGCACCTCAGTTCCCGGTGGAACTGATGGAAAAGGATTTTGGCTACACCTTGCGGGAAGCGGGCTCGAACGCCAATGCACCGACACTCGCGGCTGCCCACGCGGTCTTCCAACGGGCCCGTGCACAAGGTCTGGGTTTAGAAAACATGACCAGCGTCGTGCAACTGTTTCGCGCAGAAAAATGATAGGAGTCGTAGCGAGACGCGTATCCAGTCGCCTGGGCCGAGGAGCCCGCTTAGGGTATCGGCGGGCCTTCTTAGTTTTGGCTAGAGCGTTGTCTCAGGCCGCGGTGCCACCAATAGCGGTCACCAAGAAGTGCGGCCTGACAGACGCTTAAGCAATCGCCAGCCCAGCCTCTCTGAGTCGCGCACGCAGATCATCAACACCGACAAAATGGATGGCATGCATCCCCGAACGCCTGGCCGCTTCCACATTACGCAGGCTGTCATCAATGAAGACGGTGGATTTAGGGCTCAGACCGAATCGTTGGATGGTGAGATCAAAAATCTCGGCTTGAGGCTTTACCAGCCGCTCGTGACCCGAGACAACAATACCCTCGAACCAGTTGAGAAAGTCAAACCGCGCTTGCGCGATGGGAAAGGTCTCGGTGGACCAGTTGGTCAGTGCCAGCAGGCGCAGATGGCCCTGGCCTAGCTCCCTCAATAGGTCCACCACCTCGTTGTTCGCACCAGGCATCATTTCCTCCCACCGATCGTAGAAGGCACGGATGTTCGCCTCCTGGGACGGATGCCTTTCAATGGCCTCTGCAATGCCTTCACGCCATGGCCGGCCTTGGTCCTGACGTTCGTTCCAATCAGGACTGCACACCTCTTCCAAGAAGGCCTCCATACCTGCGACGTCGGGTCCAAAAATCTTTCGGTACAAGTGCCTCGGGTCCCATTGAATCAGCACATTGCCGAGGTCAAAAATGACGGTATCTATCTGCAGTCCGTTCATGCAATTGCTCAAAGTAGTAGAACCGCTGCACCTTACACCAAACGATGGATCTTGTTGCCGCCCCCATTCATGAGCCCCGCTCATGGCGGCATGCGCCCTCAAGGGCTCAATCAAAAGTCGCTAAATCTCTAGCATGCAAACCATGGATCACCCGGCCGCGCCAGCGGCCTTTCCCTGGAGTTGACTATGCAGATAAACGGCTATACAGCCCACACAACAGGCACGCCCGTGCCCACCCGAATCCCTGGCAGCAGCCAGCATCCCACCGAACAGGAGGCCGCATGAGCAAACACCTGATAGCCGCAGGCGCCTACATGCTGATCAGCACCAGCATGGCCCAAGCCCAGGGCATCCACATCAGCCCTGCTGGCACGCCGGCCACGATGATCGGCGCGGCGCAGAACTTCAGCGGCCATGTCGCGGTAGACATCAAGGCGGCGGGCGACAGCGCGCAGCAAGGCAGTGTGGGCATGGTGGACTTTGCACCGGGTGCCCGCACCGCCTGGCACACCCACCCTGTCGGGCAGCTGCTGGTGGTCACCGATGGCAAAGGCTGGATACAGCAGGATGGCCAGGCCCGGCAGAACATCCAGGCCGGTGATGTCGTCTGGATCGATGCCGATGTGCGCCACTGGCATGGCGCCGCTGCCACCACCGGTATGCGCCATATGGCGGTGACCTATCTGAAGAACGGCAAGAACGCCGACTGGAAGGAGCTCGTCAGCGATGCGCAATACAACCCCCGCTAAAACCATGCAGCAGCTGATGTGCGCAGCTGGCCTGGTGCTGATGGCCGGTGAATCGTCGGCACAGAGCACGGCCACCAGCCCGGCGGCTACCAGTGCGCAGGCCTGCACGGCCAACGGCAAAAGCCAAGCACCGTCGCAGGTGCTGAGTGCCCAGCAGCAGGCCATCCTGCCGATCGCAGCGTTTGCGGCCGCAGGCGACATGGAGCGGCTGACCTCCAGCCTGCAAGCCGGTTTGGAGGCGGGCCTGAGCATCAGCGATATCCGCGAAGTGCTGGTACAGCTTTACGCCTATGCCGGCTTTCCGCGCAGCCTCAATGCGCTGAATACCTTCATGCAGCTGCTGCATCAGCGCGAAAAAAGCGGCATTGTCGATGCACCCGGCTGCGCACCCAGCCGCGCCATTGCGCAAGGCGATGCACTGCGCGCTGCCGGCCGCGCCAACCAGACCCAGTTGGCAGGGGCGCCCGTGCAAGGTCCCCTGTTTGACTTTGCGCCTGCGATTGGCGAGTACCTGCAATCGCACCTGTTTGGCGCCATCTTTGAGCGTGACAACCTCGACGGGCACAGCCGCGAGCTGCCCACTGTCGGCATGCTGTCGGCGCTGGCAGGGGCGCCGAATCGCAGCTGCAATCGCATATCCGCATCAGCCTGAACGCCGGGCTGAGCGCCGTCCAGTTGCAGCAGGCAGTGCAACTGCTGGACAGCCGCGTAGGCAGCACCAATGGCCAGCGTGCCAGCACCGCACTGGCCAACACCCTGGCAGCGTTGGCCCACCAGAAGCGTTAAAGCGCTAACCCTTGTTGGTCTCGCCCTGCACCTGCCCCCAACCGCCGCCCAGCGCCTTGTACAAGGCCACGCTGGCGCGCAGGCGCTCCTGGTGCAGCTGCACTGCCAAGTCCTGCGCCTGGTACAGCGAGCGCTGGGTATCCAACAGCACCAGCTGGGTTTCGGCACCGGCGCGGTAGCGGGCCTCGGCCAGCGCCAGCGCCTTGCGGGCCTGGCGCAGTTCTTCCTCTTGCGCCAGCGCCTGCTGCTGCACACCGGCAACGGCGTTCAAGGCGGTCTGCACATCGCTGAAGGCCTGGACGATGCTCTGGCGGTAGGCCAGCAGCAACTCCTCGCGCTGGGCGATCACCAGGTCGCGGTTGGCTGCCAGGCGGCCGGCATCAAAGATGGGCGCAGCCAGGCCAGCAGCCAGCGAGTACAGCGGGTTGTCCAGCACGCGGTGCAGCTGGCGGCCTTGTGCGCCCAGCTCGGCCGTCAAGCTCAGGCGGGGCAGCATGGCGGCGCGTGCGGCCTCCAGGTCGGCATCGGCCGCCTGCAAGCGGGCCTCGGCGCGGGCAATGTCGGGCCGGCGGGTGACCAGCTCGATGGGCTCACCCTGGTCGATACGGGGCACCTGCAAGGCCAGCACACTGCTTTGGCTGACGGCAGGGCCTTGCGCCTGGCCCAGCAGCAAGGCCAGGCTGCGCTGGGCATCGGCCTGCTGCTGGTCCAGGGCCGCCAGCGCGCGGCGCTGCGCCGCCACCAGGCCGCGTTGCTGCGCCAGCTCCAGCGATGTGGCCGCGCCAAAATTGGCCTTGGATTCGACCAGCGCCAGCAGGCGCTTGGCGGTTTGCAGATTGCGCTGGGCAATCTCACCGCGCTCACGCAGGCCCACGTTCAACAGCCAGGCATCTGCCACTGCGGCGGTGACCGACAGACGCACCGTGTCGTGGTCAAAACTGCTGGCGCGCAGCGCAGCGCCTGCCGCATCGCGCTGCGACTGCAGGCGGCCCCAGAGGTCCAGCTCATAGCTGGCAGCCAGGCCGACCGACAGGTTGCGGCCCGTCGTCTCGGCATGGCCGCCCAACCGGCCTTGGTGCCCGGCCTGGGCCGTGGCGTTGACGGTGGGCAACAGCTCGGCCCCGGCATAGCGGGCGCTGGCCTGTGCCTGCTGCACCCTGGCCATGGCGGCGGCCACATCCAGGCTGTGCTGCTGGGCATCGGCCACCAGCGCATCCAGCTCCGCGCTGCCAAAGCTGCGCCACCAGCCCTGGGTGACGGCATCGCCTTGGGCCGCGTCACTGCGCTGCCATTGGGCAGGCACATCCAGCGCTTGCAACTGCGACTGCTGCACCTGCGGCGGCGCCGACACACAGCCGGCCAGCACCAGGGCCGCTGCCAGCGCGCTGGCGATTGGGAAGATCTGCATACTCACTCTCCTGCCAGGGCCCGCACTGGGTCCAGGCGCGCGGCCGTCTTGGCCGGCATATAACCAAACACCAGACCGGTGACCACCGCACAGGCAAAGGCACCGGCCATGGCCCGGATGGAAAACACCACCGGCACACCGGCCAGCACCAGCACGGCACCTACCAAGGCGCCCACCACCAGGCCCACGGTGCCACCCGACAGGGTCACCAGGCTGGCTTCGGTCAAGAACTGGCGCAGGATGTCGCTCTGCCGCGCACCCACGGCCATGCGGATGCCGATCTCCCGCGTGCGCTCGCGCACCGTCATCAGCATCACATTCATCACGCCAATGCCGCCCACCACCAGCGACACCGCAGCAATCAGCCCCAGCATCACCGCCATGCTCTGGCGCGTGGCCGCCTCGGCCTGGATGCGTGCGGCGGCATTGCCGATGCCAAAGTCTTCGCGGCCGCCATGGCGTGCCAGCAGCACGCGGTGGATGGCCGTCTCGGCCTCGTTGACCACCTCGGAGGACATGGCCTCGACCACCACATAGTCCGGCTGGGTCTGCGCCTGGTAGACGCGTGCCCGGCCCGATTGGTAGGGGATGAAGACCATGTCGTCATAGTCCTGCGCGCCCGAATCCGCCCCGCGCTCGCTCATCACGCCAATCACCTCGAAGGCCGAGGTGCCGATGATCAGCTGCCGCCCCAGCGGGTTGGGGGTGTCGGGGAAGAAGTGCTTGTGCGCCTTGTGGCCCAGCACCACCAGCGGCGCCAGATCGCGGTCCTCGGTGTCCGTGTAGTAGCGGCCCAGCTTGGGCTTCCAGTGGTGTACCAGCGGCATTTCTTCGCTGGCGGCAAACACATAGACCTGCTTGTCGGCATTGCCATAGCGCACGGTGATGGGGTCGCCAATCACCGGCATCACGCGCCGTATCTCGGGCAGCTCGCGCAAGGCATCGAGGTCTTCTTCTGTTATCTGGCCTGCCGGCCCGCCGGTCGCTGGCGGCTTGCTGCCCATGTAGAGGATCGCCGTGCCCATAGTGCCCATCTGCTCGACCACCTTGCGCCGCGCGCCTTCGCCAATGGCCAGCATCACGATCACCGAGACCACGCCAATCACAATGCCCAGCAAGGTCAGACTGGTGCGCACCCGGTTGAGGCGCATGCCCCGCCAGGCCGAGCGTGCGGCCTCCAACAGCTCGGCCACCAGTGGCGCGGCCGAGGCACTGCCGCCCTGGGGCACCGGCGCCAGCTCCATGCGTGTGCCCTCGCCTTGTGCGATGGTTGCAGTGGTTGCCGCCGTTGCAGGCTGGCTGGCGCTGTCGCCCACAACGCGGCCGTCGCTGATCTCGATGACGCGTTGCGCCTGCGCTGCCACATCGCGGTCGTGGGTGATCAGGATGATGGTGTGGCCGGCAGCGGCCAGCTCGCGCAGCAGCGCCATCACCTCGGCGCCGCTGTGCGAGTCGAGTGCGCCGGTGGGCTCGTCGGCCAGGATGATGTGGCCGCCATTCATCAGCGCCCGCGCGATCGACACGCGCTGCTGCTGCCCGCCCGAGAGCTGGTTGGGCCGGTTGCCCAGGCGCTCGCCCAGGCCCAGGCGCTGCAGCAGGCCCTGGGCGCGCTGCACCCGTTCTTCCTTGGGTAGGCCAGAGTAGATCGCCGGCATCTCCACGTTCTCACTGGCGCTTTCGCTGGCGATCAGGTGGTAGCCCTGAAAGACAAAGCCAAAGGCCTCGCGCCGCAGCCAGGCCAGCGCGTCCGAGTCAAACTGCGCCACATCCTGGCCCTGGAAGTGGTAACTGCCATCGCTGGGCCGGTCCAGGCAGCCCAGGATGTTCATCAAGGTGGACTTGCCCGAGCCCGAGCTGCCCACGACAGCCACAAATTCGCCCGCGTAGATATCCAGGTCAATGCCATGCAGCACGGTCACCAGCGGCTGGCCGCTGGCGGGGTCGCCATAGTGTTTGCGAATGCCCCGCAGTGCGATCAGTGGCTGGTTTGCGTCAACCGGGCCGCTCACCATTGCAGCCACCTGGGGCCACGCTCCAGCGCGGTCTCGCCGATGACGACCTTCTCGCCTTCGGCCAGACCTTCCAGCACTTCCACCTGGTGGCGGCTGCGTATGCCCACCTTCACGCTGCGGGTCTGGGGTTGGCCGTTGGCATCCAGCACCCGGGCCACGTGGGCGCCTTCGCGGGCCTTGTCTTCCTCCACCGCCGTCAGCGCCACCGCCAGCGCCTGGCTGGCACTGGCGCTGACAAACACCACCTGTGCCGTCATCTGCGGCATCAGCTCAGCGTCGTCATTGCCCACGTCAAACAGCACGGTATAGGCCACGGCCTTGGTGGCGGGTGCCGGCGTTTGCGCATTGCCGGCCGGCTGGGCCTGGCTGGCGGCGGGCGCGGGCAGCACCTGGCGCACCTGGCCCTTCCAGCGCCGGGGCTTGGTCTGGCCAGCACCCCCCAGGGTGGTGAAGTAGACGGGCATGCCTTCCTTGACGCGGCGAACATCGGCTTCGGACACCTCGGTCCAGACCGTCATCGCCGACAGATCGGCAATGCGCAGGATATTGGGCGTCTGGTAGGTCGCGTTCAGGGTCTGGCCCTCGCGTGCCTCGACCGACACCACGGTGCCCGCCATCGGTGCATAGATGCGGGTGTAACCCAGGCGTGCCTCATCGGCCTTCAGCGATGCCTGGGTCTGGCTGATCTGGGCCTTGAGGTGATCCATGCGCGCCACGGCCATGGCCAGGTTGGCCTGGGCGGTCTGCAGGTCTTCCTCGCGCGTGGCCTCGTGTGCGCTCAGCTGCTGCTGGCGTTGCAGCTGCTGGCCCGCCAGCCGGTGCTGGGCCTGCTGCTCGGCCAGCTGGGCGCGCAGGCCCGCCAACGAGGCGCGGCCTGCATCCACCGTCGCGCGCTGCACGCTGGGGTCAATCTCCACCAGCAGATCGCCCTTGGCCACCTCGGCACCAGGCTCCACCTTCAGCTTCAGGATCTGGCCCGAAACCTGGGCGCCCACATCCACATAGCTGCGCGGCTGCAAGGTGCCAATTGCTGTCACCGTGGCCTCGATATCCTGGCGCGCCACCGGCTCGCTCTGGTAAGCCATGGCCGGGCGGCCCGACCACCATAGCACCGCCCCTGCCACCACCGCCGCAACGGCGACCACGGTTACTCCTACGCGCGAGGCCTTCATGAGATCGCTCCCTCAGCCACGTTCTTCTGCACACCCTTCATTGCTTCCCCCACCATAGCTCCCCCAGTTATTCATTTGCAGGCCGTCAAGCCCACCACCACAAACCCAACAAGGCCAGCGGCGCCAGCGCAGCCGCTGCACGCGCCGCCCAGCGCGGCGCAGCCGCAATCCACAACACAGCGACCAGTGCCCCTGCAGATATCCAACCCAGCCAGGCCACCACGCCCACGGTGGCGCCCCAACCGCCCACGCTGGGCAGCACGGCGGCCGCCAGCAGCAGGCTGCCCAGCAGGCGCAGCAAGCGGCTGCGCCGCAGCGGTATGTCTCGCTCGCCCGTCAGCTGCTCATGGTGGCGGTCCATCGCAAAGGCCAGGGCCGTCATGCCGGCAAAGGCCAGCGCCAATGCGTATCCGGATGCTTGCCAACTGTTCATGCGCCCACCTGTAGCTTGTTAGCGGTTGAAGATGCTGCCTTGCCCGCGACCAGCGCGCGGCGGCGCCCCAGCACCCGGCAGGCCCAGACGGCGGCCAGGCCAAAAGCCCAGGCGCCCAGCTCCACGCCGGCGCTTTCCCAATCGCCGCGCAGCAGTTGCGCCGGCCAATGGTCGCCCACGGTCACCGCATTCAGCACCGGCAGCAGCAGGCAGAGGGCAGCCAGCAGCGCCATCTGCTCCAGCCAGGCCTTGGCCGGAGCGCGCAGCAGGCCATGCAGCAGCGCGGCCAGCCACAGCCCAAAGAAGACGCCCAGCTCCCACTGCGCGCGCAGCGGCAGCTCCAGCGGCAGCAGGCGGTTGGCCCAGAGGTAGCCAATGCAGGCCACACCCAGGCCGGCAATGGCCGCCACATTCAGCCCCTCGATCAAGCGGTAGACGGTGGCCGTGGCGCTGCCAAACTCCCCCATGTGCTTGCTGCGGCGCTTGACGACAAACAGGATGGCGCCGGTGGCCATCATGGCGGTGCCTGCCAGGCCGCAGACAAAGTACAGCCACTTCATCACCCACCCGCCAGACTTGACCATGTGCAGCCCGCCCATCACCGACTGGGCGAGCGATGCACCACCGCCTTCGGCCTCACCCGGCATGCGCAGCTGCAGCAGCTCGCCGCTGGCGGCCGAGAACATGGCCATGCCGGTATTGGGGCTCAGGCGCTTGTCGGCATCGGCATCGCTGTTCCAGCCGTAGATGCCAACGCGCGCGGCTGCATCGCCAGGGTGGTTCACCACCACGGCACGCACGGGCTGGCCGATCAGTGCCTGGCCACGTGCGGCAAAGCTTTCCAGATCGGGCACCGCCATGGGCTCGCCCGAGCGTGGCGGCTTGCCGGGCTCGCCCAGCTCGGCCGCAAAGGTCTGGACGGCGCCGGGCGCCGTGCCGTACTGGCTCCAGATGCCGGCGGGCATAAAGGTCAGCGCCGATATCGCAATGCCGGTGTAGGCAATCATCAGCTGGAATGGCAGGGTCAACACCGCCACGGCATTGTGCGCATCCAGCCAGCTGCGCTGGCCCTTGCGGGCACGGAAGGTGAAAAAGTCCTGAAAAATCCGCTTGTGCGTAATCACGCCGCTGAGCAGCGCCACCAGCATGGCCATGCCGGCAACACCGACCACCCACAGCCCGGCCTGGCCGGCATGCAGCTCGTAGTGGAAATGCACAAAATGCTCGCCGCCCATCGTGGCCCGCATCGCGCCATGGTGGTGCTCATCCAAAGGTTCTCCCGTGCGGGTGTCCAGCTCGGCATCGGCATACTGGCGCTTCTGGTCAAACCAGTAGACCTTCAGGTCGCCGCCGCCCTTGGCATCGGTGGGCCAGATCTCCCACATCTCGGCGCCCTGGTGGTACTTCTCCATAAAGGCCGCGCCCCAGGCCAGGCGCTGGCCCCGGCTGGAGGCCAGGCCTGCGGCCTCGACAGCCGCCTGCTCGGCCTCATGCGCCGCTTCCTCGGCATGGTGCTCAGGCGTCATCCAGTGGCCAATCGCCTCCTGGAACACCGCCAGGGTGCCGGTCAGGAACACCGCATACAGCAGCCAGGAGAACCACAGCCCGCACCAGGTATGCAGCCAGGCCTGCGCCTGGCGAAACCCGCCCCGCCCTGCGCCGCTGCCCGGCCGCTTGTCGATCACGGTCTTGCCCATGTCAGCGTCCCAGCACCAAGGCGCCAGCTGCCAGCAGTGCGCTGGGCAGTGCAATCCCCAGCCAGACCTTACCCGGCGAGACCGGCGAGAACGCCCACACCGCCGCCAGCGCATGCAGCGCGAAGCTCCACTGCATGCCGGCCAGCACGGCCTCGGCCCGGGCAGCCGGCAGCACGGCCGCCAGGAAGACGGCCAAGGCGCTGGCCAGCAGGTAGCCGCCGAACACGGCGGCCAGCAAGCGGCTCAGGACGGACAGGCCCGGGTGGGCGCTGGGTGCGTTAGAAATGGGGTTCATGGTTAGGGACATCGTGGTGGTTGCGGGGTAAACAATTTTTTAAGTCGCCAATGGGCCTTTTCAGGCCCCTCCTCTTACATGACAAACGAGATGCGAAAAAGGGCCATTTGGTTTGTAAGCACCTGTCGAGGATCCTCCCGCCTGTGACAGCGGGTGGGCCCTCAAACGGTGCTGGTTCAAGCCAGCGGCCCGGCGCTTTTATTGTTTAGAAGGTCCCCCGCAAAGTAAGCATCGCGCTGCGCGGGCTGCCGTAGTAGTTGCTGCCGCTCGCATAACCCACCGACTGGTAGTAGGTCTTGTCGAACAGGTTGTTGATGTTCAAGGTCACCGTCCAGCGCGGGTCGACCTTGTACTGCAGCATGGCATTCCACACGGCGTAGCCGCCTTGGGTGAAGTCATAGCTGCGCACCGGGTTCCAGTCCGCGTCATACAAGGTGTCTTTCACATAGTGCTTGCTCTGGATGTGGGCGCTGGCCCCCACGCGCCAGGCAGACAACTCGCCCGGCAAGGTGTAGGCGGTGCTCAGCTTGAGCAGATGGCGCGGCGTGATGCTGCTGAAAGGCGCACCCTCGGTCTCATCGCGGGTGGAAACATAGGTGTAGCCCGCCGAGGCCTGCCAGCCCGGACGCAGCTCGCCGCCCACTTCCACATCAAAGCCCCGGCTGGTGACCCGGCCCTGTGGCAGGTAGCAGCAGTTGCCCGACCATTCCTCGTGGTTGCTGGGGTAGCGCGTGTCGAGCACGGCTGTGCCCGTGCGCTCCACATTGAAGACACTGAAGGTGGCATTGAGCTTGCCCTCCATCAGCTCGCCCTTGAGGCCGGCCTCATAGCTCTTGCCCTTAACAGGCGCCAGCGAATCGCCGGGCGGTGGGCCCGACTTGGACAGCGCCTGCGGCTTGAGGATGGAGGCATAGCTCAGGTAGGCAGACCATTGGCCATTCAGGTCATAGATCACGCCGCCATAGGGGCTGAACTTGCCCGGCTCGCTGAAGCGGCTGCCCGATGCCAGCTCCCAGTTGCCGGCCGCATCCATCGACTCATACACCTGGTTGAACTTGTACTTGGCGTAGCGCCCACCCAGGATGACATGCAGCCGGTCCGTGGGGTGCAGGCGCAGCACGCCATAGCCGCCCAGCTGCTTTTGCCCCCAGGGGTTGTAGCGGCGCGAGACCGGGCCCGCCGCCGCTGGCTGCCAGCTGCCGGGGTTGAACACATCAATCGGCACCACGCCTGATGGATCGCTGGAGTAGCCCACATTCCAGAAGCTCTCAACGCTCTGGCGATCCACGCCCAGCACCAGCTCATGGGTGCGCCCCAGCAGCGAGAAGTTGCCCGACAGGCTGGCATCCACCACGGTCTGGGTGTTCTTGTACAGGTAGTGGCCGCCGCCGTTCCAGGTCACGCCGGTGCCGGTTTCACGGTCCAGTGCGCCATAGCCAAAGGCAGTGGTTCCGTCGTAGTCGGACGAGGTGCGGGTCACGTTCAGCTTGGCGCGCCAGTTCGGGTTCAGCCTGTGCTCCAGCGCGGCAAACAGCTCGGAGTTCTGGGTAAAGCCGGTGGACCACGGCTGGGTCAAGCTGGTGTTGCGCGGCAGGCCGATGTCGCTGCCATCGTTGTAGCGCGGCACATCGCCACCGCCCTCGCCGCGCATGCGGATGTTGGCGCGGCTCAGGCCTGCAGTCAGCAAGGTGTCGGGGCTCAGATCGGCCTCGATGATGCCGTAGAACTGGGGCGAGCGTTGGTGCTTGATATCGATGAAGGAGTCACTGTCGGTATAGGACACCACAGCCCGGCCACGCACCCGGCCTTCAAGCGCCAGCGGCCCGGTCACATCGAGCATGCTGCGGTAGTTGTTCCAGCTGCCCAGCGACTGCTGCACCGTCACACGCGGCTCAGCCAAGGGTTTTTTGCGCACGATGTTGATGATGCCGCCCGGATCGCCCACGCCACCCAGCAGGCCGGATGCGCCCCGCATCACCTCGACCCGGTCGTAGAAATCCATGTTCTGCGCGGCGCTGTAGGTGAAGTTGGAGATGTTCAGCGGCGCGCCACCATCGACCTGCATGCTGTCGATCTGGAAGCCGCGCGAGAAGAAGTTCGCGGCCTCGGCATTGGTCAAGGTCGTCGTGATGCCCGGCGTGGCGGCCAGCGCATCGCGCACCTCGGTCAGGCGGCGGTCATCGAGCTGCGCCCGCGTCACCACCGATACCGACTGCGGAATCTCGCGGAAAGCCAGGTCAGACTTGGAGGCAATGCTGGTCACCCGGCTGGTGTAGGAGCCGGTGTCTTCCGTGGTGCCGTCTATCGCGCGGCGCGCCTGCACCCGCACCTCGGCCAAGGTGCTCTCGCGCGTGGGCGCCGTCTCTACCGTCAAGGTGCCATCCTGCATGCGGCCATGCAGGCCGCTGTTCTTGAGCAGGCTGTCGAGCGCCTCGCGCAGCGGCAGCTGGCCATGCAGAGCAGGGGCTTGGCGGCCGGTAGCCAGCTCGGGGGCAAACACCAGCTGCAGGCCGGCCTGGCGGGCAAACTGGTCCAGCGCAGCGGCCAGCGGCTGGGCGGCCATGTCAAAGCGCTGGGTCTGCGCCGGGGCGCCGGTTTGCGCCAGTGCGCCCTGCAGCGGCAGCGCCAGAACCAGCAAGAGTGCGGCATGGGCCAGCGGTGTGTGCCGGGCACGGAAAAGCAATGAAGGCATGAAAATCGTCCTTGTGAAGATGGGGTGAAAGCAAACGCTCACCACAAGGACGATCGGCCCTGAAAGTTCCTGAAAAATAATTGGATCGCGGCTGCCGCAGCCCGCGTAGTGCAGTGCCATACCGTGCCCTGCTCCATCAAGACCGGCTGCGGCGGCTGAGCAGCAGGCTGCCATCGCTTTGCGGCTGCACCTGCACCGGCAAGGCCCGGGGCAGTGCCTGAATCCAGGCCTGGGCCTGCGCAATACGTACCCGGCCGCTGAGCGGCAGGCGCGCTGCATCCGGCGTGGCTTCCATCGCAAACGGCGCATAGCGCGCCAGCCGCTCCAGTGCCTGGCCCAGGGTGGCATGCTGGAACACCAGCTCGCCATGGCGCCAGGAAGCAGCCGACTCCACGGACGACAACTCGGGGCTGCGGTCGCCCGCCGCCCACTGCAGCGCCTGTCCGGCCTCCAGCGTATGCACAAAGCCATCATCCTGCGGCGTTTCGATGGCGTCGCCCTCGGCCATCGGCTCCACACGCACCCGGCCCGATTCCACCTGCACGCTGACCCGGCTGGGCCCCCGGCCCATCGGCGTGATCTCCACACCAAAGCGTGTGCCCAGCACCGTGATGCGCAGGCCGGCCGCCTGCACCTCAAAAGGCCGGCTCTCATCACGCGCCACGTCAAAAAAGGCCGCACCTTGCAGCAGCTGCACCGATCGGCGCGCCGCAAAATACTGCAGCTGCGCCTGGCTGAGAGCATCGAGCAGCAGGCTGGAGCCATCGGGCAGCGCATGCCGCACCTGCTGGCCGCGTGGGCTCTGCCAGCTGGCCTGCCACTGCACATGCTGCTGGCGGTAAAGCTGCCACTGCTGCCAGCCCAGATGACCGCCCAGGCCCACACCGGCAAAACTCAGCAGCGCGGCCAGGCTGCGGCGCCGGCCGGCACGCCGGGCGCTGCCCAGCTGGTTGCCGCGCCAGCGCTGCAACGCATCTTCCACACAGGCACTGGCCTGGATCAGATCGCGCTCGATGGTGTTCAGCGATACGCCCAAGCGCTCGGCAATCAGCGGCTGCTTGTCGCCATGGATGCGGTGGGCCACAAAGGCGGCGCGGCTGCGCTCGGGCAGGCCGGCCAGTGCCGTCTCCAGCACCGCCAGCGCCTGGCGGTACATCACGGAATCGGCCACATCCGGCGCATGGCTGGGCGCCAGCTGCTCCTGCAGCACAGCGCCTTCCACATAGCGGCCGTGGCGCTGGCGGCGGCGGTGCGCGTCCAGCGCCAGGTGCTGGGTCATCACCGCCAGGTAGGCCGTGGTGTCATCGGGCTGGTCGCCCGCGGCCTCCGCCTGGCCACTGGCCTGGGCATGCTCGGCCAGCTTGAGCCAGGTCTCATGCACCAGCTCGCCTGCCTCGTCGCGGCTGCCGGTGCTGCGCGTCGCCACCCGCACCAGGTCGGCATAGGCCCGGTCAAAGCCGGTCAATAGCGCGCGGGTGAAGGAGGCTGACAATTCCATGGGGCTGGATCATAAGCCATGTAAAGAGAATCATTCTCAATAGCCATACTGATTTTCTGTCCTCTGCCCCAGGAGCGGCGCTTTTATCACTACGCGTACTTAGAAGAAGTACTTGAAGCTCACAGTCGCCTCACGGTCCACGCCACGGAAGATGCCCGCATAGTAGGTCTTGTTGAAGAGGTTGTTGACGTTGAGCGCCATGCGGTACTGGGGTGTTTCATAGGCCAGCGCCAGATCGGCCACGGTCACCGCGTCGTTGTAGTTCGGGCTGCCATTGGAGGCCAGGTTATAGGGCGAGCGGCCCTTGTAGCGCAGGCCAGCCCCCACCATCACGCCCGGCAGGCTGCGCGGGCGGTAGTCCAGCCAGAGGCTGGCCATGTGGCGCGAGGTCTGCAAGGTTTGCTGGCCGATCTCAGCTGGCCGGTTGCTTTGGGTGGTGCGCGGGTCCAGGTAGGTGTAGCCAAGCATGCCCTGCACTTCTGGCGTGAGGGCCATCTGCGCTTCCAGCTCAAAGCCGGTGGAGCGCACCTCGCCGGTCTGCACGCTGAAGCGAGGGTGGTCCGGGTCCTGGGTGGTCACATTGGTCTGGCGCAGGTCAAACACCGAGGCGGTAACCACGCTCTTGCTGCCGGGCGGCTGGTACTTGATGCCGACCTCGTACTGCTTGCCCTTGCGCGGTGCAAAAGCACTGCCATCAAAGGCCAGGCCGGTGGTCGGGTCGAACGAGCTCGCGTAGCTGGCATACGGCGCCAGGCCATTGGCCATCTGGTAGAGCAGGCCCACGCTGCCGGTGGTGGCGTTGTCGCGCATGCGTGGCTGGGTGCTGCTGTTCTGCGTGGTGCGGGCCACATCATGGCGCAGGCTGAGGTTGGCAATCCAGGGCCCGCGCTTGAACTGGTTGAGGGTGTAGATACCGGTCTGGCGCAGGTCGCTGTTGCTGTCTTCGAGCTCAGGCACCGCGATGGACTGGCCATAGACGGGCGCGCTCAGGCTGAGGTTGGGCACATCCCAGCCAAAGCCCAGGCCGCCGCGCTCCTTGTACTTGGTGATATCGACGCCCCAGGCCATGCGGTGCTCCACATCGCCCCAGCGCAGGTCCTTCTGCGCCCGGCTGTCCATCGCCAGAGTTTTGCCCTTGGTGCGCTGGGCCAGGTTGGCGCGGGTCACGCTGTCGCCATCAGCCAGCACATCCATCGCATAGATGTGGCGGTAGTCGATGTCGATCGTGGAGTAGCGCAGGTTCTGCGTCAGGGTCCAGCCGCTGTCGGTCTGGTGCGAGAACGCATAGCCCAGCGAGCGCGTGTCGCGGTCAAAGCGGTCAAACGCCGGGTCGCCTGCCGTCAGCTTGGGCGACAGCTGCTTGATCTGCGGATAAGTGAACAGGCTGGGCCACCAGGGCTTGGGCGTGCTGCGTTCGCGTGAGTAATTGGCCAGCACCGTCAGCTGGGTCTGGTTGGAGATATTCCACAGCAAGGATGGCGCAATGGCCAGGCGGTCGTCGCGCGATCCGATGGAGCGGCCATCGCTGTCGCGGCCCTTGAGGTTCAAGCGGTAGAGCAGCTTGCCGTCGGCATCCAGCGCGCCGCCCAGATCGGCCGTGAGCTGGGCGCGGTGGTAGCGCCCATACGAGGCGCCCACGCTGTTGACATGGTCCGCCTCGGGCCGTTTGGACAGCACATGGATGACACCACCGGGCCGGCCTTGGCCAAACAGCATGGAGGCGGGGCCCTTGATGACCTCCAGGCTCTCGATCTCGTCGATCTCGTCGTTCCAGGAGCCATAGGTGCCGGCGGCAAACTGGCGCAGCCCATCCTTGTAGTACGAGCTGCCATCGCTGAAGCCCCGGATGATGGCGCCCGTCATGCGCACATCGGCGCCGGTGACCTCGGTGGCCACGCCAGGTGTATAGGACAGCGCCTGCTCGATGCTCTTGGGCGCCTGGGCCTGCAGCTGCGCCTGGCTCACGACCGAGATGCTGCGCGGCGTCTCCATCAGGCTGGTGCCCAGCTTGGTGGCAGACACGGGGCCGGGGCTGGCATAGCCCTGCTGCGCCTGGCCGCGCTGCGAGGTCACCGTGACTGCCGGCAAGGTGGTATCGCCCGCCTGGCCGGCGCTGGCGGGTGCCACGGCCGGGCGCGGCGCGGCTTGCAAGATATAGGCGCCAGCGGCGGTGCGCTGCAGGGCCAGGCCGGTGCCGGCCAGCAGGCGCTGCAGTGCTTCATCCGGCGCATAGCTGCCCTGCAGGCCCGCGCTGCGCAAGCCCTGGACCTGCGCTTGCGTGAAAGACAGCAGCAGGCCCGATTCGCGCCCAAAGCGGTTCAGCGCATCTTCGAGTGCGCCGGCCGGGATCTGGTAGCTGCGGCTGGCCCCCACGGCCTGAGATGCAGCAGCGGGCTGGGCATGGCTGCTGGCCATGCCGGCACAGGCCAGCGCCAGCACCAGGCTGCGGCAGGCCCAGACATGGGTCGCGGAAGAAGCGCTCAACGCAGACAGCCCGGCAGCGGGACGCGGGTGGACAGAAGACTTGGCCATGGTGATCACAAAGAAAAGAGGACGGGTGGCAGGAGCGCCGTGCAAGACGGCGCCATGCCGCTTTCCTTTGACATGTCCCGCGAGAAAGCAAAACAGACCAGGCTGAGCCCAAAATATTTGAAAAAAGTATTTGATCCCTGCTGCGCGCGTGGCTAACCGGCCTTCTCGACCACCACTTCGCGCTGCCCCCACCAGCGCACCAGGCGGCGCACCCGCAAACCTGGCAAGGCATCGAGCGTGGCCAGCACCCGCGCCACATCGGCCAGCGGGTAGCTGCCCGACATGCGCAGGCCCGCCACCGCCGGGTCGCAGACCAGGCGCTCGGCGCTGTAGGGCTGCAGCGCAGCCAGCATATCGGCCAGTGCCATGCCACGTGCCACCAGCATGCCGTCGGTCCAGGCCAGGCTGTCTTCATACGCCGCCTGCGGTGCCGATACCGACTGCGCTTGCAGCACCGCGCTAAAGCCGGCCTGCAGCAGCTGCCCGCCGCCCCCGTTGTGGGCCGGGCTCAGGCGTACAGCACCCTCAAACACAGCCACCAGACTGCCTCTACCCGCCAGGCTGCGAACCGAAAAACGCGTACCCAGCGCCTGCGCCAAGCCTTCGCGCGTCTGCACCACAAAGTCGCGGGCGGGTTGCTGGCTATCGGGCGCGGTGGTGATCAGCACCTCGCCTTCAACCAAGCGCAAGCGGCGCAGGCCTGCGCTGTAGTCGATGTTCAAGGCCGTTGCGCCGTTCAGCACCAGCTGGGTGCCGTCGTCCAGACGCATGCGCTTGCGCTCGCCCCGGGCGGTCTGCACATCGGCAGTCCAGCGCCGCCAAGGCAGTTGCTGCTCGGCCTGCCAGGCCACCGCACCACCAAACACCAGCACGGCCAGGGTCTGCACCACCCGGCGGCGGCGGGCCGAGCCCCGGGGTGCCAAGGCCGCCCTGGCCACCTCGGCACTGCCCCTGCCACCGGGTGCGGCCAAGGCGTTGAGCTTGTCGTTGACCCGGGCCAGGTGCTGCCAGGCCTGTTCATGCAGGGGATCGGCATCCCGCCAGGCCTGCCAGGCTTGGCGCTGGCCCTCATTCAGCGCGCCCTCTTGCTGCTGCAGCCACCATTCCACCGCGCTGCGCGCCACCTCGGGCGGCACGGTCAAACCAGCGGCGCCCATCATGGCGCCACCGCAAAAAAGCAGCGCATGCCCGCCTGCAGCAGGTAGCGCTTGACGGTGGTCAGCGACACACCCAGCGCCAGCGCAATCTCGGCCTGCTTCATGCCATCGAGCTGGGCCATCAAAAAAGCCCGGCGTACCGGCGCGGGCAGTCCATCGAGCATGCGGTCGACCTCGTCAAGCGCCTCCAAGAGCAGCGCCCGCTCTTCGGGCGAGATGGCCGTGGCCTGCGGCACCAGGGCCAGCGCCTCCAGGTAGGCGCGTTCGAGCTGCTGGCGCCGGTAGTGGTTGGCCAGCACGCGCTGGGCCACCGTGGTCAGCAAAGCCCGGGGCTCGCGCGCCTGCACCGGCTCCTCACGGCAGAGCAGGCGCATAAAGGTGTCCTGCGCCAGATCGGCCGCCTGGTGTACATCACCCAGCTTGCGGCGCAGCCAGGTCTGCAGCCAGCCATGGTGGTCGGCATAGAGCGTGGCAACTTCGGAGTGCAGGGAAGGTTCGGCGCTGGACATAGGGCTGGGGGCCTGCGAACAGGCCCATAGACAATGCAAATAGGAATTACTCGCATTGTAACCAGGCGTATTTGACCCTGTTGGCACCTGCAGCAGCGCTGCCCCGCCCCATACCCATAGCGCAGCAGCGGCAAAACAGGCCCAGCACAATATCAGCCAAATTTAGCTATCTGAGAGTTGTGATAAGCATGCGAGATATCAAGAAGATGGACCTCAACCTGCTCAAGGCCCTGGATGCGCTGCTCGATGAGCGCAGCGTGACCCGTGCTGCCGGCAGGCTGGGGCTGACCCAGCCTGCGATGAGCGGCATGCTGCAGCGCCTGCGCGAAAGTTTTGCAGACCCCTTGTTTGCGCGCGTCCAGCGCGGCATGGTGCCCACGCAGCGCGCGCTGGATCTGGCCTTGCCCATCAAGCAGATGCTCTGCGAGATCGATGCATTGCTGCAGCCACCGGTGTTTGACCCCAGCACCGCCCGGCTCACCTTCCGCATCGCCGCGACCGACTATGCGCTGCGCGCCATTGCCGTGCCTTTTCTGGCGGCCTTGAAGCGCCAGGCACCCAGCATCCGCGTGTCGCTGATCCCGCTGGAGCCGCGCCTGGTGCAGGGCCAGCTGGAGCGCGGCGATATCGACCTGGCGTTTTTGACGGGCGACAACACGCCGCAGGACATGCATGCGCGCCAGCTGTTCCAGGAGCACTATGTCTGCGTGATGCGCGAAGGCCACCCGGCTGCGGGACGCAAGCTCAGCGTCAAGCAGTTCTGCGCGCTGGACCATGCGCTGGTGTCGTACGAAGGCGGCGGCTTCCACGGCGTGGTGGACGAGGCGCTGGAGAAGCTGGGCCAGCGCCGCGAGGTGACTTTGTCGCTCAAATGCTTTGTGGTGCTGCCCGATATCCTGCGCTCCAGCGACATGGTCGCCGTGCTGCCCAGCCGCCTGGTCGCTGGCATGGAGGGGCTGTCGGTCTGCAAGCCTCCGGTGGAGGTGCCGGGCTTCAGCCAGCTGGCGGTCTGGCATGAGCGCAGCCACCACAACCCGGCGCAGCGCTGGCTGCGCGAGCTGCTGTTTTCCGCTACCCAGGCATAAGAAAGGGCCCCTGAAGGGGCCCTCTGGACTGCCACATGAGCGCCCAACCCCAAGGTTGCGGCGCTCCACGGGGCTTAGGTGCTGGCCTCGCTTATTGCGCTACCCAGGGTGGCGACTGGGTGTAGTTGTTCCAGCATGCAGGCTGCTGCGCTGGAGCGCCTTGGCAGGTACGCCAGCCTACGGCGTACCAGGCCTTACCGCCGTTGCGGTAGTCGCCGGATTTTTTGGCGTCACTGCGCCAGACTTCTTTTTCCAGCGTGTCGTTCCAGTCCTTCGTCTTCAAGGCGCTTGTGGTAGGTGTGAGCTGGCCCATGGCCGTGTTGGTCAAGCCAGGGAAAATTTCCGTTCCGGGTGCGGCGCTGCGCATCTTGAAAGCTGCATCACGTACAGCGGCGACATAGCTGTCTGTGCTGCCTGCGCCTGCCAGTTCAACGCCGTTTTGGACATTGACTTCGGCAGCGTTGAGGTCCATCAGCTTGTATTTGCTCAGATCGATGGCAGCTTGGCCAGCCGCTGCTTCGCGCAGCCACAGGCCCCAGTAGAACTCGGCAAATTCCTGCACTTGTGCGTTGCTGTAGCCCATGTCGCGGGTCAGGTAGACCAAGGAGCGATAAGGGTCATCCGCCAGGGCGCTCAGGCCCAAGGTGCTAGGCAATTGTGCTGGCGTGATGGCAGCGCCTGCCTTGTCGAACAGCCAGACGAACTTGTTGGCCTGCATTTTTTGCCAGAAGCTGCTGAGGTCTAGCGTATCGCTGAAATTGCCTGCGACGCGCACATACACCGTCAGGTCTGGGCCACCATCGGCCAGTTCCCACAGGGTCGTGAAGGTGTGGTGACCATCGGTCAGGTAGAGCTGGCCATTGGGGCCCACCACCACGGTTTTGAGGCCGTCAGGGCTGACATCGCTATTGGCCACCGTGCATTTGAAACCTGTCGCGTTGATCAAGGAAACCTGGCCCACGACATAGTCGCTGGCGCTGCCTCGGCCCGTGTCTTCGCAATAGTCCTTGGCGCGCTTGAGCTCGGTCGCTTCCGTTTGGTCTTTGAAGTTGGTGGAGCCAGCCGCAAAGCGTGCCATGTTGGGTTGCTTGCGCGCCAGATGGTAGTAAATCTGGTCGTAGCCCACCGAAGGCTGGGTGGGATGCAGGTCCTTCAGTTGGACGGCCATCACCTCGCCCGTCTGGCGTGTGAAGTTGTCGGACACCACCACATCAATCGAACAAGATTGGCCGGCCGCCAAGGTCAGGTCGTTGCTGCAGGCTGGCACCTGGCTGTCATCGCTGGTGGAAAACAGACGCGTGCTGGCGTTGCCGTTTTGGATGCTCAAACCCTGCAGGCGCACTGCTTGCTTGGTGGTGTTGCGCACCAAGACACGCTCGCTGAAATCCCGGTCCAGACTGATTTTTGCCGGGCTGGTTTGCAGGTCCAGCGTGCGCTGCACTGCTTCGGCTTGTGTGCTGTCTGCCTGGCTGAAACCCGCAACGGCAAGCATCGCCAGCACCGGCAGGCTCAACCAATGGCCTGCGCCTTTGCGCTTGCCCAGCAGCAGCACCAGTGCAATAGCCAGCACGCTCAACAGCACGGCCAGCGGACCCAGTGGCACGGGCGTGGCAGCGGTAGCGTTAGCGCCTGGGGCCAGGACGGCCACAAACTCCACGACCAGCGAAGCGGTGGTGGTTTGGGCATAGACGGAAGGCGCGGTGGCCGCGACAAGCGCCAGCGTGGCAGTCGGCAAAAATAGGCGGTGCATAAATGTGAGGACGGCTAAAAACAGTAACAGGCCGCCACACTAAGGCGCTAATTTGACGGCGTCATGACAAAACCGGAATAGGCCTCTGCTGTGCAATGCATGCAAGAGGGCCTGCCTGATATCAGCTAGGCAGATGGCCACCATAAAAAACCAGCATTTGATTTATGGCTGTAGCACCTCAATTGCAGGCGATGGACGGCCGAAGCAGCCCCTGTTTGGGCTGGCGAGCTCTCGCCTTGCAGATCTGAAAGCGATCTGCGGGCGGCAGCTTCGGCGGCCGTTCCATCCCTTATTTCTTCACCCCAAGCATTCTCATGTCAGCCCTGTTTACCCCCTTTACGCTCAAAGACGTCACCCTGCGCAACCGCATTGCCGTGCCTCCGATGTGCCAGTACAGCGCCACCGATGGCTACACCAACGAATGGCACCAGGTGCACTACCCCTCGATCGCCCGGGGCGGCGCGGGCCTGGTGATTGTTGAAGCCACGGGCGTCTCGGCCGATGGCCGCATCAGCCCTGCCTGCCTGGGCCTCTGGGATGACGCCCATGTGCCCGGCCTGGCACGCATTGCTGCGGGCATCGAGGCCGCAGGCGCTGTGCCCGGCATCCAGATTGCGCACGCCGGCCGCAAGGCCAGCGCCAACAGCCCTTGGGAAGGCGACGACCATATCCCCGAGAGCGACCCGCGCGCCTGGCAAACCATTGCCCCCTCGGCCATCGCCTTTGGTGGCGACCTGGGTCGTGTGCCCCGTGAGATGACCCTGGCCGATATCGAGCGCGTGAAGGCAGATTTTGTCGCCGCCGCGCGTCGCGCACTGGCTGCCGGCTTCAAATGGCTGGAGCTGCACTTTGCCCATGGCTACCTGGCGCAGAGCTTTTTCTCGGCCCACTCCAACCAGCGCCAGGATGCCTATGGCGGCAGCTTTGACAACCGCGCCCGCTTTGCGCTGGAGACGCTGGCCGCCGTGCGCGAAGTCTGGCCCGAGAACCTGCCGCTGACCGCCCGCTTTGGCGTCATTGAATACGATGGCCGCGATGAAGAAACCCTGGCCGAATCGATCGAGCTGGTGCGCCGCATGCGCGAAGGTGGGCTGGACCTGCTCAACGTCAGCGTGAACTTTGTCATCCCCGGCGTGCAGATCCCATGGGGCGAGCCCGCCTTCCTGGCCCCGATTGCCGCCCGCGTCAGCCGCGAAGCCGGCCTGCCCGTGGCATCGAGCTGGGGCATTGACGACCCCGAGCTGGCCGAGCGCGTGGTGGCCGAGGGCCAGATGTCGCTGGTGATGATGGGCCGCTCGATGCTGGCCAACCCGCACTACCCCTACACCCTCGCCCAGCAGCTCAAGGCAGCCCGGCCAGACTGGGTGCTGCCTGCGCCTTACGCCCACTGGCTGGAGCGCTACCGTGGTGCGGGCAAGCAGGCGGCTGCGGCCTAAAAAGAAAATCTGCGCGCGGTTAGCGCGCAGATCTTTCTGAGGCTTGGGGGCCAACAGGGCCCAGCAACCCAAAGCTTTGCGCTTGCCCTCAGGCGCCCTGTTGCAGGCTGCACCGCAGCACGGCAAGACCGGGCGGCAGCGTACCCAAGCGCGTGTCGGCGACGCTTAGAACTTGCCGCGCAGGGTCAGCATCCAGTTGCGCGGCTCGCCATAGTAGTTGCCCGAAGCCGCACTGCCCACCGTGCGGTAGTACCACTTGTCCAGCAGGTTGTTGACGTTGAGCGTCAGCGACCAGCGCGGATCAAAGCTGTAGGCCACCGAGGCATTCCAGACCGCATAACCACCCTGCGTATAGCGGAACGGTACCGAGGCCCCGTTGTACTGGCCGGTGGAAGGGTTGATGCTGCTGACCGTGCCCGATACATACTGGGCGCTTTGCACGGTTGTACCGGCCCCCAAGCGCCAGGCGCTGGCCTCGCCCGGCAACTGCCAGGTACCCCAGAGCTTGAGGGTGTGCTTGGGCGTGATCGAGCTCAAGGCGGCATTGGTGGTTTTGTCGCGGTTGTGGTTGTAGGTGTAGCCGGCATAGAGATTCACACCGGGCGCCACCTGGCCATTGATCTCGGCGTCAAAGCCCTGGCTGATCACCTTGCCCGTTGCCAGGTAGCAGCAACTGCCGGCGTAGAGAATCGACTCGGCCGGGTAGTTGGGATCGGCAATGCCACCGCCCTCTTGTTGGATGCGGTACAGCGCAAAGGCTGTGTTCAGCTTGCCGTCCAGGATCTCCCCCTTCACCCCCAACTCCACATTGGAGCCGCGCACCGGTGCCAGCCCCGTGCCCGGGGCAGGTCCGGCCTTCAGGTTGGCCTGGGGCCGGTAGATTTCCGCATAGCTGGCATAGGCGGTCCACGAAGGGTTCAGGTCATAGACCAGGCCGGCAAACGGCGTGACCTTGGTGGGCTCGTCGTAGCGCGTAGCGGCGGCCAGGGTCCAGGGCGCTGTGGGGTCGAGCGCGCCGCTGCTGTTGACCCGGTTCCAGTACTGCTGGTCATATTTGAAGCGGTTGACTCGCGCACCCACGACCAGCTTGGTGCGGTCGGCAATCTCCAGCCGCAAGGTGCCGTAGGCACCGATCTGGCGCTGCTTGTTGGGGTTGTAGTCACGTGTCCATCCGTTGGCCGTAGGCTCCTGCCACAGGCTGGTGTCGAGGTTGAACACATCGACGGGCTGGCCCACCACATTGGTGGCATAGGTGCTGCCCTTCCAGCGGCTGGTGATGTCCTGGGCATCCACGCCCAGCAGCACCTCGTGCGTACGGCCCAGCAGATCGAATGCACCGCTCAGGTTCACATCGATCAGGTTCTGCTCGTTCTGGTACCACTGCGGCGTACCACCCCAGTAGTGGCCCAGCCCGGTCAGCGGATCGACGGCTCCAAAGCCGAAAGCACCCCATGCGCTGCCCTGCTGACGCGCCTGGGTCGCATTGGCACGCAAGGTCCAGCGGTCGGCCAGCCGCCAGGTGAGCTTGGCAAACAGTTCCTTGGAGGTGCCATTCAAGTACGACCAGTCGGTGGTGAACCCGGTATTGCGCGGCAAGTGCAGATCGGCGCCATTGCTGTAACGGGGCAGCCAGGAAGTGGTGCCGTTTTCATGGATGTGCTGGTCGCGTGCGCCAAGCGCCAAGGTGGCGGCCGGTCCCAGGTCGGCTTCCAGCACGCCGTAGAGGAATGGCCGCTCCAGCGACCGGCGATCGACAAAGTAATCGCGGTTCTCGTAGGCGATGACGGCGCGGCCGCGCAGCTTGCCATCAAAGGCCAGCGGGCCCGATGCGTCCAGCTCTGTGCGGTAGTTGTTCCAACGCCCGGCCAATGCGCTGATGCTGTACTGCGGCGTGGCGGTCGGCATCTTGCGCACCAGGTTGACGGCGCCACCGGGGTTGCCGGTGCCGTTGAGCAGGCCGGCGGCCCCGCGCAGCACTTCGATGCGGTCGTACTCGGCCATGTCATAAGCCACGTTGGCGTAATGGCCAGTGAACATCGGCGCGCCGCCATCGAGCTGGATGCTCTCGATCTTGAAGCCCCGCGCATACATATCGGGCAAGCGGGTGTTCTGGTCTTGCACGGTGATGCCCACCACCTGTGCCGCAGCCGCGCCCAGGTCCACCAGGTTCTGGTCCTCCAGCCGCTGCTTGGTCAGCACCGTAACCGACTGCGGCATCTCCCGCATCGCCTGCGCCGTCTTGCCGATGGTGATGGCATCGCTGGTGTAGGAGCCCGTGCCCTCGGTCTCGCCCAGCCGCCTGGCCTGCACCCGCACCTCGCGCAAGGTGTAGTCGCCGGGCGCAGCGGCAGGCGCTGCTTCTGGCGTATCAGCATCGCTGTCGGCCTCGGCCTTGGATGCGGCCAATACCGTCAGCGTGCCGCTGGGCGTTAGCGCCAGGCGCAGGCCGCTGCCCTGCAGCGCCTGCTGGGCAGCGTCTTCCACCGTCAGCTGGGCGTTGATGGCGGGGGCCTGGCGACCGGCCAGCAGGCGCGGGTCGGCGCTGATCGAGCGGCCGCCTTCGCGCGCAATGCGGGCCAGGGTATCGGCCAGCGGTGCAGCCGGCAGCGACCAGGCCCTGGCGGCCGCAGAAGGCTGGGCAGCGCCAGGCGCCGCAGCAGTTGTGCTGGCGGGCTGCGCCCAGCTGGTGGAGGGCAGCAGGCTGCCGCCCAGCAGCAGTGCGCCCAAGGTGGCGGCCAGCGGATGCAGCGGCAAACGGGGCCGGCGGAGGGAGCGAACCAGGGGACGGCAAGAAGGGGATGGCGAGGATGTCATGGATAGCGGTCGATAAGGGATAAACATGTCTTCATCCCTCTTGTGCAACGAGGACCGCAAAATCCCTCAGCTTGCGCAAAATATTTTTTCTGCGAAGAGTGCCCGCCGCTCAATCCGCGTTGTCGCGCAAGCCGATCAGGGTGAGCCAGCTGCCCCAGTGCCGCACGGTGACCGGCTGGGTATCGACCAGGTCCTGCAACACCCGCTGCGGGTCATCGAGCGAGAACACGCCAAAGATCGGCAGCTGCGCCGCCTCGGGGCTGATGCGCAGCACACCCGGCATATAGGGGCGCAGCGCATCCACCACCAGCGCCAAGGGCTGGTTGCGCACATCGATCACGCCCTGGGCCCAGGCGTCGGCGGCCAGGCCTGGCGCCTCCAGTGCAATGTGGTCATCGCCAAAGCGTGCCGCCTCACCGGCCTGCAGCACTTGTTCCAGCCCACTGCGCGTGGTGATGCGCACACTGTGCTCCAGCACCTGCACCAGGGTCTGGCCCAGCGCGTCGAGCTGCCGCACCATGAAGTGGGTGCCCAGGGCCTGTACCCTGCCCTGCGCGCTTTGCACCACAAAGGGCCGGTCAGCGCCCAAGGGTGCGACCTTGGCCAACACGGCACCGGCACGCAAATGCAGCAAGCGCAGGCTGGCGCTGTAGCGGATATCCAGCGCCGAGCGCGCATCGAGCAGCAGCTCGCTGCCATCGGGCAGGCGCTGGGCCAAACGCTCGGCGGTGCGGGTGCTGAGATCGGCCACCAGCGCCTGCCAGGGGCTTTGCCGGTAGGCCAGCACAGCGGCGGTGGCGCTGCCCAACACGACGGCCAGGCTGCCACGCAGCACGCGCCGGCGCGATGCGCTGGGCACAGGTGCCAGCAAGGCCTGGCGCCCTAGCTGCGCGGCCGGCCCGGCATCCCGCATCTGCGCCAGCGCGCCAGCAACACCGCCCGTGCTGCCCGCGCCAACGGCCCCGGCACCCAGGCGGGATTGCAAGGCATCCCAGGCTGGCGGGTGCGCGGCATCGGCCTGCAGCCAGGCCTCAAAGGCCTGGTGGTCGCTGGCACTGGTCTGGCCGGAGCCGAGCTTGACCAGCCAGTCAATCGCCTGGTCGGTGGCGCTGTCGATGCTGCGTGCCTTCACGTGCGGGGCTCGTCCAGCATGTAGAGGTGAACAAAGGCCTGCCTCACATAGCGCTCCACCGATGCCACGGAGACACCCATGCTCTGGGCGATCTCGCTGTGCTTGAGACCATCGAGCTGGCGCAGCAAAAAGGCCTGCCGCACCTTGGCCGGCAGGCCCTGCAACGCGCGGTCCAAGGTCTCCACCGCCTCGCGTACCAGGGCATAGTCCTCGGCCGACAAGGCCAGCGCCTGCGGCTGGGCAGCCAGCGCATCCAGCCAGGCCTGCTCCAGCTCACGCCGGCGCCAGAACTCATACAGCACGCGCTGCGCCAAGGTGGTGAGGTAGGCACGCGGCTCCAGCAGCGCGGCGGCCTGGCCGCCCAGCATCAGGCGCACAAAGGTGTCATGCGCCAGATCGCTGGCCTGGTGCGTATCGCCCAGACGGCGCCGCAGCCAAGCCCGCAGCCAGCCATGGTGGTCGGCATAGAGCATGGCAACTTCGGGGTGCTGGCAAGAGGCTGGGGGCGGCATGGACAGGGAGAAAAGGGACAAAGGTGAAGCCGGGCCCCTCCTCAAACAAGAATCATTCTTAATAAATTGTACCCAGATCCCAAAGCCGTGCGGGCGCCTGCGTCAATAGCTGGCGCGCAGCACCAGCGATACGTTCCGGGGTGTACCGAAATAGTTGCGGCTGGCGGTGGTGCCCAGGGTTTCGACGTAGCGGCGATCGAACAGATTGTTCAGCGACAGCGCGGCCGACAGGTGGCGGTTGAAGCGGTAGCCCACACGCAGATTGGCCGTGGCAAAACCGCCCTGGCGAATGTCCACCCCGCTGCTTTGCGTGTACATACGGCTCTGTGCGCTGATACCACCGCCCACGCTCCAGCCCTGCAGCAGACCGCCAAAATCCTGCGGCGCAAAAGCATATTGTGTCGAGAGCCGGAAGATATGCTTGGGGATGTAGGTCAGCAAGGGCTGGCCCACGTTGGAAGCGTTGCCATCCTTCAGGTATTTGGTGGTGTTGTAGGTGTAGCCGGCAGAGAGGTTCCAGTTCGAGGCCAGCTTGCCGTTGATCTCGCCCTCGATACCTTGGCTCTGCACCAGTCCAGCGGCGACGTAGCAGGCGCCATTCCATGTATCGCAGACATGCGAACCATCCGGATCGGTGACTGAGCGGTTCTTGTCGCGCATGCGGAAGACGGCCAGCGAGGCCTGTAGCTTGCGGTCCATCAATTCGGCCTTGATACCCGCCTCTGTCTGCCAACCTACGCGCGGCTGCAGGCGCTGGCCGTTCACGTCCTTGTCACCTTGCGGCACAAAGATATCGGCGTAGCTCATATAGGCACTGACCTGGTCATTGATATCCCAGATCAACCCGCCATAGGGCGTGAACTCGTTGTGCGCCTTGCTGTAGTCGCTCCAGCTGGTGTCGCCTATGCTTTGCGAATCGATCAGGAAGCGGGACATCCGTCCCCCAACGACCAGAGTCAGCGGGTCAGCAAGCTTGAGTTGCAGCGAGCCGTAGACGCCGGACTGGGTCTCGCGTTCCGCAAATGTGGGCTTGCCTTCTGCCAGGTCTGAAGCGGCAATGCTAGGGTTGAACAGATCCATGCCGCTGAAGTATGACCAGGCATAGCCGCCCTGGATGTCGACCTTGCTGCGGTTGAATCCCAAGGTCAGGCGGTGTTGTCGGCCCAGCAGTTCAAAGGGGCCGCTGATGTTCATGTCGATGTCCTGGTTTTCCACCGGCCAATTGGTCTTGCGGCCGCTGAAGTCCGTGGTCTGGCTCACCGGGTCCAGTGGAGCAGTGCTCTCCAGGTAGGCAGAGTCGAAATTGGTACGCCGCTTACGCAGCGAAACCTTGGCGCGCCAGTCGTCGCCCAGCTTATGCGTCAGCTCGGCTGCAAGCTCGGTGATGGGGTATTCCCAGCGCTGCCAGTCTGCGCCGACCGACGCCGACCGCGACACATCCAGAAAGCTGCCATCGGCATAAGTAGGCAGGCCCGCTGAGCGCCCTGTCAACTTGCTCTTCTGGTGGGTGGCAGTGAGCGACAGCATGGTGCTGGGGGTCAGGTCCCAGTCCAGCGTGCCATAGGCGAGCTGCTGGCGGTTGTGGGCCGAGCGGTAGTGGAAATCGCGGTCCTCAGCGGCCAGCACCATGCGTCCGCGCAAGCTGCCCACTTCGTTGAGCGGACCGGTGATGTCGAGCTCGGAGCGGTGGTTGTTCCAGGATCCGGCAGACAGCATGACGGATGCCTGCAATTGGTCCAGCGGACCCTTGCGAACCAGATTGACCGTGCCGCCTGGCTCCCCCGAGCCCTGCAACAGGCCCGCGGGTCCGCGCAACACCTCAATACGGTCATAGACGGCTGTATCGAGCTGCTTGTAGCCATTGATGATCTGGCGGCCTGCGGGCACACCGTCGTACTGCGCGTTCATCGTGTAGCCACGGCTGTAGAAAACGGCCGTGCCTTCGCCTTGAGAGACGGCAGAGATACCGGTAACCGAACGCAGTGCATCCTCCACCGTGGTCAGGTTCTGATCCTCCATGCGCTGGCGGGTGACGACCGAGATGGACTGCGCTGTTTCGCGCAGGCCCTGTACCGTCTTACCCAGGGTGATGCCCTGCGCCGCATAGGAGCCTGAACCTTCGGTGGCGGCATCGCGCACCGCCTGCGCCTGGACCCGCACTTCCGACAACGTGGTCTCGCCCTCAACCGTCGCAGCCGCTGGCACAGGGCGCTGCTGCAAGGTATAGCGACCGGCCGAGGTCTGCACCATGACCAGACCACTGCCAGCCAGCAGCCTTTGCAGCGCCATCTGCGGTGTGAAGCTGCCAGACAGGGCGGGACTGTGCTGGCCCTGCGTCAGCGCCGGATCGAAGGACAGCGCAATGCCAGCCGCAGCCGCTACCTCGGACACGGTGCGGCCCAGCGGGCCAGCGGCAAGCTCATAGCGCTGGGTGGGCTCCAGAGCTGCGCCAGAGGCTGTCGCCTCCTGGGCTGCCTGCACACTGCCGGCCAACAACAAGCCACTTAGCAGGGCCAGTCGAACGGCATGCGAGACGGGCCTCAGTCGTGCAGAGAAGGGAGGGAGAGACAGGGGGCAAGCAGACATAGACAGCATCCTTGTTGGCAAAAAGTGAAGGGTTCACTGCACTTGCCAAACAAGGCGCCAAAAAGTCTCAGCACTAACGCATTTATTTTCAAGAATCGCGGGTCACCGTTACCCAATAGCCACCCAAACGGCGGTGGATGGCCACGCCATAGGTCTGGGCCAGCATGGCCAAGGCACTGTCGGTATCAGCCAGCGGATAGGCACCAGAGACCAAGATCTGCGCCACTTCAGCGCTGCATTGCAGCAGGCCTTGCCGGTAACGCCCAAGCTCGGCGCAAACCTCGGCCAGCGGCATCGCGTCAGCCACCAGCATGCCCTGCACCCATGCCTGGGGCCTAGCGGGCACCACGGGGCCGGCACCGCGCGCATCCAACAGGATCGCGCTGCCAGCAGCTACCACCTGCACGGGCGCAGACGCACTGCGCGGACTCACCTCCACCGCGCCTTGGCTTACCGCCAGATGCACAGAGCGACCACTATCGATATCACGCACGCTGAAGCGTGTGCCCAATGCCCGCAATCGCCCCTGTGCGGTAGCCACCAGCAGCGGCCGGTTGCGTCCGCTAGGGTCCGGTGCCGTTTCCAAAAAGATGGCACCTTGTTTGAGGCTCAGCAAGCGCTGCTGGTCATCGAACGCCACCCACACTCGGGCACCAGCATCCAGCAGCAGGCGGCTGCCGTCGGCCAACAGCACGCGGCGCTGCTGACTGCCCTCGGCACGCAGCTCGCCCGCCTGCTCTGCCAAAACACGCCAGCCCAGCCAACCCGCTGGCACCACAGTCAGCAAAGCAGCCATACGCAGCACTGCTGCTCGGCGCTTGGGAGCCGCCAGCCGGTCACGGCGACCGAGTGCAGGCATGGCGACCTCCGCAGGCAAGCCGCCCAGTTTGTCCATCAGCAACTGGGCCCGCATCCAGGCTGCTGCATGGGCGGCGCTCGTCTGTTTCCAGCGCTCCAGGTCGGCATGCTCAGCAGCGCTCAATCCGCCATCATGCAGGCGCACCAGCCAGTCTGCAGCCTCATCCAGAATATGGGCTTGCATGCTCAGTCCATCAAGGCCAGGCATTGGCGGAAAGCCTGGGCCATGTAGCGCTTGACACTGCTGAGCGAGACGCCCAGTTGCTCGGCAATGTCGGCATAAGCCAGGCCATCCAGCTGGGAGAGCAAGAATGTGCGGCGCACCACAGGAGGCAAGGTATCGAGCATGGCATCGATCTCATGCAAGGCCTCCAGCACCAAGGCCCGCTCCTCGGGCGACGGGGCCAGCGGCTCGGGAAGCTGCGCCAGTGCTTCGAGGTAGGCACGCTCCAAGGCCTGGCGACGGCACCAGTTGACCAATACGCCCTTGGCGACAGTGGTGACATAAGCACGCGGGGATTCGAGCCGCTGCACCTCCCGCGCTTGCAGGATTCGCATAAAGGTGTCCTGCGCCAGATCTGCAGCATCAAAGGCATTGCCGACCTTGCGGCGCAACCAAGTTTGCAGCCAGTGGTGGTGGTCGCTGTAAAGGGTGGCAACCTGCAGTGTTTGGAGAGGGTCGGCAGCGGGCATGGAAAAGGCTTTGGCATGGCGCGTGCCCGCTGCGCAAAGCGCGGCACACAATCAAGAATAATTCTTATTCAATGGACTGTAGCCGCGCCAAGAAAGCCCAGGCCGCCGTCTTGTGGCGGCTTTGCCTGGCTCCCGCCCTCTTCAGTCTTTGCTTAAAACCGATACCGCGCCGTCAGCATCACATTGCGCGGGTCGCCAAAGAAGTTGGGGCCGTTGTCTGCGCCGATGGAGCTGTAGTAGTAGCGGTCGAACAGGTTGTTGATGTTCAGGTTCAGATCCAGCTGGCGGTTGACCTTGTAGCCCAGGCGCAGGCCGGCGACAGCGAAGCCGCCCTGGTGTACGCCCCAGGGGCTGTCGGTCCGACTTTGCACTTCCAGCGATCCGCCCACGCTCCAGCGCTGCCAATCGCCCGGCAGGCGGTAGTTGGTGGCCAGCTTGACGAGGGTACGCGGGATGTTGGAGGCATAGCGCTCGCCCAAGGTAAAGGTGCCAGCCGGGTCATAGGCCGATGCCGGGCTGCGCCGCTTGGCCGAGGCATAGGTGTAGCTGGCGGCCAGCTGCCAGCCGGGTTGCAGCTCGCCGCTCAGCTCCAGCTCCACGCCACGGCTGCGCACCTTGCCTGCCGATTGGTAGCAGCTGGTGGCACGGCCACCACAGGCCGATGCGGGCAAGGCATCGGGCAGGTTGTCCAGATCGATCTGGAAGATGGCGGCGCTGGCATTGAGCTTGCCGTCCAGGTATTCGCCCTTGATGCCCAGCTCAAAGTTGGTCCCGGTCTGCGGCGGCAGGCTGCCGCCATCGGCGCTTTCGTAGCTTTGCGGGTTGAAGATGCGTGTGCCGCTGGCATAGACCGAGTACTGGTCATTGAGCGTGTAGACCAGGCCTGCATAGGGCGTGAACTTGCGCGTTGCCTTGTCGTGCGTGGCACCGTAGGGGGTATCGCCATCAAACTGCACCTGGTCGCGTTCGAACCAGTCCAGGCGTGTGCCCAGGATCAGCTTGGTGGCATCGCCCAGCGCCAGGCGGCTCATGCCGTACAGGCTGGTCTGGTCCATCTCGGCCTTGCGCCCCCACAGGCCAAACTCGCCAATCGTCGGCTTGGGAATGCTGCCCGGGTCCCAGCTGAGGGGGTTGAAGGTGCCCAGAGTGAAGTTGCCATTGATGGTGGCGCCGCCGCCCACATCGTTCCAGCGGCTGCGGCGGTGGCTGGCGCCCACCACCAGGTCATGCGCGCGGCCCCAGGCGTTGAACTGGCCCGACAGCTGGGCATCGATGCTGCGCTGGGTGCGGTCGTAGTCATAGCCACCACCACCCAGACCGAACTGGGCCTGGCCCTGGCTGTCCAGCACCGGCGAGCGCAGGTAGGTGCCCAGCATGTGCATCTCGCTGTTGATGGCCGACGCGGCCAGGCGCGCCTTCCAGCCGTTGTCCAGGCGGTGCTCCAGATCGGCAAACACGGTCTTGCTGCGCTTGTCCCAGAAGGACCAGCTCGGGCTCATGCGGGTGGAGCGCGACAGCGGCAAAAAGCTGCCGTCGGGGTTGGTGCCCAGGCCGTTCCAGTCCACACCGGGGTTGTCTTCATCGCTGAAGGAGCCGCCCACGGTCAAGGTGGTGGAGGCTGTCAGGTCGGCTTCGACAATCCCATAGACCAGGCTGCGCTTGTTCTTGGTGTCGTCGATGAAGGAGCCTTTGTCCTGGCGGCTGACCACGGTGCGGCCGCGCAAGGTGCCTGCCTCGTTCAAGGGGCCGCCCACATCGACCGAGGCCGTGTAGTTGTTCCAGCTGCCAGCGCTGGCGGTGACATTGCCCTCAAAGCTGCGGCCCGGGCGCTTGCGCACCAGGTTGATCGAGCCGCCCGGCGTGCCTGCGCCCTCGGTCAAGCCGGCGGCGCCGCGCATGATCTCGGCCCGGTCATACATGGACAGCGCGCCGGTGGACAGCGCCGCCTCCTCGTACTCGATCGGCAGGCCATCGACCAGCAGGTTGTTGATCTCAAAGCCGCGTGACGAAAAGCGGTAGCGCTCGCCGCCCCACTTGACCACCGTCAGACCCGGCGCCGCCTGTGCAATGTCGGCCAGCGAGACCAGGCCCCGGTCCTCGATCTGCTGGCTGGTGATGACGGACACGGACTGCGGCGTCTCGCGCGGCGACAGGGCCAGCGGCGTGGCCGTGCGCATCTGCTGCGTGGTGTAGCTGCCCGTGCCTTCGGTGGCGCCACTGCGGTCGAGCGGCGCGGCGACCTTGACTTCAGGCAGGGTCTGCGCCTTGTCCGCGCCTTCGGCGGGCCGGGCTGTGGCGGCGGGGGCTGGTGCAGCCCGCAGGGTATAGACACCGACAGCGCGCGCCGCTACCGGCTCCAGGCCCGTACCGGCCAAGAGGCGGGCCAGGCCCGCATCCACCGCATGGCGCCCTTGCAGGCCGGGCGACTGCTTGCCCGCCAGCAGCTGCGGCGGCATGCTGATGCTGATACCGGCTTGCTCGGCAAAGCGGGCCAGGGCCTCGTCCAGCGGCCCCGCCGCAATCTGGTAGCTGCGCAGGTCAGCGGCCTGGCTGCTGGCTGGGCTGGCGGGGGTAGATGGCTGCTGCTGGGCATGGCCCAGGCTGGCACTGCAGGCCATGGCCAGCAGCGCGCTGCGCACGGCTGCGCTGAGGGGCCGGCGCAGCAAGGCTGGCGCGGCGGATTGGTTGGAACAGGTGAAAGCGGAACCCATGTCGGCGTACTCCGGATAGTGTCAATGAAGGTCTCTCAAGGCTTCACACGCCAAATCCGGAAAAGGGACAGCTGGGAGCAAAAAATTTTGAAAAAGAAAAATCAGGCCGCTGGTTAGGAAGCGCCAGCCGGTACCAGGGTCACCCAATAGCGGCTGCGGTAGACGACATGCACCGGCAGCAGATCGGGCAGGCTGTCCAGCACCGGCGTGGTATCGCGCAGCTGAAAACTGCCCGACAGCCGCAGTTCGGCCACTGCCGGATCGCAACGCAGCAGGCCGCTGCGGTAGCGGCCCAGCTCGGCGGCAAAGTCGGCCAACCGCATATTGCGCACATGCAGTACCCCCCGGGTCCAGCTGTCCGCTTGCGGCGCCAGGGCTTCGATGGCGGAGGCGCTATCAGCATGCAGCTGCGCCTGCTGGCCGGCTTGCAGCACCACGGGGCTGCTGCCCGTTTGCGTGGGCTGCATCTCCACTGCCCCTTCAAGCACCGCCACGGCCGTCGCATCCCCTTGCACCCGCACGGTAAACCGGGTGCCCAGCGCACGCAGCCGCCCCTGGGGCGTGGCCACCACCAGCGGGCGCGCAGGTACCACCGGGTCGGCAGCGGTCTGTACATGGATGGCGCCCTGCTGCACGCGGATCAGGCGCAACGCGCTGTCGTAGCGCACATCGATGGCGGTGGCGGTATCGAGCTGGAGCTGGCTGCCATCGGCTAGCACCAGGGCACGCTGCTCGCCGGTGGCGGTGCGGTAATCGGCCAGCCAGCCCGCTTGCTCGCTGTGGCGCCAGGCCATCCAACCCACGGGGGCGGCCACCAGCAAGGCAGCCAGGCCGCGAATCGCTTGCCGGCGCTGGGCGGCGGGGCGGTCCAGCGCGGCCATCGCCAGTGATGGCGGTAGCTGCGCCATCTGGCCGGCCAGGCGCTCGGCCTTGTGCCAGGCCGCGGCATGCACAGGGTCAGCCGCCAGCCATTGCTGCCAGCGTGCCCGATCCTGCGCACTGGCGTCGCCTGCCTGCAGCAGAAAAAACCATTCGGCCGCCTGCAGTGCGGCCTGCTCGCTGATGGGGGTGGTGCTAGCTGCGGGCGCTGCTGCCTGGCCCGGGGCGGGATGCAAGGCGCTCATGGCATCAGCACGATGCAGCGTGCCATCGCCTGGGCCATATAGCGTTTGACCGTGCGTTCGCTGCATTGCAGGCGGCTGGCGATGTCGGCATAGGCCATGCCCTCTAGCTGCGCCAGCAGGAAGGCCGCACGCACCGGCGCGGGCAGGCCATCCAGCACGGCATCGAGCTGCTGCAGGGTTTCCAGAATGATGGCCTGGTGCTCGGGCGATGGCGCGAGCAGCTCGGGCATCAGCGCCAGCGCTTCCAGGTAGGCCTGCTCCAGCGAGCGGCGGCGGTGCAGGTTGGCCACCAGGCGTTTGGCGACCAGGGTCAGGTAGGCACGCGGCTCGCGCAGCTGCCAGCCAGCTTGTTTCTCGGGGCTGTGCTCGGGTGCATCGAGCAGGCGCACAAAGGTGTCTTGCGCCAGGTCTGCCGCATCCCCGGCATGGCCCAGTTTGCGGCGCAGCCAGCCCTGCAACCAGCCATGGTGGTCAACATAAAGCCGGGCAAGGTCGCCGTGTGGCGTGGGGATGGAGGAAGACATGGAGGGCCGGTTCTGTGCAGGCCCAGGGGTGCCGCATTCAAACAAGAATCATTCTTATTTAATTTTAACCAGATCTTGTTTGGGCCCATCGGCTGCATCAATAAACACCCAGGGAGTTGTGGCGAGAACGCATCAGCGCTACAACATTTCTGCGCAGCGGAGATCAGAACTGACGGCTTCTCGGCAACAGGGCTTTTCGGTCCACGACACCGCGATGAGGGTGTTCACTTACTAACCGCATGGCGCAGAGAAGACCATCCATGGCACGCGCCATACCGCAGACTGCGGGCCCTACATCCTTGAAAAAATTCAATTTCTGATCTGCCGCAAGCGCAGCGCTTTATTCGGCTTTGCCAGTCTTGTCCTACATGCAGATTTTTGCGCGCTCGGTTAACGTGGCAGCACCCCATTGCAAACAATTCCTAACAAGCTGTACACCGGGCGACGTTGGACTTGGCCGGTAGCGCAGCCTTCTTTTGCTTGGAAAGGCTCGTATGGATTGGCTCAGAGGTATCTTGCACCAGGCGCCGGAGATTGCGCTGTTTGCGGCCTTGGCGCTTGGCTATGGCATCGGCAAGCTGCGGTTTGGCTCGTTCCAGTTGGGGGGTGTGGCAGGCTCGCTGTTGGCGGCGGTGCTGATCAGCCAGGTGGGGGTTCAGATCGATTCGGGCATCAAGGCCGTGCTGTTTGCGCTGTTCATCTATGCCGTCGGTTTTGAGAGCGGTCCCCAGTTCTTCCGCTCCCTGGGCCGGCAGTCGATCAAGGAGATCCTGATGGCGGCGGTGGTGGCCATCTCGGGCCTGGTCACCGTGGTGGTGCTGGCGCGGGTCTTCCACCTGGACAAGGGCTTGGCAGCGGGGCTGGCCGCCGGTGGCATGACGCAGTCGGCCATCATCGGCACGGCGGGCTCGGCCATCGAGAAGCTGGGCCTGGCCGCCGACGAGGTGCAGCGCATGCAGGCCAATGTGGCCATCGGCTATGCGGTGACCTATATCTTTGGCTCATTCGGCGCCATCTTGCTGTGCGTGAATGTGCTGCAGTGGCTGACTGGCCGCAAGATCCATGACGATGCCATCCAGGCCGAGCAGGAAATGCTCAAGGGTGTGCATGTCTATGGCGCCGGCGAATCGCCTGCGGCGCCTGATCTGGTGGGCCGCATTTTCAAGGTCAAACAGTCGGGCGGCACGGTTGCCGAGCTGGAGGCCAGTGCCCAGCAAGGCCCGGCCACCATCGAGCGCATCCGCCGCAAGAATGCGCTGGTGGGTGTGGACCCGCAGCTGGTGCTGGAGGCCGGCGACATTGTGCTGCTGGTGGGCCGGCGTGCTGCTGTGGTGGCGCTGGGCGCCAGCATTGGCGATGAGCTGCAAAGCGCCGAAGACATGGACGTGGTGATGGTGCGCCGTGATGTGTCCATCACCAACAGCCAGTACCTCAACCGCAGCGTCAAAGACATCCTCGACTGCCTGACGCCCGAGTTCAAGCACGGCGTCTATGCGGTGGCACTGACGCGCTCGGGCTCGCCCTTGCCGATCACGCCTAAGACCTTGATCGTGCCCGGCGATGTGGTGACCCTGTTTGGCACGCCCCAGGATGTGCAGAATGCCGCGCAGTCGGTGGGCCCCATCCTCATCCCCAGCGACAAGACCGACTTTGTCTTCCACGGCCTGGGCATCACCGTCGGGCTGCTGATCGGTCTGCTGGTGCTGCGCATCGGCTCCATCCCCATCACCCTGGGCAGCGGCGGCGGCGCCCTGCTGGCGGGCCTGCTGTTTGGCTGGTGGCGCAGCCGCAAGCACACCTTGGGCAATATGCCCACCGCCGCTTCTACCTTGCTGCGCGACCTGGGCCTGGCCGGCTTTGTGGCCATGGTCGGCCTGCAATCGGGCCAGCAGGCGGTGAGCACGGTGATGGAGCAAGGCCTGAGCCTGTTCCTGATGGGCATGGTGGTGACCATCGTGCCGCTGCTGATTGCGATGCTGTTTGGCAAGTATGTGCTGCGCTATGAGAACGTGGCCATCTTTGCCGGGGCACTGTCGGGCGCGCGCAGCGCCAACCCGGCCTTTGGCGAGGTGCTGGACAAGGCGGGCAACGCCATCCCCACGGTGCCGTTTGCGATCACCTATGCGCTGGCCAATGTGTTTCTGACCCTGCTCGGGCCGCTGGTCATCGCCTTTGCCTGAGCGGCGCGGCGGTTCTCGCCTATCTCCATGACCTACCGGCGGCGCTACGCCGCCTCCCCTCTTCCGGTTTACCTGTTTATCAACGACTGCAAGGAGTTGCACCATGTCTCAGGACTACCAGCGTCTGGCCCATTTGAGCCCGTTTGAGCTCAAGGATGAATTGATCAAGGTGGCATCGGGCAAGGCCAATCGGCTGATGCTCAACGCCGGGCGCGGCAACCCGAACTTTCTGGCGACCACGCCGCGCCGCGCCTTCTTCCGCCTGGGGCTGTTTGCTGCGGCCGAGTCCGAGCTGTCGTACTCGTACATGACGGCCGGCGTCGGCGGCCTGGCCAATATCGAGGGCATTGAAAACCGCTTTGAGCGCTACACCGCCGAGCACCGCGACCAGGAAGGCGTGCGCTTTCTGGCCAAGGCCCTGAGCTATGTGCGCGACCAGCTGGGCCTGGACCCTGCCGCCTTCCTGCATGAGATGGTAGATGGCATCCTGGGCTGCAACTACCCGGTGCCACCGCGCATGCTGACCGTGAGCGAGAAGATCGTGCGCCAGTACATCGTGCGCGAGATGGCCGGCGGCGCCGTGCCGGTGGAGTCGGTCGACCTGTTTGCGGTGGAAGGCGGCACGGCCGCGATGGCCTATATCTTCGAGAGCCTGCGCATCAGCGGCCTGCTCAAGGCTGGCGACAAGGTCGCCATCGGCATGCCGGTGTTCACGCCCTATATCGAGATCCCGGAGCTGGCGCAGTACGCGCTGGAAGAGGTGCCCATCCATGCCGATCCGGACAATGGCTGGCAGTACTCCGATGCCGAGCTGGACAAGCTGCGCGACCCGGCCGTCAAGATCTTCTTCTGCGTCAACCCCAGCAATCCGCCGTCGGTCAAGATGGACCAGCGCAGCCTGGAGCGCATCAAGGCCATCATTGCCGACCACCGCCCCGATCTGATGGTGCTGACCGACGATGTCTACGGCACCTTTGCCGATGACTTCCAGTCGCTGTTCTCGGTCTGCCCGCAGAACACCTTGCTGGTCTACTCCTTCTCCAAGTACTTTGGCGCCACCGGCTGGCGCCTGGGCGTGATTGCCGCGCACAAGGAGAACGTCTTTGACAAGGCGCTGGCCCAACTGCCCGAGAGCGCCAAGGTGGAGCTGGACCACCGCTACCGCTCGCTGCTGCCCGATGTGCGATCGCTCAAGTTCATCGACCGCCTGGTGGCCGACAGCCGCGTGGTGGCGCTGAACCACACCGCCGGCCTGTCCACCCCGCAGCAGGTGCAGATGGTGCTGTTCTCGTTGTTTGCGCTGATCGATGAAGCCGATGCCTACAAGCAGGCGCTCAAGCAGCTGATCCGCCGCCGCGAGGCCACCTTGTACCGCGAGCTGGGCATGCCGCCGCTGCACAACCCCAACTCCGTCAACTACTACACCTTGATCGACCTGCAGAGCGTGACCTGCCGGCTCTATGGCCAGGAATTTTCCGACTGGGCGGTCAAGCAGTCTTCGACCGGGGACATGCTGTTCCGCATTGCCGATGAGACCGGCATTGTGCTGCTGCCGGGCCGGGGCTTTGGCTCGGACAGGCCATCGGGCCGGGCATCGCTCGCCAACCTGAATGAGTACGAGTACGCCGCCATTGGCCGCGCCTTGCGCAAGATGGTGGACGAGCTGCATGCGCAGTTCCAGGCCCAGGCCGGCGGCAAGGGCGGCGCCGGTTAAGCGTTGGGCAGGTGCAGCAGGCCGCTAGAACAGCTCCTGCTGCCTTGAGGTCAAGCTGTTGAAGTCCTCCCCCAGCGGCTGCAGGATCGAATCAGCAATCGGCTGCAGCTGCTTGCTCAGGTAGTGCTCATAGTCGATAGGCGACTGGCGCACCTCCAGGGGCTCGGGTCCGTTCTTGCCCATCACATAGCGGATCCAGCCGCCGCCTTGGTACTGCAACGGGCGGCCCAGGCGCAGGTTGTAGTCATCGGCCATGCGCGCGGCACGCACTTGCGGCGGCAGGTTGGCCACATAGGCATCCAGCCGGTGGCGCAGGCGTTTGCGGTAGACCAGCAAATCATCGTTTTGGCCCGCCAGGGTGGCCTGCGCATAGTCGATGACAAAGTCGCGGTACGGCAGCCCCTGGAACACACGCGAGAGCAGCCCTTCCTGGAACTGGCGCGCCAGCAGCGTCCAGTCACTGCGCGCCATCTCCAGGCCCCGGTAGACCATGGCCTCCTTGCCATCGGCATCCACGCTCAGGCCCGCATAGCGCTTCTTGCTGCCCACGTCCGAGCCCCGGATGGTGGGCATGAAGAACTTCTTGTAGTGCGTGTCGAACTCGATCTCGAGAAAGCTCTCCAGGTTCTGTTCCTGGCGCAGGCCTTGCGTCCACCAGGCATTGATGTCATTGACCAGCGAGGTGGCCACCGCATGCGCCTCTTGGTTGCTGTGGGCACGGCCCAGCCAGATGAAGATCGAATCCGTATCCCCGTAGATGACCTCGTAGCCGCGCTGCTGCACCAGCGCCTTGGTGCGCTTGACCATCTCATGGCCGCGCAGGGTGATCGACGAGATCAGCGCCGGGTTGAAAAAGCGGCATTCCGTCGCGCCCAGCACCCCGGCGAAGGAGTTCATCACCAGTTTGAGCGCTTGTGACAGCGGCTCGTTCTTGCTGCGCTTGGCCTCGTCACGCGCGCGCCAGAGCGTGGTAACGATCTCGGGCAGGCAGTGCTTGTCGCGCGAGAAGCGCGTGTCCATCGGTCCGCGAATCAACGACGCGGTATCACCGGCATGCAGGCCTTCGGCCAGGCCCACCGGATCGACCAGGTAGGTGCGGATGATGGAGGGGTAGAGGCTTTTGTAATCGAGCACCACCACCGAGTCATAAAAGCCGGGCCGCGAATCCAGCACATAGCCGCCGGGTGAGGACTTGCCCCGCACATCGCCCACATTGGGCGCCACATAACCCTGGCGGTGCATGCGCGGCAGGTAGTGGTGGCTGAACGCGGCTATCGAGCCGCCAAACTGGTCCAGCTGCAGGCCGGTGGCATGCGCGCGTTCCATCGCAAACTGCAGCAGCTGGGCCTTGTCAAAAATGCGCAGCACCAACTCACAATCGCGGATGTTGTAGGTAGCCAGCGCGGGCTTGTCCTCCTGGTAGCGGCGCTCGATCTCGGCCATCTTGTCGTACTCGTCGCCAATGTCCTTGCCCTCGCCCAGCAAGGCCTGGGCCACGTTCTCCAGGCTGAACGATGGAAAGCTCCAGACCGCCGCCCGCAAGGCCTCGATGCCATCGATGACCGCACGGCCCGGCATCGGCGCAAACCAGTAGTCTTGCTTGCCCGGGTGCGCCCGCCAGGCAATGGGCCGGCCCTCGCGCCCCAGCAGCAGCGGCGTGGCGCAATCGTCTGCCGTCTTTTGCAGCACCCGCAAGTCGAACTGGATCACATTCCAGCCGACGATCACATCCGGGTCATGGCGCGCAAACCAGTCGTTGAGCTGCTCGATCATCGCCAGGCGGCTGGCGCAATAGATCAGCACGAAATCGCTGCTTGCTTCGCTGGGTTCAGCCTGCGCATCGGGCGCCGAAGCATCGCCCAGCATGAACACTACCCGCTGGCCCACACCATCCAGCGCAATCGAATACAGATCCTGGTGCTGGCTGGTCTCAATATCGAGCGACACCAGCTTGAGCGCCGGCCGGTATGCGGGCGCAGGCAACAGCTTGCAGTCCACCACGGTACTGCCTTGCAACAGACCACCTTCGATCTGCACACCCGCCGTGATGAACCGCTCCATCAAATAGCGCTCATGGGGCCGCACATCGGCTTCGAGCAGCGACACATCCAGCTGCTTCAACCCACGTGCGAGCTTGCCCAACTGCCGGTAGTGTTTGGCATAGACGCCCAAGACCGGCTCCTGCTGAAAACTCTTGAGGGCCAGTTCGCGCAGATCCATATCCGGCATGGCCAGCAACTGCGTCTGCACCACCACCCGGTGCCGCGCCTCGACAAACGCGACCGACGCTTGCCGCGTCAGCAGCACTTTCAGCGGACCAGCATCGGTCGCCAGCCAGTACTCAATCTCGGTACCCGCAGCCGTGTCCCGCCAATGGCGGGTCAGGATGAATCCTTGGTGGGGGGTGGTGGGCACGGAAGGGCAGAAGAAAGAGGAAAAAAGCGCCGCAGAACCTGCGATCAGGGCCGCTAGGTATTGTGCACGCGGAGAGATATCAAATGTAAACGGGTGCAAATCACCGAGCGCTCTTCGCCACTCTTATGTATCGTTCATCTCTATCAAATTTCTTACTTTGATAGAAAGATTAATTTAATGACATTATTCAGAGTACCAGGACCCATCGGCGTCAATGTTTCCAACAACTCAGGACCAGGCCCCGAGTTCTCAGCGAGCCTCGGAAATTTTCAAGCGCCAACCACGGGCTGGACTGGAGATATTTTCCCAAGCTCATTTTCCCAAACTCCCTCAGTCATGAGAAAAATGACAAAAACAACAGATCTTGTAGAGCAAATCGACAATGATTACGCTGATATTTGCCACAACATGAGGAGTGAAGCATTTGGCAAACTCATGATGGATTATCGTGATGAAGCCGTGGCATATACACAGACTAGAACAGCTGAACTACATCGGTGGGACGAGCAGGCAAAGGCAAGAACGCTCACTTGGTTTAACAGCTCAGACGATGAAATTCGAGACTATTTATTACCACGGTTAGGCTCCACAATGAGGGTTTTGAAATCTCTAACCCCTGACAACTTTGACTATGACACAGGAGAGAATAGGCAGCTCTCAGGCTGTTTACCCGGACAGGGTATGTTCGAAGAAGGTGCCATTGCCTCCGTTTGCCCTATTGATACCGAGAGGCATCGAATCCTCATCAATATGAAATTCTTCACTATTCCCAAGCGGGGAGTAACTTTCGGTACCAATATCTTTACGGGGAAAGACTCGCAGCTACAGACTTTAATTCATGAGGTCACCCACTTCAATGATGTTGCCAGTTCAACCGATGATTTTTATAGTAACAAAAACGCATTGTTTCATGCAAAGCATCCAAAGGCACGAATGAATGCAGACAGCCTAGCCGGCTATATTCTTGGAATTAATATTTAATTATTACAAGCACAGAAAAATCATGAGATTTCTTAAAGCAACATTAGCTTCATTGATCTATATTTCTTCACCTCTTGCTTATTCGTGCGTCATTCCCGATCTGCAGTACTATATTAAATTCAGCCCAGACACCTCAGAGCTTGGGAAGGAAGAAGCAACAAAGATTGCAAAATGGCTCATCGACTGGAGAGAAAAAGAGGGCATTAAATACGCCATCGTCTTCTCAAACATAACCAAAGAAGACCGCGATTTCAACCAGGTTTCCAATCAAAGGGTTAAAAATATAGCATCGCTTCTAACACCTTTACTAGAAGAAAAAACGGAAATCAAATATGGCACATCCATCCGAAATTATTCAGTGGAAAAATCAAAATATGATGATCTGAATGAGATTCAAATATCGATCCAGCCTGAGTGCAAAAGGACTGGAAATTGCTGCGGCGGAAACAGCAGGTGATCTTGCAATGACACAGCCCATACCGTCAGCGCTGTTCCTGTGGGCGATCGTTATAGAAAGAGTTACCTCCAAAGGAGGAACGTTCATTCATCTCCCCATGCCTTTGCGCACCGATTGCCGCTGCAGATCCAGTCTAGGTGAAAAGGATACTTGGCATGCTGATACCGCGAAGCGATGGCCAGTGAAGCTGCGACCTGCGCGTTAGCGGGTGCAGAAAGATAGGAAAACAGCATTGGCAACGCACTTGAAAACCTGCGCGCAACAAAAGAAAAAGGACTTAGCTCTTTCGAGCTAAGTCCTTGTCTTTTTGGTCGGAATGGCGGGATTCGAACTCGCGACCCCTTGCACCCCATGCAAGTGCGCTACCAGGCTGCGCTACATTCCGAAGACTTGAATTATATACCTAGTTTTCGGGGTCTCCGGAAAGAATGCGACGAATTTCTTGCAACTCGATCGCGGCCTGCTGCCAGCTCAGCGGTTCCAGGCTTTCGGGCATGCCGGCAGCCAGCGCATCGGCGCCCTCTTCCTGCAGTGCGAACATGCTGTCGTCTTCCAGCGCATCGAGCATGGCCTGGCCGCGCGGCAGCGACTGGAGCTGGTTGCGCGCACCGCTGATCGTGAAGCCGCGCTCATAGAGCAGCTCACGGATGCGGCGGATCATCAGCACCTCGTGGTGCTGGTAATAGCGGCGGTTGCCCCGGCGCTTGACCGGGCGCAGCTGCGTGAACTCCTGCTCCCAGTAGCGCAGCACATGCGGCTTGACGTCGCACAGCACCGATACCTCACCGATGGTGAAGTAGCGCTTGGCAGGAATGGGGGGCAGCTGTTTTTCCATGGACAAATTGTAAACAGCCGCGAAAGCGGCCGTGTTGCATATAGGCGAAAGCGGGCGACGGTTTGACCTTCAGTGCCAACGCACTGCAGGCGGCCGCGCGCCCAGGGCCTGCGTCATTCCATGTCGGCCGGTGCCTGCACCGAATCCTTGAGCTTGCCGCTGGCATGGAAGGTCACCACACGGCGCGCCTCGATCGGCACCTCTTCTCCGGTGCGCGGATTGCGGCCGGGGCGGGCTTTCTTCATGCGCACCTGGAAGTTGCCAAAGCTCGACAGCTTCACATCTTCGCCCTTGATCAAGCTCTCCGAGATCAGGTCGAAAAAGGCATCGACCATGTCCTTGGCTTCGCGCTTGTTCAGGCCGATGTTGTCAAACAGCATGTCGGCCAGCTGCGCCTTGGTCAGCGCAGGTTGTTCCAGGCTCTCAACGGTGAATTCCATATAGCAATCCTCGCGTGTGGGATCAGCGCAGACGCGCACCCAGGCTTTGTGTGAGTTGTTCCACCACGGCCTGCACGGCCGCTTCGATCTCGGTGTCTTCCAGCGCGCGTTCGTCATGGCCCAGGCTCAGACGCACGGCCAGGCTCTTCTCGTCCTGGGCCAGGCTGCCGGCAGCGGCTTCTTCGCCGGCCTTGAGCTTCTTGGGCCGGAACACGTCAAACAGCACGGCACTGCGCAGGATAGCACCTGCGCTGGCAGCCGTGATGGCCTGCATGATCTGGGCGTGGGTGACGGCTTCCTTGACAACGACGGCGATGTCGCGCTCGACCATCTGGTGCTTGGCCACCGGTGCGAACACCGGCACTTGGCGTGCCAGCACGGCATCAAGGGCAAGCTCGAACATCACCGGCGCCTGGGCCAGATCCCATTCCTGGCGCCACTGGGGGTGCAGCTCGCCGACAAAGCCGATGGCCTTGCCGTCCAGCAGCACGCGGGCGCAACGGCCGGGGTGCAGCGCGGGGTGCTCGGCCGCTTCAAACACCGGCTTGAGCGGTGCGAGCAGTGCCTCTACATCGCCCTTGACGTCGTAGAAATCAACCTTGGTCTCGTCGCGGCCCCATTGCAGCTGGTCAGCTGCGCCGTAGGCCAGGCCGGCCACGCGCATGGGCTGGTGGAAGCCCTTGACGGTGGTGTCGGACTCGACGACCGAGTCGTCCTTGAAGAACACGCGGCCCAGCTCGAACACGCGCACGCGCTGTGCCTTGCGGTCCACATTGAACTTGAGCACCTGCAGCAGCGAGCCCAGCAACGAAGAGCGCATCACGCTCAGGTGGCTGGCGATGGGGTTGAGCAGCTTGATGGCCTGGTTGTTGCCAGCCAGCTCCTGCTCCCACTTTTCTTCAACAAAGCTGAAGTTGATGGTTTCCTGGTAGCCCAGGCCGGCCAGCGCATGGCGCACGGCGTAGGGGCTGCGGGAGTTCTCGGCACGCAGTTTGGGCGAGATCGGCGCCAGCGGCTTGCTGGTGGGCAGATTCTCATAGCCAATCATCCGCGCGATTTCTTCAACCAGGTCTTCTTCCAAGTTGATGTCGAAGCGGAAGGTGGGCGCGGTCACGCTGATCACGCCTTCTTGCGCCACGGTGGCGGGCAGGCCCAGGCCGTTCAGCGCATCCAGACATTGCTGCTGGGTCACGGGCATGCCGATGACCTTGGCCGCACGTGCCACGCGCAGTTGCACCGTCTTGGGCGCTGGCATGTTGGGCTGCTGGTCGTCCATGGCGGCCACCTGGGTCTCAGGCGTGCCGCAGATCTCCAGCACCAGCTGGGTGATGCGCTCGATGTGCTCGGTGGTGAACTGGGGGTCCACACCGCGCTCGAAGCGGTGGCCCGCGTCGGTCGAGAAGTTGAAATGGCGCGAGCGACCGGCCACCGCCTTGGGGAACCAGAAGGCCGCTTCGATGTAGATGTTCTTGGTGTCGTCGGACACGGCGGTGGCATCGCCACCCATGATGCCAGCCAGCGACTCCAGGCCGTGCTCGTCCGCGATCACGCCGACCTTGAGGAAGTCGTCGATCGTGATGGTGTTGCCGTTGAGCAGCTTGAGCGTTTCGCCCTGCTTGCCCCAGCGCACGCTCAGGCCACAGCTGATCTTGTCCAGATCGAAGATGTGGCTGGGACGGCCCAGCTCGAACATCACATAGTTGGAGATGTCGACCAGGGGGCTGACAGCGCGTTGGCCGCAGCGGGCCAGGCGGTCCAGCATCCACTGCGGGGTCTTGACCTGGGTGTTGACGTTGCGCACGATGCGGCCGGAGAAACGGCCGCACAGGTCGGTCGCCTCGATCTTGACGGGCAGCTTGTCTTGCGAAGCCACGGCCGCAGCCGGGAAGGACAGGGCCTTGAGCGGCGTGCCGGTCAGTGCCGACAGCTCGCGAGCCACGCCGTAGACCGACAGGCAGTGCGCCAGGTTGGGCGTGAGCTTGAGGGTGAACAAGGTGTCATCGAGGTTCAGGTACTCGCGCACGTTCTGGCCCAGTGGCGCATCGGCGGGCAGCTCCAGCAGACCGCCGTGGTCGTCGGCAATGCCCAGCTCCTTGGCCGAGCACAGCATGCCAAAGCTTTGCACGCCACGCAGCTTGCCGATCTTGATCTTGAAGGGCTTGCCATCCGCGCCGGGAGGCAGCTCGGCGCCCACGGTGGCGCAAGGGATGCGGATGCCCACGCGCGCATTGGGCGCGCCGCAGACGATGTTGAGCAGCTCCGGGCCGCCCACATCGACCTGGCAGACACGCAGGCGGTCGGCATCAGGGTGTTGCACGGCTTCTTTGATCTCACCGACAACGATGCCGGTGAAGGGAGGTGCGACGGGGTCGAGCTCTTCGACCTCGAGACCCGCCATGGTCAAGGTATCGGCCAGCTCTTGGGTGGTCAGCGACGGGTTGCAGTATTGGCGCAACCAGGATTCAGGAAATTGCATAGTCGGACTCTTTGGCGTTCAGGCCTGCTGCGCCATCTTGGGCATCGGCAGGCCGGGCGTTCTTGCTTTTCAAAGGGGAGCGGGTGGCAGCACATGCTGCCGGGTGGCTGGGGATCACATTGCAGACCTGCAGCACCGCCCGCTCCGTTTTCAGGACTGGAACTGCGACAGGAAGCGGATGTCGCCGTCAAAGAACAGGCGCAGGTCATTGACGCCATAACGCAGCATGGTCAGGCGGTCAGGGCCCATGCCAAAGGCAAAGCCAATGTATTTCTCGGGGTCCAGGCCCATGTTGCGCACCACGTTGGGGTGCACCTGGCCGGCGCCCGAGACTTCCAGCCAGCGGCCGGCCAGCGGTCCGCTTTGGAACTGGATGTCGATCTCGGCCGAGGGTTCGGTGAACGGGAAGAAGCTGGGGCGGAAGCGCAGCACCAGGTCATCCTGCTCGAAGAAGGTCTTGCAGAAGTCGGTGAACACGACCTTGAGGTCCTTGAAGCTCACGTTCTCACCGATCCACAGGCCTTCGCACTGGTGGAACATCGGCGAGTGGGTGGCGTCCGAATCCACGCGGTAGGTGCGGCCCGGCGCGATCACGCGAATCTCGGGCATGGTCTGGCCGGCGTCGATCAGGTTGCGGTAGCGCTTGACGTGCTGGACCGCATGGCGCACCTGCATCGGGCTGGTGTGCGTGCGCAGCAGGTTGGGCGCGTGCTGCGTGCCGCCTTCCACATAGAAGGTGTCGTGCATGGAACGCGCGGGATGGTCTTCCGGCGTGTTGAGTGCGGTGAAGTTGAACCAGTCGGATTCGATCTCGGGGCCTTCGGCCACATCGAAGCCCATGGAGCCGAAGATGCCTTCGATGCGCTCCATCGTGATGGACACGGGGTGCAGACCACCGCTGCCGCGACGGCGGCCGGGCAGGCTCACATCCAGCACTTCGGCCTTGAGGTGGGCTTGCAGCTCGGCATCGGCCAGCGCCTTGCGGCGTGCCGTCAAGGCCGCCTCAATCGCCTGCTTGGCCACGTTGATGGCGGCACCGCGCGATTTTTTCTCTTCGACGGAAAGCTGCGCCATGCCCTTCATGAGCTCGGTCATCTTGCCCGACTTGCCCAGAAACTGCGCCTTGGCGTTTTCCAGATCAGCGGGGGTATGGGCCTGCGCAAACAACTGTTGCGCGCTTTCGACCAGAGAATCCAACTCGTTCATATCGACTCTTATCGACTTAGGTGCCGGGCCGCCAAAAGCAGCCTGGCGATAAAAAAACAAGGGCTAGCGCCTTTTCAAGCCCTAGCCCTTGCTGTGTGTGCACCAGCAGCTACTAAATCAACAGTAACTACCGATCGTGACCTTAGGCAGCCAGCTTGGCCTTGACTTGGTCGACGATAGCTGCAAAAGCAGCCTTGTCGTGCACGGCGATATCGGCCAGCATCTTGCGGTCGATTTCAATGGCAGCCTTCTTCAGGCCGTTGGCGAACTGGCTGTAGGTCAGGCCCAGTTCACGGGAAGCGGCATTGATACGGGCGATCCACAGTTGGCGGAACACGCGCTTCTTGGTACGACGGTCACGGTAGGCGTACTGGCCTGCCTTCATTACCGCTTGCTTAGCAACGCGGAAGACGTTACCACGGCGACCACGGAAACCCTTAGCGAGGGCCAGAACTTTTTTGTGACGGGCGCGTGCCGTTACACCACGTTTGACGCGAGGCATGTGTTTTCTCCTAGTTCGTCAGTGAATTACAGGCCCATGCCGGGCAACATTTGTGCGACGTGACCCATGTTGGTCTCATGCACAGCGGTTGCACCACGCAGATGGCGCTTGTTCTTGGTGGTCTTCTTGGTCAAGATGTGACGCTTGAAGGCTTGACCGCGCTTGACGGTGCCACCTGGACGAACGCGAAAACGCTTCTTCGCGCTGCTTTTGGTCTTCATTTTGGGCATGTGAATGCTCCTTATGTTTGTGCTCGTGAGGCGTTCCATCGCCATGATGGAACTTGTTATGGCCCCGAGCCACTTTTGTGACAGACCTAGATCAGATCTACTCTATCAATGCGCAGAGTGTTGACGGCACCCAGCTGAGGCACCAGGGCCGAAACCCCGGACTCAGGCAAGCACTGCTGCTACCCTGCTAAAAACCGAAAGCGGCCTAAGCCGCTTGTCGGTAATCCGGTATTCTAACCGCTTCTTTAAGCTGTGGCTACTGGGGAGGAATTACCCTCCACCGGCTTGCCAGCAGCAGCGCCACCGGGCTTCTTGCGCGCCGGAGCGATCATCATGATCATCTGGCGGCCTTCCAGCTTGGGGAACTGCTCGACCTGGATCAGGTCGGCCAGCTCGTCGCGGATGCGGTTGAGCAGGTCCATGCCCAGGTTCTGGTGGGTGATTTCACGACCACGGAAGCGCAGGGTCACCTTGACCTTGTCGCCTTCAGCCAGGAAGCGCTTGATGTTGCGCATCTTGACGTTGTAGTCGCCATCATCAGTACCAGGACGGAACTTGATTTCCTTGATTTCGATGACGGTTTGCTTGGCCTTGGCCTCGGCCGCCTTCTTCTGCTCCAGATACTTGAACTTGCCGTAGTCCATCAGGCGGCAAACCGGAGGCGTGGCCGTGGCGACGATCTCGACCAGGTCAACGTCCAGCTCTCCGGCCATGCGCAGCGCTTCCATCAGCGGCACGATGCCCAGGGGTTCATTATCAGGACCGGACAGACGCACTTCTTGTGCCTGAATCTCACGATTCAGGCGGTGTTTGCGTTCTTCGCGGTGGCGGCGATCACGGAATTCAGTAGCTATGGCTTTCACCCTAAAAATTTAAAAGCTACGACAGCGTAGCTGCTATTTATGCAGTCCACGCTGTCCAAAGCTTTTCAGCGCCTGGGTAGGCTTGTTAGGCTTTAGCGGCGATGTCCTGGGCAATCAGTTCGACGAATGCATCAACGGACATCACACCGAGGTCTTTACCGCCCCGGGCGCGCACTGCTACGGCTCCGGCTGCCTTTTCCTTGTCGCCGGCGACAAGAATATAGGGCAGCTTTTGCAACGAATGCTCCCGTATTTTATACGTAATCTTCTCGTTGCGCAGATCGGTAACCACACGCAGCCCTTGGAACGGCAAGGCCTTACGCAGTTTGTCGGCCACTTCCTGCACGTAGGCGCCTTGCGCGTCGGTGATGTTGAGCACCGCGATTTGCGTGGGCGCCAGCCAGGCGGGCAGCGCGCCAGCGTGCTGCTCGATCAGGATGCCGATGAAGCGCTCCAGCGATCCCACGATCGCACGGTGCAGCATGATCGGGCGGTGGCGCTCGCCGTCTTCGCCGACGAACTCGGCATCGAGGCGCTCGGGCAGGTTCGGGTCGACCTGGATGGTGCCGCACTGCCATTCACGGCCCAGTGCGTCCTTCAGGGTGTACTCGATCTTGGGGCCGTAGAAGGCGCCCTCACCCGGCAGGTATTCAAACTCGCAACCCGAGGCACGCAGGCCTTCGGCCAGCGCTGCTTCGGCCGCATCCCAGCTCTCGTCGGTGCCGATGCGCTTTTCAGGGCGGGTCGACAGGCGGTAGAGGATGTTGGTAAAGCCAAAGTCGGCATAGACCTTTTGCAGCAGCGCGGTGAACGCGGTCACCTCGGCCTGGATCTGCTCGGGCAGGCAGAAGATGTGGCCGTCATCCTGCGTGAAGGCACGCACGCGCATGATGCCGTGCAGCGAGCCGGTGGGCTCATTGCGGTGGCAGGCGCCGAACTCACCAAAGCGCAGTGGCAGATCGCGGTAGCTCTTGATGCCTTGTTTGTAGATGAGGATGTGGCCGGGGCAGTTCATCGGCTTGAGTGCGTACTCGCGCTTTTCCGACTCGGTCGTGAACATGTTCTCGCGGTACTTGTCCCAGTGGCCGGTCTTCTCCCACAGTGTCTTGTCCAGGATCTGCGGGCCCTTCACCTCCTGGTAGCCGTTGTCGCGGTACACCTTGCGCATGTACTGCTCCACCTCTTGCCAGATCGACCAGCCCTTGGGGTGCCAGAACACGGTGCCAGGCGAGTGCTCGTCGATGTGGAACAGGTCGAGTTCGCGGCCCAGCTTGCGGTGGTCGCGCTTTTCGGCCTCTTCCAGCATCGTCAGGTACTGCTGCAGATCGTCCTTGCTGGCCCAGGCCGTGCCGTAGATGCGTTGCAGCATCTCGTTGTTGTGGTCGCCGCGCCAGTAGGCGCCCGCCACCTTCATCAGCTTGAAGTGCTTGAGCTTGCCGGTGCTGGGCACGTGGGGGCCACGGCACAGGTCTTCGAACGCGCCTTCGCGGTACAGGCTCACATCTTCATTGCTGGGGATGGAGGCAATGATCTCGGCCTTGTAGTTCTCACCCAGTCCCTTGAAGTAGGCCACGGCTTCGTCACGCGGCAGCACGCGGCGCACAACGGCCTCGTCCTTGTTGGCCAGCTCGGTCATGCGCTTTTCAATCGCCACCAGGTCTTCGGGTGTGAAGGGGCGCTTGTAGGCGAAGTCGTAGTAGAAACCGTTGTCGATCACCGGACCGATGGTCACCTGGGCTTCAGGGAACAGTTCCTTGACGGCGTAGGCCAGCAAGTGGGCGGTGGAGTGGCGGATCACTTCCAGGCCGTCAGCGTCCTTGGCCGTCACGATGGACAGCGGCATGTCGCGGTCGATGACAAAGCTGGTGTCCACCACCTTGGCGTTGTCGCCCAGACCCACCTTGCCAGCCAGCGCGGCCTTGGCCAGGCCGGCGCCAATCGATGCAGCGACCTCGGCCACCGACACGGGGCCCGGATAGTCGCGCTTGGAGCCATCGGGAAGCGTAATTTGAACCATGAGAAATCCTAAATAATCGTGCTGTACAGAGCCGCGCTGCCCAGAAAAGCAAAAAGCGCGGAGCTTGTCCGCGCTTTGGTGTGAGGAGACGAAATCGTCGTACAGGCGCGAACCACCGGCCTTATTGGCCAGTCAAACCCCAAGTGGTTGTAGTTCGCGGTGTCATAACCGATGTTGCCTTTCTCGCTCTTACCAGTGGATGAAATCTAAAACGACTGTCATTTTCCCACATTCTGATGCAATCTGCTGGTCTTCCCGCAATCCAGTCGCCAACAGGCTTGCCATAATCAAAACGATAGCAGACCTTGACGATTAGATATGCCCTATCGCTACGCCCGATCTGTTGGAATGTCCGCCTGCCTGGCTGCGTTATTGCTGCAAGGGGGCTGCTCCAGCACCCCTCCCACCCGTGGCAAAGTCCCCGAACGCGATATGCAGGCCCAGGAATGGGGCCAGTCCGATGTGAACCGCATGGCCACCTTGAGCATGCGCGCCAATCTGCAAAGCCTGTATGTGTTGATGGACAAGCTCTACCGCCGCAATCCGCAGGAATGGCGCAAGGGCGGTTTTGACAACCGCGAAGCGGCTATGAAGGCGGTGCGCGAGGCGATAGAAAACCAGCAACCCTGGCCGGATCTATTGGATCAGCGCGACATTGCCGGCATGAGCATGGCCCTGGCGCCCGAATTTGCCGGCGACCGGGTCGCCGCCTTCACCTGGGCCACGGCCGACATGCTGATCACCGCCTACGGCGGCCGCACCACCTTCTACTTGATCCATGGGCTCGATGCCCAGTCGGTCTACAACGCCTCGCGCAATCTGGAGATTGCCAACTGGATGCTCACCCACCGCAAACTGGGCAATGGCCAGGCCATGCTGCTGAGCAATGAGCTCAATGCCAACGAACGCAACCTGAGCTTTGAGCGCGAATTTGGCAAGATGATTGCCCGCAATGACCTGATGGCCGATGTCGTGTCCGAGAAATACCGGCGCGCGGTGATTGGCTATGTGCAGGGTCTGGCCGGCGGCAGCCTGCTGCAGTTCCTGCCGGTGCAAGCGGTGGCGCATTAACGGCACCCACCGCCCCCCCCTGCTTTCCCCAACCAGTTGATTCAGCGCGCAGGCAGCGGCAAATGCAGGCTGCGCTTGAGCGTGGCCAGCGCGATCGAAGTGTTGAAGCGCTGGATATTCTGGTCGCCATCAAACAGCCGCTGGGTGATGGCCTGGTACTCCTGCATGTCGCGGGCCGTCACCACCAGCAGGTAATCGGTCTGGCCGGTGACCATATAGCACTGCTGCACGGCGGGCTCGGCCGCCACCCGGGCACGAAAGCCCAGGGTCAGCGCATCCAGCTCATTGACCAGTTGCACCTCGATAAAGATGGTCAGCGGCCGGCCCACGGCTTCCGGGTTGAGCAAGGCGGTATTGGCGGCGATGACCCCGCTGTCCTGCAAGCGGCGAATGCGGCGCTGCACGGCAGCGGGCGACAGGTTCACCTGCTCGGCCACCTCGCGCTGGGGCCGCAGGTTGTCGCGCTGCAGGATGGCCAGAATGGCCAGGTCGAAGACATCGAGTTCAACATTCATCGCAAGGGCCTGGAGGAGAAGCGCACAGCAAGAGCGAAACTTGCATTTGGCACCGATTTTTCGAGCAATTTACTTCGCTCAGCTGCAATATTATCTCGGCCATGCAAGATTCTCTCTGGCAGCGCCTGCTGCCCTCCTTGGCGGTGTTGGGCTCAGTCAGTGCGCTGTGCCTGGGCACCAGCTTTGCCAAACACCTGTTCCCGGTCGTCGGCGCCCAGGGCACCACCGCCTTGCGCGTGGGCTTTTCCGCGCTGTTGCTGCTGCTTATCTGGCGCCCCTGGCGCTTTGGGCCCACCAAGGCGCACCTGGGGCAGATTGCGATCTTTGGCGTGGTGCTGGGCCTGATGAACCTGCTGTTCTACATGGCCATCAAGCGCCTGCCCTTTGGCGTGACGGTGGCCATCGAGTTTGTCGGCCCGCTGTCGGTGGCGGTCTGGACCTCGCGCCGCGTGCTGGACCTGGTCTGGCTGGGGCTGGCTGCGCTGGGCCTGTTCCTGCTGCTGGTACTGCCGATGTTTGGCGTACAGACCGCCGCGCTCGATCCGGTGGGCCTGTGCTTTGCGATCATGGCCTCGGCCTGCTGGGCCGGCTATATCGTGCTGGGCAAGCGCGCCGGCCATATGCATGGCGGCATGGTGGTGTCGCTGGCGCTGCTGACTGCCGCCATCGTGGTGGTGCCCTTTGGCATTGCCGAGGCGGGCGCCAAGCTGCTGCAACCCTCCATCCTGCTCTATGGGCTGGCGGTAGCCGCCGTCTCCAGCGCCATTCCCTACAACTTGGAGATGTTTGCACTCAAACGCCTGAGCTCGGGCGCCTTCTCCACCATGCTCGCAACCGAGCCCGCCATTGCCGCCATCGCCGGCATGCTGGTGTTGGGCGAGCTGCTGACCGCCACCCAGTGGTCCGCCATTGGCCTGATCATGGTGGCCGCAATGGGTAGCGCGCTGACGGCCAAGCCTTCTGCACCGCCGCAGGCCGCAGCACCCAAACCGGAGGGGCAGGCCGTCGCCTGATTGCAGCCCCAACCGGCCATGCAAAAAGCGCCTGCCGCAGAGACGGCAAGCGCTTTTTTATGCGTACGTGGCAGAAGGCTTAGTTCTCGCCCGCCCACTCCACCTTGGCGCCCAGGCTCTGCAGGTTCTCTACAAAGCGCGGATGTGCGCGCTTGATGGGCGCGGCATTGCGGATCTCGGAGCGGCCTTCGATGCTGGCGGCCACCATGAACAAGGCAATCGCCACGCGGATGATGTAGGGGCTCTCCACGACAGCAGGGCTCAGCGGGTTGCCACCCAGGGTGACGATGCGGTGCGGATCGGACGAGAACACATGGGCGCCGAACTTGGACAGCTCACCCGTCCAACCCAGCGCGCCATCATAGACCTTGTTCCAGAACATCGCATTGCCTTCGGCACGCACGCCCAGCGCGATGAAGATCGGCAGCAGATCGACCGGGAAATAAGGCCAGGGCGCGGCCTCGACCTTGGTAAGCACATTGCGGGTAAACGGCGTCTCGACCTTGAGCGGGCCCTTGCGGATGGCACGCGACCAGCCGTCCTTGTGTTCGATCTGCACGCCAAACTTGGCAAAGGTGCGGTCGATCAGCGGGAAGTTGTCGGGCGTGCGGTTGCGCACCTGCACATCGCCGCCGGTGATCGCGCCCAGCGCCAGGAAGGTGGTGATCTCGTGGAAGTCTTCCTCGAAGTGGAACTCGCCGCCGCCCAGTTGCTCGACGCCATGCACCGTCAGGCGCGAGGTGCCGATGCCCTCGATCTTGGCGCCCAGCATCACCATAAAGCGGCAGAACTCCTGCACATGCGGCTCGCAGGCGGCATTGGTCAGCACCGAGCTGCCCTTGCCGGTAGCGGCGCACAGCACAAAGTTCTCGGTGGTGGTGACCGAGGCGTAGTCCAGCCAGTGCTGGGTGGCCTGCAGCGGGCCATCGCAGCGCACGATCAGCGAACCCTCGCCATGCTCCACCCGGCCGCCAAAGCGGCGGAACACCTCGATATGCGGATCGATCTCGCGCACACCCAGGGTGCAGCCCTTGACGTTGTCCTCCAGCCGCGCCACGCCAAAGCGGGCCAGCAGCGGCGGCACCAGCATGATGGACGAGCGCATCTCCTCGGGCAGGTGGTGCTTGCAGGCATCAAAGTGGGTATCGCGGTGGTGCAGCTTGAGCACGCCGCTGGCGTAGTCCATCTGCACGCTGGAGCCGAGCTTGCCGAAGATGTCCAGGATCTTGCGCACATCGGTGATGTCCGGAACGCCATGGAGCACCAGAGGCTGCGCCGTCAACAACGTGGCGCACAGCACAGGCAAAACGGCATTCTTGTTGGACGAGGGAATGATGCGGCCCTGCAAAGGGGTGCCGCCGTGCACGATGAGTTTGGACATGGATGGGGGGAGGTCGCGAATTCTTGAGTGGCCCGGGGCAGTGTGCGCTATCCGGGCTGACCCTGCATGTTACAGCGTCAAAAACAACAAAAGGCACTCGGTGGGAGTGCCTTTTGTAAATACCCGTCAACAAAATATGCGGGATGCTGCTAGGCCCTGCTAGGGCAGCTTGCTAGCCGATCAGAACGCGGGAACCACGGCGCCCTTGTACTTTTCCAGGATGAATTTCTTCACATCGTCGCCATGCAGCGCGCGGGTCAGCTTGGCAATCGCCTCGTCATTGGCGCGGTCAGCACGGGCGGCAATGATGTTGGTGTAGGGCGAATCAGCACCTTCGATGAACAGCGCATCCTTGGTGGGGTTGAGCTTGGCTTCGATCGCATAGTTGGTGTTGATCAGGGCCAGATCCACATCACCCAGCGCGCGTGGCAGCAAAGGCGCTTCCAATTCCTTGAACTTCAGCTTCTTGGGGTTCTTGGCGATGTCCAGCGGGGTGGAGGTCAGCTTGGAGGCGTCCTTGAGCTCGATCAGACCGTGCTTTTGCAGCAGCAGCAAGGCGCGGCCGCCGTTGGAGGGGTCATTGGGGATGGCCACGGTGGCGCCGTCCTTCAAGTCCTTGATGTTCTTGATCTTGCTGGAGTAGGCGCCAAAGGGCTCCACATGCACCTTGCCATTGGGCACTTGCACCAGCGAGCTCTTGCGGTCCTTGTTGTAGCTGTCCAGGTAAGGCTGGTGCTGGAAGAAGTTGGCATCGAGCTGCTTGTCTTCCACGGCCGCGTTAGGCTGGATGTAGTCGCTGAACTCGCGCACTTGCAGATCCACACCTTCAGCCTTCAGCTTGGGCTTGATGAAATTCAGAATCTCGGCATGTGGCACCGGCGAGGCCGCCACTTTCAGCACTACATCTGCCGCATGGGCAGACACGGCCAGGGCCGCAATAGCAAGAACAGAAAGCGTTTTTTTGAACATGGTGTTTTTGACAAATGAGAAAGACCAGCCCCGGCAACTACTTGGATTTCTCTTGATGGGACTGAACCAAGATGGTGCAAGTCTAGCCTTATTTGGCATATCACTCAAAGAAAATAAAGAGATTTGGTTATAAAGAATTTGATCTTAATACCCGCTCGCTACAGTCTGCGGGCTTGAAGAGCGGGCTATGCTTGCGCCCATGTCTACCCCGTTTGACCCCGATCAGCTGCTGCGCCTGCTCACCACGACGATGCCCTTTGGCAAGTACCAGGGCCGCGCCATTGCCGACCTGCCTGGCAACTACCTGAACTGGTTTGCCCGTGAAGGCTTTCCCAAAGGCGATCTGGGCCGGCTGCTGGCACTGATGCACGAGATCGACCACAACGGCCTGGGCGAGTTGCTGCGCCCGCTGCGCGCCAGCCTGCAAGCGAGCGGGCAGCCAGTTGGGCAACCCCTGCGCCCATAAAAAAACCCGCAGGCTGCAAGCAGCTGCGGGTGGGTTCAGGCCATTGCGGCGCTGATTATTTGACGGCGGAGCGGGCTGCGTCGGCCTTAGCCTTGGCTTCATCGGCCTGCTTTTGCAGCGCGGCGGCTTCGGATTCTGCCTTCTTGGCTTCCGCTTCCTTAGCGGCGGCTTCTTCCTTGCCCTTGTCACCGCCCATGGCGCCTGCCATGGCACTGCCGGCCATCGTGCCAGCAACGGCGCCCACGGCGGCTGCGCCCATGGTGCCCATCATGCCGGAGCCTCCTGCGGCAGGGGCCGCTGCAGCAGGGGCAGCAGCTGCTGCTGGAGCGGCCGCAGGTGCAGCGGCGGCTGGCGTCGCAGGCTTGGCTGCCGGCGCTGGTGCTGCCTTTTGCGTAGCTGCTGGGCGCTTGACACCGCCACCCATGCGCTTGGCGTGGGCCAGGCCTGGCAGAACCAGACCGGCAATGGTCAAAGCAAGAACGGATGCAGAGGTGCGAAAAGAGGGGTTCACAACGAATTTCCAGATAAAAGGCCAGGGCTGCAGGCGTGGTGCCTGCGTGCCTACCATGGGTACATAAGGGGAAACGCTGCAAATTCAAGTGCTTGGCAGCACGGCTTGCAGCGGTATGGCTCGGCTTTGGTTATTCGTTATGCGTAGCGCGCAGCTACAAATATTGTAGAGCAAGCGCTAGGCCAGGAGGCATCTACAAGACCTTGGGCGCCGTCAGCAATCGCGCGCATCAGGCAGCGCCTATGCTCGCCAGCCCGCTGTACACCCACCAGGCCAGGGCCAGCATCATCACGCCGGTGAAGCCATCCATCACGCGCCAGGCCTGGGGCTTGGCAAACAGGGTTTGCAGGCGCCGGCCGGCGCTGGCCAGCATCACAAACCAGGCCAGGCTGGCGCTGGCAGCACCCAGTACAAAGATCCATTTCAGGCTGCCATCCTGGCGCGCACCGATCGAGCCGACCAGCACGACGGTATCCAGGTAGACATGGGGGTTGAACAAGGTGATGACGACCAGCGCCCCCAGCACACGCCACAGGCCACGCCGGGCCGCCGTGGCGGGCGCGCCGTCCGCATCGGCAGTCGGTGCTGCGCCAGCAGGCATCGCGGCACGCCACAGCGCCATCAGGCCATAGGCCAGCAAAAACAGCGCGCCGCCCAAGGTCAGGTAGTAGGCCAAGGTGGGCGAATCCCCCAGCACCTGGGCCATGCCGGCCACGCCGATGCCGATCAGCAGCGCATCGCTGAACACGCACCAGGCGACGCAGGCGCGCACATGCTCACCGCTCACGGCCTGGCGCAGTACATAGAGGTTTTGCGCGCCGATCGATACGATCAGGGAAAGGCAGACGGTGAAACCGGCCAGCCAGGTAGAAGTCATGCTTGTTGTCCACATGGCAGCTATTGTGCGGCGCACCAATAAATAAGTAAAATTAAACAATCTTAGCCAAATGAAGCAAAACTAAATGCTCGACTACCTGGGACTGGCCGCGCTGGCGGCCGTGGTGCGCGAGGGCAGCTTTGAGCGCGCCGCCAAGAAACTCCATGTCACCCCGTCGGCGGTGTCGCAGCGCATCAAGCAGCTGGAAGAGCGTACCGGCCAGGTGCTGGTACAGCGCGGCAACCCCTGCACGGGCACCGAGGCCGGCCAGCGCCTGTGCCTGCATCTGGAACAGGTGGCCCTGCTGGAAAATGCCCTGCGCCGCAGCAACCCCGATCTGCTGCCCGATGCGCCGGTGGCGCCGACGATCAAGCTGGCGGTGAATGCCGATTCGCTCTCGACCTGGTTCATGGATGCAATGGCCGAGTTCACCGCCAGCGGCAATGAGCTGCTGGACCTGCGCGTCGATGACCAGGACCACACCGCCCAGGCGCTGCGCGAAGGGGCGGTGCTGGGCGCCGTGACCGGCACCAGCGGCCAGATCCCCGGCTGCAACAGCTGGCCGCTGGGCACGATGCGCTATGTGGCCGCAGCCAGCCCCGGCTTTATGGCGCGCTACTTTGCAGACGGCGTCAGCACCCAGACCCTGGCCCAGGCGCCCATCATGACCTTTGACCGCAAGGACCGGCTGCAGGACCAGTGGCTGCAAGCCCAGGGCATGGCCCCCAGAGGCAGTGGGCCCCGGCATTTTCTGCCGTCCAACCAGGGCTATGTGCGGGCCTGCGAGATCGGCATGGGCTGGGGCATGCACCCCACGGTGCTGATTGCCGAGCAACTGGCGCGTGGCAGCCTGGTGCCACTGGTGCCTGATACTCCGCTGGACCTGCCGCTGTACTGGGCACTGCCGCGCAGCGCACAAGCCAGCCTGGCCCGGCTGACCGACTGCGTCATGCGCGCAGCCAGCCGCGTGCTCACGCCTGCCGCTTGAGCATTTCTGCCATGGCGTTGTCAGCACAGCGCAGGCCTGTGCGCCTATGATGCGAGCAGTTGCAGCGCCAGATAAGCAACCGGGGCGCTGCCGCAGAGGGAGGTATCCATGGTTTTCATTAGAAAGAGCACAGCATGATTGAGGTGCAGGATCTCATCGTCGACTACCCCGGCCACCGCGCGCTGCATGGCGTCAGCCTGCAGATCGAGGCAGGCACGGTGACCGCCCTGGTGGGCCCCAATGGCGCCGGCAAATCCACCTTGCTGCGCTGCATTACCGGGCTGGAGGCGCCGTTGAGCGGCAGCACTCGGGTTGCGGGCATCGATGTGCAGCAAGAACCCCGCCGCGCCCACCAGTACATGGGCTATCTGTCGGATTTCTTCGGCCTCTACGAAACCCTGAGCGTGGCCCAGTGCCTGCAGTACGCGGCAGAGAGCCAAGGCCTGAGCCGCAAGGAAGCCACTGCGCGCGTGCATACCGTGGCCGAGCAGCTCGCGCTCAGCAGCAAGCTGGGCAATGCCACGCGCAGCCTCTCGCGCGGCCAGCGCCAGCGGGTCGCCATTGGCCAGGCCATCATCCACCAGCCCCAGGTGCTGCTGCTCGATGAGCCGGCCAGCGGGCTGGACCCGGAAGCCCGCAGCAGCCTCTCGACCCTGTTCCGCCAGCTGCAGGCCCAGGGCATGACCCTGGTCGTCTCCAGCCACATCCTGAGCGAGCTGGACGAGTACTGCAGCCATATCCTGTCGATCCGCGAGGGCCGCATCACCAGCCACGGGCCCTTGAATGCCGTGGCAGGCGCGGGCGGCAGCAGCGCCCTGCCTTCCGAGCTGGTGATGCAGCTGGAGCTGGCGACACCACTGGCCCAGCCCGAGCTGGCCCTGGCCGGCTACCGCCTGGTGGACATGCGCGCTGGCCGCGAGGGCAGCGCCAGCCACATTCTGTGGATTGGCATGCCTGCGCAAGACACTGCTGCCCGCGTGCAGCTGCTGCAACAGCTGGTGGCCCATGGCGCGCAAGTGCTGGGCTACCAGGAGGCGCGCACCAGCCTGCAGGAGCGCTACCAGCAAAGCCTGGAAGCACCTGCTGATCCACAAGCGCTGTTTGCCAAGGAGTGGCCATGAATCCGGAATTTCGCCGCCAGCTCAGCCTGGAGCTGAGCCCTGCGCGTTTGGTGCTGATGCCCGCCATCTTGCTGATGCTGGCCATCTGCGTGTTTGTCATCGAGGGCAAGCAACCCCTGCTGTACCTGCACAAGGGCGCCCTCACCCTGGTGGGCCTGCTGGCCGCCTGCGTGGGCACTTTCACAGCGCTGTCCAGCATCAACGATGAGCTCAACGAGCGCACCTGGGACCAGCAGCGCATGAGCGCGATGTGCCCCTGGCGCATGGCCTGGGGCAAGCTGCTGGGCGGCCCCAGCTACGCCTGGTACGGCGCCCTGCTGTGCAGCGCTGCCGCCCTGCTCTGCGGCTTCTGGCTGGGCGAGCTGGCCGACACCATCCTGGTGCTGGTGCTCAGCATCGTGGGCGCCTGCGCGCTGCACTGCGCGATGATGGCCAGCCGCCTCTACAGCATGGACCCCAACAAACCCGCCACCAGCCGCAATGTCTGGGTGCTGGTGGTGCTGGTGTTTCTGTTGCTGCAACTGGCCAGCAGCCTGGTGGTGGGGCTGGGCAGCCTGCTGGGCGGTGACGGTGGCGGCGCCTGGTGGGGTCTGCAACTGGGCTCGGGCGCACTGCTGCTGATTTTTGCCGCCGCCAGCCTTCTGCTTGGTCTGCTGGCGCTGTGGCGGGCCATGTCGATGCAGCTGTCGGTGCCGACCACGCCCTGGGCCTGGGCGCTGGGCAATGCGGCCACCGGCCTGCTGCTGGTGGGCCTGGTGCCCACGGGCACCGGCCGGGCGTTGACCGGCATGCTGCTGCTGGCACTGGCAACCTACTACGCGGCGGCGCTGGAGAGCCAGGTGCCGCAGCGCTGGCGCGCCCTGCTCTACAGCGCGCAACACGGCCAATGGCGGCGCTTTTGGCAGAACATGCCGCTGTGGCCCATCAGCTGGTGCATGGCCTTTGCGGTGCTGCTGCCGGCCTATTTGCTGTGGAATGCCGATCCGCTGTCCAACCGCGGCCAACTGGGCCCGCTGGCCTTCATGGTGCTGCTGCATGTGCTGCGCGACTGCGGCATCTACCTGGTGTTCTCACTGCGCAAAAGCAGCCGCTCGCCGCTGGGCATGACCTTGCTGGTGGTGTTTGTGCTCAGCGCCCTGTTGCCGGCCATGTTCTGGTCGCTGGGCCTGGCGCCGCTGTTCGAGCCGCTGTTTGGCGCCTTTGACCCGCGCCTGTCGTCCAACTTTGCGCATGCACCGGCCCTGGGCTGGCTGGCCTGGGTCGGCATGCTGCTGCAGCTGGCGGTGCTCGCCGTGGTACTGGTCTGGCGCTTCAAGGCCATCACCCCACGCACGGGCAGCAACGACCTGTTTGCACTCTAGCCAAACACCCAGGCGCCGATCCAGGGCGCAGCCAGCACATTGAGAGCGCCGGCAATCATCATCACCAGCGAGGCGGCCACACCTTGCTGGGGACCGGCCATCTGCGCCTTGGCAACGCCCGAACCGTGGGCCGATCCGCCCAGCATGGCCCCCGCTGCCACCCGGCTGCGCAGCCGGGGCAAGAGACGCAGTACCAGGCCACCAATCAGCATGCCGGTCACCCCGGTGAGCAGCACAAACAAGGCAGCCAGGTCCAGCGGGCCACCGATGGCACGCTCGGCCTCCACCGCAAAGGGCGTGGTCACCGAGCGCATCGCTAGCCCTTTTTGCAGCAAGGGCGACAGGCCCAGCCAGCGCGCCAGCCACACCGACGTCAGGATGGACACCGTGCTGGCCACCAGCACGCCGGCCAAAATCGACATCCAGTGCTTGCGCACCATCTGGCGGTAGTCATACAGCGGCAGCGCAAAGGCGACGGTCGTCGGCCCCAGCAGCCACACCAGCCAGTGGGTATGGGTGCGGTAGTCCTCGTAGCCAATGCCCAGCAACAGCAGTGCGGCCACCAGCACCAGAGGCGTGCCGATGATGGGCATCAGCAGCGTGTGCGGATAGCGCCGGTACAGCCGCTTGTTGAGGTAGTAGCACAGCAGGGTCAGCAGCAGTGACAGCAGCGCGGCGCTGCCATGGCTCAGCGGCCACAGCGGTAACCACGCGGTCGAGAGGACAGGCGCGGCAGTCATCGCGCCCCTCCCGCAGCGGCCTTGGCGCTACGCTGCTGGCTGCGCTTGCGCTGGGCCAGGCGCAGCTCCAGCCGGTAGACCGCATCGACCACCAACGCGGTGGCCACCATCACACAGGCAGTGCTCAGCACAATCACCAGCACAATGCGCAGCCCCTGGCTGCGTACCAGGTCGCCATAGTTGACGACCACCAGCATCGCCGGGATGAAGAACAGCAGCATGTCCGACAGCAGCCAGCGCGTGCCCTGTGCCAGCCAGCGGCCGGGCACGGCGCGGCTAAACAGTCCCAGCGCCAGTGCAGCAAAGCCAATCAGGCCCGCCGGCGTACGCCAGCCCATATGGCTGCGCAGTGCCTCGGCCGCCAGCCAGATGGCGCAGAGCAGCGCCACCTGCCACAGCGTGCCTGCCGCCTGGCGGACCTGCCGGGGCAGCCCCATGCCTGCGGATCTGCCCTCGCCCGCCACCCTGTTATCGCTTGTCATGCCGTCCTCAGTCTGGCCCTTGGGCCAGTGGCAGTGGCGGCGGTGCGGCCCCTTGCCTCACCATGCTGCACTGCACAAAACGTATTGTAAAAATGGCATGACCATTCGTAAAATGACTTATTTTTATAAATTCCATTCCATATAGGAATTCACCATGGACCTGCGAGCGCTGCGCTACTTTGTCGAGGTGGTCAACCGCAATAGCTTCACCCGCGCGGCGGAGGCGCTGTATGTCACCCAGCCCACCATCAGCAAGATGGTGAAGGCTCTGGAAGACGAGCTGGGCGGCCCGCTGCTGCTGCGCGAAGGCCGCAAGCTGCAGCTGACCGATGCCGGGCGCGTGGTATTTGAGCGCGGCCAGACGCTGCTGCAAGAGGCCAGCCGCCTGCGCCAGGAAGTGGCCGAGGTGGATGGCATCGCGCGCGGCACGCTCAGCGTGGGCGTGTCCCCCACCACGGGCCACTACATGGCGCCCATCTTTGCGCAGTACCGCAAACTCTATCCTGGCGTGCAGCTGCAGCTGCATGAGCGCGGCGCCCGGGCGCTGGAACAAGCGGTGGCAGAGGGCGAGATTGATGTGGCCATGGGCCTGTTGCGTGCGGGCAGCCCCTTGGCCAGCCTGCGCATACACACCCACCATACCGTGGCCGTTTTTGCCCATGCGCGCGCGCCCCAGGGGCAAAGCCAGGTGCGCTGGCAGGAGCTGGCTGCCCTGCCCTTTGTGATGTACGAGAGCGACTTTGCGCTGTACGAAGGCGTGCAGAGCTGCTGCGCGCAGGCGGGCTTTGAGCCGCAGATCGCGCTGCAAAGCCGTTACTGGGATTTGATTGGCGACCTGGTCGCCGCCGATGCCGGCATTGCCATCATGTTCGACCATGTGGCCAGCCGCTTTGACCCGGTCCAGGTGCGCTGCCTGCCCGTGGTCGATCCCACCCTGAGCCATGATTTTGGCCTCACCTGGCGGCCTCAGAACCTGTCCAAGGCCGCCAGCGCCTGGCTGGCGCTATGCCAGGCGCGCTATCCGCAGGCCCGGGCATAAACCCAAGGCCTCAGACCTGGGGCATAAAGCCGTCTTGCCGGCCTGGGTCAGCTGCGCTGATGCGCGCTGCAGGTGCGGGGCTGCTGGCAGCGGCCACCGGTGCCGCCTCAGGCACCTTGGCCGGTTGGCGCAGCGGGTGGAAGTTCAGCAGCTGGGTGGCCATCATGGTCTCGACCATGAAACAGCACAGCGCCGAGACAAAGCTGACCACGCCCATGCCAAAGCTGAACATGGCGGCCAGCGACCAGCTGGTGGCGTCGATCTCGGTCTTGGTGGTCTGGCCGACGAAGAGCAGGATGATGGTCAGCGCAATCAAGGCGCCACACAGCGTCAGCAGGCCGATGCAGAGGTTGGCCAGGCGCCCGCGCCGGCGCAGAAAGTTCAGCTCCAGCAGGGAGCGCTGCACATAGTCCTCGTCCTTGGAGGCCATCATGCGGTCTTCCAGCACGCGGCCCCGGTCGATGATGCGCGCCAGCCGGCCGGCGACGGCGCCGATCATGCCCGCCACACCGGTGAGAAAGAAAACGGGAGCCACAGCCAGCTGGATGCTGTGGGTGATGTTGCTGACGTCGATGGACATGGTGTTGGTGCAGAGATGGTGGACAAACTGCGCTGCAGCACACGCTAGGGACCCTCTGCAAAACTCCCTGCCGTGGTCTGAACGCGGTCTCGGGCGATCCGCTGCGTTGTCTTCCTTGTCAATAGCTACGGCTATTGACTGCAAAAGACGCCTTGCGTCTCATCCCGATCCGCGTCCATCCCGCTTGGCGAGGATTTTGCAGAGCATCCCTAGTGCAGGCTGCGACGCCTGCGATGAACACTGCAAAATTCAAGCCAACATTCTCGCACCAAATAGGTGCAAACCCTAATACCTTTTTTGCCCTGTTTCTGGGCTGATTTGAAGCAAATTGTGTGCTTCCCAGTGCAGAGACCGGCGTTCAGTAGTGCGGCGGCAGCTCGTCGCGTGCACCTGGCGCAACACCTCCGGTCTCGGGCATGCGCTGCTGCAGGTCCTTGACCAGGTGCAGCAGGCGGTCGATCTGCTGCTGTTGCTTGTAGATCGTCAGGTTGAGCTCTTCGAGCAGGTCATCGGCATAGGCTGCCTTGATCTCCAAGGCTTCAAGGCGCTGCTGCAGGGGTTCGAGGGTGGACATGGCGGCTCCTGGCTAAAAACGGGGCGGGCGAGTAAAAGAATAACGCCGGCATGTGACAGCGCACATGCCGGCGTCCCAGGTGGGTGGGAGTGCTTACAGCGCCTTGGCCAGGCGGGCAATGCCCTCTTCGATACGTGCAATATCAGCGGTGGCAAAGGACAGGCGCAGGGTCGAGGTATCGGGGTTCTGGGCAAAGAATGGCGTGCCGGGCACAAAGGCCACGCCCTGCTCGATGGCGCGCTTGGCCAGCGCATTGCCGTCCGTCTCCTGGCCCCGGGCGCCCGTCAGCTGCACCCAGATGAACATGCCGCCCAGCGGCTGCACAAAGCGCACTGCATCGCCCAGCTGGCTGCGCAGGCCGTCGCCCATCGCCTTGCTGCGCGCCGCGTAGGTCGTGCGCACGCGGTCCAGGGTGGCGGGCATGCGGCCGGCCTTCAGGTACTGGGCGGCGGTGGCCTGGCTGAAGGTGCTGGTATGGGCATCGCTGAACTGCTTGCACATGACGCACTTGCCCAGCAGCTCAGCCGGTGCAATCAGCCAACCCAGGCGCAGACCAGGGCTGAGCACCTTGCTCATGCTGCCGCAGTGGGCCAGGTAGTCGCGGCTGCCGGGCACGCTGTCCGACAGCGCCAGCATGCTGGGCGGTGGCGGTGCATCAAAGTACAGGTCGCCATAGGGGTCGTCCTCAACCACCAAAGTCTGGTGGCGCACGGCCATTTCCAGAATCTGGCGGCGGCGCTCCAGGCTCAGCAGCGCACCGCTGGGGTTGCCAAAAGTGGGGATCAGGTAGACCAGCTTGGGCTGGTGCTCGGCAATCAGTTGCTCCAGCGCTTCGGGGATGACGCCGTTCTCATCGGTAGGAGCGCTGATGACTTCGGCGCCATAGAGGCGGAAGCACTGGATGGTGGCCAGGAAGGTCGGGCCTTCGACGATCACCTTGTCACCGGGCGAGATCATGGTCTTGCCCAGCAGGTCCAGCGCCTGCTGGCTGCCGGTGGTGACGATCAGCTGATCGGGCGTCAGCGACTGCACGCCCTTGGCCGCCATCAGGCCCACGATCTGCTCGCGGAACGGTTGGTAGCCCTCCGTTGCGCCGTACTGCAGCGCAGCGCCCGGCTCCTCTTTCAGCGCCGCATTGGCCGCTGCCTGCACACCGTCCACGTCGAACATGGCTGCATCCGGAAAGCCCCCGGCAAAACTGATGATGCCGGGCTTGCCCAGCAGCTTGAACAGTTCACGGATGGCGGACGTCTCGACATTGTCGAGGCGGGAGGCAAAGCGCAGTGTCATGGAGTGTTCTCTCAAATCAAAAAAGAGCAGCCCGGTCGATCGACGGGCCGCCCTGGCATTTTGCTACTTTTTACCGCCCCCATGCGTCGCTCTGGCATCGCCAGTGGCCCTCCAAATGCCTTTGCCTATCGACTATGCTTGCGCCCTAAAGGATTCTGACAACATGCGCATCGCCGCTTTCTTCATTGTTTTGGTCAAATTGCTGGCCTCGTTGCTCATGCTGCTGGGCGTGGTCTGGGCCTGTGGCGCGCTGTGGTTTCAGCTGGCACAGTCGGTCAAGTCGGGCTCGGCCCGGGGACTGCTGCTGGGGGTCTGGGTCGGGGTGGGCCTGTACTGCATCTACCTGCTGTGGCAGCAGCGCATGCCCAAGGGCCTGCTGATCTATGGGCTGCTGTTTGCCGCCATCCTTGCCTGGTGGGCCAGCATCCAGCCCTCCAACACGCGCAAATGGGCGCCCGATGTGGCCCAGCAGCTGTCGGGCACGGTCCAGGGCGACCTGGTGCAACTGCACAATGTGCGCAATTTTGACTGGCAGACCCCCAGCAAGGCCACGGTGCGCTGGGAAGACCGCAACTACGACCTGCGCCAGCTCGTGTCGGTGGACATGAGCACCTCGTACTGGATGGGCCCGGCCATTGCCCATACCCTGGTGTCCTTCGGCTTTGAGGACGGCAAGGGCCCGCGCCGCTATCTGACCTTCTCGGTGGAGATCCGCAAGGAACAGGGCGAGCAGTTCTCGGCCGTGGGTGGCTTCTTCAAGCAGTTCGAGCAAAGCCTGGTGGCCGCCGATGAGCGCGACATCCTGCGCGTACGCAGCAATATTCGGGGAGAAGAGGTCTACCTGTACAGCGTGGCCATGCCGCGCGCTGCCATGCGCTCGCTGTTCATCGCCTATGTGGACAAGGCCAATGCGCTGGTCGAGACGCCGCAGTTCTACCACACGCTGTTTGCCAACTGCACCACCATCGTGTTCGAGATGGTGCGCCGCATTGTGCCGGGCCTGCCAATGGACTGGCGCCTGCTGGCCAGCGGCTACCTGCCCCAGTATGTGGACAGCCTGGGCGCCCTCGCCCGGCCGCATGACTTTGAGGCCATCCATGAGGCGGCCCACATCAACGCCCGCGCCAAGGCCGTGCGCCCGGGTGAGGATTTCTCGGCCGCCATCCGCCAGGGCGTGCCGCAGGTGCCACTGCAGCCCTGATGCAGGGACCCAGGCTCGGGCCTTGCCAGATAATGGCAGCCGAGCCTGCAAAAAAACACGATGAAAACCGCTGATATCCAACCCTTCTTCGCCACCTTGAAGGCGGCCAATCCCTCGCCCCAGACTGAGCTGGAATACACCTCGGTGTTCGAGCTGCTCGCCGCCGTGCTGCTGTCCGCCCAGGCCACCGATGTGGGGGTCAACAAGGCCACCCGCAAACTCTTCCCGTTCGCCAACACGCCCCAGGCCATCCTGGCGCTGGGGCTGGAAGGCCTGGAGGGCTATATCAAGACCATCGGCCTGTACCGCAGCAAGGCCAAGCACCTGATGGAGACCTGCCGCATTCTGGTGGAACGCCATGATGGCCAAGTGCCCGACACGCGCGAGGCGCTGGAAGCCCTGCCCGGCGTGGGCCGCAAAACCGCCAATGTGGTGCTCAATGTGGCCTTTGGCCAGCCCACCATGGCGGTGGACACCCATATCTTCCGCGTCAGCAACCGCACCGGTCTGGCGCCCGGCAAGAACCCGCTGGAAGTGGAAAAGCAGCTGATGCAGCGCGTGCCCGATGACTATGCCGTCGATTCGCACCACTGGCTGATCCTGCTGGGCCGCTATGTCTGCCAGGCGCGCAAGCCGCGCTGCTGGGAATGCCTGGTCAGCGGCTACTGCGATTTCTCGCCCAAGACGCCGCCACCCCAAGGCGCGCTGCGCTGATCGCAGCGGCAGGCATCAGACGTTGCTCTGGGTGCTGACCCCCGCCGATGCAAAGCTGGCCATGTCGCGCAGCATCGCGCAGGCGGACTCCAGCAGCGGCCAGGCCAGCGCCGCACCCGAGCCTTCGCCCAGGCGCAGTTGCCAGTCGAGCAGCGGCTGGGCCTGCAAGGCCGCCAGCAAGTGGCTATGGCCCGGCTCGCCCGAGCGGTGGGCATAGACGCAGCGCTCCAGCACCCCGGGCTGCAGGCGTGATGCCACCAGCACCGCAGCGCTGGTGATAAAGCCATCGACCACAATCACACGGCGCTCCAGCGCAGCCTGCAGCACCGCGCCCACCATGGTCGCAACTTCCAGCCCGCCCATCGCTGCCAGCACGGCCAGCGGCTCCTGCACATCGGCATGGCGCGCCAGCACCCGGCGCAGCACAGCAGCCTTGCGGGCCACGCCCTCACCACTCAAGCCCGTGCCTGCACCGGTCACCGTCTCCACATCCAGATTGCAGAGCCGTGCCAAGAGCAGCGATGCGCTGGAGGTATTGCCAATGCCCATCTCGCCCAGCAACAAGGCATTGCCAGGCAAGGCCTGCAGCAGCGCGCGGCCATTGGCAATGGCCGCTTCGCACTGCGCCATGCTCATCGCAGGGCCCAGGCTGCTGTCTTGCGTGCCGGGGGCAATCTTGCGCAGCCAGAGGCGGGGAGCGCCTGGGGGCAGCACCTCGGCATGGGGTTCAAAATCACGGGCCACGCCGCAATCGACCACATTCAGCGCCACGCCATGCTGGCGCGAGAGCACGCTTACCGCCGCGCCACCGGCCAGAAAATTACCCACCATCTGCCAGGTCACATCCGCCGGGAAGGCCGACACGCCCTGCGCCACCAGGCCATGGTCCGCCGCAAACACCACCATCTGGGGATCGGCCAAGCGGGGCTGGGTATCGCCCAGGATGCAGGCGATGCGCAAAGCCAGCGCTTCGAGCATGCCCAGCGAGCCCAGCGGCTTGGTCTTGTTGTCCAGCAGTTGCTGCACTTGCTGGCGGAAGGCGGCATCGTCGACGGAGGCGATGTGGGGGATGAGCGGAGAGAACGAGGATTCGGACATGATCAAGCTAGGGAGCAGGGCAAGGCGATACGCCAAGCCGCCAGTATCGCCCTGCCCGCACAGGTTTGCAGCCCCCAGCCCGCAATCCAATGAAAAACGCTCTGCGCAGCAAATGCTGGGCAGAGCGTTGTTGGACTGGATCAGTCAGCTTACTTGGCAGGCACCGTATAGGTGTACTCGCGCAGAATGCCACCGCCTTGCACCGAGCCGCTGTCCTGGCCCTGGGCCACGCGGCCTACGCAGGCACGGCGGTCTTCGTCGGTCTTGAAGACGGCGCAGCGTGCGGTGGCGTTTTCGCGGAAGCTGGAACCTGGATCGGTCAGCTGGCCCTGGCGTGCGGCTTGGCGCGCAGCAGCTGCTTCGCGGGCGCTGGAGCTGCCTTCGGCCACATCGGCATTGGCGCGGGCATCGCCACGCATTTCACCACGCTTGTGGTGGGCACCGTGTGGGCCATGCGGCATGGGCTTCGCATGCTTGGCAGGGGGTGGTGGGGGTGGCGGTGCGGATTGGGCGCTGGCATAGCCGGCGGTGCCCAGGGCGAGGGCCATCGCGGCCATTTGCAAAGTCTGACGGAACATGTTTTTCATAGCGATCATCCTTATCGGTGATGAGAAGCAACACGAACAGCATGCCTGCGCGGCAGGCACGCCCCTATCGGCCCAATCCGCCAGTGCTTGCAATATTTGGCCTACAGGCAAAAGCCTTGGCCATTCAGGGCAAGCGGTCCCCAAACCACTCGCCCACCCCTTGGGCCATGCGCTCAAACACCTGGTCCAGGCTGGGTGCGTCATGGCCAAACAGCGCATGGATCACGGCAGCGTTCTCAAACAGGCCATGCACATAGGTGCCCAGCACCTGCGGCGCCCCGCCCTGCCACAGCAGGCCCGGCAACAGCTCTTGCGCGGGCTGGGCTGCGCTGGCCTGCATATCGGGGCGCAGTTCGGTCTGGCCATGGTGGATTTCATAACCCGTCACCACCAGGCCGCTCAGGCCCTGCCAGGGCGCCTGCACAGCAGGCAGCAGCAGGCGCGTGGGTTGCACATTCTTTTGCTGTGCAAACAAGGTCACCAGCGGCAGCAAGCCCAGGCCGGCGGCATTGCCGTCTACCCCATGCAGATCGACCAGCGCCTCGCCCAGCATCTGCAGGCCGCCGCAAATACCCAGCACCCGCTTGCCGGCCTGCGCATGGCGGGCAACGGCGGCATCCAGCCCCTGCTGGCGCATCCAGGCCAGATCGGCAGCGGTGGCCTTGCTGCCCGGCAGGATCACCCAGTCCGCATCGCTCAACTGCGCGGGCGTGCGGGCCCAGACCACGCGCACGCCGGGCAGTTGCAGCAGCGGCTGGAACTCATCGAGGTTGCTGATACGCGGGTAGGCCACGATGGCGATGCAGGTGTGCACGGCCTGCCCCTGGCCGCCACTGCCCCGGTCGTCGAACACGCCATCTTCCTCGGGCAGGCCGTGCTGGAACTGCATCGGAATGCAGGCCACCGTCGGCACGCCGGTCTTGTCTTGCAGCATCTGCGGCGCGGGCGCCAGCAAGGCCGCGTCGCCCCGGAACTTGTTGAGCACAAAGCCCTTGATCAGGCCTTGCTCCTCGGGCGGCAGCAGCGCCCAGGTGCCGTAGAGGTGGGCAAAGGCCCCGCCCCGGTCGATATCGGACACCAGCAGGCAGTGCGCATCGCAGTGCCGCGCCACGCGCATATTGACCACATCGCTGCTGTGCAGGTTGATCTCGGCGGGCGAACCCGCACCCTCGATCACCACCACATCGTTCTCGGCGCGCAGCGCATCGAGCGCCTGCGCAATCTGCGGCCACACCTTGAGGCTGCGACCGCGCCAGGGCATTTTGGACAGCGCCTCGTCCACCTGGCCAAACAGCACGACTTGGCTGCGGGTATCGGCCTCGGGCTTGAGCAGCAACGGGTTCATGCGCACATCGGGTACGGCGCCTGCGGCCAGCGCCTGCAGGTACTGGGCCGTGCCGATCTCGCCCCACTGGCCATCGGGCGTGGCCACCACGCGGGCGTTGTTGCTCATGTTCTGCGCCTTGAAGGGCGCCACCTTGTAGCCCTGGGCCCGGTACCAGGCGCACAGCGCCGTGGCCACCCAGCTCTTGCCGGCGCCACTGCTGGTGCCCAGCACCATGATGCAGCGCGCGCTCATCGAGCTGCGCTGCCCAGCGGCAGCACCATGCGCGCCATGATGCGCTCCAGCGCCGAGCCCGCATCGCTGCACAGGCCCGTGTGTACCGGCGAGGTCTGGATCATGCTGCTGCGCTTGGCGGTAAGCCAGTGGAAGCGCGCACGGTACGGCAGCTGGCCGATGGGCCCAGCCTCGGGCACGCCAGCGCAAATGGCCACGATGCTGCCCAGGTGGCGGTAGACCGCTTGCAGATCGACGTCCGGATCCAGTGCCAGCAGGCGCGCATCATCCAGCGCGATCGCGGCCTGCAGATAGCCGCTGCGCTGGCAGGACAGGATCACGCCAGCGTTGATGAACTCTTCCCGCTCGACCCGGGGCACCACGCGCACGATAGCGTAGTCATACACATCATGCGCGTGCATCGATGGCTCCTTGCAACCAGCGGCCACGCGCTTGCAGGCGGGCCAGAAAATACTTCACATAGGCGGCGCGGTGCGCCTGCGGATCGGCCAGCAGCGGGCTGTTGCGGTCTTCCGCCGCCTTGGCCAGAAAGCAATCGGGCACCGTGGCCAGAATGGCGCTCAGCACCGGCTCGTTCAGCTGCGCGGCCAGCGCCTCGTCCACCTCGGCCAGCTGGCTGGCCTGGGCCAGCAGCACATGGTCGGCAATCGGCGCAAAGGGCTTGCCCGGGTCGGCCACCGTGCCATCCCAGGCATGGTGGAAGGTCAGGGTCGCGCCATGGTCAATCAGCCAGGGCTTGCGCTGCCACATCAGCATATTGGTGTTGCGGGCCGTGCGGTCCACATTGCTGACCAGCGCATCGAACCAGACCAGGCGCGAGGCGAAATCGTCGCTGACCGCATCGACGGCCGGATCAAAATTGACCGAGCCAGGCAGGTAGTCCAGACCGACATTGAGGCCATCGCTGGCCCGGATCAGGTCCTGGATCTCGGGATCGGGCTCGGTCTGCGCCAGCTTGGCATGCAGCATGGCCAGCACCAGCTCGGGCAAGGGCAGGTCCAGCGCGCGGGCAATGCCGCCGCAGATGAGCTCGCCCATCAGCGCGCGCACGCCCTGGCCAGCCCCCCGGAACTTGAGCACATACATGCCCAGATCGTCCGCCTCGACGACGGCCGGCATCGAGCCGCCCTCGCGCAGCGGCGTCACATAGCGCTCCACCAAGACGGTGCGCAGTTGCAAAGTTTGTAAATCCATGCCAAATGGTAGCGGTTGCCGCATGTCCTCGCCGGGCCTAAGCATCTGCCAGCGACAGCCAGGCCCGCGCCAGCGCCGCCTGCGCCACCGGCGCCATCACGCCCAGGCGCACATGACCGGGCAGGCCAAAGCTGCGGGCATCGCGCAGCTTGATGCCCTGGCTGCGCAGTGCCACCAAGCGCGCGGCCATATCGGCCTGGGCCAGCGGCAGGTGCGCGACAATATAATTGGCCTGGTGGCCGGGCAGCACCGCCCAGCCCAGGCGCTCGCACAGCGCCAGTTGCCGGCCCTTCCAGTGACGCAAGGTGTCCAGGCTGCGTGCCAGCCAGGCCTGCACCTCGGGGGTCACCCAGGCCTGCAGCATGGCCACGCCATGCGCACCCACCACCCATGACGGCGCCAGTGCCCGCAGCGCGTCGATCTGCGCCTGCGCTGTGCCCTCGGGGGCAATTGCATAGGCAGCGCGCACCCCCGTCATGCCCAGCGCCTTGTTGGGCGTCCACAGCTGCCACAGCGCAGCCATGTCGCGCTCTGGCGCAGGGCCTTCCAGCCACAGCGGCCGGTAGGCGCAATCCAGCACCAGGCCATGGTGGCTGGCATCGTCAGGCAAAGCCTGCCAGATATCTTCGACCCGGCCCAGCGGGCTGGAGGGTTCGCAGGCCCAGTGCAGGCCGTCACCCCAGGTCGTATTGCGGCTGCTGCGACGCAGGCCCCACACCTCCGCCGCCTGGGCGTAGTCGCCATAGCTATGGCGCGGCAGGCTGACCTTGGTGGCGCCTTGGCGCAGCGCATGCTGGGTCAGGCGGTGGATCAGCTCGCTGCTGCTGCCGCCGATGACCAGGCGCTCGGGCGCCACGGCGTGGAAGGACGCCAGCTGCAGGCGCAGCGCCGTGTACTGCGGATCGGGGTACTGCGCCAGGTGCGCCGCCTGCAAGGCCGACACCGCCTCTGGGCAGGGGCCGCAGGCATTGCGGTTGGTGGAAAAATCATGCGCCGGTACGCCCAAGGCGTCGGTGCCACCATGCTCGTTATCAGCCATGGGCCAAGGCTCCTTGCGCCATCAAGGCGATTCCTATCTTTATCGCCAAACCCAGGGCCAGTAGCAAGGCGCACAGCGCCTGCGCCCACACCACCCGGCCCGCCAAGGCCAGCGCCCGCTGCACATCCTGGGCCTGCGGCGGCCGGCCTTGCGGGTTGAGCTGGTACACACCGGGTTTGGACAGGTGCACACCCAGCACCCGCGCCATCGCCCCCATGGGCCAGCCGCCGTTGGGCGATGGCGTGACCGCTGCATCGCGCCGCAAGCCGGACCAGGACAGTCCGCCCGCCAGCAGCGCCAGCCAGGCTGCGGTAATGCGGGCCGGCAACCAGTTCAGCACATCATCGGCCCAGGCCGCCCATTTGCCGGCCCATCGCCAGTGGCGGCGCTGCGCGCCCTGGCCGCGCCAGCCGGGGTAGCCCCACATGGCATCGGCCGTGTTGGCCAGCCGGTACAGCGCCGCGCCCGGCAGGCCAGCCACCGCAAACCAGAACAGCGGCGCCAGCACCGAATCGCTCAGGTTCTCAGCCAAGGTCTCGATCGCGCTCTCGCGCACTGTCGCTGCATCAAGCTGCGCGGTGTCGCGGCTTACCAGCCAGGACAGGCGGGCCCGGCCCGCTTGCAGCGATTCGCCGAGCGCGGCCTCGACCGCCAGCACCTCGCTGCGCAGCATACGCCAGGACAGCAAAGGTTTAAGCAGCAGTCCGGCCACAAGGCCACCCAGCCACCAAGGCGCTGCCTGCAGCAGATACATGAGGCCCGCATACACCCCCCAAGCGCCGACCGCCAGCAGGCACCAGGCCAGCGCCGCCAGCACAAAGCGCCCGTAGGCGCGCTGCTGCGCCTGGCGCGGCGCAATCGCCTGGCCCAGCAGGCCCAGCAGCTTGCCCATATAGACAACCGGGTGCAGCCGCACGGGTGGCTCGCCCCACCACCAATCGACCAGCAAGGCCAGCAATACGGCCAGCAAGGCCGCCATCGGTGCCTGCCAGTGCAGCACAGGGCCAGTATCTGTCAAGGCCTGGACCAGTTGCAGCAGCGGGCTGCCACCGGCCAGCGCCAGCGCCCCCAGGCCGCCATCGCTCATGGCTGCGGTCCTTGGTCTGGCTGCCAGCACTCGTCCATCAGCATCTGCTGCAAAGGCGCGCGGCTGGCCCAGCGTTCCTGCTGCAGCATGGGCTCGGCATAGTAGGCCTCCACAGGGCCCAGGCACAAAACAGCCAGCGGGTGCGCGCCGGCAGGCATGGCCAGCAACTGCGCCAGCACCTGGGGCTCGAACAGCGATACCCAGCCCATCCCCAGCCCTTCGGCACGCGCAGCCAGCCAGAGGTTCTGGATCGCGCAGGCGGTGCTGGCCACATCCATCTCAGGCAAGGTACGACGGCCAAACACATGGGCTTCTCGCCCGGGCGGCATGGCCACCACCAGCACCTCGGCCGCCTGCAGCACGCCCTGCACCTTGAGCTTCATAAAGTCGGCCTCGCGCTCGCCCATCGCCTGGGCGGTACGCAGGCGCTCATCCTCCACCAGCGCATGGATGCGGCTGCGCATCTGCACATCGCGCACACGGATAAAGCGCCAGGGCTGCATAAAGCCGACGCTGGGCGCATGGTGCGCCGCGCGCAGCAGGCGCAGCAGCACGGCCTCGTCCACCTGGCCGCCGGCAAAGTGGCGCATGTCGCGCCGCTCATGGATGGCGCGGTAGACGGCTGCGCGCTCGGCCTCGCTGAATGCGGTGGCGGCAATCGTGGGGGCGGGGTTGGTGTCGCTCATGCCAGCAATCGGCTGTGCTGCCTCAGTCTTCAATGCCGCGCTGCGCCGGGATGCCGGCCTTGAACGCATGCTTGATCAGGGTCATCTCGGTGACGGTGTCGGCCACATCGATGATCTCCTGTGGGCAGCGCCGGCCGGTGATGCAGACATGCACCTCCTTGGGCCGGGCGGCCAGGGTGTCCAGCACCTCTTGCAAAGGCAGCCAGCCATAGATCAGTGGGTAGGTGATCTCGTCGAGCACCACCAGAAAATACTCACCCGACAGGATAGAGGCCTTGGCCTTTTCCCAACCATCGCGCGCCAGCTGGCCGCTGTGCTCCAGGTCGCGGCTCTTCCAGCTGAAGCCATCGCCCAGGCCTTCGACCGGCAGGCCCACCTGCTCGGCCAGGCGGTGCTCGCCAAAACGGGCGGTCGGCACCTTCATGAACTGGTAGACCTTGACGGCCTTGCCCCGGCCCGTCGCGCGGAAGGCCAGGCCAAAGGCCGCCGTGCTCTTGCCCTTGCCGTCACCGGTGTTGACGATCACCAGGCCACGGCGCTCGCCCTCTGGCTTTTCATAAGGCTTTTCGCTGGGTGGCGTTTCAATCTGCATCGCAATCTTTCCTTGTTTCGTTGTGTCGTTGGAAGCGGGGCCAGGCCCCGTTTCACAAAAGGTTCAGCGCCAGCGTTAGCCGGCCTGCGCAGCGGTGGCCGTGCGCGGCAAGGCCATCCACACGCCATCAATGGCACGCACCTGGATGCGGTGGTCAAACACGGCCTCCAGCGCGGCATGGGTGGCCGGGTCATCACAGCGGCCCTGGTGCAGCACCCTGCCCGCCTGCAGCACCAGCATATGGTCGGCCAGCAGCGCCACGGAAATCTCATGGAGCACGCTGACCACCGTAGTGCCCTGGGCCGTCAAGGCCCGCATGCTGTCCACCCAGTCGGTCTGGTGCGGCGGGTCCAGATTGGCCAGCGGTTCATCCATCAGCAGCACCTGGGCCTGTACGGCCATCGCGCGGGCCAGCAGCACACGCTGGCGCTCTCCGCCCGATAGCTCGGCCACCGGCCGGTGGCGCCAGTCCCAGGCATGAGCTGCGCGCAGGCATTGCTCGACCACCGCATGGTCTTCGCTGCTGGGCGCCGCAAACCAGGGCTGGTGCGGCAGGCGGCCCAGCATGGCCACATCCATCACCGTCAGCTCCTGCGTCACCACCTCGCCCTGGCCCAGCCAGGCCAGCGCCTGGGCGCGCTGCTTGCGTGGCCAGCGCTGCAAATCCTTGCCCAGCAGTGCCACATCGCCCTGCAGCTGTGCTGCCGGCCACAGGCCGCCCAGCACCTTGAGCAGGCTCGATTTGCCTGCGCCATTGGGGCCGACAATGCTGGTCCAGCGGCCTTGGGCAAACTGGGCGTTGACGCCTTGCAGAATCGGCCGCGCATGCACAGCGGCATGGATATTGTTGGCAGTCAGCGCAGCGGGGGTTGTAGTGGTCAGCATCACAGGCCTCCTGCCGATCGGGTGCTGCGGTGCATGCGCCAGAGCAGATAAGTGCCGCCCAGCGCGGCGGTGAGCACACCCACCGGCAGCTCTTGCGGGGCCACCAGCCAGCGTGCCAGGATATCGGCCGCTAGCAGCAGCACACCGCCCATCGCGGCGGCCAGCACGGTGCTGCGGCCATGGCCCACCTGCACCAGGCTGCGCACCAGGTGCGGGGCAGCCAGGCCCACAAAGGCAATCAGCCCGGTCTGCGCGACCGAGGTGCCGGTGGCCAGGGCCAGCACGGCTACCAGGCCATAGCGCAGCGGCGCCAGCGGCAGGCCCAGGCTGGCAGCGGTTGCCTCGCCCAGGGTCAGGCCATCCAGCACCCGGGCGCAACACCACGTGGCCAGCACGCAGACCAGCAGCACGGCGGCCATCAGCGCGCAGCCCTCCCAGCCGACAAAGGCCGAGGTGCCCAGCGTAAAGGCCTGCATGGCCTGCAGAATATCGGGGTGGCGCAGCTCCAAAAGATCGCGCATGGCGCCCAGCACCACGCCCACGATCACGCCGGCCAGCAGCAGGCGCAAGGTGTTTTGCACATTGCGCGCCAGCACCACCGTCAGCGCCACCGCACAGGCCGCGCCAACAAAGGCCATGCCGGTCATGCCCAGGCGGTAGAGCAGATTCAGGCTGGTGACGGACGAGCCCAGCAGCACCAGGCCCAGCGCACTGCCCAGCGAGGCGCCGGAGGCACTGCCCAGCAAATAGGGATCGGCCAGCGGGTTGCGAAACAGGCCCTGGGCCACGGCCCCGGCCAGGCCCAGCAGGCCACCGGCGAGCCAGGCACCCAAGGAACGCGGCAGGCGGATATCGACCACGATCTGCCAGGAGGTCGGGTCATCGCGCATGCGCAGCACGCTCTCCCAACCAGTGCTGCCCACACTGGCGCCCACCAGCAGCAGCACGACGCTGAGCACCAGCAACACCAGCGCCAGCCAGGCACTGCGGCGCAGGCCGGGAGCGGCCTCGCGCAGCGCTGCGGGCGCAGGTGCAGAGCTGGGCAAAGCGGCCATCAGCGCGCCACCGCTGCCTTGCCAGGCGCCTTGTCGGCCAGGCAGCGCGCCATCAGCGCCGCGGCCTGGGCCATGCGTGGGCCGGGTCGCACGATGGCATACGACTCTTCATCGCTGAACACGCAGACCCGGCCCGCCTTGACGGCCAGGAGGTTGTTCCAGCCCGGGTAGCTGGTAGCAGCCTGCATGCTGCGGTTGCCCAGCATGATCACATCGGGCTGGGCGCGCAGCAAAAACTCCGGGCTCAGCCGGGGAAAGGGGCCCAGCTCGGCCGGCACCACATTGTCGGCACCCAGCTGGGTCAGGGTCTCGCCAATAAAGGACTGGGGGCCGGCCGCATAAGGGCCCCGGCTCACTTCAAAGTAGACCCGGGTATGGCGCGTGCGCTCGGGCAGCCCGCGCACCACCGCATCAATGCCAGACTCCAGCTCGCGCCAGACCCGGTCTGCGCCCTGCGCCTGGGGCACGCCCAGCAGCTGGCCCAGGGTGCCCAGCACGCGGTGGATGTCGGCCTTGGACTTCACATCCAGCGCCACCACCTTCAGGCCCAGCGCCTGCAAACGCTCGGCCGCCTTGGAGGCATCGGACAGCAGCACCACATCAGGCTTGAGCGCCACCACCGATTCGACGCTCGGGTCCAGCCCGCCGCCCACCACCGGCAGCTTCTTGACCGAGGCAGGCCAGTCCGAATAGCGGTCCACGCCCACCAGGCGGTCGCAGAGGCCGAGCGCGCAGGTGCTCTCGGTCAGCGATGGCAAGAGGCTCACGATGCGCTGCGGCGCTTGCGCCAGCTGGACCTTGCGGCCCCGGTCATCAACGATGGCCGCGGGGCTGACCAGGTCCTGGTCCTTCCAGACCGGCGCGTTGGCAAAGGGTTGCAGGCGCAGTTCATCGACGCTGGCAGACGGTGCAGCTTGGGCCATCGGCAAGGCGAGCATCAGCGCCACGCAGGCCAGCGTTTTTTGCAAAAGAGGTCGGGGAGCCATCAACAAAGCCATCATTTCATCTGCAGCGGCAAGCCCGCCGCCATCAGTTGTACGCGGTTGCAGGCCGCTGCCGCCTGCTGGTTCAGCAGACCCAGCGCATCGACAAAGGCGCGCACCTCGCGGCCCATCGGAATCACGCCCAGGCCAATCTCATTGCTGACCAGAATCACAGGGCCAGTCGCTGCCTGCAGGGCAGCGATAAAGGCATCGCACTGCGCCTGCCAGGCTTGCGCAGGCGGAGTCGCTGGCGGCTCCATCGGCATCCGCCAGTTGGTCAGCCACAGGGTCAGGCAATCCACCACCAACAAGTGCTCTGGCCGGCTGTGGGCCTGCAGCAGCTGGGCGACATCGCGCGGCGCTTCCAGGGTGGCCAGTTGCGGCACGCGCTCGCGGCGGTCACGCTGGTGGCGCGCAATGCGCTGCTCCATCTCGGCGTCATAGGCGGTGCCGGTGGCGATCAGGCTGGCGCTGCGGCCAGCATCGGCCTGCAGCCAGGCACGCGCCAGCAGCTCGGCCTGGCGCGATTTGCCCGATTTCTGCCCGCCCAGCAGCAGCAGCTTCAGCGGCGCGCCATCGACGTGGAAAATAGCTTCATCCATGCCGCGCATCTTAGGCGTTCAGCGCCTCGCAGCGCCAGGCCTGCGGATCGACCACCGGCATGTCCACCCCCAGCAAGGCGGCCACCGCCTGCGGGCAGGAGGGGAACCAGGCATGGAAATAGCTGGCATGGATGCTGCCCTGCTGGTAGACGGCTTCGCCCTTGCCGCTTTCGGCCGCTTGGCCCGGGCGGCTGCTGCGCGCCACTTCCTGGGCCTCGCTCTGCAGCTTGGAATAGTGAAAGGTGTGGCCGCGCAGCATGCCCCAGGGCGTCAGTAGCTGCTGCATGCCCAGGCCCGCCAAACGCTGCTGCATCACCGCCTGCGCCGGCAGCAAGCCCCACAAGCTATGCCAGCGGCTGTCCAGATCGGTCAGGCCTTCGGCCAGCGCCACCATGCCGCCGCATTCGGCCCAGACGGGCTTGCGCTGCTCCAGGTGCGCCTGCAGATCCAGCTGCACGCCGGCATTGGCCTTGAGCGCCTGCAGGTGCAGCTCCGGATAGCCACCGGGCAGCCAGAGCGCATCGCAGGCGGGCAGGCGCTCCCCGGCAATGGGCGAGAAAAAGGCCAGCTCGGCACCCATGGCCTGCAGGCATTCCAGATTGGCGGTGTAGATAAAACTGAAAGCGGCGTCGCGGGCCACCGCAATGCGCCGCCCGGCCAGCCAGGCGGGCACCGGTGCGGCGGCAGCAGGTGCAGTAAAGGCCACCGTCCAGCGCTGCTGCCATTCCTGCCAATCCAGTTGGCCCAGCGGCGTTTGCGCCAGCACATCGGCGGCGGCATCCAGGCGCTCGGCGGCGTCATGCAGTTCATGGGCGGCCACCAGGCCCAGATGGCGCTCGGGCAGCAGGTTGGCGCGCGGCTTGGCGGCATCCAGGCTGATCTGGTGCATCGCGCCCAGCCACAGGGCCGGGTCGCGCAGGCCGCTGCGCAGCATCTCGCCATGGTGGGCGGTGGCCACGCGGTTGGCCAGCACGCCGGCCAGTTGCAGGCCCGGATCATAGTGCTGCAAACCATGGGCAATGGCGCCAAAGGTGGCCGCCATGGCCGATGCATCGACCACGACCACGGCGGAGATGCCCAGCGACTTGGCCAGCTCGGCGGCGCTGTTGGCGCCATCGAACAGGCCCATCACGCCTTCGATCAGCAGCACATCGTTGCTCTGCGCGGCCTGAAACAGGCGCGCGCGCACATCGGCTTCACCGTTCATCCAGCGGTCCAGCGCATGCACCGGTTGGCCGCTGGCCAGGCGCAGCCACTGCGGGTCGAGAAAATCCGGACCGCACTTGAACACCTGCACCCGCCGGCCCTGGCGGGCATGCAGACGGGCCAAGGCCGCTGTCACCGTGGTCTTGCCCTGGCCGGATGCGGGCGCCGCAATCAGCAGCGCCACGCAAGAGGCCATTGAGTGGTCCTGAACCGTCATCTCTGTCATGGCTGGCTTATCCCCTCTGCGCTCAGCGCGGCATCCACTTCACACCCACATACACGCTGCGCCCTTCGGTGGCGTAGGTGCGTGCAGTCTGGTAGCGTTTGTCGGTCAGGTTGTTGATCCGGGCGATCAGGTTCACATCCTTGACAATCTCGGTCTGCGCCGACAGGTTGAACAAGGTGTAGCCGCCCAGCACATTGGTGTTGGCAGCATTGTCAAAGCGCTTGGCGCTGGTCTGCAGGTCGGCGGCCCAGGTCCATCCTGCGGCACGCGTCTCGGCACCCAGGGTGGCGAAGCGCTTGGCGCGGCGCGCCAGCAGCTTGTCGTTTTCGGTGTCGCGCGGGTTCTGGAAGTCGACCGAACCATGCAGGTTGAAAGCGCCCAGCTTGGTGGTGCCCGCCAGGGTAATGCCTTCCAGGCGCGCCTTGCCCACATTGGCGTAGCAGCCGTACTCACTCTCACACGTGCCCGGCGACGAGTAATTGATCAGGTCGGTCACCCGGTTGCGGTAGGCCGTGGCCGAGAAGCTGTTGGCGCCTTGCGCCCAGCGCAGGCCCAGCTCGGCATTGCGGCTTTTCTCGGGGCGCAGCGATGCATCGCCATACTCGCTGAAGCGCTGGTAGAGCGTGGGCACGCGGAAGGCCGAGCCCACCGTCGCCGTGGCGCGCCAGTTGGTCGCAAAGGCATAGCCGTAGGCGGCGCTGCCGGTGGTCTTGCTGCCAAACTCGCTGTCGTCATCGCGGCGCAGGTTCAGCTGCACCGTATGCGGGCCGGTGTTCAGGCCATAGCCCAGTGCCAGCGCGTTCTGGTGGCGGTCGCGGTCAATGCCGCCATTGGTCAGCGCGTCGTCGCGCCGCTCCAGCGCGGCCGTCAAGGTGTGCACGCCCAGGCGCCATTCGTTCTGGAACAGGTAGTTCTGCAGGCGGGTGTCCGTCTGGTAAGGCGACGGCCGGGTTTCGTAATAGTCGCGCGACTGTGTGAACTGCAGCTTGGTGCTGTATTGCTCGGTCCATTGCGCCTGCCAGTTCAGGCCCAGCGCATACATCTTGTTGAGGCTGCGGTCGTCCTCGGTCAGGCTGCTGTCATAGCCCGAGTTCACATCGCTGGCCAGCAAGGTGGCCTCCAGCCGGTGCTGGCGGTTGATCTGGTAGCCCAGGCGGCCGCTGACCGCATTGCTGCGGTAGTCGTCCTTGTCCGGGTTGGCGGTGGCCACCGTACGGGCATTGAAGCCATCGGTCTGTGAGCGGTTCAGGCCCAGAGCGTAATCCCAGCCGCCGGCGCTGCCGGAGATGCCGGCCTCAGCCGTGAAGGTGCCCCGGTTGCCAAAGCCCAGGCCCACATAGGGCTGGGGCACGCCGCCCTCGCCCTTCTTGGTGAAGATCTGCACCACGCCGCCCATTGCGTCCGAGCCGTAGACGGCAGCGGCCGGGCCGCGCAGCACTTCGATGCGGTCGATCAGCGCCAGCGGAATCGATTGCCAGGAGGCGCCGCCGGTCGATTGCGAATCCATGCGTACGCCGTCGACATAGACAGCGGTGAAACGCGAATCCGCACCGCGCATGAACACGCTGGTGGTCGTGCCGGGCCCGCCGTTGCGCGAAATCTGGATGCCCGGCACCCGCGCCAGCACATCGGCCACGCTGCCTGGGCCCTGGCGCTCGATGGTCTGCGCATCGATGATGGACATATCAGCGACCAGATCGGACAACGGTTGCTCGATGCGATTGGCGGTCACTACCATCTCTTGCAGGTTCTTACCCTCTGTTTCCTGGGCTGCTGCGGCCTGCTGCGCCTGTGCGGGCAGCGCAAAAAATGGCAGTGCTGTCGCGACTGCCAAAGCCAGAAATGTGGGGGTATGGAGGGTGCCGGAGCGGGGCGCAAACGCGGGACGCGCGCCGCGGCGTGTCATGGAAGTAGAGGAAAACATGCACTGAGTTGGTGATGAACCACCCCGCGCCAGCCTCCCCGCCGGCAATGGGGAACACGGAGGCCGCAGCAAGACCTCAGCCACGCGCCTCCACTATTGTTGGCCGGTATCCGGGCTGGCGATGACACAGCACACGCCTTCCCAAACACTTGTTCAAGGTATTCAGTGGCATAGTGGTGGCTGTGGATGGCGCAAAAGCCAACCATCGCTTACCGTTGCGGGGGCAGCGCAGGTTGCGTAAGGCTTGTAGGGCACAAGCGCCGCTCCTGCTTCCCGTTGAACTGCCCCCATGTGAACCACTGGGGCGAGCACCAACGGGTACAATTTTAGCGTTAAACCCATTGCGCACTTAAGAAGACTGTCTCTCTATGGCCACTACGCCTTCTATGGATCTGATGCTTGAGCGGGTGGAGGCACTGCTGAGCCGCCATGAGGCTTTGCAACGCGCCCACGCCCAATTGCAAGAGCAAGTCACCACCCTGACCCAGGAGCGCGACTCCCTCCAATCGCGCCTGACAGCGGCCCGCGCCCGCGTGGATGCACTGATCGAACGCCTGCCCAAGACCTTTGACCAGGACGAATGATGAAACAGCTGGAAGTACACATCATGCAGCAAAGCTATATGCTGGGCTGCCCCGAAGGCCAGGAAGCACGCTTGCTGGCCGCAGTAAAGCATGTGGACGAGGCCATGAGCGGCATCCGCGACGCGGGCAAGATCCGCGGCCGTGAGCGCATCGCCGTGCTTGCTGCCCTCAATGTCGCCTTTGATCTGCTGGATTTGCAGGTGCAAAACAGCCAGCTCAGCCAGACGGCGGACGCGCTGCAGGCGCAAGCCGCTGCCCAGTCTGCCGCAATGGCCGAGGCCCAAGCCCAGCCCGCTGCCGGCGGCCAGGCCAGCCTGGACTGGGACGAGCCCCGCCTGCAGTCGGTGATGCAAAGGCTGGACGCCGCACTGGCGCCCGCGCCGGCCAAGGCCGCCGAAACCCTGGGCACCAGCGCCTGAGGCCTGGCGGCAAGCTGGCGCCAACACCAGATTGCCGCCCCATGCAATGCCTCCACGCAAAATACCACCCTTTCCATTGCTCAATATAGCTAGCCAGCTATCTTTTTTGACCAATCCAGGCACATTGAATTGCAGTTTTGGTGGGTGCGGCAGGCGCGAGCGATTACAATGGAAGCGTTCGCAGCCCTGCTGGACTTTATAGTTCCTTGAACCAATGCTCTACGAGCACGGGCTTGGTACATCACCTATTGAGCGTGATCGTCTCGCGTCAGATGAACCCAACGATAGGTTGCCCTTGCCCACCTGAACCCCCGGTTCAGGATGACGGTCCAGTGGATCCGCTGCGAACACCTGTTTTCTTCGGGCAGGCTGCCCAACCTGTCTTCTCCTCTCCGCGACAGCGGGGTTTCAGGCCACCTGTTTCAGGTGGCCTTTTTACTGTGCACCATGACTGATCCCCTCGTTTTGCTGCCGCTGTCGTTTCTGGGCTTGATTGGCGGATTTCTGGCAGGCCTGCTGGGCATTGGCGGCGGCATGGTGCTGGTGCCCTTCATCACCTACATCCTGGGCACCCAGGGCGTGGCGCCCGAGCTGGCGATCAAGATGGCGATTGCCACCTCGATGGCGACCATTGTCTTTACCTCGATGTCCAGCGTGCGCGCCCACCACCAGCATGGCGCCGTGCGCTGGGATCTTGTCAAACGCCTGGCCCCGGGCATTGTGCTGGGCGGCCTGCTGGCCAGCCTGGGCATTTTTGCCGTGCTCAAGGGCAGCTACCTGGGTTTGTTCTTTGGGCTGTTCATTGGCTATTCGGCACTGCGCATGTTCCGCAAGCCCAACAGCAAGGCCATGCGCAGCATGCCGGGCACCGGCGGGCAGCTGGCAGCCGGCGGTGTGATTGGCTGCCTCTCGGGCCTGGTGGGTGCTGGCGGCGCCTTCATCAGTGTGCCTTTCATGACCTGGTGCAGCGTGCCCATGCACAACGCGGTGGCAACCAGCTCGGCGCTGGGCTTTCCGATTGCGGTCACCAATGTCATCGGCTTCATGGTGGCCGGCCTGCACCTGCAGGGCCTGCCACCGCATTCGCTGGGCTATATCTGGCTGCCCGGCCTGGCCGCCATCGCCACCTGCAGCGTGCTGACCGCACCGCTGGGCGCCCGCGCCGCGCACCGCCTGCCGGTGGCCCAGCTCAAGAAGATCTTTGGCGGCATCCTGCTGTGCCTGGCGCTCTACATGCTCTACAAGAGCCTGGCGGCCTGGCAGGTCTGAGGCTCTCCTGCGCCGGCTAGATGATGCGCGAGAAGCGCGCCCGGTTGCGGTCGGCCTGCAGGTTCTTGTCGAACACCATGGCCACACCGCGCACAAAGTACCAGCCCAGCTCCGTCACGCTGATCGCCTCGTCGCTCAGCTGCACCAGGCCCTGGTCCTGCAGCTCGCGCAGCTGGGCCAGCTCGGAGGCAAAATACTGCGCAAAATCAATCAGCCAGGCCTGCTCCAGCGATTCAATCGCCAGGCTGCCCTGGCACATCAGGCCCATGATCACCGCGCGGCGCAGCAGGTCATCGCGCGTCAGCGCCAGGCCGCGCACCACGGGGATCTGGCCCTGGTCGATCAGGTCGTAATACTCTTCCAGGGTCTTGGCATTCTGGCTGTAGGTGGCGCCGATGCGGCCAATGGCCGAGACGCCCAGCGCCAGCAGATCGCAATCGGGCTGGGTGCTGTAACCCTGGAAGTTGCGGTGCAGGCGGCCCTGGCGCTTGGCCACCGCCAAGGCATCATCGGGCAGCGCGAAATGGTCCATGCCCACATAGACATAGCCGGCGCCTTCCAGCGCAGCCAGGGCCTGGGCCAGCATGGCCAGCTTGTCGGCCGGGCTGGGCAAGTCCTGCGCCTGGATGCGGCGCTGCGGCTTGAAGCGCTCGGGCAGGTGCGCATAGGCGTAGAGCGCAATGCGGTCGGGCCGCAGCGCATTGACCTGCTCCATCGTGCGCGCAAAGCTGGCCGGGCTTTGCAGCGGCAGACCATAGATCAGGTCGATATTGATCGATTCAAAGCCGATCTCGCGCGCCTGCGCCACCAAGGCAAACACCTGGTCGGCGGGCTGCTCGCGGTGCACGGCCTTTTGCACCAGCGGGTCAAAATCCTGCACGCCAAAGCTCAGGCGGTTGAAGCCCAGCTGGTAGAGGTGCAGCAGGCGCTCGCGGCTCACGGTGCGCGGGTCGATCTCGATCGAGTACTCGCCGCCCGGCTGCAGATGGAAGCGCTGCTTGACCATGTCCATCAGGCGGCTCAGGCCGGCGTCTGTCAAAAAGGTGGGCGAGCCCCCACCCAGGTGCAGCTGGCTGATGGTCGAGCGCGTGCCGAGATGGGCCAGTTGCAGGTCCAGCTCGCGCTCCAGGTAGTCCAGGTACTCGTCGGCCCGCTCGGCATGCTTGGTGATGATCTTGTTGCAGGCGCAGTAGTAGCACAGCGAGGCGCAGAACGGCACATGCACATACAGGGACAGCGGCGCCAGCCTGGCCGCCAGGCCGCTGCCGCGTTGCGCCAGCGCCTGCTTGTACTCATTCGCAGCAAAGGCTTCAACAAATCGGTCTGCGGTAGGATACGACGTGTAACGGGGGCCAGGGACGTCAAAACGGCGCAGCAGTTCGGGGGTCAGGGAAATCATGGGGCTTCATCCTTGCGGACCCCCAATGTGCCCCAAGGCTTGCCACGCGTCCTTGATATACATCAAGAACCCATTTGTCGCCTGCACGCACAATAGGCGCATACAAGGAACGCCGTTCCTACACGAATATTTGTTCGAGGGTATTGATACATGACATCCAACTCCATCAAAGTAGCGTGCTCCAACTGCAATTTGCGCGAGCTGTGCATGCCCGTGGGTCTGTCGGCCGAACAAATGGAACGCATTGACGAGATCGTTGCCACGCGCCGCAAGATCAAGCGCGGCAGCGCGCTGTTCCGCAACGGTGAGACCTTCACCTCGCTGTATGCGATCCGCACCGGCTTCTTCAAGACCAGCATCGCTACCGAAGATGGGCGTGACCAGGTCACCGGTTTTCAGATGGCCGGCGAGATCATCGGCCTCGATGGCATCGTCCACGACCGCCATTCCTGCGACGCGATTGCGCTGGAAGATGCCGAGGTCTGCGTGATGCCCTACTCCTCGCTCGAAGACCTGTCGCGCGAAGTGACCGCCTTGCAGCACCATGTGCACAAGGTCATGAGCCGCGAGATCGTGCGCGAGCACGGCGTCATGCTGCTGCTGGGCAGCATGCGTGCCGAAGAGCGCCTAGCCGCCTTCTTGCTGAACCTGGTGCAGCGCCTGCATGCCCGGGGCTTTTCGCAGCATGAGCTGATCCTGCGCATGACCCGCGAGGAAATCGGCAGCTACCTGGGCCTGAAGCTGGAGACCGTGAGCCGCACCTTCTCCAAGTTTGCCGAAGAGAACATCATCGAGGTCAAACAGCGCCATGTGCGCATTCTGGACACGGAAAAGCTCCAGGGCCTGATCAACACCCAGGCCTGCACGGTCTAAGAACAGGCGCATAACCTTCGCCAACAGACACAAACGCGGTCTGATCCGACATCCACATCAGCAGCAAGCGGCGATGCTCGGAGATGAAACCACGGCAAGGCTGCCCCCCGCAGCCCTGCCCCATGTCTGACCTGAAAGGAGCCTGCCATGTACCAACATATCCTGCTTGCCACCGATGGCTCTGAGCTGTCCGAAAAGGCCGTGCGCCACGCTCTGGCGCTGGCCAAACTGAGCCATGCCACGGTGACTGCCGTCAACATCTCGCCCAACTACCCGCGCAGCTACTTTGAAGGCAGCACCATGCAAAACCCCGATGACATTGCACGCATCGAGGAAGGCTGGGAACGTGCCGCGCAAGGCATTGTCGACAAGGTGGTGGCCGAAGGCGCCGCAACCGGCGTGCCCATCAAGACCTTGGTGATCAAGTCCGACATGATTGCCGAAGCCCTGCTGGAGACCGCGAAGAACGAGCAATGCGACCTGATCGTCATGGCCTCGCACGGCTACCGGGGTTTGAAGCGCCTGCTGCTGGGCAGCGAAACCCAGCATGTGCTGACCCATGCGACGATCCCGGTGCTGGTGCTGCGCTGATCGCCATCTAAGCGCATCCGCCCAATAGCAAACCCTCGCCTGCGGCAGCTTTTGAGCTGCCACAGCGCGAGGGTTTTGTCATGGCGGCTCAGGCCGCCACCGTTAGCGCATCAGCCCTTGAACAGGCCCTGGTACTCGTCGCGCAGCAGGTTCTTCTGCACCTTGCCCATGGTGTTGCGTGGCAGCTCACCCACGACAAAGCAGCGCTTGGGAATCTTGAAGTTGGCCAGCTGCTTTTTCAGGGTCGCGATGATGCCCTCGGCATCCAGCTGCTGGCCGGCCTTGGCAATCACCACCGCCACGCCCACCTCGCCAAAATCGGGGTGCGGCACACCGACCAGCGCGCTTTCGGCGACGCCCGGCAGCTCATTGATGAAGCCCTCGATCTCGGCCGGGTAGACGTTGTAGCCGCCGGAGATGATCAGGTCCTTGCTGCGGCCGACGATGGTCACATAGCCACGTGCATCGATCTTGCCCACATCACCGGTCTTGAACCAGCCGTCGGCCGTGAACTCCTGCGCGGTCTTCTCGGGCATGCGCCAATAGCCGCTGAACACATTGGGGCCTTGCACCTGGATATGGCCGATCTCGTCAGCGCCCAGTGCCTGGCCATCATCGCCCTGCACCCGCACACCCACGCCCGGCAGCGCAAAGCCGACCGTGCCGCCCCGGCGCTCGTCCTGGCCGCCATGGCGGGCATCGGCCTGGTACGGGTTGGAGACCAGCATGATGGTCTCGCTCATGCCATAGCGCTCCAGAATGGTGTGGCCAGTGCGGGTCTGCCAATCGCGGAAGGTCTCGATCAGCAAGGGTGCCGATCCGGAGATGAAGAGGCGCATGTGCTGCGAGGCCGCCTTGGTCAGCCCCGGCTCGGCCAGCAGGCGCACATACAAGGTCGGCACGCCCATGAAGACCGTTGCCCGCGCCATCGCGGCAATCACCGCCTTGGGCTCGAACTTGGCAAACCAGATCATTTTGCTGCCATTAAGCAGGGCCGCATGGATCGCGACAAACAGGCCGTGCACATGGAAGATCGGCAGCGCATGGATCAGCACATCGCCCTTCTTCCAGCCCCAGTAGTCCTTCAGCATCACGGCATTGCTCAGCAGGTTGCCATGGCTCAGCATCGCGCCCTTGCTGCGCCCGGTGGTGCCGCTGGTGTAGAGGATGGCAGCCATGTCGTCGGCCGATTTCTGCGCGGGCGTGTGCGCATCGTCGCAGTGCACCGCGCGCTCCAGCAAGGTGCCGCTGCGGTCATCGCCCAAGGTGAACACGCTTTGCGTGCCGCACTGGAAGGCAATCTTGGAGACCCAGCCAAAGTTGGCAGGCGAGCAGACCACGACCGCCGGCTCGGCATTGGTGACAAAGTACTCGATCTCGGCACTTTGGTAGGCAGTGTTCAGCGGCAGAAACACATGGCCGGCGCGCAAGGTGGCCAGGTACAGCGCCATCGCCTCGACCGACTTCTCGACCTGCACGGCCACGCGGCTGCCGGAAGGGATGTTCAGCGAATCGAGCAGGTTGGCGATGCGCGCGCTCATGCGGTCCAGGTCGCGCCAGCTGTAGTTCAGCGGTTCACCGCTGGCCGAGGTGGTCTCCACGGCGATGGCATCGAGGTCCTCAGGAAAGGCCGCGCGCAGTGCGCAGAACAGGTTGTCGTTGGTCATGTTTGTCTACTTGGTTGGTGGTTTCCTTGGCGCCTGCGACCGGGCTGCTGCCCTGCGCAGGCCGCTTCAAAGCTGGGGGCTTCTCTTGGCCACAAAGGCGGCAATGCCCTCGCGGTGCTCTGCCGAATCGGCATAGGCATAGGGCTGCTGCAGCACCGGGGCCTGGGCATCGCCCTCGGCCAGTGCGCGCAACAGTTGCTTGGTCATGCGGGCGGCCTGGGGTGCCAGGCCGCAGATGCGGGCCACGCTGCGCTCCAGTTGGGCCTGCAGCTGGGCAGCGGGGTGGACCTGGCTCAAAAAGCCCGAGGCCAGCATCTGCTCGGCGCCAAATACCGCTGCCTCCAGCAGCATCTGCCGCGTCTTGGCAGGCCCCACCTGGCTCAGCACCAGGGCGGCCTCCTTGGGCGCCATCGGAAAGCCCAGCTTGGCAATCGGTGCGCCAAACTGGGCCCTGTCTGTGGCCAAACGGGTGTCGCAGCAGCTGGCCAGCTCCACACCGGCGCCCATGCAGGCGCCGTCAATGGCGGCGACCAGGGGCACATCGCATTGCAGCATGGCATGCAGCGCGGGCCAGACCTCGCCCTCGTGGAAGGCAGCCAGGCTCTCGTGCTGAAAACGAAAGTCCGCGTATTCCGAGATATCGCCGCCAGCGCAAAAGGCCTCGCCCTCGCCTTGCAGCACGATGCAGCGCAGCCCGGGCTGGCGCTGCAGGTCCTCAAACACGCTGCGCAGCTGCCGCCACATCGCGCGCGACATGGCATTGCGCTTGCCCGGGTGGGCCAGCACCACGCGCACGGCCTGCGCACGGGATGCGGCCTCGCCCGCCGTCCACGATTCCACACGAACCTGCCCCGCCATCACATCGCTCCTGCTGTCATTCAATCTTGGCACCCGAGGCCTTGACCACCTCGGCCCAGCGCTTGACCTCGTCGGCCACAAAGGCCGCAAACTGCGGCTGCGTCATGCTGCCATATTCCGCACCATTCTTGGCCCAGATGGCCTTGATTTCTTCCGAGGCGCCCATGCGCTTGGCCTCCTCGAACATGCGTGCCTGCAGCTCGGGCGAGGTGCCCTTGACGGCCCAGAGGCCGTACCAGGTGGTCACGTTGTAATCGGGCAGGCCCACCTCGGCGGCGCAGGGCACATCGGGCAGCGAGGGGTTGCGCTGGCTGCCGGACACCATCAGGCACTTGATGCGCCCGGCAGCGATGTGTGAGGCCGACGAGCCCAGGCCGTCGAAGAGCATGTCCACATTGCCGGCAATCAGGTCCTGCAGCGCAGGGCCTGCGCCTTTGTAGGGCACATGCAGGATGTCGGTCTGGCTCTGGATCTTGAACAGCTCGCCGGCCAGGTGGTGGCTGGTGCCAGCGCCGGCCGAGGCAAAGCTCATCTTGCCGGGATTGGCCTTGAGCTGGGCCAGCAGCTGCTGCATATTGGCTGCCGTCACCCGCTTGGGGTTGACCACCAGCACCTGCGGCACCGTCGCCAGCAAGGCCAGCGGCACCAGGTCCTTCTGGATGTCGTAGTCGAGCTTGGGATAGACCGAGGGCGCAATCACATGGTGGGTGCCGCCCATGAAGAAGTGGTAGCCATCGGAGGGCTGGCGCGCTGCAAAGCTGGCCCCCAGGGTGCCGCCGGCGCCGCCCTTGTTGTCGATCACCAGGGTCTTGCCCGAGATTTTCGAGAACTGCGAGGACAGCGGCCGCGCAAAGGCATCGGTGCCGCCCCCTGCGGGAAAGGGCACCACCCAGGTCACCGGCTTGGTGGGCCAGTCCTTGGCTGCTGCCGTGTTGGCCCAGCTCCAGGCGGGCAGCGCCGTGCCGGCCATGCCGGCGGCCAGGCCTACCAGCGTTCGCCTTCTGGATGAGGACGGTGTATAGCTCTTGGTCATCTTGTCTCCTAACGGTTATTTTTAAGTTCCACGCACACCCGCCTGCGCGTGCCCACAGCAACGCACAAGCCCTGGCTGGTCAGCAAAGAATGCCCACCACCCAGGCTGCGGCCCTTATGCAGGCCTGCAGCTCTCTCCAGGCCAGCGCAGCGCCCGGGGACGCGATGCTGGCCTGCCATCCTCAAAAACAGGTTCAGACCTTGGCCAGTGCCTCGATGCCCGAGGACACGGGAATCTTGCCCTGGGCCAGCAGATTGCGGTGCTTGTCCAGGCGCTTGAGGTCGTACAGGTAATTCACCATCAGGCCATAGGACTGCTTGATGCCCTTGGCGGAGGTATCGCCCGCCCAGTTCAGGCGCTCGACCCGGGAGCCATTGCCCAGGTGGAAGCGGGCCACCGGGTCCACCGGCTTATCCTTGACCAGGCTCTTGCCCAGGTAGCGGGCAGCGGCATGCATCAGCAGCTTGGCAGCGGGATCGGCCGCCTGCCATTTGCCCGCCTGCTCCAGCGCGCCCATCCAGTCGTCCACGCTGGGTTCGGCCTTGTCCAGGGCCTTGCCCAGCTCGGCGCGCAGGCGCTTGTCGGCGCCTTCCCAGACCTCGCCGGCGTTCTTGCCCAGCCAGCTGCGGAAACCCGGTATCGGCGACAAGGTGGCGAACTGGCGCAGCTTGGGAAACTCCTGCAAGAGCTGCTCCACCACGGTCTTGATCAGCGAATCGCCAAAGCTCACGCCGCGCAAGCCGGTCTGGGTGTTGCTGATCGAGTAGAAGATGGCCGTGCTGGCCTTGTCCACATCGGCAGCGGCGGCGGCCTCGTCCAGCAGCGGTGCAATGCTGTCCGACATCTTGTCGACCAGGGCCACCTCGACAAAGATCAGCGGCTCATTGGGCAGGCGTGGGTGGAAGAAGCCATAGCAGCGGCGGTCGCTGTCGAGGCGGTTTTTCAGATCGGCCCAGCTGCGGATGTCGTGCACCGCCTCGTACTTGATGAGCTTTTCCAGCAGGGAAGCGGGCGAATCCCAGCTGAGGCTGCGCAGCTCCAGAAAGGCGATATCGAACCAGGTCGAGAACAGGTATTCCAGATCGGCGTCCACGGCGACCAGCCATTCCTGGCTCTTGAGCTGGGGCAGCATCTGCGCGCGCAGATCGAGCAAAAAGCGCATGCCCTGCGCGGGCACCGCAAAGCGCTGGAACAGCCGCATGCGCGGCGTCTGCAAGGCCTTGCGCAGTTGGCGTTCGGCAGCGGCCATGCCGGCGGTACCAATCGCATCCTCATAGCGCTGGCGGGCCTGGCCGATCTTGGCCACATCGGGCACAAACTGCTCGCACAGCAGGCGCCAGCAGTCCAGGCGCTGCTCGGGTTGTGCCGCGGCATACCACTGCATCACCGGCTCGGCCAGGCGCCCACCCTCGGCATCGCTCACCTCGCTGGCGCCCACGGCCTGCAGGTCGGCCAACAGGCGGCGCAGCTCGCGCGGCGACAGCGTCTCATTGCCCCGGCGCAAGGTGGCCTTGAGGCGCTCGGTGGTGCTGCGCTCGCCTTCGGCAGCGCTGCTGCTGCCCAGCTCGGTAGGAATGCCGACCGAGCGCAGCCAGGCCGCGCTTTTTTGCAGCCAGCTGTTGGCGGCGCTGTCCCCCCCGGTGGCGGGCGTAGTTTCAGTAGCGGTGGTCATAAAGCAATCCTTGACATGGAAAGGGGGGTGATGCGCAGCAGCGCCTTGCGCTGCTGCAGCAAATGGTTGCGCATGGTCTGCTCGGCGGCATCGGCGTCGCCGGTCAGCATCACGGCATAGATATCGAGGTGTTCCTGCAAACTGGCTTGCAGGCGGCCCGGCGCGCGCAGCTGGTGCAGCCGCGCCAGGCGCAAAATGCGGCGCAGATCGGCAATGGCCTGGGCCAGCCATCGGTTGTCGGCCAGGGTGATGAAGGCCTCGTGGATCTGGTGGTTCATGCGGTAGTAGGCCGCGATGTCGCCCGCCTCGGCGTAGTGGGTCAGCTGCTCGTGCATCACATCGAGCACGGCGCGGTCGGCGCTGCTGAGTTTCTTGGTGGCTTCGTAGGCGGCACGGCCTTCCAGCAAGGCGATGACCGGAAATATATCGTCCAGGTCGCGCTCGGTCACGGTCTCGACAAAGCAGCCGCGCCGGGGTTCATGGCGCAGCAGGCCTTCGGAGACCAGCAGCTTGAGGGCTTCACGCAGCGGCGTGCGTGAGACAGACAACTGGTCGCACAGCGCCTTTTCATCCAGCAGCTCGCCTGCGGCCAGGGTGCCGGCAAAGATCAGGTCGCGCACCTGGATCGCCACCGTGTCGTGCAAAGGCTGTCCGGCAATCGCCATCCGCTCACTCCTTGGTAAAAGCCGTTTTGCGCTAGAGCCAGCAGCCCAAAACGCAGTGCGTGCCTGTAATTATGAGAAATTACAGCGCATTTTGGCACCCGTGTTAATACCCAGTTCATAGCCCGCAACCACTGTTACCGGTGCAAACGCTCACCTCCGCCATTTTTGGCAAAAAAAGCAGGCACCGGTGCAACCGGGCCTGCTTGTGTCAGCGCTGGGGCCGTGGGCCCGCAGCGTCGGATGAAGTCCTCAGTCCTTGCCGTAAGGGTCAAAGTCAAAGTACTTGTCGGCAATCTTCTTGTAGCGGCCGTCTGCACGGATCGCGGCAATCGCATCGTTGAGCGACTTCTTCAGCTCGGGCTGGCCCTTGCGCATTGCAATGCTGGCGCCTTCGCCAAAGATCTTCTTGTCCACCAGGGTGTCGCTGACAAACTCAAAGTTCTGGCCTTCGGGCTTCTTCAAGAAGCCATAGGCAATTTCCACGCTGTCGGCCACCGAGCCATCGAGGCGGCCGGAGTTGATGTCCAGGTAGACAGGGTCACGGCCAGGGTAGGAGACCACATCCACGCCTGCGGGCTTGAGGTAAGTGAGTGCCCATTTCTCCTGGATGCTGGCCTTCAGCACGCCCATCTTCTTGCCCTTGAGCGATTCGGGGCCGGTGTACTTGAAGCCTTTGGGCATCACGATGCGGGCACCCGTGTGGTAGTACTTGTTGGTGAAGTCCACGACACGCGCGCGGTCCTCGTTCTTGGCCATCGAGCTGATGATCACATCGTACTTCTTGGCCTGCAGACCGGGGATCATGCCGTCCCAGACCTGCTCGACAAACACGCACTTGCGCTTGATCTCCGCGCACAGCGCGTTGGCGATGTCGATATCGAAACCGGCGGGCTGGCCTGTGGGCAGCTTGTAGGTAAAGGGCTCGTAGCTCAGGTCCACAGCCACTTTCAGATCGGGCAAGGCCTGCTGCGCAGACACCGCTGCACTGCCCAGCATGCACACACCGGCCACCAGGCCCAGCACCAATTTTCTTGTCATATCGTCCACTCTCCGCTCAGGCAAAAAACAAAACCGCTGTGCCAGATGAACCCGGCACAGCGGCTGATCAGTATAGCCCTATAAAACCAGGGATATAAGCGGTTTAGGACGTAGCAAGCACCGGTTGGCTGCGGCCCCGGTTCCAGAGGTAGATGCCCAGCAGCACCATCGGCAGGCTGAGCCACTGGCCCATGCTCAGGTTCAGCGACAGCAGACCCAGGAAGTCATCGGGCTCGCGGAAGTATTCGGCAATGAAGCGCAGCAGGCCATAGCCGATCAGGAAGACACCGGCCACCTGGCCCTCACCACGCTGCTTGCGCGAGTACAACCACATGATGACGAAGAGCAGCACGCCTTCGAGCAGGAACTGGTAGATCTGCGAGGGGTGGCGCGGCAGCATCGAGCCGCTTTGCGGAAACACCATGCCCCAGGGCAGATCGGGGCTGGAGAAGCGGCCCCAGAGCTCGCCATTGATGAAGTTGCCCACGCGGCCCGATGCCAGACCCAGCGGAATGCAGGGCGCGACAAAATCGGCCACCTGCAGCCAGGGCCGGCCCTTGAGCTTGGCAAACAGCACCATGGACACAATCACGCCCACCAGGCCGCCATGGAAGCTCATGCCCCCCTGCCAGACCGCCAGGATCTCTAGCGGGTTGCTGAGGTAGTAGCCGGGTTTGTAGAACAGGCAGTAGCCCAGGCGGCCACCGACGATGACCCCGAGCACGCCATAGAACAGGATGTCCTCGACATCCTTGCGCTGCCAGCGCGTGGGCGTGGTGACCGAGGCAAAAGGCTGGTCCTTGAGGCGGCGAATGCCCAGGAACAGGAACAGGCCAAAGGCGACCAGATAGGTCAGGCCATACCAGTGCACGGCCAGCGGGCCGAGCTTGATGGCAATCGGGTCAAATTGGGGATACATCAGCATGGCAGGCATTGTGCCGCAGTTCGCAGCGGGCAGCGCCAAGCCGGGCCGCGCCACAGGACTTACCCGCGCCCATGCGCATTCAATTACACAATCGATATCAACCGATCACCCGAAAATTTACGTCAAATTAACCAAATAACCAAGACAAAACATTCAAAATGACCAAACATGAAACGTGTTTGCGATCAATATGACAGCGATGGCTTCTGAGCGCGCTATACTGCCAGCGGCGGTAGCAGTCCAGCCACCGCTAGAATCTTCCATCCAGCTTCCAATCCACGCTATGACTTCCACCAGTGTTCCATTGACCGGTAGTATTGTTGCCCTGATCACCCCCCTGCATGCCGATGGCAGCGTGGACTATGCAAGCCTGCGAAAACTGATCGACTGGCATATCGCCGAAGGCACCAACTGCATCGGCGTGGTGGGCACCACGGGCGAGTCGCCCACGGTCACCGTTGAAGAGCACATGGAGATCATCCGTGTCTCCGTCGAGCAGGCCAACAAGCGCGTGCCCATCATGGCCGGCTGCGGTGCCAACTCCACCCACGAAGCCATCACCCTGGCCAAGTACGCCAAGAGCGTGGGCGCAGACAGCCAGCTCCAGGTCGTGCCCTACTACAACAAGCCGACCCAGGAAGGCCAGTTCCAGCACTTCAAGGCGATTGCCGAAGAGGTTGGCGACCTGCCGATCTTCCTCTACAACGTCCCCGGCCGCAGCGTGGCCGACATGCAGCACGACACCGTGCTGCGCCTGGCCGAAGTGCCCGGCATCGTCGGCATCAAGGAAGCCACCGGCAACATCGAACGCGCGCAGTGGCTGATCAAGGATGCGCCTGCCGGCTTTGGCATCTACTCGGGCGATGACCCCACCGCCGTGGCCCTGATGCTGTGCGGCGGACATGGCAATGTCAGCGTCACCGCCAACATCGCGCCACGCCTGATGAGCCAGCTATGCCAGGCGGCAATTGCCAAGGATGTTGGTCGGGCTATGGAAATTCAGAATAAACTGCTGCCGCTGCATAAAGCCCTCTTCTTGGAGGCCAACCCCATTCCGGTAAAGTGGGCGGCGAACAAGATGGGCCTGTGTGGCCCGACCCTGCGCCTGCCGATGACCGAGCTTTCCGCCGGTCTGCATGGCACGGTGGAAGCTGCGATGCGCGGAGCCTCCCTGCTCTAAAGCAATCCTCTGCGCGTTGCCTCTGTTAAGGATTTGAACGTGAATTCCCTCGTAAAACTCAGCTTGCTGAGCCTGTCTGTCACTTTGGCCGCTTGCAGTACCGGCAATATTCTCGAAGGCGACAAGATCGACTACAAAGGCGCCACCAAGGGCCCGACGCTGGAGGTGCCTCCGGACCTGACCCAGCTGTCCAAGGACTCGCGCTATGTGGTGCCTGGCGGCACGGTATCGGCTGCGGCCTACCAGGTGCAAAAGGACGCCGCGCCCAAGGGCACGGCCAATACCGCCGCTTCGCAGATTGGCGACGTGCAGATTGAGCGCGATGGCAACCAGCGCTGGCTGGTCATCGATCGCCCCGCAGACAAGGTCTGGGAACCGGTCAAGGACTTCTGGCAGGAAAGCGGCTTTGCGCTGACCATCGAGCGTCCCGATATCGGCATCATGGAAACCGACTGGGCTGAAAACCGCGCCAAGCTGCCGCAGGATTTCATCCGCCGCTCCATCGGCAAGGTGTTTGACTCGATCTACTCGACCGGTGAGCAGGACAAGTTCCGCACCCGCATCGAGCGCCGCCCTGATGGCAAGTCCGAAATCTATGTCAGCCACCGCGGCATGGAAGAGGTCTATTCCAACAAGGAAAAGGACAGCACCATCTGGCAGCCCCGCAAGGCCGATCCCGAGCTGGAAACGGAATTCCTGCGCCGCATCATGGTCAAGCTGGGCGTGAGCGAAGAGCAGTCCAAGGCGATTGCGGCTGCGCCGTTGGCCCCTGTCAGCACCTCCAAGATTGCTACCGCTGCCGATGGCTCGCCGGTGCTGCAGGTCAGCGATCCGTTCGACCGCACCTGGCGCCGCGTGGGCCTGGCGCTGGACCGCACCGGCTTCACCGTCGAGGACCGCGACCGCAGCCAAGGCGTCTACTTCGTGCGCTACATCGACCCGACCGATCTGAACAAGAAGCCCGATGGTTTCTTTGCCAAGATCTTCAACCGCAACCCGGATGCACCGGACCCGATCAAGTACCGCATCCAGGTCAAGAGCGAGGCCAACAGCAGCAATGTCAGCGTGCTCAACGAGAGCGGCAAGGCCGACACCACGGCGAATGCCCAGCGCATTCTGAAGGTGCTGGCAGACGACATGAAGTGATGCCCTGCACGGCCTCTTGGGCCGTGACCAGCCTCCCAAGCCACTGCGCCTGCGCAGTGGCTTTTTTCATGGGCGCGGAATGAGGATGCCAAAAGGCATAGGCCGCAGCGGCGGACTACCGATCCCCACCCTCAACCCTTCGCCCAAACAAAAAGCCCGTGCAAAGCACGGGCTCGTTCAGGCAAGTCTGCAGTGCAGGCCCGGTAGCGACCAGGCCAGCAACTCAGCGCTTACTTGCTCACCGATTCCTTGGCAGCGGTAGCAGCGTTGGATGCAGCGTCAGCAGCCGACTTGGCAGCATCTGCAGCAGCGGCGCCAGCGTCCTTGGCGGCGTCAGCAGCGTTGTGGGCAGCGTCCTTGGTGGCGTCAGCAGCATTGCCGGCAGCTTCCTTGGTAGCGTCAGCAGCCTTCGAAGCAGCAGCGCTGGCATCAGCAGCAGCGTCCTTGGCAGCATCAGCAGCAGCGTTGGCGGCGTCCTTGGCAGCTTCAACAGCAGGTGCGGGTGCAGGTGCTGGCGCTTCCACAGGCGCAGGTGCTGGTGCGGGCACAGCAGCTTCTTCCTTCTTGCCGCAAGCAGCCAGAGCAACAGCAGCCATCAACGATGCGATAACCAGGGATTTCTTCATTTCGGTATTCCTAACGACGGTGGATTCTTGTGGAACGGGCCAGAGCAAGCAAAGCGCTCAGGCCAAGGGTGCGTAGCACAAAGTAATAACGCCTTAGCGTCTGAAATGAATTATAGGGATTACCCGGGCTGCATGCCTATGCTAACAGCCCCCGCAACGTTGCCGGCCAGCAACGAAAGACACGGTTGTCAACAATGGCCTACAAACCCAGCACCGTCGCGGCAAAGTCCGGGGTGCTGGCCGAGCGAATCCACTCCTGCAATCGCTCGCCCAAGGGCACGATGGCACTGCGCTCGGCGCTGGCTACGCCCACGCAGCGCTCCACGTCCAGGCGCTGCACGGCCCACTGGGGCGACCACAGCGCGCTGGGGATCTGTGCCACATCGCGGCTCAGCAGCCGGCGGCACTGCAGGCGGTGGTCCCAGGTCTTGCGCCATTGCACCCAGCGCGGGTGGCGCTGTACCAGCCGGTCAAAGCGTTGCGCCAGCACCGTCATCTGCCCGCCCTTGCGCGCCCACAGGTGCAGCAGCTCCACCGCATCGGCACTGCCCCAGGCCCAGTCGGCAAAATCCGCATCGGCCACGGTGATCTGGCGCCAGCCCTGCGTGGCCGCCTGCTGCAGAAAATACTGCAGTTGCGCATCAAAGGCTGCCCGGCCCTCAAAGCGGCCGCTCATCCCTTCGGCGGGCTGCCAGGCAGAGGGTGCGGGGCCGGCGCTGTCCATCACTGCGGTACCGCGTGGGCCCAGCCGTCCTCGCACCACTGCGACAGCAGCTGCAAGGCATCGTCGCTGGCACCGCTGATATCGCGGCGGTCCAGGTGGCGGCCATCGGCCAGCTTCTTCATCAAGCTGAAGTCACGGCCAGCGGCGCAGTAGCTTTCACCATTGATGAACACATGCTGCTCGTCATACATCATGCGGGTCTTGCGGTCCAGCGCCACGGCTTCGAGCATCGCGGGCGAATCCTCGGGCTCGAACCAGACATTGGCCTTGGGCTCGGTCAGCGACTCGCCCAGCGCGCGGGCCAGCGCCAAAGGCTCGGCCAGGCGTTTTTCGATGGCGGCACGGGCAAAGTCCAGCATCGCGGGCGGAATGGCGCCAGGCGCCTGCACCGCCGTCTGCTTGGGGTCCTGGTAGATCGGCGAGGCGGCCTTGGCGTTGACGTCGCCATCCATCTCGTCGCTCTCGGACATGCGCATCAGCAGCTCGCCGGCCAGCTCCTGCTGCGCGGGGGAGCGGAAGCCGATCGAGTAGGTCATACACTCGCCTTCGGCCACGCCGTCATGCGCATAGCGCGGCGGCAGGTAGAGCATGTCGCCGGGCTCCAGCACATACTCCTCCTGGGCTTCGAACTCGGCCAGGATCTTGAGCGGAATGCCTTCCTTCAGCGCCAGGTTCTTTTGCTTGCCGATGCGCCAGCGGCGCTTGCCATGGGCTTGCAGCAGGAACACGTCATAGCTGTCGAAATGCGGGCCCACGCCGCCGCCATCGCTGGCATAGCTCACCATCAGGTCATCCAGGCGCGCGGCAGGCACAAAGGCAAAGCGCTGCAGCAGTGCATGGGCAGCATCGCTGTGCAGATCCAGGCCCTGCAGCAGCAAGGTCCACTCTGGCGTCTTCAGCGAGGGGATGGCGCGGCGGCTGAACGGGCCGTGCTTGACGCTCCAGGCGCCCGCCTTGTGCTGGATGAGGCGCGATTCCACGCCCTCCTCGCCGGCCAGCTCAAACAGCTGGGCGCGCGGCAGCGGCAGCTGCAGGTCCTTCCAGTCGCTGACGGCACCGCGCACCAGCAGCGGCTTTTTCTGCCAGTAACGGCGCATGAACTGGGCCGGAGAGATGCCCCCCAGCAGAGGCAGTGCTTGTTCGATTTGCATGGTTTTCTCGGTGATCCTCTGGGCGCCCGGGCCCAAACTGCGACAATTGTCCTATGGAAATCACTGATCAATGCGTGGTCGCACTGACCTGGACGCTGAAAGACACTTTGGGCGAGACCCTGGACGTGCTCGACGAGCCCGTCGAATTCCTCGTCGGAGGCCAGGATTTGCTGGCCCGCGTGGAGCAGGCGCTGCAAGGCCATACCGTCGGTAGCCGTGTGCAGCTGCACCTGGAGCCCGAAGACGCCTTTGGCGATTACGACGAGGAAAAGGTCTTCCTCGAAGCGCGCTCGCTCTTCCCACCGGATCTGGAAGAAGGCATGACCATCGAAGGCCATGCACTGCCCCAGGGGACCAACCCCGATGCGCCACGCGACATGATCTACACCGTCACCGAACTCTACCCCGAGCATGTGGTGCTGGACGGCAACCACCCGCTGGCCGGCATCGCCATTCGCCTGGACATTCAAGTGGCTGGCGTGCGCGAGGCGACCGAAGAAGAAATTGGCACGGGCACCTGCGGCACCGGCTTCTTCCGCGTGCAACCCCAGGCGCCAGGCAACAACCTGCTGCACTGAGCACGGCGCTGGCCGCATCTGCGACCAGACGGCCAGCAAGCACCCCAGACCAAGGCCATCCTCCGTGATGGCCTTTTTCATGGCCCCTTAATTTCTGTATTGACAGAAATAAATGAAGCCCTAGAATTCAACCCATGCAAATGACCGACATCCAACAACAATTTGTGCTGCACTGGGGCGAGATGGGATCCATGTGGGGCGTCAACCGCACGGTCTCGCAGATCCATGCGCTGCTGTTTGTGCTGGGCAAGCCGCTCAATGCCGAGCAGCTGAGCGAGACCTTGAACGTGGCGCGCTCCAATGTCAGCAACAGCCTGAAGGAGCTGCAATCCTGGCAGCTGGTGCGGGTCACGCATGTGCTGGGCGACCGGCGCGACTATTTCGAGACCAGTGTCGATGTCTGGGAGCTGCTGCGCACCATCGTGCGAGAGCGCAAGGAGCGGGAGTTTGATCCCACCACCCGCCTGCTGCAGTCCTTGGTCAACAGCCCCGACTTTGCCCGAGAAAGCCCTGATGGCCAGGACCGCATCATGGCGACCCTGGAGCTGATGCAAAAGCTGGGCGCCTGGAGCGACGAGATGCTGCGCCTATCGCCCGCCACCCTGGACAAGATCCTGACCCTGGGCGCAACCGTGCAGCGCTTTGTGCGCGGTAGCCCGGCCGCACAGGAGCCCGAGGCACTGAGCAAGCCCTGAGAACACCATGGCCGTGCCCTGCAAGGAGAGCGGCCTTTTTTTGGCACCATTATTTCTGTTTTGACAGAAACATCGAAAGGAATGCATATGCTGAGCCGTGATACTGCCGACACCCGCTTCCCACTGACCATTTACTACGACGCCAGCTGCCGCATGTGCAATGCCGAGATGCGCCATTTGATGCTGCGCAACCAGGCGGGCAAGCTCATCTTTATTGACGCCAGCACCGCCGATCTGAGTGAGGCCCCCGCCGACAAGGCCGCACTGATGCAGGCCATCCACGGCGTGGGCGCCGATGGCAAGGTCTACATCGGGGTCGATTGCCTGACCCGCGCCTACCTGGGCGTGGGCTGGGCCTGGGTGCCCCGGCTGGCGGGACTGCCGCTGGTGGCCGATGCGCTCGACAAGCTCTACCCACTGCTGGCCCGCAACCGCTACCGTCTGCCACTGGCCCCGATGGCCTGGGTTCTGGAGCAGGGCTTGCAATGCACGGTACGGCGCCAGGCCCGGCAGGCTGCAGCGCGCAGCGCAGCCTGCGCACGCGGCAGCGATGCCTGCGATATCGACCGCCCGCGCTAAACGCGCTGCTAGAAAAACGCCCTTGGCAACCAGGAGACAGCATGCACAGCACCCACGCCCCCCAACCCACCGTCTTGCTCTGCGGCGGCCAGGGCTTTATCGGCCAGGCGCTGGCGCGCCAGCTGCGTGCCCAGGGCATGCGCGTCATTGCAGCCAGCCGGCGCTCCCAGCCGCCGCTGCAGTTTGGCAAGATGCAGCAGCCGGCCGATTGGCTGCCCCATCTGCAAGGCGTGGACATGGTCATCAACGCCGTAGGCAGCCTGCGCGACCAGCCGGGCCCCGACGGTGCCACTTTGGAGGCCCTGCACCAAACCAGCCCGCAAGCACTGTTTGAGGCCTGCGCCCAAGCGGGGGTACGGCGCGTGATGCAGCTGTCGGCCCTGGGGGTGGAGGGCAACGACACCGCCTACGCCCGCACCAAGCGCGCAGCCGACAGCCGTTTGCTGGCCCTGACCGCGCAAGGCCAGCTCGACGGCATTGTTGTGCGGCCCAGCATTGTCATCGGCGCACAGGGCGCCAGCACCCAGCTGTTCATGCGCCTGGCGCTGCTGCCGGTGCTGGTGCTGCCAGCGGTGATGCAGCAGCGCCTGATGCAGCCCGTCGCGGTCGATGAACTGGCCGAGGTAATGGTACGGCTGCTGCAGTCCCCCACCACCGGCATCGTGTCGCTGGGCGGGCCTCGGCGTCTCAGCATGGCGCAGATGATTCTGAGCCTGCGCCAGCAATCCGGCCGCAGCAAGGCGCTGCAACTGCGCTTGCCGGACTGGGCCACCCAAGCCAGCGCACGGCTGGGCGATGCGGTGCCCAGCAGCCCCTGGTGCAGTGCTTCCTTGCAACTGGCATCCCTGGACAATTGCTGCGACCCGGCGCCGATGGCGCAGTGGCTGGGGCGCGCACCCAGCGATCCGGCTCAGATGCTGGCCCTTATCCGGGGCCCGGCTGCGGGAGAGGCCAAATGACCGCCAGACCGATACCGCAGCACCCGCCCTTGCAGCTGCTGCGCCTGAGCCTGGTCGCCGTCTGGCTGTGGACGGCCGCTGCCAGCCTGCTGCAGTGGCAGGGCGAAAGCACCTCGCTGCTGATGGCGGGTGGCATCGCATCGCCCGACATCCAGACCTGGTTGATTGGCGCTGGCGTGGCGCTGGATCTGCTGCTAGGCCTGTGGCTGCTGTGGCGGCCCGGGCGCGCGGCCTATGCCGCTTCGTTCGCAGCCATGCTGGCGATGACCCTGGCAGCGACCGCGCTGCTGCCCAGCCTGTGGCTGCACCCACTGGGCCCCTTGTCCAAAAACCTGCCGATTGCTGCCGCGCTCTGGCTGCTGTGGCAGAGCAGCCCCTGCGACGGACGGAGTGAATGATGAACACCTATTTGCTGCTCAAAACCCTGCACATCCTGTCGAGCGTGCTGATGGTCGGCACGGGATTTGGCTCGGCCTTCTATATGTTCTTTGCCAACCGCAGCGGCAATGTAGCGGCCCAGGCCGTGGTCAGCCGGCTGGTGGTGCGGGCTGATTGGTGGTTCACGACGCCGGCGGTCATCATCCAGCCGCTCAGCGGCTGGGCGCTGATGATGATGGCCGGCTGGCCCTGGCACACGCCCTGGCTGCTGCTGTCGATGGCGCTGTATGTGCTGGCGGGCCTGTGCTGGTTGCCGGTGGTGGCCATGCAAATCCGCATGGCCCACATGGCCGCCCAGGCCGATGCCCAGGGCCAGCCGCTGCCCGACGCGTACCGGCGCCTGGCCGGGCGCTGGGAGGCGCTGGGCTACCCGGCCTTTGTGGCGATGCTGGGCGTGTACTACATGATGGTCAACAAGCCCACGCTCTGGAATTAGCGTTTTACAAACCCAATGCGCGCAGATCGATGCGGCCGTCCAGCATCGGCGGGCACCAGTAGTAGGCATTGGTAACGGGGTTGGACATCTGGAACAGGCCATCGGCAATGCCGTCTTCCTCGCCCGCCATGCGGCGCATCTGCGCCTCAAAGGCGTCATAGCTGCGGCCAAATCCGGCAAAGATGGCGCCAACGGCATCGCTGCCATCGGGCTGCACCTTCCACCAGGGCATATTGCGGCGCAGGATAAAGGCTTCGGGGTCGAAGCTCTCCTGCGCGGTGCGCTTGACGTGGGCCGACGCGGGCGCATCGTCCAGCTCTTCGTTGTCGCTCAGGCGGCGGCCAATCATGTGGTCCTTTTGCAGCGCGCTCATGCGGGCAAAGGCGTCCATGTCATGCAGCCACTGCTGCACGGCAAAGTAGCTGCCGCCGTCCAGCCCCGGGCCCATGCCATCGGCAATGGCGGCATGCACGGCGTCGTCGTCCTTGGGGTTTTCGGTGCCGTCTTCGTAGCCGGTCAGATCGCGCACCGCATCCTTGCCGTTCCAGCCGTGGCGGAAGCAATCCACCACCTTCTCGCGGCTGAAAGCCGGCGCCAGCAGCGCAGCCGCCTCACGCGACAGACGCAGCACATCGCCCTGGTCATTGCCGCGCAGCCACAGGCACAGCGCATGCGGCGTCAATGCCAGCGGGCCTTGGGGCCCGGTGATGGCCGGAAAATTGCGCAAGCCCGGCACCTGCACGCCCAACAGATCGGCCACCGGCTGGCCGATGCAGACAACGGCCTGCTCGCCATCGGCCCATTGCTGCAAGCGCGCCAGCGCGGCACGCACGGCCGGGGCATCGCCGGAGATTTTCCAGAGTTGGTAGCGGCTGGCAGCTGGCAGCGCCAGCAGGATTCCTGGTTGGTTCAAGGCGGTCATCGTGTGGGGGACGCGCAGCTGTGCCGCTGCGTCTTCGCTGTTGGATTGCAATCAGCTATTGTCGCGCAGCTGTCCTACAAACAAGGCCCTTGCCCGTTTGCATTGCCCAATCACGACCATAGCTGTTGCTTTTAGAACGTGTTTACGATCTCTACGCAGCCGCGTTGGAGTGCAATCGGGATGAGTTCGAAGGGCTGGTCCGCAGCTTGCACCGGGGTGCAAGCAAGGGCCAGCGCGAAGAAATCGCCCGATTTCACTCCAACCCGTAGGGACAGTGGCTTTGCGAGCGGTCCCCTTCGTTGCAGCACTTGCCAATAGCGGGCTATTGGCTGCGCACTGCGCCTCGCATCCCATCTCGCAAAGACACTGTCGCGGCGCGAGGAGATCGTAAACACGTTCTCAGGCTGCAGCTTGGCAGAATCTGTGCGATCAATGTCGTTGCTGCCAAATCGTCCTGCATGCACACTGTGCGCATGCCCCCATCCCGCACCACCGCCGCCCACAACGCCCAGCCCGGCCACCGCGTCATCTGCATCGCCTACCCGCGGGCGATGAGCCTGGACATCACCGGGCCCATGCAGGTGTTTGCCACCGCCAACGATGTGCGCGAGCGCCAGGGCCAGCCCGCCTTCTACCAGCTGGTCTTTGCCGGGCTGGAGGCCGGCCCGGTGACGCTGTCCTGCGGTTTGCAGACCATCGCCACCCAGGGCCTGGGCCAGCTGCGCCCCGGCGCCAACAGCACGGTGCTGGTACCGGGGGGCGATGGCGTGGTCGAGGTGCAGCACCACAGCGGCCTGCGCCAGTGGCTGCAGCGCACGGCGCCCAAAGTGCAGCGCCTGGGCTCGGTCTGCTCGGGCGCGCTGATCCTGGCACGCGCCGGCTTGCTCGATGGCCTGTCTGCCACCACCCATTGGTGCCGCCTGGCTGAGCTGGCGGCGATGGAACGCCCCATCCAGGTCGATGGCGACCGGCTGCACACCTTTGATGCCAGCCATCCGCAGCAGCGCCATATCTTCACCTCCGCCGGGGTGACCTCGGGCATTGACCTGGCGCTGAGCCTGATCGAGGCCGACCTGGGCCGCAGCATGGCGCTGGCCGTCGCCCGGCACCTGGTGATGTTTGTGCGCCGGCCCGGCGGCCAGGCGCAGTTCAGCCCGCTGCTGGCGGCCGAGACCACACAGGCGCCGCGCCTGGCCGGTTTGCTGGAGTGGATTCCCGGCCACCTGGGCGAGCGCCTCAGTGTGGAACAGCTGGCGGCGCAGGCCTGCCTGCCGCCGCGCACCCTGGCGCGCGTGTTCCAGCAAGAGCTGGGCACCACGCCGGGCCGCTATGTGGAGCGGGTGCGGCTGCAAGCCGCCACCACCTTGCTGAGCCAGCGCCAGGCCTCTGTCTCCACCGTGGCGCGCCTCTGCGGCTTTGGCCACCCGGAAAACCTGCGCCGCAGCTTTCACAAGACCCTGGCTGTCAGCCCCCAGGCCTTTGCCGAGCGCTTTGGCGCCGGCTAGCCCAGGGCCGCCGCTGAGCGGCTGAACCCAGCATTACTACCCACCAAGCGATCCGGACCGCACTGCGCTGCCCGGCAGCACCCTCACGCCTCTCCATTCCCGGATCACCGCCCATGCTGCTCCAACGCCACCCCCAACTGCTCACCCTCAGCATCGCGCAAGCGCTGTACTGGTCCTGCTCCATCATCGGCATCGCCCTCACCGGCCTGGTGGGCCGGCAACTAGCGCCCTGGCCGGTGCTGGCCACGGTGCCGCTGACCTTGCTGGTGGCAGGCAACCTGCTGTCGATTGGCCAACTGGCCCGCTGGATGCAGCGGCATGGCCGCGCCCGGGGCCTGCAATACGGTGCGCTGCTGGGCGTGGCAGCTGGGCTGCTGGCCGCCTGGGCGGTGGTACAGGCGAGCTTTGGGCTGTTTTGCCTGGCGATGCTGCTGCTGGGCGGCTACCAGGCCTCCGCCGGCTTTTACCACTTTACCGCGCTGGATGGAATGCCGGCCGAGCACAGCGGCCGTGCGGCAGCCTGGGTGCTGGCCGGTGGCATCGCAGCGGCGCTGCTCGCGCCCAGCCTGGCCATCCATGCAGCCGACGCGCTGACCACACCACTGGCCGGTGCCTATCTGGCCATTGCAGTGCTGGCCTTGCTGGCCTGCGCGCTGCTGCAATGCCTGCCAGCGCATCTGCATCGGCCGATGCAGGCCAAGGCCGCCGCCCAACCCGCCCTATCGCGGCGCCAGCTCTGGCAGCGCCCCGCCCTGCGCCAGGCCATTGTGCTCAGTGCCTGCGGCCATGGGCTGATGGTGCTGGTGATGAACGCCACCCCGCTGGCCATGCATGGCGCGGGCCACTCGCTGGCCAGCTCCACCCAGGTGATCCAGTGGCATGTGCTGGGCATGTTTGCGCCCTCCTTGTTCGCGGGCCGCGCGGTGGACCGCTTTGGCGCCCGGCGCCTGGCCTGGCTGGGCGCGGCCCTGCTGGCGGCCAGCGCGGCGGTGGCGCTGATCGGCCTGCAGTTTCTGCCGTTCCTGGTTAGCTCCTTGCTGCTGGGCGCCGGCTGGAACCTGATGATCCTCGCCGGCACCAGCCTGCTGAACCAGGCCTGCACACCCGAGGAGCGCCCGCAGGCCCAGCCGATGATGGAATGGACCAACAACGGCAGCGCCGCGCTGATGTCGCTCAGCTGCGGCGTGCTGATCCAGACCCTGGGTTGGCAGGCGGTGAATGTGACGATGCTATTGACCTTGGCGCTGCTGGCTTGGCAAGGCGGCCGCTCGGTCTGGGCGGCGCGGGCGCAGGCCTGAGCGCAGCAGGTCTGCAAGCTCGGTCGAGAAAAAAAGGCCCGCAGCGATGCGGGCCCTGGAGCTTTCAAGCGTCTGGACGCTTACAGATTGCCCACCATGTGCTCGGGTACGACCCACTGGTCAAACTGCTCGGCCGTCACATGGCCGCTGGCCACGGCCGCATCGCGCAGGCTGCTGCCTTCCTTGTGCGCCTTCTTGGCGATATAGGCCGCCTTGTCGTAGCCGATATGGGTGTTTAGGGCGGTCACCAGCATCAGCGAGCGGCTCACCAGCTCGGTGATGCGCTCGCGGTTGGGCTCGATGCCGACGGCGCAGTGGTCATTGAAGCTCACCATGCCATCAGCCAGCAGGCGCACGCTCTGCAGGAAGTTGTGCGCCACCATGGGGCGGAACACATTCAGCTCGAAGTTGCCCGAGGCGCCGCCGACGTTGATGGCAGCATCGTTGCCAAACACCTGGGCGCAGAGCATGGTCATCGCTTCGCACTGCGTGGGGTTGACCTTGCCCGGCATGATGGACGAGCCAGGCTCGTTCTCGGGGATGGAGATCTCACCCAGGCCGCTGCGTGGGCCCGATGCCAGCCAGCGCACATCGTTGGCGATCTTCATCAGGCTGGCCGCCAGGGTCTTGAGGGCGCCATGGCCAAACACCAGCGCATCGCAGGAACCCAACGATTCAAACTTGTTGGGCGAGGTCACAAAGGGGTAGCCGGTCAGCTTGGCCAGCTCTTGCGCCACACCTTCGGCATAGCCCTTGGGCGCGTTCAGGCCCGTGCCCACGGCGGTGCCGCCCAGCGCCAGCTCATACAGATGGGGCAGTGCCGACTTGAGGTGCTTGGCACCATGCTCCAGCTGGGCCACCCAGCCAGAGATCTCCTGGCCCAGGGTCAGCGGCGTGGCATCCTGCAGGTGGGTGCGGCCGATCTTGACGATGTCGTTGAAGGCCTCGCTCTTGGCCTGCAGCGTGCGGCGCAGCTTTTCCAGCGCGGGCAGCAGCTTGCGCTCGATGGCGGTGACGGCGGCCACATGCATGGCGGTGGGGTAGACGTCGTTGCTGGACTGGCTTTTGTTCACATCGTCATTGGGGTGGACCAAGCGCGACTCGCCGCGCTCGCCGCCCAGCAGCTCGCTGGCGCGGTTGGCCAGCACTTCATTGACGTTCATGTTCGTCTGCGTGCCCGAGCCGGTCTGCCAGACCACCAGCGGGAACTCATCGGGGTGCTGGCCGGCAATCACCTCGTCGGCGGCCGCATTGATGGCCTTGGACTTCTTCTCGTCGAGCAGGCCCAGCGCGTTGTTGACGGTGGCACTGGCCTTTTTCACCTGCGCCAGCGCATGGATGATCTCGCCGGGCTGCTTCTCGCCGCTGATGTCGAAGTTCTGCAGCGAGCGCTGCGTCTGGGCACCCCAGAGTTTGTCGGCGGGCACATCGATCAGGCCGAAGGTGTCTTTTTCCTGGCGGGTAGCTGTCATGTCTGGATCACTCCTTGTATCTCAACAATTGCAACGCGGCTCGTCTGGCTGGTAAGCGTTTGGCTGGTGGGCCGCAGGATTCGTAAATATGACGCCGCCCGCTTTGCGGCAAAGCGGGCGCAGCATCGCATCCTAACGCAGTCAATGACAGGCGTTCTCATCTGTACCAAGCAGCCATGCTGGGCGCATGCTCTTGCGCTCAGCCGACACTTGGGCGACACCCCAGAACCTGCTCAAAATCTCTACGCAGCCGCGTTGGAGTGCAATCGGGATGAGTTCGAAGGGCTGGTCCGCAGCTTGCACCGGGGTGCAAGCAAGGGCCAGCGCGCAGAAATCGCCCGATTTCACTCCAACCCGTAGGGACAGTGGCTTTGCGAGCGGTCTGCTTCGTTGCAGCGCTTGCCAATAGCTGGCTATTGGCTGCGCGCTGCGCCTCGCATCCCATCTCGCAAAGACACTGTCGCGGCGCGAGGAGACTTTGAGCAGGTTCTGATTCTTCTAGAAGACTTATCGGGCATTTGCCACCACCGGCCCGGCGAAAGGCCGATAATCGCAGCCGTGATACCGAGCGCCAACGGCAGCATAGCCTTGCGCAATCCAAAACCCACCCCACAAGCACGATGACCACCTCCATCCGTCAGCAGGACCTGATCGACTCGATCGCGGGCGCCCTGCAGTACATCAGCTACTACCACACACCGGATTTCATCCAGCACCTGGCACGGGCCTACGAGCGCGAGCAAAGCCCGGCGGCCAAGGATGCGATGGCCCAGATCCTGACCAACTCCAAGATGAGCGCGACCGGCCAGCGTCCCATCTGCCAGGACACCGGCATCGTCAACGTGTTCCTGAAGGTGGGCATGGATGTGAAGTGGGAAGACTTCACGATGGGCCTGGAAGACGCCATCAACGAAGGCGTGCGCCGTGGCTACAACCACCCCGACAACACCTTGCGCGCCTCCGTGGTGGCCGATCCCCAGTTCGCCCGCAAGAACACCAAGGACAACACGCCTGCCGTCATCAATGTGCAGATCGTGCCGGGCGACAAGCTGGATGTGACCGTGGCTGCCAAGGGCGGCGGCTCGGAGAACAAGTCCAAGATGATCATGATGAACCCCAGCGACAACATCGTTGACTGGGTGCTCAAGACCGTGCCAACCATGGGCGCAGGCTGGTGCCCACCGGGCATGCTGGGCATCGGCATTGGCGGCACCGCTGAAAAAGCCGTGCTGCTGGCCAAGGAAAGCCTGATGGAAGACCTCGACATGTACGAGCTGCAGCAAAAGGCAGCCAGCGGTGCCGAGCTGGACCAGGTGGAAAAGCTGCGCCTGGAGCTGTTCGAGAAGGTCAATGCGCTCGGTATCGGTGCCCAGGGCCTGGGCGGCCTGACCACCGTGCTGGACGTGAAGATCAACATGTACCCCACGCACGCGGCCTCCAAGCCCGTGGCGATGATCCCCAACTGCGCCGCCACCCGCCACGCCCATTTCGTGATGGACGGCTCCGGCCCCGTGTACCTGGATCCGCCATCGCTGGACACCTGGCCCAAGATCGACTGGGCGCCGGATTACAACAAGTCCAAGCGCGTGGACCTGAACACCCTGACCAAGGAAGAAGTGGCCAGCTGGAAGCCGGGCGACACCATCTTGCTCAACGGCAAGATGCTGACCGGCCGCGACGCTGCGCACAAGCGCATCCAGGATATGCTGGCCAAGGGCGAGCCGCTGCCCGTCGACTTTACCAACCGCGTGATCTACTACGTGGGCCCGGTGGACCCCGTGCGTGACGAAGTGGTTGGCCCTGCCGGCCCGACCACCGCCACCCGCATGGACAAGTTCACCGACATGATGCTGTCGCAGACCGGCCTGATCGCGATGATCGGCAAGTCCGAGCGCGGCCCGGTCGCCATCGAAGCCATCAAGAACCACAAATCGGCCTATCTGATGGCCGTGGGCGGCGCCGCCTACCTGGTCTCCAAGGCCATCAAGCACGCCAAGGTGGTCGGTTTTGCCGATCTGGGCATGGAAGCCATCTATGAATTCGACGTGGTCGACATGCCCGTGACCGTGGCCGTGGATGCCGGCGGCACCAGCGCCCACATCACCGGCCCGGCGATCTGGAAGGAAAAAATCGCCACCGGCGAATTCAAGGGCATTGAAGTCGCAGGCGCCTGATCTGCGCCCCGCCCGGCCCCGGCCGGGCGACGCCACCCAACCGCCTGCGGGCGGTTTTTTGCTGCGCGGGAGTGCCAGCTTTACCCTTCCCACCCTTGAAACATTACTATGCTTGGCCCCCAGGTACGGCGCATGCTGTATCGTGGAGGCTGAACACCGCTAAGGAACAAAAACATGGCCAAGCCGAATTACCAGTACGAAAAGCGCCAGCGCGAGCTGGAAAAGAAGAAGAAAAAGGAAGAAAAAGCCCAGCGCAAGGCCAGCGGACACTCTGCGTCCGACACCCCGGACGGCAACGAAGACGGCGCGCCATCGCAGCCAGATGCAGACAACGCCGCTGACGCAGGCGACGCAGCAGCCGACCAAGCCAAGTCTGCCGACTGAGCACGGCGCGCCCGCAAGGGCCAAAAAAATGGGCCGCCAGCATTGCTGCTGCGGCCCATTGGCATTTCTGGAACCCTGCTATCCGCCCAGCGCCGGCAAGGTGTTGAACAGCAGCACCATCAAGAGGCCCACGAACGAAACAATGGACTGCACCACGGTGATCGTGCGCGTCGCCTCGCCCATGGTCATGCCAAAGGATTCCTTGACCATCCAGAAACCGGCATGGTTGGCATAGTTGAAGAACAAAGAGCCGCAGCCAATCGACAGCGCCAGCAAAGGCAGGTTCAGGCTCGGGTCGGCAGCGGCGAGCGGGGCCAGCAAGCCGGCCGCGCCCACAATGCCCACGGTGGCCGAACCGGTCGACACCGACAGCAGCATCGCAATGAGCCAGCCCAGCACCAGCGGCGGGAACGCAAACTGGTGCGTCAGGTGCACGATCGCATCGCCCACCTTGGCGCTGGTCAGCACCTGCTGGAAAGCACCGCCGCCGGCAATGATCATGATGATGCCGGCAATCGGCTTGAGGCTGGCGCCCAGGGTGTCGCGCAGCTTTTCGGCATCGCCGCTGCGCAGGTAGACCAGGGTAAAGGCCGCAAACAGCACGCCCAGCAGCATCGCAATCAGCGGATTGCCCAGGAAAGTTGCGACTTGCAGAACGGCCGAGCCCTTGGGCAAGGCCATCTCGGCCAGCGCATGGGCCAGCATCAGCAGCGCTGGCAGCAAGGCAGACAGCACGCCCATCGCAATGCCGGGCTGGTCCTTGCCGGTCTCTGCCTTGCTTTCGGTGAATTGGTCCAGCAGGGCCTGCTCAGGCCGGGTCGTCATACGTGGGGTGATGAAGGCGCCATACAGCGGACCGCCTAGGATCATCGCGGGCAAGGCAGCCAGGAAGCCGTAGAGCATCGTCGGGCCGACGGTGGTTTTCAGGGTCGCAATGGCGGTCAGCGGGCCCGGATGGGGCGGCACCATGCCGTGCATCGATGCGAGCGCCGCAATCACCGGCACGCCCACATAGACATAGGCCGAGCCCTTGAAGTTCTCGCGGCTCTCCAGCTTGCGCGCCACGCTGAAGATCAGCGGCAGCATCACCACCAGGCCCACTTCGAAGAACATCGGGATGCCGATGATGAAGGCCACCAGGGTCATGGCCCAGGGGATCATGCGGTCCGAGGTGTGGCGCAGGATGGCGCTGGCCAGGCGCTCGGTGGTGCCCGAGTCGGCCAGGATCTTGCCAAGCATCGCCCCCAGCGCAATCACCACGCCGACGGCGCCCAGGGTCTTGCCTGCGCCGTTGGTGATGTTCTTGGCAATGTCGCCCGGCGCCATGCCGGTGGCAAAGCCCACGCCGATACAGACGATCAGTAAGGCCAGCAAGGGGTGCATGCGGATGCGCGAAACAATCAGCGCAACCAGCACCAGCACGCTCACCAAGGCGGTCAGCAGCAATTGGATATCGAAATTTGACATGCGAGAAGATGTGGATTTGTGACACGCATCCCCAGCCACCTACCGCAAGCAGGGGCTTGGGCATGCCCCAACCCTCCTATCCTACGCCGATCAGCCACCCCAGGCTGTAGTCGGATTTCTCCGGGCCGGGCGCCTGCCCGGCCCGCCGGCGCGGGCCCTCAAGGCGCTGTCGATGCGCCGGACTCGAACCAGCGCTTGACCAGATCGCGCTCCTCGGCGCTCAGCCCCTCGGGATTGCCAAAGGGCATCTTGCGCAGCACCACCACCTGCTGGTAGATCTGCTGGGTGTGCTGGGCCACTTCTTGCGGGCTGTCGAGCTTCACATTCTTCTGCGCCAGGCCGGTGGCGCTGTGGCAGAGCACGCAATGCTGGGCGAACACCTTGGCCACCTCACCATAGGGCACGGCGCCGGCAGCGGGCTGGCTGGCGGGGGCTGGCGCTGCGGCCACTGCTGGCTTGGGGCCGGGGCGCAACCAGGCGATCACGCCCAGAATCACCAGCACCCCGATCAGCGCATAAGGCCAGGGGTGCTTGTTGCGGCCGAGCTTGTGGCCATGGCGCAGCACAAAGAACTGACGAATGGCTGCGCCGGCAAACATCATGCCGATGAGCACCAGCCAGTTGTACTTCTGGTTGTAGAGCCAGCCGTAGTGGTTGGACAGCATTGCAAACAGCACCGGCAAGGTGAAATAGGTGTTGTGCACGCTGCGCTGCTTGCCGCGCTTGCCGTAGATCGGGTCAACCGGGTCGCCATTCTTCAGGGCCCGCACGACGGTGCGCTGGCCAGGAATGATCCAGAAGAACACGTTGGCACTCATCGAGGTGGCCAGCATCGCGCCCATCAGCAAAAACGCGGCCTGGCCGGGGAAGATATGGCAGGCCAGGTAGGCGGCGATGCAGACCAGCACCAGCACCATCGCACCCACAATCGCATCGCCATGCTTTTTGAAGCCGAACACGCGGCAGATCCCGTCATACAGCAGCCAGAACACCGCCAGAAAGCTCAGCGCCGTGAACACCGCCAGCGGCGCGCTCATCGCGTTGGGATCGGCCGGGTTGACCAAGTAGATATTGGCGTTCCAAAGGTAGGACACCGTCAACAGTGCAAAGCCCGACAGCCAGGTGGTATAGCTCTCCCAGTAGAACCAGTGCAGGTGGTCGGGCAGCTTGGGCGGCGAGACATTGAACTTGACCGGGTGGTAGAAGCCGCCGCCATGCACGGCCCAGAGCTCGCCGCTGACGCCCTGCTTTTTCAGGTCTTCGTCTTCCGGCGGGGTCAGGCTGCTGTCGAGGAACACAAAATAGAACGAGGAACCTACCCAGGCGATGGCTGTGATCACATGCAGCCAGCGCAACAACAGGTTCGCCCAATCGAGGATATAGCCTTCCATTGCTCTCATCCTTGGCAGCGTGGGGTCTGCCAGTGCGAGGGAGGGGTGATGCCCGCTCTCCTCATCAAGCAGCCAGCGTGGAGGCACCGGCCACTTGTTGAACCTGCTCACCACGGCGGGCGATCTGAGCAGCAGACAGGCCGCAATCCACAGCCATCATCGACATGACCGGGGCACCGCTGCGACCTTTTGTAGACTCAAAGTGTATGCAATTTCTGCCGCCCAAAGGTCGGCAAAAAGCTGCACAGCCCCTAGATAAAACCCTGATGCAACGCAGCAAAACCGCTGCGGTCCGCTTCGGCAAAGCGTGCGCCGTGCCTGCACGGTGTGCAAGCCCTATCAGGCATGCTGCGTTCGTTGCAGGTGCTGCAGCAGCTGGGCGGCCACCGCAATCGCAATCACCTCGGGCGCCTTGCCCTGGATGCCCGGCAGCCCGATCGGGCAGGTGATACGGGCAAACTCCGCATCGGCAAAACCCCGCTCGGCCAACCGGTGCGCAAAACTGGCGCGCTTGGTGGCGCTGCCAATCAGCCCGACCAGGTCCAGATCGCCCTGCTGGCGCTGGCGCTGCAGGCAGGCCTGGGTGATCTGCAGGTCCTGCTGGTGGTCGTGGGTGAGGATGAACACGCTGCTGCCCGGCGCCAGGTCTGCCACCGCCATCTCGATAGGATCGGAATACTCGGCCTGCACATGGGCAGGCAGCTCGGGCGGAAACAGCACCTCGCGGCTGTCCACCCAGGTGATGGCGAGCGGCAGGTTGCTGAGCACCTGCACCAGGGCCGATCCCACATGGCCGGCGCCAAACACGGCGACGGGGCTGCACTCGGGGGCCAGCATCTGCGCCAAGGGCTCGCTGTCGGCCTGGGCAATCCGCTGAAAACGCAGGTGCACCACACCACCGCAGCATTGGCCAAGGCGCGGGCCCAGCGCAAAGCGCTCGCTCAACGGGGCACCGCCACGGGCGAGCAGATCGCGCGCCTTGTTGGCGGCTTCCCATTCCAAGTGGCCGCCGCCAATCGTGCCCAGCTGGTCCTGCGCAAACACGGCCATCCAGGCTCCGGCATCGCGCGGCGCCGATCCCTGGGTAGACTCCACCTGCACCAAACAGGCATCCTGCGTCGCCAGGCGACCCAATAATTGCTGCAGTACGGGCATGCCTTGTTCCATCGTGAGAATCGGCCTGCCATACTGCAGGGCCGCTGTAGACGGATTTGTACCATGAGCGATCGACCCACCACCTCCCTGCTGTCACGACTTTGGCATACGCTTTTTCGTATACCGCCCAAGTCGCCCGCCGCAGCCAAGGCGTCCTCAGGCCAGCCGGCAAAGGCGGCCAACGCCCCCGAGCAGGATGACGACCAGGACAGCTACCTGTCGGTGCTGACCGAAATGCCTGGCATGCGCATGCCCGCCTGGTCGCCGGAAGGCGATGGGCAGGATTCCGTCCTGAACCCGGTGGCCGACGAGGCCTACCGCAAACGCTGCGCCCAGCATCTGTACGACCGCTATGCCGAGCGCATCTACCCCGGCATGCTGCCACCCATGCTCTACGCCATTGGCGTGCTGGAGCTGCTGCTGGATGAAGACGGCCATATCCAGGACATGAACTGGATGCGTGCGCCCGCGCAGGCCCAGGAAGTACCGCCGCAGATCGAGGCGCTGGTGCAGGCGGCCGCCCCCTTCCCCGCGCCCCAGCATTTGCGCCACGGCGAGGTGATGGTGTCCTATACCGAGACCTGGCTCTGGGATGCCTCGGGCAAGTTCCAGCTGCATACCTTGAGCGAAGGCCAGCTATAAGCCGACCGCAATAGGCATAGGCGCAAAAAAACCGGCCAGCTGGCCGGTTTCTGCTGTGCAGGCCCGTTGGGGGCTGCTTTATTCCTTGATCTTGGTGATCTTGGCGCCTTGCAGCGACACGCCTGCTTCCAGGCCTGCGTTGTTCAGCACAAAGCTGGTCACAGGGGCCTGGGCCGAGGTGGTGTCGATGCTGCCATTGGCACCCACGCGGCCAGCGGCCACGGTGGCGTCAGCACCCACCGACCAGCCATTGCTCTGGCGGAACTTTGCCAGCGCTTCAGGCGTATTGAACACATAGATGACGGCCTTGGACTGGCCTCCTGCCTGCCAGCCGATCGACGCGCCGGTGGTGCTGTAGTAGCTGTCGCTGCGGCTGCCCACACGCAGCACGCCACGGCCGTGTTCCACACCCACCACAAAGCTGCCGCCGATGACCGATGGGAACACCAGCACGCCCTTGGAGCGAGCCACCAGGTCCTTGGAGCCAGGAGCGGTCTGGTACAGGCGTTCCAGCGCTGCATTGGCACGGGCGTCTACTGACGTCTCATCCGCACGAGGCGCATTGCTGGTTTCAGGCTTGGTGACCGTGCAGGCCGCCATCGACAGAGCGCCGGCAACCACTGCAGCGGCGACACCCAGGCTGCGCATAGAAAAACGTCGCATACCTACTCCTTTGAAATTTGCTGTTCTGGCAATCAGGTCTGCACCGCCGTCTATTCGGCGGTACCCCTAGGAGCAAATGGTAGCCACACCTCGTGACGCTGGAAGCCTGCAGATACAACTTGCGGCGTCGGCCTACAGCCTGGGCGATGCGTGTTTGAGACAGGTCAAGGGCTGGCGGATCAACACAACTGCATAGGCGTATCGATGCCGTTTACTGGCCGGAACGTTATGTTTGCGGCGCTGCGTTGGCATGGTCTAAGGCCATCTCGCCTCTTCAAATTCACCCCTATCAAAACCCTCAATATGGTAGATTTAGACTATTTATTATAGATTTTTGATAGGAATTCACATGTCAGGAAAGCCAGCAGCTCGCATCGATGACAAGGTCAAATACGCGCGAATCGTCACCGGTTCACGCACCGTCCTGATAGGCACTCAGGGCGGGGTGGCTTGCTCGGTTTGTCCGGATGGCAAGGCAACCGACTCAACGGTTGGTAATCCCGTCAATGCGCAACTGGGTGCTAAGGTGCTTTCCGGGCCTTCTGACTTGGACTTCGCATTGCCCGGAGCCATGCCCCTCGTCTGGCAGCGCCAGTACAGCAGCTATGTCAACGCGCAGCATGGCGGGCATTGCGGGGTGTTGGGCTATGGCTGGGGGCTGCCAACGGATTTGCGCATCAAGGTGGAGGCAAGCGCCACTCTATTGCACGACAGCCAGGGCCGCACGATCACCTTTGATGCCTTGGCAGCAGGTGAGTCGATCTACAGCCCGAGCGAAGATATCTGGCTCCTTCGCTCGGGCTGGCATCCGGGCAATCTGACTAACGATCTGGCGGCCATGACCGGGCCCGCCAAGTTCACCCAGGCTGGTGCTGCAGATAGCTTTGAAGCCCCACCTCCACGCAGCCAGCAGGCACCCTTGTGGTGGCAGGGTCGCTTCTCCTGGATCCGGCGCGATATGGCTTGCGGGGATCTGATGATCCTGGCGGCCAATGGGAGCGGTGATACCGTCTGGGTGTTTGGCCCGGCGAACTGGCAGGCGGTTGAAGCGGCACGCAAAGATATCCATGAACAGAAGACCGCAGGCAATCCGGTCACGGTGACCGAGCCGGACATCGATGCAAACTGGATACTGCTGGGCAAGGTGGACCGGCTGGGCCGCTCGCAGCGCTACCACTGGAGCCAAGTGCTGGGCCAGGAGCGCATCACCACCATTGACGATGGCGTGGGCCGGGGCTACCAGCTGCACTACACGCAAGCCATTGCAGCGCAAGACGCCCAGCACTTTCACCACAAGCGCACTGACACCGACGACCACGAAGACGAACATTTCTTCTGGCAAGCCGACAGCGGCGTGCGCCTGTCAAAGGTAGATCTGTATCGCGACCCTTTGGCCTCCATGCTGCAGACCAAGCCCACCACCTTGGTGCACTACAGCTACAGCACTGAGGGTGATTTAGTGTCTGTCACCAACCGCCACGGTCAGGTCGTGCGCCGCTTTGCCTGGCGCAACCATTTGATGATCGCCCACCAGGAGCGCGGCGGGCCGGAGCACCACTATGCCTATGACCGCTACGAGCCAGGCGGCCAAGCCATCGAGCAGCGTAACCAGGAAGGCTTGGACTACAAGTTTGACTACCAAGAGCTACCGGAGGTCGATGGTCAGCCGAGGCGAGCATGCGTGGTCACGGACAGCCTGGGCCGGGTAGACAAATACATCTTCCAAGGCGAGGCAGGGCTGCAGCGCCTCGTAGAACACACCCGCGCTGACGGAAGCACCATTAAACGCAAGTACAACCAGTACGGTCACCTCACAGAGGTAACCGACCCGCTAGGCCGCAGCGTGTACATGGCCGTCAGCCCCATGGGCCAATTGCTAGCAACGCAAGGCCCGGACGGATCGCGCAGCAGCCAGCGCTTTGACGACAGCACCAACCTGCTGCAAAGCAGTACGGATGCCGCAGGCCGCACAACGCACTACGAATACGACTTTCACAACCGCCTGACGCGGGTGACCTTGCCGGATGGCAGTAGCGAGCAATACCACTACTCCAACATCACCGGCGGCCCCGCAGACCTGGCGACCCGCGCCAATGCCGACAAGCCCATCCGCATCACCGATGCCAATGGTCGCGACAAACATATTGCCTACACCCCCACGGGCCAAACTGCCAGCTATACCGACTGCTCCGGTCAAAGCACCCACTACGAATACAGCCGCTGGGGCCAGACCACGGCGGTGCGTAACGCGCTGGGCGAGCGGGTGGCCTACGAATACAACGAGGAGGACCAGCTGCGGACGGTGCACTACCCCGATGGGGGCAAGGAGCACTACAGCTATGACGCTCGGGGCCAGGTGGTGGAAGTCAAAGCCGGGCGCAGTGATGACCGAGAGCTCAATAGTCCCAGCAAGAGCCGCATCCCTGTCAGCACCACCGCACCCAGCGTGCGCATGGCCTATGACCTCTGGGGGCGCCTGGTGCAGCGCAGCCACGCAGGCCAGCACCTAGGCTTTGCCTACGACAAAGCAGGCCGGCTGACCCAGCTCACCAACGAGAACGGCGAGCACACCCGCTTTGCTTGGGATGTGATGGACCGGCTCAGCCAGGAGACCGGGTTCGACGCCCGGGTGCAAAGCTACCAATACGATGCAGCTGGCCAGCTTGTTCAATCTAGTGATGGATGGCCCGCTGAGCAAAGCCTGGCTGCACACACCAGCCATTACGAATGGACAGCAAACGGTCAGCTCGCTGCCCGCTATCTGCCAGCAACCGACCTGCTGCCCGCCACCACCCAACGCTATGAATGGGGCCAAGTGGGTGAATTGCTGCAAGCGAGTGTGTGGCACCAAACAGAAACTAGCAGCGAAGGCCCAAGCCAGCATCCAGCCCAAGACGGCATCCTGCAAAGCCAAGCGGTGATCGAGCGCGATGCAGCCGGCAGGGTCATCGGCGAAGTCCAACGCCTCTACAAAACCCCCACCCCGGATGACCTGCAAGACCGGTTCTTTACCCCCGAGATTGAGTTTGAACACCGCATCAGCCACCAGCTGGACGCCCTGGGCAACCGCCAAGGCAGCCAGCTCCAAGGCCTGGGCGAAGTGGGCTACCTGCTCTACGGCGCAGGTCACGTGCACGACATCACCTGGCAAGGCGAAAGCCTCGTCAACTTTGAGCGCGACGCGCTGCACCGAGAGATTCACCGCCAAGTCCTCACCGACATCAACCACACAACCCCGGGCGAAAACACCGCCAAGCCGCTCTACCGCAAGCTCAGCTGGGATGCAGCCGGGCGCATGGAAACGATGCAGTGGATGGGCCTGGAGCAAGGCAGCGCGCTGGATGACATGCTCTCCATGCCCGGCGGGCAAGCCCCGAGCCGCGTCCCGCCAACCTTGCTGGGCGCCATGAGTGCCCGCCAGTACTACTACGACAGCCTGGGCCAGATGGTCGGCATGCGAAGCCACACCGGCATCAGCCGCTTTGCCTACGACGGGGCAGGACGCCTGACAGGCGCGCACACGCCGCATGCCGGATCGCAGCGCTGGCAGTTTGACCCGGCTGGCAATCGGCTACCCATCGCAGGGCCAGAAACACGACCCACCGCAACCGACGCCATCACCGGCCACCTCAACGAAACCGACCGCCTGCGCGCCCAGCAACGCGCCGCCGCCCAAGCCAATCCCATCACCAAAGAGCAGCTGCTGCGCAGCGACTTCAACCCGCTCCAAGCTGCCCCAGACCCCAGCAACAACCAGCCCCTGCACACCAGCAAACGCTGGGCCGGCAACCGCGTGGCCTATTACGAGAACCAGGAAGATGCGAGCAGCCAGGGTGGAAAAATCCACTACCAATACGACAGCCGAGGCAATCGCACCCAAAGCTTGGACGAGGCCACGGGCCGCAAGCTGGAGCTGATGTATGACAGTGGCAACCAGCTGGTGCAGGTAGTCGTTGAAGAAGCAGGTCAGCGCTACACGCAAAGCTACAGATACGACGCGTTTGGAAGACGTTTGGCCAAGTACAACGCCCAGGGCAAGGCAAGCTCAAACGGCGGAGCGGCGACAGACTACTTCGGCTGGGATGGCGACCGCCTCATCCACACCGAGCGGTTCAACAGCGCCAACGCCAAAGACAGCCAAGGCGCAGTCCAACCTGAAATCATCCACACCATCTACGAGCCAGGGTCCTTTACCCCACTCATCCAGCTGCGCAGAACTGCCAAAGCCGAACCAGACTTGGGCGATGCACTGCTGGCTAACACCTCGCCAGGCGTGGTGCAAGACGCGCTGCGCAGCGCCCTTGCAGATATCAAAACGCTCAACGCCTCGCTCCACCAGAACATCGCCTTTATGTCCATGTCCAAGGACGTGCAGGCATTTATGCGCGAGCAGTTTCAGGACTACGAGCAAACGGCGAGCGCCCAACGCCAAGAAGCCGCAGCAAAGGTAGAGATCCGCCACTACCTGTGCGACCAACTGGGCACGCCCAATGCGCTGATCCGGGAGGACAGCCGGCTGGACTGGGCGACGCAGTTGGATGCTTGGGGGAATGTGCGGGCGGAGCATAACCCGGGTGATTTGTATCAGCCGATTCGGCTGCCGGGGCAGCATGCGGATGGGGATACGGGGCTTTATTACAACCGGTATCGGTATTATGATTCCGGTGTTGGTTGGTACATCAACCAAGACCCTATTGGATTAATGGGTGGTGTAAACATCAATAATTACCCTACCAATCCCGCAACTGATATCGACCCATTGGGATTAGTTCCGATATACAGAGAAGGAGGCATTCGTGTTGAAGCATATTTAGGGCCGCAAGCTGGCGGGCTGGAGCATGCACGTCACGGGCCTGGTGCACAGTACCATGTTCATATTTATGATGAAAAAGGGAATTATGTGAGAATGGGTACTGAGAACTGGACCCCGCTTACAAAAGAAGACGAAGAGAAAATGAAGAAAAATAAAAAAATTCGTGATTTTTGCAAATCATTGTCTTCTGGTGAACAGAAACTTCTCGATCGAGCAAATCGCCAAGTTTTTCATCGAGGGCATCCAACTATCAATCAGTCAATGAGACTTGGCAACATGTCGGGCGCCAGAGCTGCGGGGAGATTTGGAATAGTGCCACCAGTAATTCGCGGAGGAGGACAGTAATGAAGCACACAGAACCCATTGAGTTGGATATGGCATACAAGGCATATAACGAGCAAGGTGACGTAGAGCTGGCAATATCACTGTATGAAATTGCAGCGAAAGAAAATAGCATTGAAGCAATGGAAGCATTGATAGATATCTATTTAAGCAAAGGAGTAATTAAAAGTGGTCACGTATGGATGGAAAAAATTATACAAGAGGCCGAAAGTGGCAAACCAGACTTTCAGCTTGCGTTATCAAAACTGCATCTATCAAAAAATATTCCAGATGCAAGTAATCAAATAGCCTTTGATTTCCTACTAAAAGCAGCAAATAATTGCAATGCTGATGCTCAATATATATTAGCCGACTTGTATTGCTCTGGTCTTCACCAAGTAGAAAGGTCAACAGAAAGAGCTGGTTACTGGCTCCGACGAGCATATAAAAATAGGCATCCAGCCGCGATCTATGACATCGCATGTTTCCATCTGCATAAAAATAATAAAAAAGAGAAAGCAATGTGCTTACTAAAAAAATCTTCTGATTTGGGTTTTGATCAGGCCACGGATGCGTTAAATACCCAAGATATTTGACCGAAATGATGATTTCATATAATCCGAAGTTTTGATTTAAAACAATCAATTTTATTGCACTTATATTTATGAACAGTCGGCTGGGCTGTACGGTGCAACTTTGCGCTTGGGGGAATGTGCGGGCGGAGCATAACCCGGGTGAGCTGTATCAGCCGATTCGGCTGCCGGGGCAGTATGCGGATGGGGATACGGGGCTTTATTACAACCGGTATCGGCATTATGAGCCAACGAATGGAGGGTATGCTACTCAGGATATGCTAGGAGTGGTGGGAGGAATAAACCTTGGAATGTACACAGGAAACCCACTCAAAAGGATAGACCCTCAAGGGCTTTCTCCTGTCGCAACCAATGCCTGTGTTGTTGATCCAATTACAAAGCAAAATGCAGGACGATTTATTGTTGATTCACGAGGAAATATTGTTCCTGAGCCAGTGGGCGGCAAAACAATCCCTTATCCCCTATCCAATCCTGGAAGTCCAGATACACATACACTATACGAAAATGGTTCAAATGCCTACAGATTAAATCCCCAAGGACATGCCAATAACCCAACACCTCACGGACATGCACATTTACCGGGAGCGGGCCCCAGCAGAAAAGGGCAAGGCCCCTCTCTGGATGTCAGCAGACGGCAAGTTCCATACAACAGCGCTGGCGCACACATTGCATTAAAATCTCTTGGAGCAATCGACTTCCTAAGAAGCCTATACCAAATGGGTCGGCTTAAATCCTGTAACGAAGGTGGTTTTGGACAGTGTTTTTGCGCTTTAAGCAATACAACCCTGGGGCATGACGAAAAAACCTCAGACAATGCCTGTATGGGAAATATAATGGATCTTTAAAATGATACTCAATGACAATTAAAAAATTTACTTGGGCGACCGAACCATAACCAAATTAATTTTCTAAACTCTAATTAATAAAATATCTATTGAATTTGACTGCGTCTCTATTTTTGAAACCGAACATTGGATCCCTGGGGAATCTATCGACATAAGCAATTGTGTAATAGATTTTTGTGATGTGGCAGACTATTCCATAAAACCCTTAGGATTTATCCCCAATGATTTCATAGTTGGCATCAAAATGTCAAACCGTAAATTAAATATCAAAACCTTGGGTGAGTTGTATGATTCACAAAGTCAGCAATTAGATATTATAGAGGGCAGTTTATATATTGATTTCGGCAGATACAACATCAATTACTGATAGCGAATCCTCATTAGAGAAACTCTGCAAAACTCCCAACCCGCCGCAACGCATGGGACGATCTACAGATGAAGCAAATGATCCTGGCCACCGGATTTGAGAGGCAATCCAAACGCAGGCGCAAGCGTGCGTTCTTGGACGAGATGAATTTAGTCGTTCCATGCATGAGCTGGTAACGCTCATCGACCCGCACAGCCCGCCCCAAGCCACTGGCAGGCCTGCTTTTGCAGTCGAATCCATGCTGCGTATTCACCCGCTGCAACAATGGTTCAACCTCCCGGCTCCTGCGGTAGAAGAAGCGCTTTGAGGCATCCCGATGTTCGCCAGCTTGGCCAGGCCCGATCCGGGCATCAGCACCATGCCCGACGAAATCACCATCTTGCGTTTTGGCATAACCCCAAGTCCACGCCGCCTTTTGGCAGCGCATCAGTGGGGCTTGCAAATTCTGGCTAAAAACAAGCCGTAGCTTTTGACCGGGGAAAGCAACGCCGCAGGCCGCCCGGTCCAGCATCCAAGGTCAAGTAGGGAACAGTGCAGAATTCCCTACCTGCCCTTTCCCAAGCTCAAACTCAAGACCCCCGGTACGTCGAATAGCTCCAGGGGCTGACCAGCAGCGGCACGTGGTAGTGCTGGTCTGCATGGGCCACACCAAAGTCCAGGTTGACCTGGTTCAGAAAGTTGGGGCTGGGCAGCTCCACGCCCTTGGCGGCAAAGTAGGCCGCTACCTCAAAGCTCAGGCGGTAGGTACCTGGGCGCAGTGTTGCGTTGTCAAACAAGGGGGTCTGGGTGCGTCCGTCGTGGTTCAGGGTCTCACGCCGGATCAGGCGCAGCTCGCCGCCGTCGGTGGCGTACAACGCAATGTCCATGCCCGCTGCGGGGCAGCCGTGCATCGTATCGAGAACGTGGGTGCTCAGGCCCATAGGTAAATCTCCTGATGATTCTGGGTAAGATCGGACTGGTGATGTGCACTAAAAGTGTATACACTTTTTGTCATTCGGCCTACTATCCTGACATGGAATCCACCTCAACGTCCACCATTGCCCAATCCCTGACCCGTGCCATCGTCGAGCACCGGTTGCTGCCGGGCACCAAGCTGGCCGAGCAGAAACTCGCGGACCACTTTGGCGTGTCGCGCACCCTCGTGCGCCAGGCGCTGTTCCAGCTCTCGCAAAACCACCTGGTCACGCTGGAGCCCGCACGCGGCGCCTTTGTGTCCACCCCGTCCGTCACCGAAGCGCGCCAGGTCTTTGCCGTGCGCAAGATGCTCGAAGCGCAGATGACGCGCAGCTTTGTCGAGACCGTCACGCCCAAGCAGATCAAGGTTCTGCGCGAGCATGTGCGGCAAGAGGCCGCCGCCGTGCACCGCGCCGATGTCACCGAGCGCACCGAGTTGCTGGGCGACTTCCATGTGCGCATGGCCGAGCTGATGGGCAACGATGTGCTGGCCCAGCTGCTGGGCGATCTGATCTCGCGCTGCGCGCTGATCACCTTGATGTACCAGTCGGCCAGCGCCGCCGCCCACTCGCACGAGGAGCACGAAGAAATCGTGCAGGCCCTCGCCCGCAAGGATGCCGAAGGCGCCGTTCAACTGATGATCGCGCACCTGGAGCATGTGGAGCAAGGCCTGCAGTTCGAACGCGAGATTCCCAGCAACGATTTATCCATGGCTCTGTCCTCGATCACGCTATGACCTACGACGCTACCACCCCCTACCCCCGCGACCTCATCGGCTACGGCCGCGATGTGCCCCATGCCCAATGGCCCCAGGGCGCGCGCATTGCCGTGCAGTTTGTGCTGAACTACGAGGAAGGCGGCGAAAACCATGTGCTGCACGGTGACCCGGGCAGCGAGCAGTTCCTCTCGGAAATGTTCAACCCGGCCTCCTACCCGGACCGCCACATGAGCATGGATGGCATCTATGAATACGGCTCGCGCGCCGGCGTGTGGCGCCTGCTGCGCGAGTTTGAGAAGCGCGGTCTGCCGCTGACGGTGTTTGGCGTGGCCTCGGCGCTGCAGCGCCACCGCGAGCTGGCCCAGGCGTTTTCCGATCTGGGCCATGAGGTGGCCTGCCACGGCCTCAAATGGGTGCACTACCAAAACACGCCCGAAGACATCGAGCGCGCCCACATGCAGCAGGCAATGGACATCTTCCACAGCCTCTACGGCAGCCGCAGCACCCACGGCCTGGGTTGGTACACCGGCCGCGACAGCCCCAACACCCACCGCCTGGTGGCCGATTTTGGTGGCTTTGCCTATGACAGCGACTACTACGGCGACGACCTGCCCTTCTGGATGAAGGTCGGCAAGAGCGATGGCAGCGCCGCGCACCAGCTGATCGTGCCCTATACCCTGGACTGCAATGACATGCGCTTTGCGCTGCCCCAGGGTTACTCGCATGCCGATCCCTTCTTCCATTACCTCAAGGACACTTTCGATGTGCTGTACGCCGAAGGCGACCCGGCTGGCGATAACCGCCCCAAGATGATGAGCATCGGCATGCACTGCCGCCTGCTGGGCCGCCCGGGCCGTATCACCGCACTGCAGCGCTTTTTGGACCACATCCAGCAGCACCAGAACGTCTGGGTCTGCCGCCGCATCGACATTGCCCGCCACTGGGCCGAGCACTTTCCCGCCCCCACGCTTTGAAAGATGACACAGCGCCGAGCGTAAGCCTACAGAGCGCTAGTAACCCATCCACTCGCTAGGAAACACATGGCCCTGACCCTGGAACAACTCAACCAAGCCACGCCCGATGCGGCGCTGGCCATGCTCGATGGGCTGTACGAGCACTCGCCCTGGATTGCCCAAGCCGCGCTGGCCCAGCGGCCCTTTGCCTCGCTCGCCCAGCTCAAGCACGCGATGGTGCGCGTGCTGGCGCAGGCGCCGGTCGATGCGCAGCTGGCCTTGATCCGCGCCCACCCCGAGTTGGCGGGCAAGGCCATGGTGGCCAACACCTTGACAGCAGAGTCCACGTCGGAGCAAAACCGCGCGGGTCTCACCCAGTGCACGCCCGAGGAGTTCGCGCAGATCCAGCAGCTCAATGCAGACTACAACGCGCGCTTTGGCTTTCCGTTCATCCTGGCCGTGCGTGGGCCACGGGGCCAGGGCCTGGCCAAGCAGGAGATCATCGCCACCTTTGCGCGGCGCCTGAACCACCACCCCGATTTCGAGCGCGAAGAGGCAATGCGCAACATCCACCGCATTGCCGAGATCCGCCTGAACGACAAGTTCAGCTACGAGCCGGTGCTGGGCAATGACGTCTGGGACTGGCAGGAGCGCCTGGCCCAGCACAGCGATGAAGGCTTTGCCGAAAAAGGCCAGCTCACCGTCACCTACCTGACCGATGCCCACCGCGCCTGCGCCCAGCGCATCAGCCACTGGATGCGCGACAGCGGCTTTGATGAGGTCGAGATCGATGCCGTCGGCAATGTCGTGGGCCGCTACCGCCCCGCGCAAGAAGGCGGCAAGTACCTGCTCACCGGCAGCCATTACGACACTGTGCGCAACGGCGGCAAGTACGACGGGCGCCTGGGCATCTTTGTGCCGATGGCCTGTGTGCGTGAGCTGCACCGCGCCGGCAAGCGCATGCCCTTTGGTATCGAAGTGGTGGCCTTTGCCGAAGAAGAAGGCCAGCGCTACAAGGCTACCTTCCTGGGTTCGGGCGCGCTGATCGGCCACTTCAACCCGCAGTGGCTGGACCAGGCCGATGCCGATGGCATCACGATGCGCGAAGCCATGCAGCATGCCGGCCTGTGCATTGACGACATCCCCAAGATCCAGCGTGATGCCTCGCAGTACCTCGGCTTTATCGAGGTCCACATCGAGCAGGGCCCGGTGCTGACCGAGCTGGACATTCCGCTGGGCATCGTCACCTCGATCAACGGCAGCTCGCGCTTTGTCTGTGAGATGCAAGGCATGGCCAGCCATGCCGGCACCACGCCGATGGACCGCCGCCGCGACGCCGCCTGCGGCGTGGCCGAGCTGATGCTGTTTGCCGAGCAGCGCGCTGCGCAGGATGGCGATTCCGTCGCCACCGTCGGCATGCTGGAAGTGCCCAGCGGCTCGATCAACGTCGTGCCCGGCCTGTGCAAGTTCAGCATCGACATGCGCGCCCCCACCGATCCGCAGCGCGACGCGCTGGTGCGCGATGTGATGGGCCAGCTGGAGGCGATTGCGCAAAAACGCGGCCTGCGCTACCGCGCCGAGCAAACCATGCAAGCCGCAGCTGCCCCCAGCGCCGCCGCCTGGCAGCAGCGCTGGGAAAAGGCCGTGGCCGCCCAGGGCGTGCCGCTGTTCCGCATGCCCAGCGGCGCCGGCCATGATGCGATGAAGCTGCACGAGATCATGCCCCAGGCCATGCTCTTTGTGCGCGGCATCAACAGCGGCATCAGCCACAACCCGCTCGAGTCCTCGACCGCCGATGACATGCAGCTGGCGATCGACAGCTTCAGCCATGTCCTTCAACAACTAGAAAACGAAACCGTATGACCACGAACAACGCCACCTACGATGCCCTGGACCAGTGGATTGACCAGCACTTTGACGAGCAGGTGCAGTTCTTTCAGAAGCTGGTGCAAGTCCCCACGGACACGCCACCGGGCGACAACACGCCCCATGCCGAGCGCACCGCCGAGCTGCTGCAGGCCATGGGCTACACCGCTGAAAAGCATGAAGTGCCCCAGGCCGATGTCGAAGCCTATGGCATGACCTCGATCACCAACCTGATCGTGCGCCGCCCCTTTGGCGCAGCCGGCTCGGGCCGCACCATTGCGCTCAACGCCCATGGCGATGTGGTGCCGCCCGGCGAGGGCTGGAGCCATGACCCCTATGGCGCCCGCATTGTCGACGGCAAGCTCTATGGCCGCGCCGCTGCGGTGAGCAAGTGCGATTTCTCCACCTTCACCTACGCGCTGCGCGCACTGGAGGCCGTGGCCAAGCCCAGCAAGGGTGCGGTCGAGCTGCACTTTACCTACGACGAAGAGTTTGGCGGCCTGCTGGGCCCTGGCTGGTTGCTGGAAAAAGGCCTGACCAAGCCTGACCTGATGGTCGCAGCCGGCTTCAGCTACGAAGTGGTGGTTGCCCACAACGGCTGCCTGCAAATGGAGATCACCGTGCACGGCAAGATGGCCCATGCCGCCGTGCCCCACACCGGTGTGGATGCGCTGCAGGCCACCGTTGCGATCATGAACGACCTGTATGCGGAAAACACCGCCTACCAAAAGGTCTGCTCCAAGGTCGAAGGCATCAAGCACCCCTACCTGAACATTGGCCGCATCGAAGGCGGCACCAACACCAATGTGATCCCCGGCAAGGTGCTGCTCAAGATCGACCGCCGCATGATCCCCGAGGAAAACCCGGTCGAGGTCGAAGCCCATATCCGCCAGGTGATTGCCAAGGCGGTGGAGCGCTTCAACAGCGAGCGCGGCTACCAGGGTGACGACGCCGTACGCATCGACATCAAGCGCCTGCTGCTGGCCAATGCGATGACGCCGCTAGCCGGCAACCAGCCGCTGGTCGATGCCATTCAGACCCATGGCGAAGCGCTGTTTGGCGAGAAGCCCCCTGCCGTTGGCACGCCGCTGTACACCGATGTGCGCCTGTATGTGGAACGCGGCATTCCTGGCGTCATCTACGGCGCCGGCCCCCGCACTGTGCTGGAAAGCCATGCCAAACGCGCCGACGAGCGCCTGGACCTGGAAGACCTGCGCCGCGCCACCAAGGTCATCGCCCGCTCGCTGGTCGATTTGTTGGCCTGATCCAACGCGGCGCGTCCACCGCGCCGCCTCCAACATCCTCTTACCAACTGCCCCCTGGCCCAGCGCCCGGGGGCAGTTTTGCTTGTACCTGCAGGCTTTGCAGCGGACTGACACTGCATCAACCACTGCGCTTGAAGCCGCTGCAACGGAGGTGCTTGAGGGTAATCAGGGGGGTGATGTCGCAGCGCATGTGTATACACTTTTTGTATGGATTTCTAAGAAATAACACTGGCTTATTCAGTCAAATTCCCCCGCATGAGGAGTGATAAAGATGCAATCTGACAAACACCCCGTCGACCAAGTGCTGCCCCTGGGCCGCCTCACCACCTTGGGCTTGCAGCATGTGCTGGTCATGTACGCGGGGGCCGTGGCGGTGCCGCTGATAGTAGGGCGCGCACTCAACCTTGATTCCCACCAGATAGCCAAGCTGATCTCGGCCGATCTCTTCGTCTGCGGTCTGGTGACTCTGATCCAGGCATGGGGAGCAACCCGCTGGTTTGGCATCAAGCTCCCAGTGATGATGGGCGTGACCTTTGCCAGCGTGGCGCCGATGATCTCGATGGCGCAAACCAATGGCGGCGTCTATGGCGCAGGTCTGATCTTTGGTTCGGTCATTGGCGCGGGGGTCATATCGATACTGATCTCACCACTGGTCAGCCGCATGCTGCGCTTCTTTCCGCCTGTAGTTACCGGCACCATCATCACCGTCATCGGCATCAGCCTGATGCGCGTGGGCATCAACTGGATCTTTGGCAATCCGGTCGGCCCCACGGCACCGTCGGTACCCAACCCTGAGCATGTCAAATGGCTGCAGAGCGCCCAGGTGGCAGCGGGCGCGCCTGGCTCGGCGCTGCCACCCATTCCCCATGGCCTGGCCATCCTGCCCTCGGTGCCTAACCCGCGCTATGGTGATCTGAGCGGCGTCGGCATCTCTGCCTTGGTGCTGGTCTCCATCCTGCTGATCACCAAGTTCGCCAAGGGCTTCATGGCCAATATCGCGGTGCTGGCCGGCATTGTCATTGGTGCCATCGTCGCCTCGGCCATGGGCCTGATGACCTATGAAAAAGTGGCGCATGCCGAGTGGTTTGACTTTGTCATGCCCTTTGAGATCGCGATGCCGGTGTTCGACCCCATCCTGATCCTGACGATGACCCTGGTGATGATCGTCGTGATGATCGAATCGGTCGGCATGTTCCTGGCGCTGGGCGACATGACGAACAAGGAAGTCACCCCTGCCGACCTGACCCGGGGCCTGCGCACCGATGGCCTGGGCACTCTGCTCGGCGGCATCTTCAACACCTTCCCCTACACCAGCTTTTCGCAAAACGTCGGACTGGTGGCGGTCACCGGCATCCAGAGCCGCTTTGTCTGCGTGGCCGGCGGCTTTATCCTGATCATTCTGGGCGTGCTTCCCAAGCTCGGGGCGCTGGTGGAATCGCTGCCCACCATGGTGCTGGGCGGCGCCGGTCTGGTCATGTTCGGCATGGTGGCTGCCACCGGCATCCGCATCCTGTCGAATGTGGATTTCCGCCATAACCGCTACAACGCCATGGTCGTTGCCGTGTCCATCGGCGTGGGCATGATTCCGCTGATTGCACCGCAGTTCCGCCAATGGATGCCCCACGCCATCCACCCCTTGATCGAATCTGGCATTCTGCTGGCGTCGATCTGTGCCGTCGTCTTGAACCTATTTTTCAACGGTGCCAAGCTCGACCAGGCCCAGATCATCAAGGCTGCGCAGCAAGCAGATGCCCACTGACAAAATTGCTGCGGTGCAGCATCGAAACTTAGGCCCACTGCCCCATAGGGGTGGGCCTGCGCCTTTATCATCAGCTTGGTACACACTGGATTGACTCACTCTTATGGCACAACAACTCTCCGCCGCCGAACAGGCACTGCGCGAAGCCGCACTCGAATACCATCGCAGCCCCAGCAAGGGCAAGATCTCCGTCACCCCCACCAAGCCGCTGTCCAACCAGCGTGACCTGTCGCTGGCCTACTCGCCAGGCGTGGCCTACCCTTGCCTGGACATCGAAGCCGATCCCAGCCTGGCGGCAGACTACACCTCGCGCGGCAACCTGGTGGGCGTGATCACCAACGGCACCGCCGTGCTGGGCCTGGGCGATATCGGCCCACTGGCCAGCAAGCCGGTGATGGAAGGCAAGGGCTGTTTGTTCAAGAAGTTCGCCGGCGTCGATGTGTTTGACATCGAGTTGGCCGAGCGCGATCCGGACAAGCTGATCGACATCATCGCCAGCCTCGAACCCACCCTGGGCGGCATCAACCTCGAAGACATCAAGGCACCTGAGTGCTTCTACATCGAGCAAGAGCTGTCCAAGCGCATGAACATTCCGGTGTTCCATGACGACCAGCACGGCACGGCCATCATCTCCAGCGCTGCGCTGCTCAACGGCCTGGAACTGGTCGACAAGCAGATCGGCAACGTCAAGATCGCCGTCTCTGGCGCGGGCGCCGCAGCCATTGCCTGCGTCGACGTGATGGTGGGCCTGGGCGTCAAGCGCGAGAACATCTTCATGGTGGACTCCAAGGGTGTGATCTACGAAGGCCGCCCTGGCGGCCTGGACGCCTCCAAGGCGCGCTATGCCCAAAAGACCGAAGCCCGTACCCTGGCCGACGTGGTCAACGGCGCTGACGTGTTCCTGGGTTGCTCCGCTCCTGGCGTGCTGACGGCCGACATGGTCAAGACCATGGCCGACAAGCCCATCATCCTGGCGCTGGCCAACCCCGAGCCAGAAATCCGCCCCGAGCTGGCCAAGGCCGTTCGCCCCGATTGCATCATCGCCACCGGCCGTTCGGACTACCCGAACCAGGTGAACAACGTGCTGTGCTTCCCCTACATCTTCCGTGGCGCACTCGATTGCGGCGCCAGCAAGATCACCGAAGCGATGAAGCTGGCCTGCGTGCGCGAAATCGCCGCCCTGGCCAAGCAGGACGTGAGCGACGAAGTAGCAGCCGCCTACCAGGGCAAGGAGCTGAAGTTCGGCCCCGACTACCTGATCCCTACGCCTTTCGACACCCGCCTGATTCTGCGCATTGCGCCCGCCGTGGCCAAGGCTGCACAAGAATCCGGCGTGGCTGCACGCCCGATTGAAGACATCGAAGCCTACCGTGAGAACCTCACCCGCTTCGTCTACCAAACCAGCATGTTCATGCGCCCGGTTTTTGCTGCGGCCAAGAGCAATGTGCAACGCGTGGCCTACGCCGAAGGCGAAGACGACCGCGTGCTGCGCGCCGTGCAAGTGGCGGTGGACGACGGCCTGGCCAAGCCTATCCTGATCGGCCGCCCTGCTGTTATCGAAGCCCGCATTGCCAAGGCTGGCCTGCGCCTACAGCTGGGCAAGGATGTGGACATCGTCAACCCTGAAGATGACCCCCGCTTCCGCCAGTACTGGGAGGCTTACCACGCACTGATGGGCCGCAATGGCGTGACTCCTGAGGTCGCCAAGTCTGCCGTGCGCCGCTCCAACACCGTGATCGCCGCACTGATGGTGCACCTGGGCGATGCCGACGCGATGCTGTGTGGCGTGATGGGCCGCTTTGACAAGCACCTGGGCCATATCGAAGACGTGCTGGGCCACAAGACCGACGCCAACCGTCTGGCCACCGTGAACGCGCTGATGCTGGAAAACCGCACCCTGTTCATCGCGGATACCTACATCAACGAAGACCCCACCGCCGAAGAGCTGGCCCAGATCGCCAAGCTCGCCGCGCAAGAGGTGCAGCGCTTTGGCCTGCCGCCCAAGGTGGCCTTCCTGTCGCACAGCAACTACGGCTCGTCCACCCGCAAGTCGGCGCTCAAGATGCGCGCTGCCCGCGACCTGTTTGCCGCCGCCAACCCCGACATCGAATGCGATGGCGAAATGCATGGCGACACCGCGCTGGACGAGAACGTGCGCGAGCGCACCCTCATCGAGTCGAGCCTGACCGGTGAAGCCAATGTGCTGATCTGCCCGAACCTGGACGCAGCGAACATTCTGTTCAACGTGCTCAAGACCACGGCATCGCACGGCACCACCATCGGCCCGATCCTGCTGGGCAGCGAGGCACCCGCCCATGTGCTGACCCCCTCGTCCACCGTGCGCCGCGTGGTCAACATGACGGCCCTGGTCGCCGCCCAGGCCCAGGCCCGCAAGGAAGGCAAGTAAGCCCTGGCGCGGCACCCGCCGCGCCTTTGCTTGCGCTGCATAGTCCAAAAAAGATAGCCCCAGGCATGGCACCTGGGGCTTTTTTACGTCTGCACCGCAGCCCTCGCGCCCCTCAGCCCGCCCCCGTCACCAGCCGGTCAAACAGCTGCGCATCGCCCATCTGGCCGCCTTTGAGCATCAGCTCCAGCCCATCGATGCGCACATCATCGCTGCGCGCCACGCTCATGGTTACCCCGGGCGCCAAGGTGCTGTGGAAGGCCAGCCCCCACAGCCCCAACGCCTGCGTCGCCAGGCTGGAGGTATCGCCGCCCGCAATGCCCAGGCGCCGCAAGGGCTGGCCTTGTACTGCCAGCAGGCGCAAGGTCTCGGCCACCAGCTGCGCGCTGCGCTGTGCCACCGCTGCTGTCGTGGCCGCGTCCACCGCTTGGTTGGGCCGGCTGGTATGCGCCAGCATATGGTGCCCATCGTGCAGCCCCTGGGCCAGCTGGGACGCACAGGCGGGCAGATAGCCCTCCTCGGCCAACAGCCGGCCCACATCCACCTCCCTCTTGTCAAACTGCTGGCTGGCCGCAATCTGCTGGCTGGAGACCGGCGACAGGCTGCCCACCAGCACCAGCACCGGGCCCTGCGCAGGCGCCAGCGGTTCCGCCACTGGCAGCGCTCCCAATAACCCCAGTTGGCGCCATCCTGCTATCAGGCACTGCTCCACGCCGCTGGGCCCCACGGCCAGCAAGGGCGACTGCTGCACGCGCGCCCACAGCAGCGCGCCAATCTGCGGCAGCTGGGCTTCATGCACCAGGTCGATCAGCAAGGCATCTGGCACAGGGCCTGCGCCTTCTTGCGCCTGCATCCAGCGCAGCAGCACCTCGGTATCGGCACCCGCCAGCTCCAGCTGCCGCGTACTCAGCAGCCGAATATCGGCCAGCCCCTGCTTGGCCAGGTGCAGGCGCAGGTCAGCCTCGTCCATGGGGGTGACAGGGTGCTGCCGCATGGTGGGATGGCGGTCAAGGCGCTGCACCGCGCCGCCCGGCCCCGCCTGTGCAAACAGGTTGCCAAAGGCGCAGAAGCGCCCGATATTGGGCTGGCCGCCAACGATCACCGCTGGTGATGCAGGCGCCACCTTGCGCAAGGCCGCCACGGCCGCGCCAATGCTGCCCACATGCGGAGCGCTGTCAAAGGTGGAGCAGCATTTGTAGTGCAGCAGTGGCGCGCCGCTGGCGGCCATGAACTGCGCCACCGGCGCCAGCACCTCGGCCATTGCGGCCGGCGGCAGGCTGCGGGCGGCACCGGCAATGCCAATGGCCTGCAAGGGCCCAGCCTTGGCCCGCTGCGCTTCGGTCGGCACATCCAGAAAAAGCAGGGAGCGCAGGCCCGCCTGCGCCACCGTGGCCAGGGTGTCGGTCGCACCGGTAAAGTCATCGCCATACCAGACGACGGCGGGCTGGCCGCGCAGCAAGGTGTCCAGCATGTCGCCTATCCGCGCTTGCCAAAAAACTGCAGCGCGCGCGCCAGCTCCGGCGCATGCCAGGCATAGTCGTCCAGGCTGCTGCCTTCGCGCACGGCAGCCCAGGCCTGGCGAATGCTCACTACGCCGGCAGCCGGACCATCGGGGTGGGCCAGAATGCCGCCGCCCGACATGAACAGCAGGTCATCGCTCTGCAGCGCCGCCCAGGTCGCAGGCACCGTGCCGGCCCACTGGCCCGATGAGAAGGCCGGCAGCACGCGGTCATCCTGCGCGGCAGACAGGCGCCGCTGGCAGTCCTGCGCGGATTCCACCACCTCGGCATCGGGCTGGGCAAACTTGCCCTGCAGGCCATGCACATGCACATGGTCCACCCCGGCCAGGCGCCACAGGGTGTGGTAGGCCTGGTAGCCCATGCCCAGCATCGGGTCGCGCGACAGCGCGCCATAGCCATTGCGGTGCGCATGCAGCGCCAACGGCGTGTGGCGGCGCAGGCTCTGGATGCCCGACAGCCCGCACCAGTTGATGCTGGCCATCACGCAGCTGCCGCCCTCCTGCTGCACCAGATCGGCATGGCGCAGCATGGCGCTGGTCTCATCCGTGATGTTGAAGGCCACCATCACCCATTTTCCGGTGCGCTCCCGGTGCTCGCGGATCACGCGCATCACCGCCGGAATGCGCTCCTGCAGCGGTGCATGCGCCGGGTTGGCCGATACCTCGTCGTCCTTGATAAAGTCCACGCCCGCATCGCAGAGCTGCCGCACCAAGTCGGCCGTCTGCTGGGCAGACAGGCCCACATTGGGCTTGATGATGGTGCCGACCATCGCGCCCGCGCTGGCCCCAATGCTGCGCCGCGTGCCGGCCACGCCCAGGGTCGGCAGATCGAACTGGTCGCGGTAGTCCGGCGGTAGGTCCAGGCTTTCCAGCCGCAGGCCCGATACTTCTCCCAGGTCATACAGATTGCCGCTGACGGTGGCCGCCAAGGTGGGCAGGTTGGCACCCACATTGGCAATGGGGAAGGCAATGCGCACACGCGCACGCTGCCAGTTCGCGCCCGCGCCATAGCCTTGGCGCTCCAGCCAAGCATTGGGCAGGCTGGGCCGCTCCACCGTGCCCAGGTGCTGCACCTGCAGCACCTGGGCACGCGCGCGCGCCCGCAGGTCATCGGTCTCGCCCGCCACGCGCGTAAAGGTGCCGCAGGATTGCTCGCCGGCCATCACCTCGGCCACGGCCTCGGGCGCCAGTGGCGTCTCGATCAGGTAGCTGGCTTCAAAATGGGTAGATTTCATCGCATTTCCAGGCCCAGGGCGGGCCGGCCATCACAGGGTATTGAGGTCAGGGAATGGGCGCACGGGGTTCTGGCCATCCCAGTCCTGGGAGGCCGCGCGGATCAGATCAAACATCTTTCCCTTGGGCCCCATCACCTCGGACAGCTCGATCACCGTGCCCGGGTGGTACTCGGTGTCAAAGTAGATAAAGCGGCCGTTCTTGCCCACCTCGCCACTCATCTGCGGCTTGAAGCCCTGCGCCAGCAAGCGCTGCAGATCGGCGTCGTAGTCGGTGGTCCAGTACGCCACATGCTGCAGGCCCGTGCGGCCGGCGCGCAGAAAGTCGCGGTACATCGACGGCACATCGTTGCGCACCTGGATCAGCTCCACCTGCACAAAGCCCGAGTTGGCCAGCGCCACCGAGTTGTGCGGCTGGTAGCGCTCGCCCGCGTACTGGTAGTTCTCGATCGGCACCTTCGGGTTGTAGAACCAGGGGCCCACGCCCAAGGTCTCGCTCCAGTACTGCATCGCGGCCTCGATATCGTTGACCACATAGCCCAGCTGGCGGATCTCTCCCAAAAAGCGACTCATAGCTTGTCTTTCGTTTGTTGTAGGGTTGGTTGTTGCGTTGGTGGCATAGGCGCTGCCTCACGTGGGGTACACGCGATGCAGACCTAGACCTAAAAGCGGGCCCTGAGACCGCAGCCCGCTTTAAAGAAATCCAGTAGAAATCCAGGGGATGGCCGCCACAAAGAGCAGCCCGATGAACAGCGCCAGCATGTAGCCGCCAATGGGCCGAATGCCTTCGTTGGGGTTGACCTTGCTGATCGCGCAGGCGCCGTAGTAGCCCACGCCAAAGGGCGGCGCAAACAGGCCAATGCCCATCGCAAAGATGACGACCATTGCGTAATGCACCTCGTGCACGCCCACTTCTTTGGCAATGGGGAACAGCAGCGGGCCAAACAGCACGATGGCGGGGATGCCTTCGAGCACACTGCCCAGCACGATGAAGCAGACGATGGAGATCGCCAGAAAACCCCAGCTGCCGCCCGGCATGCTGGTCATCGCCTTGGCCAGGTCAGACGAAAAGCCCGACTGCGTCAGCCCCCAGGCCATGCCGGTGGCGCAACCCACAATCAGCATGATCGCGCCCGACAGCGAGGCCGTCTCCACCAGCATGGGCTTCAGGCGCCGCCAGTCAAAGCAGCGGTAGATGAACAGGCCCACCAGCACCGAATAGACCACGCCGATGGTGGACACCTCGGTTGCCGTCGCAATCCCCTCCACGACGGCAGCGCGGATCACAAAGGGCAAGGCCAGCGCCGGCAAGGCAATCACCAGCAAGCGGCCAATCTGCTTGCCGCTGAAGCGCTCCACACCGCCCAGATCCTCTTTGCGGTAGCGCCACCACACAACGCAGCACAGCGCAGCGCCCAGCACCACGGCTGGCAGCATGCCGCCGGTAAACAGCGCGGCAATCGATATGCCGGTGACCGAGCCAATGGTGATCAGCACGATGGACGGCGGAATGGTCTCCGTCTGCGCGCCGGTAGCCGACAACAGCGCGACCAGATCGCCCTCCTTGGCGCCGCGCTTTTTCATCTCTGGGAACAGCACCGGCGCAATCGCCGCCATGTCGGCCACCTTCGATCCCGAGATGCCCGAGACCAGGTACATCGCGCCAATCAGCACGTACGAAAGGCCCCCGCGCACGCGGCCCAGCAGGCTGGCCAGAAACTGGATCATCGCCTTGGCCATGCCGGTCATCTCGATCAGCGAGCCCAGAAAAATGAACATCGGCACTGCCAGCATGATCAGGTGCGACATGCCCTCATCCAGCCGGCCCACCATCACCACCAGCGGTGTGCGCGTGGTCAGTGCCAGGTAGCCAAAGGTGGCCAGCGCAAACGAGAACGCAATCGGCACACCCGCAAACACCGTGCCCGCCACCACCAGCACAAAGAAGATCACCAGGTTGAACTTGCCCAGGCTTTTGAACAGCGGCTGGCACAGCCAGAACAGCAGCACCAGCCCCGCCACCATGGCCACTGCCGCCAGCGCCTTTTGCCAGCTGGTCTGCGTCAGCAGGCGCAGCAAGGCCACCACGGCCATCAGGCCCATGCCCACCGGCAGCGCTGCGGCCCGCCAGGCATTGCTCAGCTCCATCGCCGGCGTGGTGATAAAGGCCTCCTCCTCCGCGTACTCGTAGGCGGGGCCCAGCACCATCAGCAAAAAGGCCAGCGATGCGGCCAGCGCAAAGGCCTCCAACGCCGCGCGCAGCCCTGGCCGCACGTTGTTGATAAAGGCCGTCATGCGCATGTGCTCGCCCCGGCGCAGCGCCACCACGGCACCCAGCATGGACAGCCACAGAAACATCAGCGAGGCCAGCTCATCGGACCAAACCAGCGGCTGGTGGAACACATAGCGCGCCACCACGCCGGCAAACAGCACGATGATTTCGGCCAACACCAAGGCGGCGGCCGCCGTCTCGACGATGGCGCCCAGGCCACGGTCAACGCCACGCGCCAGCGAGGCCAAGGCGTTGTCGGGCGGCGCGGGAGAGAGCCCCGCCAGTGCGGGGGTTGCAGGGTGGGACATGGCAATGCTCTTGGTCAGAACGGTGAATCAGGCAGCGCTCAAGCGAGCTTGCCAACGGCGCCTTCGAGCAGGCTCCACACGTCCTTGCCAAAGCGGCCTTGCCAATCCTTGTAAAAGCCCGAGCTGCGCAGCGCCGCGCGAAAGCTCTCCGCATCCGGTTGGTTGAACTGCAGGCCCTTGCTGGCCAGATCGGCCTGCACCGAGGCATTGAGCTGGCTGATATCCGCCCGCTGCGCCATACCGGCATCGTTGATGGCGGTGGCCACAATCTTCTTCAGATCGGCCGGCAGGCTCTCCCACATGCGGCCGTTGGCAATGAACCAGTAGCCGTCCCAGATATGGTTGGTCAGCGAGCAGAACTTCTGCACCTCGTAGAGCTTGGCCACCTGGATGATGGGCAGCGGGTTCTCCTGCGCATCCACAATGCGGGTCTGCAACGACGAGTACACCTCGGAGAACTGCAGGCTGGCCGGCGCAGCGCCCAGACCCTTGAACATCGCAATCGGCATCGGGCTCACCGGCACGCGGATCTTGAGGCCATCCATGTCCTTGGCGCTTTGCACCGCGCCCTTGCTGCTGGTGGTCTGGCGGAAACCGTTGTCCCACATCTTCTCGAACGCATAGAGCTTGCGCTTGGCAATCTCGGCCCGCACCATCGCGCCCAGCTGGCCGTCCATCGCCTTCCAGACCTGGTCGTAGTTGGTAAACGCAAAGCCCACCGCATTGATGGCCGCTGCCGGCACCAGGGTGGCAATCACCAGCGCCGATGGCGTGAAGAAATCGATACCGCCCGAGCGCACCTGCGCCAGCATGTCGGTATCGCCACCCAGCTGGTTGTTGGGGTAGATGGCCAGCTCGACGCGGCCATTGCTTTCCTTGCGGATGCGGTCTGCCGCCTCTTGTGCACGGATGTTCAGCGGGTGGCTCAGCGGCAGGTTGTTGCCGTATTTGAGCGAGAACTCGGCCGCACGCGCGATCAATGGAAAGCCCGACACCATGCCCGCGGCAGGCAAGGCAGTCAGTCCCTTGATGAGGGAACGGCGGCTGAGTTCGGTCATGCTTGTCTCCTAGTATTTGATTTGAATTGATGTAATGGCACAGATCTCATACTGGAAGATATGCAAACGACTTGCTATAGTCAAACGCACAAAATGATTGAATCTGATGTTTTCTGATGCCTAGCCACCCAGCAATGCCCCCGCAGCGTCTCACGCTCAAAACCGTGGCCGCCCTGGCGGGCGTCTCCACCGCGACCGCCGACCGGGTGCTGAACCAGCGCCCCGGCGTGCGCCCCATCACCGTGCAGAAAGTGCGCCAGGCCGCGCAGGCGCTGGGCTACCTGCCCGATGCGCTGGCCGATGCCGCGCCGCAATCCGCGCCCTGGAAGCTGGCCTTTGTGCTGCCCCAAGGGCAGAACCCCTACCTGCGCATGCTGGGCGACACGATTGGCTTTTCAGAAAGCCACCAGGCGCCCTTCAACGTCAAATGCCAGGTGGAATATGTCGAAAGCTTCAACCCCGAAGCGCTGGCCGCCAGCTTGCTGCGCCTGGGCAAACGGGTGCAGGGGATCGCCTTCATGGCCATCGAGCACCCCGCTGTGCGCGAAGCCGTGCAGCAACTCGCCGACCGGGGCGTGCCTACGTTGACTGTGATCTCTGATCTGGACAACAGCGCCCGCATCGCCTATGTGGGGCTGGACAACCGCGCAGCCGGCCGCACCGCCGCCTACCTGCTCGCCCGCTTTATCGGCAGCCAGCGCCGCGATGCGCAAATCGCGCTGATTGCAGGATCGCGCAGCTACCTGGCGCATGAGGAGCGCGAGGGCGGTTTTCTGCAACTGCATGCCGAGCAGTTCCCCGACATGCAGATCCTGGGCCTGCGCGAGAGCTATGACGACTCCTCCCGCAACTACCAGCAGACCAAGGAGCTGCTGCAGCGCCACCCGCATATCGCCGGTATCTACAACATCGGTGGTTCATCCGATGGCGTGGGCCGCGCATTGCAGGAAGCCGGCCGCGAGCACCAGGTCGTCCTCATCGGCCACGGCCTCACCCCCGACACCCGCGCCCTGCTGATCAACGGCACCATGGACGCCGTCATCACCCAAAGCCACCTGGGCATCATCATGAGCTGCATCCGCATGTTCAGCAATCTGCGCGACCAGCTCGACACGATGACGGCGGTGGACATCGTGCGCAGTCAGATTATTTTTCGGGAGAATTTGCCTTGAGGGGCCTGGCCCAGCCCCTCAATCGGCGGCGATGACCGCGCCCGGTTTGCGTTTGGGCTTGGCCGCCTTTGCGCGCTCTCGGGCCAAGGTCTCATGCGCATGCGCCGTCAGCAGGTCCAGCGCCCGGTCGAAGACCTCGCGCTCCTGGCTGCTGAGCACCGAGAGCAGTTCCTCATTGCGCTTGACGGCCTTGGGGAACACCTTGCGGTAGAGCTGCTTGCCCTTGGCCGTGAGGCTCAATTGCACGCCCCGACCATCGGACTGGTCCGCGCCGCGCTGCAGCAGGCCACGGTCAATCATCAAAGACACCGCACGGCTGGCCAGACTCTTGTCGATATTCACCTCACGTGCCAGGCCTTGCAGGGACATGGGCGCATTCGCCCCCAACATCCCCAAAATCCGCCATTCCCGGGGGTCCAGCTCGAAATCACGTTGGTTCGACTCTGCAGCCAGGCGGCTCCAATGGCTTGCAAGCATGTTCAGGCGAAACGACACCAGCTCCTTGAAATGGCTGGCGGTTTTGGGCTCCTGAGCATCTGCGGAAGGCATGAGGTCTGTTTTAGGCATTCATGAAGTATAGAAAATCACGGAGACCATTGGCTCCGTTTTCGGCGAATTCTCAATGACGCGGTGCCTGAAGCCACCAGGCGGTCGGCCGCATCGCGGATCTCGGCGCGGCAAAACACCAAGGTGTGGGCCGCATGCTCCACCCAGGCCCTGACCTGCAGGTCGCCCTCCGCAGGCTGCATGTACTGCACATGTAGATCGGTGGTGCCGCCCAGCTCCTCCACCCCGTCCAGTGTGCGGCTGGCACGGGCCATGGCGCTGTCGAGCATGCTGGCAAGCACCCCGCCATGGATGGCGCCCCGCCGGTTGAGCAGCTCTTTGCGCAACGCAAGCCGGAGCACGGCACGCCCTTCGGCGGCCGTCTCGGTCACCAGGCCCAACCATTCAGCAAACGGCGCCACCTCCGGGTAGGCGGAAAGCGCTGGCTCCAGGTGGGCGGCGGTCATACCAGTGGCCGGTGACGGCATAGGTTCTCCGTAGCGCTTGCAACACTCATCGCGCTGCACTGCGCAAGGGGTTCAATCCGCTGCGCACCACGCGGGCATGCAGCTCACGCCCCAGTACCGCTTCGCACAGCTCTGCGGTCTCCAGCAAGGCCTGCATGTCGATACCGGTCTTGACGCCCATGTTTTCAAACAGGTCGATCAGGTCCTCGCTGCTGACATTGCCCGTGTGGCCGCCGCCGTATTTCACCTTGGCGGGATGGCCACCCACGCCGCCCATCGCGCAGTCAAAGTGCCGCACACCGGCATCCAGCGCAGCCACGTAGTTCACCAAGCCGGTGCCCCGCGTGTCATGAAAGTGCGCAATCGGTGTCACATCGGGGTAGGCCGTGCGCATGCGCCTGAACAGCTCTGTTGTCACACGCGGCGTTGCGGTGCCCGTCGTGTCGCCCAAGGTCACATAGCGCACCCCGGCATCCCGAAAGCGTCCCACATCCGCCAGCACACTGTCTGGGTCGACCCAACCCTCGAAAGGGCAGCCAAAGGCCATCGAGATCGTTCCGATCAGCCGAAACTGCTCAGCAGCGGCTGCGGCCATCTGCGCAATGTTCTGCCATTGGTCGGCCCGGCTGCGGGCCAGGTTCTTCAGGGAATGGGAGTCGGTTGCAGACACCAGCAGACTGATCTCGTTGGCGCCATAGCCGGCCTCGCGGTCGGCCAGTGCCCGCTCCACCGCCCGTAGATTGGCACAGGTCGCCTTGTAGAACGCACCCGCTGCACGTGGCAGCGCCTGCAGCAACTCGCTGGCATCGGCAAATTGGGGAATCACCTTGGGGTTGGAATACGAGGTCGCCTCGATGCGCGCAAACCCCATGTCGGCAAAACGCCGGATCAGGTCTACCTTGGTGGCGGTTGGCAACATCACCGACTCATGCTGCAAACCATCGCGTGCAAAGCATTCGCACAGGACGACATCGCGCCCATCGTCTTCGCGAGAGAGAGAAGCGTTCAGCATCATGCGGCCACCGTGTCTGGTTGGATCTTCCACAGCTCCAGCGCATGCGCGCGCAGCTTGTTCTTCTGCACCTTGCTGCTGCCCGTCATGCCGATGTTCTCGAAGCTGTCCACCAGTTCCAGGTAACGAGGCACCTTGAAATTCGCGCAGCGCGCCTTGCACCAGGCAATAAGCTCATCACCACTGGCCTGCTGGCCGGGTTTGAGCAGCACAAAAGCGCCCGTCACTTCTCCCAAGCGGGCATCGGGCACCCCAATGACCTGCGCTTGCTGCACGGCAGGGTGGGCATGCAGCACCTCTTCGACCTCGGCCGGTGCCACGTTCTCTCCGCCCACGCGGTACATGTCCTTGAGCCGCCCGACCATGCGAAAGCGGCCATCGGCACTCTGCTCGCCCATATCGCCGGTGCGCAGCCAGCCATCCTCGGTCATGGCCTTGGCGGTGGCCTCGGGCATGTTGTAGTAGCCGCGCATCACGTTCCAGCCGCGCACCTGGATCTCGCCCTGCCCCTGGCCAGGCGCCACCAGCGCCCCCGTTTGGGCATCGGCAATCCGAACCTCCACTCCCGGGTGGGGCCGCATGAGGCCATCCCGGCGCAGCTCAAATGCGTCATCGTGGTCACTCAGCAGCACATTGGGCGAAGCCTCCGACTGGCCGTAGGCATTGCAGACATGGGGCACCCCCATGACATCGCGGATCTTCTGCATCACCTCCGGCCCTGCGGCCGCCCAGCCGCCTTTCAGATGCAGGCGTGAGGCATCGAAGGTCTCATGCCCCATCAGCATCAGAAAGATCGTGTCGTTGCCCGAAGTCAGCGTGCAACGCTCGCGCTCCAGCACCTCCAGCGCCTGCGCCACATCAAACTTGGGCAAGCTGAGCAGGCAGCAACCCGACACCAACGACACCAGCACCGACAAGGTACTGCCCGCCACATGGAAAAACGGCCGAATGCTGAAGTAGCGGTCATCGGCCGTCACGCCCATGCGCCTGGCCACGCAGGCCGCGTCGCCCAGCATGTTGGCATGGGTCAGCATCACTCCCTTGGGGAACGAGGTGGTTCCCGAGGTGTACTGGATCAACAGAATGTCGTCCGGGCGCACCTGCGCTGCCAGCGTGTCCAGCGTCGCATCGCCCACCCCTGCCCCGTCTGCCAGAAATGCCTCATATGAGGTCACAGCCGCAGCAAGGCCCTGGCCGCCGATGCACACCACCTGGCGCAGCTGGGGCAGTGCCGCACCGGGCAACTGCGTATCGATGGCAGGCTCCACCTGGCGCAGCATGCCTGTGAAGTTAATGCCCAGAAAACGGTCGGCATGGATCAACAGCCGCACATCAGCCTGCTTCAGGCAGAACAGCAACTCATCTGCCTTGAAACGGGTGTTGACCGGCACCGTCACCGCGCCCACCGTGGCACAGGCAAAAAAGGCGGCGATCCATTCGCCGGAGTTTCCCAGCATCAGGCCCACATGGTCACCCTTGCCAATGCCGGCCGCATGCAAGGCGGCCGCTATGCGCCGGCTCTGTGCGGTGATCTGCGCCCAGCTCCAGCTTTCGCCCGGCCCCACATAGGCCTGTGCCTGGCCACGCTGTTGGCACACCGCATTCAACACCTGCGCCAGGGTGACAGGCACCGGCACCAGCGCGTCATTGAGCAGTTGCATCGCCATCTCCCTTCTTGCCAAAGCCTGCGATGGCCTTCTTCCAGTCGCTGCGGCGCAGATTCTCCTGGATGGCGAGCAGCTCAACGGCCATCGCCCCTTCCCGGGTGGTGTCCAGGCCGGCATCAATGCTGTGCTTGGTCAGCGCCACGGTGAGCGGATTGGCGGCTGCAATCTGTAGCGCCATCGCCTTGACCTGCGCCTCAAACGCATCGCTGCTGAACACATGGTTCACCATACCCAGCTGCAAGGCCTCCTGGGCATCGACGACGCGACCGGTGAACAGCAACTCCTTGGCCATGCGCCGCCCCACTATGCGCGGCAAGCGCTGGGTCGCGCCCACCGTGCCCCAGCCCACTTCGGGGTACTTGAAGGCGGCAGAGGTATCCGCCAGCACAAAGTCGCAGGCTGCCGCAATCTCGCAGCCCGAGCCATAGGCCGGGCCCCGGATCGCAGCAATGACAGGCTTGGACAATGCTTCGATCGCCGCATAGGCGGTGAAGCCATTGACCCGGCGCGCAATGATCTCTGCGGGGCTCATGCCCTGCCGCTCTTTGAGGTCCGCCCCCGCGCAGAAGGCGACGCCTTCGCCGCGTACCACGATGACGCGCACCGTGTCGGCCTGCTCCAAAGCATCGCAGGCCTCAACCAGCTCTTGGCACATCGCCACATTCAAGGCATTGCGGCTTTCAGGCCTGGCCAACCACAGGGTGGCGACCGCAGCATCCACGTCAATGCGCAGGGTGCTGAACTCAGGAAATGTCTGCATACTCAAAAACCTCTGTCTCAGTTTTGCAATTTCATGCCCGTGGCCTGCACCAGCTCGGCCAGCCGCTTTCCATCCACCTTGATGAACTCGGTCGCCTGCGCCTTCATTTGTGGCATGGGCTCCGCGTTCTGGGCCAGCAGCAGCTTCTTGAACTCTGGCTTGGACTGCACAGTCTGCAAAGCGGCTGCCAGCTTGTCCACCACGGCCGCTGGCGTTTTGGCCGGCGCGGCGAGCGAATACCAGCTGCCCATTTCGCTGTTGGCGACACCGGCCTCTGCAAAGGTGGGCACATCAGGCATGTCCGGAGAGCGCTTGCTGCCGCCATAGGCCAAGGCGCGCAAACGGTTGGATTTGATGAAGGGCAGCACGGCGGAGATGTTCAGAAAACCCACCTGGGCCACGCCCGCCACCATGTCGTTCACCGCCGGTGCTGCGCCCTTGTAGGGCACATGCAGCAGTTCCACCCCAGCCGCATGCTTGAAGGTTTCCGCTCCGATGTGGGGCGATGAGCCCATGCCCGCCGAGGCATAGCTCAGCTTGCCCGGCTCGGACTTGGCCAGCGCAATGAACTCCTTGAGCGTCTTGGCCGGCACCGAAGGATGCACCGTCAGCACATTGGGCACATTGGCCACCATGCCGATGAACTCAAAATCGTCCACGCCGTGGTAGGCCACCTTGGTGGCGAGCGGGGTGACGGTATGCGCAGCCGCCGTGCCCAGCAGCAAGGTGTAGCCATCCGGCGCCGCCTTGGCCACAAAGGCCGCCCCAATCGATGCACCTCCGCCCGCCTTGTTCTCCACAATCACCGACTGGCCCAGCAAGTCGCCCAGCTCCTTGGCAAGCGCCCGCCCCAGCAGGTCCGCAGAGCCGCCGACCGCATAGGGGTTGACCAGGACGATGGGGCGCGACGGGTAGTCGCCCTGGGCCATGGCCCCCGGTGCAGCCAGGCTGGCAGCGGCAAGTACCGCAACACCTATCAGCGCACGACGAAATTTCAACATGCTTGTCTCCTTGATTTTTTGATGTCACATAGTTACCAGGCTGAGACTCAGATCGCGCCTTCTGCCCGCAATCGCTGTATCTCGTCCACACTCATCGCCAAGCGCTCGCGCAGCACCTCGTCGGTGTGCTCGCCAAGCAGCGGGGGGCGCTGAACCTCAGGGTCGTCAAACCCGTCAAAACGGAAAGGAATGCGCAGGCCACGGAAGCTGCCAATCTGCGGATGTGGGTACTCCACCACCATGCCGCGCGCGGCGACATGCGCATTGCTCAGCACCTCATCGACTTGCAAGATGGGGCCGGCTGGCACTCCCACTGCATCGCAGCGGCGGCACAGCTCATCGCGGTCCAGCCGCGCAATGGCTGCCTGCAGGCCCGCCATCACCTCCTCGCGGCGCGCCATGCGCTCCGCGTTCTTGGCAAGTGCGGTGTCAGTCGCCCAGGCTTCCAGGCCCAGCAGGTTGCACAGCGGCGCCCAGTGCTGGTCGCTGCCGGTGATCTGCACCCATTTGCCATCGCCGCAGACAAAGGCCGCAGAAGGGATACGCCCGGGGTGCTCCGTGCCCAGCCGCTCGGGCACCTCGCCCAGCGCAAACCAGCGTGCAGCGGCTAGCGACAGCAAGCCCACCTGGCCGTCAAACATCGAAAAGTCCACATGGCTCCCCTTGCCAGACTTGGCGCGCCCCGTCAGCGCCGTCAGCACTGCAATCGCCACCCACAGCCCGGAGCTCAGGTCGGCCACCGGCAAGCCAGGCTTGACCGGACCGCCACCGCGCTCCCCCGTCAGGCTCATGATGCCGGCCATGGCCTGGAACACCGTGTCGTAGCCCTTGCGCTGGGCGTAGGGCCCGGTCATGCCAAAGCCGGTGCAGCTCACGTACACCAGCTGGTCGTTGACGGCACGCAGCGAGGGGTAGTCCAGCCCATATTTGCGCAGGTTGCCGACGGGAAAGTTCTCCAGCACCACATCGGCCTGCGCAGCCAGTTGGCGCACCACCGCCTGGCCTTGCTCGGAGCGCAGGTTCACCGTCACCGACTGCTTGCTGCGGTTGAATGCCAGGTAGTAGGCTGAGACATCGCCGCCCTCGCCTTGCATCTTGGGCTCGAAGGAGCGCGTCTCGTCCCCGGCGCCGGGCTGTTCAACCTTGATGACCTCCGCGCCCAGCTCCGCAAGAATCATTGATGCGAAGGGACAGGCGAGCACCCGCGACAGATCCAGAATGGTGATGCCTTCAAGAGGACGCATGCTCAGGCCTCCTTCGCTTTGCGAAAACCGCGCATCATCACATTGGCGTCGCGCCCCACTTCCAACGCGGGCCCCAGGGCCAGATCGGCAACCCGGTGAAAGCTGCGCTTGGTCGTGGCCATGGCCACCGGGCTCCAGCCTGCAATGGTGTGCGCCATTTGCAAGGCGGTCTCCAGCACCTGCGCATCAGGCACCACGCGGTTGCACAAGCCCATGGCCTTGGCCCCCGGGCCATCCAGCGGCTCGGCCAGCGCCACCAACTCAAAAGCCTGCTTGCGCCCCACCTGGCGCACCAGATTGGCCATGACCACCGCAGCGACGATGCCGTGCTTGAGCTCTGGATACCCAAAGCGCACCGTCTCCGACATCACCGCCAGATCGCAGGCAATCGCCAGGCCCGCCCCGCCGCCCAGCGCATTGCCACGCACGGCCGAGATCACCGGCTTGTTCATCTGCGAGAACACCAGATGCAAGGCCGTCGTCAGATCAGCGCGGGTAGTCACCGCCTGCGGGTCTTCGGGGGTGAGTGCAGAAAACTCGGTGGTGTCGGCACCGGCGCAAAACGACTTGCCCGCCCCCGTCAGCACCACAGCATGGACAGCAGGATCACGGTCGGCTGCGCGCAGGCTGTCGAGCAATTCTTGAGTCAGCACGGTGTTGAGCGCATTGTGCTTTTCGGGGCGGTTCAACGTGAGGATGCGGACGGCACCACGGTCTTCAATCAGGAGATGTTGCATAGCGAATCAGAGCGGTTGGTTGTCAAATTGGTTGTGGGCGGCCAGGTCCATGCCCGCCAGGCGGGCGCTGGCCTGCGCCAATTCCTGCACCAGTTGCGCCATCACATGCGCTGCGGGTTGGATCTGCGAGACCAGGCCGGCCGACTGCCCCAGTTCGACCTTGCCCCATTCGATATCCCCGTCCAGCGCCGCTTGCTTGAGCGAGCTCTTTTTGAACAAGGCGTCGTAGTCGTCCTGCGCCAGCTGGTCACGTTCGGCATCAAAAATGGCCTGGGCAAAGGCATTGCGCAAGCCCCGCACCGGAAGGCTTCCGCGCCCGATCAAGGCCGTGTCGTGCACATCGGCCGCCAGCACCGCAGCCTTGTAGTTGTCATGCACAGCCGCTTCATCCGTCAGCAAGAAGCGTGTGCCCAACTGCACGGCATCGGCACCCAGCGCGAGCAAGGCCGCAATACCCCAACCATCGGCCACACCGCCACCGGCAATCACTGGAATCGACACCTCCTGCAGCACACGGCGGACCGTCACCAGCGTGCTCACCTCATTGGCAGGCGGATGGCCACCGGCTTCACCGCCCACCACCACCAGCGCGTCCACGCCTGCAGCCTCGGCCTTCTTGGCATGCTCCAAGGTCGATACCACCTGAATCCACACAGCGCCATAGTCCCGAAAACGCGGCAGGTGCGCCTTGGGGCCCCCTTGCGAGGCAATCACCACCGGCACCTTGCGCGCCACCATCGCGTCCAGAATCTCCGCCACCTGGGGTCGGTACAAGGGGATGTTCACCGCGTAGGGCTTGTCAGTCGCGCCAGCCAGTGCATCGAGGGTGCGGATAAAGTCCTCCAGGCGCAGCGGGCCTGCCGCCAGCACCCCCAATCCCCCCGCGTTGGAGACCGCCGCTGGCAGCGCTGCATTCGATGAGGCCCAGCTCATACCCGCCTGCACGATGGGGTGCCGTATACCCAGCAAGCGGGTGATCCGATTCGCCATGAGAACTCCCTGAAATCCAAAAGTAGTTGAAACTTTAAACTACTTTTATCCCAGCGACAAGAGCCTACTCATCAATCCTGATGAAAAAATATCTTGTCATTCTCCAATGAAAATTCTCAAACAAGTTGACAAATGAAACCAGATGCTTGATATCTTCAACTTTTCCTGCGTGCACAAAATAGGGGGAATTTGCCTTTCATCGGAGCACGGGAAGATCTGCACGTCCGACGCAAAAGACCATGCCAGCGCCGCCATGCCGATGCGTACACCTCCCCCCCGCGAATGTTCTGCACTGCACACCGCAGGTTCGGCGTTGCGTCACGTTGTTAGTCTTTGGAAAAAGCTGCCTCTATGCAGCCGGTCTGCGCATCCCATGCATTGGACGGGCAGAACACGCCAAGTTTGAGGATGGACCAATGACGGTGCCGGACATCGTGCGATGCCAGATAGTTTCAGGGAGAATCTGCCTTGAGGGGTGGGGTTCCCATTGGGCCGCACGGGTGCCAAGCAAGGACTTGGCTGTGACGCTTCCTGTAGCTAGGATCCACGCCCCAATGCGCTTCAGCGGAATCCCCCGCATCCCCCAACCCGAGGAATGACATGCATCCTGTACCGCGCTTGGCCCAACAGCTGGTGGCTGAATGGGCTGAAGACCTGGCCCTAGTCCTTGGACGCTCTGTTGATGAAATTCGGCAAAAAGGTCTGGGGGCAGCAGACTTTCCATCAAACGAAAGCCTGCACATCAAGCTGATGGACGGCTCGTTTGTTCAGTTCGAATACGCATTCCATGTAGTCAATGCGCAGAAGTTCGCGATTGCGGTGTTCACGGAACACTGCGGCTACCATGTCTTCCCCTTCCATGAGGCCGAGGTGTCCCGCATCCAGCGCGAGGTTCTGTTTGTGCAGGAGTTCTAGAGATCTAGCAACTCCCGCACCCTAGCAATCCCCCGCGCCGGTAGCTCCCCTCACATCTCATCAATCGCCGTACTCCCCTCCCCAGCCTGTGCGGCAGCCAAGCCTTCTCCCGCCTCAATCGCAAAGCGCTCCCGGCAGTTGATATAAAAGCTCGCGCCAAAGCGGCCGACGGGGAAGAACTCCTGCAGCCGCACCCGCCATTTTTCGGTGTCGACCAGGCCATCGCGCACGGCCAGCCATTGCACCCGGCCGATGAAGACGTAGCGGCTGGCGGTTTCCAGGGTTTCGTGCAGCACGCATTCGAAGGCCACGGGGGCTTGCACGATGCGTGGGGGGCGCACGCTCTGAGAAGGAGTTGCGGTTAAGCCCGTGTGGTCCAGCTCGCTTTCGTGCGGGGCCAGGCGGTCGCCGCAGCGGTGCATGGCGGCGGCCATGGTCTCGTCGGCGATGTGGACCACAAACTCCTTGTCGCGCAGGATGTTGGTGGCAGTGTCTTTTTGCGCGGCGTCCTGCAGCTTGTTCACGCTCAACATCACCACGGGTGGGTCCTCACCCATCATGTTGAACATGCTGAAAGGCGCGGCGTTGATGGTGCCGTCTGCGCCCAGGGTCGTCACCAGCGCAATCGGGCGAGGCACGATCAGGCTGGCCATCAGCTTGTAGCGTTCATAGGTGCCCAGCTGGGCAAAGTCGATCTCGGTCATGGGCGCTTTCTCATCGTCTGAATGGCCCATTTTGCTTGCAATTGCCATGCCTTAATGGCTGCCATACAAGAAGCCGACTAACAGGTATACAAGATGCACCAAGCAGATGCGCGGCTATGCATCAGCGCGTGCACGAATCTATATTTTCCTCCCCGCATTTGCACCAGCCTGGTGCAATCAAGCCCGCCAGTAGACGGCTTACAAGCTGGCACCGATCTTGCAAACGACCTTGTATGCAACATCGGAGGACCCCCATGCACAAGCGCAGTTTTCTGAAGACCACCGTCGCCGCTCTGGCCCTTTCCCGGGGTGCTGCCCAGGCGGCAGATACGCCCATCAAGTTCCAGCTCGATTGGCGCTTTGAGGGGCCCGCCGCCTTCTTCTTGCAGCCGGTCGCGCAAGGGCTGTTCAAAGCGCAGGGGCTGGATGTGACGGTGGATGCTGGCAATGGCTCCGGCGGTGCAGTGCAGCGCGTGGCATCAGGCACCTACGACATGGGTTTTGCCGACCTGGCCTCGGTGATGGAGTTCCATGCCAACAACCCCGATGCGCCCAACAAGCCGGTCGCGGTCATGGTGGTCTACAACAACACGCCGGCCTCGGTGATGGCGCTCAAAAAATCGGGCATCAAGACCCCGGCAGACCTGGCTGGCAAGAAGCTGGGTGCGCCGGTGTTCGATGCCGGCCGCAAGGCCTATCCGATTTTTGAAAAGGCCAATGGCGTGGGCAACGTGACCTGGACCGCTATGGACCCGCCGCTGCGCGAAACCATGCTGGTGCGCGGCGATGTCGATGCCATCACCGGCTTTACCTTTACCAGCCTGTTGAACCTGGAGGCACGTGGCGCCAAGGCCAGCGATGTGGTGGTGATGCAGTACGCCGACTATGGCGTCAAGCTCTACGGCAACGTGATCATCGCCAGCCCCAAGATGATCCAGGAGCGGCCCGAGGCGATCAAGAAGTTCCTGACCGCCTTTGCCCAGGGCGCCAAGGGCGTGATCGCCAACCCGGCCCAGGCGATCCAGTCCGTCAAGGCGCGCGATGGCATCGCCAATGTGGCGCTGGAGACGCGCCGCCTGCAGCTGGCGATCGACACCGTCATCAACAGCGCCGATGCCCGCAAGGAAGGCTTTGGCCGCCTGGACAGCAGCCGCCTGAGCCTGATGGCCGCCCAGGTCTCCGACGCCTATGGCACCAAGACCCGTGTCAAGGCCGAAGACGTCTGGAACGGCAGCTTTCTGCCGCCCGCCGCCGTGCTGGATGTGCTCCCCAAAAAGTAAGCCATCCCTAGCCTTCTCCACCCCCTTTGCCCCCACCACCTGACGAGACCATCCCGTGAAAAAACGCAGCTTCCTCCACGCATCCCTGGCCCTGCTAGCCGCCGCCAGCACCTGCAACGCCCTGGCCCAGCCGCTGACGCCACTCAAGTTCCAGCTCGACTGGCGCTTTGAAGGCCCGGCCGCCCTCTTTGTGCACCCCGAGCAAAAGGGCTACTTCAAGCAGGCCGGTCTGGATGTGACGGTGGAAGCGGCCAGCGGCGCCGGCGCGATCCAGCGCGTGGCCTCGGGCACGCATGACCTGGGCTTTGCCGACCTGGCTGCGCTGATGGAGTTCCATGCCAACAACCCCGATGCGCCGATCAAGCCCGTGGCCATCATGGTGATCTACAACACCACGCCCGCATCGGTGATGGCGCTGAAAAAATCCGGCATCACCAAGGCCAGCGACCTGACTGGTAAGAAGATGGGCGCGCCGATTTTTGATGCTGGCCGCCGCACCTTCCCGATCTTTGCGCAGGCCAATGGCGTGGGCGCCGTGCAGTGGACCACGATGGACCCACCGCTGCGCGAAACCATGCTGGTGCGCGGCGATCTGGATGCTGTCACCGGCTACACCTTCACCAGCCTGCTCAACCTGGAGGCGCGCGGCATCAAGGCCGAGGACGTGGTCGTGCTGCCCTATGCCACCCATGGCGTGCAGCTCTACGGCAATGTCATCATCGCCAGCCCCAAGCTGATCGCCGAGAAGCCCGAAGCCGTGCGTGCCTTCCTCAAGGCGTTTGCGAAAGGCGCCAAGGAGGCGATTGCCGATCCGCAGGCCGCCATTGCTTCGCTCAAGGCCAAGGATGGCCTGGTCAATGTGCCGCTGGAGGTGAAACGCCTCAAGCTCACCATCGACACCGCCATCGACAGCAAGGGCGCGCGTGAAGAAGGTTTTGGCCAGCTGCGCAGCGAGCGCCTGGGCTTGATGGCCGAGCAGGTGGCCAAGGCCTACGAAACCAAGAACCCCGTGCCCGCCCAAGCGGTCTGGAACGGCAGCTTTCTGCCCAGCGCTGCCGAGCTGGACATCCTCCCCAAGCGCTGATCCCGCCGCCTGCAGGGCGCTGCTTGCGCCCTGCCCTTTTGAAGACGATTGCACCCTATGACGGCCTCCCTCCAAGACCCTGCCTTTGTCGAGTTTCGCGATGTCTGGCTGGCTTACAACGACGAGTTGCAGGCCAAGAACCAGTTCGCCGTCGAAGCCATTGACCTGCAAGTGCGCCGTGGCGAGTTCATCGCCATCGTCGGCCCCTCGGGCTGCGGCAAATCCACCTTCATGAAGCTGGCCACCGGCCTGCGCATGCCCAGCATCGGCAAGATCCGCATCGATGGCCAGCCCGTCACCGGCCCGCTCAAGATATCGGGCATGGCCTTCCAGTCGCCATCCCTCTTGCCCTGGCGCACCACAGTCGACAACGTACTGCTGCCGCTGGAGATCGTCGAGCCCCACCGCAGCCAGTTCAAGGCCCGGCGCCAGGAGTACGAGGAGCGGGCCCGCCGCCTGCTGCAAAAGGTCGGCCTGGCGGGTTATGAGGACAAGTTCCCCTGGGAGCTGTCAGGCGGCATGCAGCAGCGCGCCAGCATCTGCCGCGCGCTGATCCATGAGCCCAAGATGCTGCTGCTCGACGAGCCCTTTGGCGCCCTCGATGCATTCACCCGCGAAGAGCTTTGGTGCATCCTGCGCGATCTGCATGCCGAGCAGCAGTTCAACGTCATCCTCGTCACGCATGACCTGCGCGAATCCGTGTTCCTGGCCGACTCCATCTATGTGATGAGCAAGAGCCCCGGCCGCTTTGTGGTGCGCCGCGATATCGACATCCCCCGCCCGCGCGATCTGGAGCTGACCTATACCAAGGAGTTCAGCGACATCGTGCATGAGCTGCGCGGCCACATCGGCGCCATGCGCAAGACCGGCACCGTGATCAACCAGTAAGCGCCAAGGCCCCACTCTATGTACAAGCTCAACAACCCCAAGCTCGAACGCTGGTCGCCCTGGCTGCTGCTGGCCGCCGTGGTCCTCCTCTGGCAAATCATCTGCTCGGCCTTCCAGGTGTCGGAGTTCATCTTCCCCAGCCCCTTGCTCATCTGGCAGCAGTTTCTGGAGTTCCACACCGTCATCGCCGCGCACGCCTGGCGCACCTTTTGGGTGACGATGGCCGGCTTTGGCGTAGCCATCGTTGTCGGTGTGTTGCTGGGCTTTTTGATTGGCAGCTCGCGCCTGGCCTATGCCGCCGTCTACCCGCTGATGACCGCCTTCAACGCACTGCCCAAGGCCGCCTTTGTGCCCATCCTCGTGGTCTGGTTTGGCATCGGTATTGGCCCGGCCATCCTCACCGCGTTCCTGATCAGCTTCTTCCCCATCATGGTCAACATCGCCACCGGCCTGGCGACCTTGGAGCCCGAGTTGGAAGACGTCTTGCGCGTGCTCGGCGCCAAGCGCTGGGATGTGTTGATAAAGGTCGGCCTGCCCCGCTCGCTGCCCTACTTCTACGGCTCGCTCAAGGTCGCCATCACTCTGGCCTTTGTCGGCACCACCGTGTCCGAGATGACCGCCGCCAACGAAGGCATTGGCTACCTGCTGATCTCCGCCGGCTCATCGATGCAAATGGGCCTGGCCTTTGCGGGCCTGTTGGTGGTGGGTGCGATGGCGATGGTGATGTATGAGCTGTTCAGCTTGGTAGAAAAGCGCACTACCGCATGGGCGCACCGAGGCGCGAACAACCACTAAAGCGGATCGCGGCCTTCGGGCTGAATCACAGCCACCAAAACAAAGGGGCCCGTTCCATGAACGGGCCCCTTGCTGTTTGGCGGCAACGGCTAAGAGCCGCTAACACGACCCAGCAAACCGAAGGTTTGCGGTTGAGACTAGGCGTCAAGCCGCAGGCAGTACAGGAGTACGACAAGGCTTGGCAACGACGTATCAAGGGTTGTGTTAGTGGCTCTAAATCTGCACCGCCCGGCCAATGAACTGAATCGGCCCCGTCGGCTTGCCAATCGGCGATCCGCCTGCGGGCTCCAAGGTCAGCTCAAACAGCTGGTTGGGCTGCAACGGCGGCAGCTTGTCCACGGGTACCTCAATGGCTTCACCCGGTTTGACGAGGCCCAGCGACACCGGGGCGCTCCAGCCATCGGCCTTCGTCCAGAACTGCAAGGATTTCTCAGCCGGCACCACATCGCTGCCCAGCGGCACCAAGCGCAGCCGGTCGGCGGCCTGGGCCTGCACCAGCCAGCCAGGGGCCTGGCTTTGCGGTGCGGCCAGCACCACAAAGTAGCGGGCCGGGCCAGGTGCGGGGGCGGGGCCCAGCACCAGCACGCCGGCCAGCACCGCAGCAGCCGCAAAACCGCTGCCGGCCAGGCCACGCCATAGCGCCAGGCTGTCCCAATCCCACCAACGGCGCGGCGCTGCGGCGGCGCGCTGCGGCTCGGCCGCTGGCCACAGGCTGGCGGTGATGCGCGGCCACAGGCCCAGGCTTGGCTCTTGCGGCGGAGCCAGGCGGGTCAAGGGTTGCAGGCGCTGCTCCCAGGCATCCACGGCGGCGCGCAGCGCAGCATCCTGCGGCAGGCGCTCTTCGATCGCGCGGCGTTGCGCGGCATCCTGCGTGCCCAGCACATACTGGCCGGCCAGGGTCTGCAGGTCGTCGGGGCTGTCGCCATCGGGCGGCAAGGTATTGGGGGTATCGGCGCTCATTGCATGCATTCCCGCAGGGCGCGCAGGCCCCGCTGTATCCAGGCTTTGACGGTTCCCAGCGGGGCCTGCACCCGCGCTGCAATCTCACTGTGGCTGCAGCCATCCACATAGGCATGCAGCAGGCATTCACGGCGCTGCGGCTCCAGCCCTTCCAGGCACTGGCCCAGTCGGCCCAGTTGCGCCTGGCGGCTCAGCGCATCGCCCTCTTCCTGCCAGGCGGCCATCGCGGCGTTGGCTTCATGCGCTGCGGCAGTCGGCTCATCCAGCGCCGTTTCGCGGGCGCTGCTGCGCACCCGGTTCAATGCGGCGTGCCGAACAATGCTATAGATCCAGCCTCTAGCCGCACCCCGTGCCGCGTCAAAACTGTTGGCCTTGCTCCAGATCGACACAAAGGCATCGTGCAGCACATCCTCGGCCGCCGCACGGTTGCGCACTATGCGCAGCGCCACACCCAGCAGGTAGCGGCCCTCTTGCTCATAGATGCGCTGCAACGCGTGGCGGTCACCCCGCGCACAAGCTTGCAGCGCCAAGGCATGGTCAAAACTGTCGTCGGTCACAAAAGCGGCTGGCGGCATGAAGGCGATCCACGAAGAAGGAAGGGGAGGAAATCCTTCTTCGAGTGTAGCCGCTATAAAACAGAAACTTACAACAGAGACTTAAACTGGCTTCCAGAAGATGTAATCAGCCTGGTACTTCACCACGGCCTTCTGGCCCTTTTGCGCCGTGGTGCAAGGCTTGTCAGCCGGTGCCACGCCGCCCTTCAAAGCCACACGTTGGATATGGCTTACACCCACCAGCGCGCCGCTGCCCATTGCAGGGTTGGCCTTCACCAGCTGGTACGGCAGGTTGCCCTCACCCGATGGCGCCACGGCCAGCTGCGTTGCCGTCAGCTTGGAGCCGTCATTCGCTTCCCAGGTGGCGGGCGGGCCGTAGTAGCGGCCTACCGACTTGCCAGCGCGGTCCTTCAGCACCGCATCCGGGCCCACAAACACCCACTCGGTCTGGCCGGGGGCATTGGCCTTGTCGCGGCATTCGTAGGTGATGTCACCCGAGCCCACCGTTTCCCAGGCCACCTTGTGGCCAGCGGGCACCTGGATGGTCGCTGGCAGCGATGCCTGCGAGAAAGCCATCTCCTTTTTCTGCATCGAGCCGCAGGCGGTCAGCAGGCCAATGGAAGCCACGGCGGTGGCGATGGCGGCGATACGGGGAGCTGTGCGAGAGGTCAACATACGAGTTCTCCTAGTTAGGGGGACAGGACGAGAGTGAAAACAGCGCTCTTTGATGTGCTGTTAGTGGTACTAGTCGCCAGCTGCCGGTATGGATGCAGTGGATGCAAAATTTTTTTTGCGCTGCCTGCATCGCTCCCTTGCTCCCCTTCTTTACAAGCGTCTTCCTATTTGTTGAATCCAGTGCGCCGCCCGCTGCGTATTCCAAACAGCCGCAACGTTTTTCGGCTGAACATCCACACGCAAGGAGCATCTCATGGCCTCGATCCAAAGTACCCGCAAACTGGTCTCTTACGGCATGGCTTTCATGGTGGCAAGCACATCCATGGCAGCGATCGCCAAAGACGTGATGGTGGGCGGCGCGCCCATGCTGCCTACCAAGGACATCATCGACAACGCCGTCAACTCCAAGGACCACACCACCCTGGTGGCAGCAGTCAAGGCTGCAGGCCTGGTAGAGACCCTCAAGGGCCCAGGCCCCTTCACCGTGTTTGCCCCCACCAACGCCGCCTTTGCGGCCCTGCCCGCCGGCACGGTAGACAACCTGCTCAAGCCCGAGAACAAGGCCATGCTGACCACCGTGCTGACCTACCACGTCGTCCCCGGCAAGTGGGATGCAGCCGCGATCAGCAAGATGATCAAAGACGGCAAGGGCATGGCCAGCATCAAGACCGTCAGCGGCGGCACCTTGGTGGCCAAGAGCCAGGGCTCCAAGATCATGCTGACGGACGAGAAAGGCGGCACCGCCACCGTCACCATCCCCGATGTCTACCAATCCAATGGCGTGATCCATGTGATCGACAAGGTGCTGCTGCCTAAATAAGGCTGGCATCTGCTGATGGGGCCGCAGCCGCTGCAGTGCACGCAGGGCAGCGGCCACCAGGCACCCCGCTGCAGGCCGCCGACAAGGGCTTGCAGCTTTGGCGTTGGCGTGCTGGCATAAACAGGCCGATGGCAAGCAGATGGCCCCGCTGCGGCAGGCGTAGCCACTGCATCTACAGTAACCCGCCGTTTGGCCAAAAACACGGCATAGCCATCCATTGCGCCTAAGGCGCAGGCAGCGCCCCTGGGCTGGAGTACAGTAAGCGCCATCTTGCGGCCTGGCAGCAGCCAGCGCCCACTCCCACAAACCAGCTCCTGCCCACGCATGCCGATCTCCTTCACGCCCGTCAAGGCCGCCAACTCTCTCGCCGATCAAGTGGCCCAGGCGCTGGAGGCCAGCATTCGGCAAGGGCAAATGCAACCGGGCGACCGCCTGCCCACCGAGCTGTTGTTGGTCGCGCAGTTTGGCGTAAGCCGAACAGTGGTGCGCGAGGCGCTGTCCCGCCTCAAATCCAGCGGCCTCGTCGCCTCCCGCCAAGGTAGCGGCGTGTTTGTACAAGCGCCCCGCGCTGAACCGCTGGACCTGGAAAAAGGCCATGCCGCCTCGCAAGAGGCCGTCATCCAGATCGTAGAAGTGCGCCGCGCACTGGAAGCCGAAGTGGCAGAACTAGCGGCCGCCCGCCGCAGCACCGCCGATCTGCGCCGCATCCGCGCTGGCGTCAAGGCATTGGCCAAAGCCGTGGCCGACGGGAAAGACGGCGTAGCCGAAGACGTCGCCCTGCACCGCGTCATCGCCCAAGCCTCCGGCAACCCTTTCCTGCTCAGTACCTTGGATTACCTGTCGCAGGTGCTGGCGGGTGCCACGCGCATCACCCGCGCCAATGAGGCGCGGCGGCAGGACTTTGCGGCTGCCGTGACGCAAGAGCATGCGCGGATTGTGGAAGCGATTGAGGCGGGGGATCCGGCGGCTGCACGGGCGGCAGCGACGGCGCATATGAATAACGCGATTGACCGGATCCGGCAGGCGGATCCGGCGTTTTGGCAGCAGGATGGGGAGCGGTTGGCTCGGGTGTTACTAAATAGCTAATACTCTTATAAATTGTTCATTACTAATTTTATATAAAGTATAGCTATGTAACTCATATACCTTCAACTTTGACGAGAAGAGAACTATAACAAGCTTATAAATATTTTCCTATTAATACAAAAAAGCTTGATTAAATCGTAAGCAAGAATTTATTATTCTGCTATTTAGAATTTACCTATTAATCCAAAATATATTAGTCATGGAAAAATTGAAGCAAGTGTTAAGCCAGGAAGATACGATTATATTTATCGGCTCCGGATTATCGTTGTGGTCTGGCTTACCGTCATGGAGTCAGCTCATCGAGGACCTAGCTAAATTTGTAGAATCTTTTGGCGTTAACGCTGGCTTGATCCGAGCAGAAGCTACGCGAGGTGACCTCCTGCAAGCCGCCAGTTATGGTTTTGACCGTCTTACCAAACAACAGATCGGTGAATTTATAAGAGAAGCTTGCCAATACGGAAAAGCTGAACCTCATGAAATTCATAAAAAAATTGTTTCCCTTGGCACAAGATGCTTCGTCACCACGAACTATGACAATCTATTAGAGGAAGCACTTCGAAAATGGCGGCCCAATAACTTTTTCAGAGCACCTATTACTAATAAAAATCTTACAGAAACCGCAGAAATAGTAAGTGCTAGAGCTTTAGATTTCATTTTCAAGCCCCATGGTGATGCGGCTGACAGTGACAGCATAATATTAACCCGAGAACAGTATCGCCAGCTATTACCACAGGGGGAACGTCATAGCTCCCTGGAAACGCTAAAATTACTTTTGGCAAGCAGACCTGTCGTCTACTTCGGCTTTGGCCTCCGAGATCCCGACTTTTTATACATAAAAGATCTTCTTTCAAATATTTACAAAGGTGGTACGCGAGACCACTACGCAATAATGCCAGATATATCTGAAGCAGAAAGTGATTACTGGCGAAGGCATTATGGAATTCACCTTATCACTTACCCTACCACAGTTGACACTAACAAAAGAAAAAATCATGATGCGCTGCTACATCTGATAGATTCATTCATCGATGTATTACCGCCTAAATTACCTCTTGACTTGGATATTCCGGCTAAAGAATCAACTTCAGATGTAGTGCTTTCTTTAGCTCGTCATGCAGCTCGACTTGAGCGTTACTCAAAGGCCAATCCAGAGCTGCCTATACGAGTGCAATTAGACAAAAAAAATGAACTCCCATATCACTCACTACGATCTGATACGTTCAACGGCGCAATCGTCGACAGATTTCTTGATAACGGACCAAACAGAGCAATTCTGATAGGATTACCAGGATCTGGAAAGTCTTACTCCTTAAAAAGGTCCACTGCACGTTTGGCAGATAAGCTTCATGACATATGCTTATCAGAGACGTTTGAAGAAAAATCAGCAGTCATACCAGTTTTCGTAGACCTTAAATTGTATTGCGGAGACATAGTCGATTTAATTAATCAGAATATTCCTCAAAATATGTCTTTGAGTGAAATGGCAGTTCGTTTTAAATTGAAATTTTATCTAGATTCATTTAATGAAATGCCGCGAGAATATCGAGAAAATGGTGCTTACGAAGTAGATTTCTCAGATTTTGAAAAAAATTACGACAACTCATCTATTGTTATCACATCACGAACTGTTGATGGCCTCGAAAAATTTGAATTCCCTATATATCATCTCGACTTAATTGATGAAAATGTTCTGACAACAGAGCTTCAAAAATTAAACATTTTTATTGAGGGCAGATTTGAGACAGATATGAGGCGTCTGCTTCAAAAACCATTTTACTTTCACCTTGTCAGTTCTGGAGCCATATCTCTGCCTCATGAAGCTCACCCACGGGACATCTATCAATCTTTGCTCAACAAGTTGTATATTAGTTTTCACACTAGATTCTCTCCAGACTTCAATTTAGAGAATATACTCGCAACTGTTGCGTATGATGCTATAAATCGAGGGGAAGAAGCGTACGCCACCGCAAATATATTAGAAAAGATTGAAAAAGAGATTGCCAAATCCAAGATACAAGATATCAAGGCAAATGATATAGTTAATTGGCTTATCTCTAGATCGATTTTAATTCCATATTCCAATGGCCGAATTGCTTTTATTCACCAATCAATCACTGAATATCTTGCGGCCACTCAACTTTCTTTTGAATATCAAATAAATCCATTGATTTTGGAAGAGAAGCTTACCCTTACCAGATGGGATCAAGCTTTATTTCTAACCCTCAGTCTGTTACCTGAATCAGAAGCTTATAGTTTTTTTAAGAAAATTACTGATATTGATTTTGATTTAGCACTAAATGCGGTTAAATACTTAGAATTTAATCGTGACGACATAGTCTCAAAACTTCTAGATTTGATACCTGAGAAATTAAATCAAAGAAAATCATTTACCGATTATAAAATAGAATCACACTTGGAATTCAGCTTACCAATCTCGGAGTGCCATGAACAGAAATTGAGATTTTTAATGAGCAAAGGACATTTGATCGGGGCCGCCGCATTAAATCGACTCATTGAAATTAAGGGCATTTCAGTAAAAGAAGAAGCACTAGATCTCCTAGTTCAATTTCATGACGACTATAATTTCTGCTGCAATGGAATAGCAGATTCTTTGACACCTTTCTTTATAGATTCCGATATAAAATCATTAAAATCAATGGCTGACTCTCTTATCGATGAGATCGAACCAGAATCAGATGATTATATGTTAAATGGTTTTATTTCCGGATCCGCATTACTACTCTCAAAAATCGAAATTCCGCTCCTTGAAAAATCATTTCTATGCCTAGATGAGGATATTTATCCTCCAGATATACATGCTCGTATTGCGTGTGAATCTCTGTGGCATAGAAATTCAACTCCCGCCTTAGAGCTGGCTGCAAATCTACTACTAAGAAACATTAATCATGCAGCCACTTCAATATATTTTTTAGCAAAATCTGAATCAGCCACTGAAAAACTATCATGGGATTGCTTCGATTCCAATCACGTACTTCGATTAATATCACTAGCGGAAATGATCGATGAAAAAAGCTGGGCGCTCAGAGCATTACATTGTTTATGTAAGGCTCGACCGGATTTGGCTCAGTTGACTAAAGCCATGGCATTGCTTAGATCGGGCATTTCCAAGGCCGCGCTGTTATTCTGCGTTTCGCAGGAAAACCATGAGGATTTCTTCGAAGCAATGAGAGAATTACTCGACATGACCGCTGAGGAACGCGCACACGAGCAATTGCACCTAATAGAAAAAATAGATATATCTTGGGTGGGCCAAGAAAAATTATTTATTGAGATATTAAAACTCCGCGACCCCATACTAACCATCAGTCTTTTAGAGCAGTTACCTATTCAAAAATCTACTACTTTAGGATTTCTTGAAATCGGAGATATCGAATGGTGGCTAGATTGGATGCATAATAATAAAAACTCATCCATTCCAAAATTTTTTCTTTTTGAAAGACTGTCGTGGATGTTTTTCAATTTAACCAGTCGAGAAACAAGACATTCTTTCGTAGAGGAATTCAATAATTCCAACTCCAATTATCGAAATATTCTTGCCAATAGCATTCTCATTTATCACACAGATCTCACTACTGATGATTTCAGCAAGGATGCAATTAGATTTCTTTTGGAAAATTTAGAAATTAAAAGAGATTCCGGTTTGGGCAGAAATCTATTAGCACAAACTGCCACCGAGCAATTCATTCAAGGAGAAATAATACCAATGATCTCAAAAGAAAAAATTCCTCTACAAACCAACCTTCGCAGTATTCTTAAGGCGGCGGGCGCTCGGCATGGAAAACGTTATATAGTAGATTGATTACATATATTTAAAAAAGCAGTCATTTAAACCTCTGCTTATAACGGGTTGCCCCACTCCCGCACCCCAACAAGGCAAACTCTGACGCCCACCCCCGCCCCCGCAGCCGCAGAATTTGCCCATGCTCGCTGCTTCTGCTTCTGCTTCTGCTTCTGCATCTGCCAACGCCCCACCCGCTGACGTCATCACGCTGACCGACAAAGGTCTGTACTGCGCGGCTGGGGATTTTTTTATTGATGCCTGGAAGCCGGTTCACCGCACGTTTGTCACCCACGGCCACTCGGACCATGCCCATATAGGGATGGGCGAGTACTACTGCAGCTCGACAAGCGAACCAATTTTGCGATGGCGGCTGGGGGAGCAGAACATCCATGCGCTGCCGTTTGGGCAGACGATCACGATGGGGGAGGTGCAGGTATCGCTGCACCCGGCGGGGCACATTCTTGGATCTGCCCAGGTGCGGGTGCAGCACGGCGATGCGGTGTGGGTGTTTACGGGCGACTTCAAGCGCGAGCCGGATCCCACCTGCGAAGCGTTTGAGCTGCTGCGCTGCGACACCCTGATTTGCGAGGCGACCTTTGCCTACCCGGTGTACGCCTGGCCCACGATGGCCCATGAGGTGGAGCGCATCGAGCGCTGGGTGGCGCATTGCAAGGAGCAGGGCAAGGCGGCGGTGCTGTATGCCTACAGCCTGGGCAAGGCCCAGCGGGTACTGGCGGGCTTGGCTGGCAAGCTGGATGCGCCCGTGTTGCTGCATGGTGCGATGGCACGCGGCACCGATATTTACCGCCAGGCAGGCATTGCACTGGCCGCTACCGAGATGGTGGTCGATGTGCCTACCGATACCGACTTTGCTGGCCGCATGGTGCTGGCACCGCCCTCTGCGCAAGATTCCGCCTGGCTCAAGCGCTTTAAACAGGTAGAGCAAGGCTTTGCCTCGGGCTGGATGCTGCTGCGCGGCAACCGGCGGCGGCGCAATATGCAGCGCGGCTTTGTCATATCGGACCATGCCGATTGGCAGGAATTGGTCGACACCATTACCGAAAGCGGCGCCCAGCGGGTGCTGGCCACCCATGGCAATACCGATGCGCTGATCCCCTACCTGCAGAGCCTGGGCATACAGGCAGAGCGCCTGCGTACCGCCTATGGCGACGAAGAGGAGGCGGCCGAATGAACCGCTTTGTGGCGCTGTACCAGTTGCTGGACGAGGCATCCGGCACGCGCGACCGCGAGCTGGCCCTGCAGCAGTACTTTGCCGGCGCCAAAGCCACCGAGGCGACCTGGGCCGTCTATGTGCTGAGCGGCGGCAAGGTGAACACCGGCAAGAACCGCCTGGCCACCACCACCGAGCTGCGCAGCTGGGTAAGCGAGCTGACCGCCCTGCCGCTGTGGCTGGTGGAAGAGAGCTACCGCCAGGTGGGCGATTTGGCGGAGACCTTGTCGTTGTTGGTGGCAGCTTGGCAAAAGCAGGGTATTAACCATCCTGAGCTGGTGGCTGCGCCCGGCGCTGCCTTGGCTCCCGATGCCGATGCGCCCTGGCATGCCAGCTTGCTGGGCGCGACCTTTAAAACACCCGACAACGACAGCCGCCTGGACGAATGGACGGAGCAGTTTTTGCTGCCGCTGGTGGCCGCTGATGCCGAGCAGCGCAAGCGCGCGATCCAGCAGGCCTGGCAGCAGCTGGATACCCCTTCGCGCCTGGTCTTTAACAAGCTGCTGACCGGATCGCTGCGCGCAGGCGTTAACAAGCGCAGCCTGCAGAACAGCCTGGCGCCGCTGGTGGGCATATCTGCCGCCGATATGGCGCACCGCATGGTGGGCGAATGGCTGCCCAGCGCCCAGGCCTATGAGGCCTTGATGGACCCGGAAACCAGCGCGCAGCTGCTCGATAAGCCGTACCCCTTCTACCTCGCCTCGCCCTTGCCGCAAGAGCCAGAAGCCTTGGGCGACCCCAAGGATTGGCTGGCCGAATGGAAATGGGATGGCATACGCGTGCAGCTGGTGCGGCGCCAGGGTCATGCGCCTTACCTGTGGTCGCGTGGTGAGGAACGGCTGGATGGCCGCTTTCCGGAGCTGGAGGCCGCCGCTGCCTTGTTGCCGCGCGACATGGTGCTGGATGGCGAACTGCTGGCCTGGGATTACGAACAGAACAAGCCGTTGGGCTTTGTCGCGCTGCAAAGCCGCATTCAAAAGCGCAAGCCTTCCGCCAAGCTGATGCAGACCGTGCCGGCGCGCATTCTGTTTTATGACCTGCTGGAGTGCGATGGCGAAGACCTGCGCGCCCAGCCGCTGGAGCAGCGCCGCGTCAAGCTGGAGCGGCTCATCCACCACGCCGACTTGCCGGCGCTGGGCATATCGCCGCAGCTGCCGTTTGACAGCTGGGATGCCCTGCCCCCGCTGCGCAACACCGCTGCCGAGCACAACGCCGAGGGGCTGATGCTCAAGGCGCTGGCATCCCCCTACAAGGAAGGCCGGCGCCGGGGCGATTGGTGGAAATGGAAGGTGGACCCGTTCAGCATTGATGCGGTGCTGATTTATGCGCAAAGCGGCAGCGGCCGCCGCAGCACCTTGCACACCGACTACACCTTTGCCGTGTGGAGCGGCGATGCGCTGGTGCCTGTCGCCAAGGCCTACTCGGGCCTGACCGATGTGGAGATTTTGCGGCTGGACAAATGGATTCGCAGCCACACGGTGGAGCGATTTGGGCCGGTGCGCTCTGTTACCCCTAGCCTGGTGTTTGAGATTGCCTTTGAAGGCGTGAACCGCTCGACCCGCCATAAATCGGGCGTGGCGGTGCGCTTTCCGCGCATCTTGCGTTGGCGCGAGGACAAGACCGCGCAAGACGCCGACCAATTGAGTGCCTTGCTGGAGCTGGCCGATGGCTGATCTGGACCACAACACGCCCCCCAGCGACCGCGCGATGCAGCGTGCGGCCAAGCGCTGGCGTGACTGGTTGAAGGAGCAGGACATAGGCGCGGCGGTCTTCCAGCAACAGGCCTGGCGAGCGTATGCCGATGGGCACAGCGGTTTGATATCGGCCCCCACCGGCCGGGGCAAGACCTTGGCAGCGCTGGGTGGGCCCTTGATGCAGGCGATGGCCGAGGCTGAGTCGCCCGAGGGCCGCGCAGCGCATGGCCCGCGCATGCTCTGGGTGACGCCCTTGCGTGCGCTGGCCAGCGATACCCGCGAGCGCATCACCGGCCCGGTAGCGGCGGTGCTGCCCCACTGGCAAGTGGCGATGCGCACAGGCGATGCCACATCACGCGACAAACGCCTGACCGATACCGGCAAGGCGCAGCTGGTGGTGATAACGCCCGAATCCTTGGCGCTGCTGCTGAGCCATGAGCGCAGCCGCGAGCAGTTCAGCCAGCTGCGCTGCATTGTGGTGGATGAATGGCATGAGCTCCTGCCCAGCAAGCGCGGGGTGCTGCTGCAGCTGAACCTGGCGCGCATCCAAGCGCTGGCACCGGGGGCGCAGGTCTGGGGACTGTCGGCCACGATTGGCAATCTGCAAGAGGCCAGCGATGTGCTGCTGAGCGCCTGGCAGGTGAAGGAGCCTGCGCTGATCCAGGACATGCGGCCCAAGCCCTTTCATCTGCACAGCATTACGCCGCCGCTGGGCACGCGCATGCCCTGGGCGGGGCATTTGGGCCTGGCCAATTTGGGCGAGGTGGCCAAGCTGGTGTTTAGCGCGCCCAGCACCATTGTGTTTACCAATACCCGCGCGCAGGCCGAGCTGTGGCACACCGCGCTGGCGAGCATATGGCCGGAAGATGCCGAGACCTTGGCCATCCACCATGGCTCGCTGGACCAGGGCGTGCGGCAGTCGGTAGAGCAGCGCCTGCGTGCAGGCACCTTGCGCTGCGTGGTGGCGACCAGCAGCCTGGATTTGGGGGTGGACTTTCCGGCGGTGGAGCGCGTGATCCAGATTGGTGGCGCACGCTCCGTTGCCCGCATGGTGCAGCGCGCTGGCCGCGCCAAGCACCGGCCTGGTGCTGCTGTGCATGTGGAGGCGGTTGCCACCCAGGCGATGGACCTGGCCGAGTTTGCCGCCGTGCGCGAGCTGGCCGAGGCGCAGGTGTATGAGCGGCGCGAGCCGCTGCGCCTGTGCTTTGATGTGCTGAGCCAGCATGCAATGAGCGCGGCGCTGGCGGGTGGCTTCAGGCCACCAGAGCTGCTGGCCGAGGTGCGGCGCACTGCCGCTTTTCGGGAGCTGAGCGATGCCCAGTGGCTAGCGATGCTGGCCTTTCTGGAGCATGGCAGCGATTCCCTTGTGCAATACCCGCAGTACGAGCGCCTGCACTGCGCCGATGGCCTGTGCCAGCCGGCCAACACCGGCGTGGTGCGCATGCACCGCATGTCGATCGGCACCATCACCGCACACGGCGCAGTCAATGTGCAGTACCTGCGCGGCGCGCGGCTGGGCTCGGTTGAAGAGGCGTTTATTGCAAGACTCAGCCCCGGCGACGTATTTAACTTTGCCGGCCGCAGCCTGGTGCTGGTGCGGTTGGAGAACCAGACCGCCTGGGTGCGCCGCAGTGTTGAAGTCGGCCTGCTGACGCCGGCATGGGCAGGCTCGCTGATGCCGATGTCCTCATCCTTGGGCGAGCGCATGCAGCAGCTGCTGAGCACGGCCGCTGCCAGCCCCGCCGCCGATGACGCCCCCCACGCCCGCGAGCTGCAATGGCTGCAGCCCTTGCTGCAGCTGCAAAGCCAGCGCTCGCTGGTGCCGGGCGCAGACCAGCTGCTGATTGAACAGGTCGGCAACACCCAAGCCGCCAAGGCCGCGCCGCTGTTTGTCTACCCCTTTGCTGGCCGGGTGGCGCATGAGGGGCTGGCGGTGCTGATTGCCACGCGCCTGGCGCATCTGCAAGCCAATACCTTTGCCTGGGCCTGCAATGAGATTGGGCTGATGATCCAGCCCACCTTGCCCATCGATGCAAATGCGGTGGACTGGGCGGAGATATTCAAGCAGGACGGGCTCGACACCGATCTACGGTCCGCCGTGAACTTCAGCGAGCTGGCACGCAAGCGCTTCAAGGAGATTGCGCAGATTGCAGGCCTGGTGCAATCCAAGGTGCCGGGCAAGAAGAGCCGTGCCAGTGATAGGCAGTTGCAGGTCTCTGCCAGCCTGCTGTTTGATGTGCTGAGCAAGTACGACCCGGAGCATTTGCTGCTGCGCCAGGCCCGGCAAGAGGCGCTGGACCAGGAGCTGCACCTGCCGACCATGCAAAGGCTGCTGGCCAGCATTGCGGGGCGGCAGATTGCATTGCGCTTTCCGCCCAAACACACGCCGTTTTCATTCGGGCTGTGGGCGGAGAGCTTTCGCGGTCAGCTCAGCAATGAGACCTGGCAAGACAAGGTGCGGCGCATGGCCGAGCAGCAAGAGCGCCAGGCCAGGGGCGAGCCCACACCGGGTGCACCACGCTCCGCACGCTCACCACGAACACAACGACCGGGCGCGCCACCGCAGCGCGCGCCCCACCCCGGCAGCCCTAACAAGGCCGCAACCAAGGCGGCGCCCAAGCAGGCCGCCCCCCGCAAGGGCATGCGCAGCACCGTGCAGCGCGCGCCCCAACCACAGGACACCCACTAATGGCAGGTACGCAATCGGCACAGCTTTTCTCCCCCATCCAACTTTCGCCATCGCCCCAGGACCATGTCGCGGCCAGCATTGCCGGCATGGAGTTCTTGGTGCTGACCGAGCGCGCATTGTTCTGGCCTCAGGAAAGCCTGCTGATCATTGCCGACCTGCACCTGGGCAAGAGCGATATCTTTCGCCGCCGGGGCGTGGCCGTGCCGTTGGAGGTGCAGCGCCAGGACCTGTTCCGCCTGCACCAGATTCTGCAAAAGTGGCAGCCGCAGGAGCTGGTGATTCTGGGCGACTTTGTGCATGGCCGCTTTATTGGTGAAGACACCTTCCAGCTCTGGCAGACCTTGCGGCGCGCCAACCTCAAAACCCGCTTTACCCTGACCCGGGGCAACCACGACCGCTACCTGCAAACCGAAGCCCTGCTGCTGGATGACGTGCACACCCACCTGGCCCGCCACCAGGTGCTGATGAGCCATGAGCCCATGGGCCCGGGCATGCACCACTTTGCGCTCAATATCCACGGCCATGTACACCCTGCCATGCGCGTGCCGCAGCTGCGCCAGCGCCTGCCCTGCCTCGCCTACTCTGCGCCCTACCTGAATCTGCCGGCGTTTTCGGAGTTCACCGGCTCGGGGCCCATGGCCGTGCAGCCACTGCATGCCTGGCTGTTTGCTGGCGAAGGCTCGGCGCCTATTGCGGTGTATTGATGGCGCCTCGCTGATCGCCGGCTTTCTGCATTCCCGAATTCAGACGGGCGCTGCATTCCTGTGCCCTACCCCACCAGAACCCAAGCCTGGCGCGCCTTTGCGCAGATCGGCTGATGGCGCTAACAGCCAAGCGCGCACGGTCTGGCCCGCGTTTGGACTACAAACTTTTTGGGGGCCAAAAGCAGAATAAAGGCGTCATCTAACAAGGAATAGCCATGGTCACCACATATGTAGAGGAAGAGCGCGTCGTCACCGGCGGCGCATTGCCACGCGCCTTAGCGGGCAGCAGCGAAAGTGCGGTCTCCTGGGCCGCCATTTTTGCGGGCGCATTGGCAGCTGCGGTGCTGTCGTTGTTGCTGTTCATGCTGGGCATTGGCCTGGGCCTGTCATCGGTATCTGTCTGGTCCGGCCGTGGGGCCGATGGCGAGACGATTGGCTGGGGCGCGGTCGCATGGCTGGCGTTTACGCAGCTGGCCTCGGCCGGTGTGGGTGGCTATATCGCTGGCCGCCTGCGCACCAAGTGGCAGGGCGTGCACACCGATGAGGTGTACTTTCGCGACACCGCCCATGGCTTTCTGTCCTGGGCGCTGGCAACCATGCTGATGGTGGCGATTGCAGGCTCGATGGCCGGTGCCGCGATCTCCGGCACGGCCAAGGCTGCCGGTGCGGTGGTGAGCGGTGCAGCCCAAGTGGTGGGCGGTGCAGCCAGTGGCGCCACTGGCGTGATTGGTGGTGCCGCCTCTGCAGCGCTGACCGGCGCTGCTGGCGTGACTGCCGGCAAGGCCAATGAGCCAGGCTCGGACCTGAACTACTGGATCAACAGCCTGCTGCGCCAAGGTGGCCCTACCGAGCAACAAAAGCAGGACATGAAGGACGGCGCGCAAAACGTCGCCCAGAAGGCCCGCTCCGCTGCCGATGATGCCAGCGAGATGAGCAGCGTGTTCATGCATTCGCTGCAAGCCGGCTCCCTGTCGAACGACGACCGCCAGTACCTGGGCCGCCTGGTGGCACAACGCAGCGACATGAGCCAGGAAGAATCCGAGAAGAAGGTGCAGGCCACCTACGACCAGGTCAAGCAACAGATCGACAAGGCCAAGCAAGCCGCGCAAGACGCAGAGGCCAAGGCCAAACAAGCGGCCGAGCAAGCCCGCAAGGCCACCGCCTATTCGCTGATGTGGATGTTTGTGGTGCTGCTGATTGGTGCCTTTGTGGGCAGCCTGTCTGCCACCTTTGGCGGCCGCCAGCGCGACGCTTAACTGACCACATCCATTCCACCTGAACACCACCTTTGCCTGCGGGCAGACCTAGAAAGGAAACACCATGCGATCCATCCTGCTTTGGCTGATTGGCGTGCCGATCCCGATCATCATTTTGATTGCCATCTTCTTCCACTAAGAAGACCGCTCCCCTAGCACCTGGGCCGCTCATGGAGCGGCCTTTTTGCGTTCGCATGCCGCATCGGAGAAAACATGCCGCCAGCTCAGCCTACGCATACAGCCAATTCCTCCAAACGCCTACAAGCGCGGCGTGGTGCAACTGCCATCCTTAAGGGCTTGAGCCTATCGGCCGACTACAACGCCAACCCCACGGAGATCCACGATGACCACTCGCAAATCGACCTCGTCCGCAGCAAAGACCCAAGGCGCAGCAGGCGAGCTCCATGAGCAGGCCGGTGACGGCCACCCAGTGATGACGACGCAGCAAGGCATTCCGGTATCGGACAACCAGAACTCGCTGCGCGCCTACAACCGCGGCCCGACCTTGCTGGAAGACTTTGTGCTGCGTGAAAAGATCACGCACTTTGACCATGAGCGTATTCCAGAACGCATCGTCCACGCACGCGGCACGGCAGCGCATGGCTACTTTGAGCTGAGCGATTCGCTGAAGAAATACACCACGGCCAAGGTGCTGACCGAAGTGGGCAAGAAGGTGCCGATCTTTGTGCGCATGTCCACCGTGGCGGGCGGTGCCGGCTCGGTCGATACGCCGCGCGATGTGCGCGGCTTTGCGATCAAGCTCTACACCGAAGAAGGCAACTGGGACCTGGTGGGCAACAACATCCCGGTGTTCTTTATCCAGGATGCGATGAAGTTCCCCGACCTGGTGCATGCCGTCAAGATGGAACCGGACCGTGGCTTTCCGCAAGCCGCTTCTGCGCATGACACATTCTGGGATTTCATCTCGCTGATGCCCGAGTCAATGCACATGATCATGTGGGCCATGAGCGACCGCGCCATCCCGCGCAGCCTGCGCACCATCGAAGGCTTTGGCGTGCACAGCTTCCGCCTCATCAACGACAAGGGCGAGAGCACCTTTGTGAAGTTCCACTGGCGCCCCCAGCTGGGCATCCAGTCCACCGTCTGGGACGAGGCCGCCAAGCTGCAGTCTGCCGATAACGACTACCACCGCCGTGATCTGTTCGAGGCGATTGAAGCCGGCCATGCGCCCGCCTGGGATCTGTTTGTGCAGCTGTTCACGCAGGAACAGGCCGATGCCCTGCCCTATGACCACCTGGACCCGACCAAGATCATTCCGGAAGAGGTGATTCCGCTCAAGAAGATTGGCAGCTTTACCTTGGACCGCTGGCCCGACAACTTCTTTGCCGAGACCGAGCAGGTCGCCTTCTGCCCGGCCAATGTGCCGCCAGGCATTGATTTCTCCAACGATCCGCTGCTGCAAGGCCGTTTGTTCTCGTACCTGGACACGCAGCTGTCGCGCCTGGGCGGGCCGAACTTTACGCAGATCCCCGTGAATGCACCCAAGTGCCCATTTGCGCACACCCAGCGCGATGGCCATATGCAAACCCAGGTGCCCAAGGGCCGCGTGGCCTATGAGCCATCGAGCCTGGACCCGAACTCGCCCCGCGAATCGCGCGCCCAGGGCTTCCGCTCATTTGCGCAACCGTCCGAGGCCGATGCCAAGAGCCGCATCCGCCCCGAAAGCTTTGCCGACCACTACAGCCAGGCGCGCCTGTTCTACACCAGCCAAAGCGAGGTGGAGCAAGCCCATATCGCCAGCGCCCTGGTGTTTGAGCTGTCCAAGGTGCAGACCCCCCATGTGCGTGAAGCCGTGGTTGCCCACCTGCTGGTGATTGACAGCGATCTGGGCAAGCGCGTGGCCAAGGGCCTGGGCCTGGCGGCCCTGCCCAAGCCCGCCAAGCCTGCGGTGCCCGTGCAAGACCTGCCACCCAGCCCCGCGCTGCGCATCATCGACCGCATGAAGCCGACCCTTGAAGGCCGTTGCGTCGCGATCCTGGTGGACGATGGTTCCAACGCTGAGAACGTGGCCGCGCTGCAAAAGGCCATCCTGGCGGAGAAGGCCATGGTCAAGATCATCGCGCCCAAGATTGGTGGCGCCACCTTGAGCGACGGCAAGCACATCGCCGCTGACGCCCAGCTGGCCGGCGCCCCATCGGCGCAGTTTGATGCCGTGGCTTCTGTGATCCCGATGGCATCGGGCGAGATGCTGGCCAAGGATGGCGCGGCGCAAGACTGGTTCCGCGATGCCTTTGGGCACCTGAAAGCGATTGCCGCTTGCAAGGCCACGCATCTGATCCTGGATGCCGCTGGCGTGAAGCCGGATGAAGGCGTTTTCGAGCCCAAGGATGTGGCCGGCTTTATCAAGGGCGCGAAGACGCGCTTTTGGGACCGGGAGCCCAAGGTGCGTACTTTGGCTTGATGGCCAGTTTTAGAGGGCCGCCGATGGCCCTTGATGCCCCGCCACCAGGCGCTGCAGTGAAAGCTGCAGCGCCTTTTTTGCGTCCATCGCCAGCAAGCATTGGTCGATTCAGCGCCTGCCCACTAACCCTGCCCAGGCCGATAAAAAACCCTGCACCGCCTCGGGAAAGTACCGCGCAAAGCGGCAGCCAGGCAATGCTATGATCGCGCAAAATTTGTATGATAACAATATAAGCTGCTGGCAATCGACGGTCGCCAGCACCCTTCTAATAACTAAGCGAGACAAGTCCTTAGCCATGTCGACCATTGCTCTTTTGGGCATTGCCGGCGCCAGCATTGCTGCGCTGCTGCTGCTCATCATCCGTTTTGAAATCCATGCCTTTGTGGCGCTGCTGCTGGTCAGCCTCCTGGTGGCGCTGGCCACAGGCATGCCGGTCGCCGACATCATTCCCACGCTGATATCGGGTATGGGCGGCACCTTGGGATCAGTCGCGATCCTGGTGGCGCTGGGGGCGATGCTGGGGCGCATGATCGAGGTATCCGGCGGGGCCAACACCCTGGCGCAGCGCTTTAGCCAGCTGCTGGGGCCGCAACGCGTGCCGGCGGCGCTGACGGCAGCGGCGCTGGTGCTGTCCATCCCGGTGTTCTTCGATGTGGGCTTCATCATCCTGATCCCCATCATCTATGGCTTTTGCAAGGCGGGCGGCGTCAGCCCTGTCAAGTACGGGCTGCCGGTGGCGGGCATCATGCTGGCCACCCATGTGGTGGTGCCGCCGCACCCGGGCATTGTGGGCGGCGCGGCTGTGCTGTCAGCCGATGTGGGCTGGATAACGGTCATCGGCCTGGGCATCTGCATTCCGCTGGCCTTTGTGGCCCAGTGGGTGGGCGGCCTGCTGAACCGCCGCAACTATGTGATGCAGGCCGATGCCGAGGCCCAGTTCCGCAACTTTGGCGTGGACCAGGCAGCAGACAGCGCTGCCGCCAAAGGCCCGGGTGTGGGTGCGATGCTGGTGCTGATTCTGGCGCCGCTGGCCCTGATCATGCTGGGCACCACGGCCGCCACTGTGCTGCCCAAGGGCAACAGCCTGCGCGAGGTACTCGCCTTTACCGGTGCACCCATTTTTGCGCTGATGGTGGCCATTGGCCTGGCCTTTGTGCTGCTGATCCGCCCGCTGCGCTGGAGCAGCAAGCGCACCAGTGAAGTGATGGAATCGGCACTGCCTGCAGCGGCCAGCGTGATCCTGGTGACGGGCGCCGGCGGCGTGTTTGCCAAGGTGCTGACGGTGAGCGGCATTGGCTCGGCGCTGTCGCAAACCCTGGCGGGCACGGGTCTGCCGCTGATTCTGCTGGGTTTCATCATCTCGCTGGCACTGCGCGCGGCGCAGGGCTCGGCCACGGTGGCCATTCTTACCACCTGTGGCCTGTTGGCCGAAAGCATCCATGGCGGCGGCTTCAGCGCCGTGCAGGTTGCCGTGCTGACGGTCGCCATCGGTTTTGGCAGCCTGGGGCTGTCGCATGTCAATGACTCGGGCTTCTGGATTGTGACCCGCTACCTGGGCCTGAGCGTGGCCGATGGCCTGCGCAGCTGGACGGTGCTGACGACCGTGCTGGGCGTAGCTGGCTTTGCGCTGACCTGCGTGGTCTGGGCGTTGGTGGCCTGATCCGCAGCTTGATTTATCGCGAACCTATTTGTCACTTGCATTCTTGTGCCCCGGCCACCGGCCGGGCATTCTCTACCTCTGATTCACGGGAGCATCTCCAATGACTACACAAGCACAGCACGCCAAGGTGGGCGTCATCGGCCTGGGCGCCATGGGCCTGGGCATTGCCCAAACCCTGCGCAACCGGGGCTACCAGGTCCATGTCTGTGATGTGCGCCCGGGGGCGGCGGCAGACTTTGCCAGCGCCGGTGGCGTGGCCTGCGCCCACCCGGCCGAGCTGGCGGCGCAAGTGGATGTTGTTGTGTCGGTTGTCGTCAACGCCGCGCAGACCGAGGCCGTGCTGTTTGGCGAGCATGGCGCCGCTGCGGCGATGCGCGCTGGCTCCACCTTTGTGATGTGCTCCACGGTGGACCCGAACTGGTCCATCGCGCTAGAGGCGCGCCTGGCCCAGAGCGGTGTGCTGTATGTGGACGGCCCCATCTCCGGCGGCGCAGCCAAGGCGGCGGCCGGCCAGATGACGATGATGACCTCGGCCACACCAGCGGCCTACGCGGCAGCGGGCGATGTGCTCGATGCGATGGCTGGCAAGGTCTACCGCCTGGGCGACAAGGCCGGCGCGGGCAGCAAGGTCAAGATCATCAACCAGTTGCTGGCCGGTGTGCACATTGCCGCTGCGGCCGAGGCCATGGCCTTGGGCCTGCGCGAAGGGGTGGATGCTGCCGCGATCTACGAGGTCATCACCCACAGCGCCGGCAACAGCTGGATGTTTGAAAACCGCATGGCCCATGTGCTGGCGGGCGACTACACGCCGCTGTCGGCCGTCGATATCTTTGTGAAGGACCTGGGCCTGGTGCTGGATACGGCACGCGCCAGCAAGTTTCCGCTGCCGTTGGCTGCTACCGCGCACCAGATGTTCATGCAGGCCTCCACAGCCGGCTATGCCAAGGAAGACGACAGCGCGGTGATCAAGATCTTCCCCGGCATCACCCTGCCCCAGGCCGCCAACGACGGAGGCCAGCGATGAGCCAGACTGCCTTGAAGCTGGGCTGCATTGCCGACGACTTTACCGGCGCCACCGACCTGGCCAATAACCTGGTGCGGGCCGGCATGCGCGTGGTGCAGACCATTGGTGTGCCCAGCGGCCCGCTGGATGCGGAGGTGGATGCCGTCGTGGTAGCCCTCAAGTCGCGCACCATCCCCGCTGAGCAGGCCATTGCCCAGTCGCTGGAGGCCCTGCGCTGGCTGCAGGGCCAGGGTGCGCAGCAGATCTATTTCAAATACTGCTCCACGTTTGACAGCACCGCTGCCGGCAATATCGGCCCGGTGACCGATGCCTTGATGGATGCGCTGGGCAGCGATTTCAGCATTGCGACGCCCGCCTTTCCAGACAACAAGCGCACGGTCTTTAAGGGCTATCTGTTTGCCGGCGATGTGCTGCTGAACGAAAGCGGCATGCAGAACCACCCGCTGACCCCCATGACCGACCCCAACCTGGTGCGCGTACTGCAGTCGCAGACCCGACGCAAGGTGGGCTTGATCGACCACAGCGTGGTTGCCCAGGGCGCAGACGCCATCCGCAGCCGCATTGCGGCGCTGAAGGCTGAGGGCGTCGGCATTGCGATTGTCGATGCGGTATCGAACGACGACCTGCTGCGCATGGGCCCGGCGCTGGCGGATCTGCCGCTGGTGACCGCAGGCTCTGGCGTCGCCATTGCGCTGCCCGCCAACTTTGGCCTGCAGCCCAGCAACCAGGCTGCCGCCTTGCCTGCGGCCAGTGGGCTGCAGGCGGTGGTGTCGGGCAGTTGCTCGGTAGCGACCAATGCCCAGGTGGCGCAGTTCATCGCCAGCGGCCGGCCGGCCTTGGCCCTGGCGCCGCTGCGCATGGCCGCTGGTGATGCGGTGGTGCGCGAGGCGCTGGACTGGGCCCGCCCGCATCTGGCCAAGGGGCCGGTGCTCGTCTACTCCACCGCCGAGCCCGATGCAGTGCGCAGCATCCAGGCCCAGTTGGGCGTTGAGCAGGCTGGTGCGCTGGTCGAGCAAACCCTGGCCGCGATTGCGCGCGGCCTGGCGGAGCTGGGCGTGCGGCAGCTGGTGGTGGCCGGTGGCGAAACATCAGGCGCCTGCGTGCAGGCACTGGGCATTGCACAGATGCGCATTGGCGGCCAGATTGACCCAGGGGTGCCTTGGTGCCATGCGGCCAGCCCGGCAGCGCCCGAGGGCTTGCACATCGCGCTCAAATCGGGCAACTTTGGCAGCACCGATTTCTTCACCAAAGCATTCACCTGCTTGCAAGGCTGAACACCATGGTCTTTATGGATGAAACCAGCGCCCGCGCCGAGATCTGCCGGGTAGGCGCATCGCTGTTCCAGCGCGGCTATGTGCATGCCAGCGCCGGCAATATCAGCGTGCGCCTGGCCGATGGCTACCTGATCACCCCGACCGATGCCAGCCTGGGCCAGTTGGTGCCCGAGCGCCTGGCCAAGCTCGATCTGCAAGGCCAGCAGCTGAGCGGTGACCGCGCCAGCAAGACCATCGTGCTGCACCGGCGCATTTACGAGGCCAGTGCCAACACGCCAACGCCGGCTGGCTGCGTGATCCACACCCACAGCCGCCAGCTGGTGGCCTGCTCGCTGCAAGCCACTGCCGTGCCGGAGGTGGTGCCCGCCGCCGAGCTGCTGCCCGCCCTGACGCCCTACTTTTTGATGAAGGTCGGCCGCGTGCCGCATATTCCCTACCACCGCCCCGGCTCGCCCGATGCGGCGCAGGCCGTGGCCGAGGCGATTGCGCAGTACGCAGCCGCCGGCAAGCCGATCCGCGCCGTGATGCTGGCACGCCTGGGGCCCAATGTCTGGCACGAGAGCCCGGCTGCCGCCATGGCCGCGCTGGAAGAGCTGGAAGAAACCGCTCTGCTCTGGAACCAGTGCCGCCAGCAGCCACCCGCGCCACTGAGCGAGGCCCAGATTGACGAGCTGCGCCAGAGCTTTGGAGCCCACTGGTAAAACCTCATCCTGCCTGGCACGCACGGACCCTCTGCCTGCCGGCCGCCCCTTTTTTGGAAAGCACCCCATGCCCCGTTTTGCTGCCAACCTGTCCATGCTCTACAACGACCTGGACTTTCTGGACCGCTTTGCCGCCGCCGCCCGCGATGGTTTTACGGCCGTCGAGTACCTCTTCCCCTACGCCTACGCGCCCGAGCAGCTGGCGGCTTTGCTGCAGCAACAGGGCCTGCAGCAAGTGTTGTTCAATGCCCCGCCCGGCGATTGGGACCGGGGCGAGCGCGGCATTGCCTGCATCCCCGGGCGTGAGTCCGAGTTCCGCGACGGTATTGCGCAGGCGCTGCGCTATGCCAAGGCGCTGCAATGCCCGCGTCTGCATGTGATGGCCGGCCTGGTGCCTGCGGGCGCAGATGCCGCTACCGTGCGCGCCACCTACATCGCCAATATCCGCCATGCGGCCGAGCAGGCGGCGGCGCAGGGTGTGCGCATCTTGCTGGAGCCCATCAATGGCCGCGATATGCCCGGCTTCTTCCTGAGCCGCCAGGACCAGGCCCATGCGCTGGTCGCCGAAATTGGCGCCGCCAATGTGCAGGTGCAGATGGACCTGTACCACTGCCAGATCGTCGAAGGCGACCTGGCGATGAAGATCCGCCAGTACCTGCCCACCGGCCAGGTCGGCCACATCCAGATTGCCGGCGTGCCCGAGCGCCATGAGCCCGATGTGGGCGAGCTGAACTACCCCTACCTGTTTGCGCTGCTCGACAGCCTGGGCTACGACGGCTGGATTGGCTGCGAGTACAAGCCCGCACGCGGCGCAGCGCCCCATGCCACCAGCGATGGCCTGGGCTGGTTCAAGCCTTATCTGGCCAAGGCTGGGTAAGCACCGCCGTGGTGGATGGGGTGGATGGGGTGGCCTAGAATCGCCTCATCCCCCTTTAGCCGCAGGCCCACCGGCCCGCCGCCATGCGATGCGACCACAAGCGACCGAATCCTTTTTGCAGCGGGTGCGCCAGCACCTGCAGGCACTGCCGGCCACCGAGCGGCAACTGGCCGACTTTGTGCTGGAGTTCCCCGGCGAGCTGGCCAGCTATGCCGGCAATGAGCTGGCCCAGCTGGCGAAGGTGTCGCCCTCCACGGTGAGCCGCTTTATCCGCCGCCTGGGCTATGAGAACTACGAAGAGGCGCGCCGCCAGGTGCGCGAGGACAAGCAAAGCGGCTCGCCGCTGTTCCAGTCGGCGGCCCAGGCTTTTCAGCGCGGGCAGATGCTGGCCACGCACCGCGAACGCTCGCTCGCCAACCTGACAAATACCCTGGACCAGCTGAGCGAGCCGCAGCTGAGCGAGATCGTGCAGGCCATCATCGCTGCGCGCCAGGTGCTTATCTTTGGCAGCCGCAGCAGCCATGCCTTTGCACAGTACCTGCGTTGGCAAATCATCCAGGTGGTGCCCCAGGTCATCAGCCTGCCCGGCCCCGGCGAGACCTTGGCCGAGTACACCACCCAGCTGGGCAAGAACGACTGCGTCATCCTGTTTGGCATGCGCCGCCAGACCCGGCAAATGGCCGCACTGCTGGCCAGCGCCAGCAAGGCCGGCGCCTCGGTGCTGCTGGTCAGCGACCAGGCCTCCCCCCACTACGCCGCTGCCACCTGGTCCATCCAGTGCGACTGCCATGGCCCAGGCCTCTTGGACAACCATGTGGCCGTGATGGCCGTCTGCGACCTGCTGGCCACCATGGTGCTGGAGGCCGCCGGCGCGCCGGGCCGCAAGCGGCTGGCGGCCATTGAGCAGCAGCATGAGCAGCACCAGGAGTTCTAGGCAACCTGCATAGACGTGCAGACTCTCCGGCCGATGGGCATGCAGCGCAGCAACGCTGTAGTGCTTGCTTTAAAAGTGAATGAGGCGGGTGGGAGAGAAGTGCCTGTGCGCTCCACACATCCAGAAAACGGCTGTGGAGCAGGCAATCCCCGTGGCACATTTCCACATGGCCTCCACATCGTGCGACTGACCAACGGATCTGAACGGAACCTGCTTAGCGCTGATGGGGACGCGCTTGATCGGTCTTGGGCCGCTGCAGCCCACGAACGGTACGCACCCATCGCCATCCTGCAGGCTCTGACAACCAGGTGGGCGTGCGGAACTGGCCGAATGCGCTTTTGGGCGGATGTGCAAGGCCTGTCGAACCTGGCAGCGCCGCTTCTGGGCGTGGAATGCTTGGGGTGGCCCGGACGGGCCTTGGGTGATCCACCACCAGCTGGCCTGCGTGCTGCACCCCTGTCGCTTGGCTCTGTTGGCGATGGGCAGGCTCGTGGCCCCCTGTTTGTGCTTGCGCGGCCATGGAGAGGGACATGATCGCCAGGGCTTTGGCTACGGTACCCAGCCACAAGGCGAAGGGTCTGTTCTGCTTGAGAAGCATGAGGGGTAGTCCTTTGGAGGTGTTGTGTTCCCTGGCAGTGGACCATTTCCACATTGCCTCAACATGGCGCCTACGGGCACATTGATCTGCACTGGTACGAGGGCGCACATGGAAGCACAGCAGCTGTATTGGGTCATCACCAAGGTTGCCGGAACATTGCGTCATGAAGCGCGCGGATGTGGTACTTTCCTGCGCTTACCCAATACAAGAACCGAGCGCTCTGCATGCGAATACTGATGGTGGAGGACGAACCAGAAATGGCGTCGCTGATACGGCAAGCTCTGGAAGCGCAGGGCATGGTGGTCGATGGGGCCGTATCCATCCTCCAGGCCCGGGCCGCTTTGCAGCAACCTCTGCATGATCTGGTGTTGCTGGATCGCCAGTTGCCGGATGGGGATGGAGCCAGTCTTATCGTTGAGGCGCGCAGCAGTCGCCCGCACTTGCCCATCATCTTGCTGACCGGAAAAAGAGACGTTGCCGAACGCGTGCACGGCCTGGACTTGGGTGCGGATGACTATCTGAGCAAGCCCTTTGCCGTTGAGGAGCTCATGGCCCGCATCCGGGCGATCGGCCGCCGTCCTGCCCAAGTGAGCATACCCACGGTGAATGTGGGTCGCCTCACCTTCAACTTCAGCACCCGGGAAGCGCTGGTGGACAGCCTGCCGGTGCCCCTGCCGCGCCGCCAACTGCTGGTGCTGGAAGCGCTGTGCCTGCGCGCTGAACGCACGGTGCTGCGCGAATGGCTGATTGAGCGCGTCTACGGCTTTGAAGACGAGATCCAATCCAATGCGCTTGATGCGCACATCTCCAAACTGCGCCGCCAACTGGAAGCGGTGGAGGCCGGGGTCACCATCCATGTGATCCGGGGCATAGGCTACCTGCTCAAGGCGAACTAGCGTGAGGAGGTTGCGCAAATCGCTGGTCCTGAAACTGAGCCTGAGCCTGATCGGGTTTCAACTGGTCATTTTCATGGTGGTACTGGCCGGTTTCTCATGGATCGTCGCCCTGAAATCATCGGGCACGGTGGACGAAGGCGTGGTGGGCACGGTGGCGAATTCGATCCAACGCGATGCCCAGGGCAGGCTGGTGCAGGCCGACACCGAGGAGGTCCGTCGGCTGGCAGCCCTCTCCATGCTCTGGTTTGTCGCCTCAGACGGGAAAGGACAGGAGCTCCGCCATGGGCCGGTGCCAGCCCATGTTCAGGGGTTGGTAGCGGCCTTGCCCTCTTTGGGCGAATCGGGCCTGTGGGCGCGCCATGATCCGGCGGTGTTCGCCTTGCGTGTCGTTATCCACGAGGCGCCCTTCGGGCAGCTGTACTTGCTGGTAGGCGGCGCCCCTTCGCAGGGTTTTTGGGCGGCCTTCAGCATCATGCTGGCCGTGTTCGCGCTGCCGCTTTTGCTGCCCTTGGTTCTGGTAACCCTTGCTGTCGTTCCTTGGCTCACCCGGCGGGCGCTAGCGGGTGTGTCTCGCACGGCGCGGCAGGCCGAGGCGATCAATATCCGCGAGCGAGACGCTCGGCTGGAAGAGGATGGCTTGCCTGCAGAGGTGCAGCCGCTGGTCAAGGCGGTGAACGATGCGCTGGCCCGCCTTGGCCAGGGCTACGACGCGCGGGATCGCTTCCTGGCCGATGCGGCCCACGAACTGCGCGCACCCATCGCCATCCTGGAGCTCCGGGTCGGCATGCTGACATCCGGAACGGCGCGAACGCGCCTGCTGGCCGATGTGGCACGCCTGTCGAACCTGGCCGAGACGCTGCTGGATCTGCAGCGCCTGGGGCGCCAGGGCCAGGAATTGAATGCACTGGCCGCTATCGACTTGCGCGCAGTGGCGCTGCAGGTGGGCGCCGACATGGCACCCCTGGTGATCGACGCGGGATATGCGTTTGAGGTCAACAGCGTTGACGCGCCCCTTCATGTCGAGGGTGACGGGCCGGCCTTGGGACGTGCCCTGGTCAATCTGCTGCAGAACGCAATCGTGCATGGTGGCGGCCATGGCCTTATTGCTCTGGACGTGGAGGCCAACACCACGCACGGCAGCTTGCGCGTGCATGACCAGGGACCGGGCGTGCCCCTTGAAGAACGGGAACGCATTTTCGAGCCCTTTTATCGCCTGCACCCGAGCGACCAAGGCACCGGCCTGGGCCTGCATTTGGTGCGGGAGATCATCGATCTGCACCATGGCTCTGTGGAGGTCATGGAGGTAACGGGCGGTGGGGCCTGCTTCGAGATTCGCCTGCCCCTGATAAAGGATTCCGCAACGCTGCCTGCGCGCTGATTCAGGCGCCGCCCAATGGTCGATACCCCCGCGAGTCTTGGACAGCTTAGCGGCTCCTCAGGCAGATGTCAGACAGATGTCAGGCAGATGTGAGCGCTTCGCATACGGCCTCGGTCACTTGAACAGTGGTGGCCTGGCGCCCGCAGCCATGACCGCTGCATGAGCTGCTGCGGCCTTGTTTTCAGAAATCGCCCCACCACCCCCTTGCCCCCAATGCCACCCTGGATGGCACGTTGCTTGCTAAGCATGCCTGGTGCATGAAATTTCAATTTCATATGCACCATATTAGTGAAATACCTATACCAAACTTCGATGAACTGCCCAACACTGGCGCAGCGATCCGAATCGAGCAAGTACGACTCTTCTCAAGGAGCTTTCAATGGCTGGTGGACCTGCACTTTCCTCTGCACCCGACTCTCCCAAGGTGGCCGAACTCGACCAGGCCCTGGACAAGATAGGGGTGACCCGCTCACACCACACGATCATCTTTTTGATCCTGATTGGCTGCCTGTTTGACAGCTTCGAGCAGAACGCGGTCGGCATCATCGGGCCCATGCTCAAGGAGCAATGGGGGCTGACGGCGTCGGACATCGGCATGCTCAATACGGTGACCTTTGCCTGCGCGGCGATTGGCCGCATCGTCTCGGGCTATATCGCAGACCGCTATGGCCGGCGCGTCATGCTGTCGGTGGACCTGCTGCTGTTCACCATTGGTGCGGGCATTTGCGCGATGGCGCCCAACCTGGCGGTGATGGCGCTGGGCCGCGCGGTGGTGGGCTTTGGCCTGGGGGGCGAGATTGCGATTGCGGTCACCATGCTGTCGGAGTTCTGCTCGTCCAAGTTCCGGGGCACGGCCGTCGGCCTGGTCAATGTGGGCGCAGGCGGGCTGGGCAATTTTCTGGCACCGGCCTTTGGCTTGCTGGTGTTCTGGATCTTCCCCGGCGACAACGGCTGGCGCTGGCTCTTTGTCTGCCTGATGGTGCCGGCGCTGCTGGCTGCGTTCTACCGCCGATATATCCCCGAGACGCCGCGCTTTCTGCTGTCGCAAGGCCGCATTGCCGAGACCAATGCGGTGCTGACGCGCCTGGCATCGGGCAAGCTGGCGGGCGCTGCGCAAGCCAGCCACCCCTATATCAGCGATGACGGCAGCAGCACCACGGCGACCAAGATCAAGGTGCGCATTACCGAGATTTTCCGGGGCGCGCTGGGGCGCCGCACCGTGCCGCTGTGCATCACCATCTGGATGACCTATGGCGCGCAGATTTCAGTGCTGACCTTGATGCCAACGATTCTGGTGGGCCTGGGCTACAGCATGTCCAAGAGCCTGCTGTTCACGATGGTGATGCAAAGCGGCAGCCTGTTGGGCGCGATTGCGGCCTCGGCGCTGGGTTTTCACTTTCCGCGCAAACGGGTGCTGACCGCCGGCGCGATCTGCGCCTGCCTGGCAGCGCTGACGATTGGCTTTGCCGCCAAGAGCATTGTGGTGCTGCTGATTGCCGGGGCCACCTTCCAGTTCTTTGTGCTGCTGCTCAACACCACCATCTGGATCTATGCCCCCGAGCTCTACCCCACCCGTGTGCGCGCCTTTGGCACCGCCTTCATCCTGGCCACCGGCACAGCGGCCGGTGCGCTGATGCCGCTGGTGGCAGGCCGCCTGTTTGATGGCTTTGGCCTAGGCGGCGTGTTTGGCCTGGCCGCTGCGATGTACCTGATCTTCATCATCAGCGTGCAATGCGTGCCTGAAACCTATGGCCGCTCCCCCGATGCCGAGCCCCTGGCTGGCACGCCTGCCACGCCCCAATCCTAGTTTTGCTGCATGCCCAAAATCCTGCTGATCAACCCCAATGCTTCCGAGGCCACCACCGCAATGATGGCCGATATCGCCCAGCGCTCGGCGCCTGCGCAGTGGCAGATTCTGCCCCGCACCGCCGGCAAGGGCCCGTCGATGATCGTCAATGCGACCGAGCTGGCGCAAGCTGCGCTGGAGGTGGAAGACTGCTGGCACGAGGCGCCCAGCGACTGCGCTGGCACCATCATCAGCGCCTTTGGCGACCCGGGGCTGGAGCGGCTGCGGGCCCTGAGCGCCGTGCCCGTCGTCGGCATTGCCGAGGCTTCGATGCTGGAAGCAGCCAGCGGCGGCCGGCGCTTTGGTGTGGCCACTGTGACGCCGGATTTGGTGGAGCCGATTGCCGGGCGGGTGGCTGCCGTGGGTTTGACCCATCTCTACACCGGCATCCGCCTGACCGAGGGCGACCCGCGTGCCTTGGCCGCTGATGCCCAGGCCTTGGAAGAAGCACTGGCGCGTGCGGTGCAGCGCTGTGTGGACGAGGATGGCGCGCAGGCCGTGATCATTGGCGGCGGCCCGCTGGGCCAGGCCGCCATTGCACTGGCCGAGCGCCTGCACCTGCCGGTGATTGCGCCGATACCGGCGGCGGTGCGCAGGCTGGCGCAGCTGATGGGCTGAGCGAACAAACGATCAGCCGCACCAATGCGGTTTAGCCAGCGGTACGCAACTGCCAGAAAGGCAGCGCCTGCGGCCCGCACATCCCGTTCGCAATGCGCTGGGCCGTCGGCAGCGAGCCGGTCAGGCCCAAATGGCCATGGCCCACGGCCAGCCACAGGCCCTGGATCGCATCGATATGGCCCACCACCGGCACGGAGCCCGGCAGGCAGGGGCGGTGGCCCATCCAGTGCTGGGCTTCCAGGCCGGCCAGGGCCGGGAAGGCCTCGCGTGCAATGCGCTCGATGCCAGCAGCGCGGCGCGGGTTGGGAGGCGCCGTCAGGCCAGCGATCTCGACCGTGCCGCCTACGCGCAGCCCGCCTTCCATCGGCGTAATAAATACCTTTTTGTCGGCCAGCACCACGGTGCGCTCCACCAGGTGCTGGGCACCGGCAAACTGGGCGTGGTAGCCGCGTTGCGATTCGATCGGCAGCAGCATGCCCAGGGGCTTGAGCAGTGCAGGCGCCCAGGCACCAGCGGCCACCACCACATGCGGCCAACGCTGCGCATCCAGCGCGGCATCGCCGGTGCGCACGGCCCAGCCCTTGTCATCGGGGCGGATGGCCTTGACCTCCGCCTGCACCAGCTTGCCGCCGCGCTGCACAAAGGCATGCAGCATGCGCTGCACATAGCGCAGCGGATTCAGGATGGTGCCGTGGTCCGCCAGGTAGCGGCCATGGGCATAGCCCTGGGGCGCCTGGGGCTCCAGTGCCTCGATGCCAGCGCGGTCCAGCTCCTCGACCTGGTAGCCGTATTTGGCGCGCAGCTGCCAGCCGGTGGCATCTTTTTGCGCATAGTCGGCATCGGGGTAGAGGTGCAGATGGCCGCGCCGCATGAACAGCTCGGACACACCCAGGTTCTGCGCCAGCGCCGCATGCGCATCGACGGCGCCCTGGTACAGGTCGTTGAGGCGCTCGGCCGCAGCGGCCACCCGCTTGGGCTCGGCCGATTGCGCAAAGGCCACCAGCCACGACGCCGCCTTGGGCAGGTGCTTCCAGCCAATCGACAGCGGGCCGTCCTGGTCCATCAGCATGCCGGGCACGGTCTTCAAGATGCCGGGCAAGGCCAGCGGCGCGACCGAGCCGGGGCTGATCGCGCCGGAGTTGCCGTAGCTGCATTCCATGCCGGGCTCGCCCCGGTCGATCAAGGTGACGGCCACGCCATAGCTTTGCAGCGCCAAGGCCGTGGCCACGCCGACCACACCGGCACCCACCACCACCACCTGCTTGGGTGCCTGCACCGGGGCGCCCTGCTTGTTCGCTGTCTCTGTCATGTCATCCAATCTGCAAAACCGGCCCAGACCAAGGCGGCCTCGGGCGTGAATCGTGCCTGCGCCAGCTGCTGCTGGACCTCATCGGCCTGCCACAGCGCAAACTGCGCCACTTCGCCATCCTGGTTGCGGGGCGCCATGCCCTCGGACACGGTGGCGGCATACCAGTGGATGTCTTCGTACATATAGCCCAGGTCGTCGCCGCCATCGCTGTCGGGCTGGCGAAATCGCAGCACGCCGCCATGGCGCAGGCCTTGCAGGTCGGCGATCTGCAGACCGGCCTCTTCCCAGGTTTCGCGGGCCAGCGCTTGCTCCAGGCTGTCCTGGGCCGAGACCATGCCGCCCATCAAGGTGTCCCAGTGCAGCGGGTAGTTGGCCTTGTTGGCCGCGCGCTGCTGCACCCACAGGCGCCCATCCGGGGCCATGCCCACCAGGTGGACGGCCAAGGTGGCAATGCCCAGCACGCGCACTGCCCCGCGCTCTACGGTGCCGATGCGGCTGCCATCCACTGCCTGCACAGCCAGCTGCTCATTGCGCCAGGGACCGCTGCGGCCGGCATCGCGCAAGGCATCGGCCAGGCGCCCCATCAAGGTGGTGGCATCTTGCGTGGGCGATTCCAGCAGCCACACCGCTGTGCCCGAGCGCTCGCGCTTGGACAGCAGCGCATCACCGCCCAGGCGCCCTGCAATACCGGTCTCGATCAAGAAATGCTCGACCAGGGAGCCAACTGCCTGGCCATTGACCCAGAGCGGCAGCCTGGCCTTGCGGGGTGGCGACTGCATGGCCGTGCGCGCAGCAGCCAGCCAGGCGGGCGGCTCGGGCGCGAACTGCGGGGGAGAAACAGGGGACATGGGGCACTATCAAAATAAAAGCAGATGGATGTTAGTCCATCTGCGCCTGGCGGCAGGCCATGCCCACCCAAAACCCGATGCCTGCATCGGCTACGGAAATATCAAGGCAGCAAGATGCTGCTGCCCGTGGTCTTGCGCGCTTCCAGCGCGCGGTGCGCGGCCTGCACTTCAGACAATGCAAAGCGCTGCGCAATATGGATCTTGACCTGGCCCGAGCCGACGACGGCAAACAGGTCATTGGCCATGGCCTGGCAGGCCTCGCGCGAGCGCAGATGGGTAAACAGCCCCTGGCGGGTGACATAGAGGCTCTTGGCCGCCAGGATGGCCGGCGCAAAAGGCGGCACCGGGCCGGAGGCATTGCCAAACGAGACCATCAGGCCAAAGGCGCGCAGGCACTGCAGCGAGCCATCCCAGGTGTCCTTGCCGACCGAGTCATAGACGACCTTGACGCCCTTGCCGCCGGTGATGTCCTTGACCCTCTCGGCAAAGTTTTCGGTACGGTAGTTGATCGCTACCTCGGCGCCATTGGCCAGCGCCAGCTGGCATTTCTCGTCAGAGCCGGCGGTGGCGATCAGGCGCAGACCCAGCGCCTTGGCCCATTGGCAGGCGATCAGCCCCACGCCACCGGCTGCGGCGTGAAACAGCACAAAGTCGCCCGAATGCAGACCCTCGACCGGCTTGGCCTGGCGCAGCAGGTACTGGGCGGTCAGGCCCTTGAGCATCATCGCTGCGCCGGTCTCAAAATCAATGCTGTCGGGCAGCTGGCAGACATAGGTGGCGGGCATCACCCGCACTTCGCTATAGCTGCCGGGCGGGTTGCTGGCATAGGCCACGCGGTCGCCCGGCTGCAGGTGCTGCACGCCATCGCCCACGGCCTCGACGACACCGGCGCCTTCCATGCCCAGGTTCAGTGGCATCGGCAGGGTGTAGAGGCCGGTGCGCTGGTAGACATCGATGAAATTGAGCCCGATGGCATGGTGGCGGATGCGCACCTCGCCCGGGCCGGGCGCGCCGACGTCCACGTCGACCAGCTTCATCTCCTCGGGTCCGCCATTGCGGGCAATCTGTACTGCCAAAGACATGGGAATTCTCCTGTGTGAACTGAGATAGGCTCGGGGGTAGGTTCTGGGTGCTGCCAGTCACCATGCTGCCACGCTTTCCTACCAGTTGCTGTCACGGGGATGTACAGTCTCGCGATGCAACAAAAAATGACACCGTCGACCATGGCGCTGCTGACCGCCGCCCCGCTGATGTGGGCGGGCAATGCCGTCGTGGGTCGGCTGGTGCATGAGCTGGTCTCGCCGATGCTGCTGAACTTTGTGCGCTGGCTGCTGGCCTTTGCCATCCTGCTGCCGCTGGCCTACCCGCTGCTGCGCCGGGACAGCCCGCTGTGGTCCCACTGGAAGCGCTGGGCCATCATCGGCCTGCTCGGCATTGGCTGCTACAACGCCTTCCAGTACATGGCGCTGAAGACCTCGGGGCCCATCAATGTGACCCTGGTGGCATCCAGCATGCCGCTGTGGATGATGGCCTTTGGCGCGCTGTTCTTCCAGACCCGCATTACCCGGCCGCAGATGCTGGGCGCGCTGTTTTCAGTCAGCGGTGTGCTGCTGGTGCTGAGCCATGGCGACTGGCAGCAGCTGACCCAGCTGCGCCTGGTGCCGGGGGATCTGTTCATGCTGCTGTCTACCGCCTGCTGGTCGCTCTACAGCTGGCTGCTGGTGCGCACCTATGAACCCGCTGGCATCAAAAGCCAGTGGGCGCTGCTGCTGATGGCCCAGCTGGCCTTTGGCCTGCTGTGGTCGGGCCTGTTTGCCGGCACCGAATGGGCGATTGGCGCCAGCCAGCTGCAGATGAGCAGCACCCTGCTCTGGGCCATTGCCTATATCGTCATCGGCCCGGCCATCCTGGCCTACCGTTGCTGGGGCATGGGCGTGCAGCGGGTGGGGCCCACGGTGGCGGGCTTTTTCAGCAACCTGACGCCGCTGTTTGCAGCGGTGCTGTCCGCTGCGTTTCTGGGTGAGCCGCCCCGGCTCTACCATGCAGCGGCCTTTGTGCTGGTGGTCGCCGGCATTGTGATTTCGTCGCGCCGGACCTGATCGCTTACAACCTGCTACGGAAAGAACGCGGGCTTCACACTGGCGCCCTTGCGCAAGCGCACAGTGCATCCCATATGCGGTGACACCACCATCGCAAGGATGCCGAGATGAATGCGCAAGAACAAACCCTGATCGAGAACCTCTTCCAGCAACTGCGCCAGCTCGATGGCCAGCCCAAGGATGGCCAGGCAGAAGCCTGGGTGCGCCAGCAGGCCCAGCAAACCCCGGATGCGTTGTACTGGCTGACCCAGCGCGGCCTGCTGCTGGAGCAGGCGCTGCAACAGGCCCAGCAGCAAGAGGCGCAATTGCAAGCCCAACTGGTCGAGGCCCGGGCTGCTGCCGCTAAACCGGCTGGCGGCAGTGGTGGCAGCTTTTTAGGTGCCGGGCTGGACACGCATTTTGGCCGTACCCCCGATGCCAACCTGGCCAGCCGCAGCCCAGCGGGCTATGCGCCCAGCTCTCCGCAGAACAACGCCGCCCCTGCAGGCTATGGCGATACGCCAGCGCCGGCCAGCAGTGGCCGCTGGTTTGGCGCGGCCCCGGCAGCGCCCGCCCCTATCCCCGCCCCCATGCCTGCGCAACCCAGCGCTGGATCAGCAGCGGGCGGCTTTTTGGGCCAGGCTGCTGCCTCTGCCGCCGGTGTGGCGGGCGGCATGCTGCTGTTCAATGGCCTGAGCCATCTCTGGAGCAATCCTGCCCAAGCGGCGACCACCCCCAGCCATGCGGCTAGCACCAGCAGCCCGGCGGCGGACAGCGCCAGCACGGCCAGCTCCAATACCAACAGCAGCGGCGACAACAGTGGTCTGGACCAGCTCGCCCAACAAGCCGGGCGTGACCATGTGGATTCTTCCGTCAACCGGTGGATGCCCGATTCGGACAGCAGCAACACCAGCAATAGCAGCAATAGCCAGGACGTGGCGGACTATGACAGCGGCGACGATGGTTTTGACTTTTTTGATGACGACCAGGCCTGATGGCCGTCAGCCTCAAGTTCAGATGTAAAAAAACCGCCCGGGCAATTGCTCGGGCGGTTTTGCTTTGGGTTGCCAGTGCTTAGAAAGTACCGACGTAGGAGCCGCCGTCCGGCAGGATATTCTGGCCGGTGATATAGGCCGCCTGCTGGCTGCAGAGGAAGGCGCAGATGGCGCCAAACTCATCGGCGGTGCCGTAGCGGCCGGCGGGAATCTGCTTTTGCTGCGCTTCGCGGATATCGGCTTCGCTCTTGCCGGTCTTGCTGGCCGTGGCCGAGATGGTGGCAGCGATGCGGTCGGTGTCGAACTTGCCGGGCAGGATGTTGTTGATGGTCACGCCCTTGCCAGCAATGGCGCTGCGTGCCACACCGGCCACAAAGCCGGTCAGGCCGCTGCGCGCGCCGTTGGACAGGCCCAGGATATCGATAGGCGCCTTGACGGAGCTGGAGGTGATGTTGACGATGCGGCCAAAACCGCGCTCGGCCATGCCGTCGATCAAGGTCTGGATCAGTGCAATGGGGGTGAGCATGTTGGCGTCCAGCGCCTTGACCCAGGCGTCACGGTCCCAGTCGCGGAAATCACCGGGTGGTGGACCGCCAGCGTTGTTCACCAGAATGTCAAAGCGCTGGCCTGGGCCGCCTTCGGCATTCAGCACGGCAGCACGGCCGGCTTCGGTGGTGATGTCTGCGGCCACGGCGATCACCTGGGGTGCCACGCGGCCCGGGGCGGCGGCTGCCCACATGGCGGCCATCACCTTGAGCTGGCGGGCGGTGTCCTTCAAGGCTTCTTCGCCGCGGGCGTTGATGACCACGTTGACGCCTTCATTAACCAGCGCCTGCGCGCAGCCACGGCCCAGGCCCTTGCTGGCCGCGCAGACCAGTGCCCATTTGTTGGCAATTCCAAAATCCATATTCAAATCTCCTTGTGGGTATAGATGCTATGTCACAAACCGCAGAAGTGCTGGCGCTGCTCGCCTTGCCCTTGTGAGTCGCCAAGACGACCCAGAAAACCGGCGGTTTGCGCTGGAGGCAAGGCCACGACGCATCCCGCGTTGACGACGCTTATGGTCTTTTGGCCTGGTGGGTGAACACATAGATGCCGGTCAGCACCAAGGCTGTTCCGCCCACCATCACCGGGGTCAAGGGCTCGCCGAGCAGCCACACGCCCATCAGGATGGTGGACAAGGGCCCGATCATGCCGGTCTGGGCAACCGTGGCAGCGCCCAGGCGCTCGACCGCCAGCATCACCAGCAACACCGGCACGGCGGTGCACAGCGTTGCGTTGAGGACGGACAGCCAGATGACGGCCGAATCCACCTGCGCGGCCTGCAGCGGCCGGGTCAGCAAAAACTGCGCAATGCAGAACAGGCAGGCAAAGCTGGTGGCCAGGCCCACCAGGCGCAAGGCGCCCAGGCGCTTGACATACTGGGCGCTGTAGACCAGGTAGACGGCATAGCTCACGGCGCTCAGGAACACCAGAGTGGCGCCCCAGCCCACCTGCTGGCCCGCGCCATGCGTGAGCAGCTCCACACCAAACACCAGCATCACGCCGGCATAGCTGATGGCCAGGCCCAGCAGCTGGCGGCCGCTGGCCACCTTGCGGTACAGCAGCCAGCCCAGCGCCAGCACCAAGGTGGGGTTGAGGTAGAGGATCAGCCGCTCCAGCCCCGCGCTGATATAGCTCAGCCCGGCAAAATCGAGGTAGCTGGAGAGGTAGTAGCCGCAAAAGCCCAGGGCGATGACGGCCAGCCAGTCACGCAGCGACAGCGCCGGTTTGCCCCGCCCTGCCCACCAGGCCATGATGACAAACAGCGGCAGCGCAAACAGCATGCGGTACATGATCAGGGTGATCGCATCGACGCCATGGCGGTAGGCCAGTTTGACGATGATGGCCTTGCCACTGAAGGCGATGGCGCCAACGACGGCGCAGACCATGCCGGCCCGGCGTACGCTGGGCGTGAGCACCGCAGCCGGTGCAACAGAAACAGACAAGATAACTCTCCAACAATCAGTGCTGATCCGCCGAACCGTGGAACAAGCGATGGTGCATGCGGCGAATCGACCACCAGACGCCCAAGCCTATCACCGGGATGGCCAGCGCCGCCGTCGTTTCTGGCGACAGTGGCCACCCACATTTCTGCAGGCCCTTGGCCAGGTAGCTGATGAGGCCGGTGAAGTAGTAGGTGATGGCCGCCACCGACAGGCCCTCGACGGTGGATTGCATCTTGAGCTGCAGGCCCTGGCGCTCGTTCATCGCCTTGAGCACCGCCTGACGGCCCTGCTTCTGGCTGATGTCGACCCGCGTCTGCAGCAGGTTGCTGATGCGCGAGACACGCTGGGACAGTGCCTCCAGCCGCTGGTGGGCGGACACGCAGGTGTTGCGCGCGGGGGTCAGGCGCCGGTCCATGAAATCGCCAATGGTCTGGTAGCTGCCCAGGCGCGTTTCCTGGATATCGCCCACGCGCTGCTGCACCAGCGCAAAGTAGGCGCTGCTGGCCGAGAAGCGCGAATGGTGGGCGGCGTACTGGCTCTCCACCTGGGCCGCCAGGCGGGTGAGCTGGTCGAGCAACTGCGGCTCGCTGGCGGCACCGGCGCTGCGGATGGCGGAAGACAGCTCGGCCAGTTCGGACTCGGTGCTGGCGAGCTTTTCCATGGTTTCGCGCGCCGCAGGCAGGCCCAGCAAGGCGGCCATGCGGTAGGTCTCGATCTCCAGCAGGCGCTGCACCAGGCGGCCATTGCGCGCAGCCGACAGGCTCTGGTTCAGTACAAAGAGGCGCGATGCGCCGTCCGAGTGGATGGAGAAATCAGTGTAGATCTGCGCCTTCTGGTCGGAGGCCTTGGAGGCCACGAGCTTGTCCTCGTACAGCCAGCGCTGCTCGACCTTTTTCTCCAGCGCGGGCGATGCGGGCAGCACCCAGGCGTTCATCGCCAGCAGGCAGCGGCCCGGCAGACCGGCCAGCCATTGGGCGGGCACCAGGTCGCTGGCCGAAGGCAGCTCGGCCTCGTCCAGCGCCTCGGGGCGGATGGGCACCATCCAGGTCCAGGAAACAAACTCGGTGTGCAGCTCCCAGCGCAGGCGGCCATTGCCCAGGTCCAGGCGCAGGTGGTTGGCCTCGGCATCGGGCACGGGCAGCTGCAGATCGCGCAGCAGCTGGTGCAACCACTGGCGGCTGGCCGCGCGCTCGGCGGCATCGGCCCACATCACCGTGCAGAACACGGCGGTGTTGTCGGGCAGGGCTTCAGGGGGGCGGGAATGGACTTCGTTGTGCAGCGCACGGCGCAGGTCGTGCTGCTGCAGCAGGGGCAGGTTTTTCATGAAAGACAAAAAGCGGCAATACGCAGACGGCAAACCATCGAACTGCTGCAATTGTCGTGCCAAGCCAATACTTGTGCAGGCGCCCGCTCAAAAGCGGCGCGCCTGCCCCTGCGGGGGATGAGCGCCTTATGGCGTTGGCCTTACTGCGGCACCTCAAAGCTCAGGGTAGCGGTGTGGCGCACCTCGTCGTACTGCTTGTCGCCCAGCTTCACGCTGCCGTTGTTGACCCGGGCCGTGACCTCCATCACATAGAGGCCGGGGAAGGATGGCGTAAAGCTGACGGTGCCATCCTTGGCGGGTGCCAGCACGCGGCGCCAGCCTTCGCTGGTGTCCACATTCACCTGGCTGGCTGCCACCGGCCGGCCCTTGAACATCAGCTGGTAGGTGTTGCCCTGGGGCGTTGTCGGCACCAGTTCCAGGTCATTGACGGCCTTGGTCTCCTGGCGGCCAAAGCGGGCCTGGTAGTAGGTCAGCACGCCATCGCTGCCGGCACGGGTGGCGGCAAAGCGCTGGTCGGCCGGGGCGCCCTCTTCCTTGGCCAGGATGTAGGGGTCGGCCGATGCCGGCACGGTCTTGCCTTCTGCTACTACCTGGCGCGGTTCGCTCAGTTCGCTCAGTTGGCCTGGCGTCTTGTGCAGCTCGCCCACTTGGGCGCGCGTCTGGCCGTTCTCGGTTTGCAGCCACAGGTAATCGGCCTGGGCGGGCAAGACAGCGCCGACGCTGGCAGACACGGCCAAGGCCGCTGCCAGCAGTGGGCGAAACAGGGTGGATGGTTGGGTTTTCTTGGACATAAGCTCCTCCTCTTGGGCTGGATGGGATGGCTGGCGGGTTCCCGGCGGCGGCATGCGCAGCGGCGTGCGCAATGGCACGGGCGGGGAAAGCTGGCTCAGGGGTTGGCCATCGCGGGGCGCTGCGGGCAGGCCCCGATGCAAACAGAATGGGGACTGGCGCTAAAGGCCTGCCCATCCGCTTGCGGATCGCAACGCGCAGCCTAACGCAGTTTGTGCGCTGCAAAACCCGAACCCTGCCGTTTTTTGGACAAGGCCGGGCGCTGCCACGGCGCGTTGGCAGCTCCGCCTGCAATTACAGCTTGGGCGTGTACTTCAGGGTCAGCATGGCATTGCGCGGATCGCCATAGGTGCCGCCGGTGTAGCCGACAAAGCCCGGCAGGATGTAGTGCTTGTCAAACACGTTGTTCACGTTGAGGGCGACGCTGACCTCGGGCGTGGCCTGGTAGGCCAGGCGCAGGCTGGTGATGGTGTTGCCTGCCACCTTGAAGGAGCGGTCATAGCTCAAGGTATGGCTTTGCGCGACGACGCCAGCGCCCACACTCAGCCGGTTCCAATCGCCAGGCAGCTGGTAAGACAGCCAGGCGCGCAGCATGTGCTTGGGCGTCCAGGTGCTGAAGACCTGGCCCTGGTTGGTCGGGTCGTTCAGGAACTTGCTGGTGTTGAAGGTGTAGCCGACCATGGCTTGCAGGTCGCGCGCCACTTCGCCGCTCACTTCGGCCTCTACACCCTGGCTGCGCACCTTGCCGGACGAGGTGGAGCAGTACCAACCATCGCAGGCATAGCCGGAGGCCAGGTCATTGACGGCGCGGTTCTTGTGGTTGTAGCGGAACAAGGCCAGCGAGGTGTTGAGCTTGCCGTTCATCAGCGCGCCCTTGATGCCCAGCTCGTAGTTGGTGCCGGTGATCGGGTCGAGCACCTTGCCCTCCACCGTGCGCTCGGACTGGGGCTCGAACACGCTGGTGTAGCTGCCGTACAGCGACCACTCCGGGGTGAGTGCATACACCAGGCCGGCGTAGGGCGTGATCTCGCCCGAGGTTCCGATGACCTGGCGCTCATCGGTGACGGCATTGGTGTAGAGCGAGTCATACCAGCTGCTGCGCGCGCCCACAATCGCCGTGAGCGGCTCGGTCAGGCGCGTGCGCAGGCTGCCGTAGATGCCTTTTTGCCGCACATCGTAGGCGGACTTCCACTGCCGGCCACCGGCGGCCAGCAGGCTGTCCAGGCTGGGCTCGGGGCGGTGGTGGTCGATGTTGAAAATATCGGCCCCGGCCGTGAAAGTGCGGGCATAGACATCGTTGGAGCGGTATTTGGAATAGTTGGCGCCCACTGTCACATCGTGGCGCAAGCCCGCCAGCTCAAAGCGGCCGTTGATGAAGGCATCGAAGGCGACCTTCTTCAGGTCGAAATCGGTGTACCAGTCGTCATAGGTCACATCGCCACCACCGGCTGCCACCGTGCCGGTCATGCGCTGGTGCAAGGAGGCGTTTTGCTCGCGCATCTGCAGCGCCGAGACCTTGAGCTTCCAGTCGTTGTTGATGCGGTGGTTCAGGTCGGCATAGACCGTCGTCTGCTTCACGTTCGAGCGGTTCCAGTTGGAACCAGTGAAGGTGGAGCGCGGCAGGTCGGGCATGCTGCCATCGGCATACAGCGGCAGGCCCATGATGAAGGGGCGGCCCTTGCTGTCGAGCTGGCTCACGCCAAAGCCGACCGTGGTGTCGGGGCTGATGTCGTAATCCAAGGCGGCGTAGAGCGAGCGTGTGCGCTCATTCACATAGTCGACAAAGGAGTGGCCACGCGACTCATCCACCACCAGGCGGCCACGCAGGCTGCCCTCGTCGTTCAGCGGGCCACCGGCATCGAGCTGCAGGCCATAGCGGTCCCAGGAGCCGGCGCGGGCGGTCACGGTGACAGTCGTCTCCCGCTGGCCGCGCTTGCGCACCAGGTTGACGGCACCACCCGGGCTGCCCGTGCCCTGCAGCAGGCCCGAGGCGCCACGCAGCACTTCCAGCCGGTCGTAAAACACCATGCCCTCGGTCCCCCAGTTGCCCAGCGAGTAATGGTTGCGCGGAATCGCCACACCGTCGTACTGCCAGGCATCGATCTGGAAACCACGCGAGGCCAACACCATGCCCTGGCCCACGCCCTGCAGCCCCATCGTGCCGGTCACCTTGTTCATCGCATCGCGCAGGTCGCTCACGCCCTGCTCGTCGAGCTGCTTGCGCGTCATCACGCTGATGGACTGCGGAATGTCCTTGAGCGACTGGTCGCCCTTGTTGAGGCTGACGGCCGAGGCCGCCAACGAGCCCGTGCCTTCGCTGGTCGCGTTGCGCTCGCCTTGCGCGGTGACCGTCACCGTCGGCAAGGTGCTGGTGTCGGACGCCGCAGGCGTTGCCTTGATGACCATGGCCTCGCCCTGGCGCACCGCCATCAGGCCGCTGCCGGCCAGCAGACGGTCCGCCGCTTGCTGCGGGGTGAGCGTGCCGGAGACGGCGGGCGCCGTCTTGCCCTCCACCAAGGCCGGCGCAAAGCCGATGGACACGCCCGTGGCTGCCGACAGTGCCTGCAGCGCCGCGCCCAGCGGCTGGGCCGCAATCGACAGGCTGCTGGCCTGGTTGGCTGGGTTGGACGGTGTGGCGGATTGCGCATGTGCCGCCAGCGGCATCGTCAGCACCAGCGCGGCTGCCAGCGCCAGCGGTGCGGAGTGGAAGCGGGCCATGGTGGATACCGAAGAAGTGCGCGAAGGCGCGCGGGAAGCGAGGGAAAAACGGGTGGAGGACATGGTCAGGCAATGCAGTAAATAAATCTCATTACCTTCTATGACGCACCGGGTTCGCAGAACTGCACCCTGCTTTTGGTATTTTTTGGAATTATTTTTTATCGGATCTGGCCACGATCTCGGCCCGGCCCCCAGCGCTGGGCACCAGGCGCACCGGCAGCACCAGGGTCAGCATATGGGCGAACTCGGCCGGCTTGGCGGTCGCGTAGCTGCCGCCAATCGGCAGCGCGGCGACGGCAGGGTCGCGCACCACCAGGCCAGTGGGGCCATAGCGCTCCATCTCCTGCAAGGCCTGGGCGAGGGGAGTGTGGTCAAAGCGCAGCAAGCCCTTGCGCCACAGGCCCACGCTGTCGGGGGGCACGCTGCCCACGGGTGCCAACAAGCCATCGGCGGCCACCTGGGTGGTTTGGCCAGCGGTCAGCAGCAGTGCGCTGGAAGGGGTCTGCACGGCGGCCACGCGCACCCGCCCTTCTTGCACCTCCACCCGCACCTGGCCGGCATCGATGCCATCCTGGCGATAACGCACCGCAAAGCGCGTGCCCACCACGGTGACGCGGGCCGGGCCGGCCTGCACCTCAAAAGGCTTGCTGGCATCAGGGGCCACACTGAACATGGCCTGGCCATGCGCCAGCTGCACCTCGCGCCGGTGGCGGTACAGGCGCACCTGGGCATCGGTGTCGGCATCAAGCACCAGGGTCGTGCCATCGGGCAGCTGCAGGCTTTGGCGCTGGCCGCGCTCGACGACATAGTGCGCGCTGTAGACCGGCTGCATCCACTGGTGCCAGCCCAGGCCGAGCGCAATCAGCAACACGGCACAGAAGGCCAGGCCACGCGGACCAGGCAGCAGGGCCTGCAGCCAGGGCCGAGGGCGCGCTGGCCTGGGTTGGGCGGCTGCGGGTTTGGGCGATGCGGCAGCGGCAGCCGGCTGGCTCGCCGCCTGGCTGGCGCGCCACTGGGCCACCGCGTCTGCAGGCAGCGCACGCAAGCGGGCAACGCCGGTATCCATGCGGGCAAAGGCCTCGGCATGCGCGGCGCTGGCCTGCAGCCACTGCACCAGTTCCGCCTGCTCGCCCGCGTCCAAGCCCTGCTCCTGGCGGGTGTGCCACTGCGCGGCCTGCAGCTCCACAGCGTCCTGCTCGCCAAAGAAGGCCTGCAGCGCGCGCGCCTCCGCCGCCTCGTCAAAAGGCGGGGCGGATGCTTGGGAGGGCGAGGTGGAAAAACGGCTCATCTCAAAGCTATAGACGCATGGGCGCGGAAAAACTGCATGTCGGCCCTGCGCTGGAAGGGATCAATCACCATGGTCCAGCTCCTGTTTGCGGGTCGCGCAGGCGATCTTGCCACGGCTGATGTACTGGTTGACCATGCTGATCGACACGCCCATGCGTTCGGCAATCTGCTGGTTGGACAGCTCGTCAAACAGGTACATGCAAAAGGCCTCGCGGCAGCGGGGCGGCAGGGCCTGGATGGTGGCCAGGTAAGCCTGCACGGTTTGCGATGAGGCATAGGCCGCCTCGGGCTGCAGGCGCTGGGGGCTGGCGGGTTGCTGGGTTTCATCGAGCGCGTCGATGTCTTCGTGCTGGCGCAGCTGGGCACGCCGGTCCAGATCGATCTTGGCGTTCAATGCCACCTGCTTGAGCAAAGCGGCCGGCTGGTCGATCACCTTGCCGGCGCGCTGCATGCCGAGCACGCGCGCATAGCTCTCCTGCGCCAGGTCGGCCGCGGTGTCGCGGTCTCTGACCTTGCGCAGGCAGAAGTTCAGCAGTTCTCGGTAATAGCGCTCAAGCACGAACGGGCAACGCCCCATGGAAAGCCAGGGTCTCCATCGGCGGTCCAGCTTTCGCGCCTCAGATGGGAATAACTCTCATTATCACCGATAAGCCACAGCGCTCTTGGGCCGTAGAAATATAAAAAGGCATCCGAAGATGCCTTTTCCATGTTGCAGCCTGGCTACGGGCGATCAGTCTTCTTCGACAAAGGCTTCTTCGCGCTTCTTGCTCACCGCTGGCAAGCAGACCACCACCAGCAGGATGGCAGCTGCGATCAGCAGGCCGGCAGAGATCGGACGGGTGACGAACACCGACCAGTCACCACGCGAGAGCAGCAGGGCACGGCGCAGGTTTTCTTCCATCATCGGGCCCAGGATGAAGCCCAGCAGCAGGGGAGCAGGTTCCGTACCCAGCTTGTGGAACACATAGCCCACGAAACCGAAGATACCCACCATCCACACGTCCCAGCTGTTGTTGTTGGTACCGTACACACCGACAGCGCAGAACAGCACGATCGATGGGAACAACCAGCGGTAAGGCACGGTCAGCAGCTTGATCCAGACGCCGATCAGCGGCAGGTTCAGGATGATCAGCATCAGGTTACCGATCCACATCGAGGCAATCAGACCCCAGAACAGTTCTGGGTTGCTGGTCATCACCTGGGGACCAGGCTGGATGTTGTGGATGGTCATCGCACCCACCATCAGTGCCATCACGGCGTTTGGTGGAATACCCAGGGTCAGCAGGGGAATGAACGAGGTCTGCGAGCCAGCGTTGTTGGCCGATTCAGGCGAGCACACGCCACGGATATTGCCTTGGCCGAAAGGAACTTCACCAGGACGCAGCTTGGTCTTCTTCTCGATCGTGTAGGCCGCGAAAGCCGACAGCATCGCACCGCCACCAGGCAGGATACCCAGGGCCGAACCCAGAGCAGTACCACGCAGCATCGCGGGGAACATCAGCTTGAAGTCTTCCTTGGTCGGCATCAGGCCAGTCACCTTGGCAGCAAACACTTCGCGCTCATCGTCAGGCTTGGACAGGTTGGCGATGATTTCACCGTAGCCGAACACGCCCATGGCGATCACGACGAAGTCGATACCGTCGGTCAGCTCAGGAATGTCGAAGGAGTAACGGGCCACGCCGGAGTTCACGTCGGTACCCACCAGGCCCAGCAGCAGACCCAGCACAATCATGCCCACCGCCTTGAGCAGCGAACCCGAAGCCAGCACCACGGCGCCAATCAGGCCCAGGGTCATCAGCGAGAAGTACTCGGCAGGGCCGAACATGAAGGCCACTTCGGTCAGCGGAGGTGCGAAGGCAGCCAGGATGATGGTGCCCACGCAGCCGGCGAAGAACGAGCCAATGCCCGCTGCCGCCAGTGCCGGACCAGCGCGTCCCTTGCGGGCCATCTGGTAGCCGTCAATCACAGTCACGACCGATGATGACTCTCCCGGGAGATTCACCAAGATCGCCGTGGTGGAGCCGCCGTACTGGGCGCCGTAGTAAATACCGGCCAACATGATCAGTGCAGCCACAGGTGGCAGTGCGTAGGTGGCAGGCAGCAGCATCGCGATGGTGGCCACAGGGCCGATACCAGGCAAGACGCCGATCAGGGTACCCAACAGACAGCCGATAAAGCAGTAAATCAGGTTTTGAAAGGTAAAGGCAACACCGAAACCGGTGGCCAGGTTGTCAAACAATTCCATGGTCCTGGCCCCTCTTAACCGGTAATAAAGCTAGGCCACACGGGGAACTGAAGGTTCAGTGCCCACACGAAAGCGACGTAACTGCCAATGGCCAGGATGGTGGCCAGAATGAAGACCGACTTGGCGCGGAACTCCGAACCTGCCAGGCTGGCAATGAAGACCAGTGCATAGATGGCGACGATCAGGCCCATGGCAGGAATGCCGATGGTGGGCACGCCCACGAGCAGGATGCCGAAGGCAAAGTTGGCCAGCAAGATGAAGAACACTTGTCGCCATGCCCATTTGCCGACCGGGTCTCCGTCAGCAGGGCCAGCCGTGAGGCCCTTGAAGGCCACGGCTGCACCGATCAGCGTCAGCAGGACGCCGAGAATCAACGGGAAGTACCCCGGACCCATGCGAGCACCTGTACCGATCGAGTAGTTCTGGGCGCCGATGGCGAACCCGAGACCTACTGCCATGTACATGATGCCCGCCCAGAAGTCTTTCTGGCTTTTGAGCTTCATTACCTTTGTCTCCAAACAATTTTAGGGATGCAGCGCATTGTCAACGCTGACGGGCAGCTGACGCATGTGGATTCCACTTACGATTCCACACAGGAAAACCCCTATGGTGACACCTACCCCTGCAGCGCCGAAACCCAAGCTGGGCGCGGCCTGCAGCCAGATAGCAGCCTTCTGATTGGATGAGACTGGACAGGGTGATCCCTTAGTCCCAGGGTGCCCCGCACGCGCCCTTGCTTGAGGGCAGCGGGGGGCAGAGAAGATTAACGGTCGCCCATTTCGATGGGCGGCGTATTGGCCATCACCTCTTCGATGGTGGTCAGGCCTTCGGACACGCGCAGCGCGCCCGCCAGGCGCAGCGGGTGCATGCCGTCCTTCACCGCCTGGCGGCGCAGCACCGACATCGACGGCGAGCCATGGACCTGGTCCTTGAGTGCTTCGGACACGGTGAGCAGTTCGTACAAGCCCATGCGTCCGCGAAAGCCGGTGTCGCGGCATTCTTCGCAGCCCACGGGTTTGTAGGGGCGGTAGTCGCGCTTGATCTTCCAGGGCTGGATGGCGCTGGTCAGCGCCTCGGTCGATGCTTCCTCATCGGGCTGCTTGCACTGCGGGCAGAGGGTACGCACCAGGCGCTGCGCCAGCACGCCCAGCAAGGTGGCATTGATCAGGTACGGCGGCACGCCCAACTCCATCAAGCGGCTGATGGCGCTGGGGGCATCGTTGGTGTGCAGGGTGGAGAACACCAAGTGGCCGGTCAGCGCAGACTGCACGGCCATTTCAGCGGTTTCCAGATCGCGGATTTCGCCGACCATGATGATGTCCGGGTCCTGCCGCATCAGCGCGCGCAGGCCTTCGACAAAGCTGAAATCCAGCGCCGGCTGCACCTGGGTCTGGTTGAAGGCCGGCTCGATCATTTCGATCGGGTCCTCCACGGTCGATACATTCACCTCTTCGGTGGCCAGGCGCTTCAGGGTCGAATACAAGGTGGTGGTCTTGCCCGAGCCGGTGGGGCCGGTGACCAGGATGATGCCGTGCGGGCGCTCGACCAGCTTCTCCCAACGCTGCGCATCATGCGGGGTAAAGCCCAGCGCCGACAGATCCTTGACGGTGTTTTCCGGGTCAAAGATACGCATCACCATCTTCTCGCCAAAGGCGGTGGGCAAGGTGGACAGACGCATTTCCACCTCGTCACCCAAGGTGTTGCGGGTCTTGATGCGGCCGTCCTGCGGGCGGCGCTTTTCGACCACGTCGATGCGGCCCAGCAGCTTGACGCGCGAGACGATGGCGTTGTGCACGCCCAGCGGCATCTGGTAGACCTTGTGCAGCACGCCGTCAATGCGGAAGCGGATCACCGACTGGTCGCGGCGCGGCTCCAGGTGGATATCGCTGGCGCGCTGCGCAAAGGCAAACTGCCACAGCCAGTCCACCAGGCGGATGATGCCCTGGTCATTGGCATCGAACTGCTGGTTGGTGTTGCTAAGGTCGACCAGCTGCTCGAAGTTGCCCAGCGAGCTGAGCGAGCCGCCCAGCTTGCTGGCCGCCTTGACCGACTTGGCCAGCGCAAAGAATTCGTTGCGGTAGCGGTCGATGTCCTTGGGGTTGGCCAGCACCCGGCGCACCTTGCGCCGCGCCTGGCGCTCGACCTCGCCGACCCACTCATCAATCCAAGGTTCCTTGACCGCAATCACCACCTCCTGGGCCGTCACCTGCACCGGCAGAATGCCGTGGCGCTGCGCATAGGGCGCGCCCATGGTTTCGGCCACCTTGGCGGCGTCCACCTTCAGCGGGTCGATCTTGTAATAAGGCAGGCCGCAATGCTTGGCGACAAACTCGGTAAGCATCTCCACATCGAGTGCCTTGCCATCTAGCTGGCGTGGCACCACCACACTGGCCAGACGCACGATCGGGTGCTGGCTGCTGGATGCATGGCTGCAGCGGTCGATGGTCGCCTTGGCCAGTTCGGGGCTGATCCAGCCATCGGTCTGCAGCCAGTTGATGACCTGGGTCAAATCCAGCGGGCGCTGCATCAGCGCCGGCAAGCCGCTGCGCGCTGGCGGCACGGTGGCGGGGCCTGATCCGCTTGGCGTAGAAGGCAGCGAGGCAGGACCACTGGGCTTGGACGGTGCAGGACCGTCTTCGACATTACCAGGCACAAAGATCGCCGAGCGCCGAATCGGTGCCGATGCACCGGAAATGCCACCGCCGCCTGGCCCACTCGATGAACGGCTTTTGGTGGCGATATCACCGGGCAAGGCATCGCCCCGGCTCTTGTGGTGTTTGTTTGGCTGATCAGGCACTGCCATGGTGGATTCCCTCTGTCTTTTTGTCTTCTGGCTTTATACCTGATCGTTCCATGGATGCCAGGTAAAGTCAGTCCAGCAGCGGCTGCACAGGTTTAAAAACCTTTAACCACTTGAGCGCCGGCAAGCCGGTCTGCTGCTGCACCAGGTCGGCACGCTGGCTGAGCAGCTCGCGGCTGGGGCGGCTGGCGCTGCGCTGGGCCAGCACGACGGTATTGCCCTCCTTCGTTGCCGCAAAGCGCCAGACGGCCTCCGGCCCAAAGGCCTCCTGGATATGGGCAAGGCTGCGGGCAAAGCTGTTGGTGCGGCCAAACAGGTTCACCGTCATGCAGCCGTCCTCGGTCAGCAAGTTGCGGCAGTGCTGGTAGAAGTCGGAGCTGTCGAGCACGGGAGCAGCCGCCTCGTGGTCGTACAGATCGACCTGCAGCGCATCGATGGTCTGCAGGTACTGGGGCTTCTGGATCTCGACCCCGGCATCGCCCAGCACGACCTGGAGCTTGTCGCTGTCCGGCGGCAGCTTGAACCACTGGCGGCAGACCGTGATCACCTGGGGGTTGAGCTCGATCGCGGTGGTGCTGGCCATGCCCAGCTTTTGCGCGCAGAACTTGGTAGCAGCGGCGGCCCCCAGGCCCAGCTGCATTGCGCGGCGCTCGGGCACCGTGGGCCAGTCCACCAGCAGCAGCCAGGCCATCATGCGCTGCACATATTCCAGGTCGATATCGAAAGGCTTTTTGATGCGCATCGAGCCTTGCACCCAGGGGGTGCCCAGGTGCAGATAGCGGGCTCCGTCAAAGTCGGAAATCGTGACCTCGGGCAGTGGCTGCGCCAGCTGCGGAGATTTTTTTCTAGTCGTCATGGGTGGGGATTATCGGCATTTGGCCTTGCAGCCAGGGTTCGGCCCGGGCAAAGTCCCCGAGCATCTCGACCAGCGCACGCACCCGCGCCGGCATATGGCGCTGCTGGGGCCAGACCATGAAGATCGGGTTGGCGGGCGCATGCCACTGGGGCAGCACATGCAGCAGCGCACCACTGCGCAGCTGTGCATCGCACATCCACAGGGGGCAGTGCAGCATGCCATGGCCTGTGCAGGCCATCTCGGCGGCCAGGGCCACATCGTTGATGACGCAGCGCGCCTCGGCATGGAAGGACTGGGCATAGCGCTCCCCGGTTTGCGCATGCTGCAGCTGCACGGTGCGCAGCGGCTCGGCCACCAGCCACTGGTGGCCCGCTAGCTCACGCGGATGGCGCGGTGTGCCCGCCTGCGCCAGGTAGCCGGGCGATGCCAGCAGGCCAATAGCAGTCGTGCCCAGGCGCCGGTGCGCCAGGCTGGAATCGGGCAGATCACCCAGGCGCACCGCCAGATCGGCGCCATGCTCAAACACATCCTCGCGCAGGTTGGACAGGCGCAGATCGAGCTGCACCTTGGGGTGTTGCGCCAGAAAGGCCGTCCACACCGGCCGCAGCAGGCCCTTGGCCAGGTTCATCGGCGCGAGCACGCGCACGAGGCCCTGCACCTGGGTGTGGCTGGCCTCCAGGCTTTCAGTGGCCTGCTGCAGCGAGCGCAGCAGTGGCGCGCAGCGTTCGTAGTATTCCAGCCCCTCGGGCGTGGGCTGCAGGCGGCGGGCACTGCGATGCAAGAGCTTGCAGCCCAGTTGCTGCTCAAGCTGCTGCAGGCGCCGGGTTACGGTGGCGGGCGGCAGCCGGGTGCGGCGCGCTGCCGCGCTCAGGCTGCCACTGTCCACAATGGCGGCAAACAAGGCCAGGTCATCCAGCATGATTTCATTTATGGAATTTAAGAACTTGAATTTGTCTATTTTTCCATTATCAATCAGCCTTTAGACTGCGCGCATTGATCTTTCTGGAACCGCCATGTCGAACGCGCTCAAACAACGCCTGCTGTCCTCCGTGCTGATGTCGCTGCTGCTCTCCGGCCTGATGACGGCCTGGGTGACCTGGCTGAACCTGGGCTTTGTGGGCGATTTCATCGGCCGCTGGCTGCAGGCCTATCTGATGTCTTGGCCCGCGGCTTTCACGATTGTGGTCTTGCTGGGGCCGACGGTGCAGCGCCTGTCCTGGCGCTGGGTGGGCGGCAGCCCGGTGGCGGCCAGCAGCCCTGCCACCTCGAAGCCCGTCGCGGCCAAGAAGGGCAAACGTGTCGCGCTGCAAAAGGCTGGCGCTTAGTCGCGCAGGCCGGTTTGCTGCATCACTTCGCGCCAACCGGCCAGTTTGCGCTCAAAGCTCCATGAAGCATTGGCCGGGCTGCTGGAAGGCAGGCGGTAGCTGGGCAGGCCCAGCACGGCCTGCACGCGGGGTGCATGGCGAAAGCTCTCGCCGCCATTGTGGGCAGCGGCCACTAACAACGGGCACTGCTGTTTGAGCGCCACAAAATCATTGAGCTGGGCATTGCGGATGCTGGTGTCCAGACTGCCTTCACGCTCGCAGGCGGCATAGACATCCCACAGGCCTAGACCCCGCTCCAGCAGCCAGGCGCAGCGCTCGGCATAGGCGCTGGGCTGCGGGTGCTCCGGCCACAAGGCTGCCAGCAGCGGCCACATGTGGTTGCGCGGATGGGCATAGTACTGCTGCAGCTGCAAGGACTGCACACCGGGGAAGCTGCCCAGAATCAAGACCTGGGTGCCCGGCCCCACGACCGGGGCCAGCCCGCAGAGCAGCGCATCAGCCATGGGCTAATCCCCCATCGGCATTAGGCAGCAGAGGCTGCAGCCGGAGCAGCACCCGGGCGGCATTGGCGCTGGTGGCCCGCTGCCAGTCGGCGGTGGTCAATGCTTCATTGGCATGGGCCTCGGCCCGCAGCGCCAGCATGACCTGCGCGATACGTGGAATCTCGGCCGGCTGGTTGCGGCCCTGGGCCTCGCCAGCGGCGCGCTGCTCGGCCGTGGTGTAGAGCCAGTGTGGGGGAATATCGGGGGCATCGGTCTCGACGACGATGGCCTCCATCGGCAGCTGCTGCACGAGGCGGCGCAGATGCAGCGCGCGCTCATAGGTCAGCGCGCCGCCAAAGCCCAGCGCAAAGCCGCGCTCGATAAACTGCTGCGCCTGCTGCAGGCTGCCGTTGAACGCATGCGCAATGCCGCCCTGCACCGGCCAGCGGCGCAGCGCGCGCAGCAGCTGGTCCGACGAGCGGCGCACATGCAGGATCACCGGCAGGTCAAAGCGGCGCGCCAGCTGCAGTTGCTGCTCGTAAAACCAGGTCTGGCGCTCGGCATCCAGCCCGGGCACAAAAAAATCCAGGCCGATCTCGCCAATCGCCACCAGACGCGGGTCATCGCGGCAGTCTTCGAGCATGTCGGCCAGGGCCTCGATGTCGGCTTCTACCGCACGGCCGGTGTAGAGCGGGTGGATGCCCAGCGCATAGCTGTCGCCCCAGCGATGCGCCAGCTCGCGCACGGTGGCCCAGTTGCTGCGCTCTACCGCAGGGATCACGCAGTGCGCCACCCCCACCGCATGTGCGGCGGCGCGCAAGGTGTCGCGGTCGGCATCGAACTCGGGGGCATCCCAGTGGCAATGGGTATCAATCCAGAAGGGCATGCGGGCGCGGCCAGCCTGGCTCAGGCTTCAAAGCGGCCGTTGACCATGCGCACCGCCCGGTCGCAGCGCTGGGCCAGCTCGCCATCATGGGTGACCATGACAAAGGCGGTGCCGCGTTCGCGCGCCAGCTGCAGCATCAGCGCGAAGACGGTGTCAGCCGTGGCGCGGTCCAGGTTGCCGGTGGGCTCATCGGCCAGCACGCAGGCGGGCTGGGTGACCAGCGCGCGCGCAATGGCCACGCGCTGGCGCTCGCCCCCGGAGAGCTCGGCGGGGCGGTGCAGCACGCGGTCCTTCAGGCCCACCGAGGCCAGCACCTCGCGCGCACGCTCGGTGCATTCGGCATAGGGCATGCGGCGGATGCGCAACGGCATGGCCACGTTGTCCAGCGCGCTGAACTCGGGCAGCAGATGGTGGAACTGGTAAATAAAGCCCAGGTGCTGGTTGCGCAGCTCGCCCTGGCGGGCGGCGCTGAGCGTGTCGAGCCGCTGGCCCTTGAGGCTGACGGTGCCGCTGCTGGGCGCATCCAGCCCGCCGAGCAAATGCAGCAAGGTGGATTTGCCCGAGCCCGAGGCGCCGACGATGGCCAGGGTTTGGCCGGCCTGCACCTGCAGGTCGATGCCATGGAGCACCTGCACATCGAGCAGGCCTTCGGTAAAGCGCTTGGTCAGGCCCGAGGCCTCCAGGACGATGGACGAATCATTCATAACGCAGCGCCTCGGCGGGGTTCACGCGGCTGGCGCGCCAGCTGGGGTACAGGGTGGCCACAAAGGCCAGGATCAGGGAGATGACAGTAATCGGCACGATGTCGCTGCGCTGGGGCTCGCTCGGCATCTGGCTGATCAGGTAGATGTCCTTGGGCAGGAAGCTGGTGTGCAGTGCGCGCTCGATGGCGGGCACGATGACATCGATATTGCAGGCCACCAGGAGACCCAGGCCCAGGCCGACCAGGGTGCCGATGACACCCACCAGCGCGCCCTGCACCACAAACACGCCCATGATGCTGCGCGGGCTGGCGCCCAAGGTGCGCAGGATGGCGATATCGGCACGCTTGTCGGTGACGGTCATCACCAGGGTGGTCACCAGGTTGAAGGCGGCCACGGCGACGATCAGGGTCAGGATGATGAACATCATGCGTTTTTCCACCTGAACGGCGGCAAACCAGGTCTTGTTCTGCTGCGTCCAGTCGCGGATCAGCAGGTGGCCGCTCAGGCTGTGGGCCAGCTGCTGGGTCACCTCAGGGGCCTGGTGCAGGTCCTTGAGCTTGAGGCGCACGCCGGTCGGGCCTTCCAGGCGGAACAGGCGCTCGGCATCCTCATGGTGCATCAGCACCAGGGTGGAGTCGTACTCGTAGTGGCCGGAGTTGAAGGTGCCCACCACCTGCATCTGTTTGAGGCGGGGCACGGTGCCGGCCGGGGTGACCTGGCCGCTGGGCACGATCAGGGTGACCTGGTCGCCCTGGCCCACGCCCAGAATACGCGCCAGCTCGGAGCCCAGCACCACATTGAAGCTGCCCGGTGTGAGCGCCTGCAAACTGCTCTGGTCGATGCCGGTGGTCATGTCGGTGACCTCGGGCTCCAACGCCGGGTCAATGCCGCGCAGCAGCGCGCCGCGCATGTCTTCACCCCGGGCGACCAGCGCCTGGGCAGAGACAAAAGGCGCCGCGCCAATCACATTGGGGTTGGCCTTGGCCTCGGCAATGGTGCGGGCCGGATCGGGCAAGGCATCGCCGCCGGGCGTGAAGATCTCGATATGCGAGACCACGCTGAGCATGCGGTCGCGCACCTCTTTTTGAAAACCGTTCATCACCGACAGCACGATGATCAAGGCCGCCACCCCCAAGGCAATGCCCAGCATGGACACGCCCGAGATGAACGAAATAAACCCATTGCGCCGGGTTGCCCGACCCGCACGGGTGTAGCGCCAGCCCAGCGCCAATTCATAGGGAATCTGCATAAATCGTTCTAAAAATGTAGATGGTGCCGGTTGGGCCTTAGAAGCTTCTTAATCCACTGCACCGCAAACCGCATTGTGGCATCGCCGACAATAGACCCATGTCGGAAAACCAGCATTTGATCATCTCCTACGCGGCCACGGACGAGCCGGGCTGCCAGCAAGCCTTGCAGGCGCTGCCCCTGCCGAACCTGCAACGCCTGCTGCGGCAGTGGTCCGTCAGCGCCAGCGACAACGGCGCGCTGGAAGATTTTGCCCCGCCCCATGAACGTGTGCTGGCCCAGGCCATGGGCCTGCCGCCCAAGGCCACGCCCTGGGCGGCGCTGTATCAGTTGCAAAACGGCCAGGCACCGGGCGATGCCGGCTGGGCCTTTCTCTCGCCCTGCCACTGGCAGATCTCGCCCGACCAGGTGCGCATGAGCGAGTTGTCTGCCGCGCAGATGAGCGACGAGGAATCGCGCAGCCTGCTGGCCATCATGGCGCCCTGGTTTAGCGAAGACGGCATTGAACTGGTCTACGACCGGCCCGACCGCTGGCTGGCACGCGGCCCGGTGTTTGCGCAGCTCGATACCGCTGCGCTGGACCGCATTGCGCTGCGCGATGTGCGGCCCTGGCAGCCCGACAAAGCGCAAGCCGCCGTGCTGCAGCGCCTGCAGACCGAGATGCAGATGCTGCTCTACACCCACGCCTTCAGCGATGCACGCGAGGCCAGTGGCCGCGCGCCCATCAATTCCTTCTGGGTGCACGGCGCAGGCGCCCTGCCCGCCGGCTACCAGCCACCCGCCCAGGTGCCGGTGCTGAATACTGCGTTGCGCGACAGCGCCCTGGTGGGCGACTGGCGCAGCTGGCAGCAGCAGTGGCAGCAGCTGGATGCGACCCTGGCCAGCACCGCCTGGAGCCGGATCAGCCTCTGCGGCGAGAAAAATGCCATCACCCTGGCACCCCCAGCCCCCGGCTGGCTACCGAAAATCAAGCAATGGCTGGCACCGACCAAGCCCTTGGCGCTTCTGAGTTCCCTATGAAAATTCTGGCTAGAGATATTCCCCCGCGCACCGTCTGGGCGCTGGAGCAGGCAGGTGTGCACCCACTGCTGGCCCGCCTGTTTGCCGCGCGCGGCGTGCAAGCCGCCGCTGAGCTGGACGACGGCCTGGCCCAGTTGCTGCCGCCCGCCGGCCTGCTGGGCACGCGTGAAGCGGCCCTGCTGCTGGCCGATGCGATTGGCCAGCAGCAGCGCATTTGCGTGGTGGCCGATTACGACTGCGACGGCGCCACCGCCTGCGCCGTGGCCCTGCGTGGCCTGCGCATGCTGGGTGCCCAGCAGGTCAGCTACCTGGTGCCGGACCGCGTGGTTGACGGCTATGGCCTCACGGCCGCAATTGCCGAGCGCGTGCACCAGCAAGGCGCGCAGGTGCTGGTGACCGTGGACAACGGCATTGCCAGCGTGGACGGCGTGGCGCGCGCCAAGGCACTGGGCATGACGGTGATCGTCACCGACCACCACCTGCCGGCAGCCACCTTGCCGGCGGCCGATGCCATCGTCAACCCCAACCAACCCGGCTGCGGCTTTGCCAGCAAGGCCATGGCCGGTGTGGGCGTGATGTTCTATGTGCTGATGGCCTTGCGCGCCGTGCTGCGCGACCGGGGTGCCTTTGCCGACATGGCCCAGCCGCGCCTGGACAGCCTGCTGCCGCTGGTAGCACTGGGCACCGTGGCCGACGTGGTCAAGCTCGACGCCAACAACCGCCGCCTGGTGGCCCAAGGCCTGCGCCGCATCCGCGCCGGCCATATGCCACCCGGCCTGGGCGCGCTGTTCTCGGCCGCCAGCCGCCGTGCCGCCACCGCCAGCACCTTTGACTTTGGCTTTGCCTTGGGCCCGCGCATCAATGCGGCCGGGCGCCTGGCCGATATGACCATTGGCATCGAATGCCTGCTGACCGACGACACCTTGCTGGCCGACACCCTGGCGCGCCAGCTGGATGCCATCAACCGCGAGCGCCGCGATATCGAAACCGGCATGCGCGAACACGCCATGCTGCTGGCCGAGGCCTTGTTTGAAGAAGGCACTGAGCCGCCTCCGGCCGTCAGCGTGTTTGACCCGGATTTTCACGAAGGCGTGGTCGGCATCGTCGCCTCGCGCATCAAGGACAAGCTGCACCGCCCGACCTTTGTGTTTGCCGCCAGCAGTGCGCCCGGCCATGAGCATGAGCTGAAAGGCTCGGGCCGCTCGATCCCCGGCTTCCATCTGCGCGATGCGCTGGACCTGGTAGCCAAGCGCCACCCAGGTGTGCTGATCAAGTTCGGCGGCCATGCGATGGCGGCCGGTTGCACGATTGCGCTGGACGATTTCGAGGTGTTTGAACAGGCGCTTGCCCAGGTTGCGCAGGAATGGCTGGATGAGCGCACGCTCACCCGCCAGTTGGAGACCGACGGCCCGCTGCCGGTGCAGTTCCGCCATGCCGAGACCGTGGACACGCTCAACAGCCAGGTCTGGGGCCAGGGCTTTGCGCCGCCGACCTTCAGCGAAGAGCTGGAGATCGTCAGCCAGCGCCTGGTGGGAGAGAAGCATTTGTCGCTCAAGCTGCGCCACCATGGCGAGATGGTGGACGGCATCTGGTTTGGCCATACCGAGCCACTACCTGCCAAGGTGCTGCTGGCCTACCGGCTGGACATCAACGAATGGCAAGGCCAGCGCAAGCTGCAGTTTCTGGTCGAAGGCGCGCAGCTGCCCGGTTGATCGGAACCTAGGGCTTGCGGGGCCGCAAGACTTTACTAAAAGTTAAGGAAATTGCGCCAAAACGGAAGACCCTTGTCACCGTAATTTCCTAAAATACGCGCCGCAGGATGCGCTGCGAAAAACGCTTGTTGTACAGGCATCCTGACCAGGGGCTGGCCCGCAGGCCCGGCAGGCGGTGCGGCCCGGCGATGGCCCGGGCGCCCGCGCTTGCCAAGCCCTTGGTTTTGATTGTTAATTTAATATCAGTCATACGCTAGATCGTTTCTAGATGACTGCCAGGACTCCAAACATTCCATGAGCAATATTTCCGTGGCCGTGCTGGGCGCCGGCATGGTGGGCGTTGCCAGCGCGTTGGCGCTGCAGAAAAAGGGCTTCCAGGTGACCTTGCTGGACCGGCTGGCCCCTGGCGAAGAGACCTCCTACGGCAACGCGGGGGTGATCGCGCGCAGCTCGCTGATGCCCTTCAACAACCCCAGCCTCTGGGGCAACCTGCCGGTGCTGCTGAAGAACCAGAGCGCTGGCTTTCGCTACCAGGCCCGGTTTCTGCTGCAAAACCTGGGCTGGGCCGCGCGCTTTGTCGCCCTGGCCCGCAAAACGGCGTTCGAGGAAACCACCACGGCGCTGGACAGCCTCATCCGCCTGTCGATGAACGAGCACGCCCAGCTGCTGCGCGCCAGCGGCGCCGCGCACCGCATGCGCGACAACGGCTGGATGTTTCTCTACCGCCAGTCCAGCGCCTTTGCGGGCGGCGCGCTGGCGCGTGAGCGCATGGCCCATTTCGGCGTGGCCACCGAGGTGCTGGAGCGCGACCATATCCGCCAGCTGGAGCCGGCGCTCAACCCCATTTTTGAGCGCGCGCTGTGGATCAAGGACACCTGGTCGGTGGACAGCCCGGGCGATGTCGTCAAGGCCTATGCCGAGCTTTTCCGCAAGCAAGGCGGCCAGTATGCGCAGGCCCGCATCAAGACCGTGGAGCCACTCGCCGGCAGCCGCTGGCGCATCCGCGCCGATGGTGCGCAAGATGGCCTGGAGGCCGACCGCGTGGTGGTGGCCCTGGGCCCATGGAGCCGCCAGTTCATGGCGACCCTGGGCGTGAAGGTGCCGATGGCCTATGAGCGCGGCTACCACATGCACTTTGCGCCACCCGCGTCCTGCAATATCTCGCGCCCGGTCTACGACACCGCTGGCGCCTATGTGCTGAGCCCGATGGAGCAAGGCCTGCGCCTGACCAGTGGTGTGGAGCTGACCGATATCGATGCCCCCGCCAACCCGGTGCAACTGGGCCTGGCCGAAGCCGCCGCCCGCGAGGCGATTGACATGGGCCAGGCGCTGGAGCCGGCGCCCTGGATGGGCAGCCGCCCCACCCTGCCGGACAGCCGCCCCATCATTGGCGCGATGCCGGGTCAGCGCAATCTCTGGCTGGCCTTTGGCCACCAGCACATTGGCTTCAGCACCGGGCCGGGCACGGGTGCGATTCTGGCGGCGCTGATGCGCGGCGACGATGCGCCGGTCGATGCACGGCCGTTTCGCGCCGAGCGTTTCCTCAAGGGCTAAAGCAACGGGCTCACGTGGTCTTGCCACTACGCCCGGACTGCATGGCCGGGCGCTTCAGGCCTGGCCAGAATCAGGCTGGCAACGCGGCCCAGCGCTGCGCCAGCAGGCTCACCACATCATGCACAGGCCGGCCGGTAGCGCCTGCCACCGCATCGCGGTAGACGGGCATATTGGTGCACTCCAGCACAATCGATTGCAGCTGCGGATGGGCCTGGCACAGCGCAACGGCGGCAGCCACCACATCGCGCTCGGCCTGGGCGATGTCCATCTCCAGCTCATTGCCGAGGATGCGCGTGGCAAATTCTCCGTCCGGTGCCACGCCTTGCACGGGGGTGCCTTCAGGCACGCCGGCAGCGGCCAGAATGCGTGGCGTCAGGCTGGCCGCAGCGATGGTCACCACGCCGGGCCGGGGCAGCAGCGCGCACTGCAGCAGGCTGGAACTGACCACCGGCACATCAACACTGCTGGCCAGCAGATCCTGGTAGGCGGCCAGAAAGCCGCAGCTGGTGGTGATCAGCGCAGCGCCTTGTGCCTGCATTGCGCGGGCGGCATCGACAAAGGGCTGCACAAAGCGGGGATCGGCCTCGCGCACGATCTTGGCGGGCGAGGCCCCCTGCACCTTGTGCATCTGCACAGGGATGCCCAGCGCTGCCCAGGTCTGCAGGTTGCCGATGTCCCCGGGCGGGCGCGGGAACTGGGTGTCCAGCATCAGGATGCCGAGAAAAGGCGCGGAAGCGGAAACGGAGGAGGCAGCAGCGTTGGGCAGCATGGGCAGGTTCAGTCGAGCAGGGGCAGCGCGGGCAGTGCGCCACGGCGGTCGATCTTGCGGCTCAGCACCACCGAGGTGTAGGTCTGGCGAATGCCTTCGATCAGGCCGATGCGGTCGAGCAAGGCATCGAGCTTTTCGTTGGAATCGCAGCGCAGAAAGATCATGTAGTCATGCTGGCCGGACACGGCCGAGACCTCTTCGACCTCGGGAATGCTCTCCAACACCTGCATGACGGCCTGGGCAGTCTTGGGCATCACGCTGATGCCGCAGTAGGCGCGCACGGCCGACTGCTCCAGCTTGGAGCCCAGGCGCACGCCGTAGCCGGCGATGACGCCTTCCTTCTCCAGACGCGCAATGCGGGCCACCACGGTGGTGCGCGCCAGGTTGAGCTTGCGCGCCAGCTTGGCCGTGGACTCGCGCGCGTCGGCCTGCAACAGCGCCAGCAGCTTGCGGTCAATATCGTCAAGTCGAAAATCCATGGTTCTCCTCCCTGCTGGTTATACGGCGTGGCCAATAATGCGGCCCAGAAAGCTGCGTGTGGCTTCGTGCTGCGGGTTGTCGATCACCTGCGCGGGCGGGCCCTCTTCGACCACCACGCCATCGCGCATGAAGACGACCTTGTCGGCCACCTCGCGGGCAAAGGCGATCTCATGGGTCACCAGAATCATGGTCATGCCGTCGCGTGCCAGCGACTGGATGACCTGCAGCACCTCACCGACCAGCTCGGGGTCCAGCGCCGAGGTGGCCTCGTCAAACAGCATCACGCTGGGTTGCATGGCCAGCGCGCGGGCAATGGCCACGCGCTGCTTCTGGCCGCCCGAGAGCTGGTCGGGCATCATCTGCGCGCGCTCGGCCAGGCCCACCTTTTGCAGCAGCGCCGTGGCGCGGGCTTCGGCCTCAGCCTTGCCGATGCGCAGCACGGTGATCGGGCCTTCCATGACGTTTTGCAGCACCGTCATGTGCGGGAACAGGTTGAAATGCTGGAACACCATGCCGGTGCGTGCGCGGAAGCCCGCCAGCACCTTGTCCTTGGGCAGCTGGGTCTGCTTGCCGTTGAAAGCAAGGGACTGCGCATCGACCCGCACATCACCGCCATCAGGAACGGTCAGCAGGTTGATGCAGCGCAGCAGGGTGGACTTGCCCGAGCCCGAGGGCCCGATCAAGGCCACCACCTGGCCCCGGTTGACATCCAGGCAGATGTCCTTGAGCACTTCAAGCTGGCCGAAGGACTTTTTCAGGCCACGAATACAGATGAGCGGTTGGTCTTGCATCTCAGGCCTCCTTGGCAGCGCTGCCGTGCTCCAGGCGCTTGGCCCACAAAGTCACCGGGAAAAGAATCAGGAAATAGGTGATGGCGATAAAGGTATAGACCTCCAGCGGGCGGTAGGTGTCATGCGCAATGACCTGGCCCTGGTAGAGCAGATCGGGCACGGCCAGCACCATCAGCAAGGAGGTGTTCTTGAGCTGCAGGATCGACTGGTTGACCAGTGGCGGAATCATCTTGCGGAAAGCCTGGGGCAGGATCACGCGGCGCATCACCTGGCCGCGCGTCATGCCGATCGCCTGGCCCGCTTCGGTCTGGCCGATATCGGTGGAGATGATGCCGCCCCGGATGATTTCGGAATAGAAGGCGCCGCCGTACAAGGACAGGCACAGCGCAGCCGCCACGGGCGCGCTCATCTCGATGCCGGTAAGCACCGGCAGCGCGTAGTAGAACCACACCAGTTGCACCAGCACCGGTGTGCAGCGGAAGACCTCGACAAAGGCGCGCAGCGGCGCGGTCACAATCTTGTTGCTGGACAAACGGCCCAGGCCCGCCACCAGGCCGACGGCCAAGCCGCCGAGCACGCAGATCACCGTGAACAGCAAGGTGTAGCCCACACCGCCGACCAGCAGCATGCGGTACTTCCACAGGAAGCTAAAGTCCCACTCGTACATAAATCAATCTACCTTTAACGCATACACCCCGGAGGCAGCACGCGGCTGCAACCGGGGTGTTTCACATGGGCCAAGCGCCCATGTGGACCAACCATCAGAACTTGACTTCCTTGGGGAAGGAATCGGCCTTGACGCCGGCCAGCTTTTCCATGTTCTTGAGCACCACGGACTGGATTTCGCCCTTGCCACGGGCTTCATCCAGCCAGGCGTTAACGGCGTTCTCAAAGTCCTTGTTCGGTTCCTTGCGCAGGCCCACATTGGTGTTGGCCGTCTCGACCGGGGTCGGCACATAGACCGTGCCCACGTCCGGGCGCTTGGCCACCAGCGGCTGCGACAGCAGCACCACCAGCACCTGGCAGTCAGAGCGGCCGGTCTGCACCGACATGGTCGCCGCGCCCGAGCTCTCCAGACGCGAGATATTGGCCTTGGGCAGCGCGCGGGTGGCGAACTGGTCCTGGTTGGAGCCGATATCGACCACCACCTTGGCATCCGGGTTGTTCAGCTGCTCCCAGGTCTGCACCGGGGCATGGCCCTTTTTGCAGACCGCCGTGAAGGTGTTGTTGAGCAGGGGCTTGGAGAAGTTGACCACTTCCATGCGCTGGGGCGTAGGCGCCATCGCAAACATCAGGTCGATCTTGTTGGCCTGCAGGTCCAGCACGGCATTGCCCCAGGTGGTCTCGACGAACTTGACGTTCACGCCGAGCTTCTTGGCCAGGCTTTCGCCAAAGTCGGGGCCAAAGCCTTCCCACTTCTGGGTCACCAGGTCCTTGCTGAAGTAGGGAATCGCGCCAGCGACCGTGCCCACGCGCAGTTCCTTGGTGCGCTTGACGCGGTCCATCGTCGACTCAGCGCCTTGCGCCAGGGCCGCGCCAGCCACCGATACACCTGCGACCACCAAGGCGGCTGCACCCATCAACTTTTTGACAGAAAACATCTACGTATCCTCTAGACGCAGCGAAAACGGGCTGCGCGGCCGTGAAAAACCGACAGTGTATTCCTGTTAAAAACCCTAGTAAAAAACACAAAACGTCGAGATGCATTGTTATTTTCGTCAAATCGGCGAAACAACGACAATTTAAGGGTTAATACTGACATTTCAGAGACAAGCTAGGGCCGGAATACCCGCGATAGCCCCGCATGCTGCGCCGGGTCTGACACGCTGGGCGCAGCACGCGGCCTACAATGGATCGATATTCCTCTAGCCAAATTCATGCCAGACATGCTGAACGCCGATCTGCACTGCCATTCCACGTTTTCCGACGGCACCCTGAGCCCGGAAGCGCTGGCGCAGCGTGCGCGCGAGCGGGGTGTGCAGCTCTGGGCGCTGACGGACCATGACGAGGTCAGTGGCCTGGACCGGGCCAGCGCGGCCGCCGCCCAGCAACAGCTGGCGTTTTTGAGCGGGGTGGAGATCTCGGTCAGCTTTGGCGAGACCACGGTGCACATCGTGGGCCTGGGCTTTGACTGGCAGCACGCCGGCCTGCGCGCCGGCCTGGCGCGCACACGAGGGGGCCGCGAGCAGCGTGCCCGCGACATGGCAGCCGGACTGGAAAAGGTTGGCATCGGCGGCGCCTACGAGGGCGCACTGCGCTATGTGGGCAACCCGGATCTGATCTCGCGCACGCACTTCGCGCGCTTTTTGGTGGATACGCGGGTCTGCCGCGATCCATCCGAAGTGTTTCGCCACTACCTGGTCGAGGGCAAGCCCGGCTTTGTGCCGCACCGCTGGGCCAGGCTGCAGGATGCGGTGCAGTGGATTGTCGAGGCTGGCGGCATGGCCGTCATCGCCCACCCTGCGCGCTACCACCTCAATGGCGGCGAAGAACATGCGCTGTTCTCGTCCTTCAAGGACTATGGTGGCCAAGGCGTGGAAGTGGTGACCGGCAGCCACTTTCCGCATGAATACGCGATCTATGCGGACATGGCCAAGAGCTTTGGCTTCTATGCCTCGCGCGGCTGCGATTTTCACAGCCCGGGCGAATCGGGCACCGATTTTGGTGCGCTGCCCCCGCTGCCCAATGGCGTAGCCCCCGTCTGGCAGGCGCTGGAGGGGCGCATCCTGCACCCGACCAACCCCAGCCCGCCGCCGCAGGCCGCTGTCCATTGACATAAGCCCCCTGCAGCAGTCCCCACGATAACAAGAGCAAAAGCAAGACCATGGCCCAATATTTCGAGGTTCACCCAGACAATCCCCAGCCCCGCCTGCTCAAGCAGGCAGCCGCCATGCTCAAGGATGGCGGCATCCTGGCCGTTCCCACCGATTCCAGCTACGCCTTTGTCTGCGCGCTGGACAACAAGCAGGTGGTGGACCGCCTGCGCCGCATTCGTCAGATTGACGACAAGCGCATGCTGACCTTGCTGTGCTGTGATTTGTCACAACTGTCGAGCTATGCGATGGTGGACAACCACCAGTTCCGCATGCTCAAGCTGGGCACGCCCGGGCCCTTCACCTTCATTCTGGATGCCACCAAGGAAGTGCCCCGCCGCATCAGCCACCCCTCGCGCAAAACCATTGGCCTGCGGGTGCCTGACAACAAGGGCCTGCTGATGCTGCTGGAGCTGCACGGCGAGCCGCTGCTGTCCACCACCTTGATCCCGCCCGGCGAGACCGAGCCCCTCAACGACCCCGAAGAGATCCGCGAGCGCTTTGAATCGCAGATTGAACTGGTCGTCAACGCCGGCCCCTGCCCGCTGGAGCCCACAACGATTGTCGACCTGACCCCCATGGGCACCGGGGGTGCGCCCGTGGTGGTGCGTGAGGGCCGGGGGCCGCTGGCGCAACTGGGTCTCTAGCCGCGATCTAGCCGCTTTCCTGCCGCTGGTACCCCTCCTGGCGCAGCGCCACCAGCAGGGGCTGCGCAAACGTTTGCTGCGGCCATTGCCATAGCCTGGCTGCGGCCACTGGCAAATCTGATAGGCTCGCCACTGCCTGGTGCGCTGTCGCGCGCCCTCCATCCCCTTTGACCAACGCTCCCTCCGTGAACGCTGACCTGATACAAACCGTTCTGATCTACGCACTGCCCGTGCTGTTCTCCATCACCGTGCACGAGGCCGCGCATGGCTATGCAGCGCGCCATTTTGGGGACAACACGGCCGCCATGCTGGGCCGCCTCACGCTCAACCCCCTCAAGCACATTGATCCCATCGGCACCATCCTGATGCCGCTGATGCTGTATTTCATGACCTCGGGCGCCTTTGTGTTTGGCTATGCCAAGCCCGTGCCCGTGGCCTTTGGCAATCTGCGCAACCCCAAGCGCGACATGATCTGGGTGGCACTGGCCGGCCCGGCCACCAATTTTGTGCAGGCGCTGCTGTGGGCGCTGGTCTACGGCATCCTCATCGCCTCGGGCGTGGAGGAGCGCTTCTTCCTCAAGATGGCGCAGGCCGGGGTGCTGGTCAACCTGGTGATGTGGGCCTTCAACCTGTTTCCGCTGCCGCCGCTTGATGGTGGCCGGGTGCTGGTCGGCCTGCTGCCCTACAAGCAGGCGGTGGCCGTCTCCAAGATCGAGCCCTATGGCTTTTTCATCGTCATGGGTCTGGTAATCGCCGGCGTCGTCAGCACCTTCTGGATGCGCCCCCTGATGGCCCTGGGCTACACCGTCGTCAGCGTGGTGCTGCTGCCCTTCAGCTGATCGCCAAGCCCCAACGCCCTGCCGCGCCGCAAAGCATATTGAATGATAGTTATGACTAAGACACGTTATCTCACTGGCATCACCCCTTCTGGAACGCCCCACCTGGGCAACTACGCCGGCATGATGCGCCCGGCCATCGCTGCCAGCCGCGCAGGCGATGTGGAGAACTTCTACTTCCTGGCCGACTACCACGCGCTGATCAAGTGCCAGGATCCCGAGCGCGTCAACCGCTCGACCCTGGAGATTGCAGCGAGCTGGCTGGCAGCGGGCCTGAACCCCGAGCATGTCACCTTCTACCGCCAGTCGGACATCCCCGAGATACCCGAGCTGACCTGGTTTTTGACCTGCGTCACCGGCAAGGGCGTGCTCAACCGCGCCCATGCCTACAAGGCCGCGCAGGACAAGAATGCCGAGTCCGGCAAGGACGGCGATGACGGCGTGACCGCAGGCCTGTTCATGTACCCGGTGCTGATGGGCGCCGACATTCTGGCCTTCAACGCCAACAAGGTGCCAGTGGGCCGCGACCAGATCCAGCACATCGAGATGGCGCGCGATATGGCGTCGAGCTTCAACCACCTGTATGGCGAGCATTTTGTGCTGCCCGAGGCCGCAGTGGACGACAACGTGGCAACCCTGGCCGGCCTGGACGGCCGCAAGATGAGCAAGAGCTACGACAACACGATCCCGCTGTTCTCGACCCCGGCCCAGCTCAAGAAGCTGATCGGCGGCATCGTCACCGACTCGCGCGCACCGGGCGAGCCCAAGGAAGTTGAAGGCTCGGCACTGTTCCAGATCTACCAGGCCTTTGCCAGCGCCGAGGAAACCGCAGCGCTGCGCCAGGCCTATGCCGACGGCATTGGCTGGGGCGATGCGAAGACCCTGCTGTTCGAATGCATTGACCGCGAGCTCGCTCCGTTGCGCGAACGCTACAACTACCTGATGGCCCACCCCCAGGAAGTAGAGGCTATTTTGCTGAAGGGTGCAGAGAAGGCACGTACATATTCGGGCCCTTTACTACACAAGTTACGTGGCGCTGTTGGCCTGCGGCCACTGACCCCGGCCAGCACCGCCGCTGCACCCAAGGCAGCCGCCAAGCAAGGGGGTGCCGCTTTCAAGCAGTACCGCGAGAAGGATGGCAAGTTCTACTTCAAGCTGGTGCGTGCCGATGGCGCGCTGCTGCTGCAAAGCCAGGGCTTTGATGCTCCGCGCGATGCCGGCGCGATGATTGCCCATTTGCAGGCCGCGCCGCAGAATCTGCAGGCTGCGATGGACAACCTGCAGCTGGGTGACAGCTTTTCACTTTCTGACGTGCAGTTGGCACTGAAAGAGATAGCCGAGAGTTAAGAGACTGCCTATACTGCATTTGCAACCAATTGTTGAAGCTGTCACCGTAGTGGCAACTTGCCCGTTTAACGCAGTGTGGAGTCGGTGATTCAATTTGCTTTTATTATTGAGCCATCAAATAAAAGCAAGCTATTGAGCTTTGTGGGAGTGAGCTGTTATGAGAATTGTGGCACTGGATGATGATCTGGTGGTGTTGGATATGCTCTCCAAGACCATGGAGGCGGAGGGCCACGCCTGTACAACCCATTCCTCTGGCGCCTCGCTGATCAAGGACATGCGCCGCGAGACCTATGACCTGCTGATCCTGGACTGGCAGCTGCCAGACACCACGGGTCCGCAGGTGGTGCGCTGGATTCGAGAGAACGTCAACCAGGAGTTGCCGGTGCTCTTCATCACCAGCCGCCATGGCGAGGCCGATATCGTGGAAGGACTGGAGTCGGGTGCGGATGATTTCATGATCAAACCGTTGCGCGTGGCCGAGTTGGTGGCGCGCGTGCGTGCCCTGCTGCGCCGCGCCTACCCGGCGGCCACCAAGGGCACGCTGGAGTTTGGTCGCTACAAGTTCCTCTCCGATTCGCGCGCCCTGGAGGTCGATGGCAAGTTGGTGGAGCTGAAGAACCGCGAGTACGACCTGGCGCTGTTCCTGTTCCAGAACATGGGCCGCCTGCTGTCGCGCGACCATCTGCGCGAAATCATCTGGGGCCAGAACTCTGATGTCATCTCACGCTCGCTGGACACCCATGTATCGCGGCTGCGCACCCTGCTGGATCTGCGACCGGAGAACGGTTTCATCATCACGGCGGTCTACGGTGTAGGTTACCGGTTTGAGGCCGTCAAACCGCTGTCCGAGGCGCAGCCTGAATAAATTTTCTGCCGTTGAATGCAGCGCGGTTTACGGCCAACACGCAACACGTGTTGGCCGTATTTACTCTGCGGCACGCAACGGCTCTGCCAGGCCTTGAAGTCTGGTTGCAAGGAGAGCCATTTTGATTCTTTCTCGTCTGCCGTTTTCTGCTGCCGTTTTGCTGGCCTTTGGCGTGGCCGCCCCTGGTCTTGCGCTGGCGGCATCGGCAGACCAGTTGCCCGATATCCGCCACACCGTGCAAAGCGGGGACACGCTGGAGGCCGTGGCCAAGCGCTACCTGAAGGACCCGCAGCAGTGGCGCGCCGTGGGCACGCTCAATGGCGTCAAGGATCCGCTGCGCCTGCCCATTGGCTCGGTCATCGTCATCCCTGCCAACATGGTGGGGTACCAGGAGGTGACCATCAGCCACATCAAGGGCGTGGCGCGCGTGCGCTCGCCGCTGGCCGGTGGCGACTGGGAAAGTGCCGCATCGGGTACAACCCTGACCGAAGGTGATGAGCTGCAGGTACCCGCCGGCAGCTTTGTGACCTTGCGCTTTGCCGATGGCAGCTCGGTGCGCATCAATGAGAACTCCGAGCTCAAGCTCAGCGAGCTGCGCAAAAACAGCCGCACCGAGGAGCAGCAATCGGTGCTGGACCTGAGCCGTGGCGGGCTGGAATCCCACGTCACACCGGTGATGGACCAGCGCCGCAAGCGCAAGTTCGAGATCAAGACCCCGATGGCCACCACCAGCGTGCGCGGCACCGTGTTCTCGGTCAGCGTGACGGATTCGGGCAAAGCCATCACCGCGGTCGACCAGGGCGTCGTGCAGGTGCAGGGCCACCCGGCCCAGCCAACGGCGCGGCAGGCGGCACAGCAGGCGCTGGTGCATGCCGGTTCGGGCGTGGCCGTACAGGCCAGCGGCCAGGTCGGCGCCACCGTGGCGCTGCTGGAGGCCCCGAGCCTGCAAGGCAATCCTGCCGTGTTTGAGGACGCGAATTTCCTGACCCTGCAGGTCGGCGAAGTGCCGCGCGCCCAGCAATACGGCGTGCTGCTGGCACTCGATCCGGAGCTGTCGCGCGTGATCCTGCGCCAAAACCATGCCAGCCCGACCTTCAAGTTCGAGGCTGTACCCGATGGCACCTACTACATGAGCGCACGCGCCATTGACGACCAGGACATTCCGGGCAAACCCGCGACGCAGACCATCAAGGTCAAGGCCACCCCGATTCCGCCGCTCTATTCCAGCCCCGCACCAGAAGGCCTGATCGGCCTGTCCGATGGCGAGCTGCTCTGCACCGAAGGCGGCTCGGGCATTGCCGGCTACCGCATCCAGGTGTCGGCCAGCCGGGACTTCTCCACGCCTTTGCAAGACAGCGGCGTGGTCGGCAACTGCCAGGCCACCGTCGCCAGCCTGGGCGTGGGCAGCTATTTCTGGCGTGCGGCCAGCGTGCGCAAGCTGGCCGATGGCAGCCTGGACCAGGGCCCGTTTGCGAAGCCCCAGGCCTTCAAGACCGGCAGCAACCCCAGCACCCTGGGTGCCGATGCACTGAGCGCCGGCGAGGCCAGCGCGCCCAATCTGCTGCAACTGTCCTGGCCGGCAGAGGCGGGCCAGCGCTTCAACCTGCAGCTGGCAACGGATGAGTCTTTTGCAGCCCCGCTGGCTACCGCCCAGCTGGACCAGCCACAGTGGACATCGGATGCGCTGGGTGCGGGCGACTACTACGTGCGCATCCAGGTGCTGGACCCGTCTGGTTTGAAGAGCCGCTATTCCGATCCGCGCAAGCTGACGGTGGAGCCCTCGATCATCACCGGCTCAGGCGGTGTGCTCAAGACCGGTGAAGGCAAGGCCGTCCTCAGCCCGCGCTAAGGGCATGGCGACCCGGGCAGAGCGCCTGCTGCGGCTCTGCCCCGCCCACTGAAACCGCCCATGGCCGCCCGTTCCTTCTCCCTCAGCCGCACCCAACTGCGTTGGTTGGAGTGGCTGCTGCTGTCCGCGCTGCTGCTGGGCGCCGTGGGCTGGGCCAGCCTGCGCGAGCAGCCCCGCATCATCAACACCTTTGTGCAGGACATCACCGGCTGGCTCAGCGCGCCTGCCCCCCGGGATGACATCGTCATCGTCGCCATCGACGATGCCAGCCTACAAAGCGTGGGGCGCTGGCCCTGGCGCCGCTCCGTGCATGCGCAGCTGATTGATCGCATTGCTGCCCAGCAGCCCAAGGCCGTAGGCGTGGACGTGCTGTTCAGCGAACCCGACCGCCAAAACCCCGATGACGATGCCCAGCTTGCCCAGGCCATTGCCCGCGCTGGCAATGTGGTGCTGCCGGTGGACTGGCGCATGGCCAATGTGGACATTGGTGCCGAGCTGCCGCTGGCCAGCCTGCGTATGGCGGCACGCCAGCTGGGCCATGTGAATGTGACCGTCGACGATGACGGCGTGATCCGCCGCTATTTTGGCGCCCAGGGTGAGAACACCGGGCCCTGGCCGCACTTCAGCATTGCCATGCTCTGCGCCAGCGGCCAGAGCCACCCGCTGTGCCAGGGCACGCGCCCGCCCGAGCCCGGCGAGCAGTGGGAGCAGCGCTCGCCCGAAATCTTCAACTTTGCCCGGGGCGACCGGCCCTACACCATGTACTCGGCCGAGGACGTGCTGACCGGGCGCATCCCCGCAGACAGCTTTCGCGGCAAGCATGTGCTGCTGGGTGCCACCGCCTCCGGCCTGGGCGACTACTTTGCCAGCCCGGCCCGGCCGGCATCCCGCCATATCGCTGGGGTGGAGCTGATTGCCCATGCGCTGGATTCGCAGCTGTCGGGCCAGCATGTGCATGCCGCATCGCTGCCGGGCAATATGGCAGTCAACCTGGCCGCCATTGTGCTGGCCTTGATGGCCATTGCGCTGCTCGGACCCATGGCCGGCCTGCTGGCCCAGGGGCTGGTCGCCGCCGGCCTGCTGGCGCTGTGCCTGGCGCTGCGCAGCTTTGCCGGCCTGCAGCTGGCGCCGGGCGCGGCGCTGGTGGGCCTCTTGGTCATCTACCCGATCTGGAGCTGGCGGCGCCTGAGTGCAGCGGCCCAGTTTCTGCAGCAGGAGATGCACAACCTGCGCGCCGCGCTGGACACCACCAGCGCCCCGCAACGCAACGGCATGCTGATGGACGATTTTCTGGAGCGGCGCATCAAGGCCGTGGAAACCGCCACCGACACCTTGCGCCAGATGCACGGCTTCGTGCGCGATACCCTGCGCCAGATCCCCTCGCCCACCTTTGTGGTCGATCCGCTGGGCATGGTCAGCCTGCACAATGCCGCAGCCGTCAGCTACTTGCAAAACCTGGGCATGCCCAGCCAGGGCCTGATCGCCATCCAGTCAGCGCTGAACGGCATGCGCATCAAGGATTCGGGCCAGGTGCTGTCCTTTGCCAATGCCGAGCAGCTGCGTGCACTGCCAGCTGAGTGCGAGGTGCTGGACCGCGAGGACCATGCCTGGCTGCTGCTGGCCGAGGCCTTTCGCGCGCCGGCACCCGCCGGTTGGCTGCTGATGCTGGTGGATTTGACCGAGCTGCACAAGGCCCAGCAGCAGCGCGACCAGGCGCTGCGCTTTATCTCGCATGATTTCCGCTCGCCCCAGTCCTCCATCATCACCTTGCTGGAGATGTACAAGGAATTCCCCGGCCAGATGAGCGAGGCCGAGCTGCACCAGAAGATCAACCGCCTGGCCCACCAGTCGCTGGAGATGGCCGAGAGCTTTGTGCAGCTGGCCTCTGCGCAGTCGCAGGCCATGCAGCCCCAGTTGCTGAGCCTGGATGTGCTGCTGCAAGAGGCGGTGGACGACTGCTGGGCCAAGGCCTCGGAGAAAAAGATCCAGGTGCGCTACCTGCCCGGGGCGCTGGAGGCGGCCGAGACCGACATTGCCTGTTTTGGCGACCGCTCCCTGCTGCAGCGCTGCTTTGTCAATCTGCTGAGCAATGCCATCAAGTACAGCCCCAGCGGCACGGTGGTGGAGGCCAGCATTGCCGACGATGGGGCGTATTGGTTGGTGGAGGTGCGCGACCAGGGCTTTGGCATGACACAGGAGCAGCTGGACAAGCTCTTCCAGCCTTTCCACCGCTTTCACCAGAACAGCCAGCCACAGGTGGCCGGCATTGGCCTGGGCCTGAGCTTTGTGCAAACCGTGGTGCTGCGCCACCAGGGCTTTGTCAATGTGAGCAGCGGGGTGAACGAGGGCTCCTGCTTCGGTCTGCACCTGCCCAAGGCGCCGGGCATGCCGCAGGAGCTGCCCGCCGCTTGAGGCGCTGCACTGTTCAGTGCAGCTCTTTGCCTTTGAGTTCAGGAATCAGCCACACCGTGGCCAGCGCATCCAGCACATAGATGGCGGCCAAGAGGCCAATCGCCATCTGGAACGAGTACTGCGCGGCAATCGCACCGATCACCACCGGGCCGGCGCCGCCCACGGCACGGCCGATGTTGAACAGCACGTTTTGCGCCGTGGCGCGCGCCTCGGTCGGGTAGGCCTCGCTCATCAGCGCGCCAAAGCCGCCCATCATGCCGTTGACGAACATGCCCATCACCGCACCGGCCCAGAGCATGGTGATCGGGTCGTTGAGCTGCGAGTAGAACAGCACCATCAGCGCCGCACCGGCCTGGAACAGCAGAAAACTGGGCTTGCGGCCGATGCGGTCGGCCAGCTGGCCAAAGATCCAGATGCCGGCCATCATGCCCAGGATGGTGACGGCGGTCCACAGCGCAGATTTGGTCAGGTTGAAGCCCATCTTATTGGCCAGAAAGGCGGGCATCCAGATCATGATGCCGTAGTAGCCAAAGTTCTGCACCGAGGTGAGCACCGCAATGCCAACGCTGATGCGGGTGGTGGCGCGGTCCTTGACCAGCAGCTTGAAGCACTGCAGCACCGACTGCTTTTTCTCCTGGCTGCGCACAAACACCTCGGGCTCATGCAGGCGGTTGCGGATGACCCAGGCCACGATGGCGGGGATCACACCGACCAGGAACATGCCGCGCCAGCCGATATGGGGCAGCAGCAGAGGCGTCAGCAAGGCCGCGCCCAGCACGCCCACCTGCCAGCCCAGCGCCACATAGGACGAGACACGGGCCCGGTAGCGCGCAGGCCACGCCTCGGCCGCCAGCGCCATACCAATGCCGAACTCGCCGCCCAGGCCGATGCCGGCAATGGTGCGGTAGATCAGCAGGTCCCAGTAGCCCCGCGCAAAGGCGCACAGCCCGGTGAACACCGCAAACAGCACGATGGTCCAGGTCAGCACGCGGATGCGGCCATAGCGGTCGCTGAGCATGCCGAACACAATGCCGCCGAAGACGGCGCCGATCAAGGTCCAGGTGACCAGGGAGCCGGCCTGGGCCGTGGTCAGCCCCAGGTCCTCGCGGATGGCGCTGAGCATGAAGCCCAGGATCAGCAGGTCAAAGCCGTCCATGGCGTAGCCGACGGCCGAGCCGGCCAAGGCCTTCCAGCCATAGCGGTTGACGGTATCGGATGGTGGGGAGGCAGTGCCTGAAACGGCAGACCCGGCAGCGGAAGAAGACATGAAATGCGCTTTGTAGTAGGTTTTATGACCGCTGCGCCCACAAAAATGCCGCACAGACGGCGGCATGTTTGCTCAGCAGCGGGCGCTATTGTGCGCGATATCTATACGCTCTGCGTAGGGCCTGCGCAGTCCACATATTGACTAGTCGGTAAAAAATGGGGGCTACCCCCCCAGATTCAGGCCAGGAACAGCTCCTGCAGGTCGCTCAGAAAGTCAAATCCACGCTCTGTGGGGGTGACTTTCTGGAAATCCAGCTTGATCAGGCCCTTGGCCTCGGCCTCGTGCAGGGCCTTGGCGATGGAGCTGAGCGGCAGGCCGGTGCGGTCCAGGTAGTCCTGCAGCGCAAAGCCCTCGCGCAGGCGCAGCGCATTGAGCATGAACTCAAACGGCAGATCGGCGCGCTTGACCTCGTCGTCCTGCGCCAGCGCATTGCCCTGCAGCGCCTGGGCCATGTAGCGGGCGGGGTCACGCAGCCGCACCTGGCGCACCACGCGGTGGGCAAAGCTCAGCTTGCTGTGGGCGCCCGCCCCAATGCCCAGGTAATCGCCAAACAGCCAGTAGTTGCTGTTGTGCACGCAGGCGTGGCCGGGTTTGGCATAGGCCGAGACCTCGTAGCGCTGCATGCCGGCCTGCGTGGTGCGCGCGGTGATCTGGTCGAGCATGGCATAGGCCACATCGTCCTCGGGCACGGCCGGCGGGTACTTGGCAAAAAAGGTGTTGGGCTCGATGGTCAGGTGGTAGATCGAGATATGCGGCGGCGCAAAGCTCAGTGCCTTGTCCAGGTCCCGCTCCAGATCCTGGGCGGTCTGGCCCGGCAGCGCATACATGATGTCGAGGTTGAAGGTCTCGAAGCTGCTGGCCGCCTCTTCGACCGCAGCCATCGCCTGCGCGCCGTTGTGCACGCGGCCAATGGCTTCCAGAAAGCGGTCGTCAAAGCTCTGCACGCCAATCGACAGACGGGTGATGCCGGCGCCGCGAAAGGCCCGAAAGCGGTCCTTCTCGAAGGTGCCGGGGTTGGCCTCCATCGTGATCTCGCAACCGGCTTCCACACGCAGACGCGCACGGATGGCCGAGATCAGCCGGTCAATCGACTCCGGCGAGAACAGGCTGGGGGTGCCACCACCGAGAAAAATGCTGTGGATGCTGCGCCCCCAGATGAGCGGCAAGGCCTGCTCCAGGTCGGCGATCAGCGCATCGATGTAGCGCTCTTCGGGCACCGCATGGCGACCGTCGCGCGCCTCGTGCGAATTGAAATCGCAGTAGGGGCATTTCTTGATGCACCAGGGCAGGTGCACATAGAGCGACAGCGGCGGCAGGCTGGGGAGCTGCAAGGTGCCCGGCCGCATGTAGTGCTGGATATCGCGCTGCACCACCTGCTCGGTGGGCTGCGCCGATTGCAGCGGAATATGCACGGCCATCTCAGTCCTTGGGGGCTGCTGCCACCATGGGCGTGCCGGCCAGCCAGCTGTCGCGCAGCAGCGCCATCATCAGGCGCGAGGAGCGACCCCGATGGCTGTGCGCATGCTTGACCTCGGTGGCCATCTGCCCAAAGGTCATGCCCAGCTCGGGGATCAGCAGTACCGGGTCAAAGCCAAAGCCGCCCTCGCCCAGCGGCTCGGTCGTGATCTCGGCGGCCACGCGGCCGACGGCCACCAGCGGCTCCGGGTCCTTGGGGTGGCGCACCGCCACCAGGGTGCTGACCATGGCGGCACGGCGATCGGTCAAGCCCTGCATCTGCTCCAGCAGTGCGCGCACATTGTTGGCATCGCTTTTCTCGTAGCCGAACTGGGTGCAGTAGTAGGCGGTATCCACCCCCGGCAGGCCACCAAAGGCCGCCACGCAGAGGCCGGCATCGTCGGCAATGGCGGGCAGGCCGGTACGCTCGGCGGCAAAACGGGCCTTGGTCAAGGCGTTTTCCAGAAAGGTGCCATAGGGCTCGGGCGCCTCGCCCTCCATCAACTCGCCTTGAGGCACCAGGGTGACGCCCAGCGGCTCGAACATGGCCTGCAGCTCGGCAAGTTTGCCCTGGTTGTTGGAAGCAAGAACGATTTTCATGGGTCAGCACCAGCCGCTGCGCCGGTATCACCTGCGCAGCCAGCTGCTTTTTTGAGAACGGTAAAAACAGGCATGGCGGCCTTGCGCCGCCATGCCAGGACAGGCTGAATTATCGGACCAGCGACAAAACGCAGTGCGTGCCGGGCTTATGCAGCCGGCGCATCGGGCTTGGGTGCGGCCTTGTCGCCCGCCTCGGGCTCGGGCGGCGGTGGCGGCAAGGTGTCGCTCACCGGGTCTTCCGATTCAAAGCGCTCGGCACCGGGCATCTCCCACTCCATCGCCACGGCGGTGACGTTGTCGCTGGTGGCGCCCGCCTTGCGCAGGGCCGCGTCGATCAGGTCGGGGATGGCACGCGATACCGACTTGTTGGCCAGCTCGCGGGCAATCACGGTCTCGGAGACGCTGCTCCAGAGGCCGTCAGAGCAGAGCATGATGCGGTCACTGCGGTGCATCTCGGTGGGCCCGGCCACATCGAAGAACGGACGCGAGGGGCTGCCCAGGCAGGTGAACAGCACATTGCGGTTGAAGCGCTCCGGGTTGATGCTGGTCACGCCGGAGCCACGCAGCTCCATATAGGAGTGGTCGCGCGTGCGCGCCAGCACCTTGCCGCTGCGCACCAGGTAGAGGCGCGAGTCGCCGCAGTGCACCCACCAGATATTGCCATCCTGCACCACCGAGGCCACCAGGGTGGTGCGCGGCGGGTCATCCATGTTGTTGGCAATCGCGTACTTGAGGATATTGTGGTGCGCCGACAGCAGCGCGTTTTCCAGAAACTCGGCCGGGTCCTCCAGCTTGGGGCGGGCCAGGCGCTGAAAATCCAGCGACACGGTCTGCAAGGCCAGCTGTGCGGCCACTTCCCCTTCCGGATGCCCTCCCATGCCATCGGCCACGACAAAGAGACAGGCTTCCTTGGTATAGCTATACCCCATCCTGTCTTCGTTTTTTTCCCGCCCACCCTTGCGGCTGAGCTGGAAGACCGAGAACTTCATTTGGTTTGGCCTCCGCCCACGCGCTTTTTGGTATCGCTGACCAGCGAATCAATCGACATACGAACCTTCTCGGTGACGCTCAGTTTGGTATAGCGGCGCTCGTCTTCGCGCGCCAGCTCTTTTTGTAATAGGAACACCGATTGGGGCCGGGCCTGCGGATCGAGCGCCATGCACCATTCCACCAGCTCGATCAGATTGTCCGAGTAAACGCCGCGCACCTTGGACATAGCGAGGCTCAGGCGGTCTTTTTCCTGGCGCTTGGGCGCATCGTTGGGCGGAATGCCCTGCATGCAGGCATAAATGCAGGCGCCAATCGCGTAGATGTCCGTCCAGGGGCCCAGCGACATGTCGCGGCGGTACATCTCGGGCGCGGCAAAACCAGGGGTGTACATGGGGCGGACAAAGTTGCCCTCCTTGCTCAGCACCTCGCGGGCGGCGCCAAAGTCGATCATCACCGCCTTGTTGTCGTCGGTGATGAAGATGTTGGCCGGCTTGATATCGAGGTGCAGCATCTTGTGCTGGTGCACGATGCGCAGACCGCGCAGCACCTCGTCGAACAGCGAGCGGATGGTGGACTCGCGGAAGACCTTGGCTTCCTTCAGATCGCGGGCGGTAACGACGAAATCCTGCAAGGTGGCGCCTTGCAGGTAGTTCATCACCATGTAGACGGTGTCGTTTTCGCGGAAGAAGTTGTAGACGCTGACGACCGAGGAGTGCGAGATCTGGGCGAGCGCGCGGCCCTCTTCAAAGAAACTCTTGAGGCCCAGGCGGTACAGCGACAGCTTGTCGGGCTCGATGCTGGGCGACAGCGAACCGGGCGCACGCGTGGCCAGGCTCGATGGCAAATACTCCTTGATGGCGACCTGCTGGCCATCGGGCGCCAACGCCAGATAGACCACCCCGAACCCCCCCGCCGATATGCGCCGCACGATCCGGTAGCCACCGATGACGGTATTGGCTGGTAGCGGCGCTGGCTTTACTTTTGACATAGTTTGATGAACAACGCAGGTATATGAGAAGCCTGATAATGAGCGCGATTGCAAGCAACCTCATACAGTCCTATGCCAGTTTACAGCATGACAGGCTATGCCTCTGTCCAGCAAAGCATCCCACCTGACGGTGACAACAATGCTCCCTCCCTCTGGCGCGTCGGACTGGAAATTCGCTCGGTTAACAGCCGATTTCTCGATTTATCTTTCAAGCTTCCGGAAGACCTCAGAAGCTGCGAACCACAGTTACGCTCTCTGGTAGATAATAGTCTGAAGCGTGGCAAGGTGGAAGTACGTGTACTGATCAACAGTGAACAAGCCTCCAGCGTGCCGGTCGCATCGCCCCGCCTGCTGCAGCAGCTGGGCAGCTTCCAGGACACCGTCAAGGCCTGGATGCCCACGGCCCAGCCCTTCACTGTGGCAGAAGTACTACGCCTGAGCGGCAGCGGCAGCATCGAGCTGCCCGAGAACTGGGCCGAGAACGTCGCCGCGCTGTGCCAGCAAGCCCTCAAGACCCTGCTCGACGCCCGCCAACGCGAAGGCAAGCGCCTGGCCGACATGCTGCAAGACCGCATCAAGCAGCTGCGCCAACTGGCCGAGCAAGCCGAGCCCCTGATCCCCGAGCTGGTCAAACAACAAAAGCAACGCTTTCTGGAGCGCTGGCAAGAAGCGATGGCGCTGAGCGCCGGCAGCGTCTCGCCCGAAGCCGCTCAGGATCGGGCACTGACCGAAGCCACCGCCTTTGCGATCCGCATCGATGTGGCCGAAGAAGTGACCCGCCTGCGCTCGCACCTGGAAGAAATCAGCCGTCTGCTGACCAAGGGTGGTGATATCGGCAAGCGCCTGGACTTCCTGATCCAGGAACTGCACCGCGAGGCCAACACCCTGGGCTCCAAGTCCGCCGCACTGGATCTCACCCGCATCAGCGTGGACATGAAGGTCCTGATCGAACAGATGCGCGAGCAAGTGCAAAACATCGAATAAGAAGAAGCTACACCATGGAATACCCCGGAAACCTCTTTGTCGTCTCGGCGCCCAGCGGCGCGGGCAAGTCGTCCCTCGTCAAGGCCCTGCTGGAGCTCGACTCCCAGGTCTTTCGCTCCATCTCCCACACCACGCGCTCGCCGCGTGGCCAGGAAAAGCATGGCCGCGAGTACTACTTCGCCTCGCGCGATGACTTCGAGCGCATGATTGCCTCCAACGCCTTTGTCGAGTGGGCGAATGTGCATGGCAACCTGTACGGCACCTCGAAGAAGGCCATTGAAGAGCGCCTGGCCAAGGGCACAGACATCGTGCTGGAGATCGACTACCAGGGCGCCTTGCAGATCAAGCAAAGCTTCCCCCACGCCGTGCTGATCTTCATCCTGCCGCCCAGCTGGGAAGAGCTGCGCTCGCGCCTGGAAAACCGGGGTGAGGATGCCTCCGACGTGATCGAGAAGCGCCTGAAGAACGCCAAGGATGAGATGGCCCAGGTCCACAAATTCGACTTCGTTATAATTAACGAATTGTTCGAGCGCGCTTTGTTCGATCTGAAGGCCGTTGTACATTCACAACGCTTGCGCTATTCGGCCCAAAAGCGCGTTCGCAGCGAAATATTCTCGTCACTCGACATCCCTGTTACCCTGGAGAACTCCTGATGGCCCGCATCACCGTTGAAGACTGCCTCGACAAAATCCCTAACCGCTTCCAACTGGTTCTGGCCGCTACCTACCGCGCCCGTATGCTGAGCCAAGGCCACACCCCCAAAATCGAAAGCCGCAACAAGCCAGCCGTGACCGCGCTGCGCGAAATCGCTGCCGGCAAGGTGGGCGTGGAAATGCTGAAAAAAGTACCCGGCTGAGCCCCTGCTCATGCAACAAAATGGCACCGAATGGCGGTGCCATTTTTCTTGGTATTCACACAAATTTGTCATCGCACGCTACAGTTAAGGCGTGAAGTCCGTGTCCATCCCCTCCGCACCCGCCCAAGTCTCTGGCGTCATCGCTACCGCCGCAGCCAAGCCTGCCATGTCGTATCCGGTAGTGGTGAGTGCCTACGCCGAATTTCTGGAGAAGCTCGACTACCTCGGTGAAGCAGATCTGGCCCTGGTGGAAGAAGCTTTCGAGTTTGCCGCCACGGCTCATACCGGCCAGTTCCGCAGCAGTGGTGATCCCTACATCACCCACCCCATTGCGGTTGCCGAGATCTGCGCGAGCTGGAAGCTCGATGCCCAGGCGCTGATGGCCGCGCTGATGCACGATGCGATGGAAGACTGCGGCGTCACCCGCGATGACATAGCCCGCCAGTTTGGCGACACGGTGGCCGAGCTGGTCGATGGCCTCACCAAGCTGGACAAGCTCCAGTTCAACTCGCGCGAAGAGAACCAGGCAGAGTCCTTCCGCAAGATGCTGCTGGCCATGGCGCGCGATGTGCGCGTGATCCTCGTCAAGCTGGCCGACCGCACCCACAACATGCGCACCATGTCCGACATGCCGCGCAGCAAATGGGGCCGCATCTCGACCGAGACCATGGAAATCCATGTGCCCATCGCCAACCGGCTGGGCATCAACCGGGTCTACCGCGAGCTGCAGGACCTGGCCTTCAAGCACCTCTATCCCTGGCGCCATGACACCCTGGTCAAGGCACTGGGCCGCTCGCGCAACCGCCGCAAGGATGTGGTCCAGAAGATCCATGCCGAGGTCGACTCGGCCTTTGCCAAATCCGGCATCAAGATCCGCCTCGGCAACCAGGAAAAAACGCTCTACGCCATCTACAAGAAGATGGATGGCAAGCGCCTGTCGTTTGCGCAGGTGACCGACTCCTACGCCGTGCGCGTCATCGTGCCCAACCTGATCGACTGCTACACCGCGCTGGGCGTGCTGCACCAGGTGTTCCGCCCGGTGCCTTCCAAATTCCGCGATTACATCGCCAATCCTAAGTCGAACGGCTACCAGTCGCTGCACACCACCTTGGTCGGCCCGTCGGGGGTGAGCATGGATTTCCAGATCCGCACCGAGGACATGAACCTGGTCGACGAGTACGGCGTGCTGACGCACTGGATGATCCAGGCGCGGGCCATGCCCAGTGGCGAGCAACTGGGCAACAAGTGGGTGCAGTCGCTGCTCGACATCCAGGACGAGACCCGCGACGCCCATGAGTTCTGGGACAACGTGCGCGTGGACCTGTTCCCCGACTCGGTCTATGTGTTCACGCCCAAGAACCAGATGCTCACCCTGCCCCGGGGCGCGACCGTGCTGGACTTTGCCTACGCCATCCACAGCAATGTGGGCGAGCGCACGCAAGGCGCCCGCATCAACAACGAGCAGGTGCCACTGAGCACGGTGCTCAAGAGCGGCGATGTGGTCGAGATCTCGACCTCGCCCGATGCCGCTCCGCATCCCTCCTGGCTCACGATTGTGCGCACGGGCCGGGCCAAGTCCAAGATCCGCTACTACCTCAAGACCCAGGGCCAGAACGAAACCGCTGCGCTGGGCGAGCGCCTGCTGCTGCAGGCGATGCGGGCCGAAGGCATCTCGCAGCTGCCCGAGGACAAGGCCGTCTGGGACAGCCTGCTGACCCGCCTGGAAGCGCGCAACAAGGTCGAGCTGTTCAACGACATCGGCCAGGGCAAGCGCATTGCCGTGTTTGCCGCCAAGCAGGTGGTTGACCTGCTGGCCGAGCAAGGCCAGCGCCCTGATGCCGTGCTGCTGAGTCAGGAACGCTTCAAGACCGGCGCCAGCAAAGCCACGACCGCCCTGGTGCTGGATGGCTCACCCAATGCTGCCGTCAAATACGCCAAATGCTGCCGGCCCGTACCTGGCGACCCGATTGCCGCCCACCTGGACCGCAATGCCGGCTTGGTGGTGCACAACGCCCAGTGCGCCGTCTGCAAGCGCCTGCTGGCCAAGGATGCCGAGCATTTTGTCGATGTGGAATGGGCTGATGAATTCGCCAGCGAGTTCGACACCGGCGTCGTGGTCACCATCAACAATGGCAAGGGCGTTCTCGGCAAGATTGCCGCCGAGATCGCCGCGATGGGCTCGGACATCACCCATATCACGATGGACGACGAAGTGGCCATGGACACGATGGCGCTGCGCTTTGTGCTCACCGTCAAGGACCGTGCACAGGTGGAGCTGCTGCTGCGCCAGCTGGTCAAGCTGCCCTATGTGATCCGTGCGCACCGGGTGCTGCCGGTCGCTTGATGCCCTTCCGATAAAGATCGGGCCCTCCCCAAACCACAGCGCGCCTCGAAGGCGCGCTTGTGCTTTGGGAGCGGGCCAGCTCAGGATGTCCCCGGCTCCGGGTACTGCACATCCAGCACCTCCAGCACCCGCACCCCGCCCGGCGTGGGCAGTTGCACCTCATCGCCAATGCGGGCCTTGAGCAGCGCGCGCGCAATCGGGGCCACCCAGCTGACCTGGCCCCGGCTGGCGTCGGCCTCGTCAATGCCCATGATGGTGATGCGCTCCTCGCTGCCATGCTGGTCGCAGTACAGCACCGTTGCCCCAAAGTAGACCTGGTCGCTGCCATGGTGCACCCCCGGGTCCACCACCTCGGCCGCTTCCATGCGCTTGGTCAGAAAGCGGATGCGCCGGTCAATCTCGCGCAGGCGCTTCTTGCCATACAGGTAGTCTCCGTTTTCCGAGCGGTCGCCATTGCTGGCGGCCCAGTGCACCACCTCCACCACCTTGGGCCGCTCGTCGTCGATCAGCTGCAGCAGCTCCTGCTCCAACGCGCGGTAGCCCCCAGGCGTGATGTAGTTCTTGCCGCCGGCAATCTTGGGCAGTTGCGGCAGGTCGTCATCGTCGTCGTTGTCCGTCTCTTTGGTAAAGGCCTTGTTCATTCCGCTATTTAAACAAAGATTGAGGTGGCACCCCGCCAGAAAGAAAAAAGCCTGCCACCGCCATGGCAGACTTGCCTTCAGCGGGAAGACCGAGGGGATTACACCGCCTGGCCCACGCTGGCCTGCGCGGCGCCACCGATCTCAGGCGGGTGGGTGACGATGCTGCGCAGTTCGGGCCGGGGCTGGGCCAGCGCTGCCAGGTCGGGCCGGGGGCGGGCAAAGTCGCTGTTGTGCAGGCCCAGCTTTTCGACCGCCGCCGCCATCGCCAGCAGGCGGCCATCCTGGTGCAGTGGGCCAATCATCTGCAGGCCAAAAGGCATGCCTGCCTCATCACGGCCGCAGGGCAGCGACAGCGCGGGGTTGGTCGCCAGGGTCACCACATAGGTCAGGCTCAGCCATTCGTAGTAGTTGCGCTGGGTCTTGCCATCCACCTCTTGGGCATAGAGCTGCGTCCAGGGGAAGGGCGACAGCGGGGTCACTGGTGCCAGCACCAGGTCGTATTGCTCAAACGTGCGCTGGAACATGCGCTGGATGCGGGTCTGCGCCAGATGCGCCCAGGCCCGGTCGCCCAGGCTGATGCTGGCCGCCATCTCCACATTGGCCAGCACATTGGGGCCTAGCGTTTCGGGGGCCGTGCGGTAGATATCGGCAAAGGCCGCCACAAAGCTCTCAGCGCGGATGATGTCAAAGCAGCGGTGCGCTTCTTCCAGGTTCCAGGGCAAGGCGTCCATGCAGGCCACCTCACCGGCCAAGGCCTGCACCCGCTGGCGAAAGGCACGGCGCACGATCGGGTCGACCGCACAGGTGCCAAAGTCCTCGGTGTAGGCCACGCGCAGGCCGCGCAGGTCCATCTCCGGCACGGGCCAGACGGGGGCGTGGCTCACGCCCATGCTCAACGGGTCCATCGGGTGCGGGCCCATGCTGGCCTGCATCATCAGCGCGGTATCGGCCACATCCCGGCCCATGGGGCCCAGCACCGAGATGGCGGACCAGCCCAGCGGCCGGTCGTCATTGGCAATCAAGCCGGGCGATGGGCGCAGGCCCACCACGCCGCACAGCGCCGCCGGAATGCGCAGCGAGCCGCCGGTGTCCGAACCGGTGCAAAGCGGAAACATATCCGTCGCCAACGCCGCCGCCGAGCCACCCGAGGAGCCGCCGGCATTCAGATCCGGGTTGAAGGGGTTGCCGGTGGCGCCCCAGACCGGGTTGCGGCTGTTGGCACCGGCGCCCATGTCAGGCGTATTGGTCTTGGCCGTGACGATCGCGCCCTGGCCGCGCAGCCGGGCCACAAAGGAATTGTCCTTGACGGGCACATGGCCGCGCAGCCGCACATTGCCGCTGGTGGTCAGCAGACCTTCGGTGGCCTGCAAATCCTTCACGCCCAAGGGCAGGCCATGGAGCAGCGGCAGCTGGCTGCGCCGCCCCACCTGCGCCTCTGCCAACTGGGCAGCGCTGCGGGCGCGCTCAAAATCGGTGGCGCAGAGCGCATTCACCGCCGGGTTGATGGCCTGCATGCGGGCAATGCAATCATCCAGCAGTTCAACCGGCGAGATCTGCCGGCTCTGGATCAGGCTGCGCAGCTCGACTGCGCTGTGTTCTACCAAACTCATTGCGTGGCCAATCCCAGTTTGTCGATCAAAGGCTTCCAGACGGCGATGTCGCGCTCGGCAAAGCCCAGCACATCGGCAGGCTGGCTGCGCATCAGGGTCACGCCCATCTTGTCCATGCTGTTGGCATAGACCGGGTCGCTGTAGCACTGGTTGGTGGCATCGTTCAAGGCCTTGATCACCTCAGGCGGCGTGCCCTTCTTGGCCACCACCGCAATCCAGGAAGGCCGCGCCAGCACCGCCGGCCCACCGGCCTCGGCAATGGTTGGCACATCGGGCAGCACCGGCGAGCGCTGGCCAGCAAAAATCGCCAGCGGCACCAGCTTGCCCGCCTTCACCTGGGGCGCGGCCGTGTTCAGCACCAGGGTCATCGCCTGGATCTGCTGGCCCATCAGGGCCGTCAGGCCCGCGCTCTCGCCGACAAAGGGCACATGGGTGGCGGGCCAGTGCATGGCATCGGTCAGCGCCGTGGTCAGCAAATGCGCGGGGCTGCCCTTGCCAGGCGAGCCAAAGTTCAGCCCGCCAGCCTGGGACTTGGCAACCTTCTCCAGATCGGCGAGCTTGGTCACGCCCGCACCCGCCGGCACCACCAGCACCAGCGGGGACGAGCCAATCATTGCGACACCGGCAAAGTCCTTCAGCGGGTCATAGGGCATCTGCAGGTGCACATAGGGCGTGATCGTCATCTGCGACATGCCGATCGTCATCGCAAACGAGCCATCGGCCGGCTGGCCCTTGAGGTAGTTGATGGCCAGGATGCCATTGGCACCGGGCTTGTTCTGCACCACCACCGGGCGCCCCATCAGCCGCCCGGTGCATTCGCCCCAGGCGCGCGTCATGGCGTCCGAGCCGCTGCCTGGCGGCTGCTGCGCGATCACTTGCAAGGGGTTCTGGGCGGCGGCGCCGAGTGCCCAGGCCGTCAGGCCGCAGGCAAGAAGGGATGCTCTGATCAAGGGGTCACCTCGCTGGAAAAAGATTGAAGAAGCAGGGACAGCTGCTGCAGTTGCTGGTCAATCGCAGCCGGGCTGGAGAACGGAGCGACCACGCCCAGGCCGCGCAGGCAGGACAGTACCAGCTGGCAGCGCGCGGCCACATCGGGGGCAGATGCCCATTCGGGGAAGCTGCCGCACATGCGCTGCTGCAGCTTGGTGTTGATGAGTTCGCGCTCGGCGCGGATATGGGCGACGATGCCCTCGTCGGCACGTACGGCCAGATAGGCCTCCCAGGCCACCGCAAAGCGCGGCTGGCCATAGAGCCGGTGCCAGGCCTCGTGCACAAAATGGTCGGCCCGCCGCCGCATGGACCAGCGCGGCGATGGCCAGAAGCTGTCGTCGGTATCGATCTTCTGCACCAGCCGCTGGATGATCTGCAGCATCAGCTCAGCCTTGGAAGAGAAATGGTGCTGCACCGCCCCGGTCGTCATTCCCGCGATACGGGCCACCTCGTGCATGGACAGGCTGGCGATGCCCTTGGTTTGCATCACCTCGAGCGCAGCATCCATCAGGCGCTCACGCGTCTGTTCGCTTTTTATTTGGTGCAGGTTGGGCACAACGGGTCTCCTGAAATACATTATGCGTGTAATGTAATTTGGGAGAAATCCGGGTTTGGCCTAGGGCGGCACTGCCCGCGTGCGCAGGCCGGTAAAGGCAGGGAAAGCAGGCCGCGCGCGGCCTATGGGCATCAAAAAAGCGCCGTCAGCAGCGCCAGCTCGGCCAGAAACGCCTGCATCTGCGGGCTGGCCTCTTCGCCCGGCGCCAGCAAGCCATGCTTGTGCGCCAGCTGCCGAAACACCGATGCCGCCGCCAGCTGCGGCAGCGCGGTAGCACCCTCTCCCCCTTCCCCGACATCGCTCAGGTTGTCATGGGCCACTTCAATCATGCGAACTCCTCTCTTCTTGTGGGCAGCCAAGGCATCCGGCCTGGGCGGCCGCCAGCTTGGATTCTTGTAACTGTATAAATATACAGTATTTGAGAATGTGTGCTGTCGGAAATTCGCATCGATGGAACGACCACTGGTACATGGATGAGGCGCTGCGCCACTGCAAGTCGCAACAATTTTCAAAGGTCTTGGAATAATCCCGGCATGCCATCCGTCTACAGAGGTGTTCTTCCACCCAACCTTGAAAGATGTACGCCATGAAAACCCCTTACGCATCCCTGGTCGCTCTGTCTTTGGCTGCCCTGCTGGCCCCGTTGGCCCAGGCCGAGCCGGTGGCCAAGATGGCCAATGGCATGCTGGTCAACGCCAGCGGCATGACCCTCTACACCTTTGACAAGGATGTGGCCGGCAGCAACAAGAGCATGTGCAACGGCCCTTGCATCGCGCTGTGGCCTGCAGTGTCTGCAGCGGCCGATGCCAAGCCTGAAGGCGACTACAGCATCATCACCCGCGACGACGGCAGCAAGCAGTGGGCCTACAAGGGCAAGCCGCTCTATACCTATACTGCGGACAAGAAGGCCGGCGACGCCACGGGCGACAACTTCAAGGACGTCTGGCACGTCGTCAAGTAAGCGCCGGCTCCTGCTGATTCCCCTCCTCACCCCCTGACCCGAACTGCAGCCCCTTATGCGAGCACAGGACGAAGCGGAGATTGTGGCCTGCATCCCCAGCCTGCGGCGCTATGCGCGCGGGCTGGTCTCGGACCCGGACCGGGCCGATGACCTGGTGCAGGACACCCTGGAGCGCGCCTGGTCGCGCTTTTCCATGTGGCAAAAGCGCAATGAGGTGCGCGCCTGGATGTTCGGCATCATGCACAACCATTTCATCGACCGCCTGCGCGCCCAGCGCAGCCGGCCCGAGGACAGCGCGGGCGACGACCTGCCCGAGCTGCCCCAGCGGGCCCAGCAGACCGATGCACTGGAAGTGCGTGACCTCGACCGCCTGCTGCAGCGCCTGCCGCCAGAGCAGCGCGAGGTGCTGCTGCTGGTCAGCGTCGAAGAGCTGAGCTACCAGGAAGTGGCGCAGATCACCGGCGTGCCGCTGGGCACCGTGATGTCGCGGCTCTCGCGGGCACGCGCCCGGCTGCGCGACGAGATGGCCAGCCAGGGCCAGAGCAAGGAGCAGGACAAAGTCAGCCATGCAGCGCAAAGAATCCAACGGGTGAAGTGACCATGGACAAGCCCCCCCTCAAAGCCCTGGACGCCAGTCCCATGCCCCCGGTGACCGAAGCCGATCTGCATGCCTATGTGGACCGGCAATTGCCCAGCGCACGCCACCTCCAGGTCGAGCAGTACCTGCACGAGCACCCGGAAGAAAGCGCCCGTGTGCAGGATTGGCAGCAGCAGAATGCGCGGCTGCGCGACATGCTGTCCCCGGTGATGGACGAACCGCTGCCGATGGGCCTGCCGCTGCGCCCCACGCAGAGCAGCCTGCCCTGGCGCAGCCTGGCCGCCGGCTTGCTGGTGGCGGTCATCAGCGCGGGTGCCGCCTGGTCGATCCGTGGCGCGGTCGATGCCAAGGCCATCCAGCTCGCGATGGCGGGCCAGCCCGCAGCCAACACCCACCTATCCGCCCAGCCGCAACTGCTGCCCGCCAATGGCACAGCCCTGAGCGGCTTTGCCCAGCGCGCGGCGATTGCCCATGTGGTCTACAGCCCCGATGTGCGGCGCCCGGTGGAAATTGGCGCCGAGCAGGAGCAGGCGCTGGTCACCTGGCTGACCAAGCGCATGGGCACCAATGTGCGCCCGCCCCCGCTCAATGCCCTGGGCTACCGCCTGATTGGCGGCCGCCTGCTGCCCGGTGACAGCGGGCCGGTGGCGCAGTTCATGTACGAGACCGAAGCTGGTCTGCGCCTGACCCTGTATGTCACCCGCGAGGTGACTACCCAGAACGATGTGCAGTTCAAGTTCGGCCAGGACGGCCCTGTCAACGTCTTCTACTGGGTGGAAAACCACCTTGGTTATGCCATCTCGGCAGGGGCAGACCGTGCCGAGCTGATGCGCGTCTCGCAGGCCGTCTACCAGCACCTGCAGCAAGACTGAAGCTGCCGCGCCAGCGCGGCCCCTGCCTCATTACCCTTTGGAGCCAACCACACCATGCAAAAGATCCAGCGACTCCGTCTCCGCCTCGCCTCCCTGCTGACTGCCCTCTGCGTTACCGCGCTGGGCAGCGCCCATGCGGCCGATGCGATCAACGTCTACGGCCCGGGTGGGCCAGCCCCGGCCATGAAGGAAGCCGCCAAGACCTTTGGCGAGGCCCAGCATGTCACCGTCAACGTCACGGCCGGGCCCACCGGCCAGTGGGTGGACAAGGCCAAGGCCGACGCGCATGTGGTGTTCAGCGGCGCCGAAAACATGATGGGCGACTTTGCCAAGGCCATGCCTGGCGTCTTCGATCTGCAAAAGGCCGAGCCCATGTACCTGCGCCCCGTCGCCATCCTGGTGCGGCCGGGCAATCCCAAAAACATTCAAGGCTTTCGCGATGTCCTGGCGCCCGGCATCAAGGTGCTGGCAGTAGCAGGTGCGGGCCAGAATGGCCTGTGGGAAGACGTGGCTGGGCGCACCGGCGATATCCAGGTGCTGCGCGCCTTTCGCCGCAACCTCCTGCTGCCCGAAGCAGCCAACAGCGCAGAAGCGCGCCAACGCTGGATCTCGCAACCCGATATCGATGTCTGGCTGATCTGGAACATCTGGCAGGTCGCCAACCCCGATCTGGCGCAGCTGGTGGAGATGGATGAGCCCTACCGCATCTACCGCGACACCGGCATCGTGCTCACCCACCAGGGCGAGAAGAATGCCCAGGCCCAGGCCTTTGTGCAATACCTGCAGTCGCCCGCCGGCCAGGCCATTTTTGCCAAATGGGGCTGGCAGACACCGGCAGCAGGCGCCGCCAAATAAGTCTTCCAGCCGGGGCTTTTAGAGCCCCGTCCAACGCCTGGCTTGGTCACCAGCAGCACTGTCCGCTGGCGATCAAACCTAGGTGGTCAGCTGTAATAAAGCCGTTGCCCAAAGAGCTACGCATGCAATAGTCGTGGGACTGGGAGTGGAAGGCATGCGCACGGCATGAAACCGAATCAATCTCCCAGCGGCTTGGCGTGCTGCATCGCAGCCAGGCGGCGGTACTTCTCAAAAGTCTTGCTGATATCAGTGGAGACCGAAGGCACATAGCGCTTCGCTTTCTCACCGCGATGGGCCACCAAGGGACGCGTCGGCATGGTCAGCATCGGAAATGAGGGCTGGTTTTGCATACCCAACTCCTTTCACAAAAGACTTTTTAATCGATTCAGTCAATGAGTTAAGAATGTAAGCCTTGCTTGCGCAAAGTCAAGCCAGGGCCCTGGCTGGCGACCGTCATGGTTGTAATTAATTGCAAACTGAACAAAGCAAAGGCCATGTCGAGATAGCAAAGGCCTGCCCTCTGCAGACCGCCCCATGCCTCCGAAAAGCCAACAAATACAGGCTAAAACGCCCTAATTTGAACAGTGCCAAAAAGCATGCATGGCGCCTTGCTATGCAGGCCACAGCGACTTTTCCAGGAGGCTGATCTGGGACCTCGCCAGGTTAGAAATTGCTGACAATCTATTTCAAAAATTTCATACAGAATCCATCCCTTCGAAAGAATCCAGGCCTTTTTCCCCCTGGTCTTCTCGCGTGATTGGAGGTTCTGCATGCCAGTGCTTATTCAGATTCGGTCACCCCTTGCGCCCTCGCCCAGCCAGCTGAGACTGGGCAAGGGCCAGACCTTGATTGGCCGGGATCCGGGCTGCGGTGTCTGCCTGGACGACCAGGGTGTCAGCAGAGACCATGGCGCCTTCAGCTACTACATTGGCGTGCTGATGGTGGAGGACCACAACAGCACGAATGGCATCTTCGTCAACGGCCTCAAGGTCAAGCGCCAGGTGCTGTACACGGGGGACAGGGTCAAGGTCGGGCCGGTCGAGATCTACATCCAGAAAGGCTCAGCACCGTCCGGGGCAGATGTCGGGTCAGCGGCGTCAGCGCCTCAAATGCCAAAGTAAATCAGCCACTGGTAGTCGTTTTATTTCTGCGACTGCCCGCAAAAGAATGCCGTTGAAGTTGCTCCAGTTTTAAAAACCTGACAATAATAATCATTACGATTAGCCACAGTTGTGGTTTTTATTAACGATTAGCCGCAGCAAGCTGTGACGCAGCTTCAGGGGACTCATCTGCGGCACGAATGGGTTTATCCATGAAGTCGATTTTGGAACAGGCACGGGCTCACTATCGGAAGGGCATCAGCGCCTTGTTATTGGCAAGTGCAGTAGGTCCGAGCCTCGCGCAGCAGTATGTATTTGCCCCGAGTTCCGCAGAGGGCGTCGACGGCTGGGTGGCAGGCTGGATGAGCAACCGCCCACCGGGCACGCTGACGCAGGACTGGTACCCGGGCTCAGGCGAAGATAGCTTCGGCGACAGCGCAGTCTCGGGCGATACCCACGACACCACCTTCCTCGCCAGCACCGGCGCGCAGCGCTTCGGCGGCGGATTGACGGCCAGCGCCGACCCCACTTATCTGGACTTCCAGCGTATCTCCAATCTGACGGCGCGCTCCGCCACTCAGGCGATCACTGCCCAGCAGTACATCGAGTTTCCGTTCACGACCGGTACCCTGCATTACGCAGATGCTACGGCTGCCCCGGCGCTGTTCTATTTCAATGCGGCAGCCACCTCCAAACGCTGGAATATGAATGGCAATAGCCATCCCCGCGCCTTTGGCTATGCCGCCTACATCGTGGATGCCAGTGGCAGCCCTGTCGGCGATGTGATTCAGCAAATTAACGATGTAACGACGGTGGCAGGGGAAGATTTTCAGATAGTCCGCCCACCCGATGGGCCGGGCCCGGGCGTTGAGCTGCAACCAGGCACAGCTTATGCGCTGCGCTTTTACCTGTTTGGCACGGCAGCCAATGCCGATAGGCAAGCCTCCTGGGATGACACTTTGTTCGCGATGAGCCGCCAGACATTGGCCGACATCGTCGTTACTGCCAGCACCGTCTCCGTGGTGCCTGCCGACGCTCAAAACACCTACAGCTACACCTTCAGCGTCTACAACAATGGCCCTGATACCGCCCAGGCGCTGGTGTCCGACCCCTTGCCAGCGGCAGCCAACGGTACAACTGCCAGCTGGACTTGCGTGCTACGGCCTTCTGCTACGCCCTGCGCCATTCCTGCGGGTAGCGGGGCCATTGGGTCCGTGCTTCAACCGCTGAACGTGGGAGAGACGGCGGTTTACGCGGTCAGCTGGACCGGCCCGGCCATTACCGCTGCTGGTAGCCACACCATCAGCGCGCTGCCCCAGGCCGACAGCCCCAGTGATCCCATTCTCAGCAACAACTCGGCAGTCGTGCGCGTGGCGCCGCCTCCCGTGGTCGAGATAGAGGAGCCAGCCCCCCGTCCCACTCCAGTGCCCGCAAGCGATGCCTACAGCCTTGCATTGCTCGCCCTGTTGCTTGCTGCCTTCGGAATACGACAGCGCCGCCGCACCGGGGCGTGATGGCAGGGTCGCGCGGCGCTCAACGCGAACCACGCGACAGCGCCAGCAGCACGCCAAAGCCCAGCAGCAAACCGCCAAAGGCGCGGTCAATCCAGTGCCGTGCCGCCAGCAGCCGGCCGCGCACCGCGCCGGCTGAAAAGCACAAGGCCACCAGGCTGAACCAGGCGATATGCGCCAGCGAGATAAAGGCGCCATAGCCCAGCTGCACGGCCAATGGCGTCTGGGGCTGCACCACCTGCAGGAACAGGCTGACCATGAAGACGGTGGTCTTGGGATTCAGCGCATTGGTCAGAAAACCCGTGCGCAGCGCCGCCCCATCCGACAAGGGCGCTGCTGCCGCCTCGGGCGCATCGCCCGCAGGCTGGGAACGCAGCATCTTCAGCCCCAGGTAGACCAGGTAGGCGGCACCGGCCAGCTTGATCGCATTGAACAGCCACAGCGACTGCTGGATCAGCAACCCCAGGCCCAGCAAGGTGTAGGCCACATGCACCAGCACCCCCAGGCCAATGCCCCAGGCAGTGAGCACACCTGCGCGCCGCGACAGCAGCAGGCTGTTGCGCGTCACCATCGCAAAATCGGGCCCGGGGCTGATCACCGCCAGCAAAGTGATGGTGATAACAGCTAACAATTCGGTCATGGCGTATCCTCTGCAATAGCAAAAACAGCCCGCATCGTGCCTGCAATGGTGCCTGATGAAAAACGATGATTTCTGACAGCCATGGTGAGTCTGGCTCACCATCTCCCGACAACCGCCTCCCTTCGCTGCTGGCACTGCGCTGCTTTGAAGCGGCCGCCCGGCTGGAGAACTTCAGCCGCGCCGCCGATGAGCTGCACCTGACCCATGGAGCCGTCAGCCGCGCGGTGCGCCTGCTGGAAGACGACCTGGGCCTGGCGCTGTTCGAGCGACGCAGCCGGCGGGTGTTTCTGACCGACGAGGGCCGGGCGCTGGCCCAGGCCGTCAGCCAAGGGCTGGATCTGATGCGCCAGGGTGTTGCCGATCTGCGCGCGCGTGCACGCCCGCAGCAGCGCTGGGTGCTGTCCTGCGAGCCCACCTTGCTGATGCGCTGGCTAATTCCGCGCTGGCCCGATTTCCAGGCGCGCCATCCGGGTCTGGAGCTGCACCTGGTCGCCGGAGGCGGTCCCTTCTCCTTTGCCAGCGGCATTGATCTGGCCATTCGCCGCGACGACTTTGCCTGGCCTGCTAGCTGCCATGTCGAGCCGCTGTTTGCCGAGCGCATCGGCCCGGTCTGCCGGCCGGACCAGCAAAGGGCCTGGTTCCGCAGTGGCAAGCGCAGCGCGGCACTCCAGGCCCAGGCCCTGCCGCTGCACAGCCGCACCCGGCCCAGCGCCTGGCAGGACTGGGCCCGGGCCAGCGGCCAGCCGCTGCCGCGCGCCAGCGGGCAAAGCTTTGAGCATTTCTATTTCAGCCTGCAGGCGGCCGTTGCCGGCCTGGGCGTCGCCATCGGGCCCTGGCATCTCGTGCAGGATGACATCGCCAACGGCCTGCTGGTGGCACCGCTGGGCTTTGTCGACGATGGCTCGCAGTACTGCCTGCTCTCCCCCCAGCCGGTGCAGGCGGGCACGGTGCCAGGCGACCTGCTCGACTGGCTGCAGACCATGGCTCAGGCAGGCGCCTAGCTTGGTAATTTTCGTTGCATACAAAAATTCAATGACCAATCCGGCACATAGCAAACGCTTCATCGCTTTTGCAAATTCGATTGATTGAATATGACAATAAAAATCTCCACTGTGATACACGCCGATTCCCATCACTTTCTGGAGATACCGCATGCGCAAAGCCCACACCGTCCAAGACAAAGTCGTCCTGATTGCAGGGGGAGGAAAAAACCTGGGAGGCCTGATCGCCCGTGACCTGGCCAGCCAGGGAGCCAAGGCCGTCGCCATCCACTACAACAGCGCCGCCAGCCGCGATGAAGCACTGGCAACAGTGGCGGCCGTCGAGAAGCTGGGCGCCAAGGCCCTGGCCTTGCAAGGCAATCTGAGCAGCGCAGCGGCCGTGCAAAAACTGTTTGCCGATACCGTGGCGGCGCTGGGCCGACCCGACATCGCGATCAACACCGTCGGCAAGGTGCTCAAAAAACCGATGGTCGATATCTCCGAGGCCGAGTTCGACGAGATGTCCAACGCCAACAGCAAGGCGGCCTTCTTCTTTTTGAAGGAAGCCGGCCTGCAGCTCAACGACAACGGCAAGATCGTCACCCTGGTCACCTCGCTGCTGGGCGCCTTCACACCGTTCTACTCGTCCTATGCCGGCACCAAGGCACCCGTCGAGCACTACACCCGCGCAGCGGCCAAGGAGTTCGGCGCACGCGGCATCTCCGTGACCGCCGTCGGCCCCGGCCCGATGGACACCAACTTCTTCTACCCCGCCGAAGGCGCCGATGCCGTGGCCTACCACAAGACCGCCGCCGCGCTGTCAGGCTTCAGCAAGACCGGCCTGACCGATATCGAGGATGTCGTGCCCTTCATCCGCCACCTGGTCACCGATGGCTGGTGGATCACCGGCCAGACGATTCTGATCAACGGCGGCTACACCACCAAGTAAGGCCCTCCATGGCCGGCCTCTGCAGCCTGGCGCTGCGGGGCCGCGCCCTCTCAACACTTGAAAGTGCCGATATGCATGTATTGCTGGTGATCGCTGGCGGCCTGGTGCTGCTCGGGGTATTTGTGCTGTTTGACTGGCTGTGGGCGGCCAGCGCCGCCGGCATGGTGGTGGCGGCCAAGCTCTTCATGCCCCTGTGGCTCCTGATCGCCTGCACCAATATGTGGGTGGGGGTCACCCAGGCGGGCTACAGCGTACGCGATGAAGCGCTGATCCTGCTCATCGTGCTGATCGTGCCCGTGCTGCTGGCCAGCGTCATCACCCGCCTCCTCTCGCATGCCTGAGGCCGCGCGCCAAGACCCCAGATCCGCTATGCCGATTACCCCCGCTCTCCCCCACCCCTTGCTGCGCCAGCGCGATGGCCACCATGCCCGCGTGACCTATGAAGAGCTGTTCTTTGACCTGGTCTATGTGTTCGCCGTCACACAACTGAGCCATGAGCTGCTGCACCACCTGTCGCTCGGCGGCGTGGCACAGAGCTTGGTGCTCTGGTTTGCCGTCTGGCTGGGCTGGCAGTACACCTGCTGGGTCACCAATTGGTTCGATCCCGAAACCACGCGCATCCGCAGCATGCTGTTTTGCAGCATGCTGCTGGCCTTGCTGATGGCCTCCAGCATCCCCGAGGCCTTTGGCGAGCGCGGGCTGGTGTTTGCCCTGGCCTATGTCGCCATGCAGGTGGGGCGCACCGCCTTTATCTGGGTCCAGCTGCCGGCCGGCCATGCGCTGGGCCAGAACTACCTGCGCATGCTCGGCTGGGTCTGCATCTCGGCGGTCCTCTGGATCGCGGGGGCGCTGGCCGCGCCCGAGCTGCGCCTGCTGCTGTGGCTGCTCGCGGTGCTGTGTGAGTACCTGGCACCGATGTTCGGCTTTGCGCTGCCCGGCCTGGGCCGCAGCCAGACGCAGGACTGGACCATCGAGGGCGGCCATATGGCCGAGCGCTGCCAGCTCTTTGTCATCGTGGCGCTGGGCGAGACCTTGCTGGCCAGCGGCGCCACCTTGGCCGACACCGCCATCTGGACCGGGGATGTCTTGCTGGCCCTGGGTGCCACCTTTATCGGCACCCTGGCGATGTGGTGGCTGTACTTTGGCATTTCCAGCAAGGATGCAATGGCCGCCATCAGCCACGCCGAGGACCCGGGCCGCATCGCCGCCTATTTCCACTACGTGCATGCCATCCTGATCGCCGGCGTCATCGCCACGGCCGTTGGCAACGACCTGGTGCTCGCCCACCCGCATGCACTGGCGACCCTGCCGCAGATCGCCATCCTGCTGGCCGGCCCTGCGATCTACCTGCTGGGCAGCGCCATCTACAAAAAGGTGGTGTATGGCGCGCTGCCCGCCTCCCACTGGATTGGCGCCTTGCTGCTGCTGGCCCTGGTGCCCCTCAGCGCCTTGTGCAGCCTGCTGGTGCTGGGCTGGCTGACGACGGCGCTGATCCTGGGCATTGCGTTTTGGGACACCTATGCGCCCAAGCCGCCCCGGCTGCCAGCTGCACAGCACCCAACGCAGCACTGACCAGACCAGGGCGCCATGCCCATGAGGCGATGCCCCATAAAGGCGGCATCGCCGAGGCGCCGGTTCACAGCCGGCGGCGCGCATCCCAGGCCAGCCCACCCAGCAGCGCAGCCAGCAGCAACAAGGCCCAGACACCCAGCGTGGGCACAGGGGTGGGCGCCGCCGTCTGCGTGCTCACCGCCGCGCTTGAAGGGTTGTTGCCCAAGGCCCCATCGCTGCCGCCATTGCTGTCGTTGTCCGCCCCCGTGGCGCCCAGCACTGTAACGCTGCCACTGGCCGGCAGCTTGAAGCTGACCGTGCAGCTCAGAACGCCCTGGCTTGGTACAGCGGCCGGGCCCGTGCAAACCGGGCTGGGGCTGCCCGGCAGGCTGGCGGCATTGCTGATGCTGCAGAACGCATTCAGCGCCGTGCTGCTGCCGATATTGCTGCAGGTGGTCGTGCATACCACCAGGGTGCCCGCCGCTGCGGAGCCTGGCGTGCATACGGTGCTGCTCTGCATGTCGCTAACGGCCCGCCAGGCAAAGAGATTGCCGCTGGATCCGCCCGACGGCACATCGATCACAATCGTCTGCGCGCTGGTGCTGCCCGCCACACTGGTGTCCAGACTCCCAGGGTCGGCGGCGCTGCCGGTCAGGCCCTGCTGGGTATAAGCCGCCTGCCATCCTGCGGGCGGCGCCGTGCTGATCGTGCAGCTGGCACCCACGGGCACCCCCTCAAAGCTGAAGCTGCCATCTGCCGCCGTTGCCACCGGGCCGGCGCTGTAGCTCGGTTCGGTACAGGCCAGAGACACATCGACGGCGGACCCAGCGTCCACCGCCTGGCCATCATCCTGGGTGTTGGCAGGCGTGCTGCCCTCGGCATACACCCGGCCCGACACCGCCGCCGTCTGCGTCAGGTTCAGCAGGAAGGGAATCGCATTGGCCTCACCCTCCACCGTCGTAAAGCCAATGCAGCCGCTTTCTGCATTGGCGGCCGCGCAGTAGGCATCCGGCAAGGGATTGGCAGCCGGTGCCGGGAAGAAGCTGAACACAAATTCGTCGCCACCAAAGACGATCGTGCGGTTGACCGATCCATCGAGCACCCAGATATCGCTGCAAGGCGTCTCGCTTGGAACCACGCAGGACGTGGCGTCCACGTTGTTCGGTGTTTCGGAAAAGCGGATGGTGTAGGTGAAGGTTTCGTAGGTATAGGGATCGCCACTGTCCTTGCGCCGGATCCCCAAGGTCGTGGCAATCGTCGCACTCGCCAAGGTGCCATGGGCGGAGGACACTAGATTGTTCGCATGCGTGTAGGTATTAGCAGGCTGGGCCGCACCATTGGTGACCAAGGTGCCCGTCTTCGGGCTGTCGGAGATACCGATGCCGCTGCGCCCTACCCCCGCAGGCCCACTCGAACAGGCCCCCCAGGTGATATCGGTCGCACTGACCAGTTCGCATCCGTTCGAAGTACCAGGACCGGCGCCATTGAAGGTGGTGGCAACGGCGGAAGTGAGAAATTGCGCACTGACCTCATAGTCCCATTCCACCGGCGCGGCCGCTACGCTACCAGCGGCCATGGCCCCCAAAAATCCGAGCGCCGCAAGACATTGGCGAAAGCTCTGCATAGGTTTCTCCCGGGTGGGCACGCGCTGCATGCCACATAGGTATGGATGCGCAGGCAGCAGCCTGGCGGGCGCCGAGGATGCTGGGTGGAGCGGCAGGCGGGGTCGCCCTGGGGCATGGCCCCAGCCCGCCGCTCCGCCGTCAGGCTCAGGCGCGGCGGCGCAGGCCGACAAAGCCCAGCATCGCGGCCAGCAAGGCCAGCGCCCAGGTACCCAGCGTCGGCACCGGGGTGGCAGCAGCCGGCAGCGCCGTCACGGTGATGGACTGGGTCACCGGTTCGGCCACGGTGAAGAAGGCATTGCCTTCCTGGTTGGCCTCGATGCTGCAGGTGCCGGTGCTCAGCACCCGCACCGATGCGCCGCTGACCGTGCAGACCGCAGGGGTCAGGCTGGTGTAGCTCACCGCCAGACCCGAGCTCGCGGTGGCGGCAGGCGCCAGCGCAAAGCTGCTGCCGGTCACCACGCTATGGGCCGTTTGTGCCGGGAAGCTGATGGTCTGTGCGCTCTGCACCGTCACACTCTGGGTCACCTGCGCTGCGGCATTGAAAGCCACCGCGCCCACATTGCCACCCGGCTGGTTGGCCGCAATCGTGCACAGGCCGCCGGACACGGGGGTCACCGTGGTGCCCGCCACCGTGCAGATGGCCGGGGTCAGGCTGGTGTAGCTCACTGCCAGGCCCGAGCTGGCCGTCGCCACCGGGTCGATGCTGAACGTGCCAGCCGTCACATTGCGCGGCGAGGTCTGTTCCGGGAAGGTGATGCTCTGGTCTGGCGGTGCATCGATCTGCATGCCTTGGCGCACCGCAGGAGCAGGATCGACGTTATAGGTCAGGCCATTGATGGTCTGGGTGCCGGCAGCGGCATTCGCTTCGATGGTGCACAGGCCCGTCACCGCAGGCACAACCAGGGTCGCGGCACCGGTGCTGGCATTGACCGTGCACACCGTGGGGGTCACGCTGCTGTAGGTCACTGGCAGATTGGCACTGCTGGTGGTGGGCGGCGTGGGGTTCCAGGAGACCGAGGATCCGTTCAACGCCGAATAGGTGCCGGGCTCGGGCGCCAGGAAGTTGATGACCTGCTTGGTCGGATCGAGCTCAGCCAGACGCGCAATACCGCGGCGCGCCATGCCCGCCACGCTGGTGAACTTGCCGCCCAGGTAGACGGTGCCATCGTCGTTGGGCAGCACCGTCCAGACCCAGCTGTTGGCGCTGAAGGAAGTGTCGAACTCGGTGTCCAGCGAGCCATCGGCATTGAAGCGGGCAATGCGCTGGCGCGGGGCATCAGTCACGACGGCGCCATTGGCGGGGTTGGTCACACCGGCGCGGCCATAGTCACCACCGACCACAATCTTCTGCTCGCCACCCACGTTCTGCAAGGCGACCGACGAGGCCCACCAGTTCACATAGGACTGGAAGCTGCTGTCCACCGTGCCATCGGTGTTCAGGCGCGCAATGCGCCAGTGGATTTCATCGGCATAGCGGTGCGTGCCGCCGGCATAGACAATCTTGCCGTCGTTCTGCAATGCCAGCTGGTAGACAGGCCAGGAGCCATCCCAGGCGCCGTTGCGGCCAGCAATGGCCTGGCCGGCATCAAAGGTGTCATCGACCGAGCCGTCGGCATTCAGGCGCGCCACGCTCATGCGGTTCACACCGTTGACCTGCGAGAACGTGCCCGAGATCAGGATCTTGCCGTCAGGCTGCAGCTTGACGTCTTCGATGCCATTGTTGGGGCCCGTGCCCACGTTGAACGTGGCATCGAGCGTGCCGTCGGCATTCAGACGGGCCACCCGGTTCGCCACCGAGCCATCGATGCGGTTGAAATAGCCACCAATGATGATCTTGCCATCGGGCTGCAGCGCAATGCCGCGCACATTGCCATTGGCCTTGACCGAGCCGGCCGGCGCGTTCTGGAAGCCAGCGTCCAAAGTGCCATCGGCATTGAGACGGGCAATGCCCCAGAAGGTGGAGAAGCTGGCTGCGCCCTGAGGCTTGACCGCCGTGAACTCGCCGCCCACCAGCAGCTTGCCATCGGGCTGCACCGCAATCGCCTTGACGAAGTCATTGGTGGCCACCTTGAAGCCGGTGTCGAGCGAGTCATCGGTATTGAAACGCGCCACGCCCTGGTAGCCGGCCTGGCCTTCCACGGTGTTGAACAGGCCGCCAATCACCACACGGCCACTGCCATCCTTAACCATGACCATGGTCTCCAGATTGCTGCCGCCCGCATTGGCAAAGTTGTCGGGGGCATAGACCGCAGCCTGGGCCATGCCCAGCATGCCGGACCAGGCCAGCAGTGCGGCAGGTAGCGCCTTCAGGATTTTCGACGCCTTGCGGCCCTGCTGCGCCTTGCGGCGGTCAGCTGCTCCATTCACCATAGAAAAATGTGCCATCGTTCAAAACCTCCAGTTGCGATGCATCGACGCGCCACAAGCCCAGGCTCGCAGCGCAGAAACCTCATGGAGGATTTGCACATACGTAACAAAATTTGTTATTTGGTTTTTTAATAAATCTTTTGAAATTCAAGCAATACCAAAGACTTTTTCAGAAAACAGCTGATATTCGCTTCCAAAACCACGGCTTATCAGCGAACAAAGCGCTTGGAGACACCGTAAAGCGGGCAGCGGCAGGTCCCCCAGTTAACATTGGTTTAAAACAAACGAATCGCCTGATTGTTCCTACGTGTGACAATTCACAACCGTTAAAGGTGTATCAAGGTCCTGCAAAAACTATGAGCAATGCCGACATTCCATCGCCCCACGTCTTGATCGTGGACGATGATCCCGACCAGCTTCGTCTGCTGGTCGCTGCATTGCGCAATACCTCGTACCGGGTGAGCGTGGCCCTCAATGGCGACCAGGGCTATGCCAGGGCGGCGGTGCTGCTGCCCGATCTGATCCTGCTGGATGTGCGCATGCCTGGGCGCAACGGCATCACGATTGCGCGTCTGCTCAAGACCAACCCCGCTACCCAGCACATTCCGATTATTTTTCTGTCTGCCATGGTCGAGCAGGACGACCGGCTCTCCGGCCTGCGCGCAGGCGGTGTGGACTACATCACCAAGCCCTTTTTTGTTGAAGAGATCCAGGAGCGGGTGCGCATCCACCTGATGCTGGCCCAGCAGAACCTGCGGCTAACCCAGGATGGGCCACTGGCACAGCCTGACCGAGCTGTCGCCCCACCGAGCCAGTCACCCGCCAATCTCACGCTCAAGCAGGTGGCCACCGAATACATCCTGGGCCATATCCAGGACCCCGAGCTGAAAAGCTCGGACGTCGCCGCCAGCCTGGGCCTGTCCATGCGGCGCCTGAACATGGTGTTCGAGACCAGCGATGGCCTGTCGGCCTTTGAGTTCATCCGCCAGGAGCGCATGCGCCGCGCGGCCTTGATGCTGGCCCAAAGTACCTTGAGCATTGCCGATGTGGCCCTGGAAGTGGGCTATCTGAACTCGGCCAACTTCTCCACCGAGTTCAAGAAGTTCTGGCAAAAATCGCCCACCCAGCTGCGCACCGAATGCCAGGCGGACCCCGAGGTGCTGCAAAACCTGGTCGCCTCCAAGTTCCATTGAGTGCCTGCCCCACTCACATCTGCGCCCATGCGCTGCATGTGACCTGCCAGAGACCTGCACCAGCCAACCGACTCCGCCCTGCCTCTAGACCATGGACATCCCTGCCCCGTCTTCCCCGTTCGCTGATGCGGACCCTGGCGCCACCGGCAAGCCTCCCGCCGCCATGAAACGCGGCCGGGAGATGCTGCCCCTGGTGCGCCGGGCCACCTTTGCGCTCGTGCTCTTCTGGCTTGGCCTGGTGGCCGGCCTGGGCTGGTGGCTGTCGCAACGCATCGCCAGCCAGTGGACCCAGAGCCAGGCCTCCAGCGCCGCTTACGAAGCCGAAACCACGGCACGCGTGGTAGACCGGCTTTTTACGCAGATGGTGAGCGTCGCCAATATGGTGGCCAGCCAGAGCCAGGTGATCGAGCTGGCCACCCGCTACCGCGAGGACCCGCCCGGCCTCGAAGCGCTGACCCGCCAGCAGCGCGCAGCACAGTTCACCAAAGACCCGCTGGTGCGCAAGGTGGGGGATTTTATGGACGCGCTGGGGGCCGATCTGCGCTATGCCCGCATCTACCAGAACAACCTGTCTGACGACACCATCACGGCCAGCAACTGGGCCGCACCCGACAGCATCGTCGGCATGATCTACTCAGGCCGCATCTACCTGAACCATGCCTTGCGCGACGGCAGCGGCCATTCCTTCGGCATTGCGCGCATCAACAAGACGCCGTCGTACTTTGTGGCCAGCCGCATCGACGATGCCCAGGATGTCGTGCAGGGCTCCGTCACCGTCAAGTTCGATGCGCCCGACATGGCGCACTACCTGACCGGCCGGCACAGCGCGCTGATCGTCAACCGCCAGGGGCGCGTGACGACCAGCTCGTCCGAACCCTTCATGCTGCGCAATGTGGCCGGCCTGCTGCCCGCCAGCGAGCTGCATCCCTGGGACCGCCAGGACGGCGAAGAGCTGGGCGAGGCGATGGACATCCAGCCGCTGGCCGCCTATGGCATTGACGGCCAATGGTTGATCGATGGCAAGCCCTATGTGATGAAGCGCCAGCCGCTGAACAACCGGCAGTACCAGCTGCTGACCCTGGCCTCGCTGGAACCCCTGGCCGCCATCCGTGAGCAGCACCTGTGGACGGCGATACTGGTTGGCGCAGTAGGCACCGCGCTCATCCTGCTGTCCTGCCATATCCTGGGCCAGATGGTGGTGCGCCGCCAGGACGAAAAATACGCCGCCATGGTCACTTCGGCACTCAATGCCGACCTGAGCACGGCACTGAGCGATGCCCAGACCAAGGAACGCCAGAAGGTGGAAGTGCTGGGCTACATCGGCCATGACCTGCGCGCGCCGCTGGCCACCATCAAGGGCTATTCCGAGCTGCTGCTGACAGAGGCCCCGGAGAAGCAGCAGGGCCTGGTCAAGACCATCCAGCGCAGTGTCAAATACCAGCTCGACCTGATCGACGAGCTGCTGGAGTACGCCAAGTCCGAGCTGCAACCGCTGGCCGTGCGCCCCGCGCCCATCGATCTACAGGCGCTGCTGGACGACATCTCCGACTACGCCGTCTCGCTGTGCTCGCAGCAGAACAACCACTTCCACAGCCATGTCAGCGGCGCCCTGCCCCGCCGCATCGCCATGGATGGCAAGCGCCTGCAGCAGGTGCTGCTGAACCTGGTCTCCAATGCCGCCAAGTTCACCCGCGATGGCGTCGTCACGCTGTCCGTCAACGCCCGCCAGGATGGTGAATTCTGCGTGCTCCATGTCGCCGTCAGCGACACCGGCATTGGCATCGACCTGGCCCAGAAGCCCGATATCTTTGACGCCTTCCAGCAAATCCAGACCGAGGGCGGCAGCACCGGCCTGGGCCTGTTCATCTCGCAGCGCATTCTGATGGCGATGGGCGGAAGCCTGGAAGTGAGCAGCGCCGCTGGCCAGGGCACCACCTTCTCGTTCGAGCTATCGGTTCCGATCATCGAAGCCAGTGGCGCAGCTGCGGGCAGCAATCCAGCCACCACCGCAGCGCCAGCGCAGCCCAGCCGCGTGCTGGCCACAGCGGGGGCCGCCATCGCCACCCCTGGCGATGCCGCACTCGATGAGCTCGCCGAGCTGGCCTTGCAGGGCCGCCTGACCGATATCGAAGGCTGGATCAACCGCCATACCGATCACACGGCCCATGCGCTGTTCACGGCCCAGTTGCTGGACCGGCTGGAGCAGTTTGACTTTGCCGGCATCCACCAGCTGGCACTGCAGAGCAAGCGCGGCGCCCGCTGAGCAGGGCGTTCAGCCCTGCTGGCCGCGCTGCATCCAGCGGCTGCTGATGGCCCGGGCCAGCCAGTCCAGCACAAAGCCCAGACAGCCGATGACGACAATGCCGGCCATCAGCTCGTCATAGGCCAGGCGGTCGCGCGTGTCCAGCACAAAATAGCCCATGCCGCTGGAGACGCCCAGCATCTCGGCGGGCACCAGCACGATCCAGCCAATCCCCACCGCCAGCCGAAAACCGGTGAGGATATGGCTGATGCAGCCGGGCAGCACCACCCGGGCAATGGTCTCCCAGCGCGTGGCCGACAGGCTGTGCGCCAGCCGCATCCAGGCCGGGTCCAGCGCGGCCACGCCGGCAGCGGTGTTCAGCATGATGGGCCAGACCGTGGCAAAAGCCAGCAGAAAGATCACCGGTGCCTCGCCCACGCCCAGCGCCATTACCGCCAGCGGCATCCAGGACAGCGGCGACACCATGCGCAGAAACTGAAACGTTGGCCCGCTGATGCGCGCAAACAGCGGCGACAGGCCCAGGCACAGCCCCAGCGGCACACCGATCGCCAAAGCCAAGGCCAGTGCAATCGCAATGCGCTCCAGGCTCATGCAGATATGCGGCCACAGCTCGCCGCTGCCCAGCAACTGCACCAGGGCCTTGAGCCCGGCCTGCGGAGCAAAGGCTGAGCGGATCGCCTCCACATCGGAGATATGCCGGGCCGCCAGCGCCCACAGCGCCAGCGTGATGGCCATGCCCAGCAGCGGCCAGGCCAGGCGCGCCGCCCAGCGTTTGCCCCCCTGCATCATGCGGCGATCACTTCCTTGCGGCTGAAGTCCTCCGCATGGCCAAAGGCCTTCAGCCCTCCCACCTGGCTGAGTGCCTGCTTGACGAAGCGGTCATCGACCAGGTCCTTGGCGGCAAAGGCCGGGTCCAGATCGCGGATGAAGTCCACATTGCCTTCCATCAAGGTGCCCTGCATGGCCTTGACCAGCTCCTGCGTGTAGCTCGGGAAGGGATAGGGCTGGAAGTCGATGCGGCGCTGGTTCCATTCGGGGTGCTGCAGCACGCCCTTGGCGCGGTACTGCTCGAAGTCCTTCAGGTCAAACACCTTCTGCAGCACCGGCAGCGGGTGCGGCGTGTACTTGTTGGCGCCGTCCTTGGACATCAGCTCGGCCGTCTCGCCCATGTGGTCGCGCGTCCACAGCTGCGCCTTGACGATGGCCGTGGTCACGCGCTGCGCCCATTCGGGACGCTCGGCAATGTCGCGCTCGGACAGGGTCACCAGGCAGCAGGCATGGTCCTTCCAGATATCGCCCAGGAAACGCGCCACCTTGCCCACGCCCATGGTCTCGGCCATGGCGTTGAACGGGTCGGCCACGATAAAGCCCGAGACCGATTTGGAGGCCAGCGCGGCCACCATCTCGGCCGGCGGCACGATCACCAGGTTCACCTCCTTGGCGCCCAGCGCCGTGCCCTTGGGCTTGCTGACCGGCGTGAGCCCGTTCTTGCGCAGCACCTGCTGGATGAGGATGTTGTGGATCGAGTACCAGAACGGGATCGCGAACGTGGTGCCGGCCAGATCGGCCACGCTGTTGATGTTGGGGGCGACGGTGATGGCCGAGCCGCTCATATGGTTCCAGGCCACCACCTTGGCACCAAACTTGGAGCCATAGCGCACCGACAAGGTGGTGGGCGACAGCAGGTGCACCACATTCACCTGGCCGGCGATAAAGGCCTCGATCAGCTGCGCCCAGCTGCGGAACAGGCGGGGCTTCTCTGCCTGCAGGCCTTCGGCCTCAAACAGCTTGCGGCTGTGCGCCACAAAGAAGGGGGTCGCATCGGTGATCGCCAGGTAGCCAATGCGCACGGGCACATCGTCGCCCTTGAACTTCTGCGCCAGCGCGTCGCCCGCGCGCAGCAAAGGCGTGGCCGCCACACCGCTGATGGCGGCAATGCGCAGCCAGTCGCGCCGGCTGATGCCGCAGTCGCAGTGGCTCGATGTGCAGATGTGCTGGTAGGTCATGGTTCTCTCTCCGGGTTATGTGGGGGTGTTTATCAGTTCGTCAAACGGCAGCGGCCTGGCCGCGCAGGCTTTGCAGCGCATGCAAAATCTCCAGCCGCATCGCGGCAATGCGCTCGTCGTCCATGCGCCGGGGGTGGGCGATGTCGATGCGCCAGCTCTGCACGATGCGGCCGGCACCGGCCTGCACATCGGGCGTGCTGCCCATCAGCAGCACCCGGTCTGCCACCAGCAGCGCCTCGTCAATGTCGTGGGTGACGAGCAGCGCCGCGGTATGCCAGCGGTGCACCACCTCGACCAGTAGCGCCTGCATATCGCTGCGGGTCAGCACATCCAGCGCCGAGAAAGGCTCATCGGCCAGCAGCAGGCGCGGCTCACGCGCCAACGCCCGGGCAAGCGCCGCACGCTGGGCCATGCCGCCCGAGAGCTGCGCCGGAAACAGCCGCTCCTTGCCCTTCAAGCCCACCGCCTCCATGCTGGCCTGCACGCGCTGCGCAATTGCCTGCTGCGTGGCCTTGGGCTGGTGCTTGAAGTCCAGGCCAAAGGCCACGTTGTCCTGCACATTCAACCAGGGCAGCAAGCTGGCCTGCTGGAACACCACGGCCGCACGGGGGTGCGGCGCGCGCAAAGGCGCATCCAGAAACTGCAGGGCCCCCGCATCGGGCGGCTGCAAGCCCGCCAGGGTGCGCAGCAAGGTCGATTTGCCGCAGCCACTGCCGCCCAGCAGCGCCACAATCTCCTGGCTGTCGATATCGATGTCGATGCCGGCAAACACCGGCTGGCCCGCCTGGTAGCCATAGGCCAGACCCCGGCCCTGAAGCGCTTGGCTAGGTACAAGGCTTGCCGTCATGCCGCCACCTGCGGGGCATGCTGGGCCAGTTCGCCTTCGAGCTGGGTCAGGCTAGGCGTGACGATCGGGATAAAGGCCGACTCGCGCCAGCGGCGGCCAAAGTCGGGCTGCTGGTCCTGCAGATAGGCGCGGCCTCCGGTGGCCTGCAGCTCCAGCTGCAGGGCGTCTTGCACGATGCCCGCCAGGCGCATGCGCAGCGCAAACAGCGGACTGACATCGGCGACCCAGCGGTCATCCAGCACACCGTCCAACAGCGCTGCCTCCACCTGGCCCAGGGTCTTTTGTGCCTCGCTCACGCGGCCGTGCAAGGGGCCACGTGCGCCGCCGCCCTGGGCAGCCGCCTGCAAGGCGGCCCGCGCCAGGCCGATCGACAACGCACACTGCATGCCCAAAAATCCCGGGCGTGCCGCCTTCAGATACGGTGGTCCGGCCTGGGCCAGCAGCGCCTGGGCGGGCACCACCACCTGGTTCAGCTGCAGCGCAGCGGTGTTGCTGGCACGCATGCCCAGCAGGTCCAGATCGGGCGAGCGCACCAGACCGGGCAGGCCACTCTCCAGCGCCATCACCATCGGCAGGCCGCCGCCTTCGGGTTGCACCGCAGCGGCCACGACAAAGCCCTGGCTGCGCACGTTGGACACCCAAGGCAGCAGGCCATCCAGGCTCCAGCCCTGCTCCAATGGCTTGGCCTGCACCTGCAAGGTCTCGATGCGCGACAAAAACTTGATCACATTCGAGAGGCCGACCGCGCCCGCGATATCGCCGCGCAGCAAGGCATCCCACCAGCGCTCGCGTGCGGCCTCATTGCCGCTGGCCTGAAGGTAGTGGATAAAGGCGCGCTGGCTCCAGAACACAAAGGCGCTGGTCAGCGACAGGCTGGCCACCTCGGTGATCGCGGCAATGGCATCGCGCACATCACCGCCATGGCCGCCTTGCGCGACCGGCAGGCCGGTGCGCAGCAGGTCATGGTGGGCCAGCATGGGCAGCACGGTGCTGGCCAGCTCGGCCTGGGTATCGAGCACAAAGGCGCGTTGCGCAATATCGCTGCGGGCGCTTTCAGTCAACAAGGGGCTGCGGGTGAGGCTCATGGTGCAACAGGGCCGGCCAGGCATGCTTGGACCTACCGGCTGCTGCTGCCAGCCCGCAAAGAAACCCGGTTGGAGCGCATCAGTCGCATGGTCAGTTGCCGGACCGGCAAAAAGTCATGGGGAGCGCGCGGGCAGGTCCCGCGCGAGGATGCTGCAGTCTAACGCAACTGCTTTATAGGCTTATTTGATCTAGCGCAGGTGGGCCCGGCTTGCACCGTGCTACCAACCATGCCAGGCCACATCCAGTCATCGCGCGGGCAAGGCCAGGGCGCGCAGCCATGCCTCACGCATCTGCGCCTCCAGCGCCAGCAGGCTCTCGGGCGAGCCGCCTCCGCCCACCGCCTGCATGTTCTGCAGCTGCTGCTGCAGCTCAGGCTTGGCCAGCACCTGGGCGATGGCTTGCTGCAGTGTGCGGTTGGCAGCGGCATCGGAGTTAGCTGCGGCCCAGAGGATGAAGTGGTCGTAGACCGCTAAGCCCGCCAGCGAGGCATGGGCGCCCAGCGTGGGCCAGACGACCCCATCCAGGCTTTGCGGATGGCCCGGATCGGCCGTGCTGCCCAGCACCCGCAGCTGGCCACCTCGCACTGCCGAGGCCACGCCATTGACGGGTGCCAGCACCAGCTCCACCGCATGCGCCTGGGTCAGCACATCGGAGTCGGGGTACCTGCCGGGGAAGACCACGCGGCGCAGATCCACACCGCTGCGCGCCAGCAGCTCGGCCCATGCCAGCTGCCCGACCCAGCCATCGTCACCCGTGCCCACACGCAGCGCACCCGGATGGGCCCGCGCATAGGCCAGCAAGTTGTCGGTGTTGCCAATGCCCAGCGCATCGGCCTGCGTACTGTCAATGGCCAGCACCCAGGGCTGCGATGCGACCACGGTCACTGGCAGCAGCGATCGCAGCGCGGTATCGATGGGCGGCCCTTGGTGCAGGCCGGGGATGCCGCCGCGCGGCAGGGTCATGGCTGTGAACAGCAGCCGGCGATTGCCGCCGTCGGCGGCCAGGCGCTCGTAGTCGGCCACGCTGGCATCGGGCAGATGCTTGACCTCCACCTGGCGGCCCAGCAGCGCTGGCAACTGCGTCGCCAATATCTGGGCAAAGTAGGCATTGCGGCCACCGGCGGGCGATGGCACGGTGATCTGCAGCGGCAGCTGCGCCTGCGGCGCCAGCCACTGGCCGGCATCGTTCATCAGGCCATAGCGGATGGCCCACTGCCCGGCGGTCGATGGATTGCGCACCAAGGCCTGGGCCACCCAATAGCGGCCCATGCGCCAGTACTGCCGAATCATCGGCCACTCATCTTGCCAGCCGGGCGGGCGCCAGTCCTCGGCAAACAGCGCCGTCACCACCGCATAGCCATGGCGAAAGCGGCGCGCCGCATGGAACTGCGGCGCAATCACCCATTGGCCCCGCGCATTCTGGTAGCCCCAGCGCCCGGTGGCAGCGTCCTTAACGGGCCGCAGCCCCTCCCCACCCTGGCTGCGCTGCAGGCGCTGCCAGCGGCATACCCGGGGCGTGCTGGCGTCTCGCTGCAGGCGCAGCCCGGCATTGCTGCACAGCTGGATGCGGCGCTGCGCCGTCGCATCGGGCAGATCGCCAAAAGTGAAGGGAATCACCATGCGCCCCTGCGGATCGATCACACCGGAGCCGAGCGAGCCCGGTGTCACGATCTGCTTTTTGTAGTCCATCCACTGCGCGGTGGTGATATCACTGGGCGGCACCGGCGCCAGCCAGCGGCCCCGGGCATCGCGCAGGCCCGGCTGCGCATACACCAAATCCAGCTTCAGGTCCGACGCCAAGGGCCGGGCGTCACCCGGCATCAGATAGGCGACGGCATCGGGGGAGAACACCTGGCCCGTGGTGCTGCCATCGCAGCGGACCGGTGGCACGGCCCAGTGGCCTTGCGCATCCAGGCGCCCATAGGCGGTGGTCGCTTCTCGCCGGCCATGGGGCTTGTGCTGCACCAGCCAGACCTTGGTAGCGGGCTGCAGCACGTTGTTCACGCTGGAGTTGTTGTGGGAATCCACCCGTACCACCTGCCAGCGGCCATCACAGAAGCTGCGTGCGGAAGGCGCCAGAAAAAGTGTGTGCCCCTCCAAGGCATCGAACAAGGCGGGCGCCAGTCCCGTGTTGGGGTCCGGGTTCAGGCTCAGCCAATGCAGGCGATCCATGTGTCGGGGATCAGCGCCGATCTGGAACATGAAAATCTCGGCCCAGGGTGGCGCAGACGAGGCCACGGGCTGCAGTTGCCAGTGCGGCTGCATCGGCATCGCGCGCTCAGGGTGGGCATACAGATCCTGGTAAGCAGGCGGCGCAGCCTGGGTGCTGACCACGCCGAGGCTGCATGCCAGCAGCCCCAGCCAGGCGCGCAAGCGCAGCAGGGCTTTCATACCGGGCCACCGGCCAGCCAGCTGGACGCCGATGGCGGCTGTGGCAAGCCGCTGCGAGAGATGCAGAAGAAGGAGCATGGAGGCCATGGACAGAAGGGGATACAGCGCCAAAGTATCCGCTTTTTCTGCGCCCGCCCGGCACCGGACCCGCCCCAAAAAAACCTGGGGGCCTGCGCGCTGTTGCGCAAGGCAGGCTCCCAGGGCTTGGCCTGCTTAGGCCTGCGCAGCTTCCAGCGCGGGCTCGCCCAGGCTCAGCATCAGCCGGTTGGCCCAGTTGAAGAAGGCCGCGCCTTGCAGCGCATCGGCAATCGCATAGTCGTCCAGCCCGTTCTGGCGCAGGCCGTCGATATGGCCGGCATCCAGCGCCAGAGGGGTCTCGGTCAACGCTACCGAGGCGGCAACGATTGCGTTCCAGCGTGGGCCCAGATCGGCCTGCACCCCTAGGTCCAACAGCTTTTGCACATCCTCTTCGCGGCGCGAGAAATGCGAGGCAAAGCGCGCATGCACCGAGGCGCAGTAAATGCAGCCGTTGAGCCGGGAGGTGGCCGCAGCGGCCAGCTCGCGCTCGGCGCGGGGCAGGCCTCCGTCGGGGTTGTAGAAGATGTCCTTGTCAGTGCGGGTGCGCGCGCCCAGGGTGTCAGGGTCACGGGCCAGCAGCCGAAAGTATGGCGACTTGGCACGCGAGGCATCCACCAGGCCTTCAAAATGCCTGGGGGTCAGCTCCTCCTCCGGCAAGGGTTCAATCCAGGGCAGCCAGTCCAGTTGGGCTTGGGTAAAGACCTGGGGTTCGGTGCTGTTCGGGTAGTGCAAGGTTTGCTCGCTCATGCAGCGTTCTCCTCGGCGGTGGGTTGTTGGGTAGCGGTGGATGGCGCCGGATGGGCCTGCAGCAGGCGCAGGCCCGCGACCACACGGATCTGAAAGGCCAGGAAGGACACCAGCTGCGACAGCACCACGATGTCGGTCGCCGTCCAACCCGCATCCAGCAAGGCCTGCAGATGCGCGGGCTGGGCATCACGGGGGTGGAAGGCCAGCAGATGTGCATGCGCTAGGCCGGCCGACAGGCGCTCGCCCAGCACAGCGCGGCTCTGCGCGCCCACCGCATAGACCGGGCGGGCCTGGTCTTCGGCGCTCAAGGGGCCTTTGGGGTACTGACCATAAGGTCCGCGCGCCAGGCCTTGCGCCACTTCGGCATCAATGGCCTTGCCCAGCGCCAGGCTGGCCTGGGTGGACAGCGCATCGCGGTAAAAGCGCTGCACCTGCGGCTGCTGGTGCAGACCGGCCACAAAGGCGGCAACGGCCAGGCGCTCGTCCAGCGGCCAATGGCTGCTGAGCGGCGCGCGGGGCGCCAACAGCGTCAGAAAGCTTTGCTGGGCCTGCTCACGTGCCTGCAGGCGGTGGCGGCGCACGGCATCCAGATGGCTGCCCGGCGCTATGCCGGCGAGCTGGTCAATCACATCATCGCCAAGCGATGGGTTCCATGCAGAAGTCATAGCAGTATCACTCCAAAAAATCAGGCCAGTGCCGGTACCGGCACGGGGAAAGAGGCGGTCGCGGGTGGTGCCAGCGCGTCCTCGCGCCGCCAGCCCAGCGCCGGCGCCACGTACTGCGCGGTCAGCGCAATCGAGCGCAGGATGTCGGCATGCGGCGGGTCGATCGAATGCACCTGGAAGGAGATATCGGTCGCCCGCGCCAGCGCGCTATCGGCGCGCAGCGAGGCAATCACCTCATCGGGCGTGCCCACATGCACGTCGTAGGCGGCCAGCAGCTGTGCCAGCGGTGCATCCGCCCCCCATTGGCTCGCCGGGCCGCCCGGGTTGGCAGCGGCGGCTCGCGCCAGGCTGCGGCGCAGTCCCAGCTCGGCCAGCTGCAAGGCACGCTGGCGGTCTTCGGCCACAAACAAGGTGCGCGATCCCAGGATGCGCGGCACGGCACCTGTCGGCAATGCGGCCAGGTAGGTGTCGATCAAGGGGTTCTGGATGTCGGCCAGGCTTGCACCGGGCGCCTCGGCGCTGCGCGGCTGGGTGCGTGACAGCATCAGCCCGTCGCCAGCCAGGCCGGCGCGCTCGGCACCGGCGGCCGAGAACGTGGCCTGCCAGATGCGCGACAACAGCTGCGGCCCAGCCGGGTAGAGGCGATCGCCGCCGGGCAGCGGCAGCCCCGCCCAGGCATTGCGCAGCACGGCCAGGTGCTGCGCATAGATGCGGGCACGGTCGTCACTGCGCAGGCCAAAGGCGCTAAAGGATTCGGGCGTGCCACCGGTGCCCACGCCAAACTCCAGGCGGCCAGCGGACAGCAGATCCAGCACCACCGCGTCTTCGGCCACGCGGATGGGGTTCTCCATTGGCAAGGTGACAATGCCGGTGCCCAGGCGGATGCGCTGGGTGCGCGCCGCCACATGGCTCAAAAACACCAGCGGTGCAGGCAGGCCGCCCTCGGCTTCATGAAAGTGGTGCTGCGCCACCCAGGCGGTGTCAAAGCCATGGGCCTCGGCATGCTGGATCTGCTCGGTCACCAGGCGGTAGCGCTCGGCGGCGCTGGCCTGGTCCAGCAGGCGGCTGAAAAAACCCAGGCGTTTTCTAGGCGGCAAGGGCAGGGAGAGGCTCTGGTTCATAGGCATGCTTTTTTCCGGGAATGGCGGCGATCAGCTCGCGCGTATAGGCACTGCTGGGGCGCGAGAACACCTCGTCCACCGGCCCGGCATCGACCTGGCGACCGCCCTGCAGCACCGAGACGGTGTCGGCAATCTGGCGCACCACGGCCAGGTCGTGCGAGATAAAGAGATAGGTCAGTTGCAGCTCGCGCTGCAGCTGGTCGAGCAGCGCCAGAATCTGCGCCTGCACGGTCACATCGAGGGCGGACACGGCCTCGTCCAGCACCAGCACACGCGGCTGCAGAATCAGCGCCCGGGCAATCGCCACGCGCTGGCGCCGGCCGCCCGAGAGCGCACGCGGCCGGCGCGTCAGCACTGCGGGCGGCAGGCCTACGCGGGCCAGCATGTCATGCACACGGCGCTCGCGCTCGGCAGGCGCCAGGCGCTCAAAGTTCAGCAGCGGCTCTTCGATGATCGCGTAGATGCTCTGGCGCGGATCGAGTGAGCTGAACGGGTTCTGGTAGACCAGCTGCACCGTTTTGCGGAACTGGCGCAAGGCCTCGCCGCGCAAGGCCGTCACATCGATGCCTTCCACCGTGATGTGGCCAGCCGTCGGCTTGCCAAAGCCGACCACGTCGCGGATGGTCGTGGTCTTGCCCGAGCCGGACTCGCCCACGATGGCATGCGTGCTGCCCCGTGGCACCTCGAACGAGATGCCATCGACCGCGCGGAACAGGCCGCGCTGGCCCGCCACCGCAAAGTCATGCACCAGATCGCGCACCACAATGGCCGGCTCCGCATCCAGCGCCCTGGGCGCCCGCGCCGGCGCCGTGCCCAGCGAGGGCGCATCGGCCAGCAACTGGCGCGTGTAGCGGCTTTGCGGATTGCGCAGCACATCGGCCGTGGGCCCCTGCTCCTGGATGCGGCCCGCCTGCAGCACCACCAGGCGGTTGGCACGGTCGGCGGCCACGCCCAGGTCATGCGTCACCAGCAGCACGGCGGTGCCAAACTCGCGGCGCAAGTCGTCGATCAGATCGAGAATGCGGCGCTGCACCGTCACATCGAGCGCGCTGGTGGGCTCATCGGCAATGATCAGCGCAGGCTGCAGCGCAATCGCGATGGCGATCAGCACGCGCTGCTTCATGCCGCCCGAGAGCTCATGCGGAAACTGGCGCGCGCGCAGCTCGGGCTGCGACAGCCCCACTTTTTGCAGCAGCTCCAGCACGCGCTGGGCAATCTGCTGTTTGTCGCGCCAGCCATGCAGGCGCAGCATCTCACCGACCTGGTCGCCCACGGTGCGCACCGGGTTCAGCGAAGTGGTCGGGTCCTGCGGAATCAGGCTGACCACCTTGCCGCGCAGCGCCTGCAATTGGCGCTGCGACCAGCCGGCTACGTCCGTGCCATTGATGCGGATGCTGCCGGCCTGCACTCGGCCGTTGTCGGCCAGCAGGCCAATGATGGACTGGGCAGTGGTTGTCTTGCCCGAGCCGGATTCGCCGACCAGGGCCAGCACCTCGCCGGCGGCGATGGAGAATGAGACCTCGTGCACGGTGCGCTGCTCGGCCTGGCCATCGTGGTAGGCGATCGACAGGTTCTCGACCTGGAGTACGGGAATGGTGCTGTCCGTCATGCGCGCCTCCGGGTCAGATCGGCGCTGATATGGTTGGCCGCCAGCACCACGGCTGCGACCAGCAGGCCGGGCGCGGCCGTCAGCCACCAGGCGGTGGAGATGTAGTTGCGGCCTTCGGCAATCAACAGGCCCCATTCGGGTGTGGGCGGCGGCGCGCCATAGCCCAGAAAGCCCAGGGTCGAGATCGCCAGAATGGCCGAGCCAAACTGCAAGGCGGCCAGCGCGATCACCGAGGTCAGCGAATTGGGCAGCACATGGCGCCAGAGCACGGCCGCAAAGCGCCCGCCACTGCCCAGTGCCGCTTCCACATAGTCAGAGCGGCGCACCCGCACCACTTCCGATCGCACCAGGCGCGCAAAGCTCGCGACCGAGACAATCCCGACGGCCAGCGCCGCATTCACCGTGCCAAAGCCCAGGATGATGATCACCGACAGCGACAGCAGCAACGAGGGCACGGACAGCAGCACATCGACAAGGCGCATCACCACGTCCTCCACCCAGCCGCCTGCTGCGCCGGCAACCAGGCCCAGCAGGGTGCCCAGCACCAGGCCCACGCTCACGGCCACAAAGGCACCGCTGAGCGAATGCACCGCGCCATAGACCAGGCGCGCATAGCTGTCGCGGCCCAGCGCATCCGTCCCCAGCCAGTGTGCGGCGCTGGGCGCCTGCAGCTGCTGGCCGGCGGTGCCCAGCACCGGGTTGTAGCTGGTAAACCAGCCCGGCGCGATGGCCCACAGGGCCACCAGCGCCAGCACGCCCCAGGCCAGCAACAGGCCAAATGGCGCGGCACGCAAGCGCCGCAAGGCGGCAGAGAAGATGGCCGGCAGGCCTGGCGCGGCCAACCGCTGCGGCGCAGCGTGCACTGCAGCGCTGGCTGTGCCACGGGCTGGGCCCAGCAGGGCCGGCTCGGCGGCCAAGGCCCCCAGGCCGGCGGGTGATGAAGTGCTTGCAGACATGGTCAAACTCCCAAACGGTTGCGCAAACGCGGGTCGAACAGCGGGTAGAGCAGGTCCACCGCAAGATTGATCAGCACAAAGGCGGTGGCCGAGATGACCACGACCGCCTGCAGCACGGCGCTGTCCTGGTTGCCGACGGCCTGCTGGGTCAGGCTGCCCAGGCCATTGAGGCCAAAGACGGCCTCGGTCACCACGGCGCCGCCCAGCAGCTCGCCAAACAGCACGCCGGCCATCGTCAGCATCGGCAGCGCAGCATTGCCAGCCACATGGCGCAGCAGCAGCCACAGGCGCGGGGCGCCCTTGGCGCGTGCCACGGCCACAAAGGGCTGGGTCAGCACCTCGTCCACATTGCGCAGCAGGATCTGCGCCAGCGGCGCGGCAATCGGTATCGCCAAGGTCAGGGTTGGCAGCACCAGGCCCTGCCATTTGCCGGGGTTGATCACGGTGATCCAGCCCAGGCGGAACGACACCAGCTGGATCAGCACAATGCCCAGCCAGAACACGGGCACCGAGACAAACACCGAAGGCAGCGCATAGAGCGCGCCGCGCAGCCAGCGCCAGGGCGCCAGCTGGGCCAGCAGTGCCAGGACCAGGGCCAGCACCACCGCCAGCGCAAAGCCCAGGCCGGCCAGCCGCAAGGTGGGCGGCAGGCTGGTGGCCAGCCCCTGGCTGACCGGCACCCCGGCCTGCAGCGAATAGCCAAAGTTGCCGCTGACAAAGCCCGTCAGGCTGTGCCAGTACTGCTGCCACACGGGCTGGTCCGCGCCATAGGCGGCGCGGATGTCGGCCACCTCCTGCGGGCCCAGGCCCAGCTCGGGGCTGAGGAACTTGATCAGCAGCGCATCGCCAGGCAGCAGCTGCAGCAGCACAAAGGACGCAGTGAACGCCGCCCACAGCACCAGCAGCGCCTGGGCACTGCGCCGGGCCAGATAGGGATAGAAGGACATCGGGGTGCTCCTTACCGCTCAGCGGTACTGCGCCTTAGCGCTTGGCCAGCCAGGTGCTGTAAAAGCTTGGGCGCCCCACCGCCTCAAACCCCACATCGCGCACCCAGGGGGCAGCAGCAAAGGCCTGCGGCTCTTCAAAGATGGGGATCACATAGGCCTGGTCGATCAGGTAGTTCTGCACCTCGGCCGTCAGCGCCAGGCGCTTCTGGGCATCGGTCTGCGCAGCAATCGCCTCCAGCAGGCCATTGAGCTGCGGATCGACAAAGCCCTTGACCTTCTGGCTCACGCCTCCCTGCTGCAGCAACACGTTGCGGTTGGTCGGGTAGTAGTTGCTCTTGATCACATCGGGATCGGCGCGGCCCACCATGCCGGGCGCGACCGGGGTTTTCTCCGGATCGAGGTTGTCGACGATGCGCACGCCGGCATCCCCGCTGAGCACCTGCAGCTTGACCCCCACCTTGGCCCACTGCTGGGCCACCAGCTGCAAGGTTTCCTTGTTCTGCGGCTGGGGCAGCGAGTCATAGGCGGCCAGCACCAAGGCGCGGCCATCCTTTTGGCGGATGCCATCCGGCCCGGGCGTCCAGCCGGCGCTCTCCAGCAGCTGCTGGGCCTGTTGCGGGTCGTAAGCCAGCCTGCTGGCCAGGTTGACATAGCCCTGTGCGCTGGCCGCGATCACCGAGGTGGCCTGCGGGTAGTTGTGCGAGAACAGGGTCTGCACCACCTCCTGGGTATTGGTGGCATGCAGCAGCGCCTGGCGCACCTTCAGATCGGCGACCAGCGCGTTGTCGGGGCGGAAAACAATGCTGTTGTTCACGCCCCGCGTGGACGGTGCATAGATGACAAACTTCTGCTCTTCCACGCGCTTTTCGTCATAGGCCTGCACCTGGCGGATCACGCCGGCCTGGCCCGACAGCAGCGCGCCAATGCGCACGCTGTCCTCTGGCGTGACGATAAAGCGCACTTCATCCAGGCGCGCGCGGCCCTGGTGCGCCAGCTGCGCCGGTCCCCAGCTGTAGTCCTTGCGGGCCGACAGCAGCAGTTCCTTACCCAGGGTCTCGCTGGCTACCACAAAGGGGCCCGAGCCGATGATCTTGGTGGCATCGCCCAGCTCGTCAAACGGGCGCTCCAGGGTCTGCAAGGCCACGAGGCCCGAGCCGATCACCGAGGTGCCTTGCAGGAAGCCCGGTGAGGGCTTGCTGAAGTAGAACTTCACCGTCAGCGGGCCCAGCACCTCGCTGCGCTCGTAGTTGTTGATGACCTCGGACACCGGCAGCTTGAGCGCCTTGTTGCCGCGCCCATAGGTGTCAAAGTTCTTGGCCACCGCTGCCGCATCCAGCGGCGTGCCGTCGGAGAAAGTCACGCCCGGGCGCAGCTCGAACGTGAACTCGGTTGCCGTGTCATTGACGGTCCAGCTTTTGGCGATCCAGGGCTGGATCTCCAGCGTCTTGGGGTCCTGGTAGGTGAGCTTGTCTGTTATCTGGTTGAGCACGCCGCCGTTCGGGTAGAAGCCGCCGGCTGGCGGGTAGAGGTTGGTATGCGCCTGCTGCTCCAGGTACACCAGCGCGCCACCGCTGGCCGGGCCGGTGTCGGCCTTGGCCTCGGCCACGCTCTCGGTCTTGGAGCAGGCCGACAGCAGCCCACCCAGCGCCAGCAATGCCGCACTCCATACCGCCAATTTTTTGAATTTATTTGCTTTCAACACCACGCACCACCCTCGCTAGCCACGGGCAACCTTGCCTGCACCGGCGCGCCAACCGCGGCCGCCGGGCAGCGGCACCCTTGCAGAAAGTGCCGCCATCTGGGTTTGTCATGCTAGGCATTTGGCGTGCGGCGAGAAGGTATTTTTCGGAGCATCGATATACGCAAACCAAGGAAGCGTGCGGCTGCCGAGCCCGCTGCCGCATAGAGGGTTTGCGCATAAGCACATGCGCGGCTGCCGCATATGCACATGCGATCTGCGCAGTTCACGGATGGGCATGCCGCACCAACAATGGGCTGAGAACGTGTTGACGTTCGTAGGCACGCATCACCTCCCGCCGATGCAGCACATTTCCAAGAGACTCCATGAGTGCAAGCCCTGCTACCTTGAATGACTACCTGGCTGAAAAGCGCGGCGCCGTGTTGGCCCGCGATGCCCAGATCGATGCCGGCACGGCCCAGGCCACGGACCTGCGCGCCAGCGTGAGCGCCGAAGGGCGCAGCGGCGTGCGCCGCATCCGCATCCGCGAGCACCAGGTCATCAGCGACAGCCCGCCCAGCTTTGCCGGCTACAACCTGGGCCCCAGCTCGCCCGAGCTGCAGCTGGGCGTGCTGGGCAGCTGCGTCACCCATATCTTTCTGATCCAGGCATCGGCGCAGCAAGTGCCGCTGACCAGTCTGGAGGTAGAGGTGAGCGGCGTGATCGACCCGCGCGCCGGCAAGCCTGGCCACGAGGCCACGCCCGTCTGGCCCCATGACATTGCCTACACCGTGCATATTGATTCGCCCGCGCCGCGCGCCGACATCGATGCGCTGTTTGCCGCCGTCGAGCGCACCTGCCCGATCCTGAACCTGCTGCGCCAGCCGCAGACCATCCGCGCGACCGTCGAGCACAGCGATTCGCTGGCTCAGACGCAGAAGCAAGCGGCCTGATTCCCTTCCTCCCCCTTTTACGGATCTATCTCCCATGGCTCTGACACTTGACCACATCGTGATCGCGGTCCACGACCTCGACAAAACCATTGACGACTACGCCGCACTGGGCTTTACCGTGGTGCGCGGCGGTGAGCACCCCGGCCGCCCCACCCACAATGCGCTGGTGGTGTTTGAAGACGGCGCCTATTTCGAGCTGATCGCCTGGCGCAGCCCGGCGCCGCAAGACCGCTGGTGGCAGCTGCTGGACCAGCATGGCGAAGGCATCATCGACTTTGCACTGCTGCCCCCCAGCACTGCCGAGGTGATTGCTGCGGCCAAGGCGCGTGGCCTGGAGCTGCAAGGCCCGCTGGATGGTGGCCGCCTGCGCCCCGATGGCGAAAAACTGCAATGGCAGACCGGCCGCCCGCACACGCATGACCTGCCCTTCCTCTGCGGCGACATCACCCCACGCAAGCTGCGCGTGCCCGAGGGCGAACTGCGCCAGCATGCCAACGGTGCCACCGGTGTGGCGCGCCTGACGGTCGCCGTCAGCGACCTGCTGCAAAGCCTGGAGCGCTACCGTGCGCTGCTGGGCGACAAGGCCCACATCCACGCGGCCGACGGCGGCAACACTGCCACCATCGCGCTGGGCAACAGCGTGCTGGAGCTGACGCAAACGGCGCCGCAGTTGCAGAGCAAGGGCGAAGGGCCATTGGCGATTGTGCTCAAGGGTGCAGGTACCTGGGAGCAAGCCTCTGCCAAGCTGACGCATGGTGCAGACATTGCATTTGCGAAGGCGGAGCTGGCGGTTGAAGTCGAATCCTGAGCCATGACAGAGGTATCTGTGGCCAGCGAGTCATGGCGACTCGGCAATCGGATTCTGCGCAATAGGGAGGGCTTGCGGAATCGCCTTCTCACCACATAGTTATCAGCGCCCGTTGCTGATCCTAGGATTTCCTGGTGCAGCAACCAGCCATGGCTGGCTGCTGCATGGCACACCGATTATTCGGCGCTCCATTTTCTAGGACAAGCAAGGATGCCACCATCGCGTGGCTTCATACGCATGCCCAACAGCGCTGCACCCAGTACAGCTTCGCCGCGAAATCTTCTCCGGCTCTGTGTATCATCCCTCTGGTAGCTGAATCATGTGGGATTCGTTCGCGACTACGGACTGGGATGCCAAGCATGCAATTCTTCAACCCTCCGCGTGAAAATTTCTTCCGACCTCTCACGCATGACAACCGCGAACTGTGCGCAACGGTACTGCGCGCATTGCACGAAAGGGTGCACGGCGCCAACGCCGATTATGCGGAAGTCCTGACCCGAGAGCTGGTGCTTGAGGTGATCCAGCAAGCGCTGGCAGATCCCACGCTGAGAGGCATTGTTTTCGCTGAAGGACAAGCGGTGCGCCCTCAAGATGAGCGCCTGTATGCCAGTGATCTGCTACGCAAGCTCAAGGAGCATGGCTGGCTAGATGACTACCGAGACCCCATTGACCTGCAGCCCACACTGAAGCTCAGCCGCGCAGGCAAAGCGTTCAGCGAGACCTTTGCCAACCTTGATGACTCCCGCGCCAAAACAAGGCAGCGCAATATGCGTTCCGCCCGCAAAGCGCTGACAGCGTTTCTTGCGAGCCGAGATGTCGACGAACTCCTTGACGCACATGAATTCGCCAGCCGCGTGGTACAGGATCTGCAGGAGGACATCGAATACTTCCGCCACTTGATCCAGAGTCTGACTCGGGAGGCGCTTGCGCAGAAGGTAGCCTGGAGCGAGTTCAACGAGTTCATAGAGAAGCGCTTTGCGCGCGAATATGCCGTGCGCCTTGTGGCTGACTCTGCCGAACGCCACCGTGGCCAGATCAATGAAGCCTTGGAAGAGGTCAGAGCTCTCGACGGAGAGCAGCGCAGCGGCGTAGATGCCCATCTGCTGCAGCGTGCGCCTTGGTTAGAGCAAACAGCACAGGGTCGCAGTCCCATGCTGTGGCTGGCAGACCGCACCGAAAGCATGGTCGACGCCGCTTGCGGTCTGAAGCTTCCCATGCTGCGCTCGGAAATGAACAACTATGTGCGGCGCTTTACCAGTCTTCTACGCCAGGCACTCTCCCTTGACTATGGCGCTGACTCTCCCCTCGGACGAACCATGGCCTGGCTGAAGGAACAACCAGAGCCAGCACATGATGATCTCCTTGACGTCCTGGCTCAACGTCTGGCGACCGCAGAAATTCGCCTGCCCGGTGGTCTGTTGCGCTGGACTGTTCGAGATAGCGGATCCGAGGCCTTAGCGCTAGCACCGCTGATTGTGGACGAAGAAAGCCGCCTTCACGCATTGCTACGCAGGGCAGAAGCCGAGGCCTTTGCCTTTAGCGATCAGCAAGTTCTACAAGGTTTACTGCCTCATTTACAAAGCGGTCCTATTAGCTTGGCAGCACTGCCATTGGATAGTGCCGAAGACGCGGTTCGCGTGCTGCATGCAGTTGGTGCAGTACGTTCTGCCGAAGGACGACGGCTGGTCCAGGCCCGTAAAAAACCGGGGCAGGTGACCAACAGTTATTTCCAGGCTGATGACTACGAGTTACTCATAATGCCTATCGAAGGGCTTGGATCCTGGCCCGATGGATCTGAGCATGGGCGCTAAACACATATGCTGCAATCCCTGCCCCAATACATAGAACAGCGCCTGACCACCGAAGGCTCCGTCCATATCAAAACAGCCCGCTTCGCTGAATTAGCCGGAAGATTGCTGGCCAGTGGCGTGCTGTGGCGTGAATATTCCCGGCCGGAAGCGGCGCTATACGATGATGCACTCCAATGCGAACACTTGCTGCGCGAATGGTTCGCCTGCATGGGCTTTGTGTTGACCCACGATAGCGATGCCCGCTTACTGCGGCTCTACCCTCCAGGAACAGACGGAGGTGATGACGAGGAAGAAGGCATTCGCCGCCTGCGCGCCCGTCTGTCGCGCGATTTTGTGGCGGCCGTGATTGCCCTACGCTTCCTCTACACCGAAGCACTCACAGGGCGCCGCTCACTAGTGGACGAGCGTCTGGCTATCAGCCTGGAAGAACTGTCCCAAGCCGTGGTATCCCTGTTAGCGCACAAGCTGCCCAACGCTGCCAGCGATCGCATGGCTCTGCTGCGTGAACTGCGCAAACACCGTGTGCTGCATTTTGTTGAAGGCGACAACGCAGGTGATATGCAGATGGGCCTAGCCGTGTTGCGTCCAGTGATGAGCTTCGTCAGTGACGAGGCATTAGAAGAGGCCTTGCGCACGGTGGTGCAGCAAGGACGACCTTTGCCCACTAGCAAGGCAACCACCGAGGACAGCCTATGAAGATCGCCAAGCTGCTGACCTGGCATTGGGGGTCGCTGGAAGACCGTGAGTGGCATTTCGCTGATGCGGTATTGCTGACGGGAGAATCGGGTTCGGGAAAATCCACATTGCTGGATGCGATACAGACGGTGCTGACAGCTGCACACCAGCACGTGGTGCAGTTCAACATTGGCCAGGACGAATCCACACAAAGCCGGCGTGGTGGCAAAGAGCCTCGTACCTTGGCTGCATACGCCTTGGGGCAGCAAGCCGATGGCGTCTTCCTGCGTACCCGTTCAAGCAGCTATGCGGGCATCGTCTTCGAGGCGTCCGATTCCGCTGGCGAAAAAGCAGAGCCTTTCACAGCACTGGTGGGCGTAGAGGCCTTCGAGGATGGACGGCGAGCGGTGCTCCAAGGATCCCCGCAGTTCTATATCGTCCGCCGGGCACTATCGCTAGACCATCTGGCGCGACGAGCCGGTGAGGCGCTTGGCTCTTCGCCATTGCCATTGAAGGAGCTCTATGTACAACTCCAGCACCGCTTGCAGCCCGACAAGGACAAGGCTGCAGCGGCAGTACAGCGCTTCTCCGACAAAGGTAGTTATCTGCAACACCTCTATGGCGCACTGATGGGTAAGACGGCGGTCGGCGAGCACGATGCAACGCGTGCCGCCAAATCACTCGTCAAGGCCATGGCCTACAAGGAACTGGGTAACGTCAATGATCTGGTGCGCGACGAGATTCTGGAGCCGCACGATTTCAGCAAAGACCTTGAGAAAATGCGCGAGTTGATGCGCTCCATCGCCAGCCTCAAGCTGGAGGCCGAGCGTCTGGTATTGAATCTGGAACGGCTTGCCACGGCACAAGCCAGCGGTGACCAAGTACTGGACGAGGCCAGGCGGTTTGTCACCACCACCATCGCTCATGCGCTGCGCGCTCTTAGTGAGGCGCAGACTGAGCTAGCTGCTGTGCAGCGCCAGATAGGCATACAAGGAAAGAAGCAGCAGCTGCTGCAAGACAAGCTGGCATCGCTAGAAGCTCAAGAAGTCCAAATGCGCGAGCAGCTGCGCAGCGTCGAAAAATGCCTGGATGATAGCGATGTGGCACGCGAGAAGCAGGCATTGGAAAACCAGGTCCGTATCCAGGCTGACCAGTTTCGACTGCACTGGAGCCGAGTGCAAGAGACGGCGCATGGCATCGACGGCATGGCGTCCCAGCTCGAACAGCTGCTCCAGCTGAACTTGTCGGCGGTACCTACGCTCGCTGCCGCAGTACATAGCCTGCGGCCCGCAGCACAGGAGGTGCTCAAGCACTGGCCGGCCATGGTCCAGGTCTATGCGCGTGCAGCGATGCTGGATGTGGAATTGCCCGCCTTCGAATTGGAACTGTTCGACGCGCATCTGGACAGTCTAGGCAAGCATATCCATGAGGGAGATACCTCGGTACAAGGCGCGGTGCTACAGGCCTTGTCCGAGGTCGGCATTCGCATGAATCAGCTGAACGACGAGACTGAGCAACATGATGCCGAACTGCGCCGCCTTCAGTCCGGTCGCGCGCAAGGGCCTAGGGATGCCCATGAGGCGGTGGCATTGATTGAACGTGAGATCCCAGCTGCTCGTCCCCATCTGTTGGCACAACTGGTTGAGCCAAGGCCTGGAACGCATTGGCAAAATGCCATCGAAGGCTACATGGGTGGAGACCGATTTTCCATCATTGTTGAGGCAGGCATGGAGGCGGACTGCGCCCAGCTGGTGAAACGAAAATTCCACGTGCGTTCGCCCAAAGTCGTGCAGGGTAAAAAGGCGATGGAGGATACGCAAGGCCGACAGCTCGAAGCCCGATCCATCCTGCATGAGCTTAATTGCCAGCACCCAGTAGCCCAGGCATTCCTGACAGCGCAATATGGCCGCGTCCGTAAAGTGGATAGTGCAGAGGAATTGGCGCGCACCCCGCAAGGCCTGATGGAGGAAGGCATGGGCAGTCGTGGCTATGGCATGTTCGCCTGCCGTGCGCCTGACGCGGAGCTGGCCTTCGGCGAAACTGCGCGCCAACGGCGTCGACAGTGGTGCGAAGAGACGCTTCAGCGGCTGGCCAAGGAGACCAGAGCGCTACAAGCGCTGCGCCAGTCGCTGCATGCCTTTACCCGTATGTTCAACGGGCCAGTTTTTATGCCGCTGACACCGCTGCTGCTACCCGTTCTGGAGAGCCAGGCCCAACATGCCCATGCCGAGCTGGCGCTCAAGGCATTGGACCTATCAGCCATTGATGCACTGTTGACTGAGTTGAGCGATCTGAACGCACGCATCAATGACGTGCGACTGCAGCACAGTGACGAAAAGGAGCAGATGGGCGCGACAAAGCAGGCTTTGAGTGGCTTCCACAAACGCGAGGCCGATCTGCTGGCACGTTTGCCAGATCTCGACATCACCTGTGTCAACGCCAAGGTCTGGGCGTCTCGCTTTGCGAGTGCCGTGCCCGCCCAGGCCACCGAACCGCAATTGCTCCAGGAATCCGAAGCTCTGGTAGCCCAATCGGAGACTAGCCTGGACGCACTGCGCCATCGCATGCAAAGCCTGCGGGATGGCCTGCCTCGTACATTGCGCGAGTTGGAGCAGGCTGTGGCGACCTACTTGGCTGGCGCCCGTGATGACAGCGAGCGCTTTACCTGGATCGCCCCTCCCCGCAGCGTGGATCGACTGGAAGAGATGCTGCCTGCAGTCGAAAGCGTCCGGAACGCTATTTGCGAGCAAGCCCAGCGCCAGCGCGCTATCGGTTTGGCTGAGAATGCGCAGGCGCTGGGTATAGCTGAAGGCCAGTTCAACCATGTCTTCACCAGCAGCTTCTGCTTCAAGGTGCGCGATGACGTCAAGCAAGGCGCACTGACACTGCAACGGCTTAATCGCCACTTGCAAGATATTCGCTTCGGAAGCGACACCTTCAGGCTGGAATGGGACTGGGTACCTCGCATGCAAAAAGTGCAGGAGTTCTTCGAGGCCGTGGAAAGCGCAGTAGAGGGATTGGAGCAAGACCGCGGTTCGATCTTCAACTCCACTCGGCTCACTGACAGCCAGCGCGCCACGGCAGAAGATATTCGCCGCTTGTTGCTGGCCAATGACCAAGGCGCGAGTGAGCGTGCGCTGCGTGAACTGGCCGACTATCGCAACTACCGACGCTACGATATCGTGCGCACCAGCCCAGTGGGTACCACGCGGCTATCCACCTGGGGTACAGGGTCGGGCGGCGAACTAGAAACGCCTTTCTACGTTGTACGCTCGGCCGTGCTGGCCCATGCTTTAGGCCACTTTGGCCGAGATCGCCGCGAGGCGCCTGCACTGCGCCTTATGCTCAATGACGAGGCTTTTTCAAAAATGGACGAGACGCGCTCGCGAAATGTACTGCAGTTTCTCTCGCAAACACTGGGGCTTCAGTTGGTGGTGGCAATGCCGACATCCAAATCTGGCGCAGTCAAGCCCGAGTTCGACAAGGAGTTCACTTTCTCCAAGGTCATGGCGAGACGCGATGGCAAGGAGCTGTTCATCAGCGAAGCGCAGGAGAAAAAGCTCAACCGGCCAGCACTTGCCCGCTTGTGGAGCGCACATGCCGACCGTGCCCGCGAGACCGCACGCACGCAGTGGATGGCTCAGCAAGCACCAAAGCCAAGCGCTGAGGATGAAGGCGGTAATGGGGGTGCAGCGTCTTGATCATGGACTCGCAACCATTCATTCCCAGCCCCGATTCTCCGGCGCCGCATCCTTTTTTGCTGCGTGTTTCCCAGAGCCTGCTCGCGAAGGCCGAGCGAAGTAGCGCAACAGGCCCCGTTCGTTTATCACTAGACCGCAAGGCTGCACCCGAGTTGTACGATGCAGTGGATGCCGATCAAATCCAGTTGCTGCGGATGCAAATTGATGATCTGTGCCATACAGGTTGGGTCCGGTTGCGACTGGAGGATCCTCGCGCATTCGCCAGTTTTGGCGATCGCAAGCCCAAGCTGGAATTGAGCGACTTCGATGCATTGGCCGCCTGGGCTGGATACACCCCACGAGCCCAGCGCTGGAGACAGCAATGGCGTGCACATCTCGCAGAATATTGGGTAGCCACTCCGCTGCAAGCACCTTCAGACCCTGCGGCGGTATTGGATCATCTTGCACGCAACCCCTTGCTTCCGGTGGAATGCCTCTCCGTGGAGGAGGCCACCCTCAGCATCACCTTGTTGACGGCCCTATGTCGCTCCGGTCAGGCCATCGCTTTGCGCGAGGCGTCGGCCAGCATCTTTCAGGGCCGCGCCAAGGTGCTTGACCATCGGGAGGAGTTGCTGAGGTTGCTGGGCGCAGCACATGAGCAGTTCGCAGACACGCCAGCACAGTTGCTGTTGGCACCACCATACAGGACGGCGGCAGACGGCGATGCAACGGCTGCATTTACGGAGGTGCTGTTTATCGAGAATCTGGTCACTTTCGAGCACATGGCAGACACACGCGGATCCTCCTGGGCGGACAGTTTGCTCATCTATGCAGCAGGCTTTCGCGGAAGCACTCGCAAGCTGCGCATGCGTGCCAACTGCCGCCTGTACCTGCGTGCGCCAGCGCCATCCATCGTCTTGCCAGAAATTGAGCGCTGGCTTTTTTCCACAGCCGCACACCACAGCGATGGCCAGACATCCCTGCCGGTGTATTTTTTCCGGAGATCTCGACTATGCAGGCATGCAGATACTTGCAAGCCTGTGTGAGGTATTTCCGCATACCCAAGCCTGGCGTCCAGGCTTTGTCCCCTTGGCCAAGCTGTTGGAATCGGGGGCTGGCCATGCACCCCAATGGGCAGCCAAAGCACTGCAAACAGACCCCGGCGCCACGGGCTGCGTCTACGCAGACAGTGCCCTGCTGCCTTTGTTGCGTGTGAAGGATCGCTTCATAGACCAGGAAGCTTTAGACCTGAACGCGATCATCAGATCACATGGTTCGGCCGCCATGTGACCGACAGCGATTGCCTCATGGCTCAAGCCAGCTTGAGGAGAGATCAATACACATCGCGCCGGTAACGCCCGGCCAGTGCCAGGGCATCCACTTCAGCGGCGCCCAGCACCTGGCGCAGCACGGTATCCACACCCTGCGCCATGCCCTGCTGGCTGCCGCAGACATAGATCGCAGCGCCGCGCGCGACCCAGTCGCGCAGCTGCTGCGCCTGGCGCTCCAGCAACTGCTGCACATAACAAGGGTCGGTGGCATCTCTTGACCAGGCGCGGTCCAGCCGCTCCAGCTGGCCAGCGGCCAGCCACTGCTGCAGTTGCGCGTCCAGCAGCGCATCCTCACCCGGCTTGCGCTCGCCAAACAGCAGCCACTGGTCGGAGCGACCCATCGCAATGCGTGCGCGGATATGGCTGCACAGGCCCGCCAAGCCGGTGCCATTGCCGATCAGCAGCAGGGGGCGCTCGGCGTTGTCTCCCAATCTAAAACCGCTGTGCGCACGCAGCTGCATCGGCAACACATCGCCCACGGCCATGCCCTCGCACAGCCAGCCCGATGCCAGGCCCGGTGTGCCATCGGCACGCGTGCTTTGGCGCACCAGCAGTTGCAGCTGGCCATCCTCGGGCACCGAGGCAATCGAATAATCTCGGCTGCGCTGCGGATCGGCCGGCACCACCAGCGATACCAGGTCACCGGATTCCCAGCGCGGCAATGCGCCGGACTGCGGCTGCCAGTCGAGCAGGTACACCGGGCCGCCCTGGCTGCCGGGGTTGAGCAACTGGCGGCGGCGCAGCACCCAGGGCTGGGCAGCTTCCGGCTGGCGCCAGCCATCGCCAGCCTGGCCGGTCAGCGTCTGCAGCAGCTCGGCCGTCTGGCCCTGCCAGGCGACCAGGCTGGCCTCATCGCCGTTGTCCATGCACAGCACATCGGCCTTGGCGCCCTGCTGCTGCAGCCACTGCTGCACGCGCAGGCCAAAGGCGCAGAAGGCCGCGTATTCGCTGTCGCCCAGCGCCAGCACCTGGGCACTGTGCCCGGGCAGCGGTTGCGCCTGCTCCAGCACCTGGCGCACAAAAGGCAGGGCGTCGTCGGGCGCATCGCCCTCGCCGGTGGTGGACAGCAGCCAGAGGCTTTGCGAGCAGGCCTGCAAGTCGGCCAGGCGCAGCGCCTGCACCGGCCGCAGTTGGACTGCGCAGCCGCCGGCATGCAGTACGCGCGCGGTCTCATGGGCCAGGGCCTCGGCCCGGCCGGTCTGGCTGGCATAGGCCACCAGCACCGGCGCGCCCTGCTGGCTGCCCGCTTGCAGCGCGAGCTGCTCCTGGCGCTCAGCCCGGCGCTGGCGCCACAGCCGCCCTGCAATGCCGGCACACAGCAGCGCATACCCCGCCACCAAGCCTGCTGCGCCTGCCATCCGCGCAGGGCTTGCTATCCAATCCATCATCGCTTCATGCTGCCTGCAAAACGCTGCTCCCAGGCCGGCGTCATACGGCGCAGGCCTTGCGGCTGCCCGGCATCGGGATGGGTGTGGAACACCGCCGCCAGCTGCTGCTGCAGCGCAAACTGCCAGCCGTCCTCGGGCCCCAGCACCGTGAGCACGGTGGCCAGCGCATCGGCATGCATGCAGTCGCGGTGGTAAACAGTCACGCTGGTCAGCGCATGGGCCACGGGCCGGCCGCTGCGCGGGTCCAGGCTGTGTGAAAAACGCTGACCACCCTGCATGAACACATGCCAGTGGTCGCCCGAACTGGCCAGCGCGCCATCGCCCAGCGGCACCACCAGTGGTTCATCACCGGCAACACCTGCCACGGCTACACGCCAAGGCTGGCCGCCGGGTTTCTGGCCCCAGGCCCGGATCTCTCCGCCAATCTCCAGCAGCGCATGCTGCCAGCCGGCCGCGCGCAGGCGCTCGGCGACCCAGTCCACGGCATAGCCCTTGGCGATGCCGCTCAGATCCAGCTGCAGGCCACCGGGCTGCAGCAAGCGCCGCTGCTGCGGCTGCCACTGCAGACGCTGGTGGCCGCAGACCTGCAGCGCGCGGTCAATATCGGCCTGCGCAGGTGCTTGGCCACTGTGCGGCGCTTGTGGGTTCGCACGCGGGCCAAAGCCCCAGAGCGACACCAGCGCACCCACCGTCGGGTCATAGGCGCCATCGCAGGCGCGGGCCCAGTGCAGGGCCGCATCCAGCACCTGCGCCAGCTCGGGTGGCAGCACCTGCCAGCTGCCTGCATCCGCGGCATTGAAGCGCGAGAGGCAGGAGTCCGCCTCCCAGTTGCTCATCTGCGCGATCACGGCATCGAGCGTTTGCTGCACCAGCGCTTGTACCGGCGCCAGCGGGGCATAGTCGGGGTTGGCCAGGCGCAGCGACCAGGTGGTGCCCATCGTTGCGCCCTGCAGGCTGTGCAGGCTGCCATCCTGCGCATGCTGCATCGCAGGCGCCTTCCAGGCGGGGGATGCAAAGGAGCGGCCGGCTAAAGCCTGACCCGCCAGCGCAGGCTGGCCTTCACCCCGGGCCCGGGCCTGGGCCTGGGGGATTTGCCAGATGCCGGCGCCATAGTGGATGCGCGGTGCCGTGCTCATAGCCGCTCCGCGATCAGGCCGGCGCTTGTCCGTGTTGCTGTCACCCGCCACTGCGCCTTAAGGCAGCACTTCCAGGGTGGCGACATAGGCCAGGCGGCGTTCCTTGGCGATGGGGTTGGAGGTCTTGTCGTCCTTGACGTCCGCATCCAGCCAGTACATGCCCGCCGTGGGGAACTTGACCTTGACGTGGCCCTGGGCATCGGTCTTGAGCTTGATCTCGTTGACGGCATCGCGGTAGCGCTTGCCATCGGGCACCAGCACCACTTCGACATCGGCAGCCGGTTTGCCATCGACATGGAAGGCAAAGGTGGCTTCCTCACCCACCACCAGGTCGTTGGGGTGGGTAACAGGCACCAGCTCCAGGCCCTTGCCGCTCAAACGCAGCGGGCTGGGCTTGCCCATGGTCACAAAGGTCTCGATGCGGCTGATGCTTTCCGCCACGCGCACGTCCTTGGCATCGGCGGGGATCTGCTTGGCGATCTCTTCGGCGCTGCCGCGCAGGCGCTTCATCTGGCCAGCGGCATCCTTGTAGGAGCCCATGACGCCGCTGTTGACAATGGCCAGCTGGTAGGTACCGGCTTGCTCGGGCTTGATGTCAAAGACGCTGCGCAGCTCGCCCTTGTGGGCATTCTTGGGCTCCACCGTGCTGCCATCGGGCGCCGTGATCACCAGCTTGTCCAGGCCCAGCGGGCGGTGGTTGAAGAAGAACATGTCGTTGGACACGGCAGCATCGACCGTGACCCAGTCCGCCTTGGACAGCACGGTGCTGGAAGGCTTCATCCAGACGCTGTGGGCCTGGGCGCCGATGGCGGCGCAGCTCAGCGCCAGCGCGGCGGCGATACGGGTGGCAGAAAACATGGCGACTCTCCTCAGAAATAGTGTTGTGTTGGATCAGGGCTTGAGTTCGAGCTTGATCTCGCCCAGCTCCGTCTTGCCCTGGGCAGACAGGCTGGTGGCCTGCTTGGCAGGCCATTCAAAAGGAATGCTCACCAGCTCGCGGCCACCGACTTCGCGTGCGGCCTCGATCTGCAGCTTGTACTGGCCCGGCTCCAGCTTGGGCAGCGGGTTGCTGCCTTCGGAGAAGGACAGCGCATGCTTGCCTGCCGGCTTGGTGGGCTGGGTCACGCCATCGATGGGTACGCTCAACTCACGGCCGCTGCGGCGCCACCACTGGCGCATGTCCTTGAGCCATTTTGCGCCTTCGGCATCGCGCTTTTTCACCTCGTACCAGACCGACAGATTGGCGGCGACTGTGCCGTCAGCGCGCTCCAGCCAGACGGCAACATAGGGGCGGTGGTATTCGGCCACCTCCAGGCGTGGCAGCTCCACGCCGACATTCAGCCCACCGGCAACGGCCGGCAGCCCAGCCACCGCCGTCAAGGCCACGGTGAAACGCGAAACAGTGCTTGTCATGTGCTCTCCTCGGAATAAAAAGACGGTGGCTGCGCGCTCAGTGCACCAGCAGCAGCGCGAGCAGCGCTGGGACCAGCAGGCCCAGGCCCACCATGGGCCAGGTCATGGGGCGGCGGCCGGCATGCATCTGCAGAATGAACAGACCGGTGATGCAGAACACCAGACAGGCGCCTGCAAAGATGTCGATGAACCAGGTCCAGGCCAGGCCCGCATGGCGGCCCTTGTGCAAATCGTTGAAGTAGGAGATCCAGCCCCGGTCGGTGGATTCATGCTCGGCCTGCCCATCGCTCAGCGCAACGCGCACCCAGGCATCGCCACCTGGCCGAGGCAAGGCCACATAGACCTCGTCCTCATTCCATTCCACCACGCGCTTGCGCGTGTCGGCGCCCAGCTCTGTGCGCAGCCAGCCTTGCACATCGGCAGGCAGCGGCTGGGCGGTGTCTGCGGCCTCTTTGTGGCTTGCGGCCGCCTGTTGCAGGCCCTGCAGCAGCGGCGCGGGCAAGGTGCCTTCGCGCAGCACCACGGCGGGCTTGGCCTCGATCTGGCCGGCATGGTTGAGCGTGAAGCCCGTCACCGCAAACAGCAGCATGCCCACCAGGCAGATGGCGGAGCTGACCCAGTGCCATTCATGCAAGGTCTTGAGCCAGTAGGCCCGCTGCGAAGAGGAAGACGCGTTGGCTTTCATGCGGAGAGAGGCAGGTGTCAGACCCGGCGGCGGGGCAGGACGGCGCCGGGCAAAAGCAGGGATTTTAAGGAAAATAAATGCTAATGAATCTCATTTTCAAATACTTTACCCAGTGGAGACATGGGTATGCGGTACTCAGGTCTCCGCCCACATGCGCAGCAGGTTGTGGTAATGGCCGGTGAGGGAGACGGTGTCTTCCGTCTCGCCCAGCTGGTTGCGCAGCCGCTGGATGCTCTGGTCCAGCTCAAACAGCATCGCGCGCCGGGCATCGTCCCGCACCAAACTCTGGGTCCAGAAGAAGGAGCTGACCCGCTCGCCCCGGGTCACCGGCTCGACCCGGTGCAGGCTGGACGAGGGGTAGAGGATCAGGTCGCCCGCAGGCAGCTTTACCTCGTGCATGCCATAGGTATCGACCACGACCAGCTCGCCGCCGTCATAGTCCTCGGGGTCGGACAGGAACAAGGTCGAGGACACATCGGTGCGCAGCCACTGGGCCACGCCGGCCTCGCGCCGCGCGGCGCCATCGACATGCAGGCCATAGGTTTCGGATTCGGCATAGCGGTTGAACAGCGGCGCCATCGTGCGCGCCGGCAGCGCAGCCTGAAAGAACAGCGTATTGGCCGCCAGCGCACGCTGGATGATGCGGCCCTGCTCCAGCGCCACGGGCGAGGTCTCGGGCAGTTGCCGGTTGCGCTTGACCTGCGCGCCCTGGCTGCCAACCGTGGCACGGCCGTCTATCCAGTCGGCCGCATCGATGGCCGCGCGCATGGCGGCCACCTCGTCGCGCGTGAGTACATTGGGAATGTGCAGCATCATGGCTTGATCTCCTCCATGAAAAAAGCCCCGGCAGACGCGGGGCTGGCTTCAAACAAGTGATTAGAAGCTAAAGTTCGCCGTCACGCGCGCCGAGCGTGGAATGCCGGGGAAGTAGCGGTAGCCGCTCTTGTTGATGGCCGCCACATAGCGCTTGTTGAACAAGTTATAGACGTTCAGCTGGATATCCACGTTCTTGTTGATGCGGTAGCTGGCCAGTGCGTCAAATACCCAGTAGGACTCGGTGAAATTGGGCGTGCCCACAGCACCATCGGTGCCGCGCTTGAGGCCGCTGGAGTAGCGCGCGCCGCCACCCACCGTCAGGCCCGTAGAGAACTGGTAGCTGCTCCACAGCGACAGCGCATTCTTGGGCGTGTAGGCCAGGCCGCTGGAGCCGTCCTGCGCCACATTGGCGCCCGTGGCCACCTTGGTGTTCTGGATGGTGTAGCCCGCAGTCACGCCCCAGGCGGGGGTGATCTGGCCGGTGGCGCCCAGCTCCAGGCCTTGCACCGTCTTCTTGCCGGTCTGGCTGATGGTGCCGTCCGAGTCGGTCACGATTTCGTTGGTGATCTCGGTACGGAACAGTGCACCGGTCAGCAGCACCCGCTTGTCCATCAGCTCCCACTTGGTACCCACTTCGGCCGTCTTGGCCTTTTGCGGTGCCATGTTGGGGTTGCCAGCGTTGTTGGCTGCAGCAGACAGCGCAAAGTTGCTGCCGCCTGGAGGTTGCTGCGACAGTGCGTAGTTCACATACACGCTGCCATTAGGCGCGGGCTTGTACAGCAGGCCGGCCTTCCAGCTCACCAGGTTGCCCGAGGCCTGCAGGCCATCCGAAGTGGTGGGCACCACGGTGCCGGCTGGGTTGGCGCCGCAAGGCTGGGTGGTGGAAGTGGCCGTGCAGACAGCCATCGCGTTGTACTTGGTCTTGTAGTGGTCCCAACGCAGGCCCATGTTGGCCTGCCATTGGTCATTGAACTGCAAGGTGTCAAAGGCATACAGCGCGACGGTATCGGTCGTACCCTTGCTGTCCGCACCGTTGCGCGCATAGCTCGGCAGCGACACGCTGGAGTCCGGGTTGTAGATGCTGACCGTGGGCACCACGCCCGTCGTCGCCAAGCCGTAGTTGGTCTGCTCTTCGCGCGTCAGCTCCAGGCCGGTGCTCAGGCTGTGCTTGACCGAGCCGGTTGCAAAGGCGGTGGTCAAATTGGTCTGGTTGGTCAGGATGCGGTTGACCTGGTCCTTGGTGTTGATGTTGCGCGACATCGTCCAGGTGGAGGGGTCGGCCGGGTTGGGCGTCAGCAAGGAGCCCGGCGTCCAGGCGCCGGTGGTGGCGTTCTGCGAATAGCCGGTGGCCATGAAGGCCGACAGCAGGTAGTTCTGCTTGGTCTGGCCCCAGCGCGTGGTGTTGCGCAAGGTGGTGCCGGGCGCAATGTCATGCTCCAGGCGCAAGGTGGCCATGTCGGCGGTCACATCGTCGTGGTCCGAGGCCGTGCCGTAGAAATTGCTCGAATCCACGCGCGATGCGCTGTTCAGGAAGCTGCGGTAGCCAGGGTAGTTGCTGCGGTCGGGCGCACTGTAGCCGGGCAGGCCCAGGGTCATCACACCGCCATCGGGCACATTGCTTTGCTTGACGTGCAGCAGGTTCAGGAACACGCGCGTGTCGGTGTTCAGGCCAAAGGCAAACGACGGCGCCAGGCCCCAGCGGTCGTTCTTGACCTGGTCGCGGCCGGCCACACCGGCATCCTGCACCATGGCGTTGAGGCGGAATGCCGTGCCGTTGTCGTGGCTCAGGCTGCGGTTCAGATCGATGGTGGTGCGCTTGTAGCTGCCGCTGCCAAAGCCCAGCGAGCCGCCGAAGCTATCGGTCATGTTGGGCTGCTTGGTGACCATGTTGATCGCGCCGGTGGGCGCGCTGCGGCCGTAATCGGTGCCGGCGGGGCCCTTGGTCACTTCCACCTGGTCGGTGTTGAACACATCGCGCGACAGCGCGCCCACATCGCGCACACCGTCCACATAGATGCTGCTGGACGTGTCAAAACCGCGCATGTAGATGGCATCGCCCGTGCTGGTATTGCCGTTCTCGCCCGCGTAGAAAGTGCCCACGCCGGGCACATTGCGCAGTGCTTCGGTCAGGGTGGTGGCGCCCTGCTCCTTCATCACCTGCTCCTTGACCACGGAGATCGTCTGCGTGGTGTTGACCAGGGGCTGGGTGAACTTGGGCGAGGACAGCTGGCTGGGCTCATAGCCGGTTTCGCGCGGTGCCTCCACCGTCACTTCTTTCAGCGTGACCGTCGGTGCAGGTGCGTTCTGCGCCAAAGCCGGCATGCCCAGTACCGCGATGGCAGTCGCTGCCACCAGACCGGCCTTGGGGGCAGGAGCGGCAGCACCATGTTTGCGACTTTTGATATAGGTTTGTTGTGTCATAAACGAGGAAAGCAGAGTAAAGAAAACGCTTGCAGATTCATCGACTTGGAGGCCAAAAGCCGTCCAGACCGCAGAACATGAGCAAGCGCTAACTCGCAATGATAACGATTCTCGTTATTAATTTCACTTAGCTTTCACCAAACCCCGTCTTCTGTCGCGAAGTGGCAACAGGCGGCTGACCAGGCATCGCCGCTGACGATGCCAGACGTTCCTTCGCACGGGGTTGGTCGGGTGGGTGATGGGCGGGTCGCTGCCATGCGAGAATCGCCGGCGGCTCAGCCCCAGCCCCTGTCAAAGCCATCGCATGCCTGCCCCAACGCCCACTACGACACCCACCAGCCAGCCGGCCCAGGCGTTCTGGTGCGACCCGGCCCTGCCCTTTGTGGAAAGCCGCCGCGCCAGCCAGAGCCGGGCCTGCTACAAGCCGCACCACCACCCGAGCTTTTCCATCGGCGCGGTCGATGGCGGCCACAGCGTCTTCACCGGCGCGGAGGCCGGCCCCGTCCGGCTGTCGCCTGGCGCCCTGGTCTTTGTGCCGGCCGAGCGTGTGCATGCCTGCAACCCGGCGCCCGATAGCGTCTGGAGCTACCAGATGCTGCACCTGGATGCCGGCTGGCTGCAGGCGCTGCGTGCGGAATATGCGGACCCGGCGGCGATGGCCAACGAGCCGGTGCGTATCGTCGAGGACCCCGCCCGCTACCAGCGCTTCTGCCAGCTCAATGCCCAGCTTTTCTCGCAAGCCGACGCGTCCGACAAGGAAGCCAGCCTGGTCGAGTTCATCGGCGACCTCGACACCCAGCAAGGCCTGCAGATCCACGCCCCCGAGCTGCCATCGCAGTTGGCGCAGCGCATTCGCCCGGCGCTGGACTGCCTGCGCGCCAACCCCTGCGCCAGCGTGCCACTGAACCAACTCGCCGACCTGGCGGGCATGAGCCGCTACCAGACCATCCGCGCCTTTCGCAAGCTGACGGGCCTGGCACCCCATGCCTGGCAGCTGAACCAGCGCATCAACCTGGCCAAGCAGCAGCTGCGCGGGCAAGACGGCATAGCGGCAGTGGCGCTGCAACTCGGCTTTGCCGACCAGGCGCATTTTCAGCGGGTGTTTAAGGCGCATACCGGCGTCACGCCAGGCTGCTTTCGCAAGACGCATTAGAGCCGCTAACACAACCCTTGATGCGTCGTTGCCTCGCCGGCCGCGCCAAGCCTTGTCGTACTCCTGTACTGCCTGCGGCTTGACGCCTAGTCGGGGACGCCTAGTCTCAACCGCAAACCTTCGGTTTGCTGGGTCGTGTTAGCGGCTCTTAGTAGTAGCCCATAGCAAGCGCTGCAATTTCGTTCAATACAAGGCGGGCGGCAGCCGCCACCATGCAAGGCCATCCCCCGCCTGGTCCTTTTGCATGCAACAGTTTTTGCTGATCGCAGCCGCCCATTTTCTGGCGCTGCTCTCCCCCGGTCCTGATTTCTTTTTGATCGCCCGCACCTCGCTGGCCAGCGGCTGGCGCAGCGCTGGCGCCGCCTGCCTTGGTATCGCGCTGGCCAATGGCGTGTTTATCGTCACCGCCTTTGCCGGTGTCGCCGCGCTCCAGCCGGGCAGCCAGCTGTTCATCGCGCTGCAGCTGGCCGGCTGCGGCTATCTGCTTTACCTGGGCCTGCTGTTTATCCGCCATGCGGGTAAAAGCGCGCTGGGCGTTGCGGCCAGCCCGGGCCAAACGGCTTCTGCCCGCACCAGCTGGCGCCGTGCGGCCGGCATGGGTTTTCTGTCGGGCATCCTCAACCCGAAGAACGCGCTGTTCTATGCCAGCCTGGCGGCCATGCTGACGGGCCCGCATGCCAGCGCGGGCTGGAAGCTGGTGTACGGCAGCTGGATGTTCAGCATCGTGCTGCTCTGGGACCTGCTGATTGCCGCGCTGATCGGCAACCCGGCGGTGCTGCGGCGCTTTGCGCGGGCACTGCCCTGGCTGGAGCGCATCTCGGGCGCGGTGCTGATCCTGCTGGCCCTGGGGGTGATCGCCGCGCTGTGGCTGCGTTGAGGGTCGCTCGGCCACCCAAGCCCCGGCATTGTTCCGGCCACCGAACAATGAATTCGCCCCTGCCGCGTTGATCGCGCCGAGCGGCATTTCTAGAATTTCTCCATCGACGGACATCGCCGCTGCAGCGAATCTGGGCCTGCATGCAGGCCCACACTTTGGGGCTGGGGTGATGGCCTTTTCCTCACCTTGATCGGTGGTGGCCAGCGGTCCCCGCAACGGACAGCTGCGCGCCGCCCAGGAGCACGCGATGGCGCAAGCCCTTCTTGACAACCAACCGGCCGGCTATGTGCCGGACAAAGTCTGGACCCCGAAAAACCAGTACGGCGGTACCTTTGGCAGCATCAACCAGCCGGTGTCCGGCGCCCGCTTTGAGCGGGCCCTGCCAGTCGGCCAACACCCGCTGCAGCTGTATTCGCAGGGAACACCCAACGGCCAGAAGATCACCATCCTGCTCGAAGAGCTGCTGGCCGCCGGCCACAGCGGCGCCGAGTACGACGCCTGGCTGATCGACATCTTCAAGGGCGAGCAGTTTGGGAGCGGCTTTGTCAGCCTCAACCCCAATGGCAAGATCCCGGCGCTGGTGGACCAGAGCAGCGACCCGGTCACCGAGGTGTTTGAGAGCGGCTCCATCCTCGTCTACCTGGCCGAGCGCTTTGGCGCCTTTCTGCCCACCGAGGGCCGGGCACGCACTGCCACCTTCAATTGGCTGATGTGGCAGATGGGATCGGCACCGTTTGCCGGTGGCGGTCTGGGCCATTTCTATGCCTATGCGCCGCTCAAGATCGAGTACGCGATCGACCGCTATGCGATGGAGGTCAAGCGCCAGCTGCATGTGCTCGACACCCACCTGGCCTCGCACGAATACCTGGCCGGCGACCAGTACACCATTGCCGACATGGCCGTGCTGCCCTGGTACCCCGGCAGCCTCTATGGCGTCTACAACACGCATGAGTTCCTGGCGGTGCAGGATTACAAGCACCTGCTGCGCTGGTACCAGGCGCTGTGCGAACGGCCCGCCGTGGCACGTGGCCGTCGCGTCAACCGCCTGTCGGACAAGCCCGGCGAGTTTCTGCGCGAGCGCCATGACGCCAGCGACTTTGAGACGCTGAGCCCCAAGCTCTAGGCCCTTCGCCGTAGCCCGCTGGCTGCAGCGGGTTCGGCACGGGCCATCCCCCTCCTCACCCACCCACAGGGTCCATCGGGCCCTGAGGCCGCCGCATGCGCGGGGCTCAGGCCCGGACACCACTCTCTTCTTTCAGGCTCCACTACCAAGGCATTTATGAAACTGTATTACGCACCCGGCTCCTGCGGCCTGGCCTCGCAAATCGCGATGCAAGAGGTTGGCCAGGCTTACACGCTGGTCAAAGTCGATTTCAAGACCAAGACCACCGTCGAGGGCGACTACCTGAAGGTGTCGCCCAAAGGCTTTATCCCCGTGCTGCAGATGGAGGACGGCGACCAACTGACGGAGGGCGCCGTCATCCTGCAGTGGATTGCCGACCAGCACCCCGACCGCCAGCTGCTGCCTGCCTTTGGCAGCCGTGCCCGCTACACGGCATTGGAATGGCTCAACTTTGTAGCCAGCGATCTGCACAAGGGCATGGCCGTGATGTTCTCGCCCTTTCTGGATGAGGCGACCAAGCAGCGCTTTGCCGAGGGCAATTTGCGCAGCAAGTTCCAGTACATCGACGAGCACCTGCGCCAGAACGACTATGTGCTGGGCGAGCGCTTCTCGGTGGCCGACGCCTATCTGTACAACGTGCTGTCCTGGCCCCACCGCGTGAACATCGACATGGCCGGCTACCACCATATCGCCCGGTTCATGGAGCGCATGGAGCAGCGCCCCAGTGTGCAAGCCGCGCTGAAAGCCGAAGGCCTGGCGGCCCAGGGCTGATACGCCCCCATAACCATCCCTGGCAAGCGCAGCGGCGCTTGCTTTTCACACCCTGGAAAGAACGACAAGATGATGCAAGACTGGAACCACTACCGCGCCTCCCTGCTGGAGCGCGTGGGCGACTTTGCCCAACACAGCCCCGATGTGCTGCGCGGCCTGGCGACCATGGACCATGCGGCCACCAAGAGCGGCCAGTTGGGGCCCAAGATCCACGAGCTGATCTCGCTGGCCGTGGCCGTCACCACCCGCTGCGATGGCTGCATTGCTGTGCACACGCAAAAGGCGGCCGAGGCGGGCGCCAGCGTGGAAGAGATATCCGAAGCGCTGGGCGTGGCGATTGCGATGAACGCCGGCGCCGCACTGACCTATTCGGCGCGGGTGATCGAGGCCTTCCAGCAGCTGCCGCAGAAATAGCGCTGGGCCATCCCACCCAGGCGCTCAACGCAGACAGCGCGCCACAGGGCGCCTACCGGCTCAGCGCAAGGTGGCGTGGTTGGCAAACAGCTGCGCCACCCAGTCGACAAACACACGCACCTTGGCCGACAGGTGGCGGTTCTGCGGGTAGACCACGTGGATGGGCAGCGGCTCATTGGTCCAGTCTTCCAGGATGGACTGGATGCGGCCATCCTGGAGCATGGGCGCGAGCAGAAAGTCGGCCATCTGCACAATGCCCAGGCCGGCTAGGCCGGCGGCGGTGTAGGCATAGCTGTCGCTCAGTGCGATATGGCTGGACAGGGCGACCTGGATCTTTTCGCCATCGCGCTTGAAGTACCAGTCAAACACCTTGCCGGTGCGCGCCGAGAAGTAGTTCACGCAGCGGTGGTGCACCAGGTCATTGGGGTGCTGGGGCCGGCCATGGCGCTGGAGGTAGTCCGGCGATGCGCAGGTCAGGTAGTGCATGGTGCCGACGCGGCGCGCAATCAGGCTGGAGTCGCTCAGTTTGCGGCCACCACGAATGGCGCAGTCCACGCCCTCTTCCATCAAATCCACCTGGCGGTCACTGCAGCCCAGTTCCACCTGGATGTCGGGGTAGAGCGCCATGAAGTCCGGCAACGCCGGGATGATCAGCTCAATCGCCAACCCGGTCGGCGCATCGATGCGCAGCCGCCCGGAAGGGCTGACCCGCGTTTGCACCAGGCAGTCTTCTGCATCGCGCACATCGGCCAGAATGCGCATGCAGCGCTCGTAGTACGTGGCGCCTTCGGCCGTGACGCTGACATGCCGGGTCGTGCGGTTGAGCAGCTTGACCGACAGCGCGGTCTCCAGCCCCTGGATCAAGGTGGACACCGTGGCCTTGGGCAGCTTCATGTTCTCTGCGGCACGCGTGAAGCCGCCGCAGTCGACCACCTGCACAAAGACCTCCATCGCCTGAAACTTGTTCATCTTGCACTCTCCAAAGATCCGCCCTTGGCAGGGCCCTTGTCTACGCCAGATGCGATGGTTACCGCGTTGCTGCCAATGATAAATATCTGAACAATGAATTGACTGTTCAGCAGCCCGAACAATCGATGCCAGCCTGCATCAGCGCGCCTCGGCAGCGCGCTTGCTGCGGGGCCAGCCCATCTGCTCCTGACTGACCAGTTCGCTGACCCAGTCCACAAAGGCCCGTACCGTGGGTGAGAGGTGGCGGTTTTGCGGGTACAGCACCGACAGCGGGGCTGCCGGTGCCGCATAGTCGGCCAGCACCTGGCGCAGGCGCCCGCTGATCAGATGCTCCCGCACCATATAGCTGCCCGGCCGGATGAGGCCCAGGCCATCGAGGCCGCAGGCCACATAGGCATCGGTGTCGTTGACGATCAGGCTCTCCGCCATGCGGATGAAGCGCAGCTCCCCATCGACCAGAAAATCCCACTCCAGCGAGCGCGCGGTGCGGGCCGACAGGTAGCCCACCGCATGGTGCCGGGCCAGGTCCTCCAGGGTCTGCGGTGTGCCGTGCTGCTCCAGGTATTCCGGTGAGGCGCAGGTCACCCAGTCAAAGGCTGCAATGCGCCTGGCCACCAGCGTGGGTGAGTCTTCCGGCGTGCCAGCGCGGATCACGCAGTCGATGCCCTCCTGCACCAGCTCGACGGTACGGTCGGATACGGTCAGGGTCAGCTCGATATCGGGGAAGCGCGCCAGAAAATCCTTGATCGCGGGCAGCACCACCAGCCGGGCCAGCGACAAGGTCATGTCTACCCGCAAGCGGCCGCGCGGCCGGGCCGCACCACCGGCAAAGCTGGCCTCGACCGCTTCGATGTCGGCCAGCAGCCGGCGGCAGTGGTCAAAGTAAAGCGTGCCATCGGGCGTGAGGCTGATGTGGCGCGTGGTCCGCTGCAGCAGGCGCACGCCCAGAAAAGCCTCCAGCTCCTTCACAGCCCGGGTCACGCGCGAGGGCGGCAGCGACAGGCTGTCGGCCGCCCGCGTGAAGCTGTGCATCTCGACGACACGGGCAAAGATCTGCATCGATTGAAGGCGGTCCATGGCGCTTGTCCCGGCTGGGGTTTTATTGCATTAAACGCAACAAGTATAAGTTTGAAGGCGAATTAATGGCATGGGCAGTGGGTTTCCGAATCCATACGCGCACCATAATTCCAAACCAGGCAATAAACTAAACCAGATTTTGGGCTAGATGTTTGGGGGTGCGCGGCCCACACTGCAGGCCGTTCAACTACGGCGAGAAGTCGCATGAAACCCCTGAAAAAGCACCCCTTGGCAGCGCTGGCGTTGGCGGCCATTTCGGTCGCCAGCGCCGGCCTGGTTCTGACCAGACACGGCACACAAGCCCACGCCGAAGCTGCCGCCGCGCCACCGCCCACCGTCACCTACAAGCCGGCGCTGCAGCGCCCGGTATCGGATGCCCAGGACTACACCGGCCGCCTGGAGGCGGTGGACGTAGTCGATGTCCGCCCCAAGGTGCCGGGCACCTTGATGAAGGTCCACTTCAAGGATGGCCAGCATGTCCGCCAGGGCGATCTGCTGTTCAGCATCGACCCGGCACCGCTGCAGGCCCAGTTGCAGCAGGCACAGGCCAACCTGGCGGGCGCGCAGGAGCGCCAGCGCCTTGCCAACAGCGAGCTGGCCCGGGGCCAACGGCTGATGGAATCGGCCTCGATCGCGCGCCGCGAATTCGATGCCCTCGACAATGCTGCGCGTGAAGCCGCCGCCGCACTCAAGGGCGTGCAGGCCGCCGTGGCCCAGGTGCAGTTGCAGCTGGGCTATACGCAGCTGCGGGCACCGATCACGGGCCGCATCTCGCGTGCGGAAATCACCGCCGGCAATGTGGTGGTGGCGGGCGGCGACGCAACCCCGCTCACCCGCATCGTCTCGGACGGCAAGCTCTATGCCGCCTTCCATGTGGACGAGCAAAGCTATCTGCGCATCATTGCGCCCTCGCTGCGCAGCGGCGCGCAGCCAGCGGTCAGCGTCGGGCTGGCCAACGATGCAGGTTTTCCGCATGCCGCCACCATCGAAGCGCTGGACAACCAGATGGACACCCGCTCAGGTACCGTGCGGGTGCGCGCCCGCATCGCCCAGGCCAGCGCCGAGATGCTGCCCGGACTGCAGGCCCGTGTGCGCCTGCAAGGCGGCACGGCCTACAACGCCATCATGGTGGACGAGGCCGCCGTCAGCACCGACCAGGACCGCAAGTACGTGCTGATCGTCAATGCCGAGAACAAGGTGGAGCGCCGCTTTGTCGAGCTGGGCGCGCTGCAGGGCAAGGAGCGCGTGCTGCGCAGCGGTGTGCCCGCCGATGCCAAGGTCATCGTTGATGGCGCCTACCGCGCCCCGCCCGGCACCACGGTGACCGCGGTCGCCGCTGAAGCCGCCGACGGCCCGCAGGCCGCATCCAGCCCAGCGGCGACGGGAGAGCGGTCGTGAACATCTCCAAGTTCTTCATCGACAGGCCGATCTTTGCCTGTGTGCTGTCTGCGCTGATCTTGCTGGCCGGCATCGTGGCCGGCTTCAACATGCCGGTGTCGGAATACCCGCAGGTCATTCCGCCATCGGTCGTCATCCATGCGCAGTACCCCGGCGCCAATGCCAAGACCATCGCCGAGACGGTGGCAGCGCCGCTGGAGCAGTCCGTCAATGGCGTGGAAGACATGCTCTACATGGAATCCAAGGCCAGCGGCGATGGCCATCTCTACCTCACGGTGACCTTCAAGCTGGGCACCAACCCGGACCGGGCCCAGCAGCTGGTGCAGACCCGCGTGTCGCAGGCACAGGCCCGGCTGCCCGAAGATGTGCAGCGCCTGGGCGTGACCGCCGTCAAGAACTCGCCCATCATCACCGTGTCGGTGCACATGGTCTCGCCCAAGGGCACCTATGACAACAACTACATCAGCAACTACGCGATCCTGCATGTCAAGGATCGGCTGGCGCGCATTGCCGGCGTGGGCGAGGTGGCGATCTGGGGACCGGGCGGCTATGCCATGCGCGTCTGGCTCGACCCGGCGGCCCTGGCCGAGCGCGGCCTGAGCGCCAATGATGTGGCCAGCGCGATCCGGCGCCAGAACATCCAGGCGGCGGTGGGCACCATCGGCAGCGCCCCAGCTGCAGCCGACACTGCGTTCCAGCTCAACGTCAACGCGGACGGGCGCCTCAAATCACCCGAAGAGTTCAAGAACATCATCATCAAATCCGATGCGCGCGGCGCCATCACCCGCCTGGGCGATGTGGCCCGGGTGGAGCTGGGCGCCGAAGACTATGGCATCCGCGCCACCTTGGACAATGCACCGGCCGTGGCGGTGACCGTGCAAGAGGCGCCCGGCGCCAACTCGCTGCGCATATCGCGCGAGGTGCACCAGGCCATGGAAGAGCTGGCCAAGGACTTCCCGGAGGATGTGGTCTACCGCATCGTCTATGAACCCAGCCGCGCCGTCCAATCCGGCATCGATGCCGTGGTCAAGACCTTGCTGGAGTCAGTGGCGCTGGTGGTGCTGGTGGTGTTTCTCTTCCTGCAGACCTGGCGCGCCTCGGTCATCCCGCTGCTGGCCGTGCCGATCTCCATCGTGGGCACCTTCAGCTTTCTGCTGCTGGCCGGCTACTCCATCAACACGCTGTCGCTGTTTGGTCTGGTCGTGGCCATCGGCATTGTGGTGGATGACGCCATCGTCGTCGTCGAAAACGTGGAGCGCAATATTGCACGCGGCTTGGGCCCGCGCGAGGCCACCTACCAAGCGATGCGCGAGGTCAGCGGCCCCATCATCGCCATTGCGCTGACCCTGTCTGCGGTGTTCCTGCCGCTGGCCTTTCTCAGTGGGCTCACGGGGGAGTTCTACAAGCAGTTCGCGGTGACCATTGCGATCTCGACCTTGATCTCGGCGGTCAACTCGCTGACCTTGTCGCCCGCACTGTCGGCGCTGCTGCTCCAGCCCCATGGAGCCGCGCCGGATGCCGTCACCCGCATCACGCAGCGGCTGTTTGGCCGCTTCTTTGCCAGCTTCAACCGCCGCTTTGAGCGCGCATCGGAGCGCTATGGCCAGGGCGTGGGGGGCGTGCTCAAGCGCAAGGGGGCCATGATGCTGGTGTATGCGGCGCTGCTGGCTGGCACCTGGTGGCTCACCGGCCATGTACCCGGCGGCTTTGTGCCCCCGCAGGACAAGGAATACCTGGTCAGCCTGGCGCAGTTGCCCGAGGGCTCGACCCTGGACCGCACCGAGGCCACGATGACGGCGATGAACGAGGTGGCCCTCAAGCACCCTGCCGTGCTGGGCACCTCCAGCTACAGCGGGCTGTCGATCAATGGCGTGACCAAGAGCTCCAGCACCGCGCTGAGCTTTGTGCTGCTCAAGCCCTTTAACGAGCGCCAAGGCTATAGCGCCAACCAGGTCGCTGCCGATCTGGGCCAGGAGTACCGCAAGATCGGCCATGCCTTTACCGGCATCTTTCCGCCGCCACCCGTCTATGGACTGGGCACGCTGGGCGGCTTCAAGCTGCAGATCGAGGACCGCGCCGACCTGGGCTATGAGGCGCTGTACACGGCCACCCAGGCCTTCATCAAGAAGGCGGCTGAGGCACCCGAGCTGGGGCCGTTGTTCTCGACCTATACCGTCAATGTGCCGCAGCTGAAGATCGACATCGACCGGGCCAAGGCGCAGCAACTGGGTGTCGATACCCCGGCGGTGCTCAGCACCTTGCAGGCCTTCCTGGGTTCGTACTACGTCAATGATTTCAACTTTCTGGGCCGCGTCTACCAGGTGCGCATGCAGGCGGACAGCCCCTTCCGCTCCAAGCCCGATGACATCGGCCAGCTGCATGTGCGCAGCGAGTCGGGGCAGATGGTGCCGCTGGCCTCGGTAGCCACAGTCAGCCAGACCTATGGGCCCGACCAGGTCGTGCGCTACAACGGCTTCACCGCAGCCGACATTGGCGGCAGCCCCGCGCCCGGTTATTCGTCCGACCAGGCCATGGCGGCCATCCAGCGGATCGCCTCGGAAACCTTGCCACCCGGCATGGGCTTTGAGTGGACCGACCTGACCTACCAGCAGATCATTGCCGGCAACAGCGCAGTCTGGATCCTGCCACTGTGTGTGCTGCTGGTCTTCTTTGTGCTGGCTGCCCAGTACGAAAGCCTGAGCCTGCCGCTGGCCATCATCCTGATCATCCCGATGGGCATTTTCTCGGCGCTGCTGGGGGTCTGGTTGACGGGCGGCGACAACAACATCTTTACCCAGATAGGGCTCATCGTGCTGGTGGGGCTGTCCGCCAAGAACGCGATCCTGATCGTGGAGTTTGCGCGTGAGCTGGAGATGGCAGGCCGGTCCACGCTCCAGGCTGTCATCGACGCCTGCCGCCTGCGGCTGCGCCCCATCCTGATGACCTCGCTGGCGTTCATCATGGGCGTGATACCGCTGGTGCTGTCCTCCGGCGCCGGTGCCGAAATGCGCCAGGCCATGGGCATCTCGGTGTTCTTCGGCATGCTGGGCGTGACGCTGTTCGGCCTGTTCCTCACCCCCTTGTTCTATCTGCTCGCCCGGGCACTGGGCAGAGGCCGGCCGCTGCATTCAGCCGCGCCCCACGCTGCACCCACGCTGGTGCCCCACACCGTTGAACTGAAACCTGCGGAGGGCCAGCCATGAGCCGCCTTTTTGCCACCATCCAACACACCGCGCAGCTTGGCACACGCGCCGTGGCCACAGCCATCAGCCTGTTGCTGCTGGCAGCCTGCTCACAGCTGCCCACTGAACATCGCCCGGCACTGGCGATCCCTGCGAACTACCGGGAGCCCAGCGACCCATCCGCATCGGCATTGCTGCCGCCGAGCCCCTTGGGCCGCTGGAAGCCGGCCGAGCCCGCCGACCAGCAAGCGCCATCGCCCTGGTGGGAGGTCTTTGAGGACCCGGTGCTGCTGGCGCTGGAGCAGCAGGCCCTGCAAGCCAACCCTGATGTCAGCATCGCCATGGCCCGGCTGCAACAGGCCCGCGCGCTGGCAGCGCGCAGCGAAGCGGCGCGGATGCCGGAGATCAACGCCGGCGCCAGCTACAGCCGCCAGCGCACACCGGGCGCTGCGACAGGCCGCGAAGACGGAGCATCCGGCAGCAGCCAGTCGCTGTGGCAGGCACAGGCCTCGGTGGCCTATGAGCTAGATGTCTTTGGTCGCGTGTCCTCCAGCATTGCGGCTGCGCAGGCGGACAGGGCCCAACAGCAGGCCCTGGCGCACCAGATGCTGCTGCTGGTGCAGGCCGATGTGGCGACAACCTACTTCCGGCTGCGCCAGCTGGAGGCGGAACTGCGCCTGCTGCGCGACACAGTCCAGTTGCGCGAAGACGCTGCAGGCTTGCTGGACCGCCGGCTGAGCGCAGGGGCGGTAGCGCCTTTTGTCGCCGACCAGGCCCGCACCGAAGTGCTGACGGCCCGCGCCGAGCAACTGGCGCTGGAGCAGCAGCAAGCGCTGGCGCTGCATGCACTGTCCATCTTGCTGGGCCAGGCGCCGGCCAGCTTTGCGCTGGCGCCACTGCCCCTGGCGCCTGTCAGCGTGCAGCTGCCGGCGGGCCTGCCATCGGCCTTGCTGGAACGCCGCCCCGATATCGCCGCAGCCGAGCGAGCCATGGCGGCCGAGAACGCCCGCATCGGTATTGCCCAGGCCGCGTTCTTTCCGTCGTTCTCGTTGACCGGTGCGCTGGGCTATGCGTCGTCGGACCTGGGCCACCTGCTGCAGTGGTCGCAACGCAGCTTTCTGCTGGGGCCGCTGCTGAGCCTGCCGATTTTTGACGGCGGACGGCGCGAGGCCGAGCTGGCCCGCGGCCATGCGCTGTACGACGAACGGGTGGCCCAGTACCGCAAGACCGTGCTGCATGCCTTTGGCGAAGTCGAGGATGCGCTGGCCGCGATGCGAACCCTGGACGAGCGCATCGTGCACCAGCACGGCGCCGAGCAGGCCTCGTCGCGCGTCGCCCGATCGGCGCAGTCCCGCTTCGACGAAGGGGATGTCGACTACCTCGTTGTTGTCGATGCCGAGCGCACGCGGCTACGCAGCCGCCAGGCACTGATCCAGTCGCAAGGCGAACGCGCCCGCGCCACCGTGGCGCTGGTGCGCGCACTGGGCGGCGGCTGGCAGAGCACCACCACGGTTGACGGCGCTGGCGATTGATCCCGCACCAGAAGGAGGTGCCTGCATCTCAGGCCCTCCTCTCTGGCACCCCAAAAAACCTGGCGCAGCGCAGCCTCTGCGGGCGCCATCCCCTTTCCTGTCCTTTAGGAGGCAATTCCATGTCTGTTGCAGACCTGTTCAAGCCGCTCACGCTGCGGCATGGTCCGGCGATGAAGAACCGCTTCATGCTCGCCCCGCTCACCAACCAGCAGAGCGAACCCGATGGCCGCGCCAGCGCCGATGACCTGGAGTGGATACGGCAACTGTCCGAAGGCGGCTATGCCTTGGTACAGACCTGTGCGACCACGGTCGAGGCCGGCGGCATCGCCTTTGCGCGCCAGCTGGGCATTCATGGCGAGGCGCATCTGCCCGGCCTGGCCCAAATGGCAGCCCGCTTGCGGGCGGGCGGCACCTTGTCTGCGGTGCAGCTGCACCATGCCGGGCACCGCGCCAACCCTTTGCTCGGCGGCATTCCGGCGCCGGCATCGGGCCACACCCTGCCGGGCGTACGTGCCTTGACCACCGAGGCGGTGCAACGCATCCGCGACAGCTTTATCGCCAGCGCCCAGCGGGCTGAGCAGGCCGGCTTCGACGGCATCGCCGTGCATGGCGCCTTTGGCTGGATCCTGTCGGAGTTCATGTCACCTCTGCTCAACGACCGCCAGGACCAGTACGGCGGCAGCCTGGACAACCGGGCGCGCCTGACGATCGAGGTGATCGAAGGCATCCGCAAGGCCTGCGGCCCGGATTTTCAGATCGGCTGGCGTCTGTCGATCGAGCGCTATGGCCTGCGCCTGGAGGAGCTGCGCGACATCACCGCCGAGATCCTCGACCGCGAACTGATCGACTACCTCGATCTGGCGCTGTGGGATTCAGCCCAGACCGTGCAGGACGGTGCATGGAAAGGCAGGACCTTGCTCAGCCTGTTTACCGAGCTGCCACGCAAAGGCGTGCGGCTGGGCGCTGCCGGCAAGATCATGAGCGCCGAGCGCGCCGGCCAGCTGCTGGATGAGGGCTGCGACTTCGTGCTTGTCGGCCGCGCCAGCATTTTGCAGCGCGACTTTCCAAAGCAAGTGCAGTCCAACCCGCGTTACGAAAGCCCGCGCATGCCGGTGAGCGCGCAGTACCTGCGAGAGCGGGGGCTGAACGAGCACTTTATCGACCACATGCGCGGCTGGCAGAGCTTTGTGGTGCATGGCTCGCCATAGCACTTGGCGTGCCCCCTGGTCAGCAGGTTCCGCCATCCGGCACGTGGATTGCGGACCAGGCCGTCAAAATGCAGCGTGGTCGACACGCTCGTGTTTGGCGCCTGAGCCCATCAGGCTGCCAAAGACCGCGAGCGCAGCGTATCGCAGTACGCCATGCACAGAGAGATCCAGCAAGCCGATGCGATGCAGGATGCCAGGATGTCCGAGACATAGTGCGCGCCCAGGTAAATGCGGCTCAGGCCCACCAGTGCCACGATGCCCATCAGTGCGACGCCCAGGCATAGGCGCGAACTCCAAGCTAAAGAGCTTCTCAGGGTCATGCACAGGGCCCAGCCCACCACAATGCCTGCAGACAGGGTATGGCCGCTCGGGAAACCAAAGCCGTGGGCTGAAACCAGGGGCTCCAAAGCGGGACGCGTGCGGTGGAATGCCGTTTTCAGGATGAAATTCAGCGGCGCAGCGCCAATCAAGAGTGCAGCCGATTCGCCCACCAATCGCCACTGGCGGCGGATGATGGGGAAAGCAAAGGCCACCAGCGCCACCAGGACCAGGAGCGGCGTCTGGATCCGGTGCATGGTCAGCATGAGGCCATGCAGTTGCGCATGGCCGATGCTTCTCAACTTCTTGATCAAGACCAGTTCTTGCGCCTCTACACCCGGATTGATAACGAATGCGGCCAGGATCAACAGGCTGGTCCCCAAGATCCAGGACAGGATCAAGAAACGCTTGGAGGTGGATAAAGCCCCAGGCCACGGAGTCGTGGGGTGGAGGCTTCTATCGGCAGCAGGAAGCTCGAGCTGCATGAAGGGTCCTTTCAGGCCGGAATGTGCAAGGAGCCGGTGCATGTCCGCTGAATGCCTTGCGTGGCTCGCCCGCCATTCTCTGGACCATCCGAGACGGCCTGATGACTGTCTCGGTCATTTTCGTTGCCAACGAGAGCGGCAGCTGATTGGCGGTGCCTGATGTGCCTGAACTTGGTCGCTGAATGGACCTCAGGTGAAGGTGGCGTCGTGACGCGACGTCGCTCCCGGCTTCGCGTGACGACATCGATGGAAGCGGGAAAAGCCCGAAAAACGAAAAAGCCTCAGAGCATTTCTACTCTGAGGCTTAACGTTTGGTGCGGCTGGCAGGAATCGAACCCACGACCCCTTGGTTCGTAGCCAAGTACTCTATCCAGCTGAGCTACAGCCGCTAATTATCGATGCTATGGCGGAGAGGGAGGGATTCGAACCCTCGGTACGTTTGCACGTACGCCTGATTTCGAGTCAGGTACATTCGACCACTCTGCCACCTCTCCGCAGCGCCGAAGCTGCAATTGTAGCAGGCAATTTGATGGTCTCGGGAAGAAACGCAGATTTCTTGGAAATTGATGGGTTGGAGGGTGGTTAGCACGGACGTTGGAACCATGTTGTCCCGAACGGGACGGCGAGCCAAGGGATCTGATGCTGAAGCATACATGTTCTAGCGATAAACGCCTTGGTGGAAGGCCTGCACCTCAAACCACAGCTCAAATTTGCGCTCCTAGGGAAACGTGACAGCTGAGTTATCTTGAATGCAAACAAGCCGATTCCGTACGCCATCTCGCACTCCTACCCCTGCGGTTGCTCAGCATGCCAGCCTTGAGCAAAGGTAGGGAGACGCAAATCTTGGAAGGCCATCGCTGCATCGATGCCCGAAACGCAATCAGCATCCAGCGAAACTCGCGTGCGGCAAGACCCACATTGAAGTAACATACTGTAATCAATCCAGTCGGCGGCTGCCGCCTACTATTTACCAAGCGAGTACATCTTGAAAGACTTGATCAACAAAGCGAAGAACTCTGCAGGCCAAATAGTGGAAGTCGGCAGCCAAACTGTCTCCAAAGGCGCAAAGCGCTTGAACATCAATAGCGTGAGTATCAAACGTGGTAGTGCAACATTGATTGATGGCGTTACAGACGCATCTAAGCAAATGTACGAATTGGGCAAGGGCGCGATCAAAACTGACTTAGCCAAGGATGCTGCAGCGGGAGCTGCAATTGGTGCCGCTATAGCTCTGCCCCTCCCTATCGTCGGGCCTGCACTCGGCGCTGCCGTTGGAGCTGGCCTCGGTCTTTATAAAAATATTTCACAAGGCCCTAGACCCCAAAGCTCATCGCCTGAAGCGGCAAGCAAAGTGATTGAGGTAGAGGCTAAGGAGGTGAAGGCCCCCACGGTCAGCATCGATAAATGCGAAGAACTGGAGAAGCTGTTCGCCCTCAAGGAAAAAGGTGTGCTAACGGATGAAGAATTTTCTGAAGCAAAGCAGAAAATACTTGCACGCTAATGCGCGGTCCAGACTAACCTGATCGAATGACCAGCTGCCACCAGCTTGGCACCACGCGAACGCGATGTGATATCCCAAGGACGGACGTAGGAAGCCAAACAGCAATGCTGGCAGTAGAGCATAGGCACTCGCCCCGGCTCAAGCGAAGCGAGAGCAGCGAACACTCATCACCCTGACATGCCCGCTGTTTTTACGACCTCAATTGCGATTAAGCCCAAACCGCCTGCTCCCCAGCGCCACCTTCCAATAGTTCTCCCGAGCGATCACTTCGCGGCGAGGCATAGTTGTTGACAAGGCTTCCAAGAGCGTAAATCTGAACTCGTTTTCACGGCCTGGATGATTTTTGAGTAATTCCATCAGCTCCAAATTGCCGCCATGGCCGGTGGCGGCATAGGCGCTCCATCGCTGCCAAATCCCATTGAGGCCGTAAGCTGAACCGACGTACTGCCGGCCACTCTTCTCGTCCGTGATGAGATAAACACCGGCAATAGAGCCCAAGCCTTGTTGCCACGTGACCTCCGTCATCGCCAGACGCAGTTCCGCAATCACCAATGAGGTATCTGAGACGGTTGTAAACGGGACTGCAGGTTCAGCCCGTAGACGAACCGGGTAGTTGTTGGCTTTCTGAAGGACCCGTCGCCAGCCCACTTCTTTGCCGGTCCAGGTGATCTGCAACTTCATTCGCAAGTCGGCCAACTGTTCAAGCTCCTCAAGCTCATGGTAGAAGCCACCTGTCTGTTCCTCAAAAGGCTCTAGACTTTCTTTCAACAGTCCTCTGTCAAACGCCTCCTGCCCCGGCATCACATCGGTGATCCGCCACAAGCCCAACAGCACGCCCTGCCCCGGCTGGTGCCCATAAAAGCCAATGATGAGGCCGCCTTGTTTATGTGGCCTAAGCTGCATGGCTTGGTACAAGGTCAAAGCCCGAGTCCCAAGGAATTTTTGCAATGGATACCTCCCGGTCTTGTGCCTCATTAAGGTGACTGGTTGGGCAGATGGATCAATTCCCCGTTCCTGAAGCAATCCGTATAGCTGGGTCGAAATCATGATGGTTACGTCAAATAAGCGACGACGAAAATTATCAGTGATCGAAGTTTGAATTACGCCGAGTTGGCGAAAGACTCCGCATGCAGTTCGCGGAACATGAAGGGAAGCGTACCTTTCATCAAGCGCATCCTTGCCATTCGGAGTGCGCTTCGGCGCCCATCAGCAGCGGGGCTGATCTTAGGCAGGAATTGCGCACTGCTCAATGACTGTAGTGATCAGGTCATCAAGACGAAGCAAACCTTAACGGAACCTGATGGTGACGGCACGTCTGTCCCAGCCGTGACCCTCGTGGCGGAGCTCCGTTCTTATGCTTGCGTCCGTCACATGACAATCCCGTGACGCTTTCAAGAGACTCCCCCCACCCAATGATTACTATGAAAAAAACCTTGTTGGCCATGGCCGCTGCTGCGGCCCTTTCCTTGTCCGTATCGGGTTGCTCCGACAGCAGCGCCTCCTCGCTGCGCTACAACGCTGTGCTCGACCAGGCTTCGCAGACCGAGAAAGCGGCAGTGCTGCAGACGCTGCAGGAACTGGTCAATATCGAGACGGGTACCAATGACGCCATCGGCATTCCACAGATGGGCAATTACCTGGAGGCGCGCCTGCAGGCACTGGGCGCCAATGTGGTGCGCCACAAGGCAGAAGCGGGTGTTGTGGGTGACAACATTGTCGGCACCTTCCAGGGCAGTGGCACCAAGAGCCTGCTGCTGATGGCACACATGGACACCGTCTACACCCGGGGCATTCTGGCCACGGCACCCTTCAAGGTGGAGGGCGACAAGGCCTACGGCGCGGGCATTGCCGATGCCAAGGGCGGCATCGCCGTGATTCTGCACAGCCTGGGCTTGCTCAAGGCGCAGAACTTCAGCAAGTTCAAGACCATCACGGTGATGTTCAACACCGATGAGGAAAAGGGCTCCTTCGGCTCGCGCGATCTGATCCAGCAGTTGGCCGCGTCACACGACTATGTGCTGTCCTACGAGCCTTCGGGCCTGGAAGAAGGCTTTGGCACCGCCACCTCAGGCATTGCCTATGTGCAAGCCGTGGTGCATGGCAAGGCATCGCATGCCGGCGTGGCGCCCGAGGCAGGCATCAATGCACTGACCGAAGCCTCGGCCCTGGTGCTGCGCACGCAGGATATCCAGGACAAGGCCAAGGAACGCGGCTTCAACTGGACCACGATGACCGCTGGCGGCAGCGCCACCAACATCATCCCGGACAAGGCCGTGGTCAACGCCGATGTGCGCTATGGCAAGAATGAAGATCTGGATCTGATAAAGGGCATGCTGGACAAGGCCGCATCGGTGCCCCATGTGCACGGTGCCACCATCGACATCAACCTGACCCGGGGCCGCCCTGCCTTCAACGCCACCGACGACGGCGTCAAGCTGATCCAAAAGGCCATCACCATCTATGCCGATGTGGGTGGTAAATCAGAGATGTACACCACGCGCGGTGGTGGTGGATCGGATGCCGCCTATGCCGCGCTGTCGGGCAAGCCGGTGATTGAAGGCCTGGGCCTGCCAGGCGCCAACTACCACTCCAACCTGGCCGAGTATGTGCTGACCGAGCCGATCGCAAGACGCCTCTACCTGTCGGCACAGCTGATCTCCGATCTGGGCCAGGGCATGTAAGCGTTTCACTCCACCTCCCCTCTTCAGGCGCCAGCACACACTGGCGCCTTTTTATTTTGTGGATCCATCGCAAGCATCCTCCTTCGGTGGTAGCGCTGGAACTGTAGAAAAAAGACGACGATGCCGGGGCCTGCCAGCGTACGTGGCAACACCGCGCCAGGCCGCCGCTGCGGACTATCATTGCCAAGTCAGCGGGCAGTCTCGGCCAGCATGCAGGCGCTGCCCGCCCCAGCTTCTGAGGAGTGATGCCATGTTCTCGATGAGTGTTCCGTGGTGGGAGTTTGTGGTGCGCGGCTTTGTCGTCTACGCGTTCCTGCTGGTGTTCTTGCGGCTGACCGGGCGGCGCCAGATTGGCCAATACGATCCCTTCGACCTGATCTTGCTGCTGATCCTGTCAAACGCGGTGCAGAACTCGATGAACGCGGGCGACAACTCGCTGATCGGCGGGCTGATATCGGCCACGACCCTGATTGCCTGCCACTCCATCGTCGCGCAGCTGAGCTACCGCAGCAGGCGGGTGTCGCGCTGGGTCGATGGGATCCCCAAGCGGCTGATCTCCAACGGCCAGGTCAACCGGCAGGTGATGGATGCCGAGCTCATCACCAGCGATGACCTGAAGGCCGCGCTGCGCGGCGCAGGCTGCCTGCACACCTACGAGGTGGAGCAGGCCACGATAGAGACCAACGGACAGATCACCATCGTGCTGCGCAACCGCGACAGCTCCTCGGGCGCGTCCGACGCGGTCTAGCTACAGCGCGGCCTTCAGCTGCTCGCGCAGTTTGAACTTCTGGATCTTGCCCGAGGGCGTAGCGGGCATTTCTGGCAGCACCACCAGCCGCTCGGGCAGGTAGTGGGGCGCCAGCTTCTGCGTCCGCAAGAAGTCGGTTAGGTCGGCCAGCGCCGGCTCCGCCGCGCCGGGTTTGAGCACGATCACCGCGCAGGCCCGCTCGCCCAGGCGCTCGTCCGCATAGGCCACCAGGGCTGCCTGCGCCACGGCCGGGTGCTTGTAGAGCAGGGCCTCCACCTCCACCACCGGAATGTTTTCACCGCCGCGGATGATCACATCCTTGCTGCGGCCGGTGATGCGGATATAGCCTTGCGCATCCATGCGCGCCTGGTCGCCAGTGTCGAACCAGCCGTCATCGGTGGTGGCATTGAGATGCGGGCGTTTCAGATAGCCGCCAAAGTTGGAATTGGCACGCACCCACAACTGGCCGATCTCGCCGCGTGGGCACTCCTGGCCCAGCGCGTCCAGTACCTTGACCTCGGCGCCGGGCAGCGGCAGGCCATCGGTCTCGACCGCGCGCTGCGCGCCATCGCTGGGCAAGGTGGTGGTGACGGCGCCGTTCTCCGACATGCCCCAGGCCGAGATGATCTGCGCCCCCAAGGCAGCTTGCGCCTGCTCCACCAAGGGACCGGGGATGGGCGCACCGGCGCACAGAAAGCTGCGCAGGCTGGGCACCGCCCCGCTGGTTGCCACCTCGCGCGACAGATCGGCCAGAAACGGCGTCGATGCCATCGTGAAGCTACAGCGCCATTGCCGGATCAGCTGGGCGGTGGTGGCGGCGTTCCATACGTCCAGCAGTACCGCCGTGGCTCCCAGCATCACCGGCATCATCAGCCCGTACATAAAGCCGGTCTGGTGCGCCATGGGCGAGGCCATCAGCACCACATCGTCACTGCCCAGCGCCAGGCGCTCGGCATAGGCATGGATGTTGGCCATCAAGGTGTTGGAGGAGTGCATCACGCCCTTGGGCTCGCCCGTGGTGCCGCTGGTGTAGATGAGCTGGGTGATGGCATCGGGCAGGACCCGGTGGCGCCCCAGGATCTGCGTGGCATCCGCATCGCGCTCCCAGGCGGGCTGGGTCAGCAACGCCTCAAAGCTGTCCGCGCCGGCACCACCGATGGCGACCACGTGCTGAAGCTGGGGCAGCTGCGGCTGAATACCTTTGAGCATCGCCTCGTAGTCCAGGTTGCGAAAGTCCTTGAGCACCACGACCAGCTTGGCCTCCCCGTGGCCCAGCATAAAGAGCAGCTCACGCTCCCGAAAGATGGGCATCAAGGGGTTGAGCACCGCGCCGATGCGCGCGCATGCCAGGTACAGCACCGTGAACTGCCATACATTGGGCAACTGGCAGGCCACCACATCGGCAGGCCGCACACCCAGCCGCCACAAGCCGATGGCCACGCGGTCGGCCATGCGCGCCAGCTGGGTGTAGTTGAAGGACTGCGCAGCGCCCTCGCCCGTGCGCTGCCCCACCAGCGCCAGCCGGTCGGGCCACTGCTGCGCGGCCTGGTCCAGCGCGTCGTTGATGGTGGTGTCACGCCACCAGCCCTGGCTGCGCATCTGCGCACGGCGCGGCGCCAGCAATACGGCATCAAATTGCATGCTTGTCTCCTGTCGGTTGGGGCTCGGCGCTAGTGGGCTGCGCTTGGGAGCAGATCGCGATGGCTATGCGGGCACGGCCTGCCTGCCGGCCCGGTCGCGGGCAATGATGGTTTTCATGATCTGGGCCGTGCCATCGCCAATCTGAAAGCCCAGCACATCGCGCAGGCGCTGCTCCATCACGCCCCGGTCGTAGCCGCCATGGCCAAACATCAAGAGGCACTGGTGGATGCAGTCGTAGGCCAGCTTGGGGGCCCACCATTTGCACATGGCCGCTTCGGCACTGTGGGGCTTGCCCTGGTCCTTGAGCCACAGCGCCTGCAGGCACAAAAGGCGTGCGGCACTGACCTGCGTATCAAAATCTGCCAGTGGGTGCGACACGCCCTGGAAGGCCGACAAAGGCTTGCCAAAGGCCTGGCGCCGGGTGACGTACTGCCAGGCATCGTCAAGCGCCGCACGCGCCACGGCCAGCACCTGCAGGCCGATCAGCGCGCGCGAATAGTCAAAGCCCTGCATCACCTGCACAAAGCCCTGGTTCTCATCACCCAGGCGGTGCGAAAGCGGCACACGCACGTTGTCGAAGAACAGCGAGCCCCGGCCAATAGCGCGCTGGCCATGGCAGTCAAAGCGGCTGCGTGTGATGCCAGGCAGGTCCATCGGCACCAGCAAAGCCGTCACGCCATGCGCGCCTGATTCCACCGTGCCGGTGCGGCCAAACACCACGGCGATATCGCACTGGTCTGCGGCAGAGATGGAGGTTTTCTCACCATTGAGCACATAGCCTTCCGCATCGCGCTCGATGCGCAGACGCAGGCTGGCGGCGTCGGAGCCGCCACGGGGCTCGGTCAGCGCAATGGCGCACAGCGCCTCGCCCGCCACCATTTTCTGCAACCAGGGCCCCGCCACATCCGGCTGGCCATGGGCTGCCAGGATCTGCGCATTGAGCGATGCCAGCAGTGGCACATAGGACATGCTCAGGTCGGCGCGCGCCAGCTCCTCATGCACCACACCGGCAGCCAGGCAACCCAGGCCCTGCCCGCCCAGATGCTCGGGCAGCTCGGGGGCAATCAGGCCCATCGCGCCCATCTCGCGCATCAGGCTGCGGTCCAGCACCCGGGTCCGGTCGCGCTCCAGAAAGCCCGGCGCCACGCGCGCCTCTGCAAACCGGCGCACCGATGCGGCCAGGGTCATCAAATCATCGTTCAGGTACGGATTCATGGGCACCTCTTGCGGCAGGCTGCGTTACTTGGCGTGTTTGCGGAAATCGGGCTTGCGCTTCTCCTTGAGCGCAGCCACGCCTTCGCGCGACTCGTCGGTGTCGTAATACAGCTTGAGCGCATACATGCCCATGCCGGCAATGCCCGCCTGGTGCGCGGTGTCCATGTTGAAGCTGCGCTTGGCAATGGCAATTGCGGTGGGGCTGCGCTCGCAGATGGTCTCAGCCCATTCCTGCACGGTGGCATCGAGCTGCTCCGGCGCCACGCAGATATTGGCCAGGCCCATGGCGACTGCCTCCTCGCCGGAGTAGCGCTTGTTCAGATACCAGATCTCGCGCGCCTTTTTCTCGCCCACCACACGCGCCAGAAACGCCGTGCCATAGCCCGGGTCCACCGAGCCCATCTTGGGACCCACTTGGCCAAAGATGGCCTTGTCGGAGCAGATCGTCAGATCACAGATGGTGCACAGCACATTGCCGCCGCCAATCGCATAGCCCTGCACGCGGGCAATCACCGGTTTGGGCACATTGCGGATGGCATCGTGCAGCTCTTCCATCGGCAGGCCGATGGTGCCACGGCCATCGTAGTTGCCATCGTGCGCCGATTGGTCACCGCCAGTGCAAAAGGCCTTGTCGCCCGCACCGGCCAGCACAATGCAGCCCACGCTGCGGTCGTAGCCCGCCTTGTTCAGCGCGCGGATCAGCTCGTCGCAGGTGATGCCGCGAAAGGCATTCATCTTCTCGGGGCGGTTGATGGTGATCCAGGCCACGTGCTTGCGCACTTCGTAGAGGATGTCTTCGAATTCCATGTCAGTCTCCTTGTAATTGGTGGGGGCCTTCAGCCGGCCATCGTGAGGCCGCCCGATACGCTGATGACCTGGCCGGTCACATAGGCGGCATCGGCGGAGGCAAAGAACAGGATGGCGCCGGGCAAGTCCTCGGGCTGGCCAATGCGGCCCAGCGGGATCGCGCGGGTAAAGGCCTCAAGCAGCTTGTCGGGGTTGCCAGCGCCCTCCTTGTAGCTGGCGAACAAGGCCGTGTCCGTGGGGCCGGGGCAAACCACATTCACGGTGATGTTGTGGCGGGCATGCTCACGCGCCAGGGTTTTGGACAGCGCCACCAGCCCGCCCTTGCAGGCCGCATAGACCGCCTCGCCCGAGGAGCCCACGCGCGCCGCGTCAGACGCGATATTGACGACACGCCCGGCCTTGCGCTCTGCCATGCGCGGCAGCACTGCGTGGTGCATGTGCAAGGCGCCTACCAGGTTGATGGCAATCAGCTGCTGCCATTCACTCTCGTTGGTCTTGGTGAAGGGCTTGAACACATCCCAGCCGGCGTTGTTGACCAGCACATCAATGGCAGCCCAGTGCTCGGCTTGCTGCACGGCGGCATCCACACTGGCGCGATCGGTGATGTCGCAGGCCAGCGCTTGCGCCCGTCCGCCAGCAGCTGCAATTGCATCGGCCACCGCCTGCGCGGCCCCCAGCTGCTTGTCGAGCACCGTCACCCGGGCGCCTTCTCCGGCAAAGCGCTTGCAGGTGGCACCACCAATGCCGCCACCGCCACCAGTTACTACAACATGTTGCCCATCAAAACGTGCCATGATTCCACCTTTCTTGCGCAATGCATCGTTTAATTAGACAATATATTTACATAAATGCCATGCCATGGCAATATCCCGATCATGAGCAAAACCGCCAAAACCCCTAGAGAAAACCCGAACCAGCTGCGCAACGATCTGGCCAACCGGCTGTACTTCAAGCTCTACCAATGCGCCAACATGTTGCATAAAACAGGCACCAAGGCGGTGGAAGCCCAGGGCCTGACCACGCAGCAATGGGCCGTTATGGGCGCCCTGTCGCGGCCAGAAACCGCAGGTGGCATGGGCATGGGGGAGTTGGCGCGTTACCTCCTGGTAAGCCGCCAGAATCTGACCGGCCTGCTGTCACGCATGGAGGCCGCCGGCTATGTGCACAGCGTGCCCGACCCGGCGGACAAACGCTCGCGCCTGGTGCAGCTTACCCCTGCCGGGCAGCAGGTGTGGCAGCACGATGCGGCCGAGTCGATAGGCCGCTATTACGAGCAGGCGCTGGAGGGCTTCTCGAGCAATGACATGGTGCACACCCTGCACTACCTGCTCAAGCTGCTGGACAACATGAAGGCGATTGATGCGCAGCAGAATGCGGGCAAGGAGGAAGGCTGAGTGCGGAAACCCAAGCATCTTCATCCTCAGACATGGTTCCACCAAGCCCAAGGCATTGCTTCAGTGAACAACTCGAACCGTGCAATGCGCATCAGAGGCAGGAACTCGTCTCCCATTCGTCCATAGACCTCTGCATACCGGTCGGCTGCCAACCGAATCTTCTGTCTTTACGATGCAGAAACATGCAACGAGACAAACGGAGTCTGCATATAATTAAATTTTTACAATTGATACATAACCATGTGGAAAACAGCATCGGCCATGTGCCTGCTCGCAGCCTTTTTGACGGGTTGCGCTTCGGTCAATATGGCGAGCAAGGAAGAGTCAGCCAAAGCCAAGACCTTCCAACTGCCCAGCGCAGGCAATGCCGGCCTCTATGTTTACCGCAACAGCATGTTCGGCGCAGCGCTCAAGAAGGACATCACCATCGATGGCAAGTGCCTCGGCGAAAGCGCATCGAAGGTATTTTTCTACACTGAAGTTGAAGGCGGCAAGACCCACAGAATCGAGACTGAATCCGAGTTCTCCCCCAACGGCATTGATTTGACGACCGAGGCAGACAAGACCTATTTTGTCCGCCAGTACATCAAGATGGGCGCCTTTGTAGGCGGTGCCAACTTGGAAATCGTGCCCGCTGAACAAGGCAAGGCAGACCTGGCTGAGCTGGATATGGCAGTCCCCGGTAAATGCGGTGAAAGACGTGTTCAGTAAGCGCTGACCAATCGCCATGCATATGCGATGCCATTGAAAGCACTTGGAATGGCATACGTTGAGAAAGGCCCTTGCTCTTGATGATGAGCAAGGGCCTTTTTGATGGGTTTCGTACGCACAAGCCCTGTGGCGTCCCCTACCCAAGGCGGCTTCACAACCACCTCACACCCACCTCAATCGCTGCACACACGACCCTTCTAGCATGGGCGAATGCAGTTACCAAAGCCAGCTTCACAAGGCCAAGCCGCAGGCCTCATCCTGGGCACGGTCGTGCTCGCCAATATCGTGACGACCTGGGTTCTGATCAGCAACTTGGATGCAATGCTTTACCCCGTCGAAGCCGACGCGATCATGATTCCCATCGCCAACAACTTTCTCAACTCGCTGTGCCTCCTGCTCTTGGCTGGTGTAGGCATCTGCCTGCCTCGGCATCACATTGCCTGGCGCATGGCGAGTCGCATCTTGATCGGGGTAGCAGTCATGTATGCACTGGCGTTGGCAGTGTACTGGTGGTACCCCTTTCACTATTTGGCTGGAGCCTCATTTTTGCCTGCGGTGCTGGCCTGCGCTTGGGCAGTCTGTTTACCAGCACGCAAACTGCCGGCCAGGGGCGCAAACACCAGGCCCTCCGAACTGGCCTGATCGTCCCCCATGGCAAGTCAGGGACTGATGCCGCTTCCCAACAAGTTCGCACGAGGACAGAGAAGACCTGATGGGAAATGCGCACGTCAGCGGATGCCAGAGCTCAGACTTTCCCGCCCTTCTCTCCTCAGGAGCACAGATAGCGCCGCTTCAGCATCAGGCCGCCGCCCAACAGCCCTAGCGATAGCAGCAGCAAGGCTCCATCTGACAGCGCAGGAACAGCGACCGCAGGAGATAGCACCACAGGCGCAGCTGCCTCCCCGTCATCATCCGCAATCCGAACCGAGGCCTGCGATGCACCCGCCAGCAAACTGTAGTCATCGGGGTTGTCCGCTGGTTCGATGGCAACCGACACAGTGACCTGGCCATCGCCTTTGACGGTATTGGCAGTGGCTGTGATCGTGCAACTCGCCGTGCTGTCGCCCACTGCAATCTCCAGCGGACCAGCACAACCGCTGTAGCGACTGGCGTCGCCCGAGGTGTTCAGCCCAATACTGAGCGCAGCCTCCGCAGGCCGGCTCAAGCGCAGGGTACAGATCGAGGTTAGCCCTTCGGAGTCCAGCAGCTGTGCCTTGTCGCACTGGATCGAGGCACTGGGCGGGACCACCTCGAAATTGGCCGACACCGAGGCCAGCGGGCCGACCACCTCGATATTGTCAATGGCGCCAACAAAGCCGCTGGAGCCATTGCCAGCACCGCCTTCTACGGCGAAGACCACCATGTCGGCAAAGCGCTCATCTGACTGGAAGTCCGAAAAAGGCCGTCGTATGTTGGGATCAAAGCCGCCTTGAGCAGCGCTGCGCCCTTGCCAGACGATGCCCTGGAGCATATCGGCCGTCGTCCACTGGTCCAGACCAACGCCCTGCACCCCGGCAATATCGGGGGTGTAGACAAGGGTCTGCGTATGCACGCCGGCCGCATTGCGCAGGTACAGCCGCAGCACGGGGGCCTGGTCCACCACATCGGTGCGGTGCACCAGCCACTGGTAGGAGATTTTGGTCAGCTCCGACAGTTTGCCGAAAGTATTCTCGGGGTAGTAAGCCAGCCCGGCCTTGGAGGAGGTGACTGGCAGCTCCAGACGCAGCGAGCCATTGCCGCTGTTTGCGAAATCCTTGGTGACCTGGGCCAGACCTGCACTCGTCAGCCCCACCTGCCCCCACTGGTCTGGGCCACTGCTCCCCCATTGGAAGGTCGCCTCAGGCACCACGTCGGCAGCGGCCACCACGGCGGCGTTCGCCCTCTGCGTCCCCAGCCATACCGAGCCCAGAACCAAACCCATGGTGCAAATGCGAAACAACAACTTCATAGCCGCTCCTTGTGTTGATACGCATTATTGTTTCAAGATGTAAACAACTCCAGCTTTTTATTATCTATTTCTATGGAGTGATGTTTTTCTGATGATTGGGAAGATGGCTGGGCTTGGCACCAGCCCTCCGAGCTCATTCCGCTGTTTCGCGGTGCCAGCGCAGGCTCAAGAAACCCAGCACCAGTGCAAACGCGGTCAGCAAGACCAGCATCAGCCCGCCCAGCTTGGGAGCAGGCCGGGAAAAGGCCCCTGCTGCCTGCTCGGTCACCGCAGTCATGCTGTGGCGCACGCGGTGGAAAACCGTGTCGTCGTCTTGCGCGAGCGCGCTGCCTGCCGCATGCAGGTCTGCGCTGGGCAAGGCCACCCCTTGCGCCCAGGTGCTAGCCAGCCGACCTGCATAGGGCCCTTGGCTATCGGCCGACCCTTGCTGCGAGCCCAGCAGGTGGTAGTCCGCCGGCATCTCTCTGGTCGTTGCAGCAGCGGGCAGCGCATGCAGCAGCACGCAGCCCAAAGCCACCAACCACCCAAGAATCAGACGCCTGCACAACCTCATTTCAGCAGCCATATACAGAAATTAACAATGTTGCTTACTATCGGACTGCGCCTACAAACGGTCAATCCCCAAAATTAGTGAATATGTACTACGGTGGTCCTCGGCACTACAGGCTGCCCACTATGACTTATGCGTGTCACAAACCGGGAAAAAGTCCGGATCTGGATGCCGAAAGCGCCTCTCGCTCCCGCCCTCCGGTGACGGCATACCAAAAAAGATGGCTATGATCAAAATTTGCGTGCTATAATCGATGGCTTAGCGGCTGTAGCTCAGCTGGATAGAGTACTTGGCTACGAACCAAGGGGTCGTGGGTTCGATTCCTGCCAGCCGCACCAAACGTAAAGCCTCAGAGCAGCAATGCTCTGAGGCTTTTTCGTTGCTGGGGCGGCGCCTGTGCAGATCTACGCAGCCCCATGAAAAAAGCCGATCTCCATCAAGGAGGCCGGCTTGTGAACAGTACAGCGACTGTGCGCTGACGGTTTACTTGGTCGGGCGAATCAGCACATATTGGGTCCACTCACCCCGGCGGAACAGCACGTTGACGGGCTTGGACTTGTCGGCCTTGGCCACCGCAGCGTCGAACTGCTTGACGTCGTTGATCTCGGTGTTGGCAATGCCCAAGATCACATCGCCTTGCTTCAGACCGGCACGGGCAGCTGCCTCATCGGCCGATACGATCTGCACGCCACCCTTGAGGTGCATGGACTTGCGCTGTGCATCGGTCAGATCGGTCACCACCAGGCCCAGCTGCTGGGCAGCGGTGGAAGGCTTGGCCTTCTCCGGCTCTTTACTGGTCGCTGCAGCATCTGCGCTGGCATCCGACGGAATCTCGATGATGGTGATCGGCAGATCCAGGGTCTTGCCACGGCGGAAAACAGTAACGGTGCTCTTCGAACCGGGTTTGGTGTTACCCACCCAGCGCGGCAGATCCGCCAGCTTTTCCAATGGCTTGCCATCGAACTTGGTGATGATGTCGCCCGCTTCCACGCCCGCCTTCTCCGCAGGCGAACCACTTTCCACACCCGTCACCATCGCGCCCTGGGCCTTGCCCAAGCCGATGGATTCAGCGACATCCTTGTTCACCGTGGAGATTTGCACGCCGATCTTGCCGCGCACCACGCGGCCGGTGGCGCGCAGCTGGTCGCTCACGCGCACCGCTTCATCGATCGGGATCGAGAACGAGATGCCCATGAAGCCGCCCGAACGCGAATAGATCTGGCTGTTGATACCCACGACCTCGCCACGCATGTTCAGCAGCGGGCCGCCCGAGTTGCCAGGGTTGATGGCAACATCGGTCTGGATAAAGGGCAGGTAATCGCCGGTGTCGCGCTGCTTGGCCGACACAATGCCGGCGGTCACCGAGTTCTCCAGGCCAAAGGGCGAGCCGATGGCCATCACCCATTCGCCCACACGCAGGCGGTTCACATCGCCAATCTTGACGGCAGGCAGGCCAGTGGCATCGATCTTCACCACGGCCACATCGGTGCGCTTGTCGGCGCCCACGATCTTGGCCTTGAACTCGCGCTTGTCGGTCAGGGTCACGATGACTTCATCGGCGCCATCGACCACATGCGCATTGGTCATCACATAGCCGTCAGCCGTCAGGATGAAGCCCGAGCCCAGGCCGCTGGGCACTTCTTCGCCATCGGCGCCGGGGCGCTGTGGGCGTTGCTGTTTGGGAACGCTGGGCACCGGCAGGCCAAAGCGCTTGAAGAACTCCAGCATCTCCGGATCCAGGCCGCTCTGGCTTTGGCGGTTGGAGACCTTTTCCATCGTGCGGATGTTGACCACCGATGGGCCCACCTGGTCAACCAGGTCGGTGAAATCAGGCAGGCCACGCACCACGGCAGGTGCGGGGGTCTGGGCTGCTGCCGGCAGCATCATCGCGCTGCTGACGGACAGAATGGCCGCCAGTGCACTGATCTGAAAAGGCTTCCAACGCTTTAGAGACATATCACTCCTCAATTTGACAATATGGCGGCAGCGCATTTTTAGCGATTCAAACGCCTTGCAATGGTGCCGTGCCGCAATTGGAGGGGCAATAGGCCTCAAGGTTCCAAGCGTGCATCACCTTCAGATAGGCAGCAAAACACAGGTTTCAAGCCTTGATCGGTGAAAGGCATAAAAAAACACCTGCAAGGCAGGTGTTTTTCTGAAAAGCAGGTGATTTTGGCAAGTTCAGCCGATGATCAGCACAAGCGCGAAGTCTTGTCTGCGCAACCACTGTTGCGTTTTTCCGCATTAAAGGTGGCATTGCGCAAGAAGCCAGCAGGCATCTGCAGATTGGCGGTGACGCCAATCTGGCCGCGTGCGGCGAGCACTTCATCAAGGCGCGGATCGCGCAGCATGATGGTGGAGTTCTGCCCCACAGTTACTTGCTGCTCAATCAAACCTTGTGCATTAGCAGCGGCTGGGTGGCTAGCGGCAGCAGACGCCACTACTTGCGGTGCTGCCGCGCTCGCCACCTGTTGCTGTGCGTTGCCGCCAGCGAGCAACCCCATGCTGTTCCAGCCCACCATGGCCACCGCCGCCACGGTGGCAAAGCCGGCCACCATCTTCCAGCGGAAGACCGAGTGGTTGGCGGCATCCTGTGCGGCAGCGGCAGGCTTGATGGTCTGCGCAGCGGCAGCAGCCACGGCCGGCACCGCAACAGCGCCTGGCGCAGGTTGGCCCTGGGCCACCAGCGGCGGCTCCAGCGCAATCTTGGCATTCAGCGCATCCAGGAAGGCCAGGCTGTCGGAGCACGGCGCATGGGCCGAGCGCATCAGGTCGCCAATGACCTGGTAGGACTGCAGCGAGGCGTAACAGGCCTCGTCGTCGGCCAGCTCTGGCAGTTCAGCCAGCAGTTGGCTGAGCGCCCGGTCGTCCAGTTCACCATCGACCCAGGCGGACAGCTGCTCACAGGCTGCCTGCGTGCTCTTGTTCGATGCTTGGTTTTCGAGATTCATAGCCATTTTCCTAGCGGGCCCCAGGCCCTTGCAGCCAGTCATCACACTCATATCAGCTACCAACGCTTGCCAGACTGGCGTTCAAGCATGGGCTTTACCTTGGCGGAAATCGCCTCGCGGGCGCGGAAAATTCGCGACCGTACGGTACCGATGGGACAATCCATCGCAGCGGCAATGTCTTCATAAGACATGCCTTCAATCTCACGCAGCACGATAGCCTGTCGCAGGTCTTCGGGCAGCGCGTCCATAGCGGTGTTCACGGCCTGGGCAATTTCCTTGGCAGCGATCACCGTCTCTGGCGTCTCATCCGTGGTTAGTTCACGTCCGGGCGCATAAGTTTCATCGTCATCGTCTTTTGCGCGCAAAGCACTTTCCGTCATCACCGGATTGCGGATCAGTTCCACCATCGCCTTCTTGGCGGTATTGACGGCGATACGGTACAGCCAGGTGTAGAACTGCGCATCTCCACGGAACTGCGGCAGCGCGCGATAGGCGCGCAGAAAGGTTTCCTGGGCCAGATCGGGCACCAGATCCACATCGCGCACCATGCGCCCGATCAGGCGCTCAATGCGGCGCTGGTATTTGAGCACCAGCAGGCCATAGGCTTTTTGATCTCCTGCCACCGTGCGCTGCACCAGGTGCAGATCGCTGTCATTTGCATTCGGGGTACTGGCCGTTGGCGTTCCCGTCATAAAAGAGGCCCTCTTGGCGCTACAAGCTTGCAGCTATTGTTGTGGTTGTTCAGCTGTAGGCTTACACCTGATGGATGTTCTGCGGTTCAGCGGCAAGCGACGAGTATAAAACCCGACGAATATCCGGCCAACGCTCTGGATTAGCGGCTTTCGCCACCAGCAGCCACTGACTGCGACCCGGGCTTTGCAGCCCTTTAGCCTGCAACAAAATCCACGATTGCCCATCCATCAGCACGGCCAGTTGCGCAAGCTCCTGGCGCTGCTCCAGCGCCAGCGGGCCTTGCCCAAGGCACCACTGAGAGCCGGTACAGCACAAACAAGTTCCCTGCGGCCACAGCGGCATGCGCCAAACCAGCCCGATGGCCAGCGCCAACACCAGCACCGCTAGTGCGCGTGGCAGCACCGATGGTGCGGATGCATGCATCCAGACCAGGCATAGCACCGTGACCAGGCCCAGCCAGCTGGCCAGTAGCAGGCGGATGCGCATCGGACTTGGCAGCGCAAAGGACTGCAGCGCCATCAGGGCAGCTGGGCGATGGTGGGGCATGGCTGGGTGACGATTGAAAAAGGCATCGCTCCATTCTGCAATGCACCCCTCGATGACCGCGCAGGGCAAACCCCGTGTTGAAGCTTCAACATCGCATTGACCAAGGCGGCTCAAAAACAACAAAGGCCTCTGTAACAGAGGCCTTATCCAAGCTTGAGAGCTGTGGCGCACCGGGCGCCAACCGCCATCAAACCCGTTTGAACACCAGGGTGCCGTTGGTGCCGCCAAAACCGAAGTTGTTCTTGACAGCGATCTCCAGCTTGGCGTCGCGCGCGGTGTTCGCGCAGTAGTCCAGATCGCATTCCGGATCCTGGTCCACCAAGTTGATGGTCGGGGGAATCTTCTGGTCCTTCAATGCCATGACGGTAAAGACGCTCTCCAGGCCGCCAGCACCACCCAGCAAATGGCCGGTCATGGATTTGGTCGAGCTGACCACCAGCTTCTTGGCATGGTCACCCATGGCCGCCTTGATGGCATTGGTCTCGTTGAGGTCTCCCAGCGGCGTGGAGGTGCCGTGGGCATTGAGGTAGTCCACCTGGTCGGCATTGACGCCTGCATTGCGCAGAGCGGCCAGCATGGCGCGGCGTGGGCCGTCCATGTTGGGCGCGGTCATGTGACCGGCGTCAGCGCTCATGCCATAACCCAGCAACTCGGCATAGATCTTGGCACCACGGGCCTTGGCGTGCTCGTACTCTTCGAGCACCACAATACCGGCGCCCTCACCCAGCACAAAGCCGTCACGGCCCTTGTCCCAGGGGCGCGATGCCGCCTTGGGATCGTCATTGCGTGTGGACAGCGCGCGCATTGCTGCGAACCCACCCACACCCAACGGAGAAACAGTGGCTTCGGTACCACCTGCAATCATGACGTCGGCATCGCCGTACTCAATCATGCGACCGGCTTCACCAATGCAGTGCAAACCTGTCGTGCAAGCAGTCACCACCGACAGGTTCGGGCCTTTGAAGCCAAAACGCATCGATACATGACCTGCGACCATATTGATAATGGACGCGGGAACAAAGAAAGGCGTGATGCGGCGCGCACCACGGCGCTCATATTCACCGTGCGTGTTCTCGATCAGTGGCAAACCACCGATACCCGAACCGATCACACAGCCAATACGAGTTGCGAGCTCTTCATCCAGCGCCTCGCCCAAAGGCAGGCCGGCGTCTTTCACTGCCTCTTGGGCAGCGGCAATACCGTAATGAATGAAGGAGTCCATCGTGCGTGCTTCCTTGGCACTCATATAGGACTCAAGGTCAAAACCCTTCACCTCACCTGCAATCTTGCAGCTGAAATCAGTGGTGTCGAACTTGGTAATGAGGTCAATGCCGGATTGACCGGCCAAAATGTTGGACCAGGCTTCAGCAACCGTGTTACCCACGGGGCTGATGCAACCCAGACCAGTCACGACGACGCGACGGCGACTCATGCGTTACAACTTTCTTGTTGATCTCTCGGAAGATTCGCAGCAAGACACTTGCGCCACAAGGGCGCCAAGTGCATGCGCAATCAATTAAGCCTTTTGGTGGCTGTTGGCGTAGTCGATGGCGTTCTGCACCGTCGTGATCTTCTCTGCGTCTTCGTCAGGGATCTCGATTTCGAACTCATCTTCCAAAGCCATCACCAGTTCCACGGTGTCCAGCGAGTCAGCGCCCAGGTCGGCCACAAAGGCCTTTTCGTTCGTTACTTGAGACTCTTCCACGCCGAGTTGTTCGGCGATGATTTTCTTGACACGTGCTTCGATATCGCTCATGGTTTCCCTCTGGGGGTTGTGAATGAACCCGCGATTCTAGCTGCTTCAGCAATACCTGAGTGCAACTTGCCGTCGCGAGGAAACGGCATTCAACTTTCGTCAAATTTACATATACATGCCGCCATTGACATGCAACTCCTGTCCGGTCACATAACCGGCACCGTCTGAGGCCAAATAGACCACAGCGTTGGCAATGTCTTGCGGCTGTCCCAGCTTGCCCAAGGCAATCTGCGACTGCAGAGCTTTCTTCTGTTCTTCGGGCAACTGGGCCGTCATATCGGTCTCGATGAAACCAGGCGCCACGCAGTTTACCGTGATGCCACGGCTGCCCAGCTCCTTGGCCAGCGAGCGCGTCATACCTGCCACACCCGCCTTGGCGGCCGCGTAGTTGGCCTGACCGGCATTGCCGGATGCGCCCACCACACTGGTGATGCTGATGATACGGCCAAAACGCTGCTTCATCATCGGGCGGATGGCAGCGCGGCTGGCGCCGAACACGGCCTTCAGATTGGTGCCCAGCACGGCGTCCCAGTCGTCATCCTTCATGCGCATGGCCAGGGTGTCGCGGGTGATACCGGCGTTGTTGACCAACACATGCAGGCCGCCTTGGGTCTTGACCAGGCTGTCGATCAGCGCTTCGACGGCAGCGCCATCGTTCACATCCAGGGCCACGCCACGCGAGCCGGCAAAGGCCGACAGCGCTTGCGAGATCTTGGCTGCGCCGTCTTCGGTCGTTGCCGTGCCGATCACCTGGTAGCCGGCTGCGCCGAGCGCCTGGGCAATGGCTGCGCCAATACCGCGCGATGCGCCGGTAACCAGGGCGACTTTGGCTGTTGAGGTGGTTTCAGTCATGCGATGGCTTCTTTGGTTTCTTGCAAAGTGGCGGGGTCGTACAGAGCCACACCGACGAGTTCAGGGTCGATGCGCTTGGTCATGCCGGTCAGCACCTTGCCCGGGCCGCATTCGACCAGGTGGGTGGCGCCCAGCGCACGCAGGTGCTGCACGCACTCGACCCAACGCACGGGGCCAAAGGCCTGGCGGTACAGCGCATCACGGATGGCATCGGCATCGGTAGGCATCGCCACATCGATATTGTTGAGCACAGGAATCTGGGGCGCAGCCAGTTGCAGCTCGGCCAGGGCCAGCTTGAGCTTTTCAGCGGCGGGCTTCATCAGGCTGGAATGGAAAGGTGCCGACACCGGCAGTGGCAGCGCGCGCTTGGCACCTGCTTCCTTCACGGCCAGGCTGGCCGCTTCCACCGCGGCCTTGGAGCCGGCGATGACCGTCTGGCCGGGGTCGTTGAAGTTCACCGCCTCGACGACCTCAGTGCCGCCCAGCTGGGCAGTCACCTGGGCGCACACGGCCTTGACCTTGTCGGCATCCAGGCCCAGCACTGCCGCCATGGCGCCGGCACCCACAGGCACGGCCTCTTGCATGGCGGCACCACGCAGGCGCACCAGCGGCGCGGCCTGGCTCAAGGTCAATACACCGGCAGCTACCAGTGCGGAATATTCGCCCAGCGAGTGGCCGGCAACGGCCATCGGCATGGCGCCGCCTTCGGCCTGCCAAACACGCCATGCGGCCACACCAGCGACCAGCATCACCGGCTGGGTGTTGGCGGTCAGTGCCAGCGTTTCTTTGGGGCCGTTCTGGATCAGCGCGCCCAGGTCTTCACCCAGCGCATCCGAGGCTTCCTGCAGCGCCTGAACGACGGCAGGGTGGCCACCCCAGGCATCGAGCATGCCCATGGACTGCGAGCCTTGGCCCGGAAATACAAATGCAAAAGCGCTCATGTCTCGGTTCAATCAGTTTTTATCAATTGGCGGATGGCAGCGGTCTCGGCAACGCCGAGCCATGCTACATCGTCAGCAGCACCGCACCCCAGGTGAAGCCACCGCCCACGCCTTCCAGCATCACATTCTGCCCAGGCTTGACCTGACCGCTGCGCACCGCATGGTCCAGCGCCAGCGGGATCGAGGCCGCCGAGGTGTTGCCATGCTGGTCCACCGTGACGACGACTTTCTCAGGTGCAAGCTTGAGCTTGCGCGCGGTGCTCATCATGATGCGCAGGTTGGCCTGGTGCGGGATCAGCCAATCGATATCGGCTTCCTGCATCTTGGCTTTTTCGAGTGCAGCGCGTGCAGCCTTGTCCAGCACACCGACGGCGAGCTTGAACACGGCCTGGCCATCCATGCGCAGCAGCGGCGAGCCAATCACCAGACCGCCCGAGACATTGCCCGGCACGCACAGAATGTCAACATGGCTGCCATCGGCATGCAGCTCGGTCGCCAGAATGCCCGGCTTGTCAGAGGCTTCCAGCACCACGGCGCCGGCGCCATCGCCAAACAGCACACAGGTGGTGCGGTCATTGAAGTCCAGAATGCGGCTGAATACCTCGGCACCCACCACCAGCACACGCTTGGCACTGCCGGACTTGATCATCGAGTCCGCCACCGTCAGTGCATAGACGAAGCCGCTGCATACCGCCTGCATGTCAAACACCGGGCAGCCATTGGCAATGCCCAGCTTGTTCTGCAGGATGGCGGCGGTCGACGGGAACACCATGTCCGGCGTCGAGGTCGCGACGATGATCAGATCAATATCGCTGGCTTGGATATTGGCGGCCTGGAGGGCATTCTTCGAGGCCTCCAGCGCCAGATCGCTGGCCACAACATCAGGCGCTGCAAAATGGCGCGCCTTGATACCAGTGCGCTCCACAATCCACTCGTCGGAGGTTTCCAGACCGCGCGTGGCCATTTCAGCGGCCAACTCATCATTGGTGACACGACGTGGCGGCAGGTAGCTGCCAGTGCCGATAATGCGGGAATAAATACTCATCGAATTCAGGTAGGAGACGTCACGGTTTTGGCAGCAGCAGTGCTGTCTGCCGACATCAGCAGGGGCGCTGCCGTCTGAATCTTGGTCTGCACGCGCCCCAGCAAATCATTGCGGGCGGCATCATAGGCGCGCCGCAAGGCATGCTCATACGCCACCGCGTCGGCCGAGCCATGGCTTTTGAAAACCAGGCCGCGCAATCCGAGCAATGCAGCCCCATTGTAGCGGCGGTGGTCCACCCGCTTCATCAAGCGCGCCAGCACCGGGTAAGCGATCACTGCGGCGATCTTGGTGAGCAGGTTGCGTTTGAACTCTTGCTTGAGCCCGTTGCTGATCATGCTGGCCACGCCTTCGCTGGCCTTGAGCGCGACATTGCCGACAAAGCCATCACAGGTCACGATATCCACCGTGCCCTTGAAGATGTCATTGCCTTCGACATTGCCGTAAAAATTGAGATAACCCGACTGTCCCGCCGTGCGCAGCAGCTCGCCGGCACGCTTAATGACCTCGCTGCCCTTGATGGCTTCTTCGCCAATATTGAGCAGGCCGACGGTGGGGTTTTCGGTGTTTTCCAGGGCGCTGACCAAGGCAGAGCCCATGACGGCGAACTGCAGCAGATGCTCTGCACTGCAGTCCACATTGGCGCCCAGGTCCAGCACCGTCGTGGCGCCGCCCTTGGCGTGGGGAAGCTGGGTGGCGATAGCCGGGCGGTCAATGCCGTCCAGCGTCTTGAGCACATAACGGGCAATGGCCATCAAAGCCCCGGTATTGCCCGCCGACACGGCTGCCAGTGCGGCACCCGTCTTCACCTGGCTGATGGCCACCCGCATCGAAGAATCCTTCTTCTTGCGCAGGGCCACTTCCACCGGGTCATCCATAGTGACCACTTCGCTTGCATGCACGATGGTGGCACGCTCGTGCTGAAAAGACTGCAATGCCTCAGCCTGCCCGACCATCAACAGATGGGCATCAGGGTGGCTATCCAAAAACTTCTTGCATGCGGGTAGCGTGACACGGATACCTGCGTCCCCACCCATGCAATCCACGGCCAGTGTGATCATTCGTTCGGTAATTCTTTGACGTTGTTCGCACCGAGTTCCAGTCCGCCGCGCCCCGCGCCGCTTTCTGGCAAGAAATAAAAAAGGCCCGCGCTACTATGTAGCTGCGGGCCTTTTTTATACAGCTATGGCTTAGGCTTCCGACTTGTTCTTCAGCACTTGGCGGCCACGGTAGAAACCGTTGGGGCTGATGTGGTGGCGCATGTGGGTTTCACCGGTGGTGGGTTCCACAGCGATGCCAGGCACGTTCAGTGCGTTGTGCGAACGGTGCATGCCGCGCTTGGAAGGGGATTTCTTGTTTTGTTGAACAGCCATGATGGCTCCTGAGTCTTGAAAGGGTTGGTGACATGGCCTGCGCAATCACAAACGCATGCCCTAAATTTACGCGACTAGCCCATTAAAGACACGAGGGATTCGCGCGAAGCCTCAAATTATAGCAAAGATCGCAAGCAGGCTTCAAGCCACCCACACTAGGATTGGTTTTTATCGATGCGCAGCGATGCCAGCGCCGCGAAGGGATTGGCTTTTTCCGCAGGGCGGTCGTCAAAATCCTGGGTGGCGGACTCCAGCTTCACATCCACCGGGCAGACCTCGTGCATGGGCACCATGGGCAAGGCCATCAGCAGCTCGTCCTCGATCAACTCCAGTGCATCGATCTGGGGCGCCAGCACCAGCACATCTTCTTCGCTCTCGTCATCCAGCGCGGCCGCCGTGGCCTCATCCTTTACAAAGCGGAAGGAGCGGCTGCTTTCCACTGCCACATCCACCGGGCGCATGCAGCGCTGGCACTGCAGCTGCACCTGGGTTTCGGCATGCAGGTGCAGCCAGGCCTGGCCTGGGCCGCCTGTCGATTCCACCCATTCACCATCCAGCACCCAGCGCACGGGCTCGGCAGCAGCGGCCTCGCCGCGCTGGTCTTCGGCCAGCAAGCGGGCCAGTTGCCCCAGGGGCACCTCGCCTTCCAGCGCCGCGTTTTGGTGGGCAAAAGCCTTGATCTCAAGGCGATTGACTGAAAATTCCTTTGTCATGCGCGCCAGTGTAAGAGAATCTGGGCATGTCTGAATCCCTGATGCCCCGCGCCCTTGTACTGGGCTCCACCTCCCGCTACCGGCGAGAGCTTCTGTCGCGCTTCCGCCTGCCCTTCGAGACGGCCTCGCCCGATGTGGACGAAACCCCACAGCCCGGCGAAAGCCCCGCCGCGCTGGCGCTGCGCCTGGCGCTGGCCAAGGCCCATGCGGTGGCCGCCCAGTACCCTGATGCGATCGTGATCGGCTCCGACCAAGTGGCCGACCTGCACGGTCAGCCGCTGGGCAAGCCGATGGTGCATGACAAAGCCGTGGCACAGCTGCGCGCAATGAGCGGACAAAGCATGCAGTTCCACACCGCCGTGGCCGTGGTCTGCAAGGCCAGCGGCTTTGCGCAGGCCGATACCGCCGTGGTGCGCACCGTGTTCCGCCCGCTTGATGACGCAGAAATCGAACGCTACCTGCTTGCCGAAACCCCTTATGACTGCGCCGGCAGCGCCAAGAGCGAAGGCCTGGGCATAACCCTGCTCGACGCCATCGAAAGCGACGACCCCACCGCCTTGATCGGCCTGCCCTTGATCCGCACAGCCCGTTTGCTGCGCGCTGCCGGATTGGTGTTGCCATGAACCAACAAGTCACAAAGGGACGCTTGTTTCTGGTCCCCACCCCACTCGATTTTGGCTGCGCTACCGAGGCGCCGCTGACCGATGTACTGCCACTGCACACCGTGCAGGCCGCTGCCCGCATCACCCACTGGGTCTGCGAGAACGCCAAAAGCTGCCGCGCCTTTCTCAAGCGGGTGGATGCCGTGGCGCCCCTGGCCCTGCCACTGCAGCAGCAAAACATTGCCGAGCTGCCGCGCGAAGCCCATAAAAAAGGCGACCACAACCCACAGACCACCGCCAGCAGCGATGGCAGCAGCCTGATTGCCGCCGCACTGCAAGGCCATGATGTGGGCCTGGTCAGCGAGGCGGGCATGCCCGCGATTGCCGACCCTGGCAGCTCGGCGGTGCGCGCCGCCCATGATGCAGGCATTGATGTGGTGCCGCTGGTCGGCCCCACCTCGCTGTTGCTGGCACTGGCCGCCAGTGGCCTCAATGGCCAGAACTTTGCGTTTGTGGGTTATGTGCCCAGCGATGCCGCCGACCGCAGCGCCCGCCTGCGCGAGCTGGAGCAGCTGGCGCTGCGCCAGGGCCAGACTCAGATCTTCATCGAGACGCCTTACCGCAACCAGGCGCTGCTGGGCGCGCTGCTGCAAACCCTGCAGCCCAATACGCGCCTGTCCATCTCCAGCGGACTGACCTTGGAGAGCGCCAACACCCAAAGCCGCCTGGTCAAGCAGTGGAAGCCGCTCAACACCAGCCTGGACAACCGCACCCCGATGGTGTTTGCCATTGGCCGCTGACCCTCGTTAGTCGCTGCAGCCCATGCGGCTGCGCCCATGAAAAAAGCGGTGCCCAGGCACCGCTTTGTCATTCAAGCCTTGCAGACTGTCAGCGCACGCTGGGCAGTAGCGACATCGAGCGCAAGGTACCAACCGCACCCGCACCGACCGAGGCTCCAAAGCGCTTGGCAAAGCGCTCGGCCACATTCTCGCGGCGGGTGTAATCCACCACCTCTTCCGCACCCACCACATCGCGGGCCACCTGGTCCAGGCTGCCCAGGCCATCGGCCAAGCCCAGCTTCACGGCCTCCTGGCCGGTCCAGAACAGGCCGCTGAAGGTGTCATCGGTTTCCTTCAGACGGTCACCCCGACCCTGACGCACCACCTGGATGAACTGCTGGTGAATCTGGCTCAGCATCTGCTGCGCATAGGCCTTTTGCTTGTCGTTCATGGGGCTGAATGGGTCCAGCATGCCCTTGTTCGCGCCAGCGGTGAGCAAGCGGCGCTCCACGCCCAGCTTGTCCATCGTGCCGGTAAAGCCAAAACCGTCCATCAGCACGCCGATGCTGCCAACGATGCTGGCCTTGTCGACATAGATGCTGTCAGCGGCAGAGGCGATGTAGTAAGCCGCAGAAGCACAGGACTCCTCGACCACCGCATACATCGGCTTCTTGTACTGGGCCTTGAGTCGCACGATCTCGTCATTGATCATGCCGGCCTGCACGGGGCTGCCACCGGGCGAGTTGATCAGCAGCACCACGGCCTTGGCGCCATCGTCCTCGAAAGCGGTGCGCAGTGCGGCAATCACATATTCGGCACTGGCATCGGCGCCCGAGGCGATCTCGCCCTTGAGCTCCACCACGGCGGTGTGCTCGGTCGAGGTCTTGGTCGCTGTGCCGTCCGAGCCAAACAGGTAGCTCACAAAGGCGATCACCAGGCCCAGCCAGACCAGGCGGAAGAAGATCTTCCAGCGCCGCGCGGCGCGCTGCTCCTTGAGCGTGTCAAAGGCCAGGCGCTCCAGCACCGAGCGTTCCCAGCCCGGGCTGGCTCCAGCGGCGGCAGGCCCCGCAGCGGCCGGCTGCCCCCACAGGTCGGGCGCCGGCGGCGGATTCTGCTGAGGATTGTTGTCCATGGGGTTCATCTTAAAAATCAAGAGGTTGTAGACGGTTATCCGTGTGCCAATAGACCACGCCATCACTCTCACTCAGCGCAACCTTGACCAAACCGCCACGACAGGGACCGCCGGCACAGGCTCCAGTATCGGGCACATAGGCTGCACCATGGGTGGCGCAGAGCAACCAGTTACCTGTGTCGTCGAAAAAACGCCCCGGCTGGTAGTCCATCTCCATCGCCACATGGGTGCAGCGGTTCAAGTAGGCGTGGACTCCCTCGTGGTAGCGGATGGCAAAGGCCTGGCAGGTCTGGCCGGCATAGACCACATCAAAGGCCACCGCGCGCCCACCGTGCAGCAGCGCATCGCTCTGGCACAAGGCAATCATCTGCGCCGGTACTTCCGCCATCACCGCACCTGTTCACCGAGGTTCATCTGACTGTACATACAGACAGTGATTGCACCATAGCTAGGCATGATCCGCCATCCACTGTTGCAGTTCAGCAACGGTATGGGCCACATACAGGGGCTTGAAGGCCTCAAAACCCTCATGGTGGTGGGCGCCATAGCTCACCCCCACGCTTGGGCAGCCCGCATTGACGGCCATTTGCAGATCATGCGTGGTGTCACCCACCATCAATACGCGCTCGGGCGCCACATCCAGCTCGGCCATCAACTCCTGCAGCATCAGCGGATGGGGCTTGCCAGCCGTCTCGTCCGAGGTGCGCGTTGCCTGGAAGCGCCCCTTGAGCAAGGTGGTATCCAGCACCCGGTCCAGCCCACGGCGGTTCTTGCCGGTGGCAATGGCCAGCAGGTGGCCGCTGGCCGTCAGTTGGTCCAGCAGTTCCAACACGCCCTCAAACAAGGTCACCTGCTCCTGGCGCTTGAGGAAATGCAGGCGGTAGCGGTTGGTCAGTTCCACCATCTTGTCCTCCGGCACATCGGGCGCCGCATGGCGCAGCGCGCTGTGCAGGCTCATGCCGATCACATACTTTGCCTCCACCAGGCTGGGCACCGTACCGCCCACATCCCGCACCGCATCCTGGATCGACAGCGCAATCGCTGCGGTCGAGTCAAACAGGGTGCCATCCCAGTCAAAGGCAATCAGGTCAAATTGGCGCGCCATGGGGTGCTCTTTCTATATCGGTCACAAATTTCATCCATCGGCCACTAGCGGCATGGGCATGCTCGCTATGGGGTAAACGCACCCGAATCTGGTGAGCGCAGCTGAGCCCGAGGGGCTCGGCAGGGTCGTTGGTTTAACGGCAGGCATTTTAGTTCAGCCCCCAGGGTTTACGCAGGGCTGCCGTTTGGTGGATAGCGTCCCAGCAAACCCGCGCAGCCAAAAGGCATGTGTCCCTTGCCTGTCGCCACGAACCGACACCGGCCTACTTTATATGTACCTAAACGCAAGCCGCCCGCAGCAGGCTACAAGGGCCTACGCTCTTCGAGACAGCGCGACATGGGCTTTGAATTTTCGTTTCAAACCCGTTCAAAGGCGCACACTCCCGCAGCAACAGCTTGATTAGCATGGTGAATTGACCGCGTGCCTAGCCGACAAAGCAGGTTTTACACATCCCACACCCATCGCACCATGAAACGCATTCTGATCAATGACACACACGCCGATGTGCGACGCCTCGCCATCGTGGACGGCCAGCAACTGCTGGATTGCGAGATCGAAATAGAGGGCGAAGAGCTGCGTAAAGGCAATATTTACCAAGGCATCATCAGCCGCATCGACCGCGCCCTGGGGGTATGCATGGTGTATTACGGCGAAGACTGCGATGGAATGCTGCCTCTCAAAGACATCAGCAAGCAGTGCAGCGATGAAGGCTTTTCCCCCGGCCAGCTGTACAACCCGCCAGCGGTCAACGAAGGGGATGCGCTGATGGTTCAGTTGATTGAAGAACAGCGGGAAGCCCAAGCAGCCGTCCTCAGCACCGCGATTACGCTCTCCGGTCGCTATCTGGTACTGGCACCCAGTCAGTATGGCAATGGCCTGTCTCGATACGCGGGAAGCCCTGCGCAGGCGCGACTACCAGATTTGCCGAGCCAGCTGGCTTATCCCCCAGGCATGGCGATTGCTGCACGCCATGCCGCCCAGGGCCACAGCGCCACCGAGCTGCAAAGAGATCTGGATTACCTGCTCAAACTCTGGGAAGCCATTGAACGCGCCGCGCAGTACAACCAGGAGGCATACCTGATCTACCAGGAGTCCAACTTGGTAAGCCGCACGATCCGCGACTATTTTCAAGAAGATTTCGCCGCCATCCTGATCGACTGCGAGGCCCTGTATGAACAAGCCCAACGGTTCATGGCACTGGTAATGCCCGAGCATGCAGACAGGGTTCAGTACTATCAGGAAGACACTCCGCTGTTCGAGCACTTCCAGATCGCCGACCAGATGGAAGCGGTCTACCCGCTAGCCGGGCGGACTAAGCCATCCCTATCCTGAAGACAGACGTCCCAAGCGTTTTTAGCGCCTGGGTGCCAAAACAGGCGCCCTGTCTATTCGGCCGCCGAAGCCGCCGCCACAAAATCCGCCAGCTCCGCAGGCAGCTCGGCACCCAGCTGTACGCGCTCTGCCGTCTGCGGGTGGTTGAACTGCAGGCGCCAGGCGTGCAGGAACATGCGCTTGAGGCCATGCTTGGCCAGGCGCTTGTTCAGGTCGAAGTCGCCATATTTCTCATCGCCGGCGATCGCATGGCCACTGCTGGCCAGGTGCACGCGGATCTGGTGGGTGCGGCCGGTCTTGATCGTCACCTCCAGCAGGCTCATCGCCGGCAGGCCCAGCTGGTGGCGAGCGGCAAACACTTTTTGCACCTTGACCAGCGAGACCGAGCGCATGCCCTCGGGGTCGTCGGCCGTGGTGGCGCGCACGCGGCGCTCGCCATCGGGCAGCAGGTATTTGCGCAGCGGCGTGTCGATCACCTTCTTGTTGGCCGGCCATTCGCCGATCACCAGGGCCAGGTAGGTCTTACCCGTCTCGCGTTCGCGGAACTGGTCCTGCAGATGGGTCAGGGCCGAACGCTTCTTGGCCACCAGCAAGATGCCCGAGGTTTCGCGGTCCAGCCGGTGCACCAGCTCCAGAAAGCGGGCATCCGGGTGGGCGCGGCGCAGCTGCTCGATCACGCCAAAGCTGACGCCCGAGCCGCCGTGCACCGCCACGCCGGCGGGTTTGTTGATCGCCAGCATGACATCGTCATCGAGCAACAAGGGAAACTCCCTAGCTGGCACCGCGCGCTCGGCTTCGTCGGGTTTGGCAGCCACGCGCACCGGCGGAATCCGCACCACATCGCCCGGTTGTACGCGAGTGTCCGCTGTCGTGCGGCCCTTGTTGATACGGACTTCACCCTGGCGGATGATGCGGTAGATATGGGTCTTGGGTACGCCTTTGAGGTGGCGCATCAGAAAATTGTCCAGGCGCTGGCCTGCGTCGTCGGGGTGGACCTCGACCAGCCTTACAGCCACTGGGGGTGCTTGTGGACTACGGGGCTCGCCCGGTTTGCCCCCTATAATATGTTTCACCTGCGCGATAGAGTTATTGGTTTACCGGTGAGCAGTTTAATTCACCCACCAGTACCCGCACAGGCCGGTCGATGTCTGGCTGATCGCCTTGCCGCCCCACCTGCATACCAAAAGATTGCGCAGGGGACGCCAAGTGAATCAGGCGGACAGACACATTGAAACAACGAAAAAACAGATTTTTGGCGACAGCTGTCGCAAAGGCCTGCAACCAGGCCCCGCTCAGCTGATCGTCTTCACACCAAACATGTTGATTTTGTGGGCTTGGATGGCAACTCTCTGGCACAGCAGCAGCTGTGCGCCAGTGCGTCTTGCCGTGCCCGCTGTGCGCATGTTCTCAGGGCAGATATCCCAGCCGGAGGCAGCCCAGCGCTGGCTGGCCGGGTATTTACATGCCCTCTCCCGCGTGCCTAGATCCCCTGTGCTGACATAAGTATTACCAGCAAACATGACACGCTCTGTGAATTCTTTCGTTTCTCTGCGTCTGTCCCGGCATCTGTGGCTCCAGTAAGAGCCTGTTTATTGTTGGGATTGGAGACAGGTGCCTGACTGACAAAGGCAGCCTGTCCCGCATTACGAAGGACGCGCATCATGAAACGGATGCTGATCAACGCCACGCAAGCTGAAGAGCGCCGCCTCGCCATTGTCGATGGCCAAAAGCTGCTGGACTACGAAATTGAAATCGAAGGCCGCGAACAACGCAAAGGCAATATCTACAAAGCCGTTGTTACCCGGGTCGAACCCTCTTTGGAAGCCTGCTTTGTCGACTACGGCGAAGACCGCCACGGCTTTCTGCCCTTCAAGGAAATCTCCAAGCAGTATTTCGCCGAAGGCGTCTCCCCCAGCCAGGCCCGCATCAATGATGTGATCAAGGAAGGCCAGGAGCTGATCGTTCAGGTCGAAAAGGAAGAACGTGGCAACAAGGGCGCGGCCCTGACCACCTTCATCTCGCTGGCCGGCCGCTATGTGGTGCTGATGCCCAACAACCCCCGTGGTGGTGGTGTCTCGCGCCGCATCGAAGGCGACGAGCGCGCCGAGCTCAAGGAGGCGATGGACCAGCTGGACTACCCCAAGGGCATGTCCATCATTGCGCGCACCGCCGGCATTGGCCGCAGCGCACCCGAACTGCAATGGGACTTGAACTACCTGCTCAAGCTCTGGGGCGCCATCGACGGTGCTGCCAAGTCGGGCAAGGGTGCCTTCCTGATCTACCAGGAATCGAGCCTGGTGATCCGCGCAATCCGCGACTATTTCCACAATGACATCGGCGACATCCTGATCGACACCGATGACATTTATGAACAAGCCCAGCAGTTCATGGCCCATGTGATGCCTGAGCACGCTGCCCGCGTCAAGCGCTACCGCGATGACGCGCCGCTGTTCAGCCGCTTCCAGATCGAGCACCAGATCGAGTCGGCCTACTCCCGCACCGTGACCCTGCCATCGGGCGGCGCCATCGTGATCGACCACACCGAAGCGCTGGTCTCCATCGACGTGAACTCGGCCCGCGCCATCAAGGGCGGCGACATCGAGGAAACCGCCACCCGCACCAACCTGGAAGCGGCCGACGAAGTGGCCCGCCAGATGCGCCTGCGCGACCTGGGCGGCCTGATCGTGATCGACTTCATCGACATGGAAGAGTCGAAGAACCGCCGCGATGTGGAAAGCCGTCTGCGTGACGCGCTGCGCCAGGACCGTGCCCGCGTACAGTTCGGCACCATCAGCAAGTTCGGCCTGATGGAAATGAGCCGCCAGCGCCTCAAGCCTGCGCTGAGCGAAGGTGCCCACATCAACTGCCCACGCTGCGGTGGCTCCGGCCACATCCGCGATGCGGAAAGCTCGGCACTGCAGATCCTGCGCATCATCCAGGAAGAGTCGATGAAGGACAACACGGCAGCCGTGAACTGCCAGGTGCCTGTCGAAGTCGCCTCCTTCCTGCTCAACGAAAAGCGTACCGAAATCCAGAAGATCGAGCTCAAGCAGCGCGTATCCGTCACCATGGTGCCCAACAAGGCGCTGGAGACCCCGCACTACAAGCTCGAGCGCATGAAGCACGACGATCCCCGTCTGGACTCGATGGAAGCGAGCTACAAGCTGGCCGACCCCGAAGAGGAAAGCCTGGGCTTTACCCGCCGCTCGCAAGAGCCGACCAACAAGCAGACCCCGGTCATCAAGGGCGTACTGCCCGATGCACCGGCGCCGATTGCCGAGCCACGCCCTGCACCCGCTGCCCGCACCGCCAATCCGCAAAACGGCAAGCCGGCAGGCGCCCCTGCCGCAGCGCCCGCTGCTGCACCGGTGGCCGCACCGCAAAAGGGCTTCTTCGCCTGGCTCAAGCGCTTCTTCGGCATGGCCCCTGAGCCCGCACCGGCTCCCGTGCCTGCACCAGCAGCCGCACCGGCCGCCGACGCCCGCCGTGAAAACCGCGATGGCCGCAACGCCAACAACCGTGGCGGCCGTGGTGACCGTGCAGAGCGCGGCGACCGTGGTGAGCGCAAGGATGGAAACCGCCCCGCCCGTGGCGAGCGCGCCGAAGGCGAGCAGCGCACTGAGCGCAATGGCCGTGGCAACAACGGCGCGGCCGACGGTAGCCGCAGCCCCCGTGGTGGCGACCAGGAAGGCCGCAACCGCCGTGGTGAGCGCGGTGACCGCCAAGAGCGCAGCCGCCGTGACGAAGCCCCGCTGAACCCACAAGCCGGTGACAACGCAGCCGCCAATGGCGAGCGCCAGGAACGCGCACCGCGCCCCGAGCGCGCTCCCCGCGAGCCGCGTGAAGGCCGCCGCGACCGTGGTGACCGCCAGGACCGCCGCAACAACGGTGACGAGGCCGCTCAGCCATTGAACGCCGTGGCACCGGCCCCCATCAACGCCGATGCGGTGATCGCCTCCCTGCCATCGCTGGACCTGGATACCGGCAACCAAGCCGCACCAGCCGCTGATGCAGACGGCGCAACGCCAGAGCGCCGTGAGCGCCGCTCGCGTGACCGCTATGGCCGCGACCGCCGCAACCGTGGTGAGCGCGAGCGCAATGGCCGTGACGAGCAAGTGGAAGGCGACAACGCCGCCGCCGACTCGGGCTTTGGCGCCGATGCCGCCCCTGCCGTGTCGCAAGACGCCGACGAGGCACCACGCCGCAGCTACTTCAACGCAGCGCCTGCAGCTGCACCGGCAGAGGCCCCAGCGCCCGCCGTGGCGGATGTGGCACCGGCTCCCGCCCCAGTGGCACAAGCCGAGCAAGCCGTTGTCGCTCAGGAAGCTGCACCCGTAGCCGCTGTGGCTCCCGTGGCACCTGCCGCTCCTGTCGCAGCAGCACCCGTGGTTGCAGCCCCTGCGCCTGTCGTTGCCGAGCCTGCCAAGGCCGGTCTGCCAGCGATTGCCAGCTACAGCCTGCCGCTGGATGCACTGCACCAGATCGCCAGCACCGCCGGCCTGCAATGGATCAACTCCGATGCCGACAAGATCGCTGCCGTGCAAGCGGCCATCGCCGCCGAGCCCAAGCCCTTGCATGTGCCGCGTGAGCGCCAGCCCGTGGTGCAGATCGACCAGGGCCCGCTGATCCTCGTCGAGACCCGCAAGGATCTGACCGACCTGGTCCTGCCGTTTGAGCGCGAAACCGCTTAAAAACTGCTGACCCAGCAACCCTCAGGCCGGAGCGATCCGGCCTGTTTCATTGATGGAGCCCCTGATGCTGTTTCTGCTCTCGCCCGCCAAATCTCTGGACTACGAAACCCCGCTGCCCGCCGGCCTGGCCAGCACGCAGCCCCAGTTCATCCCCCAGTCCAAGGCCTTGATCGCGGTGCTGCGCAGCCAGTCGCCGCAGCAGATCGCCAGCCTGATGGACATCAGCGACAAGCTCGCTGCACTGAATGTGGCCCGCTATGAGGCCTGGTCGCCCAAGTTCAGCAGCAAGAACGCGCGCCAGGCCATCATGGCCTTCAATGGCGATGTCTACGACGGCCTGCAGGCCCCTACCCTGAGCGCCAAGCAGCTCGATTGGGCGCAGTCCCACCTGTGCATGCTCAGCGGCCTCTACGGCGTGCTGCGCCCGCTCGATCTGATGCAGCCCTACCGGCTGGAGATGGGCACGCGCCTGGCCACCGAGCAGGGCAGCAACCTCTACCATTTCTGGGGCACGCAGATCGCCGACTACCTCAATGCGCAGCAGGCCAGCGAAGACAAGCCCGTCGTCGTCAACCTGGCCTCGCAGGAGTACTTCAAATCGGTGGACCGCAAGGTGCTGCGCGCCAGGGTCATCGACTGCAGTTTTGAAGACTACAAGAACGGCCAGTACAAGATCATCAGCTTCTTTGCCAAGAAGGCGCGGGGCATGATGGCGCGCTACGCGATCGAGCACCAGACCAAGACGCCGGCGGCCTTGAAGAAGTTCAGCACTGCGGGCTACGCCTTCACGCCCGAGGCCTCGACTGAAGACCATTTCGTGTTCAGGCGCAAAGTCGATTGATGCGACTTTGATGCACAATGGGCCGCGAAAGGAATCTGATGACAGCCTCGCAACCCCTCACCCCGGAACTGCGCGCCTGGATAATTGAACAGGCCAGCGCAGGCGTCAGCGCCGACCGCGTGTTCAAAGCCATGTGTGATGCCGGCTGGAACGCCGACGTCGCCGAGTCAGCGATGGAATCGGTCCTGACCGAGCACCTCGCGCAGTTGCAGGCGAGCAAGGAGAGCCCCGTCGTGGCGGCCTCCCAGCCAGCTGCCCCATCCCGTCCCCTGCCCGAGCCCAGCCTGGGCCAATCGCCCTCTACCATCGATGTCGGTGACCGCGAGGTCAGCGTGCTGCTGGCCCTGCAGCACCCGCGCGTCGTTGTGTTCGGCAATCTGCTCTCCGACGAGGAGTGCGACGCCATCATTGCGGCGGCCGAGCCGCGCATGCAGCGTTCGCTGACCGTCGAGACCCAAACCGGTGGCGAAGAAGTCAATGCCGACCGCACCAGCGATGGCATGTTTTTTCAGCGCGAGGAAACACCCGCCGTCGCCGCGCTGGAGCGCCGCATCGCCAAGCTGGTCAACTGGCCGGAAAATCATGGCGAAGGCCTGCAGGTGCTGCACTACCGGCCCGGTGCCGAGTACAAGCCGCACTACGACTACTTCGACCCGACCCAGCCCGGCACGCCGACGATTTTGAAGCGTGGCGGCCAGCGCCTGGCCACCCTGGTGATCTACCTGAACAACCCGCAAGCCGGCGGCGGCACCAGCTTTCCCGATGTGGGGCTGGAAGTCGCACCGCGCCGTGGCAATGCCGTGTTCTTCAGCTACGCCGCCCCCGACCCCGCAACCAAGAGCCTGCATGGCGGCTCGCCGGTGATCGCCGGCGAGAAATGGATCGCCACCAAGTGGTTGCGCGAGGGCGAATTCAAGTAAACCGCAGCCGCCGCCTAGCCCCCGCGCAGGCAGCGGCCGCTTTTTGATCCACAGCATGACCGTCTCCCCTTCGCCCGAGCAATCGCCCCTGGGCCAGCGCTCCGCCTACATCGACCAGTACGACCCCACCCTGCTCTTCCCGCTGCCCCGCCAGGCCAAGCGCGACGAGATCGGCCTGCAGCCCGACAAGCTGCCCTTTTTTGGCGCCGACCTGTGGACGGCCTATGAAGTCTCCTGGCTCAACCTGCGCGGCAAGCCCCAGGTCGCGCTGGTGAGCTTCACCATCCCCTGCGAAACGCCCAACATCGTCGAGAGCAAGTCCTTCAAGCTCTACCTGAACAGCTTCAACAACAGCCGCTTTGGCTCGGTCGATGAAGTGCGGGCCAAGCTGCTGGCCGATATCAGCGAAGCCGTATGGCGCGGCGCGCCTTACCAGGCCTCGGTGGGCGTGCAGATGATCGACCCCGAGGTGTTCGACACCCTGCCACTGCAAGAGCTCGACGGCCTGAACCTGGACCGGCTGGACATCGACTGCGAGCACTACCAGCCCCAACCGCAGTTGCTGCGCGCCGCCTTTGATGAGGCGCCCGTCACCGAGACCCTGTGCAGCCGCCTGCTCAAGAGCAACTGCCTGGTCACCGGCCAGCCCGACTGGGGCAGCGTGCGCATCAGCTACACCGGCCCGGCGATCGACCAAGAGCGCCTGCTGCAGTACATCGTGAGCTTTCGCAACCACAACGAATTCCACGAGCAATGCGTCGAGCGCATGTTTGTCGATATCTGGAAGCACTGCAAGCCGATCCGCCTGACGGTCTATGCCCGCTACACGCGCCGGGGTGGCCTGGACATCAACCCGCTGCGCACCAGCCAGCCGATGGCCCTGCCGGCCAATATCCGCACCGCACGCCAGTAATCAGTCGAGGTCGTCGAACAGCGGCAAGGTGTAGGGGTCGGCCTTCTGCTCCGCAACGCCCAGCCGGTTTTGGGCCTGGCGCATGGCCTGCCAGTCGCCCACCAGGCCCTGGGCCAAGGCCTGCTCCAGCGGCAGCAGGCCACCCACCCTCACCCCCAAGAGCCGCAGGCGCTGGTCCAAAGGCGCGCGCTTGAGGCATTGGCCCGCTGCATGCCGGATGGCAGCGGCATCCTGGGTGTAGAGCGGCAGGCTGTGGTCGCGCGTGGCGATGCGAAAGTCCGGGTAGCGCAGCTTGATGCCAATCGTGCGCCCCACATAGCCCTTGCGCTGCAAGTCAGCGGCCACCATCTGGCACAGCTCGGTAAAGATGGCGCCCAGCTCGGCCTTGTCGCGCACCGCATGCAGGTCGCGGTCAAAGGTGGTCTCGCGGCTCATCGATACCGGCTCGCTCTCGGTCACCACCGGCCGGTTGTCCCGCCCCCAGCTCGATGCATGCAGCCAGGCGCCGTAGCTGCGGCCAAAGTGTTCCACCAACCAGGGCAGGTCCTTGGCAGCCAGATCGCCCAAGGTGGTAATGCCCAGCGCCTGCAGCTTCGCATCGGCCTTGGGGCCCACGCCATTGATCTTGCGGCAGGCCAGCGGCCAGATCATCGTTTGCAGATCGCTCTCCAGCACGATGGACACGCCATTGGGCTTGTTGAACTCGCTGGCCATCTTGGCCAGCTGCTTGTTGGGGGCCACCCCGACCGAGCAGGTCAGCCCGGTCGCCGCATGGATGACTGCCTGCATCCGCAGCGCCAGGCTGCGGCCATGGTCGTCCTGGCCGCCTTCGACATGGGTGAAGTCGATATAGACCTCGTCCACGCCCCGGTCCTCCATCTGCGGCGCCATCGCGGTGATGATGGCCTTGAACTGGCGCGAGAAATGCCGGTAGCGCGCAAAGTCCACCGGAAGCAGGATGGCCTGCGGGCAGAGCTTGGCCGCCTTCATCATGCCCATCGCCGAGCCCACGCCAAAGGCGCGCGCCGGGTAGGTGGCCGTGGTGATCACGCCCCGGCCCACATAGTCCTTGAGCTGCGGAAAAGCCTCGGGCGGGATCGCGTCGAGCCGGTCGCCATAGCGCGCTTTCAGCGCCTCATCTTCAACCCGGCGGCCCCCGCCGATGATGACTGGCAGGCCCTTGAGCTGCGGGTAGCGCAGCAGCTCGGCCGAGGCATAGAAGGCATCCATGTCCAGATGCGCAATGCGGCGGCGCGGAGGCAGAACAACAGGCGATGGCGAGGGGGCGGAGCACACCTGGCTATTGTCTCCCAGCGCGGCGTGGCTTGCAGCGGCCCGCAGCGCAAAACCAGCTGCGAGGCTGCTGCGGGCGATCAGTGGTCGTGGTGCAGGTAGGCGGCCTGCTTGGGCAGGCGCAGGCTGAACAGGAAGGCAATCACCATCATCACCGACACATACCAGAAGAAGGCGTTTTCATGGCCGGCGTTCTTCAGCGCCAGCGCCACAAACTCGGCCGAGCCACCAAAAATGGCATTGGCCACCGCATAGGCCAGGCCCACGCCCAGAGCGCGCACCTCGGGCGGGAACATCTCCGCTTTGACGATGCCCGAGATCGAGGTGTAGAAGCTCACAATCGCCAGCGCGACCAGGATCAGCACGCCGGCCGTCACCGGCGACGAGGCCTGGTGCAGGGTGGTCAGAATCGGCACCGTGCCCAGGGCACCCAGCGCGCCAAACAGCATCATGCTGGTGCGCCGGCCAATGCGGTCGGACAGCGCGCCAAACAGCGGCTGCATGCACATGTACAGGAACAGGCAGACGGTCATCACATAGCTGGCCGTCTTGATCGGCAAGCCCACGCTGTTGACCAGGTACTTCTGCATATAGGTGGTGAAGGTGTAGAAGATCAGCGAGCCGCCAGCGGTATAGCCCAGCACGGTGACAAAGGCGCGCCAGTGGTGCTTGAACAGATTGCCCAGGGTGCCGGTTTCCTTGTTCTGCATGGCCTCGCTGGATTGGGTCTCATGCAGGGTGCGGCGCAGCAGCATGGCCACAACAGCGGCCGCAGCGCCCACCACAAAGGGAATGCGCCAGCCCCAGGCACGCAGCTCGGCATCGCTCAGCACGGCTTCCAGGATGACGATGAGGAGCACGGCCAGCAGCTGGCCGCCGATCAGGGTCACATACTGGAAGGACGAGAAAAAGCCGCGCTGGCCCTTGAGGGCCACTTCGCTCATATAGGTGGCCGTGGTGCCGTATTCACCGCCCACCGATAGGCCTTGGAACAAACGGCAGAGCAGCAGCAAGAACGGCGCCCAGGCGCCGATTTGTGCATAGGTGGGCAGGCAAGCAATCACCAGGGAGCCGGCGCACATCATGGTCACCGAGATCAGCATGGATTTCTTGCGGCCGTACTTGTCGGCAATGCGGCCAAACAGCCAGCCGCCGATGGGGCGCATCAAAAAGCCGGCGGCAAAAACGCCGGCGGTGTTCAGCAGCTGTACGGTGGGGTCACCTTTTGGGAAGAAGGCAGCGGCAAAGTAGATGGCCGAGAAGGCATAGACATAGAAGTCAAACCATTCCACCAGGTTGCCTGACGAGGCCGCCATGATGGAGAAAATGCGGTGGCGCTTTTCTTCAGGGCTGTAATGGGGAGGAGTGGTAGCCGAAGTCTGGGCGGCCGATGGCCCAGGTCCTGGCACGGAGGGTGTTGTCATTGGAGTGGTCCCGTGTAGCAATGCAGACCATGATGCGCCGCCCGCGAGACCCCCTGATGTCAGACGGGCGCTGAATTTCCAGCGTGCAGCCCGTTTTAAAGCTGGGTGCAGATCACCACAATGCCGACCAGCATCAGCGCAATGCCCCACTTCTCGTTGCGGCGCAGCTGCTCCTTCAGCACCCGGCGCGAGACCAGGTAGCTGAACACCACCTCGACCATGCCCAGGGTGCGCACTGAGGCAGCGCTTTGCAGCGCATAGGCGCTGAACCAGGCCAGAGACGCCGCACTGCCCATGCAGCCCGCCAGCAGCGACACGCGCCAGGCCTTGGCAATGCGAACCAGCACGCTGCGGTCACGCCAGATAAACCAGGCGCCCATCGCCAGGGTCTGCATGCACTGCGCAATGAACACGCCCCAGGCGCCCGACAGCAGCGCGCTCGGTGCGTTGAGCGCCAGCGCAGCGCCCCGAAATCCCACCGTCGCAATCGCAAAGCAGGCGCCGCAAATGAGGCCATACATTGCGGCCTTGCTGCGCCAATCCAGCTTGGCGCCGATCTGGCGTGGCGGTAAGGACAGCAGCGCCACGCCAATGGTGGCAATGGCCATCGCAGCCAGCGCCCAGTAGGTGGGCAGCTCGCCCAGAAAGACCGCGCCAAACAGCGCCACCTGCAGCACCTCGGTTTTGGACAGGGTCACCGCCACGGCAAAGTTGCGCTGCTGCATTGCCAGCAGCAAGGCGCCAGTCGCAGCGATCTGGAAGAACGCGCCCAGCGCCAGCCAGCCAAAATAGGCGCCCGTCCAGTGCGCAATCTCAGGGGCCTTTGCAGGCAAGGTGTAGAGCAGTACCAGCGCCAGCGCAGCCAGTGGCAGGCCATAGAGAAAGCGCACCAAGGTGGCGGGCCAGGTGCCCAGATCGCGGGTCAGCGAGCGCTGCGCCGCATTGCGCGCCGTCTGCGCGATGGCGGCAAACACCACCAGCCCCATCCACCAACCACCCCATTGCATTCCCGCTCCGTCAGCCATTACCGCATCCACTTCATCACTAGGGCCCCGATGGTAGGCGATCACTGCCCCTTGTGCGCCTGCATTTGGCGATGCGAGCCTGCGGCATCAAGAGGGGCCAGCACCCGGCCTTCCCCCTGCCCTACTCAATAAGGCTGTGGATAGGTGCCGGGCACCAGGATCCGCTGGTCCACGTTGTTGATGTTGGTGTGGCCGCAGAAGGCCATCGACACATCCAGCTCCTTGTGGATGATCTGCAGCGCACGCGTCACGCCCTCCTGGCCATAGGCACCCAGGCCGTACAGAAAGCTGCGGCCGATCAAGGTGCCCTGGGCGCCCAGCGCGCGGGCCTTAAGGACGTCCTGGCCACTGCGGATGCCGCTGTCCAACCAGACCTCGATGTCCTTGCCAGCGGCCTGCACGATCGATGGCAGCGCATCGATGGTGGCAGGTGCGCCATCGAGCTGGCGGCCGCCGTGGTTGCTGACGATCAGCGCGTCCGCACCGGTATCTGCCGCCAACCGCGCATCCTCGGCCTCCATCACGCCCTTGAGGATCAGCTTGCCGCCCCAGCGCTTCTTGATCCATTCCACATCGCCCCAGTTCAGGCAGGGGTCGAACTGGTCGGCCGTCCAGGACGACAGCGAGCTCACATCGGCCACGCCATCGACATGGCCCACGATATTGCCGAAGGTACGGCGCTTGGTGCCCAGCATGCCCATGCACCAGCGCGGCTTGGTTACCAGGTTGATGAGGTTCTTCAAGGTCGGCTTGGGCGGTGTGGACAGGCCGTTCTTGATGTCCTTGTGGCGCTGGCCCAGGATCTGCAGATCGAGGGTGAGCTGCAAGGCCGAGCAGTTTGCCGCCTTGGCGCGGTCGATCAGGCGCTCCATAAAGCCCCGGTCGCGCATCACATAGAGCTGGAACCAGAAGGGATGGCGGCCGGTGTGCTCGGCCACATCTTCGAGCGAGCAGATGCTCATCGTCGACAAGGTGAACGGAATGCCAAAGGCCTTGGCCGCGCGGGCCGCCAGGATCTCGCCATCGGCATGCTGCATGCCCGTCAGGCCCGTGGGCGCAATGGCCACCGGCATGCTGACCTCCTGCCCCACCATGGTGCTGCGCGTGCTGCGGCCTTCCATATTGACTGCCACACGCTGGCGCAGCTTGATCTTGTGGAAGGCCGCCTCGTTGTCCCGGTAGGTGCCCTGGGTGTAGGAGCCCGAATCCGCATAGTCGTAAAACATCCGAGGCACTCGCTTTTCGGCCACGACGCGCAAATCTTCAATACATGTGATCTTGGATAAATCAGCCACAAATCTTCCTTGTTATCAAGCCCCTGCAGCGGCGCTGGCGGCCATGCCCTCTGTGTAACCCGCTGTGCTCAGCGCCCTTGTCACGCAGGCGGCAACTCCAGCACCCTCGTTACAAGGTCTAGGGTTTTACAGGACTGCGGGTCGGCAGCTAGGCGGACATTATGTCGATGTTCTATCCATCCAGGTGTATAGAACCTGCTTGTGATCTCCTCGCGCCGCGACAGTGGCTTTGCGGGATGGGATGCGAGGCGCAATACCGCAGCAATAGCCATGCTATTGCGAGGATTTGCAACGACGCAGACCGCCCGCAAAGCCACTGTCCCTACGGGTTGGAGTGAAATCGGGCGATTTCTGCGCGCTGGCCCTTGCTTGCACCCCGGTGCAAGCTGCTGACCAGCCCTTCGAACTCATCCCGATTGCACTCCAACGCGGCTGCGTAGAGATCGCAAGCAGGTTCTCAGTCATAACAGCAGTCTATAGCCCGACCTTCCGGCGGCGCTTGCGCTGCGCTACAACGAGGAGTCAGGCATGGTTTGGCAACAGATCTACAACCCGGTGGGCAATATGGTGCTCTCCACCTTGCTGGCGGCATTGCCGGTGGTCGTCATGCTCGTCGGGCTGGGCTTTTTGCACCTCAAGGCCCATATTGCGGCCGGCGCCGGCCTGGTCTGTGCCTTGCTCATTGCCATCGTGGTCTATGGCATGCCGGCCGATATGGCCGGCCGCGCGGCGGTCTTTGGGGGGCTCACGGGCCTGCTGCCCATTGGCTGGATCGTGCTGAACATCATCTTTCTGCACCAGCTGACGGAGCAGAACGGCAGCTTCAAGATCCTGCAGGACTCGATTGCCGGCATCACCGAGGACCGGCGCATCCAGCTGCTGCTGATTGCCTTTGCCTTTGGCGCTTTTTTTGAAGGTGCGGCGGGCTTTGGCACACCAGTGGCTGTCACGGCGGCCATCCTGATCGGGCTGGGCTTTTCACCGCTGGCAGCCTCGGGCCTGTCGCTGATTGCCAATACCGCACCCGTCGCCTTTGGCGCGCTGGGCACGCCAGTCATTACCCTGGCCAAGGTCCATGGCTATGACGTGATGGAGGTCACCGCGATGGTGGGCCGCCAGTTGCCCTTCTTCTCGGTGCTGGTGCCTTTCTGGCTGATCTGGGCCTTTGCCGGCCGCAAGGCCATGATGGAGATCTGGCCGGCCATCCTGGTCACCGGCCTGTCGTTTGCGATCCCGCAGTACCTGGTGTCCAACTTCATCGGTCCGGAGCTGGTCGACATCATTGCCGCCATCGTCTCCATGGGCTGCCTGATCGGCTTTCTGCGCTTGTGGCAACCCAAGAACATCTGGCGCAGCACCTCGCTCAAGGGCCGCGACACCAGCGAAGACACCACGGCCAAGCCACGCGCCATAGTGGCGCATGCCCGCGCCGATGTGATCCGCGCCTGGACGCCTTGGGCCATCCTGACCGTCTTCGTGTTCATCTGGGGCCTGCCCTCGGTCAAGGCCGCGCTGAATGGCCTGTTTGCCCCGTCCTTCCCGATGAGCGGTCTGCACAACATGATCGAGAAGGTGCCGCCGGTGGTGCCCCAGCCCACCAAGGAAGGCGCGGTCTATGTGCTCAACCTGCTGTCCGCCACAGGCACCGGCATTCTGATGTCCGCCATCGTCGGCGGCCTGGTGATGAAGTACAGCCCGCTGGGCCTCATCAAGCAGTTCTTCAAGACGATCTGGCTGGTACGTTTTTCGCTGCTGACCATTGTGCTGATGCTGGCCCTGGGCACCCTCACCCGCTACTCCGGCACTGACACCACCCTGGGCCTGGCCTTTGCCAACACCGGCGTGTTCTACCCCTTCTTTGGCACGATGATGGGCTGGCTGGGCGTGGCGCTGACCGGTTCGGACACCGCCTCCAACGTGCTGTTTGGTGGCATGCAAAAGGTCGCTGCCGAGCAGCTGGGCCTGTCGCCCAACCTGATGGGCGCGGCCAACAGCTCGGGCGGTGTGATGGGCAAGATGATCGATGCCCAGTCCATCGTCGTGGCCTCCACCGCCACCCGCTGGTTCAACCATGAGGGCGACATCCTGCGCTACGTGTTCTTCCACTCGGTGGCCTTGGCCACCTTGGTGGGCATCTTTGTCACCTTGCAGGCCTATGTCTACCCCTTCACCCTGATGGTGGTGAAGTAAGCACAACGGGGCCCTCGGGCCCCGTTGCTTATGCCACCTTGACCGCAGGGTTCAGGCTGTACAAGCCGGTGATGCTGGCCTGGCCCAGCACCGGGGCCTTGACCAGCGCAGCGCGCACATTGGCACCCGTCAGCTCACCATCGACTGCCAAGGTTGGCGTGGCCAGTGCATAGACCGTGAATACATAGTGGTGCACCAGGCTGTCATTCCAGGGTGGGCAGGGGCCGTCGTAGCCGTAGTACTCGCCTTGCATCTGCGCATCGCCGGCAAACCAACCGGTGTAATCGTTGATGCCATGGCGCAGGCCCTGGGGCGCAGCCGGGCCGGGCTTGCCATGGGCGGTGATGCCGTCCGACTGCGCGCCGGCGGCGATCTCGGTGGTGGTGGCTGGAATGTCCAGCAGCAGCCAGTGGTAGAAATCGACCCGGGGCAGATCGGCTGGCACCGTGCGGCCTTCCTGGTTCACATCGTCGCCCCGGCTGGGCACATCGGGGTCATGGCAGACGATGACAAAGGACTGGGTGCCGGCAGGCACATCGCGCCAGGCCAGGTGCGGATTGCGGTTGGACGACAGCAAGACATGGGCTGTCGCATCGGGCACGGCAAAAGCGAACTCGCCAGGAATGGCCTGGCCGTCTTGAAAGCTGTGGCTGCTGAGCTGCATCTGATAAATCCTTTGCGGGTATGAAAAAAGCCAAAGGGCCTCGACCAGGGTCGGGACACTTTGGCAAATTCTAGGTTGCTGCAGCGCAGCTGTCAGTCAGGCAGCCTCTGACAGGCGAGGTTCAATGCCCGCCGATATAGGCGAACTTGAACAGGAACAGCGCTGCAATGATCCAGACCATCCAGTGCACATCGCGGGCCCGGCCGGTGAACAGCTTGATGGCAGCGTAGGAGATAAAGCCAAAGGCCAGGCCGTTGGCGATCGAGTAGGTGAAGGGCATCATCACTGCGGTGATGGCAGCAGGGATGGCCTCGGTGGTATCGGCCCAGTCCACCTCGGTCAGCTCCTTGAGCATCAGGCAGGCCACAAACAGCAGCGCGGGTGCGGTGGCGTAAGCGGGCACCGAGCCGGCCAGCGGCGCGATGAACAAGCAGGCCAGGAACAGCACGGCAACGGTCACGGCGGTGAGGCCCGTGCGGCCGCCGGCCTGCACACCCGAGGCGCTCTCGACATAGGCGGTCGCGCTGGAGGTGCCCAGCAGCGAGCCAGCAAAGATCGCGCCACTGTCGGCCAGCAGCGAGCGGTGAAAGCGCTCCATCTTGCCGGGCACCAACAGGCCGGCGCGCTTGGCCACGCCCATCAGGGTGCCGGTGGCATCAAACAGCTCAACCAGGAAGAACACCAGCACCACGTTCAGAAAACCACTGGACAGCGCCGTCTTGATATCGAGTTGCAGGAAGGTCGGCGCAATCGACGGCGGTGCCGAGAACACGCCCTGGAACTGGTTGCCGCCAAAGATGAAGGAGGCCACGGTGACGGCCAGAATGCCGATCAGGATGGCGCCGGGCACGCGCAGGCGGTCCAGCACCACGATCAGGAAAAAGCCCAGCGTGAACAGGATCACCGATGGCGAATGCAGGTCACCCAGGGTCACCAGGGTGGCCTTGGATTCCACCACCACGCCGGCGCTCTTGAGCGCAATCAGCGCCAGAAAGAGACCGATACCGACGGTGATGGCCACGCGTATCGAAGCCGGTATGCCGTTGATGATCTGGTCGCGTATGCGAAAGATGGTGACCAGCAGGAACAGGCACCCGGAGACGAAGACCGCTCCCAGCGCTGCCTGCCAGGTGTAGCCCATGCCCAGCACCACCACATAGGCAAAATAGGCGTTCAGCCCCATGCCGGGCGCAATCGCAATCGGGTAGTTCGCATACAGGCCCATCAGCACCGAGCCCAGCGCCGCAATCAAGCAGGTGGCGACAAACACCGACCCCTTGGGCATGCCCGCATCCCCCAGGATGGAGGGGTTGACGAACATGATGTAGGCCATGGTGAGAAAGGTCGTGAGCCCCGCCAGCACCTCGGTCCGCACCGTCGTGCCATGCTCTCCAAGCTTGAAATATTTATCCAGCGCACTCATGGCTGCTCCTTGTGGTTATGCATCGTTCAATGGGAAGCTGATTCAGATCGAAGGCGGCGAGTATCGCAGTTGCGGACGCAACATGCCCGGCACCACCGTCAAAGCCCTGTCTGCACGGCCGCGATGGCGTCCAGCACCGCCTCGGCCGTGGCCGGTGCCCGCAGCGGTGGGCAACAGCCGGGCGCGCCAGTGGCGGCCACCGCATCGCGTATCGCAAACAGCACCGAGAACGGCAGCAGCAGCGGCGGCTCGCCCACCGCCTTGCTGCGGTGGATGGTCTCGTGCGGGTTGGCGCCGTCGAACAGCTGCACGTTCAGCACGGGCGGGCAGTCGTTGGCGGTCGGGATCTTGTAGGTGCTGGGGGCATGGGTCATCAAGGCACCGGTCTTGGGGTGCCAGACCAGCTGCTCCATCGTGAGCCAGCCCATGCCCTGGATAAAGGCGCCCTCGACCTGGCCAATGTCCACGGCCGGGTTCAGCGACCGGCCCACATCATGGATCACATCGGCGCGCAGCAGCTTGCTCTCGCCGGTCAAGGTATCCACCACCACCTCGCTGACGGCCGCGCCGTAGGCAAAGTAGAAGAAGGGCCGGCCACGCATGGCCGCCGCATCCCAGGACAGGCCGGGCGTCGCATAAAAACCATCGGACCAGAGCTGCACCCGCTCCAGATAGGCCTGCTTGACCAGGGCCTCAAAACGCAGGGTCTGGCCTGCGCAATGCACCTCGTCATTCACAAAGCGCACCGTGGCCGGGTCAGCCCCATGCTGGGCCGCCATGCAGGCGGCCAGGCGCTCGCGGATCTGGCGTGCCGCATCCTGCGCGGCCTTGCCGTTCAGGTCGGTGCCGGTCGATGCCGCGGTGGCCGAGGTGTTGGCCACCTTGGTGGTGTCGGTGGCCGTCGCCCGCACCCTCTCAAAGGCCACGCCCAGCTCATGTGCCACCACCTGGGCCACCTTGGTGTTCAGGCCCTGACCCATCTCGGTGCCACCGTGGTTGACCAGGATGGAGCCATCGTTGTAGACATGGACCAGCGCGCCGGCCTGGTTGAAATGCTTGACGTTGAAGGAGATGCCGAACTTGACCGGCGTCAGCGCCAGGCCGCGCTTGAGCACTGGGCTGGTCGCATTGAACGCATCCACCTGCGCACGCCGCGCCCGGTAATCACTGCGCGCCTCCAGCTGCGCCACCAGCTCGGCGATGATGTTGTCGTCGACCTCCTGGCCATAGGGCGTGCACTGCCCGCTGTCCTTGGCATAGAAGTTGGCGCGGCGCACGTCGAGCGCATCCTTGCCCAGCTGCCGCGCGATCGAGTCCATGATGTTCTCCATCACGATCGCGCCCTGCGGTCCGCCAAAGCCGCGAAACGCGGTATTGCTCTGGGTATTGGTCTTGCCCATGAAACCGCGCATGCGCACATTGGGCAGCCAGTAGGCATTGTCGAAGTGACAGAGCGCGCGGGTCATCACCGGCGCCGACAGATCGGCCGAATGACCGGCGCGCGAGACCATGGTCACCTCGGCGCCCAGAATGCGGCCGGCATCGTCATAGCCGATGTCGTACTCGTACCAGAAGCAATGGCGCCGGCCGGTGATCATGAAGTCATCGTCGCGGTCCAGCCGCAGCTTGACGGGCCGGCCCAGCTTGCGCGCCGCCACCGCTGCCACGCAGGCAAACAGCGCCGATTGCGATTCCTTGCCGCCAAAGCCGCCGCCCATGCGCCGGCATTCCACATGCACCGCATGCGACTGCACGCCCAGTGCATGGGCCACCAGGTGCTGCATCTCGCTGGGGTGCTGGGTGGAGCAGAACACATGCATCGCGCCGCCCTCCTTGGGGATGGCGTAGCTGATCTGGCCTTCGAGGTAGAACTGCTCCTGGCCGCCCACCTCCCAGCTGCCCTGCAGGCGGTGCGGGGCCTGGGCAATGGCCTGGCTGGCGCCGCCGGCATCGGTCTCGCGCACCAGCTGCATTGGCGGCATCACATACTGGCCCAGCGCATGGGCCTGCTGCGGCGTCAGCACCGGCTCGGCCTCTTCCACCGTGGCCAGCTTGCGGGCCATCGCGGCCACGCGCCGCGCGGTTTGCCGGTCGCGGGCCAGCACCGCAAACATCGGCTGGCCCAGGTAGCGGATCTCGCCATCGCAGAGGATGGGGTCGTCATGGATGATGGAGCCGCAGTCATTGACGCCGGGAATATCGGCCGCCGTCAGCACCGCCACCACACCGGGCTGGGCGCGCAGCGCGTCCAAGTCCAGCGACAGCAAACGGCCATGGGCCACGGGCGACAGGCCCAGCGCGCAGTGCAGGCTGCCGGCCAACTCGGGCATATCGTCGATGTAGGCGGCCTCACCGGCCACATGCCAGGCGGCAGACTCATGGCTGCGGCTGATGCCGACCTGGTGGCCCTGCTGGCGGGCCTTGGTTTCCTGCGCGACATCGATGCGCGCCTTCTGGTTGTCGCGGTAATCGGCAAAGGCTTCGGCGCCGGCCAGTACATGCTTGGGGATCGAGGTGTTCATATCAGGCTCCCGTGGCTGCGGCCTGTGGGGCCTGGGCGCTGCTGACGAGGTGCGGCATGGCCGCCCAGACGGTGGTGGCATCGGCTGGCAAGGGGGCTTCGGCCCGGGTCTCCAGCCACAGGCGCTGCAGCAGGTTCTGCGCCACCTTGAGTCGGTAGGCCGCGCTTGCCCGCATATCGGTCATCGGTTGAAAATCCTCGGCCAGCGCGGCCTGGGCGCGCTGCACGGCCTGCGCCGTCCAGGGCTGGCCCAGCAGCGCAGCTTCGGCCTTGGCGGCGCGCCGCACCGTGGCCGCCATGCCGCCAAAGGCCAGGCGCACGGTCTCCACCTGGCCCTGGGCATCCAGCTGCAGCGAAAAGCCCGCGCACAGCGCCGAAATATCGCAGTCAAAGCGCTTGCTGATCTTGTAGGCCCGCACCTCGCGGGCCTGCACCGCCAGCGGCACACGCAGGCCCTGCACCCACTCGCCGGGCTCCAGCTGGTTCTTCATGTAGTCCAGGTAAAAGTCGGTCAGCGGCATGCGCCGCAGGCGCTCGCCCCGGCGCAGCTCGATCTCGGCATCCAGCGCCATCAGCACCGGCGGGGCATCGCCAATCGGCGAGCCATTGGCCACATTGCCGCCCATGGTGCCGGCATGGCGCACGGGGGGCGATGCAAAGCGCAGCCAGACCTCGGTCAGCGTCGGGAAGCGCTGGGCCAGCGCGGCCCAGGCCGATTCCAGCGAGGCGCCGGCGCCAATGCAGAGCATGCCATCACGCTCTTCAATGCGGCGCAGCTCTGCCACCCGGCCGACGGCGATCAAATCGCCCAGCGGCCGGAACTGCTTGTTGATCCACAAGGCCACATCGGTGGTGCCACCAATCATGCGGGCATCGGGCAGCGCGGCGCGCAGCTGCGCCAGGCTGGCTATGCTGGCCGGCGCATGGAAGTGCTGGGGCTGGCCGCCGCTGGGGCTATAGGCATAGCTCCAGTCGGCATCGCTGCGCAGCGACTGCAGGGCCGTCACCACTGGCGCCGCATCCAGCTGGCGGGCGGGCAGGTCCAGCATCTGCTGGCCGGCATCCAGAATGGGCCGGTAGCCGGTGCAGCGACAGAGGTTGCCGCTCAGCGCATCGGCCAGCTGCTGGCGCGTGGGCGCCGCACCCTGCTGCGCCTGCTGCCGCTCATACACGGACCACAACGACATTACAAAACCGGGCGTGCAAAAGCCGCATTGCGAGCCATGGCAGTCCACCATGGCCTGCTGCACCGGGTGCAGGTCGCTGCAGGGCTGGCCAGCCTCCTTGGGGCGGCAGCTGGTCTTGAGGTCTTCCACCGTGAACAGCGCCTTGCCATGCAGGCTGGGCAGCAGCTGGATGCAGGCATTGACGGTCTGCAGCTTGAGGCCTTGCACGGCCTGCGGATCGCCCGGCTCTGCCAGCTCGGCCAGCATCACCGTGCAGGCACCGCAATCGCCTTCGTTGCAGCCTTCCTTGGTGCCGGTGCAGCGCGCGTCCTCGCGCAACCAGTCCAGCACACTGCGCGTGGGGGCCAGGCCTTCAACTTCGGTGATACGGCCTTGGTGGTAGAAACGGATGGCTTGTGGGGCAGTCATGGGGCTCATGGTGGGGCTCGGTCGCGCATTGCCGCGCCGGTCTTCAAAACTGTGTACAAGCGTAGTGTGCCGCGCAGCGCCAGCCATAACAAGCCAGCGATAGGCGCTATGGTGCAGCGCATATATTTTTGGGTTTACCCGCATCTTTGCGCCCGGCAAAAACGTAAGCAATGGTCGCGACTTGCGGGTTTACCAGGGCTGCGGCCATGGCAAGCAGGTATATTGCCTGGATGATGTTCCGCCGCCCCCACCCTGCGATGCGCCAGCTCGCCACCGCCGTCAGCCTGGGCCTTGCCGCCTGCGCCGTATTTGCCCAGACCAGCGCACCGCAAGAGCCGCCGAACCTGAGCCAGGCCGAGTTCCAGTCCTGCCTCAGCGAGCTGCGCAGCAGCAAGGCCTTTGCCGCGATCACCCCCGCCACCTTCAACCAGTACACCGCCCAGCTCCAGCCCGATGCCACGGTGCTGCCCCTGCTCAACCGCCAGCCCGAGTTCACGATGCCCGTCTGGGATTACATCGCCGTGCTGGTCGACGAGCAGCGCGTGGCCGAAGGCCGCGCCGCCTACGCCAAGTGGAAGGACACCCTGGACAAGATCGAACAGAGCACGGGCGTCTCCCCGCAGATCGTCATCGGCGTCTGGGGCGTGGAGAGCAACTTCGGCCAGAACCTGGGCGGGCGCTCCCTGGTGCAGTCGCTCGGCACCCTGTCCTGCTTTGGCCGCCGCCAGGCCTATTTCCGGGGTGAGTTCGCCAGCGCGCTGCGCATTCTGCAAGAAGGCCATATTGCCGAATCCAAGCTGGTGGGCTCCTGGGCCGGTGCCTTTGGCCAGACCCAGTTCATGCCCTCGACCTTCTTCCGCAGCGCGGTGGACTTTGACGGCGATGGCCGCCGCGACATCGTCGACAGCGTGCCCGATGCACTGGCCTCGACCGCCATGTTCCTGAAGAACGCCGGCTACCGCCCGGGCCAACCCTGGGGCTTTGAGGTCAAGCTGCCCAGCGGTTTCAGCACCGCCGATGCCGGCCGCAAGAACAAGAAGCCGCTGGATTTCTGGCGCTCGGCCGGCGTCACCTTGGCCAATGGCGATCCGCTGCCGGATTCGCTGCCATCGGCTGGCCTGATGATCCCCGCCGCAGGCGGCCCGGCCTTTCTGGTGGGGCGCAATTTTGATGCGCTCTACAGCTACAACGCCTCGGAAAACTATGGCCTGGCCATTGCCCAGCTGTCCAACCTGGTGGCCGACTCCAAGCAGAGCCAGATCAGCTTTGTCACCCCCTGGCCGACCGATGACCTCGGCCTGTCGCGCGCGCAGAACAAGGAGCTGCAGCAGGCTCTGCTGACCCGTGGCTACGCGATTGGCGAGCCCGACGGCATGATTGGCGCCAAGACGCGCGAGGCCATCAAGTCCGAGCAAAACCGCCTGGGCATGAAGACCGATGGCCGCGCGGGCCAGAAGCTGCTGCGCGCGCTCAGCAACTGATGCGCAGGACTGAAACCATGATCGTCACCACCACCCCCAGCGTTGAAGGCAAGCGCATCAGCCGCTACTGCGGCATCGTCAATGGCGAGGCCATCCTGGGCGCCAACTTTTTCAAGGACTGGTTTGCCGGCATCCGCGACATTGTTGGCGGTCGCTCGGGCACCTACGAGAAAGAGCTGCAAAAGGCCAGAGACATTGCGCTGACCGAGCTGCAGGAGCGCGCCAAGGCGCTGGGCGCGAATGCCGTCGTCGGCATCGACCTGGACTATGAAGTGCTGGGCAAGGACAACGGCATGCTGATGGTGTCGGCCAGCGGCACCGCCGTCGTCGTCGACTAAAAGCCCCGGCCGGTATTGCTGCAGCCCCCTTGCGGGTGGCTGCAGCATCTTTAGGGACCCTCTGCAAACCCTCGCCCGATGGGATGGGCGTGGATCGGGATGAGACGCAAGGCGTCTTTTGCAGTCAATAGCGGGCTATTGACAAGAAAGGCAACGCAGCGAATCGCCCGAGTCCGCGTTCAGACCACGGCAGGGAGTCTTGCAGAGGGTCCTTAGCGCTTGGCCTGTTTAACGCCCGCGCCGCGCACTTCCAGACGGATGCTGTCCAGCACCTCGCCCTGCGCGTTGACCAGCTCGACCTGGTGGCGGCCCGGCCAGGGCAGCCAGGCCCAGCGCGCGCCACGCGCGACATCCTTGCCATCGATGCGCCAGCGCGCAGCGGCTGAATCGGCGACAAACTGCAGGCGCTGGCGATCGGGTGGAATGTCCGGGTCGACCGCGACAATCGTCCCATTGGCGGGGGCAAGAATGCGCACCGCAGGCGGTGCTGCCGAGCCAGTGCCGTCGGCCGATCGCCCGGCAAAGCTGCGGCCGCCCACCATCTCATCAACCCCGGTGGCCTGGCCATCCAGCGCAAAGCGGGGCTGCGCGGTGCCGGCCAGGAACCACTCCTCACGCCGCGCCTCCAGCGCGAATCCGGCGCCTGATTGGCCCGCAGGCGCGGGGCCATAGTCCACCCATTGCTCGCGCAAGCCCGGTGGCGGCTTGGGCGCGCGGCTGGGCTGGCCCTGGTGCAAAAAGGCCATGATGCTGGCCCAGACCGGCGCCGCGCCGCTGGTGCCGCTGACCGAATGCATGGCCTCGCCGCTGGCATTGCCGACCCAGACGCCGACCGTGTAGCGGTCGGACCAGCCGACCGCCCAGTTGTCGCGCATGTCCTTGCTGGTGCCGGTTTTCACCGCCGCCCAGCTGCGCGTGCCCAGCACGCTGTCCATCCCAAAGGTGCGCACGCGGGCATTGCCATCGGCCAGCATATCGCCCACCACATAAGCGGCACCCGCATCCATGGCCTGGCGGAACTGCGGCTTGCCGCCGCGCGCATAGGCCACCGGGCTGTAGCGCCCGCCATTGGCCAGTGCGCGGTAGGCATTGGTCAGCTGCACCAGCGGAATGTCGGGGCTGCCCAGCGCCAGGCTGTAACCAAAATAGCTGCCGCTTTCGCGCATGGGCATGCCCAGGCGCACCAGCTGGTCAAAGAAATCGTCCACGCCCACCATCACCAGGGTGCGTACCGCCGGCACATTGAGCGACGCGCCCAGCGCCGTGCGCACCGACACCCAGCCCTTGAAGCTGCGGTCGTAGTTCTGCGGAATATAGAGGCCGCTGGCCGTCGGAATGCGGGCCGGCGAATCTTCGATCAAGGAAGCAGCCGTCAGCTTGTGCTCGGCAATCGCCTGGCCATAGAGAAAGGGCTTGAGCGTGGAGCCCGGCTGGCGCGGCGCCAGCACCGCATCCACCGCATGTGCCTGGCTCAGTGCGCCCGATGAGCCCACCCAGGCCAGCACCTCGCCGCTGGCGTTGTCCAGTACCAGCACGGCGCCATCTTGCACATTGCTGCTGCGCAAGGCCTGCAGGTGTTGGCCCAGCATATCGACCGCATAGCGCTGCAGCGGCGCACTCAAGGTGGTGCGCAGGCTGGCCATGGTCGCCGGCTTCGCTTTTCCATCCGCGCCTTGCCGCGCCTCGCGCAGCGCAATGCGGCTGAAGTGCGGCGCAATGCCTTCGCTGGCATCAAAGGCGCGCTTTTTCAGCGCAATCTCGGTGAAGAAGACGATCGCTTCGCAGTCCAGCTTGGGATCGCGCCGCATCTCCTTGAGCACACCGCAGGCGCGCTGGCCCACCTGGCCGGGCCGCGCATTGGGCGCGCGCACCAGCGCGGCGGCCACGGCAGCCTCGCGGTCATCCAGGCCATGGGGGGCCTTGTCAAACAGGGTGCGCGACAGCGCATCAATGCCCACCAGCTCGCCCCGGAAAGGCACCAGGTTCAGGTAGGCCTCCAGGATCTGGGTTTTCTGCCAGCGCCGGTCCAGCACCTGGGCGGCCACCGTCTGGCCCACCTTTTGCACCACCGAGCGGCCGCCATTGCTGCGCCGCCAGTCGCCGTCAAGCAGGCCGGCCAGCTGCATGCTGATGGTGCTGGCTCCGCGCGTGCGCTGGTTCCAGAGATTGCCCCAGGCCGCAGCCGTCACCGCCGCCCAGTCCACACCACTGTGCTCGTAAAAGCGCTTGTCCTCGCTCAGCAGCATGGCGGTGCGCAGCGCGGCCGATACATCGCCCAGCGCTACCCAGTCGCCCCGGCGCACCGTGCTGTCGGTGCGCACCCGCTGCAACAGCTCGCCTTCGCGCGACAGTACCCGCGTCTCCGACGAGCTGAAGTCCTGCCGCACCTCGCCAAAGCTGGGCACGGCCTGGGCCAGTGGTGCATGCACCAGGCAGACCAGCGCCAGCAGCCGCCAGCGGGCTATAACTCGCAGCCTCATGGCGCCACGGGCACAACCGTCACCTTGGGATTGGGTGCCATGCCAAACATCTCGGGCGCATACAGCGCCTCGACGCGGGTCGATGGCAGCGCAAACTCACCGGTGTTGTTGACGCGGTAGCTGTACTGCAGGCTGAGCTTGCCCTGTGGCAGGTAGCCATAGTAGGCGCGGTAGCTCTCGAAGGAACGCTCCTCGAAGGCCTTCCAGCCCCAGCCGGTCGATTTCTCGCCGGCAGTGGACAGTGCCGAGTCCCGGCCCAGGCCGCTGCCCAGGATGGTGGCGCCGCCCGGGATCGGATCGGTGATCGCCACCCAGGTCATGTTGGCGCTGGCGTTCACCTCCAGGGTCACACGCAGCACATCGCCCCGGGTGTACTGGCCGGCGGGCAGGTTCTTGTTGGCCTGCTCCACCGCCACCACGGTCTTGCTGATGGTGTAACCGGCCGACAGTGGCTGCTTGAGTGGCACCGCCGCCTGCGACTGCACGGTCAACCAGGGCTTGCCGGTGCCCTTTTGCTGCACCTTCAGGCTCTGGTTGCCACTGGCCCATGGCAGGTCAATGGTGTTGTTCAGCCACTGCGCCACCTGCTCGGTCGGGCCGGGCGTACGCTTGCCGCCTTGTGCCAGCAGCTCGATCGCGTCCTGCGCCTTGGTCACGCGGCTCCAGTCCACGGTGCCGGACTTGCCGGCCATGCTGGCCTCGGTCGTGCCGGTCACGGGCGTGGATTCATAGGTGCGCGAGAAGCGCTCCAGCGCCAGCGCGCCCCAGAGGTTGGCCGTGGTCGTCGTCCAGGCACCGCTCTTTTGGCGGCTGATGAAGCTGCTGGCCAGGCGTGGCATGTCGTCCTTCCAGGCCGGATCGTCCATCACCACCAGCAGGAAACGCGCCAAGGTGGTATCGCCGTTTTGCATCAGCCACCACCAGTAGTCGTTGTTCTCATTGGCGAACAACACCTTGGTGCCCTGGTAGCTCAGGCGCGCGCGCAGGATCTGGTTGGCCTCTTCCAGCAGCTTGCTGCGGTTGGGCACATCCTTCATGTGGCCCAGGATGGACAGCCAGTCCACCACGGTCTGGGTGGGCCAGTCATTGGGCGCAATCTGGATGCTGGTCAGCATGCGCGGCTGCGCCTTGCCATACAGCGCCAAGGCGTTGATGGCGGCGAGCTTGCGCACTTCCAGGTCGGAGCGTGGGCTCCAGAACTTGCGCTCGATACGGCCATCGATGAAGCGGGCCAGCGCGTCCTGCATGCGGCCCAGCGGCGCTGCGGGGATCGCAAAGGCCGGGTCGATGCGCTTCATCTCGAAAGCGGCCTGCAGCAGGTGGGCGGTCAGCGCATCGCTGCCGGTGTTGCTGCTGCCCGGTTGTGGCGGGAAGTAGTTGGCCAGGCCATCGCCATCCAGGTAGGTGGGCAGGCGCTCCATCGTGCTCTTCCACAGCGCTGCATCCTGCATGCCGATGGATTTGCTGGTGGTCTGCTCCAGGCAGGCGTAAGGGTAGGCACGCCACCAGTCACGTACGCCGGGCAGGCCTTCTGCCAGGCGCGGCACCAGCGACAGCTTCAAACCGCCACGGCCGGGCAAGGCATCGGCCGGTGCGCTCACCGGCATATCCAGGCTGCCATCGAGCTGCAGCAAGGTGGCCTGCAGGGTCTCCACCGCCACGGCGGGCACCACACGCTGGCTGACCTTGAGTGCATCCGAGGCATCGCCCTGCTTGTCCTTGGCGCTGATCTCCCAGAGCAGCTCGCCCTGGCGGCTTTGCGACATGTCGGGCGGCGCCGTCACGCTCCAGCTCACGGTGCGGGCCTCATTGGCCGCCACTTCCACCGTCTGCGGCTCCAGCTGCAGCAAGGTGGCCTTGGGGGTCACCAGCACCTGCATGGGCTTGCTGGTGGTGTTGCGCAGGGTGACCTGGGCGTCATAGCGGTCGCCATCGCGCACCAGCGGCGGCAGGCCGCTGATGATCTGCAGCTCCTGCGTGGTGCGGATCTGGGTGGTGCCGGTGCCAAACAGCTCCAGCCCGCTCTCGGCCACGGCCACGATCTTGAAGCTGGTCAGTGCATCGTTGAGCGGCACATCGACCTCGGCACGGCCGTTCGCATCCAGCACCACATTCGGCTGCCACAGCAGCAGGGTGTCAAGCAGCTCGCGGGTCTGGCCATTGCCACCGCCGCCGCCTGCCGCCACGGCCTTGCGGCCGTAGTGGCGCCGGCCAATGATTTCCATCTGGGCGGTGGAGGTCTCCACGCCCCAGGAACGCTTTTGGTACATGGCTTCGAGCAGCGCCCAGGTGTCATTGCTCTTGAGCTCCAGCAAGGCCTGGTCCACGGCCGCCACCGACACGGCAGCGCCCGCAGCCGGCTTGCCATTGGGCAGCTTGGCTTCGATCGTGACCTTGGCGGTGTTGCGGATGCGGTAGCTTTCCTTGTCGCTCTTGACGGTCACGGCCAGCTGGCGGTCGGCAATGCCGACGCGTATCTCGGCCGCGCCCAGGCGGTAGGCGGGCTTGGACAGGTCCACCAGCGCGGTGGGCGCCACATATTCCTTGCCCTCGTACCAGAACGAGGTCCACCATTCACGTGGCGACTTGAAGCCCCAGGTGAAGAAGCTGTACCAAGGCACTTCGCGCAGGCGGCCACGCAGCGCCATCACGCTGACATAGACATTCGGGCCCCAGCCCTCTTGCACCTTCAGGTTGACCGTGGGGTCATCGCCGCGCAAGGTGATCACCTGGCTGGACAGCACGCCTTCGCGCTCCACCGTCACCAGCGCCGTTGCTTCGCGGAAGGGCATGCGCACCTGGAAACGTGCGGTGTCGCCCACCTTGTAGGATTTCTTTTCCGGCAGCAGGTCCATGCGGTCAGTGTCTTCACCGCCAAACCAGAGCTCGCCCTGCTTGGTCACCCAGACCGAGGTCGCGGCCTTGGAGCTGCGGTTCTTGTCATCGGTCGCCTCGGCGATCAGCTCGGTCTCGCCGCCTTCGCTCAGCTGGGTGTCGCAGGCCAGCAGGCCCTTGGCATCGCTCTTGCCGCTGCAGACCACGCCCAGGTCCTTGTAGCTCTCATGGTTCTCGTAGCTGTAGAAGCCGCCCACCATGCGCTTGCGCGTGGAGGTGACCACGCGCGCCACCGCGCGCACCTGCAGCTTGACGCCAGAAACCGGCTTGCCCGACGGCGTCAGCGACAGCGCCTGGAAGCTCAGCTTCTTGTCGGTGGAGGCCCAGTTCTCGGCCTTGATGCCGGCGACCACCGAGGCGGGCCAGATCACGCTGTGGTTGCTGATGGTCTGCACTTCGCCATTCGGGTCGGAGAAGCTCGCCTCCAGCAGCAGATCCTGCGGCGCCACGGAGCTGGGCACCTGCTCGATCTCGGCCTTGCCCACGCCATTGGCATCCAGGGTCAGCGCCAGCTTGTCGGCAATCACGCGGCGGTCATTGCTGTAGTCCTCGCCGTCGTTGCCGGCGCCGGGCAGCTTGCGGCTCAGATAGGGCCGGCCGAACGAGAACGTTTCGTAGTCCTCAAAGCTCACCGCATGCGACTGGATCGCGGCCGAGACCTTGACGGCCTCCTTGGCCGCGGCACCACCCGAGAGGTAGGACAGCTGCACCTGCGCACCCAGCTTGCCGGGTTGCACGATAGGCGCGGGCTGGTCCGGCGTCACACTGCCCTTGAACACCGGCAGACGGTACTCTTCCACCCGGAACGAGCCGGTCTGCATCTCGGTCGAGCCCCATTTGCCCTTGCCGCCCTTGAGCGTGATGTTGTAGGTACCCAGCTTGGCGGACTTGGGAATCTTGAACTCCGATACGGCCGACAGGCCCTGGCCGGGACGCTGCCAGCTCAGCGGCAGCTCAAACTCGTCATTGCTGCCCAGATGGGTGATGACCACCTGGTCGGGCAACTGCTCCTTGCCGGGCAGGCCCAGACCGCCCATGGTCTGGCTGCGGATCAGGTGCTTCATCGACACCGTCTCGCCAGCGCGCAGCAGGCTGCGGTCCAGCACGGTATGGGCGACCACGTCCTGCACCGGGCTGCTGTCGGTCTCCAGGTTGAAGCGCCAGCTCTCGATGCCACGCTGCCAGTCGCTCCAGACAAAGGCCATGTCCTGCTTGCCATCAACCGTGGCGCGCGCGCTCACAAAGTAGGCCGAGCTGGTGTCGCTGTTGGCGCTGGCCTCGCAGCGCACCTGCGCCTGGGTGTCGAGCTTGTCAAAACGGGCCACGCCGTCCTTGTCGGTGGTGCCCTGCACGAGGGTCTTGCCGTCGCAGGTGGAGATGCGCACCTGGGCATTGGCCACCGGCTTGCCCTTGTCCAGGCTGGTCACCCAGGCCATCGCGTTTTCACGCCCCAGCTTGAAGTGCACGCCCAGGTTGGTCACCAGCGCCGAGCTGCGCACATACATCACGCGGCGGGCGCTGTCGTAGTCGGTGTTGAGCAGTGCGTCGCCCAGCATCGGCGAGGCGATCTCGACCACATGGAAACCGGTCTCCAGCGGAATGCCCACCACCTCAAACGGGCGCGGGTCCTTGCTGTCGGTCTTGGGCAGGGCCAGCTTCTTGCCGGCGGCCTGGCCTTCCAGCAGCGACAGCATGCGGGTTTCGACATAGTTCTTGTCGCCATCGGGCAGCACATTGGGCAGCGGGATCTTGCTGTCCTGCGCCGCCTGCTTGCGGCTGATCTGCCAGTTGTCATAGCGCTGCAGCTTGCGGTACCAGCGGATGATGTCGGCATCGCTTTGCAGCTGCAGGGTCGAGACGGTGCCCTTGTCCTCGATCGACAGGCCCTTGATCTGCAGGTCCTGCTCCACATTGCGCAGGGTCACCGGGAACATCGCCGGGCCCTTGTCGCCTTCGGCAAAGCGCTCCACCACGCCAAAGGGCGAGGCGGCAAACTTGGCCAGCGGCGGCATCAGGCCGCTTTCCACCTTCAGCGGGAACAGGTTGGCATTGGCCAGAGGCCGGTCGGATTCGTCCTTGAAGCCCTGGGGCAGCACGATGCGCATCGTCTCCTTCTCGCCGAAGGGTGGCGCAAACTGCAGGCGGTTGACCTCGCTGGCATCCCCGTCATCAGGGAAGCTGGCCTTGACCTTGCCCTTGGAGGTCTCCAGGAAGACGCCTTCAGCCAGCTTGCGGTCCACCGAGGCGCTGAAGAGCACATTCAGCGGCCGGATCGGCAGGCAGCCGGCCTGCGCATTGGCGCGCTCGCAGCTGAACTCGGCCGTGAAGGGTTGGCGCACCTGGTAGTCAAAGCGGCGCTCACGCGTCTGCTTGACGCCGTTGTCCGTGCTCACCCCCGCACCCACCACCAGGCTCATCTGCGCGCCCTCGGGCAGCGCACGCTGGCACTGCAAGGCCACATGGCGGCGTGGCCGCTGCTGCAAGCTATCGCGGCCAAACTGGCTTTGCATGAACTCATCGGACTCCGAGGCGCTGAGGATGCGCACCGGAATGCGCTCACCAATGCCCTTGACCGTGCACCAGGTGCTGGCCTCTACGGTGGAGGTCACGACATCGGCATTGAACTGCAGGCCAAAGAACTGGCGGCTGTCCAGCGCCTGGTAGCTGCCGGGGACAATGCGCGTCACCGAGGGGCCGCCGGTGCCAAAGCTGTACTTGGCAGCGCCCTTGACCGGCTCGCCGGCGGCATCCTTGAGGTTGGCGACCTTTTCGACCGTGCAGCGCACGCCGGGCGGCAGGTCATCGGCCAGGTCAAACACCCATTCGCGGGGGCCTGTCCAGCGGCCTGTTCCCTGGCTCTGGGCCTGTTTGTTGTCGCAGTCCAGCTTGACCGGCGCGGCCGCACGCAGATCGCCCATCGGCACCACGGCCGCATCGAACTTGACCACTATTTGCCGGACCCGGGCCACCTCGCCCTGCGGTGACACCGATGTGATCGTTGTGGCATGGGCCGACAGGCCCAGCGCAGCCCAGCCGGCGCCCGCCAGCCAGCGTTGTAATGTTGTATTCACGGAGCTCTCCCCTAGGATGGTGAGAGCGTACCAAAATTAGCCTGCGCCAGTGTTGGCTGGCCGCCTAGGGCAGCCGGGTGTTTCATTTAGCAACAAGAAGAAGCTATTTATTAGGCTAATAGCTTGCCAAGGCTTTGCCGATGGATGCCTTGCTGTCCAGCAGCGCCAGTGAAGGTCACTGGGGCTGGAAGCCGCTTTCGCGGATGATGCGGGTCCAGACGGCCGAATAGGCACGCTCGCGTGCCAGCAGCTGCTCGGGTGTCATATAGCCCACGCTCAGCCCCATGCCCACCAGCTGCTCATGCACATCGGGGGCGGCCACGGCCTTGGCAACCGCCTGCGATACGGCCTGCACCATATCGGGAGGTGTGCCGGCAGCGGCGTACATGCCGTAATAAGGCATGTCTTCCAGGCCCGGCAGGCCCAGTTCGCTGAAGGTGGGTACATCGGGCAAGGCCTGCTGGCGCTTGCCGCCCAGCACGGCCAGCACGCGGATCTTGCCGGCCTTGTGGCTTTCGATGAAATCCTGTACCGAGCCAATGCCGGCAGGGATCTGGTTGCCCATCATGTCGGCCAGCATGGGCGCACTGCCCCGGTAGGGCACGGACACCAGATCGGTCTTGAAGCGCTGGTTCAGCACCCGCACCAAAAATTCCGGCGTCGATGCCGGCGCTGGAATGCCCACCGCACTCTTGCCGCCCTGCTTTTTGAGCCACTGCAGATAGGCTTCGAACGTGCGCACGCCCAGGCCGTCGGAGACCGCAATCGCATTGACAAAGCTGGCAAAACCAGCCACCGGCACAAAGTCCGCATGCGGGTCAAACCCCGGGTTCTTGACGACCTGGGGCAGGATGGAGATCGTGTGGTCGTGGGTGACGAAGAAGGTCGCACCATCCGCCGGCGAAGCCTTGAGGATCTGGGCCGCAATCTGGCCGCCGGCGCCGGGCTTGTTCTCCACCACGACCGAGGTGCCCAGGCTGTCCTTCATCTTCTCGGCCAGCAGGCGCGCGATCACATCAGTGCCGCCGCCTGGTGGAAAGCCCACCAAGAGCCGCACCGGCTTGCCCTTGTTGTAGCCCGCCGCCCAGCTGGGGCTGGCCAGCCACCCGGCCGCAGCAGCGGCCAGCAGTTGTTGGGAGAAATGGCGGCGGCGCAAGGACATGCTGGGCTTTCAGGAATCGAAGAAGAACCGTTCAAGCAAGGCTTATGCCAGGCGCGTGCGGTGCTTGGCCAGCTGGGCACGCACCTGTACGGGCGCCGTGCCACCCAGGGTGTTGCGCGCGTTCAGCGAGCCTTCCAGGCTCAGTGCCTCGAAGACATTGGCTTCGATATTGGGGTTGAAGGCCTGCAGCTCGGCCAGCGGCAGCTCGGTCAGGTCCACGCCCTTTTGCGAGGCCAGCTTGACGGCATGGGCCACGGTCTCGTGGGCATCGCGGAAAGGCAGGCCCTTCTTGACCAGGTAATCGGCCAGGTCGGTGGCGGTGGCATAGCCCTTCAGCGCAGCGGCACGCATGTTGTCGGCGTTGACGGTGATACCGCCTTCCTTGGCGCCGGTCGCAGGGTTCACCTGGCCGCCGATCATCTCGGCGAAGATGCGCAAGGTGTCCTTCAGGGTGTCGACGGTGTCGAACAGCGGCTCCTTGTCTTCCTGGTTGTCCTTGTTGTAGGCCAGCGGCTGGCCCTTCATCAAGGTGATCAGGCCCATCAGGTGGCCGACCACGCGGCCGGTCTTGCCGCGCGCCAGCTCGGGCACATCGGGGTTCTTCTTCTGCGGCATGATCGACGAGCCGGTGGTGAAGCGGTCGGCAATGCGCACAAAGCCAAAGTTCTGGCTCATCCAGATGATCAGCTCTTCGGACAGGCGGCTGATGTGCACCATGCACAGCGAGGCCGCTGCGGTGAATTCAATCGCAAAGTCGCGGTCGCTGACGCCGTCCAGCGAGTTCTGCGACACGCCTTCCATGCCCAGGGTCTGGGCGACACGCTCGCGGTCCAGCGGGTAGGTGGTGCCGGCCAGTGCAGCGCTGCCCAGCGGCAGCACATTGACGCGCTTGCGCACATCCAGCATGCGCTCGGCATCGCGCTTGAACATTTCCACATAGGCCAGCAGGTGGTGGGCAAAGCTCACCGGCTGGGCCACTTGCAGGTGGGTAAAGCCGGGCAGGATCACATCGACGTTCTTCTCGGCCACTTCCACCAGGGACAGCTGCAGCTCGCCCAGCAGGCCTTCGATCAGGTCGATCTCGCCGCGCAACCACAGACGCACATCGGTGGCGACCTGGTCATTGCGGCTGCGGCCGGTGTGCAGGCGCTTGCCGGCATCGCCCACCAGCTGGGTCAGGCGCGCTTCGATGTTCAGGTGCACGTCTTCCAGGTCCAGCTTCCACTCAAAGCTGCCCGCTTCGATCTCCGAGGTGATCTGTGCCATGCCCTGCTCGATGGAGGCCAGGTCCTGCTCGCCGATGATCTTCTGGGCGCAGAGCATCTGTGCATGGGCCAGGCTGCCCTGGATGTCTGCCTGCCACAGGCGCTTGTCGAAAAACACACTGGAGGTGTAGCGCTTGACCAGATCGCTCATGGGTTCGGAGAACAGCGCCGACCAGGCTTCGGACTTGGAATCGAGCTGGTTGTGCGAAGGAGACGAAGCTTGTGGTGTAGACATGAAGGTCGCAATATTCGGGTTAAGCTGCCAGTTGCGCTGCGGAAACACAGCCTCCGGTGCTGTGCCTGTGGCCCGCCGAAGCCCTGGGCGAAAAACCAGGATTTTATCGACCCTGCACGACCATGCCAGCAACATCAACTAATCAAGCCCCGCGCGAAGCCATCGTCGGCACGGCCTATGTGTTTGATGCCTGCACCGCCAGCGTGATCGGCCGCACCGTGGCCCTGGTCGAGACCGTGGTGGCGATTGCCGCTGCCTTTGGCGCCAACGGCTTGGCCGATTGGTTCTTTCAGCTGGCCCTGCTCACCGCCGTGGTGCTGCCCGCCAGCCTGCTGTGGCTGGTGCTGGCCTGCCAGCAAAAAAAGCAGCTGCAGCGCTGCAGCACGCGGGTGCAGTACCTGGCCGGGGCCGCGCTGGGCGTGGCCTGCGGGCTGCTGGCGGCCATGCTCTACCAATGGGCCACCTTGTCCGCACAAACCGCCTGGCTGGCCAGCGCCGCGGCTGGCGGCTTTTTGGCGGCGATGGTGGTGGTGGGCCTGCAATGGCGTGCCCAGGCCCGCACGCCAGCGGCCACCACCGCGCGCCTGGCCGAGCTGCAGGCGCGCATCCGCCCGCATTTTCTCTTCAATGCGCTCAACAGCGCCATTGCGCTGGTGCAAGACCACCCGCATAAGGCCGAGGCCATGCTGGAGGACCTGAGCGACCTGTTCCGCCATGCGCTGACCGAAAAGCGCGAGGCCTCCACCCTGGCCGAGGAGGTAATGCTGGCGCGCCGCTACCTGTCGATCGAGCAGATCCGCTTTGAAGACCGCATGGCCGTGCGCTGGAACCTGGACTCGCGCGCCGATGCCGCCACCGTGCCGCCGCTGTTTCTGCAGCCGCTGGTGGAGAACGCCGTCAAGCACGGCATCGAGCCCAGCCACGGCCATGGCCGCATCAGCATTGCCACGCGCCGCAGGGGCAATATGGTGCAGATCCAGATCATCAACACCACGCCACGCCCCTTCAGCGCCCCGCAGCCCGAGCGGCGTGCCGGCACCGGCACGGCCATCCTGAATGTGAAAAAGCGCCTGCGCCTGCTCTATGACCTGGAGTACGACTTCAAGGCCACGAGCAAGGACGGCATCTACATGGTGCGCATCAGCATCCCCGCTTGAGCGGGCGCAAATACACGACGGCCGGTGTTGGCAGCCAGGCCCGGCCTCCGCTAGCATAGGCGCCCATGCGAGTATTGATTGTGGATGATGAAGCCCTGGCCCGCAGCCGGCTGCGGCGCTTGCTGGTCGAGATGACACCAGCGCCAACCGCCGTGCACGAGGCCGCCAATGCGCCCGAGGCGCTGCAGGCGCTGGCCAGCGCCGCCGCTTTGGGCCATGCCTTTGATGTGCTGCTGCTGGACATCCACATGCCCGGGCTCAGCGGGATGGAGCTGGCGCGCCAGCTGCAGCAGCAGCCGCCGGCCCCTGCGGTGGTCTTTGTCACCGCCCACCCCGAGCATGCGCTGAGCGCCTTCGAGGTCAATGCCGCCGACTACCTGACCAAGCCGGTGCGGCGCGAGCGCCTGGCGGCCGCGCTGCACAAGGTGGCCCTGGTTGCCCAGGCCCATGCACTGCGCCAGGCCCCTGCTCAGCCCGAGCCCGATCTGGACGCCGACACCCTGCTGATCACCGACCGGGGCCGTACCGAACGGGTGCGCCTGGCCGATGTGCTGTACTTCAAATCCGAGCTGAAATATGTGACCGTGCGCACCGCCACGCACGAGTACCTGTGGTCCGGCAGCCTCAACGATCTGGAAACGCGCTTTGCCAAGCGCTATCTGCGCGTGCACCGCAATGCACTGGTGGCGCCGTCTGCCATCCGCTGTCTGGAAAAAGCCTGTGATGTGGACGACAGCGATGGCTGGCAGCTGCGCCTGTTTGGCATTGCAGATGTGCTGCTGGTCTCGCGGCGTCAGCTGCCGGTGGTGCGGGCCTTGCTGGCCAACAAGGGCAGTGGCCTGCGCGCAGGTTGACCCTACCCTTCCGCTTCTTCTGTCTCAGTGCTTGTGACCGTCGTGGTCACCATGCGCATCCTGCGCGCCATGGGCCTCATGCTGCTCGGCCGGGCCGTGTGCATGGCCATGGTGGTCATGGTCGCCATGCGCCCAGGTGCTGACCGCGCTCACCACCACCATGCCGATGGCCAGCCAGACCACCTGCTGCACCGTCTGCTTGGCCGTCAGCTGGCGCTGCAGCTGCGGGATCAGATCGGCCAGCGCCACATAGATGAAGCTGCTCGATGCAATGGCCAGGAAGTACGGCAGAAAGTCTGCCAGTGAGCTGACCAGGAAATAGCCAACCACGCCGCCCAGCGCCGTCACCGCACCAGCCAGCGACAGCTTGAGCAAGGCGACCTTGCTCTGGCTGCGGCTGCCATTGCCCGACAGCACCACCAGGTCGCCCATATGGTGGGGCACCTCATGGGCCAGCACCGAGATGGCCGCCACAATGCCCAGCCACATATCGGCCATGAAGGCCGACGCAATCAGGATGCCGTCGCCAAAGCAGTGCACGCTGTCGCCGGTCAGCAGCGACCAGCCGCCCGCACTGTTGTTGTGCGTGTGGCCGTGGTGGTGGTGGGCATGGCCATGCTGGCCATCGGCGTGCTCGGCATCTGCATGCTCGCCATGGGCATGGCCGCGCTCTTCGGGCAGTGCATGGCGGTGCTCATGGCCGTGGTGCCACAACTCGGCCTTGTCCAGCAAGAAGAAAAACACCAGACCCAGCAGCAGCACCACAAACAGCGCCTTGGGGTTGATCTGGCTCTCGAAAGCCTCGGGCAGCAAATGCACAAAGGCGGTGGCGAGCAAGGCGCCTGCGGCCAGGCTCAGCAGGTGCTGGGCACCAAAGCGGCTGCCCTGGCCGCCAATGCCTGTGCGCATCAGCGCTGCGGCCACCCACACGCTGCCCAGACCGGCAGCAAGGGTCGCCAGCACGATTGCGATCAAAGTCATGAAACCATCCTTCAGCGGGGCCGGCTCAACAAAAAAATGCCGTCTATCCGGTGCAGCAACCACGCGCCAGCGCAGCCACCGGGCACCCGTGCCCCATCCAACATGCCGCGCATGGTAGCACTTTGTTGCAACGCAGTTGCATTAACCGCCCCAAATCCTGGGCGGATGCCAGGGCTTGGGGCGGTCCATCTGGAACCTCAGCGACTGCCTGCGTCAGGCAGCGCTAAAGGCATCAGCCTCAGTGCGCTTTTTCCCAGTTCGGGCCAAAGCCAATCTCGGCGATCAAGGGCACCTTCAGGTCAGCCACACTGGCCATGATGGCCGGGATCTCCGTGCGCAGCCATTCCTGCTCGGCGGCTGGCAGCTCGAACACCAGTTCATCGTGTACCTGCATGATGACCAGCACCTCGGGCTTGTCCGCGTCGAGCTTGGCCTGCACGGCCACCATGGCCTTCTTGATCAGATCGGCCGCCGTGCCCTGCATGGGGGCATTGATCGCGGCGCGCTCGGCGGCTTTCTTGCGCGGGCCATTGCCGCCATTGATCTCGGGCAGAACCAGGCGGCGGCCGAACACGGTCTCGACATAGCCTTGCGTATGGGCCAGTTCCACGGTCTGGTCCATGTAGCGCTTGACGCCGGGGTAGCGCTGGAAGTACTTGTCGATATAGGCGGCAGCGGCCTTGGTCTCGATGCCCAGGTTCTTGGCCAGGCCAAAGCTGCTCATGCCGTAGATCAGGCCAAAGTTGATGACCTTGGCATAGCGGCGCTGCTCGCTGCTGACCTGGTCCAACGCCACACCAAACACCTCGGCGGCGGTGGCGCGGTGCACATCCAGCCCATCGCGGAAGGCGTTGAGCAACGCCTCGTCGCCCGACAGATGCGCCATGATGCGCAGCTCGATCTGCGAATAGTCGGCACTGGCAATCAGCTTGCCCTCGGGCGCGACAAAGGCCTCGCGGATGCGGCGGCCCTCGGCCGTGCGCACGGGGATGTTCTGCAAGTTGGGGTCGTTGCTGGACAGGCGGCCGGTGACGGCCACCGCCTGCGCATAGTGGGTATGCACGCGGCCATCGCTGGGCAGCGCCATCTGCGCGAGCTTGTCGGTATAGGTGCCCTTGAGCTTGGACAGCGAGCGGTGTTCCAGGATCTTGGCCGGCAGCGGGTAATCCTCGGCCAGCTTTTCCAGCACTTCTTCATCGGTGCTGCGCGCGCCGGTGGCGGTTTTCTTCACCACCGGCAGGCCCAGCTTGTCAAAAAAGATCTCGCCGAGCTGCTTGGGGCTGCTCAGGTTGAACTGCTGTCCAGCGATCTCATAGGCCTCGGCCTCCAGCGCCAGAATGCGGCGGCCCAGGTCATTGCTCTGGCGCGCCAGCTCGGGCGCATCAATGCGCACACCATTGCGCTCGATGCGGAACAGCGCCTCGCTGGTCTCCATCTCCAGCGCATAGATATGCGCGAGACCAGCGTTGGCTTCGATGCGCGGCCACAGCACGCGGTGCACATCCAGGGTCTGGTCCGAGTCTTCGCAGCTGTACGCGGCGGCCTTGTCCACCGGCACCTGGGCAAACGGGATCTGGCCCTTGCCCTTGCCGCAGAGGTCTTCGTAGCTGATGCCCGTGCGGCCGGTGTGGCGCAGCGCCAGGCTGCCCAGGTTGTGGGGGCGGTCGGCCTCCAGCACATAGGACTGCAGCATGGTGTCATGCGCATAGCCTTGCACGCGGATGCCATGGTTGGCCAGCACATGCTGGTCGTATTTGACATGCTGGCCCAGCTTCTTTTTGCTGGCGTCTTCCAGCCAGGGCTTGAGCTTGGCCAGCACCAGGTCCATCGGCAGCTGCTCGGGCACATCCAGGCCTTCATGGCGCAGCGGGATGTAGGCCGCCTCTCCTACCTGCACACTGAACGAGATGCCGACGATGCGGGCCTGCATTTCGTCGAGCGAATCGGTTTCGGTGTCCAGCGCCGTCAACTCGGCTGCCTGCAGCTTGAGCAGCCAAGCGTCCAGATCGGCCTCGGTCAGGATGGTGTGGTAGACCACATCGCGCTGCTGGGCCTCGATGGCGACCTCGGTCACCGCCGCATCGGCGCTGTCGAACAGACCCGCCTGGCCGCCAGGGGCAGCAGCCGCCGCCTTGCCCGCAGCGGACGCTGCTGCAGAACCCAGCGACCGGGCCAGGCCCTTGAAGCCATATTGCTCATAGAAAGGCGCCAGGCCGGTGGCATTCGGCTCGCCCAGGGTGATGCCATCAAAGGCGGGCAGGCCCTGGATGTAGTCGCCCAGCGCGCAATCGGTCTTCATCGTCACCAGCTGGCGGCTCAGCGCCAGCTGGCCGCTGGCGATCGCATCGCGCAGGTTCTGGCCAGCAACGCCCTTGATCGTGTCGGCTTTGGCAATCAACTGGTCGAGTGAGCCATGCTCCTCCAGCCACTTGGCAGCCGTCTTGGGGCCCACCTTGCTGACGCCGGGCACGTTGTCCACCGTATCGCCCACCAGGGCCTGGTACTCGACCATCTGCGAGGGCGGCACTCCAAACTCGGCGGTGACGCCGGCCACATCGCGGCGCTTGCCGTTCATCGTGTCGATGATGGTCACATGCTCGTTGACCAGCTGGCTCAAGTCCTTATCGCCGCTGGAGACGATGACCTGGATGCCCTGCTGCGAAGCCATCTGCGCCAGGGTGGCGATGACGTCGTCAGCCTCGACGCCGGGCACGGCCAGGATCTTCCAGCCCAGCAGCTGCACCACCTCGTGGATGGGGGCGATCTGCGAGCGCAGGTCGTCGGGCATCGGCGAGCGCGTGGCCTTGTATTCGGTGTAGAGCTCGTCGCGGAAGGTGGGGCCGCTGGCATCGAAAACACAGACCGCGTAGTCGGCCTGTATGTCTTTACGCAACGCCTGCATCATATTGATCATGCCGCGAATGGCCCCGGTAGCCGGGCTGGCAGAGTCGCCGGGAACCGCACGAAGATCGGGCATGGCATGGTAGGCACGGTACAGATAGCTGGAACCGTCCACCAGCACTAAAGTAGGAGGATTACGCATATTGACATTGTGCCCGGTACGCAAACACCGGGCGACAACTTACAATTGAGTCATGCGCGCAATTACCACTTCTTTCATCGCCCAGGCCCTGGCACTGGTGCTGGCAGCCCCTGCGCTGGCCCAGCAACCCGCGGCGCCTGCCGAGCAGCCAGCAGCCCAGCCGGCCGCACAGCCCGCAGCCCCTGCCGACGCGGCGCCGGCGAACGACAAGTACAACCAGAAGGCCGAATACATCCGGGTGGAAGACGCGGGCAGCCGCATCGACGAGGTGCGCATTGGCGGCCAGACCCAGAGCATCCATGTGCAGCCCAAGATGGGCAATATGCCCGGCTACGAGGTCAAGCCCACCGATGGCGCCCGCGCCCGCCCCGACGGTTTTGGCGACACGCAGAACAAGAAGCGCGTCTGGAACATCGGCAATTTCTGAGCCGGATACCACAGCAATTAGCCTGTGCTCACGCAGGCTTGCGATAATCGCCTCTTTGCACCCGCCTTGCGGGCCAGGCCAGCCACTGCGGCTGGCCTTGTTTTTGTATTGACGATCTATATCCATGGCTGTTTTCACCGAAGTATCCGACAAGGCTGCCAAGGCCTTGCTCAAACGCGTCCCGCTGGGCGATTTCGTCTCGTTGCGCGGTATTGAAGGCGGTATTGAAAACACCAACTACTTTCTGACCACCAGCCAGGGCGAGTATGTGCTGACCCTGTTCGAGCGCCTGCGCGCCGACCAGCTGCCGTTCTACCTCTACCTGATGAAGCACCTGGCCAAGGCCGGCGTGCCCGTGCCCGAGCCTCAGGCCGATGGCAAGACCGGCGACATCCTGCTGCAGGTCGAGGGCAAGCCCGCCGCCATCGTCGGCAAGCTGCCCGGCAAGAGCCAGCTGGCGCCCCAGGCGGCGCATTGCCAGTCACTGGGCGAGGTGCTGGCCAGGATGCACCAGGCCGCGCTCGACTACCCGCGCCAGCAGCCCAATCTGCGTGGCCTGCCCTGGTGGAACGAGACCGTGCCCGTGGTGCTGCCCTACCTGGACACCGCCACCGCCGAGCTGCTGCGCAGCGAGCTGGCCTACCAGAACCATGTGGCGCAAAGCTCGGCCTATGCGGCGCTGCCACGCGGCCCGGTGCATGCCGACCTGTTCCGCGACAACGCCATGTTCGAGGGCGAGACCCTGACCGGCATCTTTGACTTCTATTTCGCCGGTGTCGATACCTGGCTGTTCGACATTGCCGTGGTCATCAACGACTGGTGCATCGACCTGGCCACCGGCGTCATCGACAAGGCGCGTGCCGATGCGCTGCTGGCCGCCTACCAGGCGGTGCGCCCACTGCAGGCCTGCGAGCGCGAGCTGCTCAATGCCATGCTGCGTGCAGGCGCGCTGCGCTTCTGGATCTCGCGCCTCTGGGACTTCTACCTGCCACGTGAAGCCTCGCTGCTCAAGCCGCACGACCCGACCCACTTCGAGCGGGTGCTGCGTGCGCGCCTGGCCACGCCTTACCAGCTGGTCTAAGAACCTGTTCCAAGCCACCGGGGCAGGCCCGCGCACCCCATGCCCACATGGGTACCTGCGCCTTGGGCGCATGGGTTACAGTGCGCCATCCCCTTTGATTTTTTATCGCTGCAGCCCGCGCTGCAGCGCGCTGGTGCATGAAACTTCGTATCGCCACTGCCCGCCAGGGTGTAACCTGGGTGCAAGACGGCTTCAAAACCTTCAAGACACAGGCCCTGGCCCTGACCTCGCTGTTCTTCCTGTCGATGATGGTGATGTCCCTGATCGGCGCCATCCCGATTGCCGGCACCTTTATCGCGCTGGCGCTGCTGCCCGTCTCCACCCTGTGCATGATGATTGGCGCCGCGTTGACGGCCCAGGGCACGCGCCCGACCTTGCCGGTGGTGCTGGCTGCGCTGCGTGTCGATAAGGAACGGCGCAGCTCCTTCGTCGTGCTGGGCGTGTTCTATGCGCTGTCCTTCTTGCTGGTGCTGGGCTTTTCGGCGTTGTTCGATGGCGGCCAGTTCGCCCGCCTCAACCTAATGGGCGGCGAGATCACGCGCGAGATCGTCGAGCAACCTGCCTTCCAGCAGGCCATGTTTGCCACCATGCTGCTGTACATCCCGCTGTCGCTGCTGTTCTGGCATGCGCCTGGCCTGATCTACTGGCACCGTGTGCCCGCGATCAAGGCGGTGTTCTTCAGCCTGATCGCCTGCAGCCGCAATATTGGCGCCTTCACAATGTTTGGCCTGGCCTGGATGGCTGTGGGCATCGGCTTTGGCATCGGCATGGCCTTGCTGTCGGCGCTGCTGGGTACCCTGCTGGGCGCCTGGGCAGCGGCGGCCATCGCCATTGCTGGCTCGCTGATGCTAGCGACGATGTTCCTGACCTCGGTGGTGTTCAGCTTCCGCGACTGCTTTGAAGCGCCGGAGCAAGCGGACAGCGTCGCGCTCTGAGATTTACTGAATAACCCAAGCCCGGCCTGTGCCCCACAGCCCGGGCTTTTTTCATGGCCGCGGGCCTTCGCCGTGGTGCAGGCGGTGCAGGTGCGCCCGGTCTTCCAGGCTGGACAGTGCCAGCGCAAACAGGATGCCCAGTGCGGCGCCCAGCACGGTATCCAGCACCCGCTCCAGCGGCATCGCCAAAGGCGCCAGCGGCGATGAGGCCAGATGCGTCATCAGCAAGGCCATCGGCGTGACCGTGATCTGGCCCAAGGCGTAGTTGTAGCCAATGCTCACCTCGGTGATGAACTGCAGCGCGACGATGCAGGCGGCGATCCACCAGAATGACGGCTCCAGCGACAAAATCAGACCAGCGACCAGCGCACCCAGCATGGTGCCCACCATGCGCTGCAGCGCGCGGTTCATCGTGATGTGCAGATGGCTGCCCTGCATTACCGCCGTGGCGCCAATCGCTGCCCAGGCTGGATGCTGCCAGCCTGCCGCCTGGGCCACCCAGGCCGCCAGGCCAGCGCCCAGCACAATGCGGCCGGCAGCAGCCAGCTCGGCCGGCCAGGGCCGCTGCGGCTGTGCGGGCAGCTGCACGCGCTGCACAGCCTGGTGGCGCAGGCCATCGGTGGCCCAGCAGACCAGGGCCGCCAACAAGCCGCCAGCCAAGGTGCCCAAGGTCCGCTCCAGCAGCTGCTGCCCGCTGTGCACCGGCGCCAGCGAGGCACCGGCGCCAAACACCACAATCACCGCGCCCGGCCCACCCAGGCGCCAGTGGCTGACCGCCAAGGTGGCCGCGCCAGCCACCAGCGCCAGCACCCAGACCATGCCCTGGGCGGGCAACCCGGCCCAGGACGCGAGGGAGGGCAAAAACACCGCCGCGCACAGCATGGCCGCGCAGATGCCGACGATGCGCATGCGCCGGCCCGGCGCCGCAAAGCGGCCAAACAGCGCCGCCAATGCGCCCAGCCCCAAAGGGCCGACCAGCTGGGGCCAGGGCGACAAACGGGCCACCACCAAGGCCAGCAGCACCGCCAGTGCCGCCTGCATGGCCGCGACCAGAGCAATGTGCAGCGATGGCAGCGGCTGCAGACGGGTGCTGTCGCGCAGCTGGCGCGGCGACAGCAGATGGCACAGCGCCTGGTGGCGGCCAACGGCCGGGGTGGAGATATCGATCTTGCGGGCAGGGGTCATGGGCATCCTCATCGACCCAGCGACTGGCCAACGCGCAGCCTGGCCGGCTCAGCGGCCAGCCAGTGTGGCTGGGATAGGAAAGTGGAGGCTCAGCAGCGGCGAAGCAGCAGGGGCGCCGGCCCCTGCGCGTACAGGGACGGCTCGCGCAGGTCCTGGCAGGGGTGCCAGACCGGGACGCGGCAAGGCTGCGCCTGCCGATGAGCAGCCGATATAGTATCCTATGCAACTATTAAATGCAAGCCCGAGGTTGGTGGCCACTATCCCAGCAACCGCTGCCAGGCTTGCGCTGCAGGCTTACACCACCGTCAGCTTGGCCACCGACAGCGCCAGCCACTTGGTGCCATGGCGCGGAAAGTTCACCTGCGCGCGGGCATCGTCGCCCGTGCCTTCCACTGCCAGCACCTTGCCTTCGCCAAACTTGTTGTGGAACACATTGGCGCCCTTTTTGATGCCATGCGCGGGCTCGGCCTTTTGCACCGGCACGGGGGTTTTGCCCCACATGCTGGGCGCGGAATCGCCATAGCCGCCACCCGACGAACGGCCGCCGCCACCGCCGTAAGCCAGGCTGCCCATGCCACTGCCAAAGCCGGAATGCTTGGGTGTGAGCCATTTGAGCGCGCCTTCGGGCAGCTCATCCAAGAAGCGGCTGCGCACGTTGTAGCGCGTGGTGCCGTGGAGCATGCGCGTCTGCGAGGTGCTCAGGTACAGGCGCTTGCGCGCCCGGGTGATGGCCACATACATCAGGCGGCGCTCTTCCTCCAGCCCGCCGGTGTCTGTCATCGCGTTCTCGTGCGGGAACAGGCCCTCTTCCAGGCCGCCGATAAAGACCACGTCAAACTCCAGGCCCTTGCTGGCATGCACGGTCATCATCTGCACGGCATCCTGGCCGGCCTGGGCCTGGTTGTCGCCGGCTTCCAGCGCCGCATGGGTCAAAAAGGCCACCAGCGGCGACAAGGTCTCGCCGGTATCCGGGTTCACCATGGCCGGGTTGGCCGCATCGGGCAGCGGGGTGTCGAGCAGAGGTGCATCCGAGTCCAGGCCCTGGCTGACCGGGCTTTGCCCACTGGCTGGCACGCCCATGGCCTGCTGCTCGTCGATCGGAATGGCCACGGCATCCTTGCCAAAGCCTTCCTGGGTCACAAAGCTCTCGGCTGCGGTCACCAATTCGCCCAGGTTGTCGATGCGGTCGGCACCTTCCTTTTCGGTCTGGTAGTGCTCGATCAGGCCGCTCACCACCAGCATGCGCTCGATGGTCTCGCGCAGGGTCTTGCCCTGGGTTTCCTCACGCAGCACATCGATCATCGCCACAAAGGACTGCAGCTTAGTGCCCGCCTTGCCGGCTACGGCCGTCACCGCGTCGTACAGCGAGCAACCGGCGGCCTGCGCTCCTTCCTGCAATTGCTCGGTGGTGCGGGCGCCAATGCCGCGCGGCGGAAAGTTCACCACCCGCATGAAGCTGGTGTCGTCATGCGGGTTCTCCAGCAGGCGCAGATAGGCCAGCGCATGCTTGATTTCCGCACGCTCGAAAAAGCGCAGGCCACCATACACGCGGTAAGGCACACCGGCATTGAACAGGCTGGTTTCCAGAATCCGGCTCTGGGCATTGCTGCGGTAGAGCACGGCAATCTCGCTGCGCGCAAAGCCATCGCTCTTGATCAGCGACTTGATCTCCTCGACCATCCACTGCGCCTCGGCCATGTCGGTGGCGCTCTCGGACACCCGCACCGGCTCGCCCGGGCCCTGGTCGGTGCGCAGGTTCTTGCCCAGGCGGTTGCTGTTGTGGCTGATCAGCGCATTGGCGCTGTCGAGGATGTTGCTGTAGCTGCGGTAGTTCTGCTCCAGCTTGATCTGCTGGCGCACCTCGAACTCACGCACAAAATCCTGCATATTGCCCACGCGCGCACCGCGGAAAGCATAGATGCTCTGGTCATCGTCGCCCACGGCAATCACGCTGCTGTGGGACTGGAACTTGCCGCCGACCATGTCGCCCGCCAACTGCTTGAGCCAGAGGTACTGCAGACGGTTGGTGTCCTGGAACTCGTCGACCAGCATATGGCGGAAGCGGTGCTGGTAGTGCTGGCGGATCGGCAGGTTGTCGCGCAGCAGCTCGTAGGAGCGCAGCATCAGTTCGCCAAAATCCACCACGCCTTCGCGCAGGCATTGCTCTTCGTAGAGCTGGTAGAGCTCGACCTTCTTGCGCTCGGCCATGTCGCGGGCCTGCACATCGGAGGGGCGCAGCCCCTCTTCCTTGCAGCCGCTGATGAAGTACTGCAGCTGCTTGGGCGGCAGTGCTTCCTCATCGACCTGGAACTGCTTGCACAGGCGCTTGATCGCCGAAAGCTGGTCTTGCGTGTCCAGGATCTGGAAGGTTTGCGGCAGGTTGGCCGACTTGTAATGTGCGCGCAGCATGCGGTTGCACAGCCCGTGGAAGGTGCCGATCCACATGCCGCGCACATTGATGGGCAGCATCGCCGACAGGCGGGTGAGCATCTCCTTGGCGGCCTTGTTGGTGAAGGTCACCGCCAGAATGCCGCCGGGCGTGGCGCGGCCCGTCTGCAGCAGCCAGGCAATGCGCGTGGTCAGCACCCGGGTCTTGCCCGAGCCGGCACCGGCCAGAATCAGCGCATGGCCGCCCTCCAAGGTGGCAGCGGCCAGCTGTTCGTCGTTGAGGCCATTGAGCAGCGGCAAATGCCCAGCACCACCCGCATCGGGCGGCAGCGCAAACAAATCATTCGAATCCATCCCAGCATTGTAGGGAGATCGGCGGACCGGCGAGGCGCCCGCCAGCCAAGCGCCCGGCGACCTGGGGCACTGGCTGCACATACTGCAGCGGCCGGCAAGGCTTTTGCAAAGCCGGTGCATGCTGCTAGAATCAGTCACCGGGCCCAAGTTTCTTGTGACCCGGTTTTTTTGTGTCTGCAACAGCGCAAAAGAGGGTTCTTCCGACGCGAAGCGCCCTGCCCGACCGGTCTCCAAGCCAAGCGCCCCATCGCTGCGAAATAGTTCGCTGCGACCTTTTATGGAGCTTGGAATCAAATGGAAATCTTCGACTACGACAACATTCTTTTGCTGCCCCGCAAGTGCCGCGTGGAAAGCCGCTCGGAATGTGACACCAGCGTTGTCCTGGGCAACCGCACCTTCCGCCTGCCGGTGGTGCCTGCCAACATGAAGACGGTGCTGGACGAGAAGATCTGCAAGTTTTTGGCGCAACACGGCTACTTCTATGTGATGCACCGCTTTGACATCGACAACGTCGCCTTCACCAAGGCCATGCAGTCGCAAGGCCTGTTCGCGTCGATCTCGCTGGGCGTCAAGCAAGCCGACTACGAAGTGGTGGACCGCTTTGTGGCCGACGACATCTGCCCCGAATACATCACCATCGACATCGCCCATGGCCATGCCGACAGCGTGAAGAACATGATCGGCTATCTGAAAGAGAAGCTGCCTGAAGCCTTTGTGATCGCCGGCAACGTGGCCACGCCTGAGGCCGTGATCGACCTGGAAAACTGGGGCGCCGATGCCACCAAGGTGGGCGTGGGCCCGGGCAAGGTCTGCATCACCAAGCTCAAGACCGGCTTTGGCACCGGCGGCTGGCAGCTGTCGGCACTCAAGTGGTGCGCGCGCGTGGCTACCAAGCCCATCATTGCCGACGGCGGCATCCGCAGCCATGGCGACATCGCCAAGAGCATCCGCTTTGGCGCCACGATGGTGATGATCGGCTCGCTGTTCGCTGGCCATGAAGAATCGCCCGGCAAGACCGTCGAGCTCGATGGCGAGCTGTTCAAGGAATACTACGGCTCGGCCAGCGACTTCAACAAGGGCGAGTACAAGCACGTCGAAGGCAAGCGCATCCTCGAACCCATCAAGGGCAAGCTGCAGGACACGCTGATCGAGATGGAGCAGGACGTGCAGTCTTCCATCAGCTATGCAGGCGGCAAGCACCTGATGGACATCCGCAAGGTGAACTATGTGATCCTGGGCGGCGACAACGCCGGCGAACATCTGCTGATGTAAGCCGCGCGCCGCAGCAGACAGGCTCGGCCCGGCAGCGTCCGGGCCGTTTTTGCCTCTGCGGAAACCGGCCTGCCGGAAAAATCAGGGTTGATATTGGTATTTTTCCGAGCAGGCGTAAAAATTAGTGCATAATACAAGGCTTGCTGCAGCGCACTGCTGACAGCAAAAAATGTGGGCTCTTAGCTCAGCTGGTAGAGCAGCGGACTCTTAATCCGTTGGTCGAGTGTTCGAATCACTCAGGGCCCACCACATTTTTATGGCTTGCGAAAAAGCGCGCAGGCCGACGAAACAAAGCATTTCCAAGGTGCGACAGTTTCGGGCTCTTAGCTCAGTTGGTAGAGCAGCGGACTCTTAATCCGTTGGTCGAGTGTTCGAATCACTCAGGGCCCACCACTCTTGACGGCCTAGGCTTCCCGCCTAGGCCGTTTTTTATTTTCTCCTCGCGCATATCCCTCACCCTAGCACCCAGCCGCAGCGCTAGCCGGCCAAGATGGCCCTGCGCTTGTAGAATGCAGGAATCCGTTTTATCCCTCCGACATTTCTCTCAGCACCTACCATGCGCCCCCTGCTCCCCTCCTTGCTCGCCGCCTTTGCGTTTGCAACCGCCTCCAGCGCTTTTGCCCATGTCACGGTCAGCAATCCCTGGGCGCGTGCCACGGTCGCACAGCAGCAGGCCTCCGGCGTGTTCATGGATCTGCGCTCGGCGCATGACGATGCCCAGCTCGTCGGCGTGAAGACCGATGCCGCCAGCACCGCCGAAGTGCACGAAATGCGCATGGAAGACAACGTGATGAAGATGCGGGCCGTGCCCAGCGTCAAGCTGCCCAATGGCCAGGCTGTGAGCCTCAAGCCCGGCGGGTACCACATCATGCTGATGGGCTTGAAAAAGCCGCTGGTTGCCGGCGAGAACGTCGACCTGACCCTGGAAGTGGTGCATGCCGATGGCGCCAAGGAAAGCATTGCCGTGAGCGCCACCATCCGCGCACTGGCCCCGGCAGCCGCTGGCCAGCCAGCCGCTGCAGGCGGTCACCAGCACCAACACTGAGCGAATACAGCAACAGGCCTGAGCAGGCCTGTTGTTTATTTGAATACTAAATAAGCCTTGGCATGCATCTCTGCGGTGTACCAAGCGCTTCGCCACATGGCTGCCAAGAAAGCTAGTTACACTTTTCAGGCACGCGTGCGCTACATCTGGCACAGAGATCGCAACATAGTTGCGATCCATCAATAGCGCATTATTAATATATCTGAGATATTGACATATTATTACAAGCTTTGAAAATGGAACAACGTCCATGCTAGGCACCCGCTTTGCACGAACTACTGCTTCTGCAAAGCTTGAAGGTGAATGTGCCAGGGAGAGTTGTTATGTCCGAGTTGATCCTGCATGCCGCCCATTTGAGTGAAGCCCATCAACTGCGCTTTAGCTATTTGTTTGAAGTCGCCGCCAAGCACTGGCGCGACAAACAGCCTTCTCAGACCGCCAAGCCCGCCACTGAGTTGTGGGTGATCGACGCCCATAGCGCGCCCGGTGCCATCCAGAACCGCTCGCACAACTCCTTTGTGCTGCTGATTGCCACCGATGACCAGGCCCAGGCCGCACGCGCCCAATGGCCGGACCAGATCGACGCCCAACTCCCACCCGACTACAGCGTGGGGCGCCTGACCCAGCTGCTGGAACATATCAGCGTGCAGGCCCACGGCAAGCGGCTGCGCGAAACCCTCAAGACACGCCGCCAGCACGGCATGAGCCTGGGCCATGATGTGCAGGTGAAGACGCCGGACGCCGCCTTCCTCAAGGCCACCGACCTGAGCCAGCCAACCCTGGTGGTGGCCGAGCCTCAGCCTGAGCCCGTGGTAGAAGCCCCGATCGCGACCACGGCAACCCCTGCCGCAGCGCTGGGCAACCTGCCCGCTCCCGGCACCCGTTTTCGCATCAAGCGCTGGACCCAGCTGACCGGCAGCATGGCCGGCCAGGCCCACCGACAGCTGCTGGCGGCGATGATCTCCGGCGACCGTGGCCTCGATGAATTGGCCGAACGCACCCAGCTGGAGCGTGGCGAGATCCTGCGCGTATTGCAGGTGCTGCGTGGCAAGGGCGTGCTGGTAGAGACCGCGCCAACTGCAACGGCTGAGCCGGTGGCCATGGCCACCCCTGCGTCCCCAGCCCCCCACGCCGCCGAGCCCAGCCCGGCAGCCGCGGCCAAGCTGGGCCTTTTCCGACAACTGAGCCGCTGGATCCACCAGAACCGGGCCAGCGACCCGCACTGAACCACTGACGGGAGGACCTCATGCACCACCCCATCAAACGCATCGTGCTGCTGGGCCCCATGGGCATCGGCAAGACGACAGCGATCCGCAGCCTCTGCGGCAGCCTGGCCATCGAGTGCGATGTCCCCAATCTGGACAAGCAGGCCCACGCGAAAGAGACCACCACGGTGGGCCTGGATTTTGGCGAAATCAAGCTGGACGATGAGGACACCCTGCAGGTCTACGGCTGCCCCGGCCAGGAGCGCTACGACTTTGTGCGTGAATGGGCGCTGTCGCTGGCCTTTGGCGCCATCGTCATGGTCGATATCCACGAGCCCCATGCGATGGAGCAGACCATCGACCTGATTCAGCAATGCCATGCGGCACCCAATATCCAGGCCATCGTGGTGCTGATTGCGCGCCCGGCATCGGCTGCGCAGCAGGAGATGTTCACCGTGCGCCTCTCTGCCCATGCCGAATGCGCCGTGCCCGTGCTCAGCGCCGATCCGCGCAACCCCTCGCAAATGCTCGACACCCTGGACATCATCGCCGCGATGCTGCCCGACGAAGTGCAGCCGCGCTGAGGCGCAGCCCCCAGACCCATACCGCAGCGGCTGCATGGCGCAGGCGCTTGGGTTAAGCTCAGCGGCTGCATGGCGCAGGCGCTTGGGTTAAGCTCAGCGCCTGCTGCTTGCGCACTGGACCCACCCAAGGCTGCAGCAGCCCAGGCTCTTTACCCCCCTTATTTGACGACGCCCCCTGCCCACGGCCGGTGGCGCGCTGGCCATGAACCCACCACGCCCCGCAGACGCATCCGCCCAGCCCACACCCCAATGGATTCTGGCGGTCATGCTGGCGCTGCTGGGCATGCTGGGGCCGTTTTCGATCGACACCTACCTGCCCGCCTTTGACGGCATTGCGGCATCGCTGAACGCCTCGCCGCTGCAGATGCAGCAGACGCTGTCGGCCTATCTGTTCGGCTTTGCGTTCATGAACCTGTTCCATGGCGCGCTGTCGGACAGCTTTGGCCGCCGCCCCATCGTGCTCTGGGGCCTGGCCGCCTTTGCGCTGACCTCGGCGGGCTGCGCGCTGGCCCAGACCCCTGGCCAGCTGATCCTGTTCCGCGCACTGCAAGGCTGCACCACGGGCGCCGGTATTGTGGTCTCGCGCGCGGTGGTGCGCGATCTGTTCCCGCCCGCCCAGGCCCAGCGGGTGATGAGCCAGATCACCATCTACTTTGGCATCGCGCCAGCGGTGGCCCCGATGATTGGCGGCGTCTTCATTGCCTACGCCAGCTGGCAATCGATCTTCTGGCTGCTGACGGTGATTGGCGCGCTGCTCTGGGCCTACAACTGGCGCCTGCTGCCCGAGAGCCTGCCGCCCGAAAAGCGCCAGGCCTTTGATGTGCGCAACCTCATGCGCGGCTACTGGCAGCTGTGCAGCAGCCCACGCTTCTTGCTGCTGGCCGCCGCCAGCGGCGTGCCCTTCAACGGCATGTTCATCTATATCCTGTCGGCCCCCACCTTCCTCGGCACCCATATGCGCATGCAGCCGACCCAGTTCTTCTGGTTCTTTATCTGCACCATCGGCGGCATCATGCTGGGCGCCTGGGTCAGCGGCAGGCTGGCGGGCAAGATTCCGCCCAAGCGCCAGGTGCGCCACGGCTTTCTGATCATGTTCCTGACCTCCTGCATTTACCTGCTGCTGAACCTGGTACTGCCCCCGCACCCAGCCTGGGCCTTGCTGCCGCTGGGCATCTACTCCTTTGGCTGGGCCTTGATGACCCCGGTGGTCACCCTGCTGGTGCTGGACCTGCACCCCGAACGCCGGGGCCTGGCCTCTTCGCTGCAGGCCGTCGTCACCTCGGTCGCCAATGGCATCGTCGCGGGCGTGCTCGCGCCTCTGGTCATGCAGTCCACCGTGGCACTGGCCATTGCATCGATGGGCCTGATGCTGACCGGCCTGTTCAGCTGGATCTATTTCCACCACCGCTGGCCCGATATCGGCCGCCACAATGCGGTCTGAGCACCTGTTCAAAGTCTGACGGATGCGCCCAAGGGGGCGCTCAGCACTCACCATCCAGCAGCCGCCTTGTGCAACAGGCATAAAAAAAGAGCTTCCCTCGGGAAGCTCTTTGTCATTGCGCGATGCGTTGATTAACGGCTGCGCTCGGTGCGCTTGCGGTCACCACCAGCGGGGGTGTAGGGACGGCCACCGCGCTCACCACCAAAGCGGTTTTCACCGCCTGGACGGCGCTGGGCGAAGTCACCACCACCGGCGTGGCGGGGGGCTGGGCTGCGTGGGCCGCGGCTGTCAGCACCACGGTTGTCGCCGCCAAAGCGGTCGCCACGGCGCTCAGGGGCGCGGTCAAAGCTACGGCCTTCGGGGCGGGGTGCGCGGTCCTGGAAGCGGTCTGCACCACGGTCCTGGAAGCGATCAGTGCCACGATCCTGGAAACGGTCCGGGCCACGGTCCTGGAAGCGGTCGCCACCACGGTCAGGGCGCTGCTCAAAGCGTGGCGCGCGGTCATCGCGCTGCTCGAAACGCGGACGGCTGTCGCCACCACGTGGAGCGCCACCAAAACCAGCGTTCTCGCCAAAGCCTGGCTTGCGGCCATAGCCTTCGCCATCACGGCGGCCACCAAAACCACGGTCGGCACCAAAGCCGCCACCACCACGGCGCTCGCCACCACGGCCAGCACCTGGACGGCCACGGTCACCACCACGGCCAGCGCCGCGAGGGCCTTCGCTGCGTGCGGGGAAGCGTTGCTGCGGCTCCATGCCTGGAATCACTTCCGGCTTGAACTGCTGCTTGGTGTAAGCCTCAATATCGAACACACGGCGGCGGTCGCGGAACTCGGCGAAGGTGATCGCCAGGCCCGAGCGGCCAGCACGGCCGGTACGGCCAATGCGGTGGGTGTAGTCTTCGGCCTTCATCGGCAGACCGTAGTTGAACACGTGGGTGATCGTGGGCACGTCGATACCACGGGCAGCCACATCGGTCGCCACCAGGATCTGCACCTGGCCATTGCGCAGTGCCATCAGGCGGCGGTTGCGCAGGCCTTGGCTCAGCGCGCCGTGCAGTGCCACTGCAGAGAAGCCTTCTTGCTGCAGGTCGTTGGCCAGGCCGTCACATTCCACCTGGGTGGATGCAAACACGATGGCCTGGTTGATCGAGGCGTCGCGCAGCCAGTGGTCCAGCAGCTTGCGCTTGTGCTGGGAGTTGTCGGCCCAGAACAGCACTTGCTTGATGTTGGCGTGCTTTTCCTGGGGCGAATCGATGGTGATCTTCTGCACGCTGGCGCCGTTGTCATGCATCACGCGCATGGCCAACTGCTGGATGCGGGGCGCGAAGGTCGCGCTGAACATCATGGTTTGCTTGCGTTGGGCGGTCAGCTGGTTGACTTCGGCCAGGTCGTCGGAGAAGCCCAGGTCCAGCATGCGGTCGGCCTCGTCCACCACCAGGAACTGCACCTTGTCGAGCTTGATCTGCATCGAGCGCTGCAGGTCCAGCAGACGGCCAGGCGTTGCCACGACCAGATCGGCGTTTTGCAGCTTGGCGATTTGCAGTTGGTAAGGCATGCCACCGACGATATTGGCCACGCGCAGACCACGGCAGTGGCGCACCAGCTCAATCGCGTCGTGGGCCACTTGCTGGGCCAGCTCACGGGTGGGGCAGAGCACCAGGGCGCCAGGTTGGGCGGCCTTGAAGTTGCGGGGGCTCAGCGGGTTCTTGCGCTTGGCGCGCTTGGGCGCTTGCTCACCACGGGCCAGGGCTTCTGCGACCAGGCGTTCGTGTTCAGCGCGCTCTTCGGCTTCGGCCTGGCCTTGTTGCTGGATCAGGGTGTGCAGCACGGGCAGCAGGAAGGCGGCGGTCTTGCCGGAACCCGTCTGGCTCGACACCATCAGGTCGGTGAAATGCTGGTTGTCGTCGCCTTCGTCAATCATCGCCAAAGGAATGGCGCGCAGTTGCACAGCGGTAGGCTGGGTGTAGCCCAGATCCTTGACGGCTTGCACCAGTTCGGGCGCCAGGCCCAGCTCGACAAAGCCATTTGGCTCTTCAGGCAGCGCTTCGGCTTCGGCCTCAGCCACCAGCTCGGTGTTGCCTTCTTGCGAAGCGTCGATGGCTTCAGCGGACAAGGGGGAGGTATTGACGATCTCTTGGTTAGCGTCAACGGTGTTTTGCGCAGGCGCGGTTTCGCCCTGCAGATGGAGGTCTTGCGTCATTTTTGAACAATAGCAATAGGCCGGCCACTGCGCGTTTCGCGACGCAGTTCCGTACCGTTCATGGTTTAAAAACATCAACCATCAAACGGTAACGGCCATACAGATTGCCGCGGGCTTGTTCAAATCGGCCATGCTGCGAATCGCATGGCCTGGACGCCCAGAGAATGAAGGGAGATGTGCGTATCAACCGCCAGTTTTGGCGGGGAAGCGCGAATTATCGCACGATCTGGGGTTTTCCCGCAGACCCAAGGGTCAATGCCCCGAAAAAACCACGTTCAAGCGGCGGCCTGTGGGGCAGCGGGCGCGAGCTGCAGAAAGTGCTCGCGGTAGTACCGCAGCTCGTCAATCGACTCATGCACATCGGCCAGCGCGGTGTGCTTTTGCGCCTTCTTGAAGCCGCTGACCAGCTCGGGGCGCCAGCGGCGTGCCAGCTCCTTGAGGGTGCTCACATCGACATTGCGGTAATGGAAGTAGGCCTCCAGATCGGGCATGTAGCGCGCCAGAAAACGGCGGTCCTGGCCAATGCTGTTGCCACACATGGGCACCTTGGCCTTGGGCACATAGCGCTTCATGAAGCGCAGCACCTCGGCCTGCGCCGCGGCCTCGTCAATCGCTGAGGCCTTGACCCGCTCGGTCAGCCCGCTGCGGCCATGGGTGCCCCGGTTCCAGGCATCCATCTTGGCCAGCTCCTCGTCACTTTGGTGGATCGCAATCACGGGCCCTTCCACGCGCACGCTCAGATCGGCATTGGTGACCACCAGCGCGATCTCGATCACACGGTGCTCCAGCGGGTTCAAACCGGTCATTTCGCAGTCCAGCCAGACCAGGTTCAGATCGGACTTGGCCAGCTCGGGCACGGGGTTGGGTGGCGTATCCAGGGTGTTCTTGTTTTGCATGGGGGCGATTGTCGCCTATGCCCTACACTGTCCGGTATTCGCCCACCAACACCCCCACTTGTGACTCCATCGCTGCTGTTCACCCTGATATTCGCGATTGCACTGGCTGCCAGTGTGCTGATCAAACTCTGGCTGGCCAGCCGCCAGATGCGCCATGTGGCTGCCCACCGCGATGCCGTCCCCGCCCTCTTTGCCGACCGCATCAGCCTGGAGGCCCACCACAAGGCGGCCGACTACACGATTGCCAAGACTCGCTTTGGCCTGCTGGGCCTGGCGATTGGCACCATCACCTTGCTGGCTTGGACCTTGCTGGGCGGGCTCGATCTGCTCAACGCCAGTCTGCTGGATGCAATGGGCGGCGGCATGTGGCAGCAGCTGGCCCTGGTTGCCGCATTTGCGCTGATCAGCGGCCTCATCGACCTGCCGGCCAGCTACTACCAGACCTTTGTGCTGGAGCAGCGCTTTGGCTTCAACAAGATGACGCCAGGCCTGTGGCTGGCCGATTTGCTCAAAGGCACGGCCATGGGTGCGCTGGTGGGCCTGCCCATCCTGGCGGTCATCCTGTGGCTGATGGGATCGGCCGGCCAGTGGTGGTGGCTCTGGGCCTGGGCCTTCTGGGTGGGCTTCAACCTGCTGCTGATGGTCATCTACCCGGCCTTCATCGCACCGCTGTTCAACAAGTTCCAGCCGCTGGAGGACGAGAGCCTCAAAGCCCGCGTGCAGGCCTTGATGCAGCGCTGCGGCTTTGCGGCCAAGGGCCTGTTCGTGATGGATGGCAGCCGCCGCAGCGCCCATGCCAATGCCTATTTCACCGGCTTTGGCGCCAGCAAGCGCGTGGTGTTCTTCGACACCTTGCTGCAAAAGCTCAATGGCGACGAGGTCGAAGCCGTGCTGGCCCATGAGCTGGGCCACTTCAAGCACAAGCACATCATCAAGCGCATGCTGGGCCTGTTTGGCCTGACCCTGCTGGGCTTTGCGCTGCTGGGCTGGCTGTCGCAGCAGGGCTGGTTCTATACCGGCCTGGGCGTCACGCCCAACCTGAACATCCCAGGCGTCCCCGGCTCCAGCCCCAACGATGCGCTGGCGCTGCTGCTGTTCATGCTGGTGATACCGGTGTTCAGCAGCTTTGTCTCGCCGCTGATGGCGCAGTCCTCACGCAAGCATGAGTTCGAGGCCGATGCCTATGCGGTCCAACAGACGCGTGCCGCCGATCTGCAGTCGGCCCTGCTCAAGCTCTACGAGGACAATGCCTCCACCTTGACGCCCGATCCGGTCTATGTGCGCTATTACTATTCGCACCCGCCTGCCGTAGAGCGTATCCGCCACATGCAACAATTGGCCCATGACTGAAACCCATCTGCCCAAACAAGACTGGTCCACCCAGAGCCGCCGCGCGCTGTCCGCCTCCGAGGTGGTGACACAGCTGAGCCAATTGACCGGTTGGGTGCTGAGCGGTGATGGCGCCGATGTGGCCATCGAGAAGACCTTCCGCTTTGCCAACTACTACGAAACCATGGCCTTTGTGAACGGCGTGGCCTTGGTGGCCCATACGCAGGACCACCACCCGGACCTGTCGGTGCACTACAACCGCTGCATGGTGCGCTTCAACACCCATGATGTGCATGGGCTGTCGGTCACCGACTTCGAATGCGCGCGCCGCATCGAAGCCATGCTGCAGCTGGCCTGAGAGCCATGGCAAAACCTGCAAGACGCGCCAGCGCCCCCAGCCAGAGTGGTACCCAGACCGGCCTGGTCGTCGCCAGCTATGGCCGCCACTGCGTGGTGGAAACCCCGGACGGCGTGCGCCGCATCTGCCACCCCCGGGGCAAGAAGAGCCAGGCCGTCGTCGGCGACCAGGTGCGCTGGCTGGCCCCGCCGCCCGGCCAGGGCGATGAGGGCACAATCGAGAAAGTGCTGGAGCGCCGCAATGTCTTCTACCGCCAGGACGACATCCGCACCAAGACCTTTGCCGCCAACCTGGACCAGCTGCTGATCCTGATCGCGGCCGAGCCCGTCTTCAGCGAGGTGCAGTTGGCACGGGCGCTGATCGCGGCCGAGGCGGCGCACATCACGCCGATCATCGCGCTCAACAAGATGGATCTGGGCGAGCCCTTTTTGCGCGCCTGGGAACGGCTGGAGCCTTACCGCACGATGCGCGACCAGGCCGAAGACCCGCCGCACTACATGGTGCTGCCCTTCGCGCTGGAAGGCGCCGACGAGGAAGACCGCGATGCCATCTACGGCCTGCTCGAAGGCAAGACCACCTTGGTGCTCGGCCCCTCGGGTGTCGGCAAGAGCACCTTGATCAACCTGCTGATACCAGGCGCGAATGTCGCGACCAACGAGATCTCGCAGGCGCTGAACACCGGCAAGCACACGACCACCAGCACCACCTTGTACTGGGTGGATGAGGCGCGCAAGACCGCGCTGATCGACTCGCCCGGCTTCCAGGAGTTTGGCTTGTACCACATTGCGCCCACGCAGCTGGCCGCCTGCATGCCCGACATCGGCGCCCATGCCAAGGAATGCAAGTTCTACAACTGCAGCCATCTGCATGAGCCCGGCTGCGGCGTGATCAACGCCGTGCAAAACGGCCATGCCGAGCTGCCGATCAGCGAAAACCGCTACCGCATCTACAGCGAGCTGTTTGACGAGCTCAACCTGAGCGCCTACTGAAACTGTTGATCCTTAGCCCCGGCACCACTGCTTGGGCAGGGTCTCGGCATGGCCCAGGTCGACATGGGCTTTCAGAAAATCAAGCACGGCGCGGGTGCGCGACGGCAGACGCTCGGGCTTGCCCAGGTAGACCGCATGGATGGGCTCCAGTACGCCGGTGTTGAAGGGCTCCAGCACCACCTGCAGCCGGCCGGCGGCAATATCGTGCCAGGCATGGAACAGCGACAGCCGCGCGAGGCCCACGCCTTCGACCGCCAGGTTGCGCATCACATCGCCATCGTTGACGCGCAGCAGCTCACCAATCGGCACCTCCACATCCTGCCCCGCCACCCGAAACGGCCAGTGCGGCACCGTGCGCTGGTAGTTCCAGCCAATGCGCACATGGCCGCCCAGCGTATCGGGGTGTGTAGGCACGCCATGCGCATCCAGGTAGGCCGGTGCCGCCACAATCACCTGGCGGGTATGGCCCAGCAGCCGCGCCACCATGTCCGAGGCCGGCAGCTTGCCCCAGCGGATCGCTATATCGGCCCGCGCTTCCATCAGGTCCACCACCTCGTCGGTAAAGCTCAGGTCCAGCACCAGGCCAGGGTACTGCTGCATCAGCCGGGCCATCAGCGGCACCAGGATGGCCTGCCCGGTCGATGAGCTGGAGTTGATGCGCACAACGCCCTTGGGGGTGCTGCGCAGCGATGCGGCCGCTTCGGCCTCCTGCAGATCCGCCAGCACGCGCTGGCCACGTTCGTAGAGCTGGCGGCCCTCTGGCGTCAGCTGCACCCGGCGCGTGCTGCGCAGCAACAGCTGCGCGCCCAGGCGCGCCTCCATGCGCGCCACGATCTTGCTGGTGGCCGACGGCGACACGCCCAGGTGACGGGCTGCAGCCGAGAAGCTGCCGTGCTCGGCCACTTGCACAAACACCTCCAGCTCACCGGAGCGGTTGGTCTCAAAGGTCGGGCTGGCGGGAAAGGCGGGGTTGCGCATGGTCAAAAGCGTCATAGCTGCAGATGGTGGTGGCAAATTCTGCACCTATTTATTCCATATGGGAACAAATACCTTTCCACTGTTCCGACTACACAAGAATCAGGCGGCGCTTCACAATCCATCTCCTCAACAAGGCCACCGGCCATCGCATCACACAAGGAAAACTCTCATGCCTGTCTCATTGCTGGCGCTCGCCGCCGGTGCCTTTGGCATCGGCACCACCGAATTCATCATCATGGGCCTGCTCACCCAGGTCAGCCAGGACCTGGGCATCAGCATCCCCACGGCCGGCACCCTTATCTCCGGCTATGCCTTTGGCGTGGCAATTGGTGCGCCCGTGCTCACCTTGGCCACGCGCCACTGGCCGCGCAAATGGCTGCTGCTGGGCCTGATGCTGATCTTTATCGCCGGCAACATCGCCGCGGCCATGGCCCCCAGCTACGGCTGGCTGATGGGCGCGCGCATGCTGACCTCGCTCACCCATGGCACCTTCTTTGGCGTAGGCGCCGTCGTGGCCACCGGCCTGGTGGCCAAGGACAAGCAGGCCTCGGCCATTGCGCTGATGTTCTCGGGCCTGACCCTGGCGACCTTGCTGGGTGTGCCGGCCGGCACCTGGATCGGCCAGCATTTTGGCTGGCGCATGGCTTTTGCGGCTGTGGCCGTGATCGGCGTGGTTGCGCTGGGCATTCTGGCCGCCTTTGTGCCCAGCAAGCTCCAGCAGGCTGCGCCCGCTGCACTGCGCGATGAGCTGTCCATCCTGGCGAGCACGCCCTTGTGGCTGGGCCTGGGCATGACGGTCTTCGGCTTTGGGGGTGTGTTTGCGCTCTACACCTATGTGGAGCCACTGCTGTCGCAGATCACCCAGATGGGCAACACTGGTGTGGCCGTGAGCCTGCTGCTGTTTGGCGCCGGCTCGGCCCTGGGCAATATTGCCGGCGGCAAGCTGGCCGACCGCGGCGTGGTGCGCGCACTGTGGATCACCCTGGGCGCCTTGGTCGCCGTGTTGCTGGCAGGCCGCTGGGCCTTTGGCATCTCGGCCGGCGTGGCCATGGCCTATGTGACGGTGCTCGGCGTGGTCGCTTTCGCCACCGTGGCCCCCATGCAGATGCGGGTGATGCAAGGCGTGGGCAGCCAGGGCGCCACCCTGGCCTCCAGCCTGAACATTGCGGCCTTCAACCTGGGCAATGCATTGGGTGCCTGGGTCGGCGGTAGCCTGATTGCCGGCGCCGGCCTGCTGTCGATCATCTGGGGCGCTGCAGCGCTGTCGGCCATCGGCCTGGTACTGGTGGCAATGGGCCAGCGCCGCAGCCCTGCCGCTGCGCTGCAAACTGCCTGATCTACTAACCCAACAGACGCGCCAAGGTCAGCAGCGCCAGCAGCAACATCCAGACCACGACGGAGCGCCACACCAGGCCCACCACGCTGCGCAGGTGGGCCACTTCCGGGTCACGGCCCGGGGTGGTGGCGCCATCGCCCTGGATCTGCAAGGGCGCTGCCGTATCGATATCGACACTGCGGGCGCGCAAGGCCACACCGCCCAGGCGCACATCGATGGCGCCGGCGGTGGCGGCCAGAATCACGCCATCGTTGTCATTGGGAAAATGCTGGGTCTGAAAGCGCCAGCCGTCGATGGCCTCTTCAAAATTGCCCACCACGGCAAAGCTCAGCGCGGTTAGCCGGGAGGGCAGCCAGTCCACCACGGTCCAGGCCTTGGCGGCAACGGTCTCGAAAGCGCCTTGCACCAGGGCGACGGGCTCCGGCGACTGGCGCGCAAAGCGCGAGGCATATTCGGCCATGCGGAAAAACACCGCGCCAGCCGGCCCCAGGCCCAGGGCCGAGCCAATGGAGTAGCAGGCCAGCACGCCAAACACATGGCGGTGCGCGGCCAGCACCGAGTATTCGATCACATGGCGCACGATCTCGCGGCGCGGCAGGTCATCGGCATTGACCTGCTGCCAATCGGCCAGGTACTGGCGGGCCTGCTCTTCGTCGCCGGACTCCAGCGCATGGCGGATGCGGGTGAAATGGTGGCTGAACTGGCGAAAGCCCAAGGTCACATACAGCACCAGCACATGCCAGGCCATGGCCAGCGGCCAGCCCACCAGGGCGACCAGCAGCCAGTGCATGCCCATGGCCAAGGCGGTAGGCAGCAGCACGGCCACGCTCCAGGCCAGCCAGCCGTGGCGTTGCTCGCCAGCATCCAGATTGCGGCTGAGCCATTGCACCCAGGCCCGCACACCGGCATAGACCGGGTTGTCACGAGATAGGGATTTGGCCTGCTCCAGCAGCAGGGCCATCAGCGTGGCGAAAAAACTCATGGACAGTGATCATACCGGCTGTGATGTATCACACAAGCCGTTACAAACTACAAGACAGGTGGAAACGCCAAAAACCGGTACAAATTGCGCAGCATGCTGGCCGTAGCCCCCCAGATAAAGCGCTCGCTGCCCGACTCCGGGTCCTCATAGGGCATGGACAGCCAGCGCCGGCTGAACTCCGGCGTGTCCAGCTGCTGCCAGTGGTGGTGCGCCGGGTTCATCAGGAAGGACAGCGGCACCTCGAACACCTCATCCACCTCGCCCGGATTGGCCTGCAGGTGGAACGGTGGCTGCACCAGCCCGACGATGGGCGTCACCTCAAAGCCCGAGCCGGTGGCGTACTCGGGCAGGCGACCAATGATCTCGACCCGCTCGCGCGCCAGCCCCACCTCTTCCCAGGCCTCACGCAGCGCGGTGTCGTTGATATCGCGGTCCTCCGGATCCTGGCGGCCGCCGGGGAAGGCAATCTGCCCGGAATGGTTGCTCAGGCTGGCACTGCGCTGGGTCAGCAGCACATGCATCTCCTGGCGCTGCACCAGCGCCACCAGCACGGCGGCCTTGGCGGGCGGGCGGTCCGTCCAGCTGCGCTCGCGGAAGATCTCCGGCTCACCGCCATGCGGATGGGCAACAAAAGCCTGGCGCAGCGAATCGGCCAGCAACAACCGCGGCGCAACCGCCGGCAGGGCCGAATCGATCTGCACCACCGGCGCGCGGCGCGGATCCATGATGGACGACACCCGGGCCGTGACAGCCGGGGATGGGGAAGGCGAGGGAGAGGATGCGTTGGACATAGACGGAGGCAGCAAGCGGCGACCCATGTAAAAAAGCCGCCACAGCTTGCACTGTAGCGGCTTTCAGCACTGGGCTCTGTCGCAGCGTTATTACGCAGCTGCCACAGGTGCTGCCTTCCGTGCTGGCAGCTTTTCCTTGATACGAGCCGACTTGCCGCTGCGTTCACGCAGGTAGTACAGCTTGGCACGGCGCACATCGCCGCGACGCTTGACTTCGATACCGGCGATCATAGGGCTGTAGGTTTGGAACGTACGTTCCACGCCTTCGCCGCTGGAGATCTTGCGCACGGTGAAGCCGCTGTTCAGACCGCGATTGCGCTTGGCAATCACCACGCCTTCGTAAGCCTGCACGCGCTTGCGCGTACCTTCAACAACGTTCACGCTCACGATCACGGTGTCGCCAGGGGCAAATTCAGGAATGGTCTTGTTCAGGCGAGCAATTTCTTCTTGCTCGAGAATCTGGATCAGGTTCATGGTTTCATCCAACGATCATACGCGCGCCATGAATTTGGCAGCCGCGCCCAGCACGGTGTACGGGGCATGTGCGGCATGTTGCTTCTCTCACCATTGAAAAAAGCGGCCGTGTAGAGGATCGTAAAACCGGCAATTATAGCGGTTTTGCCAAATTTACCAAATCGTCACTGGCCAGCAGCTGCTCATCCTTGCGGCTGAGCTGCTTGCGGCTGCGCGCCTGGTCCAGCAGCTCAGGGCGGTGGATCGCCGTGTTGCGCAGGCTTTGCTCGCGGCGCCAGCGCTCGATATTGGCATGGTGGCCCGACAGCAGAGCCGCAGGCACCGACTCGCCCTCCCAGACCTCGGGCCGGGTGTAGTGGGGACAATCCAACAGGCCGTCGAGCGCGGGGTTGAAGCTGTCGAACTGGTGGCTGCCCTCGTCATGCAGCACACCGGGTTGCAGGCGGGCCACCGCATCGAGCAAGGCCATCGCGGCAATCTCGCCGCCGGAGAGCACAAAATCGCCCAGGCTCAGCTGCACATCGACATGGCGGTCAATAAAGCGCTGGTCCACACCTTCATAGCGGCCGCACAGCAGGATGGCACCCTGCGAATCGGACCAGCCCTGCACCTGGGCATGGTCCATGCGCTCGCCAATCGGCGAGAACAGCACCAGCGGCGCAGGCTCGGCCTCGGCACGCGCGGCGCGGATGGCGGCCAGGCAGTCGGCCAGCGGCTGGGCCATCATCACCATGCCGGGGCCGCCACCAAAGGGGCGGTCATCAACGCGGCGGTAGTTGCCGGGGGCGTAATCGCGCGGGTTCCAGCACTGCACCGCCACCTGGCCGCTGCTGTAGGCGCGGCGCGTTACGCCTACCTCGACAAAGGGGCTGAACAGCTCGGGGAACAAGGTGATGATGTCAAAGCGCATAGAGATTCTCCCCGCTGGCGGCCTGTGTGCCCGGCACGATCAGTAGTCCGGCTGCCAGTCGACAGTGATGCGCTTGTTGGGCAGCGAGACCTCGTCGACAAAGGCGTCGACGAACGGGATCAGGCGCTCCTGCGTTTTGCCGTCTTCTTCGTAGTTCAGCACCAGCACGGTCTGGGGGCCGGAGGCCATCAGGTCGCTCACGGTGCCCAGTGCCACGCCTTCGCGGTTGACCACGGCCAGACCCAGCAGGTCCACCCAGTAGTACTCGCCGTCTTCGGTCTTGGGGAAATCGGCGCGCGAGATGAAGACCCGCGCACCCTTGAGCTTTTCCGCCTGGTCGCGGTCATCCACGCCCTGGGCCCAGCCCACCATGCCATCGCCATGGAAGCGCGCCTGGCGCATCTCCAGCTGGGCAACGCCCTGGAAGTGGCGCGCGCCCTTCTCAGGCGGCTGAATGAACCACAGCTTGGACTTGAGCAGCGCCTGCGGGTCGGGGCTGAGGGCAATCACCTTGAACCAGCCCTTGACGCCCCAGGCATCGGCGATGCGCGCCACTTCAATGGCGTCATCGGGCAAGGTGGCAGGGCTTAACAACAACTCGGTAGCGGGCATGGCAGTTCAACAGGGCAATAAAAAACGGGCCGCAGTGCTCATCGCAGCAGCGGCCCGCATGCACGAATGGTACCGGAGCACCATCCATGATGAGAGAGGCAAATTAAGCAGCCTTGGCAGCAGCTTGCTTGACCAGACGGTCCACGGTGGTGGAAGCCTGAGCACCAACGCTCTTCCAGTAAGCCACGCGGTCCAGAGCAACGCGCAGGCCTTCAACGCCTTCCTTGGCCAGTGGGTTGTAGAAACCCACGCGCTCGATGAACGAGCCGTCACGGCGCACGCGCTTGTCAGCAACGACGATGTTGTAGAACGGACGGGCCTTGGAGCCGCCGCGGGAGAGTCGAATAACGACCATAATAATCCTTCGGGTGGTTAGTTTTCTTACCACGTTTGAGACACGCAACTAGCCACCCGGCCAGCGACACGCAGTAAAGCCGCAAATTATACAAACTTCTTTCAACCATGCCAAGTGTTCGTGCCAGCACCCCCCAGGATCTTCCCGCCATCACCCGCATTTATGCCCACCATGTGCTGCATGGCACGGGCAGCTTCGAGACCGAAGCCCCCAGCGAAGCAGAAATGACCCGACGCCGCGACGAGGTATTGTCGCGCCAGCTCCCCTACCTGGTAGCGGAGGACGCCGACGGCCAGATCCTGGGCTTTGCCTATGCGAACTGGTTCAAGGCCCGGCCGGCCTACCGCTTCTCGGCCGAGGATTCGATCTATGTGGCAGATGGGCAACATGGCCGGGGCCTGGGTCGCCTGTTGATGAATGCCTTGATCGAACACTGCGAAGCCGCCGGTGTGCGCAAGCTCATCGCCGTGATCGGTGACTCCAACAACCTCGGCTCGGTCGGCGTGCACCGCGCAGCCGGTTTTAGCCAGGTGGGCGTGATGCGCTCGGTGGGCTGGAAATTTGGCCGCTGGTTGGATATTGTGATGATGGAAAAAACCCTGGGCGATGGCGACAACAGCGCCCCCACCACCTAAGAGACGCCAACACGACCCAGCAAACCGAAGGTTTGCGGTTGAGACGAGGCGCCAAGCCGCAGGCAGTACTGTAGTACGACAAGGCTTGGCAACGACGTATCAAGGGTTGTGTTCGCGGCTCCAACCAGCCCCACCAGCCTTATGAGCCACCCCATCACCCACGCAATGCCGCGCAGCAAGAGCAAGACCTTGGCCACCTGGCTGGCTTTTCTGGGTGGGCCTTTGGGCCTGCACCGCTTCTACCTGCATGGCCTGGGTGACATGCTCGGCTGGATGCTGCCCATCCCCACGGCGCTGGGCCTGTATGGCATGGAGCGCATTGCCAGCCACGGCATTGACGACCAGCTCAGTTGGATGCTGGTGCCGCTGCTGGGCTTCACCATTGCGGCCTGCGCGCTGACGGCCATCGTCTACGGACTGATGGCGCCCGAGAAGTGGAATGCCCGCCACAACCCCAGCCTGCCCGAGGACGCCCTGCCCGGCCGCACCAGCTGGACGACGATTTTCGGCATTGTGGCCTCGCTCCTGATCGGCACTACGATCCTGATGGCCAGCCTGGCCTACAGCTTTGAGCACTACTTCCAGTACCAGATCGAGGAAGCGCGCAAGATTTCGCAATAAGCGGATGGCGGTGCAAGCTCAGCGCAATTGCACATTCGCCTGCAGATGCGCGCTGAGAAAACCAAACACCTGCGCCTCATAGGCCTGCGGCGCGAACTGGTGCAGGTCCACATGGGCCGCGCCCGGCACCAGCCATAGCGGCTGCGCTGACTGCTGCGCCTGGCTTGCGGCATCCGCCATCTGCCGGGTTTCAGCAGGCGGGGTATAGCGGTCTTCGGTGCCGCCCAGCACCATCACCGGCCGGTTCCAGGCTGCCAGGCGGTCCATCGGCCGCAGCTGGTACGGGTCCAGGCCCAGCCGCAGCGGCATCTGCCACAGCAACAAGGGCGTGGCGATCCGCGCCAACGGGGCCAGCGGGCCCAGCACCGCACGCACCCGGTTGTCCACGGCGGCCTCCATGCTGGGGAACACCGCTTCCAGCACCAGCGCATCGGGCGGCTGCAGCAGATCGGCCACCAAGAGCGCGGCGCCACCCAGCGAGGCAGCAATCACGCCCACCTTCTCAGAAGGCTGCTGCGCCTGCAGCCAGGCCAGCGCCCGGGCCACGCCCAGGCCCTCGCGCGGCCCGAAGGACAGCATCTCGCCATCGCTTTGGCCATGGGCCGGCAGATCGATCAGCAGCACCGCATGGCCGCGCGCATGCAGCGCCAGCGCCCGGGGCAGCATTGCGCGCCGGTCTGCACGCACGCCGTGCAGCAGCAGCACGGCGCCCTGGCCAGGGGTGCCGGGCGCATACCAGCCGCGCACCATGCCTTGCGACGTGGCGATCTCCACCGCAGTGGCACCCAGCTCTTGCGGTGCTGCGCCCATCGCTGGGCGGTACGGTTTACTCAACCAGCCGGCCAACAGCCAGGCCAGGACCAGCACCGCCAGCAGCAGTGCGGCCAACACAGCCGCAGCCCAGGCCAGCGGGTGCAGCGAGAAGATCGACGGGGTGATTGCGGGTTCAGTCATGCCTGCGCCAAAAACAAAACGGCTGGCAGATCATATCCGCCAGCCGTCTTCAGGCTATCGACAGGAGGCGCTCAATAGAGCTGCAGGCTCACCCAGTAGGCAAAGGCCGCCACAAAGGCGCTGGCCGGAATGGTCAGCACCCAGGCCCAGACGATGTTGCCAGCAACGCCCCAGCGCACCGCGCTCATGCGCTGGGTGGAGCCCACACCAACGATGGCACCGGTGATGGTGTGCGTGGTCGAGACAGGGATACCCAGCGCCGTGGCGATGAACAAGGTCATCGCGCCACCAGTTTCGGCGCAGAAGCCGCCCACGGGCTTGAGCTTGGTGATCTTCTGGCCCATGGTCTTGACGATGCGCCAGCCACCAAACATGGTGCCCAGGCCAATGGCCGCATAGCACGAGATGATGGCCCAGGTCGGTGGGTCGGCATCGTTGGGCGAGGCATAGCCGGTGGACAGCAGCAGCAGCCAGATGATGCCGATGGTCTTTTGCGCATCATTGCCGCCGTGGCCCAGGCTGTAGGCACCGGCAGACACCAGCTGCAGGCGGCGGAACCACTTGTCGACCCGGCCCGGTGTGGTGCGGCGGAACAGCCAGGCCACGATCACCATCATGATCGAGCCGAGCAGGAAGCCCAGCACCGGAGAGACGAAGATGAAGGCCACGGTCTTCCAGATACCGCTGGCCACCAGCGCGCCGGAGCCCGCCTTCGCAATCACCGCGCCCACGATGCCGCCGATCAGCGCATGCGAGGAGCTCGACGGAATGCCGTAGTACCAGGTGATCAGGTTCCAAGCGATCGCGCCCACCAGGGCGCCAAAGATCACATGTGTATCGACAATGCCCGGGTGAACAATGCCTTTGCCGATGGTGGCCGCCACGCTCAGGTGGAAGACAAAGATCGCCACAAAGTTGAAAAATGCCGCAAACACCACCGCCTGGGTGGGCTTGAGCACGCCGGTAGAGACAACGGTCGCAATCGAGTTGGCCGCGTCATGAAACCCGTTCATGAAGTCGAACAAGATGGCCAGCGCCACCAGCACGACAATCACCCACAGGGCTGTTTGCATCGGTTCCATGGAAGTTCAGTCTCCTGCTTGCTGCAACGGATCAGGAGTTTTCCAGGATGATGCCTTCGATGTGGTTGGCCACATCCTCGCACTTGTCGGTGATGGTTTCGAGCAGCTCGTAGATGGCCTTGAGCTTGATCACCTCGCGCACATCGGGCTCCTCGCGGAACAGCTTGCTCATCGCCGAGCGCATCACGCGGTCGGCGTCGCTCTCCAGGCGGTCAATCTCTTCGCAGGTCTTGATGGCCGCCTCGGTCGTGGCCGGGTCGGCAATGCGGTCGAGCATCTTGACGGCATCACGCACGCGCTCGCAGCACTTGACGCTCAGGTCCGTCAGGCGGGTGATTTCTTCGGTCATGTGGCGCACGTCGTAGAGCGCCATGGTCTCGGCCGAGTCCTGGATCAGGTCGGCCACATCGTCCATGGTGTTGATCAGCGAGTGGATCTGTTCCCGGTCGATGGGGGTGATGAAGGTCTTGTGCAGGGTGCGGTTGACCTCGTGGGTCACACGGTCGGCAGCGCGCTCGGCGTTGTCCACATCCTGGTTGTACTTTTCGCGCAGGTGGGGATCGTTGTAATTGGCCACCAGCTGGGAGAACGCGTGGGCCGCTTCTACGATGCGGTCAGCGTGCTGGTTGAAGAGTTCGAAGAAATTGCCTTCGCGCGGCAAGAGTTTGCCAAAGAGCATGGGTGCACCTATTCGGTTTCAATGCAAAAAAGGAAAAAACCTGCGCACCCCTGGCCGGACACTGGCTTGCCAGCCCGGTCCCCAGGGTACCGTCGCTACCCTGCAACTCCTTGAATTGTCAGCGGTGTCAGCGGTTTGCCGTGCGCAAAATCTGTCATTCACGGCGCATTGCTGCACTGCAAAATTCACCAATTTTAAATGCAATTGTCATTTCTTTGTCGCATTTGAAGCCGCCGCGCCCAAAACCGCACCGCCTGCGCCCTGCCCGCCGCAGCCTCGCCAGAGGGAAAAAGACACTCTGGCGCCGTCTCCCCAAATACGTCTACCGCCCTGTTCCGACACCGCTTTGAGCAGTGTCTTTGCGGCGCGATGGCAGCAGGCGCCCCCCTCAAAAAAAACGGCCACCATGAAAAAAGCACTGCCGAGGCAGTGCTTGTGGGGAGCTGGATGCGCGCGGTGGCTATTCGCCCAGGTAGGCCGCACGCACCTTGGGGTCGGCCAGCAGTTGCTGGCCCGGGCCGGTCATCGTGATGATGCCCGACTCCATCACATAGCCCCGGTCGGCAATGGCCAACGCGCGGCTGGCGTTCTGCTCGACCAGCACGATGGTCACACCCATCGCATAGACATCGCGCACCACCTCGAAGATCTTGTCCACCATGATGGGAGACAGGCCCATCGACGGCTCATCGAGCAGCAGCAGCTTGGGCTGGGCCATCAGCGCACGCGCCATCGCCAGCATCTGCTGCTCGCCACCGGACATGGTGCCCGCCAGCTGGTCCTTGCGCTCCCGCAGACGCGGGAAGATGTTGAACATCTTCTCGATGTCGGCCTGGATGCCGGCCTTGTCCTTGCGCAGGTAAGCGCCCAGCATCAGGTTGTCGGTGATGGTCTGGCGCGTGAACACGCCCCGCCCTTCGGGCACCATCACCAGGCCCTTGGCCACCAGATCCCAGGCGCCCCGGCCCTTGAGGTTCTCGCCCAGAAACTCGATCTGCCCGTCATTGATGGCCTGCGTGGCCGTCACCGCCTTCATCGTCGTGGTCTTGCCCGCGCCGTTGGAGCCGATCAGGGACACCAGCTCGCCCTCGTGCACCTCGAAATCGACGCCCTTGACTGCCTGAATGCCCCCATAGGCCACTTTCAGCCCGCGTACCTTCAGCAGTACGGGGTTGGATGTCTTGTCAACCATGCTCAGTGTCCTCCGGTGCCCAGATAGGCCTCAATCACTTTTTCGTCTTTCTGCACCTCGGCGGGCGAGCCCTCGGCCAGCCGCTTGCCGTAGTCGAGTACCGTCACCCGGTCGCACAGGCCCATCACCAGCTTCACATCGTGCTCGATCAGCAAGATGGTGCGGTTGTCCTTGCGGATGCGGTCGATCAGCTCGCGCAGCTGCACCTTCTCGGTCGCATTCATGCCGGCGGCGGGCTCATCGAGCGCAATCAGTTGCGGGTCGGTGGCCAGCGCGCGGGCAATCTCCAGGCGGCGCTGGTCGCCATAGGACAGGGTGCGCGCCTTGTAATCGGCATAGCGCTCAATGCCCACATAGGCCAGCAACTCGCGGGCGCGCTCGGCAATCGCGCGCTCCTCGGCCTTGAAGCCCGGCGTGCGGAAGATCGCGCCCAGCAAACCCGAGTGGCTGCGCACATGGCGGCCCACCATCACGTTCTCCAGCGCCGTCATGTCGGAGAACAGACGGATGTTCTGGAACGTCCGCGCAATACCGGCCTTGGCCACCAGGTGCACGGCCTTGGGCTCGTAGGGCTTGCCGGCCAGCTCGAAGCTGCCGCTATCGGGCGTGTACAGCCCGGTGATCACATTGAAGAACGTGGTCTTGCCGGCGCCATTGGGGCCGATCAGGCCATAGACCTGGCCGCGTTCAATGGTCAGACCCACATCCGAGAGGGCCTGCAAACCGCCAAAGCGTTTGGAAATACCTGCCACCTTCAGTGCAGGAGCTTGTGTGTTCGTCATGCTCGTCTCTCCTGCTCAGTCTTTCTGGATCGCGCTCTTGCCATGCTCGGGTGCGGGCCACAGGCCGCGTGGGCGCAGCAGCATTACCACGATCATCGCCACCGCAATCAGCAGCTGGCGCAGGATGGAGGCATCCAGACGGCCATCGGTCATCTGCTGCAGCGGGCCAGCCACATAGCGCAGCACCTCGGGCAGGGCCGACAGCAGCACGGCTCCCAGAATGACGCCGGGAATATGGCCCAGGCCGCCCAGCACCACCATGGCGACGATCATGATCGACTCCATCAGACTGAAGGACTCGGGCGAGACAAAGCCCTGGAAGCCAGCAAACATCGCGCCGGACACGCCGCCGAACGTGGCGCCCATGCCAAAGGCCATCAGCTTGAGGTTGCGGGTGTTGATGCCCATGGCCTTGGCGGCAATCTCGTCCTCGCGGATGGCCATCCAGGCGCGGCCGATGCGCGAATCCTGCAGGCGGTAGCAGATCACCACGCTGGCCACGACCAGCAGCAGGAACAGGTAGTAGTACAAGGTCACCGACGAAATCGTGTGTCCGGCTATCTCCAGCGGCTTGCCAAAGTCAAAGCCAAAGATCTTGATCGAGTCGATCTGGCCCAGGCCCTTGGGCCCGTTGGTGATGTTGACCGGCTGGTCCAGGTTCAGCATGAAGATGCGGATGATCTCGCCGAAACCCAGGGTCACGATGGCCAGGTAGTCCCCGCGCAGCTTGAGCACCGGGAAGCCCAGGATCATCCCCGCTATCGCCGCCAGCAAGGCGGCCAACGGTATCACCAGCCAGATGGAGGTGTGCAGGCCATTGGGGAACATGGCCTTGAAGCCTTCAAAGGTCTCGGCCAGGTGCGGCGAGGCCATCAGGCCCAGCATATAGGCGCCCACGGCGTAGAAAGCCACATAGCCCAGGTCCAACAGGCCGGCAAAGCCCACGACGATGTTCAGGCCCAGGGCCAGCAGTACATAGAGCAGCGCCAGGTCGGCAATGCGCACCCAGGCGTTGCCAAAGGACTGCAGGATCAGCGGCAAGACCAGCAGCGCAATTGCGCCCAGGATGAACTGTATTTTGTTGTTCTTCATGCGGTTCCCCTTAAGCCCGATCGGCCACCCGCTCACCCAGCAAGCCCGAGGGGCGCAAGGTCAGCACGATGATCAGCACGATGAACGAGAAAATGTCGACATACTGGCTGCCCAGCACACCACCGGTGAGCTGGCCGATATAGCCCGCGCCAATGGCTTCCACCAGGCCCAGGATCATCGCGCCCACCACGGCGCCCGCCAGGTTGCCGATGCCGCCAAACACCGCCGCAATAAAGGCCTTGAGGCCAGGCAGGAAGCCCATGGTGTGCTGCGCCGTGCCGTAGTTCGAGGCCCAGAGCACGCCGGCAATCGCCGCCAGCACCGCACCGATGACAAAGGTGGCCGAGATCACCATGTCGGGCTTGATGCCCATCAGCGCCGCCACGCGGGGGTTCTCCGCCGTGGCCCGCATCGCGCGGCCCAGGCGGGTGTAGTTCACCAAGTACATCAGCACCGCCAGCACCACGGCCGTCACGCCCAGCACCAGGATCTGGGTCGGCGTGATCACCGCGCCGGCCAGGTCAAAGGGCTCCATCGGCAGCAGGGTCGGATAGGGCTTGTAGTTGGGCTTCCAGATGATCATTGCCAAGGTCTGCAGCAAGATCGACATGCCGATCGCAGTAATCAGCGGCGCCAGGCGCGGACTGTTGCGCAGCGGCCGGTAGGCCAGCTTCTCGATCGTGAAATTGAGCACCGCCGCCACCACACAGGCGATCAGCGTCGCTATCAGCAAGATGATCCAGCCCGGCGTTCCCGGCATGGCCTCCTGCATCACGCCGATGATGCTCCAGCTGGTCAGCACCCCGATCATCAGCACTTCGCCGTGCGCGAAGTTAATCAATTGAATAATGCCGTACACCATGGTGTAGCCCAAGGCTATCAAAGCGTACATGCTGCCCAATACCAGACCATTAATGATCTGCTGCAGCAAAATATCCATACAACCAACCCTTCAGCTTTGAACCACTACAGCGAAAACTGCATGAAACGGGGGTCTCCCGGGATGCAGCCGCCTCTAACCGCGATAACAGTTTTATGCGGATCGAAACAATTTTATAGACGCCCCCTTGGTTTTTTGGCGACTATCGCTCTAGCGCTTTCCCTAGTGACCCATGCGCAAACCGCATGAATACGGGGAGGGCCGCTGGGCACACCTAGGGAATTTACTAGGTATAGATTCAGCAAATCGCCACAGGTTTTTAATAATTAATGCATCTACCTCAATAATCAAACAGGCGCTCCGTCTCGCGGGCGGGACACTGGTGTAAATACCTATATCGGTTTACGGTTGCATAAACAACCAAATAGCCGCCGCTTCGGGCGGGCATAAAAAAACGCGGCCGGGGCCGCGTTTTGTCAAAGGCTGGAGCAGCGTTTAGAGCTTGCTGGCCATCTCAGGCACGGCTTCAAACAGATCCGCCACCAGGCCGTAGTCGGCCACGCTGAAGATCGGCGCTTCTTCGTCCTTGTTGATCGCCACGATCACCTTGGAGTCCTTCATGCCCGCCAAGTGCTGGATGGCGCCGGAGATGCCCGCTGCCACGTACAGCTGGGGCGCGACGATCTTGCCGGTCTGGCCCACTTGCAGGTCGTTGGGCGCGTAGCCCGCGTCCACTGCAGCGCGGCTGGCGCCAATGGCTGCGCCCAGCTTGTCGGCCAGCGGGGTCATCACTTCGTTGAACTTCTCGGCGCTGCCCAGCGCGCGGCCACCGGAGACGATGATCTTGGCGGCCGTCAGCTCAGGGCGGTCGTTCTTGGTCACTTCGCGGCCCACAAAGCTGCTCTTGCCGCTGTCGGCAACGGCTGCTGCGTTCTCAACCGCGGCCGAGCCACCGGTGGCAGCGGCGGCATCAAAGCCGGTGCCGCGCACGGTGATGACCTTGGTGGCATCGATCGATTGCACGGTGGCAATGGCGTTGCCCGCGTAGATGGGGCGCTCGAAGGTATCGGCGCTCACCACCTTGGTGATGTCGCTGATCTGGGCGACGTCGAGCTTGGCTGCGATGCGTGGGGCCACGTTCTTGCCCGAGGCAGTGGCGGGTGCCAGGATGTGGCTGTAGTTGCCGGCAATGGCCAGCACTTGCGCGGCCAGGTTTTCAGCCAGACCGTC
>NZ_SOAL01000002.1 GCF_004364775.1 Comamonas sp. JUb58
AAGCTCAAACTAAAAGGCCTGAGCCCGGTGGAGTACCGAACTCAGGCCTTGAGCCGCTAACATTCAACTGTCCAACTTCTTGGGGTCAGTTCAGTTGTGACCGGCGCTTTTCGTTGCTGCAAGGCTGAAAGACCCGCCGCTCAGCGCCGCCGCGCCGCGAGCTTGCGCACCTCCCGCACCAGCTGGTCGACCTCGTCAAAGGTGTTGTAGAAGGCCAGCGAGGGTCGCACGGCGGTCTCAACCCCAAAACGGCGCAGGATGGGCTGCGCGCAATGGTGGCCGGTGCGCACAGCAATGCCTTCGGCATTGAGCGCCTGGCCCACCTCGTCGGTGCTGTAGCCATCCAAGGTAAAGGCCAGCACGCTGGCCTTGCCGGGCACGGTGCCGATCAGGCGCAGCCCCGCAATGCTGGCCAGCTGCGCCATGCCATAGTCCACCAGCGCATGCTCGTAGCGGCTGATCTGCGCGATGCCGATGCGCTCCACATACTCCAGCGCCGCGCCCAGGCCCACTGCATCGGCGATATTGCCGGTGCCTGCCTCAAAGGTGTTGGGCAAGGGCTGGTAGACGGTTTTCTCAAACGTCACATCGGCAATCATGTTGCCGCCGCCCTGCCAGGGTGGCATGGCCTCCAGCACCTCGCGCCGGCCCCAGAGCACGCCGATACCGGTGGGTGCAAAGATCTTGTGGCCCGAGAAGACAAAGAAGTCCGCCCCCAGGTCCTGGACATCGACCGGGGTGTGCGCAATGGACTGCGCACCATCGATCAAGGTGGTGATGCCCCGGCGCTTGGCGATCTCCACCACCTGCTTGACGGGCACCACCGTGCCCAGCACGTTGGAGACATGGCCGATGGCCACGATCTTGGTGCGGTCGTTGATCAGCTTCTGGTACTCATCGAGCCGGATCTGGCCCTGGTCATCGACCGGAATCACCCGCAGCTGGGCGCCCTTGGCCGCTGCCAGTTGCTGCCAGGGAACGATGTTGGCATGGTGCTCCAGGTGGCTGATGATGATTTCGTCGCCCTCGCCCACATTCGCCCCACCCCAGGCCTTGGCCACCAGGTTGATGGCCTCGGTGGTGCCACGCACAAAGATCACCTCGCGCGCATCGGGCGCATGGATAAAGCGCCGCACCACCTCACGCGCATGCTCATAGGCATCGGTCGCCCGCGCGGCCAAGGTGTGGGCCGCGCGGTGGATGTTCGAGTTCTCATGCGCGTAGAAATGGCTGATGCGCTCGATCACCTGGCGCGGCTTGTGCGTGGTGGCCGCATTGTCCAGCCAGACCAGCGGCTTGCCGTTGATGCGCTCGGACAGAATCGGAAAATCCCGCCGCACGGCCTGGATGTCAAAGCCCGGATGGCGGTCCTGCTGTGCGGCCGCAGGCGCCGCATCGGCATGGGGATGCGCTTTGGCCGGTGTGACAAAGCCATTGGGCAGCTGCACGGCATGCACAAAGTAGTACTGCGGCGCAGCGCCCGGCGCCTGCAGCGCTTGGCCCAGCGGTGGCACATCGGCCGCGCGCGGGCCGCGCAGATCGATGCCGTCCAGATGCGGGTCGGGCGCCGCATGGCGGGCCTGGTCGGCCAGCGCCTGCAATGGCGCATCGCCGGGCGCGGCGGCTGCCGGCGCATCCAGAAAGTAATAGCCACTGGCAGCGGCGGGCACTGCGCTTGGCACTGTGCTGGGTACAGTGGCCGGCGCTGCAGCCACCGGCGGCACCCCTTGCACCAGCCCACCCAGGCGCGGCTCATAGGCGGGCAGCGCGCTGTGCAGCGTGTCGGGCACGCCATTGCCTGCCGCGGCATGGGGCAGCAAGGCGGGGGCGCGGTGGGCCAGCGACAGCGCTGGTGTCGGCGATGCCGGCAACAGGTTGCTGCCCGGCAGCAGGCCGGCAGGGATGGGGGTGCCAGGCACGCTGGGGCCCAGGCCAGCCGGGCTGGCCAGTGGCGAGCCCGGTGGCGCGATGTTCACAGGTGCTTGCACACCGGGCGGCAGGCCCGCCGGCGCCGCAGGCCGCTCGGCCCAGAGCGCCGTGGCCAGCTGCGCCAGCAGCTCGGTGGAGATGGGCGCGCCCGATGGCTCGGGCAGGCCGGATACGGCGGAAACCATGGCGGCTCCTTTGCTCACTTGTAGGTATCGGGATAGTCGTGGTATTTGTTGATCTCCACGTCATCGAGCACGGCCAGCGCATCGGGCGTATGCACCGCCAGCGAGCAGTACAGCGAGATCAGGTACGAGGCAATCGCATGGTTGTTGATGCCCATGAAGCGCACCGACAGCCCTGGGCCCTGCTCGCCCGGCAAGCCGGGCTGGAACAGGCCGACCACGCCCTGGCGCTTGTCGCCCACTCGCAGCAGCAGGATCTTGGATTTGCCATCGGCTACCGGCACCTTGTCCGAGGGGATCAGCGGCACACCGCGCCAGGTGATGAACTGCGAGCCAAACAGGCTGGTGGTGGGCGGTGGGGTGCCCCGGCGCGTGGCCTCGCGGCCAAAGGCGGCAATGGTCAGCGGATGGGCCAGGAAGAAGGCCGGCTCCTTCCAGACCTTGGTCAGCAGCTCATCGAGGTCATCGGGCGTGGGCGCACCGGTCAGCGGGAAGATGCGCTGCTCTTCGGTCACCTGGGCCAGCAGGCCGTAGTCAGGGTTGTTGATCAGCTCGCTTTCCTGGTTCTCCTTGATGGTCTCGATGGTCAGGCGCAGCTGCTCCTTGATCTGGTCATGCGGGCTGCTGTACAGGTCCGAGACGCGGGTGTGCACATCCAGCACGGTGCTGACGGCGTTCAGGAAGAACTCGCGCGGCTGCGACTCGTACTCGACGAAGGTGCGCGGCAGCTGGTTCTCATGCGTCTTGGCGGTGCAGGCCACCCGGATGTCCTCGGGGTTCTTGACCTGGTTGAGCCGGTAGATACCGGCCTCGACCGGCACCCATTGCAGCAGGTGTGTCAGCCAGCGCGGGCTGATGGTGGAAAGCTGGGGAACGGTCTTGGTGGCGTTGGCTAACTGCCGTGCAGCACTGTCGCCCAATGCGGTCGTGCCGCCTACATTCGCTGTCATATTTCTCTCCGGTTGCGCGTGTGAATGAACAGGAAAATCATCGCCTTGCGGCGCTTTGGCCTCAACCGGCTATCGCCGCCAAGCGCTGCATGTGCTGGGCCCGCACCAGGTAGTGCTGGTGCAGTTCCTCACCGCGCAGCACCAAGGTGGACTGCGGCACCTGCAGCGCCTGGGCCAGCTTGCCGATGGTGGCCAGCGACACCGCCACCTGGCCGCGCTCGACCTCGCCGACATAGGAGCGGTTCAGATCGGCCTGCGCGGCCAGCTGCTCCTGCGACCAGCCCATGGCCTCGCGCGAGCGGCGCACGGCCAGCCCGAAATGGTGGGAAAAATCATTCATAGCGCGGCCTCCTCAGCGGGCAAGGCGGGTTCGCTGCGCGGGCGCTGCGCAGCGGCCTGCAACGATGCCTGGGTCACATGGGCTCCGGCGACCACGCTCTGCGTCAGCCAGACATTGCCGCCAATGACGGCGCCCGCGCCCAGGGTCACCCGGCCCAGAATGGTCGCGCCCGCATAGATCACCACGCCGTCTTCGACGATCGGGTGGCGCGGCTGGCCTTTTTGCAGATGGCCTTGTTCGGTTTGCACAAAGCGCTTGGCGCCCAAGGTGACGGCCTGGTAGATGCGCACCTTGCGGCCGATCACCGCCGTCTCGCCCACCACCACGCCGGTGCCGTGGTCGATGAAAAAGCCCTCGCCAATCTGCGCGCCGGGGTGGATGTCGATGCCCGTCTCGCTGTGCGCCAGCTCGGCCACGATGCGGGCCAGCAGCGGCAGCTGCAGCACATAGAGCTGGTGGGCAATGCGGTGGTGGATCAGCGCCAGCACGCCGGGGTAGCAAAGCAGCACCTCGTCGACGGTGCGGGCGGCGGGGTCGCCCTCGTAGGCGGCCTGCACATCGCTATCCAGCAGGCGGCGAATGCCGGGCAAGGCCAGCGCAAACTGGCGCGTCAGTGCCTGGGCCTGCTCCTCGGTGCCCGCCGGGCTGCGCTGGGTGTAGCGCAGCTCCAGTGCAATCTGGGTCTGCAACCGGTGCAAGGCGGCATCCAGCGCATGGGCCACATAAAAGTCTTCGCTCTCCTGCAGCAAATCATGCGGGCCCAGCCGCATCGGAAACAGCACGCCCTTGAGCAGACCCAGGGTCTGCGCCAGCGCATCGCGCGAGGGGAACTCGCGCCCGCCGGGCTCCTGGCTGCGCTGGTGGGAATCACGCCAATGGCGGCGCTGCTCGGCCAACTGTGCGGCCACTTCTTGGATGGGGAAAGGGGTGGTCATGGCATACCTTCGTGGGAGGATCAAAGCGCTTGTGTATGGGTCAGGGCGTCAGTCCTGCACCCAGGGCAGTTGGTGGTAGCGCCACCCATTGCCATGGCCGCGCTGCTGCTGCGCGTCCAGCTCGCCTTCAAAGCCCTCTTGCACATTGAAGACATGGCGAAAGCCGGCAGCCTCGGCCGCTTGCGCTGCCAGCACCGAGCGTTTGCCGCTGCGGCACAGCAGCAGGGCCACGGCTTCCTTGCCGCCGTGTGCCGCCAGGCGCGCCTCCAGCTCGCGCACAAAACGGGGGTTGCGGGTCAGCGCCGTGCCGGTCGCCCAGGGGACATGGATGCTGCCGGGCACATGGCCGACAAAATGGCGCTCCTCGGCCGAGCGCACATCGACCAGCACCGCCCGTTGCTGCTGCACCAGCGGCCAGGCCGCCAGCGGGGGCACGCTGCCGGCATAGCCCAGCGCTTGGTCCTGCGCCGCTTTCCAGGCCGTCTCCAGCACTTCAGGCAGGCTGGTATCGGTTGTCGTCATAAAAAGCCTCTACGGTCAAATGGATGGGGATAGCCACCAATTTAGGCCGCCAGGCGCTGCAGGGACACGAATAAAAATGCGCTTGCACATGCAGTTTTCACATATGCGCAGCCAGCCGCCCAAGGCTTGCGCCTATAGCCAGAGCTTTTGAATAGGTCTATATTGAAAACAAGGTGTAGCAGACGCGCTGTGCCCATCAGCCAACGTCTTCTGCGTCTTGACCGCCGCATTGCAACAGGCCACATCGTGCATGCGGTTCCTTAGAACAGGGCTGCAATGCCCGCTGTGGGCCCTTCGCAAGGTGCTGACAGCCCGCAATGACAGCCTCCACCAGGAGACAAAGATGGCTGTCATCACCCATGAGCATGGACTGCATTCCACCCCCAGCGAAGACCACCACCGGCGCCATTTCAGCGCCAAGCGGATCTGCCTGGGGATTGTGCTTTTATGCGTAGCCTTGGCCGCGCTGGTGCTGCCGCTGGTCCGTGACGGCTTGGAGCTGATCCAGACGCAGCTGCACTGGTCGGCACTGTCCAGCTGGCTGGCCCAGGCCCCCATAGCCAGTTGGCTGATGATGTTTGTCTGGGGCGCGCTGGTGCCGCTCTCGCTGATTGCGATGCTGCGCTACCACCGCAATGTGCTGGGTGTCGTCGTCGCGCTGGCCTTCGCTGCGGTGGCCGTCATCTGGTATGTGCACATGCCCGCCCAATCCGGCTGCGCGGCCCAGTACAAGGACAGCATCTGGTGCTCGGTCATCGCCTGGGGCTACAGCCTGAGCCTGGGTATCAGCAACGCCGTCTACCTGTTTGCCTTGGTGATGGCCTTGCTCGGCGGCATCAGCTTTGCGGCGATTCCTGAAGACGATGAAGAAGACACTGGGCCGCAAGCGGCCCAGTGACGGTGTTCAGCGCTGGGGCATGTCGGCATCGGTGTAGCAGAGGCTCACCGTCGCATCCCCCGGAATCGGCGGCATGCTGGCGTTCCAGGCCTCCCAGGCCGCCACCATGGCTTGCAGGCGCTCCGGCAGCACAGTGGCCAGGTTGGCGCGCTCTCGCTCATCGGCGCGCAGGTTGAACAGATAGTCCACCCCATCGACGCGCAGGTATTTCCAGTCGCCATCGCGCATGGCGCGCTGGCCCCGGTGGTTCATGCGCCAGAACAGGGGCTGGTCGTCCTGCCAGGCCACGTCCTGCAGCAGCGGCAGCAGTGACTGTCCGTCCCAGGGGTAGTCGGCAGCGGCGGTCGCCCCACCAATCTCCAGCATGGTGGCGCTCCAGTCCATGGTCATGCAGGTCTGGCGGCTCTCGCCCGCAGGCGCAATCACACGCGGCCAGTGGGCCACCCAGGGCACGCGGATGCCGCCCTCGGTCAGGTCCATCTTGCCGCCCACCAGCGGCCAATTGTCCGAGAAGCGCTCGCCGCCGTTGTCGCTGGTGAAGACGATCAGGGTATCGTCCGCCAGGCCATGCGCCTGCAAGCGCTCCACCAGGCGGCCAATGCCCTCGTCCATGTGGTGGATCATGCGCTGGTAGCTCTCAATATTGCCGCCATGCAGGTGGTAGATGGCCTGCTTGTTCTCGACCAGCTCGCGCGACAAGGCCTCGTCGTCCCGGGTTTCCCAGGGCCAGTGCGGCGCGGTGTAGTGCAGGCTCAAAAAGAAGGGGCTGTCCTGTTGTGCGCCGGCCGCCATGCGGTCGATGTAGTCCACCGCGTAGTCGCTGATCAGGTCGGTCAGGTAGCCGGGCTGCTCGCGCTCGGCCTCGCCAAACCAGAGGTCATGCTGACCGTTGGCACCGCAGTGGCTGAAGTAATCCACCCCGCCCGACATGGGCCCGAAGAACTCTTCATAGCCGGATTTAAGTGGGCTGAAATGCGGCGGGTAGCCCAGGTGCCACTTGCCCATCAAGGCCGTGCGGTAGCCTGCCTCGCGCAGCAGCGATGGCAAGGTCGGGTGGCTGGGCGGCAGGCCCAGGTCCGGGTTGCCGCGCGTGGCGGTGCGGATCGGCTCCTCGGCAGCACCGCGCAGGCGGTACTGGTAGCGCGCCGTCATCAGCGCAAAGCGCGTGGGCGAGCAGACCGGCGAGTTGGAATAGCCCTGCGTCAGCTTGAGGCCCCCGGCGGCCAGCGCATCGATATGCGGCGACACGGCCCCAAAGCTGGCATGGCGGCCGCCATAGCAGCCCAGATCGGCGTAGCCCAGGTCATCGGCCACGATAAAGATGATGTTCGGTCGTTTCAACACGGGGTCTCGCTCACAGTCATGGCAGGCTGGCACCTGGTCGGTGCGCCGCCTGCGTCTGGCAGTTCAGGGGAAAACGGATCAGGGCTTGTAGCCCGAGGCCTGGATCACCGGTGCCCACTGCTTTTTGTAGGCCTGCAGCGCCTTGGCGGTCTGCTCGGAGGTGCTGGCCACCGGGTCCAGGTAGTTGGTCGCAAACTGCTTGTGCACTTCAGGATCCTGCATCACCTTGTGGATGGCGGCGGCATAGCGCTGCACCTGGGCGGCAGGCATGGACTGGGGCGCAAAAAAGGTGTTCCAGCCGGCGGCAGACAGGTTCACACCCGCCTCCTTCAGGGTTGGGACATCGGGCACGGCAGCATTGCGGGCATCGCCACTGACGGCCAGCAGACGCAGCTTGCCCGCCTGGTGCTGCTGCACCAGGGTGTCGAGCGTGTCGACGGCCACCGGCACCTGGCCGCCCATCAGATCGGTGAGCAGGGGCGCCGAGCCCTTGTAGCCCACCGCCTCGGCCTCGACGCCGGCTTGCTGGCCCAGCATCAGTGCAAAAAAGTGCGGCAGGCTGCCGGTGGCAGGCACGCCGATATTGGCCTTGGCCGGGTTGGCCTTGAGCCAGGCCAGCAGATGCTTCATCTCCTTGACCGGCACGGCGCTGGCCACGGCCACACCAAAGACATAGCGGTTGACTTCGCTGACCGGCACAAAATCCTGCTCCGGGTCGTAGCCCAGGTTGTTCACCACCAGCGGCGCCACCACCATGACGGCGGGGTTGGCCAGCATCAGCACCGGCTGGCTGGCGGGGGCGTTCTTCACAAACTGCGCAGCCACGCGGCCGCCAGCGCCCACCTTGTTTTCCACAATCACGGTGCTGCCCAGGCTGGCCTGCAGCTTGTCGGCCACAATGCGCGCGACACGGTCGGTGGCCCCACCGGGTGGGTAGCCGACGATGATGCGCAGCACGCCGTCCTGGGCCTGCGCGGGCAAGGCCCACAGCGACGAGGTGGTGGCCAGCACCGAGGCAGCCATGGCTGCGGACTGGCCGAGAAAATGACGACGTTGAACCATGGGGAGAGTCTCCGATGCTTATGAACAAGGGCCCGCAACAGCAGGCCCATGCCCTCTATGGTGCCGCGTTTGATCTAGCCTAAAGGCATAAGCTTTTTCAGCTTCAGCACAAGCGCCAGCGCAGCATGCCTGCACTGTAGAAAACCAGGGCACAATTGTTCTAATCAACCATCGCCCGGATTTACCCGCAGTGCCGCCTAGCCCCCTCGCCGATCCGCAGCAGCCCAGCGACCTGCTGCTCTACCGCCTGGCCAAGCTCACCGCCTCGGCGGGCCGGCTGGTCACGCGGCTGTGCGAGCGCCACTACGGCATCACCCGGCGCGAATGGGGGGTGCTGATGTGGCTGGCGCGCCAGCCCGGTCTGCAGCCCTCGCAGCTGGCCGATCTGCTCGAACTTGACCGGGCCCGCATCTCGCGCGCGATTGCCTCGATGCAGGCCAAGGGCCTGCTGCACAAATCCACCGAATCCAGCAACCGCCGCCGCGCCGCGCTGCAGCTGAGCCCCGCCGGCCAGCGCCTGCATGATGCTTTGCTGCCCCAGGTGCGGCGCATCAACACCGATCTGGTGGCTGCGCTCGACGCCGATGCGCTGCAGCAGCTGGACCAGAGCCTGCACAGCCTGCAGCAGCAGGCCAACCTGGCCGCGCAGGACGAAGCCAGCGATGCCGCCTTTCCGCCGCGCCAGTCCGGCCACCGCCAGAACCACCTCGGCTGAGCCACCGCCGGGGCGCGATTTGCGCGAACTTTGATCCATACCCTACCCGGGCAAACCGGCATCGCTGCCCAGGCATCGGCAACTGCGCGACAATCCCTGCCCATGAGCACGACATTTGCACCGCTGACCAACGACACCTTCTTGCGCGCCTGCCGCCGCCAGGCGACGGACTACACCCCCCTGTGGCTGATGCGCCAGGCGGGCCGCTACCTGCCCGAGTACAAGGCCACGCGCGCACGCGCTGGCAGCTTCATGGGGCTGGCGACAAATGTGGACTACGCCACCGAGGTGACCCTGCAGCCGCTGGAGCGCTTTGCGCTGGACGCTGCCATCCTCTTCAGCGACATCCTGACCGTGCCCGACGCGATGGGCCTGGGCCTGTCCTTTGCCGAAGGCGAAGGCCCGCGTTTTGCCAAGGTGGTGCGCGACGAAGCCGCCGTGCAGGCGCTGGCCGTGCCGGACATGGACAAGCTGCGCTATGTGTTCGATGCGGTGACCAGCATCCGCCGTGCGCTGGATGGCCGGGTGCCGCTGATCGGTTTTTCCGGCAGCCCCTGGACCCTGGCCTGCTACATGGTCGAAGGCAGGGGCAGCGATGACTACCGCCAGGTCAAGTCGCTGATGTACAGCCGCCCCGATCTGATGCACCGCATCCTGGAGGTGAATGCCGACAGCGTGGCCGCCTACCTCAACGCCCAGATCGACGCCGGCGCACAGGCCGTGATGATTTTTGACAGCTGGGGCGGTGTGCTGGCCGATGGTGCCTTCCAGCAGTTCAGCCTGGCCTACACCAAGCGCGTGCTCAGCCAGCTCAAGCGCCACGGTGCCGATGGCAGCGATGTGCCCCGCATCGTGTTCACCAAGGGCGGCGGCATCTGGCTGCCCGAGATGCGCGATCTGGACTGCGAGGTGCTGGGCCTGGACTGGACCGCCAACCTCGGCAAGGCCCGTGCCATCGTCGGCGGCGAAGCCGGTGGCCCCGGCAAGGCGCTGCAAGGCAATATCGACCCCAATGTGCTGTTTGCACCGCCCGAGCGCATTGCCGAGCAGGTGCGCCATGTGCTGGAGAGCTTTGGCACACCCCATACCGACACCAGCCGCCCCGGCCCCACGCACATCTTCAACCTGGGCCATGGCATCAGCCAGTTCACTCCGCCCGAGCATGTGGCGGCCCTGGTGGAAGCGGTGCACAGCCAGTCGCGTGCGATGCGCGCTTGATGGCGGCGGCTGCGCGCTGCTGCATCGCCCAAGCAAAAGTCCCGCCAAGCGGGGCTTTGTGCATTGTGGGAGCTGCAGACGCTCAGGCCTGCGGCGGCCGAGCCAGCATGCTCTGCAGCAGGTGCTCGGTGCACTGGACCATGCTGGCATGCTGCTGCGCCTCTTGCGAAGGGCAGAGCGCCGCCTCGGCATCCGGCCCACCGGGCACGGAGACCCAGTGCAGGCGCGCGCCCAGGCCGGCAGCGGCCTGCAGCAGGCTGGCGCTGCGGGCGATCACCGCGACCTTGCCGGCTTCCATGTTGAAGCGGTCCAGAATCTGGCGCAGCAGTGCGGCCTGGGCGTCCAGGCAGTCGCAATGGTCATCGGGCGGATGGGGGCAGAAGAACACCGCATCGACCTTGGCGCCGACGGTGGCCAGCTCCTTGTACATCTGGCGGTGGTAGTCATTGAGTGCGGCGCAGTCGTAGAGGCCTCGGCCCAGACCGGGCTGGTTGGCCACCAGCACCACATGCCAGCCAGACAGGTTCAGCCGGGCGATGCTGATGGCGGCATCGGGCATGCTCTGCCAGTCCTGGTGGCCGCTCAGCTGGCCCAGCACGGGCTGGCCGACAATACCGTCACGCTCGAGAATCGCAAGTTTCATCACAGGCTCCCTCAGAAGACAGGCTGCGGCACGCGGCCTTGGCGGGCGGCCGCCATGCACGATGGCGGCGCGCCCATCCAGCTTATCAGGCAGCGACCAGGCGCGACAGATCGGCGATGCGGTTCATGGCTTCATGCAAGGTCGCCAGCAGGCCCAGGCGGTTGGCCTTGAGCGCCGGGTCTTCGGCATTCACCATCACATGCTCAAAGAAGGCATCGACGGGCGTGCGCAGCGCAGCCAGGGTCTGCAGGCTGGCGGTGTAATCGCCTTCGGCAAACTGGGCTTCGGCCTTGGGTGCCACGGTTTGCAGCGCGGCAAACAGGTCCTTCTCGGCCTGCTCTTGCAGCAGGGCCTCGTCCACGCGGGCGCGCACCGGGCCGTCGGCCTTCTTCAGGATATTGCCCACGCGCTTGTTGGCAGCGGCCAGCGCTGGTGCCTCGGGCAGCGCGGCAAAGGCACGCACGGCTTCCAGGCGCTTTTGCACATCGGCCAGGCGCTGCGGGCGGTAGGCCAGCACGGCTTCCACTTCCTGGGCACCAAAGCCTTGCTCGCGCAGGCTGCCGGCCAGGCGGTCATAGATGAAGTCGGACAGCGCGGTGCTGGCGTCTTCGATCTTGTCGCCAAAGGCGGGCAAGGTGCTGACCAGCAGGGTGTCCAGGTCCAGCGGCAGGTCCTTTTCGACCAGCATGCGGATGACGCCCAGCGCATGGCGGCGCAGCGCGAAGGGGTCGCGGTCGCCGGTGGGCAGGTTGCCAATGCCGAACATACCGACCAGGGTTTCGAGCTTGTCGGCCAGTGCGACGATCACGCCGACGTCGCCACGAGGCAGCACATCGCCGGCAAAACGCGGCTTGTAGTGGTCTTCGATGGCGTCGGCCACTGCTGTATCGAGCTGGTCGTTGAGCGCGTAGTAGCGGCCCATCGTGCCTTGCAGTTCAGGGAACTCGCCGACCATGTCGGTGATCAGGTCGGTCTTGGCCAGTTGTGCGGCCTGGTCCACCTGCTTGCCCAGCTGGGTGGCACCCAGCGCGGTGGCGCCCAACTGCTGCGCAATGCTCTTGGCAATGGCTCGCACACGCTGCACGCGTTCACCCTGGGTGCCCAGCTTGTTGTGGTAGACGACCTTGTCCAGCGCGTCCACGCGCGAGGCCAGGGTCTTCTTGCGGTCCTGGTCAAAGAAGAACTTGGCATCGGCCAGGCGTGGGCGCACCACGCGCTCGTTGCCGCCGGTCACCGCCGATGCGTCGGCCGGGCTGATATTGCTCACCACCAGGAACTGGTTGGTCAGCGCGCCATCGGCCGCCAGCAGCGGGAAGTACTTCTGGTTGGCCTTCATCGTCAGGATCAGGCACTCTTGCGGCACATCGAGGAATTCCTTCTCGAAGGCGCAGACCAGCACATGCGGGCGCTCGACCAGGGCGGTCACTTCGTCCAGCAGCGCTTCGTCGTCGATCGGCTTGACGCCGCCGCCCACGCGCTCGGCCGCGGCCTGCAGCTGGCGCACGATCTCGGCCTTGCGCTCGTCAAAGCTGGCAATCACCGCGCCCTGCTCGGCTAGGGTCTTGGCGTAGCTGTCGGCATCAGTGATCAGCAGTGGATCGACCAGCGCTTCAAAGCGGTGGCCATGCGTGGTGTTGCCGGCCTTGAGGCCCAGCGCTTCGATCGACAGCAGCACCTCGGTGCCGTGCAAGGCCACCAGGCCGTGCGCCGGGCGCACAAACTGCACGCTGCTCCAGCCGGGCAATTCGCAATTGCCTTCGAGCTGGTAGGTCATGACCTTGGGAATAGGCAGCTTGGCGATGCTTTCGGTCAGCGCCTTTTGCAGGCCTTCGGCCAGGCTGACGCCAGCGGCCGTGCTGTCGTAGAACAGCGCTTCGGCCTTGCCGTCCTGGGCGCGCTTGAGCTGCGGCACCACCGAGGCGTCCGCGCCCAGCGCGGCCAGCTTCTTGAGCAGGGCTGGCGTAGGCTGGCCATCGGCCGACAGGCCCACGGCCACCGGCATGAGCTTTTGCGAGACCTGCTTGTCTGCGGCGCGCGGCAGCACATCGCTGATCAGCGCGGCTAGGCGGCGTGGCGAGGCATAGGCCGTCAGCTGCGAGCCGTCACCAGCCAGGCCCTGCGCACGCAATTGCTGCAGCAGCACCTGGGCAAAGGCGTCGCCCAGCTTTTTGAGCGCCTTGGGGGGCAGCTCTTCAACAAACAGTTCAACCAGAAGATTGGGAGAGGAAGTCATCAGGATTTCCGGGTATGGCGCAGCGCGAAGATGGACAGGCCCAGGGTCAGCAGCGGGAACCATACGTTGTAGAGTTCACTGACCAAGACCTGCACACCGCGCTGCGAGAAAAAGCGGTCTGCAGCAATGGGCGAGACGGCAATCGGTCGCCAAGGGCTGAAAAAACGTTCGGAGCTCAAAGGCCACAACAAGGCAATGCCGCTGCCGCCGCTGGTCATCATGTCCAGCAAGGGGTGCGACAGCGTGCAGAGAAACACCCAGGCAAAGCCGGCCAGGCGCGGCACTTTCCACCAGCGCGCCAGCCACAGGCCAAACAAGCCCATCAGCAGTGCAAACAAGGCCGTGTGGGTGATGCCACGGTGGGCCCAGATTCCACTGCCGGCGCTGCCGAACTGGTAGGGAATGCCATCGAAATCCGGCGCAATCGCGGCCAGCGCGCCCACCAGCAGCATGCTGGGCGGCACACGGCGGCTGCCCAGCGCCAGCGCTGCGGCAACCGGTACGGCGACATGCGTGAAGATCGTGGGCATGGGCAGCGCGGCGGGGGTGTTTAGGCGGCAGCCTTGGGCGGGATCTGCGCCACCCATTCGCGCGGCGCCATCGGGAAGCCCAGGCGCTCGCGGCTGTCGTAGTAGCTCTGCGCCACGGCGCGCGCGAGGTTGCGGATGCGGCCGATGTAGGCTGCGCGCTCGGTCACGCTGATGGCACCACGCGCATCGAGCAGGTTGAAGGTGTGGCCGGCCTTGAGCACTTGCTCATAGGCGGGCAAGGCCAGCTGCTGCTCCATCAGCAGCTTGGCCTGCTTTTCATGGGCGCCAAAGGCCTGGAACAGAAACTCCGCATCGGAATGCTCGAAGTTGTAGGTGGACTGCTCCACCTCGTTCTGGTGGTAGACATCGCCATAGGTCAGGCCATCGGTCCACTGCAGGTTGTAGACGTTGTCCACGCCTTGCAGGTACATGGCCAGGCGCTCCAGACCGTAGGTGATCTCGCCGGTCGCGGGCTTGCAATCGATACCGCCCACTTGCTGGAAATAGGTGAACTGCGTCACTTCCATGCCGTTGAGCCAGACTTCCCAACCCAGGCCCCAGGCGCCCAGGGTCGGGTTTTCCCAGTCGTCCTCGACAAAGCGGATGTCGTTCTTCTTCAGGTCAAAGCCCAGCGCTTCGAGCGAGCCCAGGTACAGATCGAGGATGTTGGCAGGCGCGGGCTTGAGCACCACCTGGAACTGGTAGTAGTGCTGCAGGCGGTTGGGGTTCTCGCCATAGCGGCCATCCTTGGGGCGGCGGCTGGGCTGCACATAAGCGGCTTTCCAGGGCTCGGGGCCGATGGCGCGCAGGAAGGTGGCGGTGTGCGAGGTACCTGCACCCACCTCCATGTCATAAGGTTGCAATAGCGCGCAGCCCTGGTCGGCCCAGTACTGCTGCAGCTTCAAAATGATTTGTTGGAAATTCAACATGGAGAGTCTGGTGGTGGACGCAGCCTGCTGCTGGCGGCCCGCGAAGTGGGCGCGCAGCGACAAGATCGGACTGCATGCATGCCTTGCTGCCTGTCTGCACCAGCAAAGCGGTCAAAAACATTTGATTTTAGTGCTTTCAGCCGCCCCATGGGCGGCGATAGCCGAGCGCATCAGGGGCCAGAACCACCAAGCACTATGTTTTAACAAGCTTGCAAGGTGTTGGTGCCGCGCCTGCGCTGCATCAGCGATCTCATTTTGATAGCACAGCGGCCACTATTCAACCGCCAAAAGAAAAGCGCCCGAAGGCGCTTTGTCAGAGGGGACCCGTGGGCTCCGGGCCGATCAGGCCGCTTCCCAGCGCTTGAGCACCAGGCAGGCATTGGTGCCGCCAAAGCCAAAGCTGTTGGACAGCACCTGCTTCAACTCGGCCACGCGTGCCTTGGTGACCAGGGGCATATCGCCCACGGCGGGATCGGGATGGTCCACATTGGCCGAGCCGGCGATGAAGCCCTTCATCAGCATGATGAGGCTGTAGATGGCTTCCTGCACACCGGTGGCGCCCTGCGAGTGGCCGGTCAGCGACTTGGTCGACGAGAACGGCGGAATGCGGTCGCCAAACACCTTGCGGATTGCGTGCAGCTCAGGCACATCGCCCACCGGGGTGGAGGTGCCATGGGTGTTGATGTAGTCGATCGGTGCGTCCAGGCCTTCGATGGCCTGGGCCATTGCGGCGATAGCGCCTTCGCCCGACGGGGCCACCATGTCTTCGCCATCCGACGAGATGCCGAAACCGACGATCTCACCCAGGATGGTGGCGCCACGGGCCTGGGCATGCTCCAGGCTTTCGAGCACCAGGGCACCGCCGCCGCCGGCAATGACAAAACCATCACGGTCGGTATCGTAGGGACGGGAGGCCTTGGTCGGGTCGTCGTTGAACTTGCTGGACATCGCGCCCATGCCATCGAACAGGATGGCCAGGCCCCAGGACAGCTCTTCGCCGCCACCGGCAAACATCACGTCCTGCATGCCCCAGGAGATCTGCTGGGCGGCTGCGCCCACGCAGTGCGCCGAGGTCGAGCAGGCCGAGGTGATCGAGTAGTTGATGCCCTTGATCTTGAAATTGGTCGCCAGGTTGGCCGACACGGTCGAGCCCATGCAGCGCGTGACCTGGTAAGGGCCAACGCGGCGAATGCCTTTTTCACGCAGGGTATCGGCCGCTTCGATCTGGTTGGCCGGCGAGCCGCCGCCCGAGCCCATGATCAATCCGGTACGCGGGTGGCTGATTTGTTCGGGTGACAGGCCTGCCTGGGCAATCGCTTGCTGCAAGGAGATCTGTGCGTAGGCGGCAGCATCTCCCATGAAGCGCAGTTGCTTGCGATCAATGAAGTCTTCGACATTGATGCGCGGAATGCCAGCGACCTGGCTGCGCAGGCCCATTTCCTTGAACACCGGCATGTGATCGATGCCGGAGCGGCCTTCGCGCAGCGAAGTCTCCACGGCCTCCAGCCCCACACCGATACAGGAGACGATGCCGGCTCCTGTAATAACCACCCGACGCTTCATGCTGCGTTTTCCTTGCCGTCGCCCTCGCGCAGGAACAACCCCACACGCAGGTCATTGGCGACATAGATTTCCTTGCCGTCGGCGAGCAATCGTGCATCGCCAATGGCCATGTTCAGTTTGCGCTTGATCACGCGCTTGATGTCGATTTCGTAGGTTACCAGCTTCACGTCGGGGCCGACTTCGCCGGTGAACTTAACCTCACCGGCACCCAGGGCGCGGCCGCGACCTGGCAGGCGCAGCCAGGTCAGGTAAAAACCGATCAGTTGCCACATGGCGTCCAGGCCCAGGCAGCCAGGCATCACGGGATCGCCCTGGAAGTGGCACTTGAAGAACCACAGATCCGGGTTAACGTCCAGCTCGGCCACAATTTTTCCCAGCCCGTGCGCGCCGCCGTTTTCGCTGATTTCAGTGATGCGATCGAACATCAGCATCGGCGGCAGTGGCAAACGGCCACTTTCAGGGGTAAACAACTTGCCCTCACCGGAGGCGATCAGTTGTTCATAGGAAAAAGATTCAGCCATTGTCAGTCCAACTTCTGGTGGCGGTCACTCCGCCGCATTTCTCTGATGGTGCCCAGGCACCACTACCTGCAGGTACGCATTATCCCGCTTCTGGGCCTGAACGTGCGAGACAAAGCCGTGAACCGCGCTGTGCTTTGTGCACAAAATCCAGGCGATCTGCGTTTTTTAACAGCAATTACATTTGCCAGTGGCGGGCGTCTTGGCCATGCCGGTATGGCGCACAGCCCAGGCTGCCGCTGTCATCTGCTGGTAATTTGTCTGCTTAAGCTGGCATCTGCACCAGGCGCACAGCGCCTGGTTTTCAGCGCCGGCGACCCAGCCAGGCCCCCAGCACGACCAGCAAACCCAGGCCCCACAGCGGCCAAAGACCCCAGCGGCCCGCCCACTGGGCAAACCAGGTGGGGCCAGCATCCACCCCCTGCACCTGCGCTTGCAGCACGGCGCGGCTTTGGTGCGGCAGAATCTGCTGCACCACGCCGGCCCGGTCGATCACCGCCGTGGCACCGGTGTTGGTGGCCCGCAGCATGGGCCGCGCCAGCTCCAGGGTCCGCATGCGGCTGATCTGCAAATGCTGGTCGATCGCAATCGAATCGCCAAACCAGGCGATATTGCTGGCATTGACCATGATCGTCGGCGATTGCGCGCTGTCCACAAAGCGGCTGGCCAGCTCCTCGCCAAACAAATCCTCGTAGCAGATATTGGGTGCCCAGCGCTCACCCGCCCAGCCCAGCGAGGGCTGGTTCATGCCGCCCCGGTTGAAATCGCCCAGCGGGATCTGCATCAAATCGGTGAACCAGCGGAACATCGGCGGAATGAACTCGCCAAACGGCACCAGGTGGTGCTTGTCGTAGCGGTAGGCCTCGGCACTGCCGGGCACCAGGCCGACCATGGAATTGGTATAGCCCTGCTCAAAATCGCCCAGCGGCACACCGACCAGCGCCGCCTGCTGGCCGCTGGCAAAGCGCTGCTGCAGCTCTTGCCAGTAGCCATGCGGGGTTTGCTGCAGCAGCACGGGGATGGCCGTCTCCGGCGCAATCACCATGTCCGCCTGGCTTTGCTGCAGCTGCTGGGAGTACCAGGCCAGCGCCATCGGAATGCCAGAGCTGGCCTGGAACTTCTCGCCCTGCGAGATATTGCCTTGCAGCAACGCCACCGATACCGGTTTGTTGGGCGCCGCCACCACCGAGGCCTGGGGCAGGCGCTGGGCCAGCCAAAGCACCCCGGCCACTGCCAGCAGCGCGACATAGCCCGGCCAACGCGCCACATGCGCAGCACGCAGACCGGCCAGCCACATCGCAGCAGCCGATGCGACCGCGCCAATGCCGTAAACGCCTATCCAGGGCGCCAGGCTGGCCAGTGGGCCATCGACATGGGCATAGCCGCCGGCACCCCAGGGGAAACCGGTCCACCACTGGCCACGCGCGAGCTCGGCCAGCAACCACAGCGCGGCAAACAGCAGCATGGCGCCGCTCAGGCGCTCACTGCGCCAGGCCACAAAAAGGCCGCAGACAACGGCGTAGTACAGCCCCAGAAATGCCGCCAGCCCCAGCACCGCCAGAACGGCCAGCGGCGCTGGCAGGCCGCCATAGGTGTGCATGGAGATGAACAGCCACCAGAAGGTGGCGCAAAGCCAGGCACAGGCAAAGGCCCAGCCGATCAGCACCCCATGCCAGGGCCGTTGCACGCGCAAGAGTGCTGCGGGCAGCACCGCCAGCGACAGCAGCTGCAGCCACCACAGCGGCTGGCCATAGCTGCCAGGAAAACCATCGCTATGCCAGGGCCAGGCCAGGGACCAGGCTTGCAAGACCCCGGCGACCAGTGCCAGGCAGGCCCACAGCCAGGGAAAGCGGCGGGGGGATTCAAAGGAGGAAAAAGAAGAATAGGAAGCGGGCACAGGTCAATCAGGGTTTGGCAGGGGGAGAACCACCGCGCGCTCTTCAGGCACGGCCGCTGGGCGCACTATACGCGATCCCCCTCTGTAGCGGGCAGGCGTTCAGAGCCCAAGGACAGCGCGCGATGACGCCCGGCAACAGCCGATAGAAATTAGCAAATGCGGCAAATCAGCTACAAAAGAGAATGCATTTGAGAACAATTATCGATTGCAATATAAAATTACAAACTAGTTACCCGTCACTCACGTTCTTACCCTCTCCCTCCCCAACACCATGCAATACGCACGCTACACCCCGGTGGTCCACGCCGTTCTGCTGGCCATTGGCGCGATCGGCTTTGCGGCCCCAGCGCTGGCACAAACCGCCGACACCACTGAAGCCGCGACAGCCAATGCCAAGGCCGACGCCCCCAGCACCACGTTGGAGACTGTGACCGTCATCGGCTCGGTCAACGATCTGCAAAGCCTGGACTTCTACGCGCCCAACTCCAGCGCTGTGCTGCAAAAAGACCAGATCGACGCCCTGGGTGCCCGCAAGCTGGACCAGGCCCTGCAGTACCAGGCCGGTGTGGTCAGCGAGCCCTTTGGCGCGGACAACAAGGTCGAGTGGTTCAAGATCCGTGGCTTTGACGCCTCGGTGTCGCTGGACGGCACCCCCACCTCGCCCAATGGCTACTTTGTCTGGAAGCCCGAAATCTTTGGCGTGGAAACGGTGGAAGTCGTCAAGGGCGCCAACTCGCTCGTCTTTGGCGCATCCGAGTCCGGCGGCGTCGTCAACCTGGTGACCAAGCGCCCCAAGAAGGAACGCGCACTGCAGCTGAACACCGAAGTCGGCAACCAAAAGCGCCTGGGCGCTGGCATCGACTACAACGACATCGCCAATGCCGATGGCACCGTGTACTACCGCCTGGTCGCACAAGCACGCCGCGAAGACGGCATGCAGCGCGAAACCAATATGAAGAGCTACTACCTGGCGCCCAGCGTCACGATGGAGTTCACGCCCCAAACCTCGCTGACCCTGCTGGGCAGCGTGCAGCGCGAAGATGGCCGCCCCACCAACGGCTTCCTGCCCGCCTACGGCACCATCACCGATACGCCTTATGGCCGCATTGACCGCCGCCTCAACGCGGGCGAGCCGGGTGTGGACCACCTCAAGCGCACCCAGTCCAGCCTGGGCTGGCTGCTGAGCCACCAGATCAACAGCGACTGGAAGTTCAGCCAGAACTACAAGTACACCCACCTCGATCTGGACCAGGTCAACACCTTTGCCTATGGCTCGGACGGTGACCGCACGCTGTCGCGCGGCTACACCTACACCGATGGCACCTCCAAGAGCCATTACCTGGACAACCGCATCACCGGCAAGCTCAAGCTGTCCGACAGCATCCAGCTGCTGCCCACCTTCGGTATCGACTACCTCAAGTCCGACACCGATGGCCTGAACAACGGCTTCGGTTTCGTGCCGGGCCTGGACATGTTCAACCCCGTCTACGGCGCGCCTTTCGACATCACCGGCACGCCTTATGGCCTGCACTCCAAGCAGTGGGGCGCCTATGCCTCCACCCAGCTGCGCGTGGGCAGCCACTGGAACTTCAACGCCGGCTTCCGCCATGACAAAGCCAAGAACACGGGTTCGGTCAGCGGCTCCGACGCCGCCTACGACGTGAGCAAGAACAGCGTCAACCTGGGCGCGATGTACATCACCGACTTCGGTGTCTCGCCCTACATCAGCTATTCGGAATCCTTCAAGCCCATCGCCGGTGTGGACAGCCAAGGCGTGACCTACAAGCCCTACGAAGGCAAGCAAAGCGAAATCGGCTTGAAGATGGAGCCCACCTGGCTCAACGGCACCCTGACCCTCGCCTACTTTGACATCAAGGAAAAGAACGCGCTGATCTCGGACGCCTCCAACATCCAGACCCAATCGGGCAAGCGCACCAACAAGGGCATCGAGCTGCAAGGCGACTTCAAGCTGGGCGCGGCGACTGCCATCAAGGCGGCCTACACGCACAACAATTCCAAGCAGGACATCTCGACCACGCAGACCGTGCGCACGCCGCTGATCCCGGACAACCAGGTCAGCCTGTGGCTGAGCCACAGCCTGAGCCTGGCCAACAGCCAGAAGCTGACGGTGGCCGCCGGTGCCCGCTACAACGGCCAGACCGAAGACCAGCGCTACAGCCCCGGCAAGCGTATCTCCGGCTACACCTTGCTGGACCTGATGGTGCGCTACGACCTGAGCCGCGAATGGGCACTGCAACTCAATGCCCGCAACCTGACCGACAAAACCTATGTCAGCGGCTGTGACTTCTACTGCTACTACGGCGGTGGCCGCACCGTGGACGTGCAACTGCAGTACCAGTGGAAGTAAGCCACTAAGATTGAATGCATAGTGCCAGTGCTGCGGGCCGCGCCCGTAGCACTGGATTGGCTTCTTCTCTGTCTTTCTCTCCATGACGACTTCTTCCGGCAGTGCCGCCCCCTCTGCCGCCGACACCGGACCCGCGCAGTGGTCCGTTCGTGCTTTGCTGACGGTCGTTTTTCTGGGCCTCACCGCCGGGGTGCAGATGAGCGACTATGGCCTGCAGGCCATCTCGCTGTCGGCCATCCAGAAAAGCTTTGCAATCAGCGATGCCGCCATTGGCGCGCTGCAGGGCCTCGCCGGTGTGCTGGTGGGCAGTGCGCTGGCGATACCGCTGGCGCGGTTTGCCGACCGTTTCTCGCGCAAGCGCGTGCTGCTCTGCCTGATTGCCGCCTCCACCGCGATGATGGTGCTGAGCGCGCTGGCACCCAACTTCCCCCTCTTCTTCCTGGGCCGCTCGGCCGCCGGCATCACCGAGTTTGCGATGGTGCCGCTGGTCTACTCGATGATCCCCGATCTGGCACCGCAGCGCCACCGCGTGCTGGCCAACCTGGGTTTTGCGGCGCTCGTCTCCAGCGGCGCCAGCGCCGGCTTTTATTTTGCCGGTGATATCCAGAGCGCGGCCGTTGCGCTGATTCCCGGCGACATGGATGCCTGGCGCAAGGCCTTCATGCTGCTGTCGGTCGCCGGCCTGCCCTTGCTGCTGGCGGGCCTGTTCACCGCCGATCCACCGCGCTACATCGCCAGCAGCGATGGCGCCAGCGGTGCCTCGCTGCGCCAGTTTCTGCGTGCGCGTTGGCAGTCCATTGGCCTCTTTGTCGGCATTGCCGGCAGCCTGATGATTGCCGTGCAAGGCCTCAACCAGCTGATCGCCTTGGCGCTGGAGCGCCGCTTTGAGGCCACGCCCGCCCATATTGGCGAGGTGATGGGCCCGATCCTGCTGGTCAGCACCCTGGGTTGCCTGCCCGTGGTGGCCTGGCTGGACCGCTGGCTGGCCCGGCGCCTGGGCCAGGCGGTGCGCCCGCTCATCATGGGCGTCTGCGCGCTGCTGGCCATCCCGGCCATCCTGATGCTGTTCTCCACTGCATCGCTGCCGCAGGCCTTTGTGGTGGTGGGGCTCTTCCTCTTCATCACCTGCACCGCCAATGCGCTGGTGCCGACCATGCTGCAGGACCTCACCCCCGCCGCCTTGCGCGCCCGCATCTTTGCACTGTGGAGCTTTGTGGTCTCGGTGTTCAGCGCGCTGGGCCCGCTGTTGGCGGGCTTTATCTCCACCTGGGTGGTGCAGGGCCATTTGCTCAGCGCCATCTCGGTCACGGCCGTGCCGGCGCTGCTGGTGTCGGCCTGGTGCGCCTGGGGACTGTTTCAACGCAGCCGCCCCCAGGCGGGTCAGGCGATCTAAACGGCTGGCGGCTTGCCGGCCGTTGCGCAGTGCTGGGCAAAAGCCCAGAGGCGCGCCGCCTGGCCAAACACGCTCTCCTGCTGGTCGCTTTCCTGGTGGCCGCTGTCCGGGTTCAGCAGCAGCAGGGCGGGCGCCGCGCTGGTGGAGCGGCGGCGCACATTGGCCATCAGCTTGGCCGGCTCCCAGTACGGCACGCGGTCATCCTTCAAGCCCGCCGTGCACAGCAGCGGCGGGTAGGCCGCCTCGCGCACGTTCTCGTAGGGCGACAGCGCAGCCATGTAGTCATAGGCCACCGGGTCAGCCAGCGGATCACCCCAGTCCGGGCGCAGCAGCGGTACCAGCGGGTGGTCGGCATCGCTCATGGTGTTGAGCATGTCCACAAACGGCACCTGCGCAATCACACCCGCCCATTGCTGGGGCTGCATGTTCATCGCGCCGCAGACCAGCAGCCCGCCGGCCGATATGCCCTGCGCCACCATCTGCTGCGGCGTGCTGTAACCCAGCTGCTGCAAATGCTGGGCGCACGCGATGAAGTCGGTCATCGAGTTGCGCTTGTGCTCGCGACAGCCGCCCTGGTACCAGTCATGGCCCTTCTCTGAGCCACCCCGCACATGGGCGATCGCATAGCGGTAGCCGGCATCGACCCAGGCCAGCGCCGGCAGCGAGAACGAGGCCTCGTGCGCAATGCCGTAGGCGCCATAGCCGGTCAGCAGCAGCGGCTGGGGCTGGCTGGCATCGATGTCCTTGCGCGAGAGCACCGTCAGCGGCACCCACTGGCCGTCATCGGCACGGGCCTGCAGGCGCTCGATGCGGTAGTTGGCCGGGTCCAGCCCGCTCCAGGTCTCGCGGCCCATCTCGGTCATCTGGCCGTCTGCCAGGCGGATGTCCAGCCAGCGCGGCGGCTGGGCCGGCGTCTGGTGCTTGATGCGCACATGGCTGGCATCCCAGTGCTGGCCGGGCAGCAGGTCCAGGCTGTAGGCGGCATCGTCAAAGCGGATCGAGGTTTCTGTCCCGTCGCGCTGCAGCAGCACCAGCTGGTGCAGGCCATCGACTCTCTCCAGCCGCACCAGGGTGCTGGCAAAGGGCTGCATCTTGATGATGGGTACGCCATGGCGGTGCGCGGCCAGGGTTTGCTGGGGCTGCAGGTGCGCAGGGTCGAGCCGCAGGATCTGGCGGTCCGTGGCGCCACCGGCATTGGTCAGCGCCACCAGGCTGCCATTCCATTCATTGACCTCATAGCGGATGCCACGCTCGCGCGGGCGCAGCACGCGGGGCGCAGCATGCTCCTGGCCGGCAGCAATCAGGCGCACCTCGCTGGTGTCCGGCCCGAACAGGCTCAGCACCACAAAGCCATTGGCCGCCGTGCGCACCACGCGCATGAAGAGCGCCGGGTCGGCCTCCTCATGCACCAGCACCGGCTGCCCGCCCTGCAGCGCGCTGCGGTAGAGGCGCGATGGCCGGCTGTGCGCATCGCGCCAGATCCAGAACAGATCCTGCGACGACGGCGAAAAAGTCAGGCCGCCATAGCCAAAGGCGTCGCTCTCCACCAGCACCTGGGTCTGGCCGGTGTGGGTGTCGAGCACGCAGATGCGGTGGCGGTCATTGCCGATCAGGTCCTCGGCCCAGGCGTAGTAGCGGTCGTCCGGGCTGGCCTGGTGGTCGGTCGCGCGGTAGTACACATGGCCTTGCGATTGCACGGCCTCGTCGACCAGGGTCTGCACCCGGCCATCCGAATGGCTGCGCACAAACACCCGCTGGCCGCCCGCCCCGGGCTGGCTGCTATAGGCCCAGCCTTGCAGTGCGGCAGGCGGCGCCAGCTCGGTGCTGCAGACATGGGCGGCCATCGCATCGTAAAAGTGCTGCGCCGGTGCGGCCAGCGGCGCCAGCATCTGCTGCGCATACTGGCGCTCGGCCTGCAGCAGGCTGCCCAAGGGCTCGGGCAGGTTGTCCATGCTGCGCGTGCCAGTCTCGGGGATGTACTTCAGCCAGGCAAAGTCATCATTGCGCCGGCGGCCCAGCTGTTCAATCCAGTGGTCTTGGGGCGCCGCATGCGGGGCGGCCAGGGCGGGCCAAACCGGCTGGGCTGCCGTGGCGGCAGGGTCAGCGGCAGGCGCCGGGGTGGGGGCGTGTGGAATCGTGGGCATGGAGCAGCATTTTAGGGAGGCTGCGCTACAGCCCTGCCCATAAGGCCAAACACCGGGCAGACCCAGCGAGCGGCCATAAAAAATGGCAGCGAACCGGGATTCGCTGCCATGGTTTGCCGCCCTGCTGCAGGCGGTATGGACGCCTATGCGGCGCGGACTCAAGCGTCTGCGGCCGGGTCCGATACCGGTGCGGCCCGCTGCACGCGGAACCAGCGCACGGCGCCGCCCTTGGTCAGCAGCACCTCAAAGTGCAGGCCGCCCAGCATGATGTGGGCGCCGCGCTTGGGCACATGGCCCAGCTCGTGGGCAATCAGGCCGCCGATGGTTTCAAACGACTCATCGGGGTCGCTGCTCTCCAGCACCACGTTGAACTCGTCGGCGACCCGCTCCACAGGCGTATCGCCCGAGATGCGGAAGGTGTCATCGGCCAGCGCAAAGATGTCGCCCTCGTCTTCGGGCAGATCGAACTCGTCCTCGATCTCGCCGACGATCTGTTCGAGCACGTCTTCAATCGTGACCAGGCCGGCCACACGGCCGAACTCATCGATGACGATGGCCAGATGGTTGCGGTTGCCCCGGAACTCGCGCAGCAGGTCGTTGAGGCCCTTGCTCTCGGGCACAAACACTGCCGGGCGCAGAAGCGCACGCAGATTGAGTTGGGGAGAACGTTGCAGCTTGAGCAGGTCCTTGGCCATCAGGATGCCAATAATGTTTTCCTGCTCGCCCTGGAACACCGGGAATCGCGAATGCGCGGTGTTGATGACGGTGTGCAGCACCGACTCGTAATCGGCTTCGATGTCGACCAGGTCCATGCGTGGTGCGGCCACCATCACATCGCCTGCGGTCATGTCTTCCATGCGGATGACCCGCTCCAGCATCACGCGGGAGTCGGCGTTGATGACATCGTTGCTTTCGGCTTCCGCCAGGGTTTCGATCAACTCGTCCGGAGAGTCCGGGGCCGGGTGAATCAGTTCGACGACCTTCTGCAAAAAGGTCTTTTTATCTTCCTTGTCAGGGAAGCGCGAGGGATGGGGGTCTGACACTGTCTTGGAATGCAGGACGTGCGGTAGTGAAACAAGCGATCAGCATAACGGATTGCGGATTTCCTCCGAAATCGCTGCCCAATCCTTGAGCAACTTCAGAGACAAACCTGGCGCTTACTGGCCCGACTTGTGCCGGCCGTCCTGAACATCGCGGCGCACTTCCTGCACCGTCGACAGGAAATGCCAGAACTGGCGCGCCTGCTTTTTGAACTGGTAGTCCATCTCGCCCATATGGTCCTCGACCAGATCGGCCATGCGCGTGTCAAAGCCCGCGGGTGGCAGCTTCAGGTAGGCCTCAGATTCCGAGCCATCGCGCTCCACCGTGGCACCGGCCTTGCGGGCGATCTTCAGCATCGCGGTGTTCTCGGACAGTGCATGGATGAACAGCATCTGCACGCCTTTGGTGCGGGCGTCCATCGCGGCGCGCTCGAACAAGCGGCTGCCCAGGCCCTTGCCACGGCCGGACTTGAGCACGGAGACGCCAAACTCGGCGCAGCTGGCCATGTTCGACGACGGCGGCGCATAGGCCACATGGGCCATCGCAATCAGCTTGAGGCTGCGGTTGTAGATGCCAAAGATCTCGTCACGCTCGAAGTTGAGGCCGTCCACATAGCGCTCGATCTGCGCATCGCTGGCCTGGTAGCCAAAGCGCAGATAGCGGTCCTGCGCGTCGAGGCCCAGCAGATGGGCGAGGATGCGCGGGCGGTGACGCTCACTGAGGGCACGGATAGGAACCATGGAGGCGGAAGGTCGTGGCTTCTTGCCGTCGGGCTGCTGCGGGCTCTCGCCCAACCGGCCAAAGAAGGGGAAAAACGCCATCATGCCGTTGGCAACGGATGAAGGGAACCATTCTTTCGTCGTGATCATTTGGGAAATATACGGGTTAACCCGCGTATTATCAATCATGCTGCGATGCAGCATATTTCGTGCCTATGGCTTACCCTCGGCTTACAAAGGGTATTCAGCGCCCGCAGCCATGCGGCTTTGCGCCGGGGGCCGGCACTTGTGCATGTGGTTTTTGGGGCCAGCGAGCGGCCGCGCGATTGCAGCGCGGTTTGCGCTGGCGCAACATCGGGTGTTGCTTAGACCCCAGGTAACACCGGCAGCGCTGTGGTGAGCTTGACACGGTCCAGCACAAAGCTGGTCTTGCAATCCTGCACGGCGGGGTGGCGCAGCAAGGTGTCCATCACAAAGCGGCTGTAGTGCGCCATATCGGCGACGACCACGCGCAGCAGATAATCCATGTCCCCGGTCAGGGCCACGCATTCCACCACCTCGGGCCAGCTTTGCACGCTGGCGCGGAAGAGATCGAGCGGGTTGCGCTTGCTCGCCTCGGTGAACTTCTCCAGCCGCACATTGAGGTAGGCCGTCATCGACAGGCCCACGGCCTCGGGCTTGACCAGGGCCACATAGCGCTCGATGACGCCCACCTCTTCGAGGCGCTTGACCCGGCGCAGCACGGCGCTGGACGACAGGCCCACCTGCTCGCCCACGACGTCATAGGTCTCGCGGCCGTTGTGCTGCAGGCGCTGCAGGATGGCACGGTCGAGCTTGTCCAGGGGGTAGGCAGAGGTGGTCATGGCAGAGGTCCGGGTGGTTTTGCTGCACCGCAGCAGCGCGACACAACAGGATCACGCAATTTTAATGCTTGATTTTTAGCAAGATCACATTAATCAAGCTATACAGGCCATACAGCTGGGATAAATCGCCAAAATGCTGCGCGTCAAGGCCGGTACAGTGGAGCCAAAGCAGCCAGCCCATGCTGGCAACACCAGAGACGATCCACAGGAGACCTGCGATGACAGCCGCCATCCCCCACCAGACCACAGAATTCACGACCTGGGACAACCCCATGGGCACCGACGGCTTCGAGTTCATCGAATACGCCGCACCCGATCCCGTCGCGATGGGCAAGGTGTTTACCGCCATGGGCTTCAAGCCTGTTGCGCGCCACCGCCACAAGAACGTGACTCTGTACCGCCAGGGCGAGATCAACTTCATCATCAACGCCGAGCCTGACAGCTTTGCCCAGCGCTTTGCCCGCCTGCATGGCCCCAGCGTCTGCGCCATCGCCTTCCGCGTGCAGGATGCCAAGGCCGCCTACGAGCGCGCCCTCGGCCTGGGCGCCTGGGGCTATGCTGGCCAGGCCGGCCCGGGCGAGCTGAACATCCCCGCGATCAAGGGCATTGGCGACAGCCTGATCTACCTGGTAGACCGCTGGCGCGGCAAGAACGGCGCCCAAGCCGGTGATATCGGCAACATCGGCTTTTTCGATGTGGACTTCGAGCCGCTGCCGGGCGTCAGCGCGGAAGAAGCCCTGAACCCACACGGCCATGGCCTGACCTATATCGACCACCTGACCCACAACGTACACCGTGGCCGCATGGACGAATGGGCGGGCTTCTACGAGCGCCTGTTCAACTTCCGCGAGATCAAGTATTTCGACATCGAAGGCCAGGTCACCGGCGTCAAGAGCAAGGCCATGACCAGCCCCTGCGGCAAGATCCGCATCCCCATCAACGAAGAGGGCAAGGAAAAGGCCGGCCAGATCCAGGAGTACCTGGACATGTACAACGGCGAAGGCATCCAGCACATCGCGATGGGCTCGGACAACCTCTACGAAACGGTGGACCAGCTGCGTGCCGGCGGCGTCAAGCTGCTCGACACCATCGACACCTACTACGAGCTGGTGGACAAGCGCCTGCCCGACCATGGCGAAGACGTGGCCGAGCTGAAAAAGCGCAAGATCCTGATCGATGGCACCGGCCAGAAACTGCTGCTGCAGATCTTCAGCGAAAACCAGCTGGGCCCCATCTTCTTCGAGTTCATCCAGCGCAAGGGCGACGATGGCTTTGGCAATGGCAACTTCAAGGCGCTGTTTGAAAGCATTGAGCTCGATCAGATGCGCCGTGGGGTGCTATAGGAAAAATTGAACGGCTGCGGCTTTGATATTCCTCAATTTGCCATGCGGCCTCTCTATACTGCGGAGCAATTTATCAATCTGGAAACAATTGTGAAACGCTCCGTCTTCCTCGCCGCCGCCCTGTCGGGTTTCATGTTGGCTGCCAGCGCGCAGAACGCCAGCCAACCACTGACCTTTGTGGTTCCCTACCCAGCCGGCGGCCCGCTGGACACCTCGGCCCACCTGCTGGCCCAGGGCGCTGAAAAGCAACTCGGCGCCATCACGGTGGCCAACAAGCCAGGCGCCGGCGGTGCCACAGGCGCAGCCCTGGTGGCCCATGCCAAGCCGCAAGAGAACATGGTGCTGATGGGCGCGGTAGCCACGCATGCGGTGCTGCCCTACCTGGGCACACCACCGCAGTACGACGCACAGAAGGACTTCAAGCCGCTGATCCTGGTGGCGCGCGTGCCCAACGTGCTGGTGATGAAGAAGAGCCGCGCCGAACAGCTGGGCATCAACACCACCTCGGAGATGGTCACCTATATCAAGGGCCACCCTGGTACCTTGAAGATGGGCTCGGGCGGCAACGGCAGTATCGGCCACATCTCGGGCGAGATGCTCAAGTCGCTGGCCAATCTGCAGATGCCCAGCGTGCCCTATGCCGGTGCAGCACCGGCCCAAAAGGCGCTGCTGAGCGGTGAGATCGATGTGGTGTTTGACAACCTGGCCTCGGCCCTGCCGCTGATCAAGTCCGGCGAGCTGCTGGCCTTGGCGGTGACCACCTCGGACCGCAATGTGGCCCTGCCCCAGGTGCCGCCGGTGAACGAGTCGGTGCCCGGCTTTGATGTATCCACCTGGTTTGGCGTGTTTGCACCTGCCAGCCTGCCCGACCAGGAAGCGCAAAAGTACGCCTTCGCCTTCCAGGGCGCGCTGACCGATCCGCGTTTCAAGGCCGAGTACCTGAAGATGGGCATTGCCCCCGAAGACATGCGCCTCAAGGAGCTGTCGTACTTTGTATCGCAGGAAGCACGCAAGTTTCAGTTTCTGATCAACACGATCAAGATCAAGACCAACTGAGCGCCTGCAGTCCCTCAACTGCGGGTGCCCGGCTGGTCCTATAAGAGCCGGTAACACGACCCAGCAAACCGAAGGTTTGCGGTTGAGACTAGGCGTCAAGCCGCAGGCAGTACAAGCGTACGACAAGGCTTGGCAACGACGTATCAAGGGTTGTGTTGGCGGCTCCACAACATTAGGAGCACAGCATGGGACAAGCACCCGTAGTTTATGGACAATCGGATCGCCCTCCCCGCGGCGACTACAGCCGCGCGCAGGACGACTACACCTGCGCGCAAGACTACGCCGCCTACACCGAGGCCGACCACGACACCTACCGGCGCCTGTATGCGCGTCAAAAGGCCTTGCTGCCGGGGCTGGCGAGCCAGGCCTTCATCGATGCGCTGCCCTCGCTGGGCGTTGAAGACCGCATCCCCTGTTTTGAAGACATCAACCAGCGCCTGCGCCAGGCGACAGGCTGGGAGATCGTCGCCGTGCCCGGCCTGATCCCCGAGGTGCCTTTTTTCAGCCTGCTGGCCAACCGTAAATTCCCGGTCACCGACTGGATCCGCAAGCCCGAAGAGTTCGACTATGTGGTCGAGCCCGATATCTTCCACGACCTGTTCGGCCATGTGCCCTTGCTGTTCAACCCGGTGATTGCCGACTATGTGCAGCGCTACGGCCAGGGCGGCCTCAAGGCCGAGCGCCTGGGCGCCTGCGAGATGCTGAGCCGCCTGTACTGGTACACCATCGAGTTCGGCCTGATCCGCGAGCAAGGGGAGATCCGCGCCTATGGCGCTGGCATCCTGAGCTCATCGGGCGAGCTGCAGCACGCGGTGACCAGCCCACTGCCGCAGCGCCTGCCGCTGTCGCTGGAGCGCACCATGCGCACCCGCTACAAGATCGACAGCTACCAGCAGACCTATTTCGTCATCGACGATTTCCAGCAGCTGTTTGACATGACCGAAGGCGACTTCACCCCCGTGTATGCCGCATTGCGCGGCCTGCCGGAGCTGGCGGCAGACGCGCACGACTGATAGTTGTGCGCGCCGCTCAGCGGTAGCGCTTGCAGGTATGGGAGGGCAGCTCGGCAAACAGCGCCTTGTACTCCTGCGCAAAGCGGCCAAAGTGCCAGAAGCCCCAGGCCAGCGCCGCGTCGGAGACGCTGCTGCCCTGCTTGATGGCGCGGCGTGCGCCATTGAGGCGCACGGCGCGCAGATAGCTTTGCGGCGAGATGCCCAGCACCTCCTGGAACGAGTACTGCAAGGCCCGGCGGCTCACCGCCAGCGCCTGGCACAGGTCCTCCACCGTCAATGAGCCATCGGCGCCCGTCGCCACCACCCGCTCCCGCGCCATGCTGACGATATGCGCGCGCCGCTGGTAAGACAGCTGCTCATCTGCCTCGCTGCCCACCCCATCGCGCAGCACGGCGGCAATCGCGGCCAGCACATCGCCGGCCATCTCTTCCAACTGCTGGGGCGGCAGCGCCTCGGGCGCCGTCTGCGCCAGGCACTGCTGCATGTCGGACAGCAGAATCGGCAGGCGCCAGCGCTCATGGGCCGAGACCGGCCGCAGATGCGGCTGCGCCAGCTGGGCCTGCAACTGCTCGCGCTCGCTGGCGGTCAGATAGGGGTCGAGGCTGCCCTGTTCCACAACAAAATCGATGATCTCCAGACCACCCGGCGAAACAAACTCAAACGGGCCATCGCCCGAAAACACAATCGCATGCCCTTCGCTGCAGGAGCGGTTGCAGAACATGGTGTTGCCCGGAATGCTGCTGGGCAGCCCGATGGCCAACTGCCCCGCACGCAATGCCCCGGTCTGGTGCAAGGCCTGGCTGGAGAACTCGCGCCAGGCCTGGATGGGCCCCAGGTGCAGGCTGGTCACCCGGCCCTCAAAGCTGCCGGCCGACAGCTGCTCGTAGCGCTGGTTCCAGCCCTGCAGCAAGGCCGCCTGCTCGTCCACATCACAGGTCTGCGCCACCTGTGCGGCCGGGGCGCCTACAGTCGCGCAGCGCTCAGCATGGCGGCTGCTCAGCGCGGGCGATGGACAAGGGGCGCTCAAGGACATGGAGGCGCAATGGCGTGGCGAGGCATACAGGCATGGTCATGCAAAAAGCGGACCAAGGTCAACCCAGCCTTCCCCTTAGCCAGATTTGCCGAAATCGGATAGAGCCCGGCCCGCATTCTTGCCACCATCGGGGACACCACAGACAACAAGGCAGGCCATGGCCCAAACCCCTAACCCCGCAGGCACCAGCGCCGCGCAGCCCAGCAACTATTTCGAGCAGCGCCAGCTGCGGCGTGGCGCCGCCGGCTGGCTGCTGCTGGTGGGCCTGGGCGTGGCCTATGTCATCTCGGGCGACTATGCCGGCTGGAACTTCGGCCTCAAGACCGGCGGCTGGGGCGGCCTGCTGGTGGCCTCGGCGCTGATGGCGACGATGTACACCTGCATGTGCTTTGCGCTGGCCGAGCTGGCCACCATCGCCCCCACTGCCGGCGGCGGCTACGGCTTTGCCCGGCGCGCCTTTGGTCCCTGGGGCGGCTTTCTCTGCGGCGTCGCCATCCTGATGGAATACGCGATTGCACCGGCGGCCATCGCCACCTTCATTGGCGCCTACTGCCAGTCGCTGTTCGGCATCGATGGCTGGATGGTCTACCTGGGCTTTTATGCCGTCTTTCTGGGCATCCACATCTATGGCGCCGGTGAGGCCCTGCGCCTAATCTTTGCCGTCACCGCGCTGGCGGTCGTTGCGCTGGTGGTCTTCATCGTCGCGATGGTGCCGCATTTCCAGGTCAGCAACCTGTTCGACATCGCCCCCACTGACGCCTGGGGCGCCAGCCAGTTCCTGCCCTTTGGCTACCTGGGCATCTGGGCCTGCATTCCTTATGGCATCTGGTTCTTTCTGGCGGTAGAAGGAGTGCCGCTGGCGGCCGAAGAAGCGCAGGATCCGCGCCGCGATCTGCCCAGGGGCCTGATCGGCGCCATCGTCGTGCTGGTGCTGTTCTGCGGCCTGATCCTAGTGCTGGCACCGGGCGGCGCCGGTGCTGCAGCCTTGATGAACTCGGGCAACCCGCTGGTCGAAGCGCTGGAATCCAGCAAGGTGCTGGGTGGCCCCAGCTGGATCAGCCGCTTCGTGAACTTTGTCGGCCTGGCCGGGCTGATTGCGAGTTTCTTCTCGATCATCTACGGCTACTCGCGCCTGGTGTTTGCGATGTCCCGCGCGGGTTACCTGCCCCGGGGTTTGTCGTTGACCACGCAGCGCAAGACCCCCTACCTCGCGCTGCTGGTGCCCGGCGCCATCGGCTTTGCGCTGTCGCTCAGCGGCCAGGGCGATCTGCTGATCCTCGTCGCGGTGTTTGGCGCCACGATCTCCTACGTGATGATGATGGCCTCGCACATCTGGCTGCGCATCAAGGAGCCGCATCTGCCCCGCGCCTACCGCACGCCGGGCGGTGTGTTCACCTCGGGCATCGCGCTGGTGCTGGCCTGCATCGCCGTGGTGGCGGGGTTCTTGGTAGACCCTCGGGTTCTCATTGGCGCCCTCATCGTTTACGCTGTCTTCGTAGCCTACTTTGCGCTGTACAGCCGCCACCACCTGGTGGCAGACGCCCCCGGCGAAACCACACCCTGAGGAAGCGCTGCAACCATGCCCCATTCCCATACCGTTGGCGCCGAGCGCCATGTGTTTGCATCGCTGCGTGAGCTGATGGCCAAGGCTACGCCAGCCCGCTCGGGCGACAACCTGGCGGGGGTCGCGGCCCGCCATGACACCGAGCGCGTTGCCGCGCAGATGGCGCTGGCCGATCTGCCGTTGGCCCAGTTTCTGCAAGAGGCGCTGGTACCCTATGAAAGCGACGAGGTCACCCGCCTCATCCTCGACAGCCATGACCGGGCCGCCTTTGCCCCGGTGGCGCACCTGACCGTGGGCGGCTTTCGCGACTGGCTGCTGTCCGATGCCGCCAACGAGGCGAGCTTGAGTGCACTGGCGCCCGGCCTGACCCCGGAGATGGTGGCCGCCACCTCCAAGCTCTGCCGCAACCAGGACCTGGTCCTGATCGCGCAGAAGTGCCGCGTCGTCACCCGCTTTCGCAACACCATCGGCCTGGCCGGCCGCATGTCCACCCGCCTGCAGCCCAACCACCCCACCGATGACCCTTCGGGCATTGCCGCCAGCCTGCTCGACGGCCTGATGTATGGCAATGGCGATGCCGTCATCGGCATCAACCCGGCCAGCGACAGCATTGCCGCCGTCAGCACCTTGCTCTACATGCTCGACGAGGCGATCCAGCAATACCAGATCCCCACCCAGTCCTGCGTGCTCACCCATGTGACCACCAGCATCGAGGCCATCGAGCGGGGCGTGCCGGTGGACCTGGTGTTCCAGTCCATCGCCGGCACCCAGGCCGCCAACCGCAGTTTTGGCCTGGACCTGGCCCTGCTGCAGGAAGGCTATGACGCGGCCCAGAGCCTGGCGCGCGGCACGGTCGGCAACAACGCCATGTACTTTGAAACCGGCCAGGGCAGCGCGCTGTCGGCCGGCGCCAACCATGGGCTGGACCAGCAGACCTGCGAGGCGCGCGCCTATGCGGTGGCGCGCAAGTTCCAGCCGCTGCTGGTCAACACCGTGGTCGGCTTCATCGGGCCCGAGTACCTTTACGACGGCAAGCAGATCATCCGCGCCGGGCTGGAAGACCATTTCTGCGGCAAGCTGCTGGGCCTGCCGATGGGCTGCGACATTTGCTACACCAACCATGCCCAGGCCGACCAGAACGACATGGATGTGCTGCTGACCTTGTTTGGCGTGGCCGGCATCAACTTCATCATGGGCATTCCGGGCTCGGACGACATCATGCTGAACTACCAGACTACGTCCTTCCACGATGCGCTCTACCTGCGCAAGACCCTGGGCCTGCGGCCCACGCCCGAGTTCGAGGCCTGGCTGCAGACCATGGGCATCACCCAGGCCGGCGGCCCAGGGTTGCGCCTGGTCCAGGACCTGCCCGCCCCCTTTTCGCAAGCGCTGGCCCAGCTCCATTGACGTTCGCCATGCCCCCACGCCCTTCTGCCCCTGCACCCTTGCCCGCCGCCGAGCCCGCCAGTGCCGTCGTCACCCCAAACCCCTGGGAGCGCCTGCGCCAGTTCACCAGCGCCCGCATTGCGCTGGGCCGCGCCGGCACCAGCCTGCCCACGCGCGCGCATCTGGACTTTGCGCTGGCCCATGCCCAGGCGCGCATGGCCGTGCACACCGAGCTCGACATGGACCTGCTCGCCAACGCACTGCAGGCGATTGCCCCCCAGGGCCAGTCTGTTTTGCGCCTGCACAGTGCTGCGCAAGACCGCCCCACCTACCTGCAGCGGCCCGACCTGGGCCGACGCCTGGGTGCCGAGTCGCGCGCCTTGCTGCAAGGCCAGCCGCCCGCCCAGGCCGATGTGGTGTTTGTGGTCGCCGATGGCCTGTCATCGCTGGCGATCGAGCGCAATGCCCTGCCCTTTCTGCGCCAGATGCTGCCGGCGCTGGCCGAGCAATGGCGCGTCGGCCCGATCAGCCTGGTGCGCAATGCCCGGGTGGCGCTAGGCGACGAGATTGGTGCTGCCTTGGGCGCCTCGCTGGTGGTGGTGCTGATTGGCGAGCGCCCGGGCCTCAGCTCCCCGGACAGCATGGGTCTCTACATGACCTGGCAGCCCCGCCCGGGCATGACCGATGAGTCGCGCAACTGCATCTCCAATGTGCGCGAGCAGGGGCTGAGCTATGCGCAGGCGGTGCACAAGCTGCACTACCTGATGCAGCAGGCGCGCCAGCGCCAGCTCTCGGGCGTGCAGCTCAAGGACGAATCCGACACGCTGGCCGCGCCCGAGCAGGCCAGCCAGGCCTTTATGCTGGGCAACAGCGCGGTGCAGCCGCCGCGCTGACACCTGGGCGCCAGGCGGGCATGCGCCGCCGGTGCTTGTCTGCTAGGCTGGGGGTCTTGCCCCCGCCGCCGCCTGCCTCACCATGTCCGCCTCTGCCCTGTCGCTGCCTGCCGATCTCCAGTTCATCGAGCGCGGATGGCTGTCCGCCAACAATGCCGTGTTTGTGCGTGGCGTCACGGCGGTGGTCGATACCGGTTACTGCATCCATGCCGAGCAGACCGTGCATCTTGTCGAGGCCAGCCTGCAAGGCGCGCCGCTGCAGCGCATCGTCAACACCCATTTGCACAGCGACCACTGCGGCGGCAATGCCGCCTTGCAGCAGCGCTGGCCCCAGGCCCGCACCAGCATTGCGCCCGGCCATGCGCAGGCCGTCATCGATTGGGACGAGCACCAGCTGAGCTACCGCCCCACCGGCCAGGACTGCCCGCGCTTTCAGATGGACGAGGTGCTGCAGCCCGGCACCGACACCCCACTGGGCGAGCAGCGCTGGCAAATCCATGCCGCGCCCGGCCATGACCCGCATTCGGTGATTCTGTTCGAGCCCGCTTCGCGCATCCTGATCTCGGCCGATGCACTCTGGGAAAACGGCTTTGGCGTGGTCTTTCCGGAGATCGAGGGCACGGCGGCTTTTGACGAGGTGGCAGCCACCCTGGATGTGATCGAGCGCCTGCAGCCCCGCCTGGTGCTGCCTGGCCATGGCAGTGCCTTCAGCGATGTGGAGACTGCCCTGCAAACCGCGCGCCAGCGGCTGGAGCGCTTTGTGCAAAGCCCCGAGCGCCATGCGCTCTATGCTGCCAAGGTGCTGCTCAAGTACAAGCTGCTCGAATGGCAGCAGCTGCCTTTGGCACAAGTGCAGGCCTGGCTGGCCGCTACGCCCTATTACGGCCTGCTGCACCAGCGCTATTTTGCCGACCAGGAGCTGGCGCAGTGGCATGCATCGCTGGTGGCCGACCTGGAACGCTCAGGCGCCGCGCGGCGCGAGGGCGCGCTGCTGGTCAACCAGTAAGCACGCCCAAGGCCGGTCAAGGCAGCTCTTTGGACAGATCCGGTTCGCCCTCAGGCTTGGGGCCTACCGAGCCCAGGCGCGCGCGCAGCGACTGGGGCTGGCCGGTCAGAATCGCGGCATAGCTGGTGGTGTTGGAGAGCACCTTTTTCACATAGTCACGCGTCTCGGCAAAGGGCACGTTTTCGGCCCAGATGGCGCCATCCAGCACCGGGCCATTGCGCCAGTTGCGCGGCCGGCCGGGGCCGGCGTTGTAGCCGGCCGCCGCCAGGGCCATCGAGCCATCGAAATCGTCCAGCGCCAGCTTCAGGTAGGCGGTGCCCAAGGTGATATTGGTGTCGCGGTCGTTGATGCTGGCGGGCGTGAAATCGGTCATGCCGATCTTGCGGGCCGTCCAACGGGCGGTGGCCGGCATGATCTGCATCAGGCCCGAGGCACCAACGCCCGAGCGCGCATCCATGATGAAGCGGCTTTCCTGGCGGATCAGGCCATAGACATAGGCGGGATCCAGCCCGATCTCGCGCGAGCGGCTGACCACCGCATCCTTGAACGGCATGGGGTAGCGCTGGCCTACATCGACCACGGTCTTGGTGCGCTCGCTGGTGTTGATGCAGCGGTCCCAGATCTGGCGCTGGCAGGCCAGTTCGGCCGCAGCCAGCAGCTGGGCATCGTCCATGCCGCCGCGCTGGTGCAGATTGGTCATGTAGTTCCACTCGCGCACGCCTTCGCTGCGCAGCCCCAGCTGGATCGCATACAGCGCACGTGCCAGGCCTGCATTGCTGCGCACCGACTCACGCGCCTGCGCATCGATGGCCACCGGCTGCGAGGGGATGACGATGGGCTGGCCCAGCTCCTCCTGCGCCAGCTGTTCATAAAAGCCTTGCGAGCCTGCAATCTTCTGCAGCAGCTGGCGCGACTGCTGGGTCTGCGCCTCACTGATGCGGCCCGCCTGCAAGGCCTTGGCCTGCCAGTACATCCAGGTCGGGTCTTCGCGCTCCTCGGCGCTCATGGCCTCAATGCTCTTGCGTACCTGCTGCCATTGGCCTGCACGTAGTGCGGCACGGGTCTTCCAGGCCAGCAGGTCGTCGCTCAGGTTGGACTCCTTGCTCACCTTGGCAAAGCTGGCCATCGCGTCCGGCGACAGGCGCGTCGCCTGGGTCTTGCCGATCACCCCCCAGACCCAGTCGCGGCGCGGCTGCGTCAGCAGCTCGTTCCAGCGGCTTTCCATCAGGGTGGCTGCGCCATCGGGGTTGTCCGCGGCGATCTTGATCAGACCCAAGGTGGCCAGCTCCTGCTGTTCCTTGGACGATGTCTTGGCCTTGCTCGTCAAAAACTTGCTGGGCGACTGCAGCATGCTCGCAAAGGCGGGCAGCTGCATGGGGGCCACTACCTCCACCGCAGCGCGGGCGGCGCGGGGTCGGCCCGTCTCCATGGTCTGGCGCGCACGGCGCCAGATGTCGTCGGCCTGCAGACCTCCGGCCGAGAACAGCTCCGAGGCCGCCAGGTTGCAGCCGTCTTCCGAATCGCGCTGCGCATACCAGTTGCTCTTGACGGTCTCGGCCAAGGGATCGCGTTGGCCCCCCTTGGCCAGATCGATCACCGCCGCATAGCAGCGCAGCTCGCGGTCATCACCCATGCGGAAGGCCGGGTACATCGCATCAAAATTGCTCCAGTCGCGGCGCTGGCCCAGGAGGCGCAGCCAGTCGTTGCGCAAACGGTCTTCCTGGTAGGTGCCAGCCCAGCGGGTCAGAAAGGCCTGCACTTCGTCTTGCGTGGCCTCGCTCAGGCGGGCGCGCAGCTCCCAGTACGCAGCCCAGGGCTCCAGCACATGGCCGCGCGCGCCGGGCAAGAGCTGGGTCAGCTTGCTTTTTTCGCGCTTGCGAAAGGCCTGCTGCATGTCGACGATCACGTCATCGTTGACCATGCCGCTGCTCATCGACGGGCTCGACTGCAGTTGCACAGGCGTTTGTATCGACGCAGGCGCGGCCGTTGCGCCCTGCAAAATCGTCTGAGCAGCCAGCGGCAGCGCGCTACAGGCCAACAAGGCCGCCATCAAGGGGGTAAGAACATTCCGAGGCATAGCCGCTCCAGGTTGCAAGAAAGCGGCGCTATCCAGCGGCGCCCAAGTCATCCCTAAAATCATACACATCGCCTAACGCGTCAGCGGTCCCAAAGGCTGCAATACCCGGCCTCCTCTTACATGCGCTTACGGAAACTGCCCCAATATGTAAAAAAGCTATCTGGTTTTCACGGTAGTCAATTTGCTGGGAACGTCACTTTTGGCTGTCAGAATGGCTTACCCAGCGTGTTTCTGTAGGGATATTTGCAATGGATAAAAAAGCCGTACGCCAAGCGCTCATCGAACAGCGTCTGCATATGCCCGATCGTCTGGAGCGCGCCGAACAGCTCCAGCAAGTCTTGCGTTTTTGGCTGATGGAGCGCCAGGATGCCGTGATCGGCGCCTACTGGCCGATCAAGGGCGAGTTCGACCCGCTGCCCGCGCTGCACCGTTGGAAGGAAGACGGTGCGCTGATGGACGAGCCCAAGCTGCGCCGCATCGCCCTGCCGGTGGTGAACAAGCAGCACAAGACCTTGAGCTTCCACGCCTGGTACCCCGGCTGCCCGATGGAGATGGACGCCTACGACATCCCCAAGCCGCAAAATACCGAGCTGGTCGTGCCCACCCTGCTGTTTGTGCCTTGCGTGGGCTATGGCCCGGGTGGCTACCGCCTGGGCTATGGCGGCGGTTTTTATGACCGCACCCTGGCCGCCCTGGAGCCGCGCCCCTTCACCGTGGGGCTGGGCTTTACCAATGGCTTTGTCGATGACTTCGAGCCCGAAGCCCATGACCTGCCGCTGGACGCCATCCTCAATGACAACGGCGTGGTCTGGCCCCTGGGCGAATCCTGAGCAGACCCCCGGGCGGTCCTTTGTGGGGCCGCGCATACGGTATAAAGCGCAGATCAGCTTCATTCATCAAGTGGTCTAGATCATGCTGCAGCTTTATATCGGCAACAAAAATTATTCGTCCTGGTCCATGCGCGCCTGGGTGCTTCTGCGCCAGGCGGGCATTCCGTTTGAAGAGAAGTTTGTCCGTTTCGACGGCTTTGACAGCCAGTCGGAGTTCAAGCGCACGATGACGGCCCTCAGCCCCACGGGCACGGTGCCGCTGCTGCGCGATGGCGATATCAGCGTCTGGGACAGCCTGGCGATTGCCGAATATGCGGCCGAGCAATACCCAGAGAAGCAGCTCTGGCCCCAGGACAAGGCGGCCCGCGCCAGCGCCCGCAGCATCTGCGCCGAAATGCATGGCGGCTTCACGGCGCTGCGCAGCGCCTGCCCGATGAACATTGAGGCCGACCTGGCCGAGGTGGGCCGGATCGTCTGGCGCGATAATGCCGCCGTGCGCAAGAATGTCGAGCGCCTGTGCAGCATGTGGAGCCACCTGCTGGCCCAGCATGGCGGCCCCATGTTGTTTGACCAGTTCAGCATTGCCGATGCCTACTACGCACCGGTGTGCTCGCGCCTCAAAACCTACCAGCTGCCCATCCCCGGCGAGATCGCCGCCTATATCGAGCGCGTGCACCAGCTGCCAGGCGTCAAGGCCTGGATCGATGCGGCGCTGGCCGAGCAGGATTTTGTCGCGATGGACGAGCCCTACCGCGCGGAGCGCTGAGCACCGCCGGCCTTTGCGCAGTGTCTGGCGCCTTGCTGTTGGGGTGCCAGAGCACAGGCATCGGCCGCCTGGTGGTCAAAGCACTTGGGGCCGGTACACCCGCGCATCCAGCGGCGCATTGATGCTGATCAGGTAGACAAAACGCTCGTCTTCCGGCAGCAAGCGCTGGATCGCTTCAAACAGCTCGGCATGCGCCAGGTTCTGGCGCAGCAACGCTTCCACCTGGGTGGCATCCGTCGTCAAGGCGCTGCGGCGCAGTGCGCGCTCTGCAACCTCTTCGGCACCTAACAGCGCATGGACATAGACCAGCTCATGGGACATGGCCTGCCACTGCGCGGCAGACACCTGGCCACTGCGCAAGACATGGTCTTGCAGGGCCTCTTCGGTAGCGGATTGCTGGCTCTCGCGCTGCGCATCGTAGGCAGCCTGCCATTGCGGCTCGGTCAAGGTCGGCACAGTACTGCCCATCGCGGCGGCATCCTGCAAAGCCATGCGCTTCCAGGCCTCCAGGCCGGGCATGGGTTGGGACAGCTGATAGTCCATCATCTCCGCGTACATGCGGGCATTGAGCTGGCGCAGATTCTTGGGCGTGGCCGGCACCACCGCAGCTTGCAAGGGCCGCGCGTCCAGCCACTGCGCCAGGTCCTGCATGGCCGTATCGCGTGGAAACTGGCGGTACTGCACATGGCTGGGATAGTGCTCAGCATGGAACACCGGGTTGGTGCCCGCACCCAGCGCTGCGCCATTCTCATAAAACCGGACCACATCGGCGGAGAAGTAGCGGTCTGCCAGTTCCAGCACCAAGGCCAGACTGCCGTTCTGCGGATGCGTGCCCGCCCAGATCTTGACTCCGGGCATTTCATCCACCGAGTAGCGCCCGGCCGATGCATAGCCCAGCGCCTTGAACTCCTGCATCAGCTTCCGCACCTGCGGGTCGCTGAACTGCAGCTTATCCAACTGCATCGTTATGCGTGCCACCACGCCTTGCTGCGCGCTGCCCAGCGCCTGCACATGCTTAAGCATGCGCGAAAAATACCAGCGAATGCCGAACTTGAGCAGCACAAACAGACCGACAAACGTCAATACAATCGTCACCAGCACCACGCCAATGGTTGTCCACATAAATCCCTCCCTCTTTGTCTTATTTCGAATCAGCCCATTGGGCCAACCGATCAGCATAGCGAGGAAGTGCGGGTTATGCAAAGCGCTTATCTGACTAACAAATACATCAATGCTCAACAGCGATCCAGGCGCGAATCCGCTGAGGGGAAAGAAAAGCGCCTACCGATGGGCGAACCATCGCTAGGCGCTATGTACAAGAGCTCCCTCTGTGCTCAGATGCCCTTAGATGCCCTTGGACGAGGGGTTGGCAAAGGCATCGCGCGTTTCGGCATTCAGCGGGTAGTTGATATTGATGCCCTTGGGCGCAATCGGCGACATGAACCAGCGGTTGTAGAGCTTTTCCATCTCGCCCGATTGCATCAGGCCCGAGACGGTATCGTCCACCAGCTGCTTGAAGGCAGGGTCATCATTGCGCAGCATCAGCGCCTGGTTCTCGGTGCGCAGGCTCTCGCCCACGATCTCGTAGTTCTGCGGATCACGCGCATTGGCGATCTGGCCGGCCAGCAGGATGTCGTCCAGCACAAAGGCGGCGGCCTTGTCGCCCTGCACCAGCAGGAAGGACTCGGTATGGTCCTTGCCCGGCACATTGGTGATGTCGAGCTTGCTGGCCCGGTCGGCCTGGCGCAGCAGGCGGAACGAGGTGGTGCCGGTGGTGGTGGCGACCGACTTGCCCTGCAGATCGGCAATGCTCTTGATGCCCGAGCTCTTCTTGACCAGCATGCGCACGTTGTAGCGGAAGATGTCCGGCGAGAAGGCCACCTGCTTTTGGCGCTCCACCAGGTTGGTGGTTGAGCCGCATTCCAGATCCACCGTGCCGTTTTGCACCAGCGGAATGCGGTTGGCCGAGGTGACGGCCTGGTAGTTCACCTTCAGCTCCGGCAGCTGGAGCCTGGTTTTGATCCCATCCAGGATGTGTGCGCAGATGTCCATGCTGTAGCCGATGGGCTTGAGGTTGGCATCCAGGTAGGAGAAGCCGAACGAGGCCTCGCGGTAGCCCAGGGTGATGGCGCCCGAGCTCTTGATCTTGTCCAGTGTGCTGCTGCTTTGCGCCATCGCGCCCATGGAAGCCAGCACCAGCGCAGCCAGCGCCACCGCGCGCTTCACACCCATTTTTCCTTGCATATCCATGATCCTCCTGGCACCCCGTCGGTACCGGCCAATGCCTTGCGGCGTTTTAGAACTTTTGCTCCTTTTTTATTTTTTTTGGATCATATGTTCCATATCGCACAATAGCTACCCGTGATTTCCCTAAATCTGAAGAAAGACCCGCCGCCATGGGCGTAATCGACCAATTGCGAGACCGCTTTGCCTCCCTGAGCCCCTCGCTGCAGCAAGTGGCGCGCTATGTGCTCGACCACCCCAACGATGTGGTGACGCAATCGATGCGCACCGTGGGCCAGCATGCCCAGGTGCCGCCCACTACCTTGGTGCGCTTTGCCCAGACCTGCGGCTTTGAAGGATGGAACCCCTTCAAGCAGGCCTTGACCGCCGACATGGGACTGGCCAGCGAAGCGGGCAACCAGTATGGCGAGCGGGCCCGCAGCCTGATGGGCCGCGCGCGCGACAAGCAGCTGACCGCCGAGATGTTTGCCATGCAGCGCAGCAACCTCGACCTGACCGAGCAGCACAGTGCAGCGCGCCTGGTGACCGCCGCCAAGCTGCTGGAGAAGGCCGACCAGGTGCATGTGATGGGCATGCGCGCCTGCTTTCCGGTGGCCTTTTCGCTGGTCTATGTCTACCGCCTGTTTCGCCGCTCGGTGCATCTGCTCGAAGGCATGGGCGGCGTGCGCGAGATGCAGCTGCGCGCGATCGACCAGGGCGATGTGCTCGTCGCCATCAGCTTTGCGCCCTACTCGCAAGAAACCGTGCATGCGGTGGAACTGGCCCGTGCGCGGGGCTGCAAGGTACTGGCCTTGACCGACAGCCTGGCCTCGCCGCTGTCGCTGGCGGCCGACGAGACCCTGCTGTTTGCGGTCAACAGCCCCTCCTTCTTTCCCTCCGTCACCGCTGCCCAGGCGCTGTCGGAATCGCTGCTGGAAGTGCTGGTCAGCCGCGCAGGCCCGCAGGCGGTGGCCCGCATCGAGTCGGCCGAAGGCGAGCTGCACGACAGCGGCGTCTATGTGCAGCCGGTACGCAAGTAAACTCGCAGGATGAAAACTTATATGGTCGGCGGCGCAGTGCGGGACCGCCTCTTGGGGCTGCCGGTGAATGACCACGACTGGGTGGTCGTGGGCTCCACACCCGAGGCCATGCTGGCCCAGGGCTTTGTGCCGGTCGGCAAGGATTTCCCGGTCTTTCTGCATCCCCGCACGCATGAGGAGTATGCGCTGGCCCGCACCGAGCGCAAGTCCGGCCGGGGTTACCGGGGCTTCAGCATCGCTACCTCGCCCGATGTGACCCTGGAGCAGGACCTGGCCCGGCGTGACCTGACCGTCAATGCGATGGCCGCCCCGGTCGACTGGAATGGCAGCGACCCCGTCACCGACCCCTATGGCGGCCAGGCCGATCTACAGGCCCGGGTGCTGCGCCATGTGACCGATGCCTTCCGCGAAGACCCCGTGCGCATCTTGCGCCTGGCGCGCTTTGCGGCACGCTTCCATGACTTCTCCGTCGCCCCAGAAACCGTTGCCTTGATGCGCCAGATGGTCGCCGACGGCGAGGTCGATGCGCTGGTGCCTGAGCGCGTCTGGCAAGAGCTGGCACGCGGCCTGATGGAGGCCCGGCCCTCACGCATGTTCGAGGTGCTGCGCGATTGCGGCGCCCTCGCCCGCCTGCTGCCCGAGCTGGACCGCCTCTGGGGCGTTCCCCAGCGCGCCGACTACCACCCCGAGGTGGATACCGGCATCCATGTGATGATGGTGCTGGACCGCGCCGCCCAGCTGGATGCGCCGCTGCCCGTGCGCTGGGCCTGCCTGGCGCATGACCTGGGCAAAGGCACGACACCAGCCGATGTGCTGCCCCGCCACATCGGCCATGAGGAGCGCAGCGTCGACCTGGCCCGCCAGGTACAACAGCGCCTGCGCGTGCCCAGCGACTGCGCCGAGCTGGCGCTGATGGTCGCCGCCGAGCACGGCAATATCCACCGCAGCTCCGGCATTGCCGCCGCTGCCGTGGTGCGCCTGCTGGAGCGCTGCGACGCCTTTCGCAAACCCGAACGCTTTACGCAGGCGCTGCTGGCCTGCCAGTGCGATGCGCAGGGGCGGCTGGGTCTGGAAGACGAACCCTATCCGCAACGCGCGCAGCTATTGCGCCTGCTGACCGCCGCGCAGGCCGTCAGCACCAAGGAGGTGGCAGAACGCGCCGCCCGCACCGGCCGCAAAGGTGCCGAGATTGGCGCGATGGTGCATGAGGCGCGCTGCCAGGCGGTGGCACAGGCCTTGGCCGTGGAGGCCTGATGGCATTTGGAGACAGATGGGTACCTGCGCTGTATGTGCGCATCGCCCCTGATGCGGTCGAGATCCGCAGCAGCAACAGCGATTTGGTATGGAGCGATGAGGCCATCATTGCGTTGGTTGCCGGCCCCAAAACCCAGATCCTGGCCTTGGGAGCGACAGCAAGACTGGCCGTGGCACAAACTACAGCTGCGTTTTTGCGCGAACCTTTTGATCACCCGCGCTGCCTGATCAGCGATTATTTGGTGGCTGAAGTGTTTCTGAAACATGCCATACGGTCCTATCGCAAGCGTACACAGCGCTGGTTCAGCCCTGCAGCACACTTGCTATTGCACCCTTGCCCTTCGCCTGCCCAGGCGGTTGGGCGTATGACCCAGGTCGAGCAACGCGCCTGGCGCGAGCTCGGTGAGCGCTGTGGCGCCCGCAAGGTGGATCTGATTGACCCCCTGGCGGACGAGGAAGATATTCAAAAGCTGCTGCGAGATTGGCCTGTCCTCGGCTAGGCCTTCAAGCCGGTGGTGCTGGCACCGAATGCAGCAGCACCGGCACATCGCCATCGCCGTTGACGCTTTCCAGCTGCACCCCAAAGCCCCACAACCGCGCGGCATGCTTGAGCACTTCCTGCACATCATCTGACAGCGGGCGGCCCTGGTACTGGGTGTGGCGCAGGGTCAGGCAGCGGTCGCCGCGCAGGTTCACGTTCCAGACCTGAATATTGGGCTCGCGCGCGCCCAGGTCGTACTGCTGTGACAGGGTCTGGCGCAGGTTGCGGTAGCCGTCTTCGTTGTGGATGGCGCTGACGAGCAGCTCGCGTTCGCTGGCGTCGTCATGGATGGAGAACAGGCGCATGTCGCGCATCAGCTTGGGGCTCAGGTACTGGCCGACAAAGCTCTCGTCCTTGTAGTTCTGCATGGCATGGTGCAGCGCCGGCAGCCAGGGCGTGCCGGCCAGATCGGGGAACCAGCGCCGGTCTTCGTCGGTCGGGTGCTCGCAGATGCGCTGGATGTCGCGGTACATTGCAAAGCCCAGCGCATAGGGGTTGATGCCGCTGTAGGCGCGGTGGCCGGCAGGCGGCTGGTAGATCACATTGGTGTGCGACGACAGCCATTCGATCATCACGCCATCGGTGAGCCAGCCCTCGTCATACAAGGTGTTGAGCAAGGTGTAATGCCAGAAGGTGGCCCAGCCCTCGTTCATCACCTGGGTCTGGCGCTGCGGGTAGAAGTACTGGGCAATCTTGCGCACAATGCGCACCACCTCGCGCTGCCATGGCTCCAGCAGCGGGGCGTTCTTCTCGATGAAGTACAGCAGGTTCTCTTCCGGCTCCTTGGGAAAGCGCTCATGGTGCTGGGCCGGGCTGTTCTTGTCCGGGCGGGCCGGCAAGGTGCGCCACAGCTCGTTGACCTGCTGCTGGGCATAGGCCTCACGCTGCTCGCGCTCGGCACGCTCGCGCGCCAGAGTCTTCTTGGAGGGGCGGCGGTAGCGGTCCACTCCCAGGTTGGCCAGCGCATGGCAGGAATCCAGCCACTGCTCCACCGTGTCAATACCGTGCTTCTCTTCGCACTGCGCGATGAAGTCGCGCGCATACACCAGGTAGTCAATGATGCTGCCCGCATCTGTCCACATGCCAAACAGGTAATTGCCTTTGAAGAAGCTGTTGTGCCCATAGGCCGCATGGGCAATCACCAGCGCCTGCATGGCGGTGGTGTTTTCCTCCATCAGATAGCTGATACAGGGGTTGGAGTTGATGACGATCTCATAGGCCAGGCCCATATGGCCGCGGCGGTAGCGGCGCTCGGTGGCCAGAAACTCCTTGCCATAGCTCCAGTGCCGGTAGCCCACGGGCATGCCGACGCTGGCATAGGCGTCCATCATCTGCTCCGCCGAGATCACCTCCAGCTGGTTCGGGTAGGTATCCAGCCCATAGCGCTCGGCCGTCGCGGCAATCGCGGCGTGGTAGCGCTCGATCAGCTCGAAGGTCCAGTCGCTCGGGTCGGGCAAGGGCTGGTTCGGGCGCTGGCCCGCAGGCCGGGGCGTGGCCGGCACATCGCGCTGGGAGCGGTCTCCGGAAAACGGCACTTTCCAATGCGGGGAGCCCTTGCGCCGTGCGAGCACGGGGTATTGCGACGGGTTCATACCGTTACCCCTTCCTTCTTGAACAGATCGCGGAACACCGGGTAGATATCACCGGGCTCCGCCACCTTGCGCATCGCGAAATGCGGGAACAGCGGCAGCAACTGGCTGTACTCCTGCCAGAGGCTTTGCTCATCCGGGGCCACCTGCACATAGGCAAAGTAGCGCGCCAACGGCAGGATCTTTTCCGCCAGCAGGTTGCGGCAGTTGCCGCCATCGTCGCCAAAGTTGTCGCCGTCACTGGCCTGGGCCACGTAGATGTTCCAGTCCGCCACCGGGTAGCGTGCGCTGATGACTTGGTCAAGCAGCACCAGCGCGCTGCTGACCACGGTGCCGCCGCTTTCGGTGGAATGGAAGAACTCGTCCTCGCCCACCTCGGCCGCCTGGGTGTGGTGGCGGATGAAGACGATCTCGATCTTCTCGTAATGGCGGGTGAGAAACAGGTAGAGCAGGATGAAGAAGCGCTTGGCCAGGTCCTTGCGCGACTGGTCCATCGAGCCCGAGACATCCATCACGCAGAACATCACCGCCTGGCTGCTGGGCTCGGGCACCTTGGTGCGGCTGCGAAAGCGCAGGTCCAGCGGATCCAGAAAGGCTACCTTGCCCATGCGCGCCTGCAGCCCGGCAATGCGCTGCTGCAGCTCGGCCACTGCTTCGCTGGTGCCGTCATCCTGCGCCAGCAGGTCTGCCAGCGCATCTTGCAGTTCCTTGAGCTCGCGGTTGGGCGCCTTGGTCAGCGCAATGCGCCGGCCTAGCGCGCCGCGCATGGTGCGCAGCACGGCCAGGTTGTGCGGCGTGCCGTCGTGGCTGTAGCCGGCCCGGCGCGTCTTGTACTGCAAGGTGCTGGCGATATGGGTGCGCAGCAGGCGCGGCAAGGCCAGGTCTTCAAAGAAGAGCTCCATGAACTCTTCCTTGGTCAGGGTAAAGGTAAAGTCGTCCTCACCCTCCCCGCTGTCACTGGCCTGGGAGCCACCACCACCGCCCGCGCCGCCCTGGGGCCGCGCAATGCGGTCACCCCGCACATGCTCGGTGTTGCCCGGGTGCACGGTGTCGCGCACACCCCCTTGCCCATGGTGAAAGATGGGCTCCTGGATGTCTTTGCGCGGAATGGTGATGTTCTCGGCCTGCTCGATATGGCGGATATCGCGCTTGGCCACGGCGCGGCGCACCGCGTCGGCAATCTGCGTCTTGTAGCGGCGCACAAAGCGCTCGCGGTTGCCCACCGACTTGTTCTTGCCGGCGAGCCTGCGGTCGATGATTTGCAATGCCATCTATGCCCCCATCCATGACCCGGCTCGTTCGGTGCCGGCGCGCCGTTCTAGTCTGCGTCAGCTGCTCTTGCGCACACGCAGGTACCACTCGCACAGCAGGCGCACCTGCTTGGGCGTGTAGCCCTTGGCTTCCATGCGGGTGACAAAGTCTTCGTGCTTACGTGCATCCTCGGCACTGGCCTTGGCGTTGAAGCTGATGACGGGTAGCAGCTCTTCGGTGTTGGAGAACATCTTCTTCTCGATCACCAGGCGCAGCTTCTCGTAACTGGTCCAGCTGGGGTTCTTGCCCTGGTTGTTGGCACGCGCGCGCAGCACGAAGTTGACGATCTCGTTGCGGAAATCCTTCGCATTGGCGATGCCGGCGGGCTTTTCCACCTTCTCCAGCTCGGCATTGAGCGCATTGCGGTCGAACACCTCGCCGGTGTCGGTGTCGCGGTACTCACTGTCCTGGATCCAGTAGTCGGCATAGGTGACATAGCGGTCAAAGATGTTCTGGCCGTACTCGCTGTAGCTTTCCAGATAGGCCGTCTGGATTTCCTTGCCGATGAACTCGGCGTAGTGAGGTGACAGGTACTCCTTGATGTAGCCGGTGTACTTGGTCTCCAGCTCGGCGGGGAACTGCTCGCGCTCGATCTGCTGCTCCAGCACATACATCAGGTGCACCGGGTTGGCCGCCACCTCGGTGCTGTCGTAGTTGAAGACCTTGGACAGGATCTTGAACGCAAAGCGGGTGGAGATGCCGGACATGCCCTCGTCAACCCCGGCGTAGTCGCGGTACTCCTGGTAGCTCTTGGCGCGCGGGTCGGTGTCCTTGAGGCTTTCGCCGTCGTAGACCTGCATCTTGCTGAAGATGCTGGAGTTCTCGGGCTCCTTGAGCCGTGTGAGCACCGCAAACTGCGCCATCATCTTCAAGGTGCCGGGCGCGCAGACCGCGCTGGCCAGCGAGGATTCGCGAATCAGCTTTTCGTAGATGCGCACTTCCTCCGATACCCGCAGGCAGTACGGCACCTTGACGATATAGACCCGATCGAGAAAAGCCTCGTTGTTGCGGTTGTTGCGGAAGGCCTTCCACTCGCTCTCATTGCTGTGGGCCAGCACCATGCCATCAAAGGGGATGGCGCCAAAGCCTTCGGTGCCCTTGTAATTGCCTTCCTGGGTGGCGGTCAGCAAGGGGTGCAGCACCTTGATCGGCGCCTTGAACATTTCGACAAACTCCAGCAGGCCCTGGTTGGCCAGGCACAGGCCGCCCGAGTAGCTGTAGGCATCGGTGTCGTCCTGGGCAAAGTTCTCCAGCTTGCGGATATCGACCTTGCCGACCAGGCTGGAAATGTCCTGGTTGTTCTCGTCGCCCGGCTCGGTCTTGGCCACGCCCACCTGGCGCGAGATGCTGGGGTAACGCTTGACGACCCGGAACTGGCGGATATCGCCACCGTATTCATCGAGCCGCTTGACCGCCCAGGGCGAGAGCACATGGTTGAGGCAGCGGCGCGGAATGCCGAACTGCTCTTCGAGCACCGGACCGTCCTCGATCGGGTCGAAAAGTGCCAGTGGCGACTCATTGACCGGCGAGCCCTTGAGCGAGTAGAACGGCACCTTCTGCATCAGGTATTTCAGGCGCTCGGCGATGGAGCTCTTTCCGCCCCCCACCGGGCCCAGCAGGTAGAGGATCTGCTTGCGCTCTTCCAATCCCTGTGCAGCATGGCGGAAGAAGCTCACCACCTGCTCGATGGAGTCTTCCATGCCATAGAACTCGGCAAATGCGGGGTAGCGGCGGATCACCTTGTTGGCAAACAGGCGCGAGAGGTGGGGATCGTTGCGGGTGTCGATCATCTCCGGCTCGCCGATCGCCGCGAGCATGCGGTGTGCGGCGCCCTCGTAGACCATCGGGTCGCGCTGGCACAAAGCAAGAAACTCGTCGAGCGACATTTCCTCTTCGCGCAGGCGCACGTAGCGGGCGGCAGAGTTGCTGATGACATCCATACGACCTCCGTGGCGGCACCAAAGGGGCTGACCGTGCCGCAAACTTGTTAGGACCCCTCTGCAAAACTCTCTGCCGTGGTCGGAATGCGTCCATACCATTTGGCGAGGGTTTTGCAGAGCCTCCCTAGGCAACCGTTATCGTGACTTGGTTTTAGCACCTTAGCGGCGCTTTGACCAGATCACATGTCCTACACACGGATGACCACAATGCAGGCAATATTTCTGGTTACGGCGCCAGCAGCCGCGCCGGTCTCCGATACACTTTCCCACCCTCTCAGCAGCGCGCAGCCGCACCCTCCCCGCATGGCCGCAATGGCCCCATTTGGCGGCTGAAGACGGCAAGGCGCCCCGCCTGCATCGTCATAAAAACGACACAACAGCGTCATGCCTCTGCCATGGTCGCCGCCGATACTCGCTGCGCACCACAGAGTATGTTGGCCCGGATCTCTCATGGGCCTCTGTGGTGCATCCAACACTACATAACACCCCACGGAGTTACCGATATGAGCGCAGTGCTGACCTCGCGTCGCCGTCTTTTGCAATTTCTGGGCAGCGCACCATTGCTGCCTTTGTCCGGCTCCCTGTCTGCAGCAGGCCTGCTGACCGCCTGTGGCGGCGGTGGTGACGACGATGGCCCAACGGCCGCGTTCAAGTCGGTGAGCTTCTCCAACATGGCAGCGCCCAACCTGACCAACCCCGCAGCGATGGCGACGACCTCGACCACGGCTGTGATGACCATCCTGTACGCCGACGACAGCAAGCGCGAAGTGGCGCTGGCCTATGAGTCCTTCTTCGTGACCGGCGACATGGTTGCCGACGGCAAGGGCGGCAAGATCCTGGCTGGCGGCTACTACGACATCAACAACCAGCCGATCATGGACAACTCCGTGGCTGGCAGCGAGCGCCACTTCTTCTCCGACTGCCCCGATGGCTCCTCGATCATCCAGGTCGCCGATGCCAAGGTGGACGGCGTCAAGGGCAAGCCCGTGTTTGCCGTGGTGCAGTTCGAGTACACCTCCAAAGACCAGTCCGGCGCCGATGCCTACGGCACCCTGCCTTCGCCCATCGCCGTGCTGACCCTGGACCAAGACCAGGACACCGGCAAGCTGAGCCTGGTCAAGTACCACAACGTGGACATGTCCAAGGCCCACGGCCTGTGGATCACCTGCGGCGCCAGCCTCTCGCCCTGGAACACCCACCTGTCCAGCGAAGAGTACGAACCCGATGCCTTCACCGCTGCCAGCTCGGCCCAGTTCAAGGCCTTCAGCAAGCACGTGTACGGCAACGAAACCACGGCCAACCCTTACCACTACGGCCACCTGCCAGAAATCACCGTCAACAAGGACGGCACCGGCACGGTCAAGAAGCATTACTGCCTGGGTCGCATCTCGCACGAGCTGATCCATGTGATGCCCGACAACCGCACCGCGCTGATGGGTGATGACTACACCAACGGTGGTCTGTTCATGTTCGTGGCCGACAAGGAAAAAGACCTGTCCGCCGGCAACCTGTACGTCGCGCATTACACCGACGTGCTGACCGACACCTCGACCGCCAAGATGGAGTGGATCCACCTGGGCCACGCCACCAGCGCCGAGATCGAAGCGCTGGCCAACAGCCTCAAGCCCAGCGACATCATGGAGTCGCTGACTGCCGACCCACAGGACCCCAGCTACACCGCGGTGTTCCTGGACGGCAAGGCCGCCTGGCTCAAGCTCAAGCCCGGCATGGAAAAGGCTGCCGCTTTCCTGGAAACCCACCGCTACGCCAACCTGGTTGGCGGCTCGATGGCCTTCACCAAGATGGAAGGCACCACCGTCAACATCAAGGACAAGGTTGCCTACTCGGCACTGGCCAACATCCAGACCTCGATGATCAACGGTGACAAGGCCTGGAATGCCAAGCACAACGTGACCTTCCCCAAGACCGTGAAGGCCGGCGGCGTGCTGGCCCACAATCTGGGCGGCGGCATCAAGGACCGCCAAGGCGCCACTATCAACAGCGAATGGGTGCCACAGCAATCGCACATGCTGATGATGGGCGAGGACATTGCCGCTGACGCACTGGGCAACACCTCCAACCCCGACAAGATCGCCAGCCCGGACAACCTGAAGTTCTCCGAAAAGATGCGCACCCTGTTCATCGGCGAAGACAGCGGCAACCACGTGAACAACTTCCTGTGGGCCTACAACGCCGACACCAAGCAACTGTCGCGCATCCTGTCGACGCCTGCGGGTGCCGAATCCACCGGCCTGCACGCCGTGGACGAAGCCAACGGCTGGACCTACATCATGAGCAACTTCCAGCACCCTGGTGACTGGAGCGCGCTGCACGCCAAGATCAAGGACCAGCTCGATCCGCTGATCAACGCCAACTACAAGAACAAGTTTGGCGCCTCGGTGGGTTACCTGACCGGCACCCCGCAAGCTGTGAAGCTGTAAGTGCATGCAGAGAGCGCGTGGCCACTCGCGCGCTCTCTTCACAACGAAAATGCCATCCTGACGGATGGCATTTTTTCTTGGGGCAGTGCGTTTACAAGACCGACTGCAGCCAGCGCACGATCTCACCGGGCGGCAGCGCGCCAGAGATGCGTGCGGCCTCATGCCCGCCCTTGAACACCACCATGGTCGGAATGCTGCGGATATTGAAGGGCTGGGCGACGTGTGGATAGGCCTCGGTATCGAGCTTGGCAAAGCGCAGCTGCGGCTCCAGCTGTTTGGCGGCCAGCGCATAGCCAGGGGCCATCTGCAGGCAGGGGCCGCACCAGGGCGCCCAGAAATCCACCACCACGGGGATGTGGTTGCGCCCCAGCTGCTTGGCAAAACTGTCGGCATCCAGCGCGACCGGCTCGCCGCTGAACAAGGGCTGGTGGCAGCTGCCGCAATCGGGCTGCTGGGCCAGCTGCGCGCGCTGCACGCGGTTGGTGGTATGGCAATGGGGGCACACGATGTGCAAGCGGTCTTCCGTCATGGGGCAATCTCCTGCTGCCCATCATAGGCAGACCTTGAAGGTGCAGGTGCAGGCCAAGGCCGCATATTTCAAGCCATTGTCAGGAGTACCGGCTGGTGGTCGGACAGCTGCGTGGCGCTGTCGCTGTGCCAGGCCCGCACATGGCTGCGCAGGCTGTCGCTGACCAGCGCAAAATCGCAGGCCACCGGCGCGGGCCCCCAGGTGCGGTCAAACAGGCAGAAGGTGGGCGGCTGTGGCGCACTGCCATGCAGCAAGGGCCAGCTGTCATGCCAGAGTGCGGATCCCTCCGCCTGCGCTGCGACCAGGGCGGCATAGGCCGCCTCGCCAGCGTGCATATTGAAGTCACCACACAGCACCGCATGCGGCGTGTGCGCTGGTGTGGTGTAGGGCGTGGCTGCAGGCGCCGCGCCCGGCCGTGCGGCCAGCTGCGCCATTGACTCGGCATGGATCGCTCGCAGCGCCTGCACCTGCGCCAGGCGCTGGCTGGCGCTGTGGTATTCCAGATGCGTACACATCACCCGCACCAGGCCCAGCACCGGGTCGCGCACGGTCACCACCAGGCAGCCCCGGGGCATGCTCACCACAGCGGCCTCGGCCAGCCAAGGCAGGCGGTGCTGCGCCACCTCGGCCACCGGCAGGCGGCTGGCCACTACATTGCCAAAGCTGCGGCGCTGGCCGCTGGCATCAAAACCATCGGTGGTGGCCGCAAAGAACAGCTGCCAGCCCGGCAGCAGCGCCTGCAGCTGCGCCAGCTGGTCTCCCGGTGCGCCCGCCAGCCCGCCATGGCCCACGGCCACCTCCTGCAGGCACAGCACATCGATGCCGCCCGTGCCCTCGCCCATGGCCAGCGCATGGCGCACAATGCGCGCCGGATCGGCCAGGCCATCGAGGCCGCAGCACCATTGCACATTCCAGCTCAGTATTTGCATGTGGAAAACTCTGTGGATAGCCGCGCCCGCTGGCGCCATGGCCTGCCATTGTGCAGCAGGGGCCAGGCGTTTTTCGTGTCAGCGCCCCAAGCCAGACCCCAGCGCCTCTATAGTCGGGCGATGCCCAAGCACCAAGATTCCTTTCAGATCCGCCCCGCTAGCGTGGACGATGTCGCGGCCATGTTCCAGGTGCGCCTGGCCGTCACCGAGAACCGCATGAGCCCTGACGAGCTGGCCGCCGTCGGCGTTACGCCTGACTCCATTACCGAGGCCATCCGCAGCGCGCCTTGCGCTTGGGTGGCCACGGCCCAAGGCGAGGTCGCCGGCTTTGCGATGGTGGACCTGGACAACGCCTGCCTGTTTGCGCTGTTTGTGCGCAGCGACCACGAAGGCCGGGGTCTGGGCAGCGCGCTGTGCCAGGTCTGCGAGCAGGCCTTGTTTGCGCAGCATGAAGAGGCCTGGCTGGAAACAGCCAAAACCAGCCGCGCCGCACGCCTCTACCGCCACCTGGGCTGGTGCGATGAGAGCGACATTGGCGATGGCGATATCCGCCTGAGCAAGCGGCGCGCTTGACGGCGCGCAGCGCTGCGCGCTGGCCGGGCTTCTGCTACATTGCGCTGATGGCTCTGTGCACCACCGCCCGAATTATTCGCATCGTCGAACCGACGGTGGGATAGCGCGCGGCCACGCAAGCATGCAACCCACCCTGGAGGTGGGTTTTCCGTCTCTGGGGTTTCCTCCAAGGAGATGGAATGAACACCACCCAAGCGCCTGATACGTTCGCCGATAGCGACCCAGATGCCGGCACCCTGCACCTGCTCTGCGGAAAGATCGCGTCCGGCAAATCCACCTTGGCCCGGCAGCTGGCGGCGCAGCCCCGCACCGTGCTGGTCAGCGAAGATGCCTGGCTTGCCCAGCTCTACCCGGATGCACTGGTCTCGATCCAGGACTATGTCCTGCTGTCCGCCAGGCTGCGCGGCGCGATGCAACCCCATATCGTGTCACTGCTGCAAGCGGGTACTTCGGTGGTGCTGGATTTCCCGTCCAACACCCCCAGCACCCGCGCCTGGGCGCGCAGCATGTTTGAGGCAGCGCGCGCACCGCATGCGCTGCACTGGCTGCAGCTGCCCGACGAGGAATGCAAGCGCCGCCTGCGGGCGCGCAATGCCTCGGGCGAGCATCCGTTCGAAACCAGCGATGCGCAGTTTGACCTGATCAGCCAGCACTTTGTGGCGCCGTCAGCGGCGGAAGGTTTTCAGCTGGTGCTGCACGGCTGATACAGACGGCCAAGCGCCAAGCCTTAGGCGCGCTGCGGCAGGTAGCTGGGCCTGTCTGCCGCCAGTCCGCGTTTGACTTGCTGCGTCAGGTCATCGGCCAGCACCTCGTCCAGCCCGGCTTCCAGCGCATCGAGCGTGCGGCTGACGATATCCGCTGGGCTGGACTTGGGGGCCTCCAGCCCGCGGGTCAGGTCGGTATCGACAAAGGCCATGTGCAGGCCCAACACCTGCGTCTTCTGGGCAGCCAGCTCGTAGCGCAGCGAGTTGGTGAGCGACCAGGCGGCGGACTTGCTCGCTGAGTAAGCGGCCAGATCGCTGCCGTTCAGCCAAGAGGCCACCGAGAGCACATTGAGCAAGCCACCACCGCCATTGGCCGCCAGCACCGGCGCAAAGGCCTTGCTCATGCGCAGCACCGCGAAGAAATTGGTCTCAAACATGCGCCGTGCCACGGCTTCGCTGTCTTCGGCAAGAAAACCACCCGTCTGCGCGATGCCAGCGTTGTTGATCACCAGGGTCACATCTGGCGCCTGCGCCACCGCAGCGGCCACATCCTCGGGCTTGTTGACATCCAGCCGCAGCGGATGCACTCCTGCTTGGGGGCTGACATTGGCGGGATCGCGTGAACCCGCGTAGACCTTGCTGGCACCACGGGCGAGCAACTCGCGCACAAAGGCCTGGCCAATGCCACGGTTGGCACCGGTGACAAGAACGACAGCGTTAGCAATTTTCATGGGAATCTCCACATTTACCGAGGTTGAAGAAGCGCGCATGGGCGCTGGATGGGGACTTTTCCCCTGGGCATGGCTGGCCTTGACAGTGGCCAGTGCGTCAGGGGTGTATTCAAAGGGGAGAACACGATCTGCGAGCGGGCGGAGCATTCGCCCCAATCAGCGCTGCGGTCTCGCGCAACTGCGCACAACAGCCAGCTGTTTTTGCCAGGGCGGTCCGGCACCAACGCTTGCAAGGTAGCATTTCGAATGATGATCGTCATATTAAAAATCAAAAAAAGCAGCGCGCTGCTAGGCGCCGCTGTCCGATGCCTGGTCGCTTGCCTGATCGGCTGGCAGCAGTTGTTTGAGCGCCGCTTCGCGCAAGTTGTCCGACAGCACAGGATCGTCCACCGCACGGGCCAGCAGCAGGCTGCCCACCATCGTGGACAAGGTCACCATCGCACGCTCGTGGGCTTGTGCCTGCCCCCAATCGGGCGATTGGCGGGCGATGAGATCCACCATACCCTTGATATGCTGGGTGGTCACGCGGCGCACTTCCGGGGCTTGGCGAGCGGTCTCGGAGCCCAGGGCGACCAAGGGGCAAGCCTGCTCGGCATGCTGCACATGGGCTTTGGACAGGTAGGCGCGCAGCAAAGCCTCCCAGCCCTGGTCAAGCGCAGCCTGGGCAGCCACATTGGCCACCACGGCCGCAGATTCTGCACAGGCCAGACTGGCAGCTTCGGCCAACATCGCCTCGCGCGAGGCGAAATGCGCATAGAAGGCCCCATGCGTCAGGCCAGCCTCTTTCATGATGTCGGCCACCCCCGTGCCGCCATAGCCGCTGCGGCGGATGGCGCGCGCTGCGACCGACACAATGCGCTCATGTGTCGCTTGCTTGGCTGCTGCTCGGGTGTTGGAAGTATCATTTCGCATGACGCTCATCATACATATTTTTCGGACCCTGCGCGTCGCAGGGTGAATGCTGCGCAGCCTACAACAGCTTGCACCCAGTCAACCGGCTGTGCCTTGCGCACGCAGCCATTGGAAAACCTGCGACACCATGTCCGAGCGGGCAGTCCCTGCGGCACCCGACAGCCACCAGGTGCTGCCCGGCAAGCGCGGGTAGCCCGGCAGCACCTGCAGCTGCCCGCTGGCTACGCTGCCCTCCACCAACAGACTGGGCAGGCAAGCGACGCCCTGCGCTGCCAACACGGCATCGAGCACCAGGCGCGCATCGTCGTAAATAGCGCGCTTGCGAAACTGGCCAAGCGGCCCCAAGAACAGCGGCGCGGTGGCCTCCGCAGTCAGGCTTTCTTCCAGGCACAGCACATCCGCATGCAGGTGGTGCTGGTCCTGCGGAATGCGCCCCAGCTTCTTGGCGATACCCGCATCTGCTACCAGCAGCCATTCGTCTTGCAGCAGCTGCAGCTCTTGCAAGCCCGGCTGCAACAGCGGCCGGCTGCTGATGGCAATATCGACATCGATCTCATCGACAAAGCGGGCGCTCTCATCGACCGATAGCACCAGGCTCAGCCCGGGCAGCAGCGCCTGCAACTTGGGCAGCCGTGGCTGCAGCCAGCCGCGCAGCAGCGGCGCGGGGCAGACCAGGGACACGAGGCCGGGATCGAGGTAAGTGCCAATGCGCTCCACGCCGCTGCGCAGCACGCTGAGCGAGCGCTGAACGCTGCGCAGCAGCACCTCGCCAGCAACGGTCAGCTCCACGCCACGCCCCGCGCGGCGAAACAAGGGCTGCATCAGCTGCGCCTCCAGCTGCATCACCTGGTGGCTGATAGCAGACTGGGTCACATGCAGCTCATCCGCTGCACGCGAGAAACTGCCGAGCCGGGCAGCAGCCTCAAAACCCATCAACAGCTTCATAGAAGGAATACGCGGCTCAGACATATGAGAACTATTAATGAATCAGCACAAATCTTATCATTTGATCTCATACCTAGTGCCATCCACAATGCGACCTGAACCGAATATTCGGCAACGCAACCGCTCCGGACAGGAGCCATAGGAAAAGTGATGAAGACAGGTCAAGATGTGATGCGCGATGGCGCGAACGACCCTATGGGAGCCAACACCATGCAACGACGACAATTTCTCTCGGCCGGCACCAGCTTGGTCGCCGGAGGCGCGGTAGGTATGTCGGCGCAGTCCGCGTCTGCGGCAGACAGCCAAGGGCGCATGCCCGATGAAGGCGAGCGCCATGCTGCCACCTGGATGGCCTTTGGCGCCAGCGACGAGATCTGGGGCCGGCGGCTGAAGGCGGGTGCACAGGCCAACCTGGCACTGATCGCACAAACCATTGCCCAGATGGAGCCGGTGCAGATGCTGGTCAACGCCCAGGACTACGACCTGGCCGCACGGCTGTGCGGCAGCAAGGTCAAGCTGCTGGTGCAAGACATCGATGACCTGTGGATGCGTGACACCGGCCCGGTATTTGTGAAGAAGGCAGGCGGCGGTCTCGCCGGGGTCAATTTCAACTTCAATGGCTGGGGCAACAAGCAATACCACCGCAACGATGCCCAGGTCGCGGCCTTTGTGGCCAGTACCGCAGCGGTGCCTTTGCTGAAAAGTAGCCTGATCCTAGAAGGCGGCGGCATTGAGGTGGACGGCCAGGGCACCGCCATCATCACCGAGAGCTGCGTGCTCAACGCCAACCGCAACCCGGGTGTCAGCAAGGCGCAGTGCGAGCAGGAGTTGCAGCGCGTACTAGGGATCGACAAGGTGATCTGGCTGCCGGGCATTGCTGGCCGCGATATCACTGATGGGCACACCGACTTCTATGCCCGCTTCTGTACACCGGGGGTTGTGGTTGCGGGTATCGAGAACGACCGCTCCTCACCCGAACACGCCGTTACCCAGCGCCACCTGGATATCTTGCGCAAGGCGACGGATGCACGTGGCCGCCGCTTGCAAGTGGTGCGCATGCCGGGGCCTGACGATGTCCGGCCGCAGTATGCGAACAAGGACTTTGCGGCAGGCTATATCAACTTCTATGTCTGCAATGGCGCGGTGATCTGCCCCGAGTTTGGCGATACCCGTGCCGACCGCAATACCCGCGCCATCTTGCGTGAGCAGTTCCCAGGCCGCGAGATTGTGCAACTCAATATCGACGCCATCGCGGCGGGTGGCGGCGGTATCCACTGCACCACGCAGCAGCAACCGGCCTGAGCGGCGACCGCGCTGGCCCCGGCTACACCAGCGCCGGGGCGTCCTCGCGCAGCTGGAAGACATTGCCCTCGCAGTCCATCGCATTGCAGGCGCTGTAGCCCGGGCCGGTCCAGGCTTCGTGGAACATCGCGCCGCCCAGGTTGCTGGCGCGCGCGCCGGCATCTACCAGCGATGGCACGCTGACAAAGAACTTCAGTGCCACATTCTCGCGGCGCTGCGGGGGCGTGCTGATGTCGATGCGCTCTGCTATCTCGGCCGGGATCGCATGCAGCTCCAGCTGGAAGGTGGCAGATGCCAGCGCCACCCAACCGGGCAGGCGGTTCTGCTCCTGCAGGCCCAGCACCTGCGCATAAAACTGCGCCACACGCTCGATATCCTTGACGTACAGCACCACGCCAGCCTGACCCTTTGCGGACATAGAAAGCTCCTTAGAACAAGCGCACCCAAAACGGCCACTCTAGCGTTTTTACTTGATCCCTGCCCGCATAAAGCTCTGCACAAACTGGCGCTGAAACAGGATGAAGCCGATCAGCAACGGCGCCGAGGTCATCAAGGTCGCAGCAGTGATGGTGGACCAGTCCACGCCCTGTTCCACGCTGGAGAACACCTGCAGGCCGACGGTGAGCGGGCGCGATTCCACGCTGTTGGTGATGATCAGCGGCCAGAGAAAGTTGTTCCAGTGAAAGCTCACCGACACCAGCGCAAAGGCGGTGTAGACCGGCCGGGCCAGCGGCACATAGACGCGCCAGAGAATCTGCAAGGTGCTGGCCCCTTCGACACGCGCGGCCTCGTCCAGCTCCTTGGGGATGCCCATGAAGGTCTGGCGCAGCAAAAAGATCGCAAAGGCCGAGGCGAAGTACGGCAGGCCAATCGCAAACAAGGTATCGACCAGACCCAGCCGCGCCATGGTCTGGTAGTTCTCGACCAGCAGGATGTCGGGCATGATCATCAGCTGCACGAGCACCAGCGCAAAGGCGATGTTCTTGCCCCGGAACTGGTAGCGCGCAAAGGCAAAAGCAGCCAAGGTGGACAGCACCAGCTGCGCCGCCAGGATGATGGCCACCAGCAAGGTCGTGTTCAGAAAGTAGCGCGCAAATGGCGCCGCGTCCCAGGCCTTGCGAAAGTTCTGCAAGGTCCAGGGGGCGCTCAGGTCAAAGCGGATCGCGTAGTCGCTGGGGTGGAAGGCCGTCCAGAACGCATAGGCCAGCGGCAGAATCCACAGCAGCGCCAGCAGCCAGGCGGCAACGGTGTCCAGCCAGGTGTGGCGGTAGATGACGGCAGGGGCTGGGCTGCGGCTCATTGGTAGTGCACCTTCTTGTCCAGCACAAAGAACTGGAACAGCGCCACGCTGGACAGCACGACCACCAGCACCACGGTGATGGCCGCTGCATAGGCCGTGTCCCAGAACTTGAAGCCCACCTCATACAGGTGGTAGAGCAGCAAGGTGGTGGCATTGTCCGGACCGCCCCGGGTCAGGATGAACACATGGTCGACCAGGCGGAAGGCATTGATCACCGCATTGACCAGCACAAACAAGGTGGTCGGCATCAGCAGCGGCCACTGCACCCGGCGGAAGAAGTACCAGCGCGATGCGCCTTCAATCGCCGCCGCCTCCTTCAGGCTGGGGTTGAGCGTTTGCAGCGCTGCCAGGTAGAAGATCATGAAAAAGCCGGCTTCCTTCCAGACCGCCACCAGGGTGATCGCCCCCAGCGCGGTGGAGGGGCTGCCCAGCCAGTTGTGCGATGGCAGGCCCAGCGCGCCGGTGACCTGCTCCAGCAGGCCGTACTGCGGCGTGTAGAAGAACAACCAGATATTGGCCACCGCAATCATCGGCAGCACCGTGGGCGTGAAGTAGGCCATGCGGATAAAGGTACGCCCTGCGATGCGCTCATTCACCCAGACCGCCATCAGCAGCGCCAGGCCGATGGAGGCGGGAATCGTGGCCGCCGCAAACCAGAGGTTGTTGCGCACCGCCTGCCAGAACACTGGGTCCTCGGCCATGACCTGGTAGTTCTCCACCCCCACCCACACTGCGGCACGCGTGCCCTTGGGGGTGGAATAAAAACTGTCGATCAAGGTCGCCACGGCGGGCCAGTGGGTGAAGGCAACCAGCAGCACCAGCGCAGGCAGCAGCAGCAACCAGGCGTGGATGCTGCGCTGGCCGCTGCCGGCAATGGACGAGGAAGAGGCGCTCATGCGTTGGGTTCTCTCAACCGGGCTGGGGCCTTGCCCCAACCCTGGCCCGGCATGGTCTGCAAGCAGGCCATGCCGAGTGGGGCTTTACTGGTAGCTGCGCAGGATGCGGTCGGCTTCCTTCTGCGCATCCTTCATCGCCTGTGCCGAGGTCTTGGTGCCGTTCAGCGCGGCCTGCACCGCATCGTTCAGCACCTTGGTCACGCGCTGGTTGTCATGCGTGGAGAACTCGGCCACCGAGACGGGCAGCTGGTCGCGGGCCACCAGCGCCTGGGGGAAGTCCTGGCCGTATTTCTTCAGGATCGGCGTGTCGTAGGCGGCCGGCGATACGGCCACATAGCCGCTGTCCATGCTCCACTGCGCAGCGCGCTCAGGCGCGGTCACCCACTTGGCAAATTCGAAAGCGGCCTGCTGCTGCTCCTTGGGCGCCTTCTTGAAGATGTAGAAGTTGCCGCCACCGGTGGGCGAGCCACCCTTGCGCGCATTGCCGGCGATCTGGCCAACCCCGAAATCAAACTTGGCGTTGGCCTTGATATTGGTCAGGTTGCCGGTGGTGGTGACGATGATCGCGGCCTTCTTTTCCATGAAGTCCTTGGGCGTTGTGCCCCACTCGATTACGCCCTTGGGGTGCACGCCTTCCTTGGTCAGGTTGACCCAGTAGTCCAGCGCCTCGATCACCTTGGGGTTGTCGAAGCTGACCTTGGTGCCCGCCTCGTTGGCCAGCAGCACATCGTTGGGGGTGGTCAGGGTCTGCAGCATCCAGTAGGCAAATCCGGTCGATGGGATCTGGATGCCGTACTGGGTCACATTGCCGCTGGCGTCTTTTTTGGTGAGCTTTTTGGCGGCCTCGCTCAGCTCCTTCCAAGTGGCGGGGGCCTTGTTCGGGTCCAGGCCGGCTTCCTTGAAGGCTTCCTTGTTGTAGTACATCACCACGGTGGAGCGCTGGAAAGGCACGCCCCAGGTCTTGCCCCCTGTCTGGCTGTTGGCCATGAAGGCGGGGTAGAAGCCCTTGAGCCAGGCCTTGTCGGCATCGGTCTTGGCGAAGTCGTCGATCGGCACAATCGCGTCTTCGTCGATCAGCGTGAACATATCGGTCGACAGCAGCACCGAGGTGGCCGGCGCCTTGCCCGACTTGTTGGCGGTGAGCGCCTTGACGATGGTTTCCTGGTAGGTGCCCGCGTAGATCGGCGTGATCTTGTACTGCGGATGCGCCTTGTTGAAATCGCTGGCATAGCCGTCGATCACCTTGGTGATCGGGCCGCCCACGGCCACGGGGTAGTAGAAAGGCACTTCCAGCGGATCGGCGGCATGCGCCAGGCCAGCACCCAGGCCGAGCATGGCGACGGCCGATGCGGCCAGGGTCTTCAAAAAGATATTGCGTTGCACGGAATCACTCCTCGGGTTATGCGCCTGCCCGCAGGCGCTGCACAAACAGACCAGTCAAAGAAAAGGGGGTTGTCTGCCTCAGGCCATGCGCTGGCCATTGGCATCGAAGAAATGCATGTCTTCAGCGCGCCAGGCCAGGCGCACCGCCTGCCCCAGGGCCGCTGCCTGCTGGCCGGGTGCGCGCACCGTAATCTGCTCGCTGCCAATCGCGCAGCGCAGCACCACATCGGCGCCCAGGTACTCCAGTCCCACCACCTGGGCATCGACGCCCTCGCTGCCCAGGCATTGCAGCGCCTCGGGCCGCAGGCCCAGCGCGGCAGCACCGGCCGGCGCAGCCACCTGCACCTGGCTACCGGCAATCGCGCCGCCGCTGAGCTGCACCAAGTTCATCGCCGGCGTGCCAATAAAGCGCGCAGCAAAGCGGCTGGCGGGGCGGGCATACATCTCTCGCGGGGTGGCGCATTGCTCAACCCGGCCCTGGTGCAGCAGCACCACCTGGTCGGCCATGCTCATGGCTTCGGTCTGGTCATGGGTGACATAGACCACGGTCAGCCCCAGGCGCTGCTGCAGCTCACGCAGCTCGGCGCGCATCTCCTGGCGCAGCTGGGCATCCAGGTTTGACAGCGGCTCATCCATCAGGCAGACATGGGCCTGGGCCACCAGCGCCCGGCCCAGCGCCACGCGCTGCTGCTGGCCGCCCGAGAGCTGGCCCGGCTTGCGGTCCAGCAGATGCGCCAGCCCCAGCAGCTCGGCTGCATCCTTCAAACGTTTTTCGGCCTCGGCCTTGGGCACCTTGCGCACCGCCAGGCCAAAGCCAATGTTCTCGGCCACCGACAGATGCGGAAACAGCGCATAGTTCTGGAACACCATCGCAATGCCGCGCTGCGCCGGGGGCAGTTGCGTCACATCGCGCCCTCCAATCAGCACCTGGCCGGCGCTGGCCGTCTCCAGCCCTGCAATGATGCGCAGGGTCGTCGATTTTCCGCAGCCCGAAGGGCCGAGCAGCACGCAAAAGCTGCCCGGCGCGATCTGCAGATCGACCGAATGCAGTGCTGTGGTGCTGCCCCAGGATTTGGCAACCTGCCGTAACTCAATGCTTGACATCGCGCCAGTGTATGAAAGCACGGTGACAATTTGTTTACAAGCTTTCCCTTATCTGACGGGGTTCTCCAGTGAGGTGGCTGCATACACCCCCTGGTTTTGCTTACAACCATGACAAATGCTGCGCTGCATCAAGAGCGGGGGCCACCAGGGCTTACAGCCAGCGCGCAATCCCGGCCGCCAGCAGGCTCAGCACCACGGTCGTCGCGATCGGCAGCCACAAGGTCCGGCCAAACAGCCGAATCTCAAAATCCCCCGGCAGACGCCCCAGCCCCAGCTTGCGCAGCAGGGCCGCAAAGCCATTGAGCAGTATCAGTGCCAGGAAGACAACGATCAGCCAGCGGATCATCGCAGTACCTCCAGCGGGTTAAGGGCCAGTGCACTCATCATGCGGCGCGGTAGACCTGCTCGCCGGCAATCCAGGTCTCCTGCACGCGCAGGCTGCCAATGTCGGCGACCGGCACGGTGAAGATATCGCGGTCCAGCACCGCAAAGCTGGCTTCAAAGCCGGAGGCGATCTGGCCCAGCTGGCCCTCGAACGGCGACAGGCTGGCCGCACGTGCGGTGTAGAGCAGCAGGGCCTGCGGCACGGTCAGCGCCTGGCTGTCCACAATCGGGGCGCCGTTGTAGGCGCGGCGCTGCACAGCGGCCTGGATGGAGACAAAGACATTGTCCGGATCGGCCCAGGTGGTGGCCGGCGCGTCGGACGACAGCGCCACATGGTCGATCTCTTCGTAGAAGGTCTTGAGCGCATAGGACTGGTCGAACTCCGATACCACCAGGTTCTCGGTATAGGCCTCGTACTCGGCAAACATGAAGATGATCTGCGTGGCCACGCCCCACTGCATCGGCATGGCATTCATCTGCGCGATCTGCGCGGGCTTGAGCAAGGTGGCATGCTCCAGCCGCACGGAAGGCACGCCCGCGGGCAACCAGGGCTTTTTATCGGCAAAGAAGTCGATCACCAGCTGCAGGGCCGCATCGCCCATCGCATGCACCGCCATCTGCGCGCCGTTGGCTACCGACCATTCATAGGCCTGCGCCAGCGCCGCGCTGCTGAGCAAGGACATGCCAAACAGGCTGCCCGTGTGCTTGTAGGCACAGCTGCACCAGGCCGTCTTGCCGGAGATGGAACCATCGGCAAACAGCTTGATGCCTGCGATCTTGATGCGGCCATCCTTTTGCGCCGCTTGCAGCCCGGCCTTTAAATCGCCCTTGCAAGGCTCCCAGGAAAAATACAGCGCCGCCTGCTGCTTGAAGCCGGCTTGGGCGGCATCGCGGTAAACATCCAGGTGGTGGAAAGGCTGGGTGAAGGCCATCATGTCGGTCACCGCCACAATGCCGCGCTCGCTGAAGCGCTGCGAGGTGCGTGCCAGGCTGCCCACGGCCTGGGCATAGTCCAGCACCGCCTTGGCGCGCTGCACCACGCTGTTCGCCGCCAGCTCGGTCAGCACGCCATTGGGCGTGCCATCGGCATCGCGGCCAAAGTGGCCACCAATGGGATCGGGCGTGTCCTTGCCAATGCCCGCCAGCGCCAGCGCACGGCTGTTGCAGATGCCCGAATGGCAATCGGAGCGGCCCACATAGACTGGCTGCGTGGTCGACACCCGATCCAGGTCATGGCGCGTCGGCGTGCGCCCTTCCTTCAGCTTGGACTCGTCATAGCCCCAGCCCTCAATCCAGTCATTGGGCCCGAGGCCCGCCTTGGGGTGCTGCTTCAGCGCCGCAATCAGCCCCGGAATGTCTTCGACCAGCGGCACCGTGCAAGGCACCGCATCGACGATCTGCGACAAAAAGGTGGGGTGCGTATGCACATCCACAAACCCCGGCACCACCGTCCGCCCCTGCAAATCCACCTGCCGATCAGCCACCGGCTGCGCCGCATCACCCACATGCCCCACCCAGCGCACCACCCCACCTTCCACCACAAAAGCCGTCGCAAAATCGCTCTCGCTGCGACCGGTAAAAACATGGGCATGGGTGAACAGGCAAGAGGACATGACAAGAGCTGCAAAAAGCAAAGGCGGCAAAGAAGCCGCCATTGTCCGCGATTGCAAGAACCACCCAGCAAACCGCCGCCCCGGATGCTCCAAGCCACCAGCCGAGCAGCAAGCACAGCACCCAGGCCAAACATTGAATGCGGCTGTCCAAACAGCCACCCCAGCAGCGAGCGCAGCGCCTGAACCACCACCGCCAATGGCGAGATGGGCGCGTAGGCGCGACGTCGGGGGCGCAGACAATACGCCTGTATGGCAAGCCCCCGCAACAAAGCCTACGCGCCCATATCGCCACCCCAAAACGAAGACTGCCAACGCCCCAAACAACAACAGCACCGCCAGAGCAGCCAACCCAACAGCGGATTGGACTTCAAAACACCCCACAAAGCAGCGAGCGCAGCGCCTGAACCACCACCACCAATGGCGATATGGGCGCGTAGGCGCGACGTCGGGGGCGCAGACAATATGCCTATATGGCAAGCCCCCGCAACAAAGCCTACGCGCCCATATCGCCACCTAAAAACGAAGACTGCCAACGCCACGAACACAAACAACACCGCAAGAGCGGCAAACCACAAAAAGAAAGGGCCATCCGAAGATGGCCCAGAAAACCTTACACAGGATCGGTATGTCCTGGTGCCCGGTTCAGCATTTGCGTTCGCTTGTCTGCGCTGAGGGAGAGATAGCGCTCGTATTGGCGAAGTATGTCGGCGATGAGCTCCTCGCTGCGCAAGTACTGCACGTCATACCCCGACCGCCCATCTTCAAAGAAAGTCACCGGCTCGTACATATAGCGGCGCTCCTTGCTGCCCGCACTTTCGCGCACCGTAAAGGTGGGAATGCTGCGGCGCACAGCACGCACGCCGTAGACAAAATCGCGCAGCTGCTCGACGGGGACCACCAGGCGCACTTCGCTGTCGCCCTCCGCTTCCAGGGTCTCCAGCACATGGGCCTGCAGGCCGCGCTTTTCCATTTCGGCGGCGACCTCGTTCATCGCAGGCAAGGCGGTGGCGCGCAAAAAGCGCTGCACATCGTCCTTGTGCGGCTGGTGCACGATCTGCTCCAGGCGCTTGCGCCAGTGCTGGCCGCTCCAGAAGTTGGTGGCAGGCGCCAGATCGGGCGAGTAATGCGCCAAATCGGCGACCATGCCGCGCCACAACCCCACACACAGCACCAGCATGATGAAGGCCACCGGCAAGGCCGCCACCAGGGTAACGGCCTGCAGGGCGCCCAGGCCCCCGGCAAGCAGCAGCACGATGGAGGTGACGCCCAGCAGCACGCACCAGAACAGGCGCTGCCAGACCGGAGACTCGTTGTTGCCTCGGCAGGCGATGGAGTTGACCACCAGCGCGCCCGAGTCGGCCGAGGTGATGAAGAACACGCCAATCAGCAGCACCGCCAGCCAGGAGACGGGCTTGACCCAGGGCAGGTACTCAAAGAAGCGGAACAGCAAGGCATCGACATTGGTCGCAGTCTGCGCCAGCGCACCGCCCGCAACATGGGCATCGGCCCAGATGGCGCCATTGCCAAAGGCCGTCATCCACAGCAGGTTGAAGGCGGTGGGCACCAGCAGCACGCCGATGACAAACTCGCGCACCGTGCGCCCGCGCGAGATGCGGGCGATGAACATGCCGACAAAGGGCGACCAGCTCACCCACCAGGCCCAGTACAGAATGGTCCAGCCGCCAAACCAGCCCTCTTCGCGCGAAGGCGCATAGGCAAAGGTGCGCAGGGACATGCCGACCAGGCCTTGCAGGTAGTTGCCGATGTTCTCGCTCAAGGCCTTGAAGATATGCGCCGTGGGGCCGGCGATGATGACAAAGCTCAGCAGCAACACCGATAGCAGCATGTTGAACTCGCTCAGGCGGCGCACGCCCTTGTCCACGCCCAGCAGGGCCGAGAGGCTGGCCAGGGTGACGACCACGACAATGACGGCCACCAGAAAGCCCGAGCCCTGGGTTTCCCAGCCGGTCAAGGTATGGATGCCGGCGGCGATCTGGCGTGCGCCATAGCCCAGGGTGGTGGCAATGCCGGCAATGGTGCCCACCAGCGCAAAGGCATCCACGCCATGGCCAATGGGCCCATTGATGCGGTCGCGCAGCAGCGGGTACAGGCCCGAGCGCATGGTCAGCGGCAGGTTGTAGCGAAAGCCGAAATAGGCCAGCACCAGGCCCATGGTGCCGTAGACGGCCCAGGCGTGGAAGCCCCAGTGGAAGAAGGTGGCCTCCATCGCCTCGCGCGCGGCGGCGGGCGTGCCCGGCTCTTGCGTGGCGGGGTTGAGGAAGTGCTGCAGCGGCTCGCCCACGCCAAAGTACATCAGGCCAATGCCCATGCCGGCCGCAAACAGCATCGATGACCAGGAGACAAAGCTGAACTCGGGCTTGGCATCATCGGGCCCCAGGCGGATATCGCCATAGCGGCTAGCCGCCAGCACCACCAGGAACAGCAAGAAGGCGCTCAGCGCCATTACATAAAACCAGTCAAAACTGGCCACCACCCAGCGCTGTGCGCCGGAGAACAGGCGGTCCGCCGCTTCGGGCGCGAGCACGCAGACCAGCAACAAGGCGGCAAGCACCAGCAGCGCTGGTATCACCACCGGCAGTGACATCGTCGAGCGCTGGCTGGTCTGCGGCGCTTGCGCAGTGAACTCCGAGGCCGGTGCGCCCTGGGCCGGCATGGCGCCAGCCTCGGGCGCAAGCGCCGGATCGGGAGAAGAATTGGTCATAGGTACACCCCTTTGGGAGCGCGCCCTATCGATGACAGGCGCGCCGCAGCAGCCTTACGGCCCCCTATGGGCACGATCAGACACCGCAAAAACCTATCAGTATGCAATAAATGATTATGAAAATGCTATTTTAAAGATGAGTCAATCTTCAACAATCGCTAGCGCGGTGGGGATCTGCCCGCGCTGCTGCAGCAGGTTTTGTTGGGATGCGGCCACAGCCCAAGCCGCCACCCCGCCCGCTCAGCGTTGCACGCCCCAGCGCTTAACGGTCACCCTTTCGAGCTGGTGAAAGCCCAGGGTCTCGACCAGCAAGCCGATGATGATGACCAGCGCCAAGCCGGCAAACACCTGGTCGGTATAGAGCTCATTGCGGCTTTGGAAGATGTACCAGCCCAGGCCGCCCTTGCCGGAGGAGGCACCAAACACCAGTTCGGCAGCAATCAGGGTGCGCCAGGCAAAGGCCCAGCCAATCTTGAGGCCCGACAGGATGGACGGCAGCGCGGCAGGCACCAAGATCTGCAGCACATAGCGCGCGCCGCGCAGGCCATAGTTGCGCCCGGCCATGCGCAAGGTCTCTGGCACCGATTGGAAGCCGGCATAGGTGGCCAGCGCCAGCGGCCAGAGCACCGAATGCACCAGCACCGCCAGCAGGCTGGCCTGCCCCAGACCCAACCAGAGCAGCGCCAGCGGCAACAGCGCAATGGCAGGCAAGGGGTTGAACATGCTGGTCAGGGTGGTCAGCACATCGCGCCCCCACTGGCTGGATACCGCCAGCACGGTCAGCAGCAAGGCACCAGCCACACCCAGCAGATAGCCTTGAATCAAGATGCCCAGCGACACGGCGGCCTTGCCCAGCAGCTCGCCATTGGCCAGGTCGCGCAGCAAGGTGGCAGCGGTCTGGCTGAAGGTGGGCAGCAGCAGGTCGTTGTCCTGCCATCGGGCGGCCAGCTCCCAGACGATGGCCAGCACCACCAGGATGATGGCCTTGCGCAAGGCCGGGTGCTGCAGCAGGCGCTTGGCCAGCGGCAGGCGGCGCACGTTCAGCTGCTGCGGCACATCGGGCAGCGGGTATTCGGCTTCGGGCCGCACAGGGGCCTGGGCCTTGGCAGCGCCAGGCCAGGCAGAAACGGGGGTGGATGCCATGCGGAACTCCTGGTTGCGGCGGGTCGCCTCAAGCCACGCGGCGCAAGGCCTGGGCTGTGGACTGGTGCGGGCTGGTACTGGCGGTTTCTGTGCTGGGGCCACCCACCCGGTCTTCATCAAACAGCAGCCGGTGGATGCGCTGGTGCGCGGCTTCAAACTCGGCACTGCCGCCACTGGCCAGGCCAAAGGCATGGGCATTGATTTCGGCCCGCAAACGCCCGGGATGTGGCGACAGAATGGCGACGCGGCTGCCCACCACCAGCGCCTCCTCGATCGAGTGGGTGACAAACACGAGGGTGAAGCGCAGCTCCTCCCACAGTGCCAGCAGCTCTTCCTGCATGCGCCGGCGGGTCAGCGCATCCAGGGCGGCAAAGGGCTCGTCCATCAGCAGCACCTGCGGGTGCATGGCCAGCGCCCGCGCAATGGCCACGCGCTGCTTCATGCCGCCCGACAGCTGGTGCGGGTGCACATCGGCAAAGCGGCTCAGGCCCACCTTGTCCAGGTAGAGGTCGGCGCGCTCGCGTGCCTCAGCCTTGCTGCAGCGGCGCGAAGCCAGCAGCGGGAACATGACGTTCTCGCGCACCGTCTTCCAGGGTGGCAGCTGGTCAAACTCCTGGAACACCATCACCCGGTCCGGCCCCGGGCCCTGCACCTGCTGGCCCGCCAGGCGGATTGCGCCCTCGCTGACCGGCACAAAACCGGCCATGGCCTTGAGCAGGGTCGACTTGCCGCAGCCAGACGCCCCCAGCAGCACAAAGCGCTCGGCCGCATGCACCTGCAGGCTCACGTGGTGGGTGGCGCGCAGCACGCGCTCGTCGGTCACATAGTCGATGCTGACCTGGTCAACCTCCAGCAAGGCGCTGCCCGCCTGCGCAGCTTGGCTGTGCAGGCTCTGGCTAGGCGCGGCTGTCGGGACGGGCTGGGCACGGCTGATGAGGCGGTCGGCCAGCTCGGCCTCGGCCAGGCTGGCATAGGGCTCGGCGGCGCTGCGCAGCCAGCTGCCACGCGACAGGGCAACATCGCCCTCCTGCGCAAAGACATGGGGCCAGCGCATATCAGTTCCCCCCGGAGATGCGCGGGTCGTCAAAGAAATAGTCGCGCACCGATTCCGGCTTGGTCTTGATCACGCCCACACGCTGCAGGAACTGGCCCAGGCCCACGGTGTTTTGCGGCTGGATGGTGAACTGCACCTGCGGGTTCTTGATGATCTGCAGGACCAGGTTGCGGTCCACCTTGCCGCCGCCACCACTCTTCAAAAAGATATCGGCCGCCTGCTCGGGGTTGGCCTGGACAAAGCGGGCCGATTCATCGAGCGCATCGACAAAGGCGCGGTAGGTCTTGGGGCTTTCCTGGCGGAATTTCTCGGTAGCGTAGAGCACGGTGGACGAGGCGGGCCCGCCCAGCACCTCATAGCTGTTGAGCACAATGCGCGCATTGGGGTTGCCGGCCAGTTCCACCTCCTGGAACGGCGGATTGCCAAAGTGCGCGGTGATCTCGGTGCCGCCCTTGATGATGGCCGCTGCCGCATCCGGGTGCGGCAGCGCGACCTGCAGCTTGTCGAGCCGCTGGTAATGCTGCTCGCCCCAGAGCTTGGCCGAGGCGTACTGCAGCACACGCGACTGCACCGAGACGCCGACCGCCGGCGTGGCGATGCGGTCCTTGTCCGTGAAGTCGGCAATCGTCTTCACCTGTGGATTGTTGCTGACCAGGTAATAGGGGAAGTTGCCCAGCGAGGCCACGCCCTTGACGTTCTGCTTGCCCTTGGTGCGGTCCCAGAGCGTAAACAGCGGCGCCACGCCGGCGCCGGCAATGTCGACATTGCCTGAGAGCAGCGCATCGTTGACTGCGGGCCCGCCCGAGAACTGCAGGTAGATGACCTTGATGTCCACCCCCTGGGCCTTGCCCTGCTTTTCGATGAACTGCTGGTCCTGCGCCACATTGAGCAGCAGGTAGACGATGCCGTACTGCTGGGCAATGCGCAGCTGGCCCTCTGCCGCCTGCGCGGTGCCCGCGCCCACACCCCAGAGCGCCGCCGTGGCGGCCAGCACTGCCGCCGCATGTTTACCGGCCTGGCCCAGGCTTGTGCGGCGCTGGCTGGCTACGCAGGGGTTGGCCACGGCGTGGAAGGTGGCAGGGTCTTTGGCGGGCGGCTGGCTGCGCGCCCAGGTGGGGTTGAAGGTCATGGTGCTGAATGAAAAGACGGAGATCGGAGGATCGAATCGGGGCCGCAGACCAGCCCCGCTGCGCCCTGGGTGTGCCGGGGCTGCGGAGTGGTTGCGGAAGGCTGGCGTCAATCGCCGCTGTTGCTAGACAGGCCGCGCCGCCACAATGGCCGGCGCTGGCGATCAACAACAGGCGGCAGCCAGCGCCAAGGACAACAGGAACAGCGATTGGCGGCGCTGTGGGGTCTGGGCGGCGTTCATACCGGCACATCCCCTTCAATCGTGGTGCGGTAGAGCTTGCGGCGCTGGTCGGCCGGCACGCCGGTGGCCAGGTGCAGCACGGCGCGGTTGTCCCAAAAGACCATGTCCCGGTCACGCCAGTGGTGGCGGTAGACAAACTGCGGCTGGGTGCTGTGCGCAAACAGCTCGGCCAGCAGCGCGGCCGAGCGGGCTTCGGGCAGGCCCAGGATGCGGGTGGTGAAATGCTCGCTGACAAACAGCGATTTGCGGCCGGTCTGCGAATCAGTGCGCACGACCGGGTGCACGGCGGGCTTGACCTCGGCCACCTGCGCGGCGCTCAGCGCCGGGCGGAAGGCATTGCGCTCGCGCAGTGCCTCATATTTGAGCAAGTAGCTGTGCTCGGCCAGCAGGCCCACCAGCTGCTGCTTGAGGGTGTAGGGCAGCGCCTCGTAAGCAGCCACCTGGTCGGCAAACAAGGTATCGCCACCCACATCGGGCAGTTCCTGCGCGTGCAAGAGCGAGCCCATCGCCGGCCGGGGTTTGTACGACAGGTCGGAATGCCAGTACGCGCCGGCATCGCCCAGGCCCACGGGCTGGCCGTTTTCGATGATGTTGGAGACGATCAGGATCTCGTCATGGTCGGCCAGTTGGTAGTTGCGCAGCACATGGCGCTGCAGCGGCCCAAAGCGGCGGCTGAATGCAATCTGCTCGGCCGGGCTGATGCGCTGGTTGCGGTAGACCACAACGCTGTGGTCCTGGTGCGCCTGCTGCAGCCGGGCAAAATCCTCCGGGCCCAGCGGGCGGGCCAGGTCCAGACCCACGACCTCGACACCCAGACGGGTCTGGGCGCCAGCGGGCTGCTGGATGGGGCGCAGGCTGAAGGCCTGCGTGCTGCCAGTGGCGCTGGCCGCCTGGCTGGCGCTGTCAGGCACCGGGCGGCGGAAGAAAAACGGATGGGCAGTCAGAACATCAAACAGCGCGGACATGGCAGCTTTCCTTGGCGGACCAGTGATAGGCCCACTGTAGAAGGCGCGCTACGATCAGAAAACGAATGAAAACGCGTATCTTTATGCGCAAACCGATGAAGGGCGCTGCTGCAATGCCGATTTACCTGCTGTCATGAGGCCGTCATGCAGGGGCGCCATGATCAAAGTCTGTCGGTGCAGCACAAGCCAGCCTTGCATGCCCAGCGCCGGGGGCGACCAGATCGGACGCGCCTGGCTGCGGGTATGTGTCAGGGCTTGGCACCGGCAGCCATCTTTTTGCGGCCCGCGTCTGCGGGGCCGATCCCACCACCCTACCCAAGCGCCAGTGGCTACAGCCGATGCATGCGGTCGCCCTGCACAAAGCCAGTAGGGTCCCACAAGGCCACGCCCTTGCTCAGCATGATGGCCTTGAAGAACTCGCCCATCTCGTGCTCCATCATCAGCTTGGCCGCCTTGCTGCGGGCAATCACTTCGAGCTGGTCCAGCTTGGCAGCCAGACCGCAGTTGATCAGGAAGTGGGCCTGGCTGGTGTAGCCCAGCACATCCATGCCGGCATCCTGGGCCGCCACCGCAATGCCGGTGAAGTTCACATGGGCGGTGATGTCCTTCAGGCCCACCAGCACCAACGGGTCACTGTCAACCTGGTGCAGGTGGTGGCAGACCAGGGTGCCCATGTGGCGCTGCGGGTGGTAGTACTCGGATTCGCCAAAGCCGTAGTCGATCAGCAGCACCGCGCCCCGGCTGATGCGGTCGGCCAGGGTCGCCACAAAGGCTTCGCCCTGCGGGTGGACCTCGGTCAGGTACTCAGCCTCCAGCGGCAGCTCCGGCTCCATCGGCGGGCGCAGGCTGGTGGGGCGCTCGGCCCAGCCAAAGCGCAGCTCGTCGCCCTCGGCACTTGCCACGACCACGCCGCGCTCCTGCCAAACGCCCTGCTGGCGCAGCAAGAGCTTGACCGGCATGGCATCGAGCACCTCATTGCCGACGACCACGCCCTGCATCTGCGCGGGCAGGCTGTCGGCCCACTGCACCTGGTCGCCAAAGCGGGCCAGGCGCTCTTGCTGGCGCAGGCGCAGGCTGACCGAGACATCGACAATCGTGTAGCGCGTACAGGCAGGGCCCAGGGTGGACAGCAGCTGCTCGGCCAGCGCACCGGTGCCGGCGCCAAACTCCCAGACCTCGCTGGTCTGGGTGTGGGCAAAGGCATCCTGCACCTGGGCGGCCACCAGCTCGCCAAACACCGGCGAGAGCTCGGGCGCGGTGACAAAGTCGCTGCCCTCCTCGGGCATGACGCCAAACTTGCTGCGGTCATTGGCGTAGTAGCCCAGGCCGGGCTCGTACAGCGCCATGCGCATGAAGTCATCAAACGGGATCCAACCGCCGGCCTGGGCAATAGCCTCAGCCATGCGCTTGGCCAGCACAGTCGTTAAACTAGAGGGTTCTGTATTCACCCCCCTATTGTCGCCGTTTGCCGCACGCTTGCCATGCCAATGCCTTCTTCGACCCCACGCACCGTACTGGTCACCGGCGCTGCCAAGCGTCTGGGCCGGGTGATTGCGCTCGGGCTGGCACGCCATGGCTGGCAGGTGGCTGTGCACTACCGGGGTTCGGCCGCCGAGGCCGCGCAGACCGCCGCCGAGTGCGCCGCGCTGTCGGGCCTGAGCGGCCATTTTGATGCGGATTTCGAGGACGAGGCCGCGGTGCGCGGCTTGCTGCCCCGGGTGGTGGCCCATTTCGGCCAGGTCGATGCCGTGGTCAACAGCGCCTCGCTGTTCGAGCACGACGGCACCGCCGATTTTGGCTATGCCGGGCTGGAGCGCCATCTGCGCAGCAATACGGCCGCGCCCATTGTGCTGGCCCAGCTGCTGCACCAGCATATCTGCCAGCGGGGCGACGAGGCCCAGGGCGTGGTGGTGAACCTGCTGGACCAGAAGCTCTGGAACATGAACCCCGACTTTGTCAGCTACACCTTGAGCAAGGCGGCGCTGGAAGCGGCCAACACTTTGCTGGCCCAGGCGTTGGCGCCGCGCCTGCGGGTGGTGGGCGTGGCCCCGGGCCTGACCCTGACCAGCGACTACCTGAGCCCCGAGAAGTTCGAGGCCCTGCACCGCATGAGCCCGCTGGGGCGTTCTTCCACCGCAGAAGACGTGGCAGCCACCGTGCGCTTTGCGCTGGACAACAGCTCCATCACCGGCACCAGCCTGCTGGTGGACGGCGGCCAGCACCTGATGCGGTTTGACCGCGATTTTTCGATGATGTAGCGATTCGTCGCTGCCTTGCTGTTTTTATGACGACATTTGACACCGGGTTGCAAACCCTGAGCTTGACGGGCCTGCGTTTTGATGCCAATTTAGGCATCCTTGCCCATGAGAAGACTGCGCCGCAACCCATCTTGGTGGATGCGGAGATCAACATGGGCCAGCAGCCCCTGGCGCCCAGCGATGACGACATCATGCATGTGCTGGACTACCGCAAGGTGCGCCAGATCATCATCGATGAATGCACGGCCGAGCACGTCAACCTGCTCGAGACCCTGATCGGCAAGGTCGCCCAGCGGCTGATGCAGTTGCCCAATGTGCGCGGCGTTCGCGTGAAGATCGCCAAGCTAGAGATTTTTGACGATTGCGAAGTAGCAATCCGCACCGAAACCGGACAATGGTGAACCTATGAATGCCCCCACCGATACCGCCCACCTCCAGCCCCAGCCAGCCGCCGCGACCGGTTGGGACTTCGATGACGCCGCTGGCGACGATGCGCAGGCATCGGGCGCCAACGAGAAGCGCCTGAAGATCCAGCGCGAGAACCACAAGCTGGAAAAGCGCCTGTGCCGCGAGGTGGCGCGCGCCATTGGCGACTACAACATGATCGAGGACGGCGACAAGGTGATGGTCTGCATGTCCGGCGGCAAGGACAGCTACACCCTGCTCGACATCCTGATGAAGCTGCGCGCCCGCGCGCCCATCAAGTTCGACCTGGTGGCCGTGAACCTGGACCAGAAGCAGCCCGGCTTTCCCGAGCATGTGCTGCCCGAGTACCTGAAAAGCGTGGGCGTCGATTTTCACATTGAGAACCAGGACACCTACAGCGTCGTCAAGCGCGTGGTGCCCGAGGGCAAGACCACCTGCGGCCTGTGCTCGCGCCTGCGCCGCGCCATTCTGTACAAGGTGGCCGACCAGCTGGGCTGCAACAAGGTGGCGCTGGGCCACCACCGCGATGACATCGTGCAGACCTTGATGCTCAACATGTTCCACGGCGGCATCATGAAGGCCATGCCACCCAAGTTGGTGAGCGACGACGGCAAGCATGTGGTGATCCGCCCGCTGGCCTATGTGCCCGAGAAAGACACCGAGCGCTGGGCCCAGTACCGCGACTTCCCCATCATCCCCTGCAACCTCTGCGGCAGCCAGGAAAACCTGCAGCGCCAGATGATTGGCGACATGCTGCGCGAGTGGGACCGCAAGCACCCCGGCCGTGTGAACAACATGTTCCGCGCGCTGCAGCACGTGGTGCCCACCCACCTGGCCGATCCCAAGCTGTTCGACTTCCAGAACGCCAAGCCCACCGGCATCGCCGATGAAAACGGCGACAAGGCCTTCGACCACGATGACCTGCCCGCCAACCCCTCGCTGCCCGCCGGCATGCAGGTGGTGCAGTTGGGTTGATATCCATCGATTGAGAGCCATGCAGCCCTGCTTGTCGCCCCTGACTGACAGCCGCTGCCGCTCCAAGCGTTTATCGTTGAGCGCATGCGCTGTGTCCTTATGGCGCAGCGCTTTTTTTTTGGGAGACTGCGCCATGTTTCGTTCTTTTGACAAGGCAGCACGGGCAAGCACGCCCCAGTGGCGTCGCATCGCCGGTATCGCAGCGATGGCCTGCGCCAGCCTCTGGCTGGCAGGTTGTGCCGGGGTCCGCACCATCGACAGCGATGTGCAAAGCTACTCCACTTTGCAGCAGGTACCCGCGCCGCCGACCTACCGCCTGCAGTTGCTCCCGTCCCAAGTCGCGCTGGGGCCACAATTTGATACCGTCGTGCAACAGGCGGAAGCCTCATTGGCAGGCGTAGGCCTGCGTCGCGACGATAGCCAGGGCAGCGTGATAGCGCAAATTGATGTACAAGCTCGTTACATTCCCGACAGCTGGCTGCTGCCGGGCAGCCCCTATAACCCCTATGGCGGTTTTGGCTGGGGACCCGGCTGGGGTTGGGGCTGGCGCGGCGGCATGGTATGGCGCGACACCGGCCCCTCGCTGCACTACCGCGCTGTGCAGCTGACCTTGCGCGATGTTCAGACCCAGCAGGTGGTCTACGAGACCTCGGCCCGCTATGAAGACGTCTGGGTCGATGACCAAGTGATCTACCGCATCCTGTTTGACTCGGCCCTCAACGGCTTCCCCAAGCCACCGCAAGGCCCACGCCGCGTCAGCACCACGCTGGGCGCGCCCGCCTCGGCCCAGCCCGCATCCACACCTGCTGCGGCTGCAGCAGCCAGCAACCCCGCTACGCCCGCCGCCAAACCCAAATAACAAGGAACGCATGCACAGCACCCAGATCATTGCCATTCGCCACGGGGAGACCGATTGGAATCTTGCCGCACGTATCCAGGGCCATACGGACATACCGCTGAACGCCACCGGCGAACGCCAGGCCCAGCAACTGGCCCAGGCGCTGGCGGAAACCCCGCTGGCCCATATCTACAGCAGTGATCTGCAACGCGCGCTCAGCACCGCCCAGACCTTGGCGCAGGCCAATGGCGCGCCGATCAGCACCCATACCGCCTTGCGCGAACGCAGCTTTGGCGACTACGAAGGCTTCCGCTTTGCGGACATCGAGGTGTCGGACCCGCCATCGGCCCTGCGCTGGCGCAAGCGCGACCCGGTCTTTGCCCCGCCCCAGGGCGAATCGCTGCAGGTACTGCAGGCCCGCGTATCGCAGATCGTGGCCGAACTGGCCGCCGGTCACCTGGGCCAGCAGATCGCGCTGGTCGCCCATGGCGGCGTGCTTGACAGCCTCTACCGCCTGGCCACCCGCCAGGATATCCAGGCCCCCCGCACCTGGGAGCTGGCCAACACCAGCGTCAACCGCCTGCTCTGGACCCCCGACAGCGGCCTGACCCTGGTTGGCTGGGGTGACACCAGCCATCTGCAGACCATCGGGCTGGACGAAACCACCCAATAAGCGGCAAGCAGCCCTCCTCCTTCCGACCAGGCTCAGCCCCGCCCCTCCGCCTCCTTCTGTGACTTTTTTGCATCAGTGCCCCTGGTGCATGCCTGGACCGGGCAGGCTGCCGTCTGCCCGCCTCAGCAATGTCGCCCTGTGCCACCTGCGATGACACAAACAAATGAAATGCAATGCCTCATAGAGCCGATAAAATACCGAGGTATGTCAGCGTTCACTCCAACCTCTGGTGATCAAGTGACATTTAATTACTTTTAGAATTCACTAATTGCTTGATCATTATTAATAGTAGTGCGACCATCTATAGACGAGTTCAATGACTCCTCTGTGAGATTACTTAAAAGGTATTGACCGTTATATGCCAGAAGCCGAGCTGACCCGTAAACCCCTGCCGACGCCCTCCCTGCGGCAGCTGAGCTGCTTCAAGGAAGTGGCCACGCACCGCAGCTTCAGCCGTGCCGCGCAGGCCCTGTCCATGAGCCAACCCGCACTGTCTTCCGCCATCCGTGAGCTGGAGACCCTGCTGGGCACCGCCCTGTTTGACCGCAGCACCCACCATGTCCGCCTGACGTCGGCCGGCGAAGCCGTGCGCCCGCAGGTCGAATGGATGATCAACAACTTTGTGCAAGGCGTGCAGGATCTGCAGCAGTTGCTCAAATACCAGGCCGATACCGTGCGCATCAGCTGCATCCCCTCCACCACCCACCTGCTGGCGCCTTGGCTGGCCACCTGGCAACAGTCCCACCCGATGGTGGATCTGCAGCTGCACGACATGCGCAACGACGACCTGCTGTCGTCAGTCGCCAATGGCAGCTCGGACATCGGCCTGGGCCTGGAATTCACCGTGCCTCCGTCGGTGGAGACGCAGTTCGTAACCGAGGACGAGGTCATGGCCGTCATCCCGGCCAAGCACCGCCTGGCGCAAAAAGCCGATCTGCGCTGGTCGGATTTGACCGACGAGCCGCTGGTCGTGCTCTCGCGCGGCAGCACCTACGAGATGATTGTTTCGGTATTGGAGCAGCAAGGCGTGGGCACCAGCCACACCGAAACACTGAGCTACACCGAATCGCTCTACGCGCTGGTGCAAAGCGGCCTGCGCATCGGCCTGCTCTCGCGCCTGTACACGCAAGGCCACCAGAGCGATGACTGGGTGACCATCCCCCTCAAAGGCCCCTTGCTGTCGCGCCGCATATGCCTGATGACGCGTGCCGCCAATGGCAGCCGCCGCGCCATCGTGCAGGAATGCTGGGACTACCTCTGCCAAAACATGGGCAAGGAAACGCCGCCCATCAAGCGCGCCGCTGCCAAGGCCGTTTGAACCAAGGCCCAGCGGGGCCATGCGCCCCTGTTGGGCACCCGCCCTTAAAGCCCCAGCGATGGGGCTTTATGCCTTACACCAACGCAGCCTGACCAGGCCCACCGCCCACCAGCCCCAAGTGGCGGTAGGCCGCCTGGGTGGCCATGCGGCCGCGCGGCGTGCGCTGCAAAAATCCTTGCTGGATCAGATACGGCTCGATCACATCCTCGATCGTGCCAGGCTCCTCGCCAATGCTGGCGGCAATATTGTCCAGGCCCACCGGACCGCCATCAAAGCGGTGCACCACTGCTTCGAGCAGCTTGCGATCCATGATGTCAAAGCCCAAGGGGTCCACATCCAGCATGGCCAGCGCCCGGCTCGCCATTTCTTGCGTGATGCGGCCATTGCCTTTGACATCGGCGTAATCGCGCACCCGGCGCAGCAGGCGGTTGGCAATCCGCGGCGTGCCGCGTGAGCGGCGCGCAATCTCCAGCCCGCCTTCGCCATCAATGGGGGTGTTCAGCAAGCCGGCGCTGCGCATCACGATCTTGGTCAGCTCTTCGGTGGTGTAGAACTCCAGGCGCGCGACGATGCCAAAGCGGTCGCGCAGCGGATTGGTCAGCATGCCCGCGCGCGTGGTGGCGCCCACGAGGGTGAAGGGCTGCAGGTCCAGCTTGATGGAACGTGCTGCCGGCCCTTCGCCAATCATGATGTCGATCTGGTAGTCCTCCAGCGCCGGGTAGAGGATTTCCTCGACCACGGGCGAGAGCCGGTGGATCTCGTCAATAAAGAGCACATCATTGCGCTCCAGATTGGTCAGCAACGCGGCCAGGTCCTTGGGCTTTTCCAGCACCGGGCCACTGGTCTGGCGCAGGTTCACACCCAACTCCGAGGCGATGATGTGCGACAAGGTCGTCTTGCCGAGGCCAGGCGGGCCAAACAGCAGCACATGGTCCAGTGCCTCGCTGCGCTTTTTGGCCGCACCAATGAAGATCTCCAGCTGCTCGCGCGCCTTGGCCTGGCCCACATACTCATCGAGCTGCTTGGGGCGCAGCGCGCGCTCCAGCACCTCCTCCTGCGGCGAGGACTGGCTCGCGGAAATCACGCGGTTGTCAGGACGGGGGGCGGGCGCGGCGGCGAAGGAATCGGTGTGGATAGTCATGGGTCAGTGCGGGCATGGCCAGGGCGTTGTTCAGAGACATCCCTAAGGCGCATCCCACACATAATAAGCCAGTCCGTCATACAAAAGCCCCGCATCGGCCCGCCAGCGATCGCTGGCCTGGGTTTGCACGCTGTAGTGGTGCACACCGGGCACGTACTGGTAGGCGCGGTAGACGGGCTCCACCCCATCGCCGGGCTGCGCGGGCGACCACCAGGCAATGCCCTCGTAGCTCCAGCTCGGGTTGTAGGTCTGCACAAATTGCCGCTCGGCATCACTGATGGTGTAGAAATGGGCGCCCACATCGGGGTTGTAATAGCGGTGGACGGGCACCAGGCGGTCATGCGCACGGGGCGCCGCATAGAAGGCGATGCCATCGAAAACCAGGTCATTGGCCAAGCTGGCAATCACATAGTCCCGTTCCTGCGCCGACAAGGTGTAGAACTCCCCGCCTGAGCGCAGTACCTGGAAGCGGTAGACGGGCATGTGCAGGTCGCTGTACATGGCCTTGTCGACCCCCAGCCAGGCCGCGAAGCTCGCGATCGCCTGGTCCAGCCGGCCATAGACCACGCGGCCATCCTTGGCCGGGCAGAAGCTGTCGCCACCGGTCAGCGTGCCGGTGACCCGGCCGTTCACAAACAAGGCCGAGCCGCTGGAACCGCCCTGAATGCCGCCCTGGCTCCACAGCACCCGGTAGAAGCCGCCATCGGGCTGGGCCTGGGCTGCGCAGTTCAGGCTGCGGCCCACATAGTCCACATTGCAACTGGCTTCGTCCTGCAGCTGGCCCGATGACAGCATCATCAAATCCCCGCGCGGATGGTGCAGGCCCGCCACCGGAACGCCCAAGGCTTGGGTGGAGGCATCCCAACCGGCAAACAAGGCGCCCGCCGGTGGCGCCTCGTCCAGCTGCAGCAAGCTCATGTCGTTGCCGATGCTGGTGGCCAGCCAGCGCGCTGCACTGTAGCGCTCGGCATGGCCGGCAAACAGCTGCAGGCTGTTGCAGGACTGGGAGTAGTAGAACCAGGAGGTCTGCAAGGTCGATGCCGTGGCCTGGTCCCGCACGCAATGGGCAGCGGTCAGCACATAGGGCACCAGGTCCTCGCGCGGGTTGTTGATCAGGGTTCCCGTACACTGGAAGGTCTGGGCCTGGCTCACGTAAACCATGCGGATCACGGCATCGCGCTGGTCCAGCAAGGCGCTCTGGCAATTCACATCCTGCTGGCAGTCGTTGGCCAGCCGTTTTTCTGATACAACGGCCACCTCTGCCGCCTTCATCGTTTCGGCCTCGCTGGGCGGCACCACGATCTGCGAGAGCTGGGGCATCGCCCATTGCAGGCTGCGGGTGGACGTCGTGGCGGGCAGCAAGATCTCCAAGACCGGCGTCGGCCCGACATCAGGGGTCCACCAGGTGCGCTGGCCCGTCTGTGGATCGGCCACCAGCCGCTCCAGCAGCGCGGCGCCGGTCACTTCGTAGCTGACTGAGGCCTCGGGCGATGCATAAAGCCGGAACACCGCCATCGCCGGCAGCACCGCAAACTCCAGGCCCAGCCGCAGGCCATAGCCATCGGCCGCCAGCCATTGCAGCGCGGTCACCTGCTGGCCCGATGGCAGGGTCTGCCATTGCAGCAACTGCGCCACCTTGTCAGCGCTGTCCATGGTCTCCAGCGCGCGCGCCACGCCAATCTGGCGCAGGCCGCCCTCATCCGGGGCCAGGGCAGCCTTGCTGCTCTCCCAAGGTGCCAGTGCGATGGGAACGACAGAGCTGGCCGCGAGTGTCAGCGCCTGCTTGGCGCTCAGCGCGCTGGGGCTGGCCGGCATTCTGCGCGCCTCCACTTGCCAAGCAGCCTGCGCCAAGCCGCATCCCCCCGCAATCAGCAGCGCCGACACCATCCGCAGCCAATGACCCCAAAGCGCCGACCCCGAGCTGGACACAATGCGACAAGACATGATGGACTCCCCGCTGTTGCGATAAGAAAAGAACCTCCGATCAACACAAACTACCGATCAGAGGGAGCCAATCTAAAGCAGGCCATCACATCGAACAAGTCTATCGACTAGTACAAAAGCAAAACATTCGTTAACCAAGCAAAAAAAAGAGCCTGTGAACAGGCTCACAGGCTCTTGGCTAGGGATGGGCGCGAGGCCACCATCAGGTCAGGATCGATCAGCTGGCCAGCCAGTTCCAGATGCGGTCGCTGAACACCTTGTCAAAGCGACCGTAGAAGTCGGAAGCATTGGGCGCCTGGCAGCTGGCGCCACCGCCGTACAGGTTGCCAATCACGCGGCCATCACGGAACAACGCAGAGCCGCTGCTGCCACCTTCAGTGGTACCTTGGCTCCAACGTACGCTGTAGAAGCTGCTGTTCGAATCGCCGGTGCTGCAGGTGATTGAGGTGCCACTGCCAGCGGTACAGTTCATGAAGCCCACGACCGAGCCCACGCTGTACTTGAGCAGGTTGCCGTCGGGGTGGTGCAGACCATAGACGGCATCGCCTACCTGGCCAGCGGTGCGTGCATCCCAGCCCGCCAGGGTCACGCCCACGGGCGGCATTTCGTTGAGCTTGAGCAGTGCCGAATCGGTGGACGCGGTCGCGTACAACAAAGTAGCACCCGCATTGCGCAGCGCAGCATTGGCGCCGGGTACGCTGGAGTTGCAGCTGCTGGAGCGGTAGAACCAGGCCGTCTGCATCGACGAGGCCGAAGACTGGGTCGAGATGCAGTGGTTGCCCGTGATGAAGTACGGCGCAAAGTCACCCTTGGTGTTGTTCAGCAAGGTGCCGGTACACAGATAGGACTTGCCGTCAGAACGCGTGAAGGACATGCGGGCGACGGCATTGCGCTCGGTCTGGTAGTTGTTGGTACAAGAGGCATCCAGGTTGCAGGCTCCCGAGGTATCGACAACCTTGGCAGCATCTGCCTTGGCCGCTTCAGCCAGTTCGGCGTCGGTGGGCAAGGACAGGTTCACATAGATGTGCGAGACCACGGGGATCGAGATACGCAGTGCGTCAGCGTCCGTACCGGCTGGCAGCACCACTTCGACGGTGGTATCGCCTGCGCCTACATCGGGTGTCCACCAGGTATTGGCAGCTGCACCGGTTTCGCCTGCCTTACGGTTTTGCGCCAGCAGCGCGTTCACTTCCGCGCCGCTGCGCTCGACGATGGCATTCGGGTGCTCTTGGCTGTAGACGCGCAGCTGCGCGCCATCGGGCAGGCTGTCCACCAGCACGCCGGCGCGCAGGCCATAGGCGCCGGTCGACTGGATGTTGATGGCCGCAACTTGCTGACCATTGGCCAGGCTGCTCCACTGCAGGGCCGACTGGGTCTGGGCCACCGTGCTGGTGGCCGCCACCGCGCGCTGCGTGCCGATCTGCTGGGCGGGGCCGTTGTCGCTGGCTACGGTCTTTTCCGCTTCCAGCTCGGGCAGCACCACAAAGCGGGTCTGAACCGACGCCCCCAAGGATGCAGGCGCTACTGCGGCCGATTTGATGGCTGATGCGGGCAGCACTACCGAGTCCAGGATATACGTCGAGGGCTTGGTCGCACCGCCGTTATCGTCATCGTCGGAACCAGAGCCGCCGCCGCAGCCCGCCAAAGCCAGGGCCGCCGCCACGCCCGTGGTCCACAACAGACCGGGCACTGCATACTTGGAATATTTCATGGATTCGTCCACTCCGTGTTACATGCTATTGATGGTTACACCCGGCCGAGCTGGAGCCCGGCCGCCTCTGCGCGGGCTATTTTGCCAGCGCTTTCAACGCCTGCTTGATACCGTCCGTTACGCTGATGTCGGCAGGTAACAGCTTCAGAGCGGCCGCCGCATCCTTGTCGCTGTAACCCAGGGCCACCAGCGCTTGCAAGATGTCGGCCTGGGCATCGTTGACGGCCACCGCACGGGCGCCCATGTCCGCACCCAGTTTGCCTTTGAGCTCCAGCAGCAGGCGCTCGGCGGTCTTTTTGCCGATGCCGGGCACCTTCACCAGACGCCCTGCTTCCTGCAGCGACACGGCCTGGGCCAGATCGGTCACCCCCATGCCGCTCAGGATGGACAGCGCCGTGCGCGGGCCCACGCCGGTGATCTTGATCAGCTCGCGGAAAGTCTGGCGCTCCTCGGCCGTGCCAAACCCGTACAACAGCTGCGCATCCTCGCGCACGATAAACTGCGTCAGCAGCGTGATGGTTTCGCCAACGGCCGGCAGGTTGTAGAAGGTGCTCATGGGCACCTGCACCTCGTAGCCCACACCATGGCAATCCACCAGTACCTCGGGTGGCATCTTTTCCACCAGTGTTCCGCTCAATCGGCCTATCATTTGTATCTTTCCTTGTAGCTTGTCTGCGGCCGCCCCGATGGGCGTCGCGTGCCCGCCTGCAAGCATACTGAATTTTTCAACGGAATTTGCCGCGTGATCCTGCGCCACACCTTTACGCCCCACAACAACAACCGCATTGCCAATCTCTGCGGCCCGGCCGATGCGCATCTGCGCCAGATCGAGAACCATCTGGGCGTGAAGATTGCCCACCGCCACGAGCAGTTCAAGATCGACGGCCCCAAGGCCGTGGCCAACGAGGCACTCGAGCTGCTGGAGGCGCTGTATGAGATGGCTGATGCGCCCATCAGCGAAGACCAGATCCAGCTGATGATGGCTGGCGACAGCGAGCTGATGACCGCGTCCGAAGACGCCATCGTGCTGAACACGCGCCGCGCCGACCTGCGCGCGCGCACGCCCAACCAGGCCGGATACCTGGAGAACATCGCCGCGCACGACATCACCTTTGGCATTGGCCCGGCCGGCACCGGCAAGACCTACCTGGCCGTGGCCTGCGCGGTGGATGCGCTGGAGCGCAGCCAGGTGCAGCGCATTGTGCTGACCCGCCCGGCGGTGGAAGCCGGCGAGCGCCTGGGCTTTCTGCCCGGCGATCTGTCGCAGAAGGTCGACCCCTATCTGCGCCCGCTGTACGACGCGCTCTACGACCTGATGGGCTACGACAAGGTGCAAAAGGCCTTTGAGCGCAATGCCATCGAGATCGCACCGCTGGCCTTCATGCGCGGCCGCACGCTCAACAACGCCTTCATCATCCTGGACGAGGCGCAGAACACCACGCCCGAGCAGATGAAGATGTTCCTCACCCGCATCGGCTTTGGCGCCAAGGCCGTGGTGACCGGCGACGTGAGCCAGATCGACCTGCCCAAGGGCCAGCTGAGCGGCCTGATTGACGCCGAACGCGTGCTCAAGCGGGTCAAGGGCATTGCCGTGAACCGCTTTACCAGTGCCGATGTAGTGCGCCACCCGCTGGTCGCGCGCATTGTGGACGCCTACGACAAGCAGCGCCGCCCGGCCCGCGAAGACTGAGCCCTGCCCACACGCCCCACCTCTGCCACCCCACCGATCAAGAACAACATGGCATTGAACCAACTCACCCTCTCGCTGCAATTTGCCCGCTTTGACGGCGTGGCAGAGCACCGCGCCGCCCTGCCCCGGGGCCAGGTCACGCGCTGGATTCGCCACGCGCTGGCCGACGACGCCGAGATCACCGTGCGCATTGTCGATACCGAAGAAGGCCAGGCGCTGAACCGCGAGTACCGCCAAAAGGACTACGCCACCAATGTGCTGACCTTTGACTACCAGCAGGAGCCCACGGTGCTGGCCGATCTGGTGCTCTGCGCGCCCGTGGTGGCGCGCGAGGCCAAGGAGCAGAACAAGTCGCTGCAGGAGCACTATGCCCACCTGCTGGTGCATGGCGCCTTGCACGCCCAGGGCTGGGACCATGAAACCAGCGAGCAGGATGCCGAGGAGATGGAAGCCTACGAGACGGCCATCATGCAAGAGCTGGGCTTTACCGATCCATACCAGAAGTAAGGCGGCGCAATGCCGTCAGGGCAATGATGACTTTTGAGCGACTAATCCAGCCGCTTCTTCACGCCATTACTACCTAGAATCCTCCTCATAACGGCCTTCGGCCCAGGAGGAGACATGCTCGACACCGCCATCTTGCTGGCCGCTGCCCTGGTGGCCGGCGCGCTCAATGCCGTCGCCGGAGGCGGCAGTTTTCTGACCCTGCCTGCGCTGGTCTTTACCGGTGTGCCGCCCGTGGTGGCCAATGCCACCGGCACCGTGGCACTGCTGCCGGGCTATGCAGCTGGCGCCTGGGGCTTCAAGGACGATATGCAGGCCCCGCCCGGCCTGTCGATGAAGGCGGTGATGCTGCTTGCGCTGCTGGGTGGCGCCGTGGGCGCCGGCTTGCTACTGGTCACGCCAGAGGCGGCCTTCCGCAAGATCGTGCCCTGGCTGCTGCTGGCGGCCACTGCTATGTTTGCCTTTGGCCCGCAGCTGCGCCAATGGGCCATGGGTGCGCAGCATGGCGCCGCGCCATCACGCAGCAAGGCCGCGCTGGGCATGCTGGCGGTTTCTGTCTATGGCGGCTACTTCAATGGCGGCCTGGGCATTCTGCTGCTCGCGCTGCTGGGCTTGCTGGGCCAGACCAACCTGCATGCGATGAATGGCACCAAGAACCTGGTCTCTGCCCTGCTCACCGCCATTGCGGTCGCCATCTATGCCGCTGGCGGCGTCGTGCAATGGCAGCCCGCCTTGCTGATGATGGTGGCCGCCACCTTGGGCGGCTACCTGGGCGCCCGGGTGGCACGCAAGATTGCACCGCAGTGGCTGCGCGCCGGCATTGTGCTGACGGGCTTGGTGATGGCGGTGCTGTTCTTCTTGAAAGCCTAGCCGGCCGCACCTAGCCGGGGGCGCCCAGCTGACCGTGCCTAGTCGGCTGAACCTGTCCTCGGGGCCTTGATCACCTCGATCAGCGCATCCAGCGCCGCCGAGCGGCTTTGCGGGTGCCAGACAAAGGCGCCCGCCGTCAGCGCCGTTTGGCCATGGTTGCTGTGCAGCGGCACATAGCGCACACCGGCCATGCCGGCCCGCTGCATGCAGGACGGCACCAGCGCCACGCCCTGGCCAATGGCGACCAGCGAAATAACCGCCAGCCACTGCCGCACCGCATGGCTGGTGCGCGGGTGGATGCCAGCGTTGTGCAGGCAGGCGATCACATTGTCGTAATTGGCCGGGCTGACATCGCGCACAAACATCACAAAGCGCTCATGGGCGAGGCTGCGCAGATCCAGGCTGGCTTGCTGGGCCTGGGCGTGGTTTTCCGGCAGGCAGCAGACGAGGGTGTCTGGCGCCAGCGGCCAGAGCTCCAGCCCCGGCGCAGGCGTGATGATGTTGACAAAGCCACCCTGCAGCTGGCCGCGCAGGATGGCCGCCTGCTGCTCGGTGGTGGACATCTCATGCAAGGTGATGTCGATATCGGGCCGCTGCTGGGCAAAGGCCTGCATCACATGGGGCAGGTCGCGGTAGATCATCGAGCCCGTCACGCCAATGTCCAGCTGGCCCTGGCGCCCCTGGGCCACATTGCGCGCCACATCGGCTGCGCGCTGGATCTGGCTGAGCACCTGGCGCGCCTCGATCAAAAAGGCGGCACCGGCATCGGTCAGCCGCACCTGCTTGGCATCGCGCTCCAGCAGCCGCACGCCCAAATCCTCTTCCAGCGATTTGATGGCCACCGACAGCGGAGGCTGGGTGATGGCCAGGCGCTGGGCAGCGCGGCCAAAATGCAGCTCCTCGGCCAGCACCACAAAATAACGCAGCAAATGGGTCTTCATCTGCGTATCATGCCCCAGCCAGTGCGGGCTAGCCGCACGCCGCAAGGGATGGCCCGGCACCGCACTAGCCATGGCGCCGCCTAGTAGGACTTGGGTAGGCCCAGCACCTTCTCTGCGATAAAGCACAGAATCAGCTGCGGGCTCACCGGCGCCAGGCGCGGAATCCAGCTCTCGCGCATCAGCCGCTCCACATGGAACTCCTTGGCGTAGCCCATGCCGCCATGGGTGAAGATGGCGCTCTCGCAGGCCTTGAAACCGGCCTCTGCCCCCAAGAACTTGGCGGCATTGGCCTCGGCCGCGCAAGGCTGGTGGCGGTCATACAGCCAGGCCGCCTTCATCGCCAGCAAAAAGGCGGCTTCCAGCTCCATCCAGCGCTCGGCCAGCGGGTGCTGGATGCCCTGGTTCTGGCCAATCGGGCGGTTGAACACTTCGCGCTCACGGGCGTACTGCGTGGCACGGCCCAGCGCAGCGCGGCCCAGGCCAATGGCCTCGCAGGCAATCAGAATGCGCTCAGGGTTCATGCCATGCAGGATGTATTCAAAGCCCCGGTTTTCCTCGCCAATGCGGTCCTCTACCGGAATGCGCAGCCCATCGATGAACAGCTGGTTGGTGTCCACGCATTTGCGGCCCATCTTGGCGATCTCATGCACCTCGATCTTGCTGCGGTCAAAGTCGGTATAGAACAGCGACAGGCCCTCGGTGCCCTTGCACTTTTCCACCGGCTTGGTGCGCGCCAGCAGCAAGATCTTGCTGGCCTGTTGCGCGGTGGAGATGAAGACCTTCTGCCCATGCACCACATAGTGGTCGCCGTCCCGCACCGCGCGGGTCTTGAGCTTGAGCGTGTTCAGCCCCGTGTTGGGCTCGGTCACGCCAAAGCAGGCCTTGTCCTTGCCGGCAATCAGCGGCGGCAGCATGCGCGCCTTTTGCTCCTCGGTGCCATAGACCACCACCGGGTGCAGGCCAAAGATGTTCATGTGCACCGCAGAAGCGCCCGACAGACCCGCGCCGGTGGCCGAGATCGTATGCATCATCAAGGCCGCCTCGGTGATGCCCAAGCCGGCCCCGCCATAGGCCTCGGGCATCGCAATGCCCAGCCAGCCGGCATCAGCCAGCGCGCGGTAAAAGTCTTCAGGAAAAGCGCCATCGTTGTCACGGGCATGCCAGTAGTCGGCATCAAACGGGGCACAGACTTTCTCGATGGCATCGATGATCTGTTGCTGCTCTTCGGTCAGGGCGAAATCCATGGTGTTGCGGTCCTCAGTACTCAATCAGTGGCGCCGTGCCGTGCACGGCGCAGGTTCACATCGCCGCTCAGGCCGGCCGGCGCACCCGCTCTGGGTTCTCGCCATAGGGCGGGCTGTAGATCACCAGCAGCTTGGCCGGTGTGTCGCTGGTGGTCTGGAAGATGTGCATCTTGTCGGCCGGGAAAAAGCAGGTATCGCCCGGCACCATCTCAAAGCTCTCCCCCTCCATCTCGACATGGGCCGTGCCCTCCAGCAAGTAGCAGGCCTGCTCCATGCCGGGGTGGGCATGGGGCAGCGCGCCGCCGCCCTTGGCAATCTCGCCCAGCACCACTTCCATATGCTGGGCGCCCACATTGGCCTGGCTCACCAGGCGGCGGTTAAAGGTTCCGGTATGGTTGGCCGGGCTATAGGCCTCCACCTCGGAGGCACGGATCAGGTAGCGCGAAGTCATCGTGGAGCAGTCATTCTGTAAGGGTTAACAAAGGCGTCGGAGACAGAACCCAGGCTTATTGGGCAGGGATATCGGCCTGCTTGACCAGGCGCCCCCAGTACGCCAGCTGCTCGCTCACATACTGCGCAAACTCCTGCGGGGTCTTCGTGGGCCAGACTTCAAAGCCAATCTGTTCGAGCTGCTTTTGCACCGCCTCATCGGCCAGCACGGCCTGCAAGGCGCCATTGATCTTGTTGACCACCTCCGGGGGCGTGCCCGCCGGCGCAAAAATGCCGTTCCAGGAGGTGATGTCAAAGCCGGGCAAGGTCTTGCCGATGGGTGGCACATTGGGGAGGATCTTGCTGCCCTTGGCGGCCGTGACAGCCAGGGTGCGCACCCGGTCGGTCTTGAGCATGCTCCAGCCCGAACCCAGGTCCACCACATACATCTGTACCTGGTTGCCCATCAGGTCGGTCAGCGCCTGCGGGCTGGATTTGTAGGGCACGCCGACGATATCGGTCTTGGACAGAAAGCGCAGCGTCTCCGAGGCCACCAGTGAGGTGCTGTTCGGCGTCGCGTACGAGAGCTTGCCCGGGTTGGCCTTGGCGTAGTCGATCAGCGCCTGCACCGAATCGGCCGGCACCGAGGGATGCACCGCCAGCGCAAACGGCAGCTCGCCCACGCGGGCAATTGGGGTGAAATCCTTGATCGGGTCGTACTTCAGGCTTTTGACCAGCCAGGGGTTGGCCGAGTGCGAGGTGTTGGTGGTCATGAACAAGGTGTAGCCATCGGGCTTGGCCTTCGCCACCAGGCCTGCCGCAATCTGCGCATTGGCGCCCGCGCGGTTGTCCACAATAACCGGCTGCTGCAGGCGCTCACCCAGCTTCTGGCCCACGGCCCGGGCCACCGCATCGGTGCCGCTGCCAGCGGCAAAAGGCACGATCATCGTGATCGGTGCATTGGGGTAGTTGCCCTGCGCTGTGCTGGCATAGGCAGCGGTTGTTACGGTGGCTATCGCGGTCAGGGCCAGCGTGGCCCACCATTGGCGTCGTTGCATGTCTTTGTCTCCTGTTTTTAGTCGAACCTCTACGGGCCGAGCTTGCATGGTGCAGTTCTCAACGATTCGCGTCCAATGTTTTATATGGATGGATTGATATACAAATCGAATTTTTGGATGTAGGGAATGGCCACTGTGAAAAAAAACAGGTATTTCAGCCATCAGCCCCTTGCAGGCTTCCTAAAATTCACGGTTTCTGTATGACTTTTCACCAGGACATCCCCATGCAATGCAGCAGCTTTATCGCCACCAGCCTGGACGGTTTTATCGCCAAAACCGATGGCAGCCTGGACTGGCTCAATGCCGCCAATGCCACCGTGCCTGAGGGGGAAGACTGCGGCTATGCGCAGTACATGGCCGGCGTGGACGTGATCCTGATGGGGCGCAAAACCTTTGAGACGGTGCTGGGCTTTGGCGCCTGGCCGTATGACAAGCCGGTCTATGTCATCTCCCGCCAGTGGAGCGCCCTGCCCGCTGGCGCGCCCGTCACCGCACAGCTGTGGAAAGGCAGCCTGCCGGAACTCCGCGCCCATCTGGCCGCCAGCGGCGTGCGCGCCGCCTATGTGGATGGTGGGCAGCTGATCCAGTCCTTCATCAACGCGCAGCTGCTCGACGAGATCACCATCACCCGCATCCCCGTGCTGCTGGGCAGCGGCCTGCCGCTGTTCGGGCCCTTGGCGGACGGCACCAGCACCGTGAGCGCCCAGCATCTGCAGACGCGCAGCTATGACTTTGGCTTTGTGCAGAGTGACTACCGGCTGCTTTATGCGGCAGCCGCTCAATCACAGGATGAGACCCAGGCCGGCGCCTAAGCCGCCACCGCCCGCCGCACAAACCGCCCGGCACGCGCCGGCAAGGCGCCCGCCTCTTCTGTGTAGCTGAGCACTCCATTGACCCAGACGGCTTCCACGCCCACGCTGCGCTGCTTGGGGTTTTCGAAGGTGGCCTGGTCCTGGATGCGGGCGGGGTCGAACACAACCACATCGGCGGCCTTGCCGGCGGCCAGCAGGCCGCGGTCGGCCATGCGAAAGCGCTGGGCCGACATGCCCGTCATCTTGTGCACCGCCTGGGCGAGGCTCAGCACGCCCTTGTCGCGCCAGTACATGGCCAGCACGCGGGGGAAGGCGCCCCAAAGGCGCGGGTGTGGGCGCTCGTCGTTGGGCAGGCCGTCCGAGCCGATCATGGCCAGCGGGTGGCGGATGACGCGCTCCACATCGTCTTCGCGCATCTGGAAGTAGCAGGCATTGCCGGGCTTGAGGCGCACGCAGGCGTCGTACTCGCTCATGCCCCAGTCATTGGCAATATCGCGCAGGTAGCGGCCGCCCACCTCGGGGTGGGGTTCGCTGCGGGTGATCAGGATATCGATCACGCCATCGACCAGGTCCTCGCGCAGCACGGTGGAGCCGGCGGTGTAGGGATAGACGTCCATCGACAGCTCTTGCTGCTGCGCCAGTTTGTCGACCAGCGGCAAGGTCTGCAGGGTGCGTCCCCAGTTGGCAGAGCCCGCGCATTTGTGGTGCGACAGCACCAGCGGCAGGCCCGACTGCTGGGCCGTGCCAGCGGCCTCCAGCATGGCCTCCAGAATGCCTTCGAGCTCGTCGCGGATATGGGTGGCATAGACGCCGCCATGCCGTGCCGCCACGGTGGCTACCGCTACCAGCTCCTGCATGTCGGCCGCATAGGCCTCGCGGTAGAAGATGCCGCTGGACAGGCCCAGCGCGCCAGCCTGCATGGCCTCGTGCATGTCCTGGGCCATGGCCTCGCGCTCGGCGGCATTGGCCGGGCGGCTCAGATCGGCCATATGCTTGATGCGCAGCGAGGTGTGGCCCAGCAGCGCCGCGATGTTGATGGAGGGCTGCGCCGCATCCACGGCGGCTGCGTAATCCTGCATGCTGCCAAAGCGGAACTGCTGGTCGCCCAGCAGCGACAGCGGTGCGGGCGGATGCGCCGTGACCACGGGTGCCAGCGAGATGCCGCAGTTGCCGGCGATCACCGTGGTCACCCCTTGCGAAAGCTTGGGCAACATGGCCGGGCTGTTCAGCGCGGCGGCATCGTCGTGGGTGTGTACATCGATAAAGCCCGGTGCAATCACCTTGGCCGTGCAGTCGATCTGCAGCGGGTCCTGCGCCTTCCAGTCGGCCAGCGCTGCCTGCTGTGCGGCATCGCTCGCGCCATCGCGGGCAAACACGCCGATGATGCGCCCGCCCTGCAGCCAGACATCACCCACAAACTCCGATAGGCCGGTGCCATCCACCACCGTGCCATTGCTCAACCACACTCTGCGTTCCATTGTTGTATCTCCAGGCGCTGCTGCCGGCTGCCATCAGCCGGCGGTTTGGCCTTGTTGCTTGGTGGGGGCGGCTGCATCCCCTTTGCGCTGCTGCGCGGGCTGCTGAAAGCCCATGTACTCATAGCTGTCAAAGCCATGGGTCTCCAGCAGCCGCTTGTACTGCTGCATGCCCGTGACCACGCGCGGCCCCAGAATCTGCGCCAGGCGCACCATCATGATTTCGATCACCACCAGGTGGGCCAGGTAGGCTTCGGTGCCCACGCGCATCACCGCGTCCTGCGGCACGTTCACCGCCAGCACATGGTCGGCCATCTCGGCCAGCGGTGTGTCCGGCTGGGTCAGGGCCACCACGGTGGCGCCCTGCTGCTTGGCAAACTGCGCCGCCTCCAGGGTGTAGGGCATCCGCCCCACATGCGAGATCACAAAGGCCACGCCGTGCTTGCCCAGGGTCGAGGCCGACACCAGCTGCTGGTGGGCATCAAAGATGGCGTTGGACGTGAGGCCCAGGCGGAACAAGCGGCTTTGCAGCTCCTGCGCCATGAAGGACGAGGCCGCCCCGACCGAATAGCAATCGATGCGCGAGGCCTTGGCCATCTTGCCGGCCACCTCGTCGATCAGCGCCGCATCTAGGCGCTGGCCCAGGTTGGCAATCGCACCCGCTGCCGCATGCACGATCTTGCTGACCACCTCGGCGGTGGAGTCGTCCTGTTGCACGCTGCGGTGCAGGTGCGATCCCGAGACCGCCAAGGTCTGCGCCAGAGCCACCATGAACTCGCGCACCGATGCATAGCCAAAGCGGCGGCACATGCGCACGATCGTGGGCATGGACACATTCGCCTGCAGCGCCAGCTGCTCGACGGTGGCCAGCACGGCGGCACCCGGGTCGCGCAGGATCACATCGATGACCTGGCGCTGGGCCAGGGGCAGCGCGGCCTGCTGCTGTTGCAGCAACTGCAGGCTCAGCGCTGTTTTAAGGCTGGACATGTCAAAACCTTGTCTCGATCGCATCGACCAGGTTCCAGGCATCGTCCACCACGGGGATCCAGCGCCACTTGTCAAAGGTGGTGCAAGGGTGGGAGATGCCCAGCGCAATGCGGTCGCCCACGGCCGGTGCGCCCTGCGCCGGGTCAAAACGCAGATAGGCGTGCTGGTCGTTCAGGGCCGAGATGGTCCAGCCGGCAGGCGCAGGCTGCGCCGCTTGGCTGCCGCGCGGCGCATGGTGCTGCACCGATGGCATCTCCAGGTCGTAGGAGATATCGCGGCGGCCGCAGGTCAGCAAGGCCAGGCCTGGCTCAGGGACAGACTGCACCATGGCCCAGACCTCCAGTGCGGCCTGCAGCGAGTCAGCCACGCCTTCGCGCTGCTCGACCAGCTTGAGCAGGCGCCGGTAGTTGCCATGGTCATGCGTGATGTAGCAGCCCGAGCGCAGCACGCCGGTAAAGGCACGCGACAGGCCCGCGCCCTGCAGCAAAGGCACCACCAGGTCAAAAATGGCCGAGCCACCGGCGCTCAGGATGGGTGCATCCTCAGGCAGCAGGCCCTGGGCATCGCAGGCCTTGGCAATCTCGACCACGCGGCGCACCAGCTCGGCCACGGCGGGAATGTCATGGGCGCTGTCGCACTGGGTGAGGCCCCCTTCATAGCATTCGATGCCGCCCAGCTGGGCGCTGCCGCTGGCATGGATGGCCTGGGCGAGCGCCAGCGCGTCTTCCTGGCTGCGCACACCGGTGCGCTGGCCAGGAATGCCCACCTCGATCAGTACATCAAAGCGGCGTGCGCTGTTGCGTGCACGGCTCCAGTCCTCGATGCAGCGCAGCTGGCTGATCGAATCCACCAAGAACCAGACACGCAGATCCGCGTGCTGGCTCAGCAAGGCGTCCAGCCCATCCAGGTCGGCAGGTGCCACCACTTGGTTGGCAATGATGGCGCGGCGCGCACCGGCCTCCACCCCCACGGCCAGCTGGAAGATGGTCGCAAAGGTCAGGCCCCAGGCACCGCCTTTGAGCTGCAGGTCAAACAGCTGGGGCGACATGGTGGTCTTGCCGTGCGGCGCAAACTGGATCTGGCGGCGTGCCGCATAGTCCTGCATCCAGCGGGCGTTGTGGGCCAGGGCCGACTGGCGGATGACGGCCAGCGGATAAGGCAGGTCATCGCGCAGCACATTCCAGCCGCGTGCGGCCAATGCAGAGGCTTGGGTGGGAGCAGCAGCCAGCGGGTAGCTCTTGCTGCGCGCGTCAATCAAAAAATCGGGTTGCATGGTTCACTCTCTCAATCTTGGACTTTCCAGCAGGCCTGCAGATGGCCTTCGGCCACGGGGCGCAGCTGCATATCAGCCTGGGCGCAGCGCGCCTCGGCCTGCGGACAACGGGTACGAAAGACGCAACCACTCGGTGGGTTCTTGGGGCTGGGCAGGTCACCCGACAGCAGCGGAATGCTGCGCCGCTGGGCCGGGTCCGGAATCGGCGCGGCTGCCAGCAAGGCCTGGGTATAGGGGTGGCGCGGCCGGGCATACAAGGCCTCGGTCGGTGCCACCTCCACCACACGGCCCAGATACAGGACCACCACGCGATCGCAGAGGTATTCCACCACATCCAAATCGTGCGAGATGAAGAGCAGCGTCAATCCAAGGCGATCTTTGAGGTCGCCCAGCAAATTGACCACCTGCGCCTGGATGGACACATCCAGCGCGGACAGCGGCTCATCGGCCACGATAAAGCGCGGCTCCACCGCCAACGCCCGGGCAATGCCGATGCGCTGGCGCTGGCCGCCGGAGAACTCATGCGGAAAGCGCTCGGCATGTTCGGGACGCAAACCCACCTGGTCCAGCAGCTCGGCAATGCGCTGCTGCCGCGCCGCACCGGGCGCCAGCCCGTGGGTGGACAGCGCCTCGCCCAGCACATCGCGGATGCGCATGCGCGGGTTCAGGCTGGCATAGGGGTCCTGAAAGATGATCTGGATATCAGCGCGCAGCGGCCGCATCGCGCTAGGGCCCAAGTGCGCCAAGTCGACAGTCTCGCCGCCCTGCTTGCGAAAATGCAGCTGGCCATCGGTCGGCTCGATCAGCCGCGTCAGCAGCCGGCCGATGGTGCTTTTGCCGGAGCCGGACTCGCCGACCAGACCCAGGGTCTCGCCGGGGTAGATGTCAAAGGAGACGTCCTGCACCGCGCGCACCGGGTGGGCGCCGCTGCCAAACTGCTTGCTCAAATGCTGGATGCGTACCAGGGGCTCAGCCGCTGCGGGCGCTGCCGTGGCCAACTCGGCCGGGCGTTCCAGGGTGTCGGTCATGCTCATGCGGCTTCTCCTGCGCGAATGCAGCGCACCTGGCGCTCGCTGGGCTGGGCATCGTTGCCGGTGCGCCATGTTTCCAGGCCGGGCATGGCCTGCTCGCAGGCGTTCAGGCGCTTGCTGCAGCGCGGCGCAAAAGCACAACCGGGTGGCGGGCTCAAGGGGCTGGAGACCTGGCCGGGGATGGCATCCAGGCGGCGCCGCCCCACAAAGGCAGGCTTGCCACCGGCGCGCAGCTCGGCAGCCTCGGCCAGCTCGCGCTGGCGCGCCATACCAGGCAGGCAGCCCAGCAGGCCCTGGGTATAGGGGTGCTGGGGCGCGGCAAACAGCGCATGCACGCTGGCGGTCTCGACAATGCGGCCGGCATACATCACCGCAATCGCATCGGCGTACTGCGCCACCACACCCAGGTTGTGGGTCACAAACAGAATGCTCATGCCCGTCTCTTTTTGCAGCCGGCCCATCAAGGCCAGGATCTGCGCCTGGATGGTCACATCCAGTGCGGTGGTGGGCTCGTCGGCAATCAGCAGGCTCGGGTCACAGGCCATGGCCAGCGCAATCATCACCCGCTGGCGCATGCCGCCAGACAGCTGGTGCGGGTACTCATGCACGCGCTGGGCGGCAGCTGGTATCTCCACCAGCTCCAGCATGCGCTGGGCATGGGCCAAGGCGGCGGCCTTGCCCAGGCCCTTGTGCAGGCGCACCGATTCGGCAATCTGCTCGCCCACGGTCAGCACCGGATTCAGGCTGGTCATGGGCTCCTGGAACACCATGGCCAGCTCATTGCCGCGCAACGCACGCAAGGACTTGGCGTCGAGCGAGAGCAGATCCACCGTGCGGCCATCGCGCTGCACAAACTGGGCCTGGCCCTGCACCTGGGCTTGCGAGGTCTTGGCATGCAGGCCCATCAGCGACAGGCTGGTGACCGACTTGCCCGAACCCGACTCGCCCACCAGGGCCAGGGTCTGGCCCGGCAGAATCTGAAAGCTCACATCGGAGACGCTCTGGATGCGCCCGCCTTCGGTGGCGAACGAGGTGGACAGCGAGCGCACATCCAGGCGGGGCGCGGCCAGGCTGGCGGCCGCTGCAGGGGTGGCGGTGTTCATCATGATTTGTTCTTCAGCTTGGGGTCGAGCAGATCGCGCACACCGTCGCCCAGCAGCTGCAGCGACAGCGCCGTCAGCACAATGGCCACGCCCGGGGTCAGAATGGTCCAGAACGCCTTGTCGGCATACTCCAGGCTGCCAGCAATCATCGTGCCCCAGGTGGGGATGTCGGGTGGCACGCCCACGCCCAGAAAGGACAGGCCCGCCTCGGCCAGGATGGCATAGGCAAAGATGAAGGTGACCTGCACCAGCACCGGCGACAGCAGGTTGGGGAGGATGTGGCGCCACAGAATCAGCGGCGTGCGCACGCCCAGCGCCTTGGCAGCATCGACAAACAGCAGCTCGCGCAGCACCAGGGTGGAGGCGCGCACCACGCGGGCCACACGCGGTGTGTAGACGATGGTCAGCGCCAGAATCACATTCCACAGCGAGGCACCCAGGATCGACACCAGCGCAATGCCCAGCAGGATGTCGGGGAAGGCCATCATCGCGTCGACCAGGCGCATCAGCGGTGCATCGAGGCGGCGGAAGTAGCCGGCCAGCATGCCCAGCAAGGTGCCCAGCACCACGGCACCCAGCGCGGTGAAGAGGCCAATCATCAGCGAGTAGCGCGCGCCGTAGATGATGCGCGCCATCACGTCGCGGCCCAGCTCATCATTGCCGGCCCAGTGTGCCCAGGATGGCGCATGCAGGCGCATGCTGATGTTCATGTCATTGGGGTCGGAGTCGGTCAGCAGTGGGTAGAGCAAGGCGGTGGCTGCAATCAGCAGCAGCACCACGGCGCTCAGCAGCACCACCTTGCGCGCAAACAGCCGGCGCAAAGTTTTGAACCAGGAGGACTGGGCCCAGCCGGCGCGTGCGGGCAGCGGCAATGCGGTTGGGGAGGCGTTCATCATTGGCCCTCCAGACGAATGCGGGGATCCACCACCGTGTAGAGCAGGTCGATCGCGAGGTTGATGAAAACGTAGATGGCGGCAATGACGAGCAAGGTGCCCTGGATCACCGGGTAATCGCGCCGCAGCACGGCCCGCACCACCAGGTTGCCCACGCCAGGCAGGTTGAACACGGTCTCGGTCACCACGGTGCCGCCAATCATCAAGGCCAGGGTCAGGCCCAGCACGGTGACGACCGGCACCAGCGCATTGCGCAGCACATGCTTGACCAGCACCACCGACTCGCCCAGGCCCTTGGCCCGCGCGGTGCGCACATAGTCCTCGCCCAGAATGTCGAGCACCGAGGCGCGGGTGAAGCGGATGATCAGCGCCGAGTTGAGCACGCCCAGCACCAGGGCGGGCAGCAGCAGATGCTGCAGGCGGTCGCCAAAGCTGGCGTCCGGGTCGCCATAGCCCGAGGCCGGGAACCAGCCCAGGTGCACGGCAAAGACCTGGATCAGGATCAGGCCGAACCAGAAGCTGGGGATGCTGGCGCCCAGCATCGCAATGCTGCTGAGCACCTGGTCGATCCAGCTGCCGCGCCACACGGCTGCGGCCATGCCGCAGGGCACACCGATCAAGGCGGCAATCGACACGGCAAACAGCGCCAGAAACATCGTCGGCTCGGCGCGTTCCAGCAGCGCCTGGGTGACCGGCATCTGCAAAAAGAGCGACTGGCCCAGGTTGCCTTGCAGCACCTGGCCAATCCAGAGCACAAACTGGGTGGTGAGGGGCTTGTCCAGCCCGTACTGCACGCGCGCGGCAGCAATATCGGCAGCAGTGGCCTGGTCACCCAGCAGCAGCGCCACCGGATCGCCCGACGCCAGACGCGTGAGCAGGAACACCAGCACGGCCACCAGGGCGAGCACCACCACAGCGCCGCCCAGGCGCTTGACTAAAAAATGCAGCATGGCTGAACTCGAGAGACGCTAGGGCTTACTGGCTCAGCGAGGTGTTCCAGAAGAAAGGCCAGGGCATGGGCTGATAGCCCTGCAGCTTGGACGAGCGCGCCGACAGCGCATTGAACTTGCCCACCTCGACAAAGGGCACCTCGTCATAGACGAGCGCCTGCACCTTGCCCCAGAGCGGGCCGCGCTTGGCCACATCGGGCTCGCCATTGAAGGCGGCGAGTGCGGCCTTCTTGGTCTCGGTCTCCCACCAGCCGGGGGCGCCGCTGCCCATCTGGGGTGGCGACAGCATCGGCTCTGGGAACAGGCCCGAGTGGGTCATGTAGACATCCCAGAGCTTGGCATCGTTGCGGCGCTGCACCAGGGTGGCCCAGTCCACCACCTGCAGCTCGGTCTTGAAGCCGGCGCGCTTCAGGTGCTCGGCCATCACCAGCGCCATGTTGTAGTGGAACTCATACTGACGGCTGGCCATGATGCGGATCGGCTCGGACTTGTAGCCGGCCTTGGCCGCCTGGTCCTTGGCCAGCTGCGGGTTCTTCTGGTTGTACTGCTTGGCACCGGCATCCGAGTAGTACGGCGTGCCCTTGGCAAAGAAGTTGGGCTCGGCGGCAAAGAAGCGCTTGTCGCCAAAACCAGCCTGCAGCATCTCGGCCGGGCCCATGGCCGTCTGCACCGCCTGGCGCAGTTCCTTCTTGGCCAGCACACCTTCCTTGGTGTTGAAGACGATATAGGGGAAGCCAAAGTTCTGCGTGACGATCGGCACCACATTGGGCGCGGCTTTTTCCAGGCGGCCTACCGATTCAACCTGCAGCAGATCGGCGTACTGGAACTGGCCCGAGAGCACGCCCTCGACCCGCGTCGTCGCATTGGGCACCGGCACAAAGCGCAGCTCATCGAGCTGGGCCTCGCGCTTGCCGGCGTAGCCACTGGCGGGCTCGCTGCGTGCGGCGTACTGGTCAAAACGCGCCAGCACGGTGAACTGATCGGGCTTGCGCTCCTTGAGCTTGTAAGGGCCGGTGCCGATGAAATCCTTCAGCACCGGTGCCACCACCTCCTTGGGCATGATGCCGGCCATGCCGCTGGGCATCGCCAGGTGGGCCAACAGCGGCGCATACACCGCCTTGAGCTTGATCTCCACCGTCTGCGGGTTCTTGGCCGTCATGCTGGCAATCTCCTGGCCCACCGCCTTGCCGCGTGCCGACACGTCCATCCAGCGCTGCAGCGAAGCGACCACGTCATCGGCCACCATGTCCTTGCCGTTGTGGAACTTGACGCCCTTGCGCAGGGTGATGGTGTAGGTCAGGCCATCGGCCGAAATGACCGGCATGGCCTGGGCCAGCATGGGCTGGATGTTCCACTGCGCATCAAAGGTGAAGAGCGGCTCGTAGACGTGCTGCATGATGGTGCCCACCAGGTCGGTAGAGCTGACCATCGGGTCCAGACTCTGGGGCTCGCCAATCATGGCCAGATTGGCGGCACCGCCCTTGTGGGCCGCCTGGGCCCAGGCGCTGCCCGCTGGCAGGCCTACGCAACCGGCAGCCAACAAGGCTGCGGCAAGCAGTTGGCGACGGGACGTGCGGACACGCGAGGCAAGGGCGTTCATGGGGCAGGCTTTCATCGAAGGGGTGAGGAAATTTTTTTACACCACAACCGCTAAAAACTGCCTTCAAATCGATTTATTGACAGATTTATGGGTTGTTGATGTAATATCTTTACACACAGGAGACCCACCCCATGACAGTAATTACCCTAGGCCAAGCCCCTCTCGCATCCGACCGTCTGGCCCGTCCGCTCTCGCCCGCCGTGCGCGCTGGCGACTTTGTTTTTGTCTCGGGCACCGTGCCCACCGATGACCAGGGCCAGGTCGTGCCCGGCGGCATTGAGGCGCAGACCCGCGCCGTGTTCAAGCGCCTGGAAGAGGCTTTGGCCTTGGGCGGCTGCACCCTGGCCGATGTTGCCAAGGTCAATGTTTGGCTGGACGATCCCCGTGATTTCGGCAGCTTCAACCGCGTCTACATGGAGTGCTTTGGCGACCACCGCCCAGCCCGCTCGACCGTGGAATCGCGCCTGATGATCGACGCCAAGGTCGAGATCGACGTGACGGCCTACAAGCCGCTGTAAAACCATAGGCGCTGGCGGAGCGCGCGCGCAGCAGGCGCGACAGCTGCCCGCTGCAGGCGCTTCTACAATGGCCCGCGCAGACCTTGTCTGCGCTTTTTTTGGCCCCTTTTCACCGCCCATGCCCAAGCCCCCATCCTTTACTGCCCGCGCGCCGGGCGACCCACGCCCCCGCATGATTGCCATCGACTGGGGCACCACCTCGCTGCGGGGCGTGCGCATCGATGCGCAGGGCCAGATCAGCGAGCGGCGCGCCCTGCCCCAAGGCATCCTGCAAGTGGCACCCGGCGGCTTTGCCAATGCGTTTGCGCAGCACTTTGGCGACTGGCTGGCCGAGGACCCGCATCTGTGCCTGCTGTCCGGCATGGTGGGCAGCCGCCAGGGCTGGCAGGAAGCGCCTTACTGCCCCTGCCCGGCCGATTTTTCCGCGCTGTGCCAGCAGCTGCTCTGGCTCGATCTTCCCCAGGGCGTGCCGACGGCCATCGTGCCGGGCATGAGCAGCCTGGCGCAAAGCCAGGTCGATGCCGTGCATGGCGTGCCCGATGTGATGCGCGGTGAGGAAATCCAGGTCATCGGCGCGCTGGCGTTGATGGGCAGCCGCGACGGCCTGCTGCTGCTGCCGGGCACGCACAGCAAATGGGTGCAGGCACAGAACAGCAGCATCACCGGCTTCAAGACCTTCATGACCGGCGAGCTGTTTGCGCTGCTGGCCCAGCACTCCATCCTGGGCAAGACCCTGGACAGCAGCGCCCCGCTGGACGAGGCCGCCTTCATCCAGGGGCTGGAGCGGGCGCAGAGCGCCGACAGCCTGAGCCACCTGCTGTTTGGCGCGCGTGCGCTGTCGCTGTTTGACGCACTCGACCCCGCCCAGTCGGCCAGCTACCTCTCCGGCCTGCTGATTGGCCAGGAGCTGCGCACCATGCCGACGGCTGCGGGCAGCCGCGTCGCCGTCATCGGCTCCAGCACCCTGGTGCAGCGCTACAGCCTGGCACTGCGCCATGTGGGCTGCGAAGCGGTCGCCTTTGGCGATGAAGCCACCTGGGCCGGCCACCAAGCGATTTACGACCACCTGACCCAGACGACCTCATCCACACCGCAGTCACTGCCACCCCAGCCATGAACCTGATCCAACAATTCCAGGCCCTGCAGGCCAAGCTGCCGCTGATCGCCATCCTGCGCGGCCTCACCCCCAGCGAGGCCGTGCCCGTGGGTGCCGCCTTGCAATCGGCCGGGTTTGGCCTGTGGGAAGTGCCGCTGAACTCCCCCGAGCCGCTGGAGAGCATTGCCGCGATGCGCGAGGCCTACCCCCATGTGCTGGTGGGCGCCGGTACGGTGCTGACGCCCCAGCAGGTGCGCGATGTGCATGCCGCCGGCGGCCAGCTCATCATCTCGCCCAACTGCAACCCGGCCGTGATCGACGAGGCCGTCAAACTTGGCCTGATCAGCCTGCCTGGCGTCTTCACCCCGACCGAGGCCTTCATGGCGCTGGAGCATGGCGCGCATGGCCTCAAGATCTTCCCGGCCGAGCTGGCATCGCCCGCCGTCGTCAAGGCCATGTTGGCCGTGCTGCCCAAGGGCAGCAATATCTACCCCGTGGGCGGCATTGCGCCGGACAATATGGCCCCCTGGCTGCAAGCGGGCGCGGCCGGTTTTGGCATTGGCTCGGCACTGTTCAAGCCCGGCAAGACGGCCGCACAGGTGCGTGTGGATGCGCTGGCGTTTGCAGAAAACTTTCGCGCTTCAAAGGCCGGCTGATCCGCTGATATCTAGCCCGTAAAAAAGGCCTGCGCCCCGTAACGGGAGCAGGCCTTTTGCTTGGGCGAAGCCTCGTGCTTATTGCATCTGCTGCAGGTTGCCGATGCGAACCAGCATCTCGGTAAACATCTGCATATCGGCTTGCAGATCCGGCACTTCCTTGTACTCCAGCGCGTTGTGTGCGGTGTACTTCTTGCCGGGCATCGCAGGGCCAAAGTTGATGGCATTGGGCATCAGCTTGGCGGTGGTGCTGCCGGCGGTGGGCACGGGCTTGGCATCCAGGCCGGTGGTGTCGCCAAAGATGTTCAGCAGGGTCGAGAGCCAGGCGCCCTTGGGATCGCGGGCCATCCAGTTGCCTTGGCTGTAGTCGATCTTGACGGGCACCTTGGTGGCAGTGCTCCAGTTGGCAATGCCCTTTTCCACTTCGGCCTTCAGCTGCTCCGGCGACTTGCCGCGCGGCATGCGGGCATTGGCGGTCACTTCCAACTGGCCATTGCCGGGCTTGATCAGGTTGGGCGAGATGGTCAGTGGGCCCATGAAGTCGTCCGCGTAGGCAACGTTCAGGCCCTTGCCAAAGTAGTCCATGCCAAACACACCATTGATGTAGCGCACCGCTTCGCTGTACTGGTTCTGCTGCACCAGGGGCTGGCCCTGGGCGGGCATCAGCGCCGATTGCAGCAGCAAGGCCAGGCGCGGCACGGGGTTCACGCCTTCTTCAGGGCGCGAGCCGTGGGCAGAGGTGCCGGTCACCTTGATATCGATCTTGTTGGCACTGCTCACCAGGTCCACGCTGAACTTGCCAAACTGCTGGTTGCTGGCCACAAAGCCATCCTTGGCGGTCTGCAGCTTTTGAGCTACGGCGGCCAGCGCGGCGGCATTGCCAGCCTCGATGGTTGCCGTGGCCGTCTGGGCAATCGCATTGGCCGATGCGGCACCCGCCATCGCGGTGATGGCCGGTTGTTGCGGGTCGGTCTTCACATCGGCAAAGCTGGCCTTGATGGCGCCAGTGCCTTTTTCGGCCACCACCGCCGGGTACTTGCTGTCGAGCACGATGTTGTAGTCGGGCAGCTTGGTCTTGTCGCGGTAGTACTTCATCGCATCGCCACCGGTCTCTTCGGTGGTTTCGATCATCAGGCGGATGCCGCGCTGCAAAGGCAGCTGCGACTGCTTGACCGCCTTCATCGCGTACAGCACTGTGGCGATCGAGCCCTTGTCGTCGATGGTGCCGCGTCCGTAGAGCTTGTCGCCCACGCGGGTGACCTTGAAGGGGTCGAGCTGCTGGCCATCCACCACCCATTCGGCCGGCACCACCGGCACCACATCCGCATGGGTCAGGATGCCGAACTCTTCCGTGCCCTTGCCCGGCAGAGTCACTTCAAAAATGCGGTTGTCCACATTGCGGTACTGCAGGCCAAAGTCCTGGGCCATCTTTTCCACCATGCGGCCAAAGTCGATGATGGCCGGGCTCTCATGTGGCGGCACCTTGGCGTCGCGCACCGTGGGCAGCGCCACCATCTGGTTGATGCTGCTGAGCACCTGGTGCTCTTGCGTCAGGCGGGTGTAGAGGCCCAGCAGGCGGGCCACATTGGCCAGGTCATCGCCTTGCAGCAGCGCGCCTTGCGTGTAGCGCTGCACCGCAGGGGCCAGGCGCGCATCCTGCTTGGCGGCGTTCTGCAGAAACTGTGCAAAGGTCGCCGGCGTCTTCACTGCTTCGGCGGCGATCGCATCCAGCGCCGGCTTTTGCAGCAGCTGGGCCTGGGCGCCGGCCGCTGCCAAGGCAATGCCCAAGGCGATGGCGGTGTGGCGGAATACGGTCTTCATAGCAAACCTCGTCTCTTATTTTGGAAAACCGAAAGAATAGCCGTTTTCCGCCCCGCCCCACGCCAGAAAACGCCGCCAGCACCACGCAGAACATGCCGAACATGCCCGCTTGGTATCGGATGCAGACAGCCATACTGGCGCACCCACCTTCAGGAGCTGTGCGGCGCCTGGATCAGGCGTATTTCTTGGCCCCCGCCACGCAGACCACGGCCACCAGGGTCACGACCAGCATCGACCAGCTGACTTGCTCATGCAGCAGCACGGCGGCCAGCGCCAAACCCATAAAGGGCTGCAGCAGCTGCAGCTGGCCGACCGCCGCAATGCCGCCTTGCGCCAGGCCCCGGTACCAGAACACAAAGCCGATCAGCTGGCTGAAGACAGCCACATAGACAAAGCTGAGCCAGGTGGCGCTGCGCACATGCGCCAAGCTGGCAGGGGCCAGCCACAGCGCCAAGGGCAGCATCAGCGGCAGCGACAAAATCAAGGCCCAGCTGATGACCTGCCAGCCGCCCAGCGTGCGCGACAGGCGGGCGCCCTCGGCATAGCCCATGCCGCAGACCAGCACGGCGGCCAGCATCAGCAGATCGCCGCTCAGCGTGCCTTGTCCGCCGCCCAGAGCGGCATAGCCCGCCACCACGGCAGCTCCCGCCAGCGAGAAGACCCAGAACAGCCTACCGGGCCGCTCACCGCCGCGCAGTACCGCAAAAATGGCGGTGGACAGCGGCAGCAAGCCGATAAAGACGATGGAATAGGCGGAAGTCATGCGCTGCAGCGCCAAGGCGGTCAGCAGCGGAAAACCCACCACCACGCCCAGGGCCGCAATCGCGAGCGATGGCACATCGGCTGCCGCAGGCCTGCGCGCACGCTGGGCCAGCAAGAAGGCACCACCCAACAGCGCCGCCACCACGGCGCGGGCACAGGTCAAAAAACTGGGGTTCAAATCCGCCACCGCCACCCGCGTGGCCGGCAGCGACCCGGCAAAAATCGCCACCCCGACCAGGCCATTGACCCAGCCGCCCGTACTTTTCTCCATGCAAGACTCCTTGATCGAGCCAGGAGTACACCATGGGGCCTGCATTGCGCACCAGACACAGTGCAGTACAGTTCAAAGAAACTGTTATCAATGAAAAGCAATACAGTGGATGGAGGACTGCGCAAAAAGGCAGCAGTCAGCGGCCCGCCGTGGCTTGGTTCAAGGCCCGGGCCAGCACCGCAAACACCCGCTCATCTGCGCACTGCGACACATTGAATCGCACATAATCCCCCGCCGACTGCGACTGGCTGAAGGAATTGCCAGGCGCCAGCACCACCCCTTCCTGCAGGCAAGCCTTTGCCACCGCTGCCGCATCGGCGCCTTGCGGCAGGCGGCACCACAGAAACATGCCGGCCTGCGGCACCAAGGCGGGCTCTACCCGCAGCTTGCGCAGCCGCTGCGCCACCTTCTCCATGTTCTCGGCCAGGCGCTGGCGCACCAGGTCCATGTGCTTGCGGTAGCCGCTGTCGGTCAGGGTTTTCAGGATGATGTCCTGCGCCAGCCGCCCGGCACCAAAGGTGGTGGCCAGCTTCAGATCGACCAGGCCCTCAATCCATTCGGGCCGCGCCGCCAGGTAGCCACAGCGCACCGAGGCCGAGATGGTCTTGGAGAAGCTGCCGATCTGGATCACCCGCGCCAGCCCATCAAACGCGGCCAGCCGGGGCGCATGCTGGTTCTCGAAGTCGGCAAAGATATCGTCTTCCACAATCACCAGGTCCGAGCTTTCCACCAGCTTGAGCAGCCGGTGCGCAACCAGCGGCGACAGCGCGGCACCCGTGGGGTTGTGGATGCCGGCATTGGTGATGTAGAGCCGGGGCTGGTGCTCTTGCAGGGCCTTGTCGAACAGCTGCACATCAGGGCCCTGCGGGGTGTAGGGCACGCCCACCGCCTGTACCTGGTGCGCCTTGAGCAGCGCATGGAAGTTGAAATAGCAGGGGTCATCGACCAGCACCTTGTCGCCAGGCTTGAGCAGGAAGCGGCACACCAGGTCGATGGCCTGCGTGCCCGACTCGGTCAGCATCACCTGCTCGGGCGACACCTCAATGCCCGTGGCCGCCATGCGCCTGGCCAGCAGCTGGCGCAGCCCCGGGCTGCCCAGCGGCGTGGCATATTCGGTCAGCTCCGCCAGCGGCCCCCTCGCCTGCGCACGCAGCGCGCGCCGAATGCCCTCTTCAAACATCCAGTCCGGCGGCAGCCAGCCGCAGCCCGGCCGCAAGGTGGTCTGCGCACTCTCCAACGATTGGCGCGACACCCAGAGCGGATCAACCACCCGGTCCAGCTTGGGCCCCAGCTCCAGCAGCGCCAGCGGCGCCACCGGCCCGTTGACATAAAAACCCGCCCCCGGCCGCGCAACGACCAGGCCCTCGGCCGCCAGCCGCTCATAGGCCTCCACCACCGTCGATACCGACATGCCCAGCAGCCCCGCCTGCTGCCGCACCGATGGCAGCCGCGTGCCCGGCAAGTAGCTGCGCGAGGCCATACCGGCACGCACATGTGCCATCACCTGCTGGATAAGGGTCCCGTTGCGCGCCATCGTCCGCTCCACTGTTCTGCTAAAAACGCCATAACGGTGGAGCTTAATTGTTATTGGATGCCGATGCCAGCCATGGGCCGAGCAATGCCCATGCGCGGCTGCGCCGTGCACGCCTCAGGGCCCCAGCACAGCAGGCCTGTGCATAATTCCACGATGATCACTATCCGCCCCTCCCGCCCCGAAGATGGCCCACGCGCCGTCGAGATATGGCGCCAGGCTGTAGACGCCACCCACCACTTTCTGCAACCAGAGGACCGCGCGGCACTCGATGCGCTGGTCAGCAGCTTCCTGCCCCAGGCGCCGCTCTGGCTGGCCGTTGATGCGCAGGACCAGCCGCTTGCCTTCATGCTCATCGACAACGGCCACATGGAAGCCCTGTTCGTACACCCCGCCGCCCGAGGCCAAGGCCTGGGCGCCGCGCTGGTGCGCCATGGGCTGTCACTGCATGCGGAGATGAGCACCGATGTCAACGAGCAGAATGCGCAGGCGGTGGGCTTTTACGAAAAGATGGGCTTTCGGCGCACCGGGCGTTCGGCGGTCGATGGGCAGGGGCGACCTTATCCGCTGATCCATTTGAAGTACGGCGGTGCTTGATAAGGCAGGCAAGCCCCAGCCCAGCGCGCATCGTTACCGCCCCGCTTCGCTGGCTGCCGCCTGCGCCAACGCCGGATGCCCCGGCAGCACCTCCAGCAAATAGTCCACAAAGCTGCGCACCTTGGCCGGCACATACTGCCGGTCGCGGAAGCAGGCAAAAAAGTCCAGCGTCACATCTTCGAGCTGCAGCGGGCCCGGTGCGGCTTTGCGGCCCTTGCGTGTGGGCTGCAGCACCAGCGGCACCAGCCGCCCCTCCTGCACATGGCGCTGCGTGATAAAGCTGCCGGCCCAGACGATGCCGCCACCGGCAACCGCCAACTCCACCAGCGCATCGATATCGGTGCCAATGGCGGCAATGCGCAGGCCAGGATCTACCCGGCGGCCATCGCGCACAAAGGGCCAACGCATAAAGCGCCCGTCCCGCTCTCGGCGGTACAGCAAGCAGGCATGCTGCAGCAGATCCTCGGCCACCTGCGGGCGGCCATGCTTTTCCAGATACGCGGGCGAGGCATACAGAAAGCGCGGCATGGCCGCGAGTGGCCGCACCGACATGCCGGGCTCCAGCACATCGCGGTAGCGGATGCTGACGTCCACATCCTCCTTGAGCACATCGACATCGCGGTCGGTCACCAGCAACTCCAGCTCCAGCTGCGGGTGGCGCGCCTGGAAGGCCGGCAGCAAGGGCGCCAGCACATGGCGCCCAAAGGCGGCCATGCAGGCCACGCGCAGCCGCCCTTGCACAACGCCATGCACCAGCGACACATCGGCCTGCGCGCGCGCCAGTTCATCCAGCACCGGCGCCACCCGGGCCAGGTAGCGCTCGCCCGCTTCGGTCAAGGCCATGGAGCGCGTGGTGCGCGTGATCAGCCGCGTGCCCAACTCGCGCTCCAGCCGCGCAATGTTCTGGCTGGCCGCCGCCGGAGAGATACCCAGCTGGCGTGCAGCCGAGGCGATGGAGCCCCCTTCCAGGGCTTTGACAAAGATGTCGATAGCGCGCAGATTCGTCATGAATGTGAATGTATCTCCAAACCCGTTCGTAAATCCAGATTACGAGTTCTGCAAGCCGGCGCCCTCTACCGCAGCGACTGCCGCATGCGTACAGTGACATCCAAGGCAGCGGGCCAAGGGGCCCGGCCACGATGGATTTGGAGCCAGCTATGCAGAATGTGATTGAGGCAGTGACGCCCAAGGGCGATGTGGTTTTTCGGGCAGCGGATGGGAGCTATATCGTCGCCCAGCAGATCGATGCCAAGCCCTTGAAGCAGGCGCAGATCCTGGAAGGTGCGCTGGAGACCATCGGCATCGAGACTGCGACGGATGTGGCGACGGGGCTGCGCTACGAGTTCTTCATCGCCGGCTATGGGCTGTCGCGCGAAGGGGCCTTTGGGGCGCCGGAATAAGCGAATCCAACGCAGCGCTTAGAGCAGCTTGAACCCGCGCGCGACCACCGCCTGGCGCAGGTTCTCTCGCCCATCCATGTATTCAAACTGGTTCGAATAGACCACGGAATCCTTCCAGGTCCATTGGCCCATGCCAATGCCCTCACGGAACTTGTGAAACTCCGCTTCGTATGCCTCCAGCCCTCGCATCGACTGCGCATGGTCGTAGCGGTTGTGGTGCAGCACCACCTGCTGCGGTGGGCGGGGGCGCACGGTCTCTGGCTTGTCCGGCCGCTGGGCGGGGCGCCCCACCACCAGTCCAAAGCAGACAAAGCTGCGCTGCGGCAGTTGGATGAGTTCGGCCAGCGCCTGGGCCTGGTTGCGCACGGCGCCAATGTAGACAACGCCCAGGCCCATGGATTCGGCCGCGACCACGGCGTTCTGTGCCGCCAGCGCCGCATCCACCGTGGCCATCACAAAGGCATCCAGGTAGTCATGGACGAGCGTGCTCGCGCCCGCTTCGCAGCTGATGCGGTGGTTGCGTGAGAGGTCGGCCACCCACAGCAGCACCAACGGTGCCTGCTTGATAAAGCCATTGGCTTGCTTGTCCTTGCCCGATGCCAGATCGGCCACCTGGGCCTTGAGCTGCGGATCACTCACCGCCACCACACTCCACTGGTGCAGATTGGATGAGGTCGATGCCGACTGCGCTGCCGCCACCATGCTTTCCAAGGCGCCAGGCGGCAGAGGGTCGGGCAGGTAGTCGCGCACGGATCGGTGCTGCAGCAGCGCCTCGATCTGGGCGTTCCAGAGCAGTGGGCTCGGTTTGGTCTGCGCGCCATAGCGCAGCTCAAGCAGCGCGTCTTGCGGGGTCGATGGATGGTGCATGGCAATGTCCTTGGCTAAAGACCCAAGCGTAGATCGCCAGACCAGCAGCATTTGCGCGCAAGTTCGCCATCTTTATCCACATGGATGGACAATACCTACACCCCGCCCACCCTCAACATCCAAGCCATGGACCACCTTCTGAGCATCCGCGTCTTCCAGCGCATTGTGGAGACTGGCTCCTTCACCCAGGCCTCAACGCATCTGGGCCTGCCCCGCTCCACCGTCAGCAAGGCCTTGCTGGATCTGGAAGCCCACTTGGGCAGCCGCCTGCTGCAGCGCACGACCCGGTCGGTCACGCTCACCGTCGAAGGCGCCGAATACTACCGCCGCATGGCCCGCGTGACCGCCTCACTGGACGAGGCCGATGAGGCCTTGCGCGGCATGGGCACAGCGGCCACCGGTCGCCTGCGCATTGATGTCTACTCCTCCTTCGCCCACCATGTGCTCATCCCCGCGCTGCAGTACTTTCGGGCCGAGTTTCCCGAGGTGCAACTGGCCATCGGCATCAGCGACCGGCCGGTGAACCTGGTTGAAGAAGGGGTGGATTGCGTGATCCGCGCTGGAGAGCTGCCCGACAGCTCGATGGTCGGCAAAACCATCTACAAGGACCGCTATGTGACCTGCGCAAGCCCTGGCTACCTGCAGCGCCACGGCACACCGCAAACGCCTGAGGAACTGCGGCAGCACCACCCCTTGGTCGGCTACTTTGGTGCCGCCACCAGCGAGGTCTGGCCGCTGAGCCTGCGCAACAAAGGCAGCCACCACCAGCTCAGTTGCTTTGCGCTGTACTCCAACGACAGCGCGGGCCAGATCGCCATGCTGGCCGCTGGCCTGGGCATTGGCCAGACCCACCGCCTGGTGGTGGAACCGATGCTGCAGTCAGGCGCCTTGGTCGAGGTGCTGCCCGACTGGAACGGCCATACCTTGCCCATATCGCTGATGTATCCCTCCGCCAAGCGGATGAATGCGCGTGCCAAGGGCTTTGTGGAATGGCTGGGGCGGTATTTGAAGCGGGAAATGAATCGATAGCCATGAGGATCTAGCCTGCGTTTCCGATCCAGGTCAAACGCCCAGCTCAGTCCGCAGGCGGCGCCAGCTGCGCCCGCAAAGTAGCCAGGATTTCCTCAGACAGCGCCGGGTTGCCCGCCGCCGTGGCACGGGCCAGCGCCAGGGCCCCCACCATGCTGCTGAGCGTCACGATGGTCTGGGCGCGCTTGCTGGCACCATCGCCCTGCACGACTTCCATAAAGCGCTGGATATTGCGCTCCACCCCTTGCGCAAAGACTTCGGACATCTCCGGGCCTGCGCGGGCCGCATCGGTGGCCAAGGCGGCGGCGGGGCAGCCTTCGCCCGGGTGGTCGCGGTGGTTGGCCGACAGATAGCCATGCACCAAGGCGCGCAGCCGGGCGGCAGGTGCATCGTCAGCAGCTGCGGCATCCAGGCCTTCCAGTGGCGTGATGGTCCAGTCAAAGGCGCGCAGGCAGGCCTCTCTGGCGAGGGCATCCTTGGACGCAAAGTGGCGGTAGAGCCCGCCATGCGTCAGGCCCGCATCGCGCGTGATCTCGGCCACGCCCACGCCCTCCAGGCCCTTTTCTCGGTAGAGGCGCGCAGCGGCATCCACGATGCCTTCGCGGTTTTCGGCTGCTTGTGCTTTGCTGACTTTCATGCGTTAGATGATACCCATCATCAAAACTCATTTATGATGACGGACATCATCAATAAGGCTGGGCGCTCGTTGTACCACGATGGCGCCCAACCGCGAAAGCTGCCATATGGATCGTCGTGTCGTCATCACCGGGCTGGGCCTGGTGTCACCCCTGGGTTGCAATGTAGAGCTGGCCTGGCAGCGCTTGCTGGCGGGCCAGTCGGGCGTGCGCGCGCTGGCTGCCGAGGTCGGTGAAGGCACCGGCGTCACCGTCGCTGGCCGCGTACCCAGTTTGCAAGAAGACCCGCAAGCCGGCTGGAGCGCCGAGGCCATCATCGCCGCCAAAGAGCTGCGCCGCATGGACCGCTTTATTGCCTTTGCGCTGGGCGCCGCAGACCAGGCGCTGGCGCATGCGCAGTGGGGCCAAGCCAGCGCCGAGCAGTTGGAGCGTGCAGCCACCGTCATCGGCTCCGGCGTGGGCGGCTTCAGCACCATCACCGACGCGGTACGCACCACCGATGGCAAAGGGCCGCAGCGCCTCTCGCCCTTCACCGTGCCGGCCTTTCTGGCCAATCTGGCCGCCGGGCAGGTCTCCATCCGCCACCAGCTCAAGGGCCCACTGGGCGCGCCAGTCACCGCCTGCGCCGCCAGCATCCAGGCGATTGGCGATGCGGCACGCTTGATTCGCAACAACGAGGCGGACATGGCACTGTGCGGTGGCAGCGAGGCCACGATCGACCGCGTGGCCTTGGGCAGCTTTGCCGCCGCCAAGGCCGTCGCTACCGGCGGCGAGGACCATCCCGGCCAGGTATCCCGGCCTTTTGACATGGCGCGCGAAGGCTTTGTGATGGCCGAAGGCGCAGGCCTTCTGGTGCTGGAGGCTTTGGACCATGCACTGGCGCGCGGCGCCACACCGCTGGCCGAAGTCCTCGGTTATGGCACCTCGGCCGATGCCTACCATGTCACCTCCGGTCCCGAAGATGGATCAGGCGCCGCCCGCTCCATGCGCGCCGCCTTGCGCCAGGCGCAGCTGCAGGCGGGCGATATCCAGCACCTCAATGCCCATGCCACCTCCACCCCGGTCGGCGATCGCGGCGAGCTGGCTGCCATCCGCCAGGTGTTTGGCGCCGGCACGGGCCCATCCATCACCGCCACCAAATCGGCCCTGGGCCATATGCTGGGCGCCGCCGGCGGGGCTGCTGCCATCTTTACCGTCTTGGCCTTGTGCGACCAGATCGCGCCGCCCGTTCTCAATCTGGACAACCCGGACCCCTTGGCTGAGGGGCTGGATCTGATTCGCGGCAGTGCGCGGTCGCATGCGATCGAGCATGCGATGCTCAATGGGTTTGGGTTTGGGGGGGTGAATGCTTCGTTGGTGTTGAAGCGGTTTGGAATTTGAGGCGATGTGAGTCAGGCGCCACCTGATACCTGAGAGATTCAGCCTCAAGAACCATTGCAAGGATCTGCGCAAATTTGCTCACTCTTGAGAGCGCTGCCAGGCATATTGGATGCCCCTATGCGCTCAAGGTGGCGTCAATCCTGGACGCACCGCATCACAAAGAAAGCGCTCGGGATCTTGTATATATGCTGCAGCGCGGGAACACCTGAATGCCGATTCAATGGCCGAAGGACTGGCTTCCACCAACCTCCAAAGTTCAACGGAGAAAAGTTTTGCCTCCAGAAACTTGCAGAGATCGCAAATCCGATGGACGAACTCGGTGTCTCGGGACCTCGCATCAATACGAGCACTGATCTCCCCTTCTAACGCCTCATCTAGAACCACGTCGACTCTATTTCCCTCTGTGCTTCCGTAAACAAACCAGCCGTCCATCATTTCATCCGGCTCACCGAGACGATCCAATAACCAAACCTGTGCAACAGACGCTTCGTGACTTGGGAATGTTGACGCGTCAAAGCGCTCTTGCGCCCTGACAGGCAAGGGGCCATCGCGAGGGATGAATAGGAGGTCGAATTGCCAAACTGCCATCGGTAGCGCGATCCTTTCTGCCAATACGGTGCAGCACTTATGAAAACCGTTCAATGAGCCGGTCACATGCCAAGCGCGTCAGTCTCAGATGCTCCTCTTGCAACGCCAATGCCTCGCTGTCGCACTTCTCTAGCCAAGCTGGGGAGCAATGCCTACGAACTTCTGGTGAAGGATGATGATCCGTTTCGCTCGCTATCGCAACGAAAAGCATAAAGTCAGGATCGTTTTCAAGGCGTGAATCACTGAATCTCAGCGCAGCCAACAGACGCATCCCCTCGATAAATGGAATCCTGCGATCGACAAGGTCTCGGGCAGTGTTAACCACTGCGTTCTTGGTCTCCACTCGGAGCTTCCCATCAACGCCATGCATACCAATTCCTCTAGAGCCATAGTTTCAACAGCCGGGGCCAATCCGAATTCGCCCATTGTGCTGTACCGCCTTTGCCATATTCAACAGGTGTTGAAGCGATCGAGCTACCGAGCTGCTCGTGATGCCCGTTGGATGGACTGGACCGCTTACACAGCAGCATGGGATGCATGGCTGAGGTGAACGATTTCGTAACTGCGCATGACGCGCAACCCTACCCACCGCGTTGCGCAAATGCCTCGCCCAACAAATGGGCCTTCGCAGGGAAACCCAGGTGGCCTATACTCGGCCACCTCATCCTTCTTGGTGCTGCTGCCTGAAGGTGCGTAGACCCTCCGTCACACGGAGGGTGTTTGTTTGCGTACCTGTTTTCAGCATCATGTCGAACTTTCCCCGACTCCAAAAAGCCCTGTCTCGCCAGGGCATCCATGTCTCGTTCCGAGACGGTATCTACAAAATCCACAACGCGCATGCAGCGGCATCAATCCTGCTGCCCGCCACTTTGCCTCTGGAGCAAAAGGCAGTGAACCAGCTGCTTGAGTTTGCCTCCGTGGCCGATCCGCAGGGCCACGGCGCTGTCTGCAAGGCCTGTGCAACGCCCGACTTCCACCCGGGCAGCATTGCGCCGGTAGGCGCGGTGGTCGCTACATCACGGGACTTTGTCATACCCGCCGCGATAGGCACTGACATCAACTGCGGCATCCGGATCATGCGCACGGGACTCAACCTGGCCCAGGCCGAGGCGCACAAGAGCAGCATCATTGCCAAGCTCAAGCGGGCCATCCTGGAGAATTGCCGCGATGTGCCGGTGCGCAGTGCCGGCTTCAAGGCGCTGTTTGACGATAGCCCGGCCAGCTTTCTGGAGCAGTTGCCCGAGCTGGGCCTGTGGCGCGCGGCCGATCGCGATCAACTTCAGCGCGAGCTGGCAGCCTGCGTGGGGCTCGATAGCTTCCAGGGCGATGCACGCTATGGGCCCGAGGCCTTGATGCAAAGCCGCGAAATCGTGCGTCCGCCCTCTGCTGCGGAGCTGGGCGGAGGCAACCATTTTCTGGAGTTCAATGTCGTCGACGAGATCTTCGACCGGCATGCGGCTTACGAAGCAGGCCTTAAAAAGGGCGATATCACCGTGATGATCCACACCGGCTCGCGCGATGTCGGCTTCTATGTGGGCCGCCGCTGGATGGATCTGGCCAAGCAAGCATGGCCCCAAGGCCTCAAACACCCCAGCCATGGGCTCTATGGCTTGAGCGGCCATCTGGCTGCCGAGTACATGAAGGCCATGGGCGTGGCCGCCCGCTACGCCTGGTTCAACCGCATGGCCCTGGGCGAGATCGTGCGCCAGCAATTGGCCGGTATCGCAGCGCCAGATGCATCGGCGGTGATTGTGGATGTGCCACACAACGTGGTTCTGCAAGAAGGCGAATTCAATGTGCACCGCAAAGGCTCCACGCCCGCGCATGACGGCCAGTGGGCCTTGATCCCTGGATCGATGGGCGACCACTCTTACCTGGTCAAGGGCCTGGGCCACGAAGACTGGCTGCGCTCCTGCAGCCACGGCGCTGGTCGCCAGGTGCGCCGCCAGGATACCCGCCGCATGAAGCACCCCCTGGTCGACACGGTCTGGCAATGCATCACCTTGCGTGAGGAGCGGCTCATCGAGGAAGCACCCAGCGCCTACAAACCTGTGGGACCCGTTTTGCAGGCCCAGGAGCAGGCAGGTTTGATCCGCGCCAGCGTTCGCTTGAAGCCTTGGCTGACGTTCAAGGCTTGATGGCGACAGAAAGCCGTTGGTCTTGATGGCCAGCGGCTTTCACTGGCGGCAAGCCAATGCGCTAACCTGCACGCTCAATGGCATGTCTCAACCCAGATTCAAGGCTCTCAGGCAATCTTCAACGCCCGGGTCGCCATAAACGTCGGCATCACGTTCTCCACCACAAAGCGCGGATGGGGCTGCCAGTCCTCATGGAAGCCGGTGAGCACCAAGCCCGCATCCAGCTGGCCGCCAATCTGGTCTGCCAGCGTGTGGCCAAACACCAGGGCCTCGCCGCGTTCGCGTTTGGCGGCCAGGTCTTCAGCGGACAAGTGCGCGATATCGGAATAAGGCAGCCGGCGGTTGGGGCGCACGAGCCCCTGGGCCGTCAAGGCCGGGTCGCGGTCGGCCACAAAGACCACCGGGTTCCAAAAGCTCGACAGCATCTCGCCTTGCGGCGCCAGCACGCGCGCGCATTCGCGCCAGACCGGGCGCACATCGGGGATATAGAGATTGGAGATGGGGTGGAGGATGACGTCAAAGCTGGCATCGGCAAAGACGGAAAGATCACGCATATCGCCCTGCACACAGCGCAGGTCCAGGCCCTCTCTGGCGGCGACCTTGCGGTCCTGGTCCAGCTGCCCTTCGGAGAAATCGAACACGGTCACATCGGCGCCCGCTGCCGCCAGGATGGGGGCCTGCTGCCCGCCTCCCGCCGCCAGGCACAGAATGCGCCGACCGCGCACCTGATCCAACCATCCGGTGGGCAAGGGCCCGGGCGTGAGGCGGGCGGCGCTCCAGTCGCCCGCGCGGGCAGTTGCAATCTCTTCAGCGCTGACCGGGGCCGACCAGGCGCAGCCTTGCGCGGCCTGGCGGTTCCAGGCGGCTTGGTTATGGGTGAGTAGGTCGATGGGGTCTGTCATGGGGTCCTTGTGGTGCCTGGCGTTAACAACCAGTCGGGGCATACTGGCAGGATAAAAAATCGCTCTGAGGCTTACATGAAATCACCTCCAAATATGGCTCGCTCACCCGCATGGGTTCATCGACTCTCGGGTATGCCTCTTGAGTACGGCGCCACCCCAAAAGATCTACTAGAAGGACAAGGCTACCTCAAGGGTGCCAAGGTAGAGGCCAGTAGCGAACTTAAGAGCACAACAGCTTTGGAGGTAGCTGCGGCATTTGCCAACCTGTCGAATTATGGTGATAGAGGCATGGGAGGAAGATGCTTCTTTCCTGGGTTTGCATTTTCCTTCGGCGAGGACGCTCAAAAGGTCGAAGTTCTGGTTTGCCTGGAATGCAACTGGGTCGGTTTCTTCTGGAATGGACAAGATTTATGGCTGGCCCCCAGTGAGAATGGACTCAACCAATTCCGCAAGATATACAACGAATTGGTGGAGCGCCTATAACGAGCGTAGTTGGCAATTTTAGATACGCAAGGGACCAATAAGCACCTGAGCCGCGCCTGATGCTCCGCTCCATGATGCATCACGGCGAGCACCAGCGAATCTCTTCGTTTACTGCTTCGCGCCGCGCTACAACCGCAGCGGTTGAACCCTGCTTCCTCCTCCGCCTTAACTCATATGCGAGGCGCTGTAGACGACGCGGCTGCAATCTTTCCCGTTTGGACTTGTGCCAACAACTGGGTCAGTTTCTTAAATTTCATAGGCATAGCTGCACCGCAACTCAGCCCCTTTCAGCGCGGCTTTAAAAGGCTCTGGAGCCTCTTGGAGGATGGCCACAAAGCTGGCCTTGAGTTTGCCGCCGCCCATGCTGCCCTTGTACTTGATGCTCTTGGGCTGGGCCTGAAGCTGCAACCGGTCGGCACCAGAGAGGGCCACATCCAACTTGAAGATGCCACGGCGAAAATCGGTGCGCTCAGTGGCCTCCGCCTGCGGCGACGCCAAGCCCAGGGTGTGCGCACCGTAGGAGAGTTGCAGATCGACATCCACGATGGAGGCTGGAATAGCGCCCACCAGGCTTATCGTCTGGCCGGCATGGCTGCCGCTGCAATTCAGTTGCGCGGTATTGGCACCGGCGATGGCCTGGCCGGCGAGAGCGAATGGCAACGCCAGGGTGCAGAGCGGCAAGAATTTTTTCATCGGTTCTCCATCTGGCGCAGGCCAGGGGTTGCGCAGCATTGACTGAATGGGATCAGCGGCATTGACAGGGCAGTCTGGGCCTGGTTCATGCAGCTGTCCTCCACCTGGTCATAGATCATAGATATTCGTCGGCATTTTCATGGATGCAACTGGCAACCAGCAAGCCCAAAACGGCACCATGCGCGCTGTTGGATTCGTTTGCTGGTAGCCTTCCATGCCAGGCAGAATCTCTGCCAGCCCCACCTCGGCCACCGTGCCATTTCTAAAAAGTGAACCCGCTATGACCAGCCCGCTGTACACCGCCTCCATTCCCGTCATGCAGCAGATGTTGCGTGCCCTGTCAGAGGTGCTGAAGAAGGCCGAAGACCATGCGACGCAACGCAATATCGATCCCAATGCGCTGCTGCAGGCACGGCTGTTTCCCGACATGTTTCCGCTCGTCCGCCAGGTGCAGATCGCCTCGGACTTCTCCAAGGGCATCGCCTCCCGCCTGGCCGGTGCCGAAGTGCCATCCTGGCCCGACACGGAGACCAGCTTCGCCGACCTGCAAGCCTTGATCGCCTAGGCGCTGGCCCAACTCGAATCCTTCCCAGCCGCGCAGTTTGATCTGAGCGAAAGCCGCGACATCGTATTGCGCCCCGGCACGCCCAAGGAAAAGAAGCTGACCGCCAGTGCCTATCTGCTGCACTATGGTCTGCCGCAGTTCTTCTTCCATGTGACTACTGCCTATGCCATCCTGCGCCACAACGGTGTCGAGGTTGGCAAGCGCGACTATATGGGCACCTATTAAGACCAGCGATCAGCGCCTCCATGGCGGCGCGACTCCAGCGAGCTGACCGCTCGCTGGTAGCCGTTATACCGGCGCCAGGCTTTCAAAGCGCAGGGCAGAGGGCGCAGGATCTGGCCCGTACCGTTCAAGCGCCCCGCAGCATATCCACTACCAGCTTGCCCTGTGCCGTACCGGCCTTGAGCACCCGATAGGCCTCGCACACCGAGTCGACAACAAAGTGCCTAGGGTCCAGCTGGACAGCGAGCTGGCCTGCGCGTGCCATGCCTGCGGCCTCGCGCAGGATCTCGCCATGGTGTTCGCCGCCTTCGCCAGTGAGCATGGGCAGCAAGGTGAACACGCCTGAATAGGTAGCAGCGCGAAAAGACAGCGGCGCCAGCGCATGGGTGCCCCAGCCCAGGCAGCTCACCACATGGCCAAAGCGGCACACGGCCTGGAAGGACGCGTCCAGCGTCGCGCCGCCCACCGTGTCATAGACGATATCGAAACCCCGTCCCGCTGTGTGCTGTGCCACATAAGCGTCCACGGTCTGCGCGCGGTAGTCGATGGCAGTGGCGCCCAGGCTTTCAATAAAGGCACGCTGCTCAGCGTTGCCCGTCGCGAAGACGTCCGCGCCCCGGGCCCGGGCAATCTGGATGGCAATATGCCCCACGCCACCAGCGCCGCCATGCACCAGCACCTTCTGTCCGGCCCGCACACGGGCACGGTCCACCAAGCCTTCCCAAGCGGTGATGAAGATCAGCGGCAGTGCAGCGGCCTCGCGCATCGACAGCTGCTCAGGAATGGGCGCAAGCAAGGCGGCGTCGACCGCCGTGTACTCCGCCAGTGAGCCCTGCAAGCCGGCGACACCACCCGCCATGCCAAACACGCGCTCGCCCACCGCAAAGTCCGTCACCCCCGCGCCCACGGCCGCCACGGTGCCGGCCAGGTCAATACCCAGCACGGCGGGCAGCGGGTGGCGCGCATGGGGCGCCTCACCCGCATGGATCTTGGTGTCGAGTGGGTTGACGGCGCTGGCGTGGATGCGCACCAGCACCTGCCCAGCGCCGGGCTGCGGACGTGCAATGGAGGCCATGCGAAAGGCGCTGCCGTGGGTATCGAGCATCGCGGCGGTCATGGAGAGAGAGGGGGTCATACCAGCTTCCTTTGGGATAAGAGATACGCCATTGTTGAACCTACTCAAACGTTTGAAAATAGACAATACTGACGTCTATTCATTCATTTTTGAAGGTCCCAACATGCAGATGGAATGGAGCGACCTGCGCGTGTTCCTCGCAATCGCCCGCACCGGCACGCTGGGTGCTGCGGCACGCAGCAGCGGCCAGAGCCAGCCCACCATGGGCCGGCGGCTCCAGGCCCTGGAGCAGGCGCTGGGGCAGACGCTGTTCCAGCGCACCCGAGAGGGCTTTGTGCTGACCGACGAAGGCATGGCCGTGCTCGCGCATGCCGAGCGCATGGAAGAAGAGGTGCATGGGCTGGAGCGCAAACTCTCCGGGCGCGACGGCCTTCTCGAAGGCATGCTCCGGCTCTCGTCCTCCGACTGGTTTGGTGCGCATGTTCTGGCCCCGGTGCTGGCTGAATTTGCGCAGCTGCAGCCGCGCGTCATTGTCGAGTTGCTGACCAGCGCCACCCACTTCAGCCTGCCCCGGCGCGAGGCCGACATGGTGTTTCGCATTCAGCCCTTTGACGAGCCCGAGGTCGTCTCACGCAAGCTCATGCACATGGACTACGGCGTCTACCTGCACGCCGCGCATGAGGCACCGCAGGCCGGCGATGGCTCCGGCACTTCTTTGATCACCATGGACACCGCCTTCGGCGGTATGCCCGATGCCCTGTGGCTGAAGAAGATGCTGCCAAACGCACAGATCGTGTCCCGCAGCAACAACCGCGATGTGCAGGCACGGATGTGCGCGTTGGGGGCCGGCATCGCCGTGCTCCCCCGCCCGCTGGGCGATGCGCTGGCGGGCGTACGACTGCTCGATCTCGGGGAGATGCCACCAGGGCGCGATACCTGGGTGGGCTACCACCGTGATCTGCGCAGGCAGGCGCGTCTGCGTGCGCTGCTCGATCTCGTGGTGGCGCGCCTGGGCAGTTGATACACAAACCGGCCTGTGCGATGCACAGGCTAACAGTGGCGCTATCTGCATCCACAAGAACATCGCCGAGGCCTAGCTTCCGCTGCTGACTGAATGCAGGCTGCAAGAGCTAGATCGCTCGGCGATGTGATGGCTGTCTTGAACGTCAGGAAAGACAAGCGGCGCCCAACAACCTGTTCAAATGAGCAAGCCTATGCCTTGCCCCCACCCCGCAGCAACCGCAGCCCATTGAACACCACCAACAAACTCGCCCCCATATCCGCAAACACCGCCATCCACATGGATGCATTGCCAAACACCGCCAGCGCAAAGAACACCACCTTGATACCCAGCGCGAAGATGATGTTCTGCCACAGGATGGCGTAGGTGCGTTTGGACAGCTGCACGGTTTCAGGCACGCGGCGCAGGTCGTCGTTCATGATGAGGATGTCGGCGGCCTCCTTGGCGATGTCGGTGCCGGCGCCGCCCATCGAGAATCCGATAGAGGCGGCCGCCAAGCTGGGGGAGTCATTGACGCCATCGCCCACCATGCCAGCCGGTTGCTGGGCCACCAGGCCGTTGATGACCTGGAGCTTGTCCTCGGGCAGCAGGTTGGCCTTGACCTCGTCGATGCCTACCTGCGCAGCAATGGCGCGGGCGGTGGCTTCGTTGTCGCCGGTCAGCATCACCGTGCGGATGCCCAGGGCCTTCAGCTCGGCTATGGCCTGCTTGCTCGATTCCTTGGTGGTGTCGGCCACCGCAAACAGCCCCAGCACGCCTTGTGCGCTGGCCAGCACTGAGACGGTCTGCCCCTGCTCCTCCATCGCCAGCATCAACGCCTCCACCTCGGCAGAGCACTGGCCGCGTTCGTGGATCCAGCGGTGGTTGCCCAGCACATAGCTCTGGCCGGCGATATCGCCTTTGACGCCACGGCCCAGCTCGGCCGCAAAGTTATCCACCTCCAACGCCTCGCCATCGATACCGGCGGCGACCGCCTTGGAGACGGGGTGGTCCGAGCGTGCAGCCAGGCTCTTGGCGATGCGCTCGATCTGCTGGGCATCGGTTCTGGTCGACAGCATACGGGTCTGCACCAGCTGGGGGGTTCCAGCGGTGATGGTGCCGGTCTTGTCCAGGGCGACGACGCGCAGCTTGCGCGCCTCTTCCAGATAGGCACCGCCCTTGACCAGAATGCCGCGGCGGGCCGCTGCAGACAGGCCGCTGACAACGGTCACCGGCGTCGAGATCACCAGTGCGCAAGGGCAGGCAATGACCAGCAGCACCAGGGCCTTGTAGATAGCGGTCAGCCAAGGCCAGCCCAGCATCAACGGGGGCAGCACGGCGACTGCAACCGCCAGCACAAAAACGGCAGGGGTGTAGATGCGGGCAAAGCTGTCCACAAAACGCTGCGTGGGCGCACGCTGGCCCTGGGCCTGCTCCACTGCGTGGATGATGCGGGCCAGCACCGTGTCGGTCGAGCGTTTGCTGACCTCAAACTCCAGCGAGCCGCTTTGGTTGATGGTGCCGGCAAACACCGGGTCGCCCGGCGCCTTGTCCACCGGAATGCTCTCGCCGGTGACGGAGGACTGGTCTACCGCGCTTTGGCCGCTGGTCACCACGCCATCCAGCGCAAAACGCTCGCCGGGCTTGACCCGCGCCAGGGTGCCGACGGCCACCGTCTTGGCATCCTGGATCTGCCAGCTGCCATCGGTCTGTCTGGCCTCAATCTGCGGCGGCGACAGCGCCAGCAGCTGGGCAATCGCATTGCGCGCGCGGTCCACCGAGCGCGCCTCGATCAGCTCGGCCAGCGAGTACAGCGCCATCACCATGGCCGCCTCAGGCCACTGGCCGATCACAAAGGCGCCGATCACCGCCACGCTCATCAGCGCATTGATGCCCAGCTGGCCGCGCAGCAAGGCCGACAGGCCTTTCTTGAACACGCCCAGGCCCGACAACGCAATCGCCAGCGCGGCCACCGCCATGCCGACCATGCGCCAGACCGAGGTCTCAGGTGTCAGCAGGTGCAGCAGCTCTGCGGTGGCCGCCACCACCAAGGCCGCAATCAGGCGGTAGAGCTCTACACGCTGCGCCTTTTGCACATCGGCAGCAGCGGGTGGCGCTGACAGCGTCTCGGTGGCAAAGCCTGCGGCCTGGATCTTCTCGGTCACTGCAGCCCATTGCTGCGGGTCGGCTTCCACCCGCAAGGTGCGGGCAGGCAGGTCAAACTGCAGCAGCTTGACGCCCGCTGCGCCTTCAAGGATCTGGCGAATCTGCCCCTCTTCCACGGGGCAGTCCATCGCGGGAATGCGCAGCAGCAAGGCGCCCTCATCGGCCTTCAAGGCCGAGCTGGCCTGGGCGGCAGGGCCCAGATCGGGGGTGCAGCAGTCGCTATGCGCATGCGCTGCAGCCGTTGCTGCTGGGGCGTGGGAATGCGAATGCGCATGGTCGTGACCATGGCTGTGATCGTGGCCATGGTCATGGCTGTGGCCATGCCCCTTCGCGGCCACGGCGGTGGCCTGGTGGTCTTTGCCGGCGCAGCAGGATGCCGCTGCATGGCCATGGGCATGGCGCTGCGCGGTGTCGGAGTGGGCGGTAACTGGGTTGGAATTCGTTTGGGTCATTGAGCGTGCTCCCTGTTGCTTCGATTAAAAACCCTGTAGTAACTACAATGTCAAGCCTAAATCGCTAGACTCCGTATGGACATGAGGGCAATGACATGAAAATCGGTGAACTGGCCACGGCCTCTGCAACACCCGTGGAAACCATCCGCTACTACGAGCGCGAAGGCCTGCTGCCGCAGCCCACGCGCACTGCCAGCAACTACCGCGTCTACGAAGAGCAACACCTGGAGCGCCTGCAGTTCATCCGCAACTGCCGGGGGCTGCAGATGTCACTGGATGAAGTGCGCGAGCTGCTGCGCTACAAGGACGAGCCGGCCCAGGACTGCGCCGAAACCGTCGACAAGCTGATCGAAGCGCATATCGGCCATGTCGCCCTGCGCATCCAGGAGCTGCGCGGACTGGAGGCCCAGCTGATCGCCCTGCGCGACCGCTGCCGGGGCAGCCAGGACGTGGAGCACTGCGGCATCCTCGCCGGCCTGGCCGAGACGCCAGCGACACCGGCGGTCAAACAGCATCTGCATGTGCGCTAGGCCTTGGGCGCTGGTTCGTTGTTAGATCAGTCGGCGCAAAAAAAGGTGGCGCACTGCGCCACCTTCCAGAGCCACGGTGTTCAGCCACGGAACATTTGCAAGCGGGCCTTTCTCTCCGCCGGCGTCTCGCTGCTGTACTCGTCCATCACCTGCTGGCGTGTCTTGCCTGGACCGGAAGCGACAGGCGCGGGCGGGTAGTTGCTGCTGCGCAAGGCGTTGGGGCCGCGCTTTTGCAGCGCCTCTACCGTCTCTGCCTGCACCTGCGCGCGGCTCTTGCCCGGCTGCGCATGCTCGGGGTAGAGCTCGTAGCCCTTTTCCGTCGGAGCCGAGTGCAAGGTCGCGCTGGCCGATGCGCTGTTCAGCATGCCCAGCGACAGGGCTGCGAACGCCAGGGACAACAGGGTGGAAGTGCGTGTCTTTTGCATGGTTGCAATGCCTTTCATGAGGGTGGATGTACTCTCGCTGCGACTGCATTCGAGATGGCTCCATTGTTGAAAAAACACGCTGACCAAAGCCCCACAGCAAGATGACATTGCTGCAATGCGCGGGCTGCACCAACCGCAGATAAAACAAAGCCATGGCGGGTTAGGTCATGGCTTGGTTGTCAGTGCGATGAAGAGGCTCAGGCCGGGTGCGCAGCGGGCTTCTCAACGCTCTCTTTGTCATCCAGTTCGTCCTCCGACGGATCGCGCCGGTGCACCAGGCGGTACAACAGCGGGAGGACCAACAAGGTCAAAGCAGTGGACGACAAGATGCCGCCAATCACCACGGTCGCCAGCGGTCGCTGCACCTCGGCACCCGTGCCGGTTGCAATGGCCATCGGCACAAAGCCCAGCGATGCCACCAGGGCCGTCATCAGCACGGGGCGCAGGCGCGACAGCGCACCGGTGTGCACAGCATCGGGAACGGCCAGCCCACCCTCGCGCAGCGCGCGGATCGACGAGATCATCACCAAGCCGTTCAACACGGCCACACCGGACAGCGCAATAAAACCGATCGCTGCCGAGATGGACAGCGGAATACCGCGCATCCACAGCGCCAGAATGCCGCCGGTCAGCGCAAACGGAATGCCGGTAAAGACGATCAGGCCATCGCGCACGTTGTTGAACATCGCAAACAGCAAGGTGAAGACCAGCAGCAGCGCGACGGGCACCACAATCTGCAGCCGCTGCTGGGCGGATTGCATGTTCTCAAAGGTGCCGCCCCAGCGCGTCCAGTAGCCGCTGGGCAGCGCCATCGCGCCCAGGTCCTGCTGCGCCTGTTCGACAAAGGAGCCGATATCGCGGCCGCGCACATTGGCGCTCACCACAATGCGGCGCTTGCCATCTTCACGGCTGACCTGGTTGGGCCCGGGCGACAGCGCAAAGCTGGCCACCGCCGACAAGGGCACAAAACCCAGCCGGCTGCCCTCCTGCTGCGGCAGCGCAATGGGCAGGCGCTCCAGCGCAGCCAGATCGCTGCGCAGCGCCTCGGGCAGGCGCACCTGGATGCCAAAGCGGCGGTCGCCTTCAAACACCGTGCCGGCATCCTGGCCGCCCACGGCCGTGGCAATGGTCTGCTGCACATCGCCCATGTTCAGGCCATAGCGCGATGCCTTTTCCCGGTCCACCTGCACCGTCAGCATTGGCAGGCCCGTGGTCTGCTCCACCTTCACCTCGGAGGCGCCGGGCACCTTCTGCAGCATCGCGGCAATCGATTGGGCGGTGCGCTCCAGCACCTGCATGTCATCGCCAAACACCTTCACCGCCACATCGCTGCGCACGCCCGATATCAACTCATTAAAGCGCAGCTGAATTGGTTGCGAGAACTCGTAGTTGCTGCCCGGTATCGCCTCGACCACTTCCTGCACCTGGGCGAGCAGATCCTCGCGGCTGCGCTTTGGATCGGGCCACTGCGCACGCGGCTTGAGCATGATGTAGCCGTCCGAGATATTGGGCGGCATCGGGTCCGAGGCAATCTCGGCCGTGCCGGTGCGGGCAAACACGCGCTCGATCTCGGGCACCTGGTCCTTGAGCGCCCGCTCGATCTGCATCTGCATCTCCAGCGATTGCGTGAGGCTGGTGCCCGGCACCCGCAGCGCCTGGATCGCGAAATCGCCCTCGTTCAGATTCGGCGCAAACTCGCTGCCCAGGCGCGATGCCAGCAGCAGGCTCAGCGCCACGGCCACGACGGCCGTCGTCAACACCACCACCGGCATGCGCATCACCCGCACCAGCAAGGGCTCGTAGGCCTTGCGCGCCCAGGTCATCAGGCGGTTTTCCTTCTCGCCCACCTTGTTGCCGATGAACAAGGCAATCGCCGCCGGGATAAAGGTGATGGACAGCAGCATCGCGCCCGCCAGCGCCAGCACCACGGTCAGCGCCATCGGGTGGAACATCTTGCCCTCCACCCCCGTCAGCGCAAAGATCGGCAGGTAGACCACCATGATGATCAACTGGCCGAACAGCAGCGGCCGGCGCGATTCCTTGGCTGCGGCAAACACCTCATGAAAGCGCTCGCTGCGCGACAGCGGGCTGCCCTTGCGCTCCTGCGCATGCGCCAGGCGCCGCACGCAGTTCTCCACAATAACGACCGCCCCGTCGATGATGATGCCGAAATCCAGCGCGCCCAGGCTCATCAGGTTGGCGCTGATGCCGTACTTCACCATGCCGCTAAAGGTGAACAGCATTGATAGCGGAATGATGAGCGCCGTGATCAGCGCAGCGCGGATATTGCCCAGGAACAGAAACAGCACCACCACCACCAGCGCCGCGCCTTCGACCAGGTTTTTCTTCACCGTGGCAATGGCTTTTTCCACCAAGGTGGTGCGGTCGTAGACGGTCACGATCTTCACCCCCTCCGGGAGGGTCTTGCGGATCGACTCCATGCGCGCATCCACCGCCTTGGAGACGATGCGGCTGTTCTCCCCGATCAGCATGAACACGGTGCCCAGCACCACCTCACGGCCGTTGTCGGTGGCAGCACCGGTGCGCAGCTCGCGGCCCAGGCTCACCTCGGCCAGGTCGCGCACGCGCACCGGCTGGCCTTGGGTGCTGCCCACAATCACCTCCTGGATGTCTGCAATGCCCTTGACCTGGCCAGGCGCGCGGATCAGGTACTGCTCGCCTTCGCGCTCGATATAGCCGGCGCCCACATTGGTGTTGTTGCTCTGCAGTGCCGCCACCAGCTTGTCCATCGAGATGCCATAGGACGCGAGCTTGTCCGGCCGGGGCGCCACCAGGTACTCCTTGGCAAAGCCGCCGATCGAGTTGATCTCGGTCACACCGGGCACATTGCGCAGCTGCGGTTTGATGACCCAGTCCTGGATCTCGCGCAGGTCCATGGGTGTGTAGAGGCTGCCATCGGCCTTCTTCGCGCCCTCCTCGGCCTCCACGGTCCAGAGGTAGATTTCGCCCAGGCCGGTGGAGATGGGGCCGATGCTCGGTGCAATACCGGGCGGCAGCTTCTCGCGCGCTTCCTGTATGCGCTCATTGACCAGCTGGCGCGCAAAGTAGATGTCGGTGCCGTCCTTGAAGATCACGGTCACCTGCGACAGACCGTAGCGCGACAGCGAACGGGTCTGCTCCAGCTGCGGCAAGCCTGCCATCACCGTCTCGATGGGGTAGGTGATGCGTTGCTCGGTCTCCAGCGGCGAGTAGCCCGCCGCCTGGGTGTTGATCTGCACCTGCACATTGGTGATGTCAGGGACGGCATCGATGGACAGGCGCTGGTAGCTGAAGACGCCCAGCGCAGCCATGGCAAAAACTGCCAGGATGACCAGCCAGCGCTGCTCGATGGAAAAACGGATGATGCGCTCAAACATGCGGACCCCCGATCAATGCGCGTGCTCGGCAGATGCCTTGCCCAGCTCGGCCCGCAGCATGAACGAGCCCTCCTTGACATAGCGCTGCCCCGCTTTCAGGCCCGATGTCACCTCGGTGGTCTTGCCATCCGTCGCACCCAGCTGCACCACCTGGGCCTGGTAGCCGCCCTCGGCTGGCACAAACACCACGCTCTCCTTGCCATCCGGGCGCTGGATGGCCTTGGCGTCCACCGCAATGGGGACGGGCGATTCGCCAGCCAGCAGTTCCACATCGACAAACAGGCCCGGCCGCCATACCCCTTGCGGGTTGGCCAGCGCCACACGCGCCGGCGCCGTGCGGGTTTGCGCGCCAATCAAGGCACCCACATAGGCAATCCGGCCTTCGGCCTGGGAGTCAAAAGCGGTGGCACGCACGACGACTGGCGCCCCCATGCGCACATCCGGCAGCTGCGGCGCGGCCACGCTGATCTCCGCCCAGACCGAGCGCAGGTCCGACACGGTGAACGAGGCCGTGCTGTCGGTCACCGATTCGCCCACGGTCAGGTGCTTCTCGACGACCATGCCGGCCAGCGGCGCGCGCAGCTCGTAGCGGCTGGATCCGCCGGTGCCCGCGTCCGCGCCCGCGCCCGCACCAATGGCGGACAGCTTTTGGGCGGCATTGGCCACGGCAATCTCGGCCTCCTGCAGCGCTTGTTGGGCTGCCTGGTAATCCTGCTCGGCAGAGATGCGCTCCTGCCACAGCTGCTTTTCGCGCTCGTGGTTGCGCTTGGCAAAAGCCAGGCGCCGCTGCGCCGTTTGCAGCTCGCTGCGCTGGTCCGACACCGCCGAGCTCTGGATCACCGCCAGCAGCTGCCCCTTGGCCACCTGCTCGCCCAGCTGCGCATGGACGGACGCCACCACCCCCGCCACCCTGGGCACCACATGGGCCGTGCGGTCTTCGTCAAAGCGGATCTCGCCGGGCAGCAGCACCTGCTTCTTGATGGACGCCCGCCCCGCCTGGGCCACCACCACACCGGCCGCCTTGGCCTGCGCAGGGCTCAGCTTGACCAGGCCCTCGCCCGCTGCTTCGCCTTCGGCATGGCCGCCGGCCGCAGCGCCGTGCGCATCCTTGCTGCCGGCCTCGGCTTTGTCATCGTGGTGTTCGCCATCGCCATGCTGGTCTGCCTCCTGGTGCGCATCGGCCTGGGCACCTGCTTTGGCACCCGTCTTGGCAGCGGCCTCGCCATGGTGCTCGCCATCTTTGTGGGATGGCGCATCGGCATGGCCTGATGCCGGTGCAGCGGCTGCACTGCCAGGGCCTCGCAACAAATAGGCGCCACCGGCCACACCAGCGGCTGCAATCAGCGCCGCTGCAATCCACTGTTTGGACGCGCTCAGCGAGCTATCGAATCTGGTTTTCTCGGACATGGGTTCAGGTTCCTGTAGCGGCCGCCAGCGCTGGCGTACCAAAGATGCGTTCAATCTCCGCACGGGCGCGGTGCGATGCCATCAGCTGGTCCAGCAGTTGGCGCCGGCTGTCAAACAGGCTGCGCTGGGCATCCAGCACGTCCAGAAAGCTGAACTTGCCCAGCGAGAAGCCACGCACGGCCAGGTCATAGGCGGACTGCGCCGTGGGCAGCACCTGGCTTTGCAGCAGCGCCACCTGCTGGTTGCTGCTGAGCCACTGCTGGCGCGCTGCAAACACCTGGGCCTGCAGTTGCAGGCGCTGGTCCTGCAGTTGCTGCTCGGCCTGGTCCACCTTGCGCAAGGCCTGCAGCTGGTTGCCGGCATTGCGGTCAAACAGCGGCAAGGGGATGCTGACGCCGACAAACACCTGGTTGCGCCCAACATCCCGGGCGCGCTTGACGCCCAGGCTCACCGTCGGATCCTGCACGCGCTTGCTGCGCTCGACCGCCGATGCGGCCTGGCTTTGCGCCAGCGCGCGCTGGGCTAGCAGCATGGCGGGCGCCTCATCCAGACGCTGGTCCAGTTGCTCGGCGGTCGGTGCCGCCGTGGTGGTCAAAAAGTCGCCGCTGGCCAGGCCCAGCTCGGCGCCGCGCCCGCCCCAGAGCGCGGCCAGGTTCTGCTGCGCCACGCCCGTCAAGGCGCGGGCCTGCTCCAGCTCCATGGCCGCATTGGCCTGCGCCACCAGGGCGCGGCTGGCCTCCAGCGGTGGCACCTTGCCCGCCTGCACCCGTTTGTTGGCTGCGTTCAGCGCCTGCGTCGCCAGCGCATGGATTTGGGTCGCAAAATCCACCCGCTGCTGGGCCAGCAGCAGCTCGTTGAAGTTGAGGAGCAGCTGGTAGCGCAAGGCCGCCAGTGCCGCCGTCACCCCCGCCTCGGCCGCTGCCTTTTCGGTATCAGCCAGCTGCATGCGCGCCTCGCGCTTGCCACCCAGCTCGATCAGCTGGTTGATCTGCACGGTGTGGGTACGGGTCTCGGGCCGGGTGTCTTCGATATTGACCGAGAGCTCCGGGTTCGGGCGTGCCTGGCTTTGCATCACCAGGCCGTCGGCAGCGGCCGCGCCATAGCGGGCTGCTTGCAAGCCCGGGTTGGCGGCCAGGGCCTTGTCCCAGGCGGCGGCCAGCGTGATGGTTGGCGTGGCCTGCGCAGGCGCTTCGACATAGGTTTCTGCATGGGCCTGGGGCAGCCAGGCGCTGGCCAGCGCGGCGCTCAGCAACCAGGCAGGCCATGCGGGGCGGGGTGATGGGGTGCCGGCCCTTTTGGGGGCTAGCGGCGGGGTGGTCATAGCGGCTTCTCCTGTGGTGGCGGACCGCGCACAACCAGGCCTTGGCAGCGCAGGGCCAGACAGAGTCGGCCCGCAGCGCAGACCCCAGTTGCAGGCGGTATCCCTATGCGATGCCAGCGACTGTAGAAAGCGGCAACCAACACCAGGCCGACGGAAAGATGACAAATTTGTAATCCACGCCCGCATCGGCCATCAGAGACAATGGCGGCCATGAGACTGCTGCTGATTGAAGACGAAGCCAAGCTCGGCGAGTACCTTCGCAAAGGTCTGGCCGAGGAGAGCTACACAGTCGATGTCGCCACCAACGGCATCGATGGCCTGCACCTGGCCATGGAGCTGGACTACGACCTGGTCGTGCTCGACGGCATGCTGCCCGGCATCGACGGTTTTGCCGTGCTGGCGGCATTGCGCCAATCCAAATCCACCCCGGTGCTGATGCTGACGGCCCGCGCCGATGTGCAAGACCGGGTGCGCGGTCTGCAAAGCGGTGCCGATGACTACCTGATCAAGCCCTTTGCGTTTTCCGAACTGGTGGCCCGCATCCAGGTGCTGCTGCGCCGCGCGCAGGCCCACCCGGCGTCGCCCGAACCCACGGTGCTGCGCCAGGCCGATCTGGAGCTGGATCTGATCCGCCGCAAGGCTGTGCGTGCCGGTGTGCGGCTCGATCTGACAGCCAAGGAATTCAACCTGCTGGCGCTGCTGCTGCGCCGCCAGGGCGAGGTGCTGTCGCGCACCGAACTCGCCTCCCAAGTCTGGGACATGAACTTTGACAGCGAGACCAATGTGGTCGAAGTGGCCGTGCGGCGCCTGCGCATGAAGGTCGACCAGCCCTTTGCCACGCCGTTGATCCACACCGTGCGCGGCATGGGCTATGTGCTGGAGAGCCGGGCCCAGCCATGAGCGCAGCGCCAGCCGTACCGCACCTGGGGCGCCGGCTCTCGCGCTGGATGGCGCTGCTGTCCATGCTGGGCCTGGGCGCTGTCAGCCTCGTGGTGTTTCTGGTGTTTGACAACACCTTGTCGGCTCGCCAAAAGGAGATGCTCGACCAAAAGCAGCAGTCCCTGATGCATGTGCTGCGCGACGACAGCACGGCCCACCGCGACAAGGCGCTGGACCACCTGCTTACCGATTTTCTGGCCGGCCACGGCGACTATGCGATCCGCGTGGTGGACAACGAGGGCCATGTGCTGTTCGACAGCATCCCGGCCGACTGGAGCAGCCACCACACCATGCGCCGGAGCTTTGCCGTGGGCATCACCGCGCCCCAGTACCACCAGGCGCGTGCTGCTACTGCCACCTTGGTGATGGACCTGCGCCCGGACGAGGAGCTGCTGCGCGGCCTGGGCTGGACCTTGTTTGCGGCCATGGTCGCCGGCTCCCTGCTGCTGGCGCTGTTTGGCGGCCTGCTGGTGCAGCGCAGCCTGCGGCCCATCGCGTCGCTGGTCTCGCAGATCAGCATGCTGTCGGCCCGGGATTTTGAGCGCAGGCTGGACGGAGGCGGCCTGCCCCAGGAGCTGCAGCCCATCGTCACCCAGTTCAATGCCTTGCTTGATCGCCTCGCCGATGCCTACCGCCAGCTCGAAGCCTTCAATGCCGATGTGGCGCATGAGCTCAACACGCCGCTGGCTACTTTGATCTCCAGCACCGAGGTGCTGTTGCGCAAACCCCGCGCGGTCGATGAGCTGCGCGATGTGCTGGCCTCCAACCTCGAAGACCTGCGCCGCATCGCCGGCATGGTGGGCGACATGCTGTTTCTGTCACGCGCCGACCAGGGCGTGGGCGCGCGCGAGACGGGCGTGGTCAGCCTGGCCGCTGTGGCCCAGGATGTCGTTGAGTTCTATGAAGCTGTCGCGCTCGATGCCGATCTGCGCCTGGATGTCATCGGCGACGCCCATGCCCAGGTCGATGCGCCGCTGCTGCGCCGCGCGCTGTCCAACCTGCTGAGCAATGCCACCCGCTATGCGCTGGCCGGCTCGGCCATCCGCATCGACATTCGCACGCGCTGGCAGCACGAGCATGCCCATGCCGTTATCTCTGTGACCAACACCGGGCCAGACATTGCGCCCGAACACCTGCGCCATCTGTTTGACCGCTTCTACCGCGCTGATGCCTCACGCCACAACTCGGAGCGCAACCATGGCCTGGGCCTGGCCATTGTCAAAGCCATCGCCAAGATGCATGGCGGCTCGGTGTTTGCGCAGTCACAGGGCGGCGAGACAACGTTTGGGCTGATTCTGCCGGTAGCGCCCGCCGTTTAACAGAGCGCTACCCGACTGCCGCGATCAGCCCCGGGTTGCAACCTACGGCTTGCTTTGCATATATAATTAGCCACCTTACTATAAGCCGCCACCATGCAACTCGCCCAAAAGTACAACGCCCTGCTCGACGAAGCCCAGCGGCGCGGCATGCCCGATGTGGCAGGGATTCGCCTCTGCTTCCAGACGCTCACGCTGGCAGGAGACGTTGACCGCGACTGCGCCCGCCTGCTGGCGCCGCATGGCCTGTCGGAAGGGCGCTTTGTGCTGCTGTTCCTGCTGGACGCGGCGCCCGATGGCCTGGCGCCCAACATCCTGGCCGAGCGCGCGGGCGTGACCCGGGCGACGGTTACCGGCCTGCTCGATGGCCTGGAGCGCGAAGGCCTGGTGGCCCGCCATGCCGAGGCCAGCGACCGCCGCGCGCTGCGCATACGGCTCACCGGCAAAGGCCAGCAAGTGGCACAACAGGTATTTGCGCAGCACAGCCACTGGATCGCAGGGCTGTACGGTGGCCTGTCAGCCAACGAGCGCCAGCAGTTGGCCCAGCTGCTGGACAAGGTAGCCCGCAACCTGGGCCAAGCAGCGCCATGAGCAGCCCGCGCAAAGGTGCCAGCCGCGCTGCGGATATCCCCGCCGATATGCTGCAAGCGCTGTCCAACGGCGAGATCGCCACCGCCACCCTGGCTGAATGCACGGCGCTGAACCAGGCGCAGTTGCTGCGCACAGTCTTTCCTGGTCTTTCTGCCCAGACCTTGCAGCAGGCCGATGCTGCTTGCGCGCTGGGCATCCTTAAACGCATGGGCCGCATGGGCGAGCTGCTGCTGGATGCGCTGGGCCCCGAGGGCATCGCGCAGTGCCGCAGCCACCCGGCAGATACCGTGCGCGGCTGGGCCTGTTTTATGGTGGGCGCCCTAGCGGGGTTGGCCCTGCCGGCACGGCTGGCCGCCATTGAAAGCCTGGCCGATGATGGGCATTTTGGGGTGCGCGAATGGGCCTGGATGGCCTTGCGCCCGCACCTGGCCAGCGATCTGGACCAGGCCATCGCGCAGCTGATGCCCTGGACGGCATCACGGTCTGACAAGCTGCGCCGCTTTGCCTGCGAGGCACTGCGGCCGCGCGGCGTCTGGTGCGCGCACATCGCCGCGCTCAAGAAGGCGCCTGCGCAGGCCCTGCCACTGCTGCAAGCGCTGCGTGCTGACCCTTGCGTCTATGTGCAGGACTCCGTCGCCAACTGGCTCAACGATGCTGCCAAAGACCAGCCCGACTGGGTGCGCGAGTTGTGCAGCCAGTGGCTGGGCGATGCGCCATCGCCCAGCACCGAACGCATCTGTCAACGCTCGCTGCGCAGCATTCGCTGAAAGAAGCCCCCGCCATGTCCTGCTATCTTGTCGAACTCTATACCCCGAACGCCACCTGGCAGGCGCTGCCTGCTGCACAGCGCCAGCAGTTCCTGTCCGCCATCGGCCAAGGCCTGGGCCAGCTCTCCAGCCTGGGGATTGAGCTGCTGTCGCTGGCCCCTACCGATGCCGCCATTGCGCAAGCCAGCCCGCACCAGTTTCTGGGTATCTGGCGCTTTCCTGATCCACAGGCGCGCGATGCCTTGCTCGCCGCCATTGAGGCCAGCGGCTGGTACCGCTACTTTGCGCATGTGAATGCCGCCAGTGGCACAGGCACGGTGGATGCGCATCTGGCGGCATTGGCAGCGGCTTGAGGGGCCTGCCCACTCAGGCGTAGGCCTGTGCGTCCTTGTCCGTAATCGCACGCAGCACACGCGCCGGGTTGCCCGCGCTCACCACGCCTTCGGGCACATCCTTGGTGACGATGGCGCCGGCCGCAATCACGCTGCCCGCGCCGATGCTGACGCCGGGCAGCACCTGCACGCCAGCTCCAATCCAGACGTTGTCGCCAATGGTGATGGGCAGGGCAAACTCCAGGCCCTGGTTGCGCCGTCCGGCATCGAGCGGATGGCCGGAGGTGTAGAGGCCGACGTTGGGCGCGATGAAGACGTTGTTGCCGATGCGGACCTTGGTGGCATCGAGGATGACCAGGTTCACATTGGTATAGAAGTTGTCGCCAATCTCGATGTTGAAGCCGTAGTCACAGAGAAACGGGCCATCGAACACGGGGTTGCGGCCCAGCTTGCCCAGCAGGCCGCGCAGAATCACTTCGCGCTCGGCACGTTGGTGCGCGCCAATCTGCTGGAAGGCAAACAGCTTTTCCTTGGCGGCATCGCGCAGTTGCAGCACGCTGGGGTCATGGTTGGCGTCGTACAGCAGGCCGGCAGCGGCTTTTTCCATCTCGGTCATCGGTATCTCTCGTCCTCTCGGTGGCAAAAGGACTGAGTCTAGCTGCCTCTTGGCTGGCCTCCGATGACCTGGCTGTGGATGGGCTTCAAGCGCCCGTCGCCGCAGCGGCCGGTGCAACACGCAGCGGGATCGTCACCGGGCCGTCGTTCATCAGGTAAACCTTCATGTCCGCACCAAAGCGGCCGGTCGCCACCTGGGGGTGCAACGCACGCGCCTGCGCCACCACATAGTCGTACAGGCGCTCGCCATCGGCCGGTGGCGCGGCCTGGGTAAAGCTGGGGCGGTTGCCGCCGCTGGTGTCTGCCGCCAACGTGAACTGGCTCACGATCAGCAGGCCACCGGCCACATCGACCACGCTCTTGTTCATCTTGCCGGCCTCGTCCTGGAAGATGCGCAGCTTAAGCATCTTGGCCAAAAACTTATCGGCTTCTGCCTGGCTGTCGCCGCGCTCGGCGCAGACCAGGGCCAGCAGGCCATGACCGATCTGGCCGATCACCTGGCCATCCACTTCAACACGCGCTTCGCGCACCCGTTGCAATACGCTGATCATGGGAGATTCTTGCTTCCGGAAAGGCGGCAGGCCCAAACGCTGCAGCCGGGGTTCATGGTTCAGGGGCTGGGTGCATCGCCAACGCGCTGCACGGCCTCGGTCTGGGTTTGCACGCCCAGGGGCAGCACTTCCATGCTGATGCGCGCCTGCGGCAGCTCTTGCAGCAGCGCTGCTTCCAGCTGCATGCGCAGCTGGGTGGCATGGGCCAGGCTCCAGTCGCCGGGCATGTGCAGGTGCATGTCGATAAAGTGCAGCGCGCCGGCGCGGCGGGTGCTGAGCTTGTCGCAATGCACGGCGCCAGCGGTTTGGGCCTCAAAGGCACGCACGCAGCGCTCAATTTTTGCAAGGGTCTCGGCATCGATGGATTCGTCCATCAGCCCCTGCGACGAGCGCCAGACCAGCTTGCCGCCTTCTTTGAAGATATGCAGCGCCACCGCAATGCCCAGCACCGCATCCAGCCAATGCCAGCCGGTCAGCATCGCCAGCAGCAAGCCGCCAACCACGCCGACCGAGGTCCAGACATCGGTCATCAGGTGGCGGCCATCGCCTTCCAGCGCCATCGAATGGTGCTCGCGCGCTGCGCGCAGCATCACCCAGGCCAGCCCGCCGTTGAGCGCCGTGCTGAACATGGACAGCGCAATGCCCCAACCCAGCTGTTCCAGCGGCTGGGGGTGGAGCAGGCGGTCCACGGAGGCCCAGACGATGGCCATGGCCGCGCCAAAGATCAGCAGGCCCTCAAAGCCGGCCGAGAAGTATTCCGCCTTGGTGTGGCCATAGGGGTGGCCCTCATCGGCCGGGCGCTTGGCGATGGTCACCATGCCCAGCGCAAACAAGGCGCCCACCAGGTTGACCAGCGACTCCAGCGCATCGGACAACAAGCCCACCGAGCCGCTGACGGCCCAGGCGCTGGTCTTGAGGGCAATGGTGGCAATGGCCACCACCACCGAGATGCGCAGCAGGTTCTCGGGCGTGGTCCAGCGGCTGTGCGCTGCGGCGGATAAGGCGGGCTTCATGGCGGGCGGGTGTGGAGGGGCTTAGAGCAGGCGCGCCTTCACGGTCTTGCCCTTGACCCGGCCGCTGTTGAGCCGGTCCACCGCCTTGTGGGCGATGTCGCGGCTGACGGCCACATAGGTCGAGAAGTCGTTCACATTGATCTTGCCGATCTGCTCCTTGGTATAGCCAAAGTCGCGCGTCATCGCGCCCAGCACGTCACCGGCACGGATCTTTTCCTTGCGCCCGCCAATGATCTGGATGGTGCGCATCGCCGGCACCATGGGCTGGTTGGATGCGGGGGTCAGCTCGCTCAGCGGGTGCCACTGCGACTCGCGGCCTTGCAGCACCTCGATCTTGCCGACCGAGCCCATCTCATCCATGCTGGCCAGGCTCAGCGCCAGGCCTTCGGCATCGCCCCGGCCGGTGCGGCCGATGCGGTGGATATGCACTTCGGCATCGGGCGTGGTGTCCACGTTGATGACGGCGGCCAGGTTGGCGATGTCCAGCCCGCGCGCGGCCACATCGGTGGCCACCAGCACGCTGCAACTGCGGTTGGCAAACTGCACCAGCACCTCGTCGCGCTCGCGCTGCTCCAGCTCACCAAACAGCGCCAGCGCGCTCACACCTTGGGCCTGCAGCACTTCAACCAGGTCGCGGCATTGCTGCTTGGTGTTGCAAAAGGCGATGGACGATTCAGGCCGGAAATGCGCCAGCAGCTGCGATACGGCATGCAGGCGCTCGCTTTCCTTGACCTCGTACCAGCGCTGCTCGATCTTGTGGGCGCTGTGCTGCGAGGAGACCTTGACGGTCTGCGGATCGCGCATGAAGCGCTCGGCCAGCTGGGCAATGCCCTCGGGGTAGGTGGCCGAGAACAGCAGGGTCTGGCGCTCGGCCGGGCACTGGCTGGCCACGGTGACGATATCGCCATAAAAGCCCATGTCCAGCATGCGATCGGCCTCGTCCAGCACCAGGGTGTTGAGGGCGGCCAGGTCGATCACGTTGCGTTCCATCAGGTCCATCACCCGGCCCGGGGTGCCGACGATGATATGGGCGCCGTTTTCCAGGCTGGCGATCTGGTTGCGCGAAGGCACACCGCCGTAGACGGTGACGACCTTGATGTTCTCTTCGGCGCGCGCCAGGCGGCGGATTTCGGTGGCGACCTGGTCGGCCAGCTCACGGGTGGGGCAGAGCACCAGCGATTGCACGGCAAACCAGCGCGGGTTCAGGCGGGCGAGCAGGGCCAGGCCAAAGGCGGCCGTCTTGCCGCTGCCGGTGCTGGCCTGGGCGATGACATCCTTGCCTTGCAGCGCAAAGGGCAGGCTGGCCGCCTGGATCGCCGTCATCTGCGTATAGCCCAGCTGCTGCAGATTGGCCTGCATGGTCTGGCCCAGTGGCAGTTGGCTGAAAGAGGTGGCGTCCGCTGCGTTGGCGGGGGTGTTGGTTGCGTTCATGCCGAGATTATCCCGCGCCCGGGCTAGTGGCCGCCAACCACCCGGCGGGAAGCCCTGAAATCCGCCCTCGTCCGCAGCGCTGCAGCCACGCGATTTGTCATGCCGCAGCCCCAAAGCAGATGCACAATGGTGCATGACCTATACCAAACCTGCCTTTACCGCACCGACCAGCCACCGCACGGCTCCATCCGCGCTGGCGCAGGTGCAGGCCATCTATGCCGAACAGATCGGTTTTCTGCGCCAGGCCATGCAACGCTTTGTGGCCGGCGAGACCCCGGAGGCCCCCTACCGCGCCTGCTACCCCTTTGTGCGCCTGCACACCCGCACCGTGGCGCGGGCCGACAGCAAGCTCGCCTACGGCTTTGTCGAGGGCCCCGGCCACTACGAAACCACGCTCACCCGCCCCGACCTGTTTGCCGGCTACTACGCCGAGCAGTTCCGGCTGCTGATCGAGAACCACGGCGTGGAGCTGGAAGTGGGCACCAGCAACCAGCCCATTCCGATCCATTTCTCGTTTGCGGACAACGACCACATCGAAGGCCAGCTGAGCGCTGAGCGCCGCATGCTGATGCGCGATGTGTTTGACCTGCCCGATCTGCACGCGATGGACGACGGCATCGCCAACGGCACTTGGGAGCCCAAGCCGGGCGAGGCGCAGCCGCTGTCCCTGTTCACCGCACCGCGCATGGATTACTCGCTCCAGCGCCTGCGCCACTACACCGGCACCCTGCCCGAGTGGTTCCAGAACTTTGTGCTGTTCACCAACTACCAGTTCTATATCGACGAGTTCATCCGCCTGGGCCGCGCCGAGATGGCCAACCCGGACAGCGAATACATCGCCTTTATCGAGCCGGGCAATGTGGTGACCCGCCGCCAGGGCCTGGCGCCCGAGGCCGTGGATGCACTGGGCAACCCGCCACCACGCCTGCCGCAGATGCCCGCCTACCACCTGGTGCGCGCCGACCAGTCGGGCACCACCATGGTCAATATTGGCGTGGGCCCGGCCAATGCCAAGACCATCACCGACCACATTGCCGTGCTGCGCCCCCATGCCTGGATGATGCTGGGCCACTGCGCCGGCCTGCGCAACAGCCAGCAGCTGGGCGACTATGTGCTGGCCCATGCCTATGTGCGCGAGGACCATGTGCTGGACGAAGAGCTGCCACTGTGGGTGCCCATCCCTGCGCTGGCCGAGATCCAGGTGGCCCTGCAGCAGGCCGTGGCCGATGTCACCCAGGTGCCCGAAGACGACCTCAAGCGCTTCATGCGCACGGGCACCGTGGCCAGCACCGACAACCGCAACTGGGAGCTGCTGCCTGACAACACGCCCCAGCGCCGCTTCAGCCAGAGCCGGGCCGTGGCGCTGGACATGGAAAGCGCCACCATTGCCGCCAATGGCTTCCGCTTCCGCGTGCCCTACGGCACCCTGCTCTGCGTGAGCGACAAGCCGCTGCACGGCGAGATCAAGCTGCCTGGCATGGCCAACCACTTCTACCGCGAGCGGGTGGACCAGCATCTGCGCATCGGCATGCGGGCGGTCAATATCCTGCGCGAAGGCGGTGTGGATCGCTTGCACAGCCGCAAGCTGCGCAGCTTTGCCGAGGTGGCCTTCCAATAAAAGCCGCACCGGCAGCGCCCCTACTCCAATGCCAGCACAAGCGTGCTGGCTTTTTTACTTATGGGGAACTACCTAACTGCAAACCCTGTGGATAACTGTGCGCCTCACTTCCACAATGGTCGGCGGGCCGTAAAGAAGCCTTTGCGCCCGCACCATAACAACCAGGAGACACAGTGACCACAGCCATCCTCCCTCCACTCCGGCGCTTTATCCCTCTGACGGCCGTCGCCAGCGCGGTCCTTGCACTGGCCGCTTGCGGCAGCGGCGGCTCCCACAGCTTCAATTTTGACGAGGCCAGCCTGGCGCTGGCCAAGCAGCAGGTGGCGGCCAGCCAGATCGGCCTGCCCACCAGCGGCGCCACGGTGACCTCGACCGAAACGCCCACAGCTTCTACTGGCGCGCAGCCTCCCGCTTCGGTGCGGGCCAATATCTCGATCGCTCCGGTCGACCCCGGCGCCCCCGCCATCAAGATGGGCCTGCTGCTGCCCAAGGAGTGGAATGGCAAGGTGGTGATGGTGGGCGGTGGCGGCTACAACGGCGTGATGCCCAGCCTCTACACCTACCCGGCCGCCCCTGCCAGCCAGGGCGCCTACCCGCTGCTCAACCAGGGCTATGCAGTGTTCGGCAGCGATTCCGGCCACCAGGCCGGTGCAGCCGGCAGCCGCGATGGCAGCTTTGGCACGAATGACGAAGCGGTCGCCAACTTCTCCGGCGCTGCGCTGAAAAAGGTCAGCGATGTGGCCGATGTGCTGGTGACGCGCTTTTACGGCAGAAAGCCGGACAAGCGCTACTTCATGGGCGGCTCCACCGGCGGGCGCGAGGCGCTGGCCGTGGCCCAGAAATGGCCGTCCGACTGGGATGGCGTGGTGGCCTGGTACCCCGCCTGGAACGCCGCCAGCCTGGATCTGCAGTTTGGCCGCATCAGCCGCGCCTTTGCCCAGCCGGGCGCCTACCCGAGCCTGGGCCAGCGCAAGCTGCTGCGCCAGGCCGCGCTGGAGAAATGCGATGCGCTCGACGGCGTGCAGGACGGCGTGGTCAGCAACGTAGCCGCCTGCAACAGCCAGTTTGACCCGGCCACCGCCACTGTGGGCGGCCAGCCGCTGCGCTGCGCCGCTGGCGCCAGCCAGGAGGGCTGCCTGTCCGATGCGATGATCAGCGCGCTCAAGACCTACAACAGCGAAATCCGCTTCAGCGCCCCGCTGGGCAGTGGCGAGACGCAGTACCCCGGCTTCAACGTCTGGGGCTCGGAGCTGGGTGAGGAAGGCAGCAGCCCGCTGCAGCCCACCGTCAACCTGCTGGCGATGAACACCACCGCCCCGGCCAGCCCCACGCCGCTCACAGCCCCGTACTGGGCGGTGTTCTGGGACCAGTGGGTGCGCTATTTTGTGACCCGCGATGCCAACTTTGATGCGCTGTCGCTGGACCCGCAAAACCCCGGCGCCTGGAGCGACCGCATCAACCAGCTCACCAAGCTGCAGGACATCAACAGCACCGACCTCTCCGCCTTCAACAAGCGCGGCGGCAAGCTGCTGATGGCCCATGGCACGGCCGACGTGCTCGTCAGCTCCCGCGCCACCGAGCAGTACTGGCAGCGCCTGGAGCAGACCATGGGCGCCCCTGCCGTCAAGAGCTTTGCCCGTTACTACGAAGTGCCCGGTTACGGCCATGCGGCCAGCACCGCCTTCAATGCCAACTGGGATTCGCTCAAGGCGCTGGACCAGTGGGTGACCGCCGGCACCGCCCCTGGCGCCCAGGTGGTCAGCGACACCGCTGGCGTGCCGGGCCGCACCCGGCCGCTGTGCGAGTACCCGACCTGGCCGCGCTACAAGGGCAGTGGGGATGTGAACTCGTCCGACAGCTACAGCTGCGCATCTAACTGAAAAGCCTGCTTTAACCCTTCATCCTTTGTTAGCCGCTTGCGCCCTTGAACAGGGTGCAAGCGGCTTTTTGATGGTCGACTGGGATGGTGCTGAACCATATTGACCACAACAAAATGAATCGAAATGATTCAAAAGGCATCTTTTTCGTTATTATTTATATTGAATGTATTTATTGATTAAATAAATAATATGCATTTTCTCCAACCATGCGCTCCTTCCTTGGTACCCCTTATTTGTCACTGAAAGCTACGTATGTTCCGAACTTTGCATGACCGTCCTTGCACATCACCAGCAACCCGCTTTGCGCTGCATAAGTCAGTGCTGCCAACCGCTGGGCTGCTGGCACTCTGCTTGGCCAGTGCCGCTGCGCAGAGCCAAACCATCACCTACACCCCAACGACGCCCCAAGTGGCTCCCGATGTAGTGCCTGCAGGGGTGGGCGCCATCAGGGTCATCGTCACGGGCGGTGCAGGCGGTGCAGGCTCCTACGACGGAGTCCCGGGCGGCAGAGGCGCTGCAGGTACCCAGGTTGAAGCCATCGTCCGTGTGCAGCCAGGCCAAACCATCACGGCCATCGCGGCTGGCGGTGGGCAAGGTGGCGCTACCTATGCACGCGATGCCGACCTGACGGGTGGGCCGGGCGGCAGCGGCCAAGGTGCTGGCGGCGATGGTGCTGCCAGGAATGTCGGCTTTATCAGTGCCGGCGCCGGCGGTGGTGGGGGTGCCTCGTTCCTGAATGTCGGCGGTGCCTGGGTTCGGGCGGGCGGTGGTGGTGGTGGTGGCGGCGATTCCTTCCGTGCGCCGCAAGTGGCAGACGCATCGGCAGTGGCGCTGTTCACAGCAGAGGCTGTCGCATGTGCCGTGCCTGCGTCAGGTGAGCCGGGCCTTCGAGGAACGGTAGACGGCGGCGGCGGAGGCGGTGGTGGCGGTGGCTACCTAGGTGCAGTGGGCACGGGCGGCAATTTTGGTCAGGATGGTGGGCCCAGTGCCGAACCCGGCGGTATGGGCGGCTCTTGCACCTTGAGCGCTGGGAGCAATACCATCAGCAATCCAACGGCCTCGGTCCCTGGCGCACCTACGGCACCCGTTGGTATCACCGACCCCGCAACCAATGGGATCGATGGCCTGGTGTCTTTTGAGTACATATTCCAACCTACGGTCACCATCGCCTGCGACCCATCGGCCCTGACGGACAGCGCTGGCCAGCAAGCCGTCTGCACAGTGACCGCCAGTACCGCCGCACCAAGCGGGGGCCTTTCGGTGCCTTTCAGCATTTCGGCTGCAGATCCGCAGTACAGCACCCAAAACTGCAGCAGCCCGGTCGTCATTCCTGAGGGCGCCACCCAGGCCCCCGCCTGCACCATCATTGCCAATGACAACCAGGTTGCTGGCGAAGCAGCGGTGACGGTCAGCCTGCAGATCAGCGACAGCGATGACTACCTGACAGGCACCCCAGCGGAGGCCAGTGTCGTCATCAGCGATAACGACAGCAACACGGGTACACCTGTCGCAACGCCTCAGGCCGTTCCATCGCTGAGTGGCTGGGCCAGCTTGCTGCTGACCGGTGTGCTGGCGTGCCTGGCCTGGATGCGCCGCAAGACCATCATGGGCCGCTGACCCGATACGCGATGCCATGAAAAGCGGCCTGCGCCCCCAAATGGGGGCGCAGGCCGTTGTTGCTTATCCGTCGTGCTGAGGCTTGTGCCGCACTGACGCAGCAAGCAGGCCAGTAGCAGGCCCGCCTGTGATCAGCCCGCCACGCGGGGCTTGACCAGCGCCGCCGCCTTTTTGGCGTTGTCGCGCGCGGCATCGGTATCGGCCGCGCGGGCCAGGGCCACACCCATGCGGCGGCGGCTAAAGCTCTCGGGCTTGCCAAACAGGCGCACTTCGGTGCCGGGGATCTGCAAGGCGGCATCGACGCCGTCAAACACGATGCCCTGGGCATCCACACCGCCGTAGATCACGGCGCTGGCGCCGGCGGTCTTGAGGCTGGTGTCCACCGGCAGGCCCAGGATGGCGCGGGCATGCAGCTCGAACTCGTTTTGCCATTGGGTGATCATGGTGACCATGCCGGTGTCATGCGGGCGGGGGCTCACTTCGCTGAACCAGACCTGGTCGCCCTTGACGAACAGCTCCACACCAAACAGGCCCAGGCCGGCGGGCTCGCCGTTCAGGCCGGTGCCCAGGTCGCTGGTGATGGCGCGGGCAATGTCCTGCGCCAGGGTCAGCGCGCCGGGCGCCATGCGGGCCGGCTGCCAGCTTTCCACATAGTCGCCCTGCACCTGCACATGGCCGATGGGTTCGCAGAAATGGGTTTCGATCTGACCGGCCGCATTCTTGGCGCGCACTGTCAGCAGGGTGATTTCGTAGTCAAAGTCGATAAAGCCTTCGACGATGATGCGGCCGCCCTGCACCCGGCCGCCTTCCATCGCGTAGTTCCAGGCCTTTTCCACATTGGCCGGGCCATCGATCTTGCTCTGGCCCTTGCCCGAGCTGCTCATCACCGGCTTGACCACGCAGGGGTAGCCAATGCCGCCATCGATGGCCGCTTGCAGCTCGGCCAGGCTATCGCAGAACTGGTAGGGGCTGGTTGGCAGGCCCAGGGTTTCGGCCGCCAGGCGGCGGATGCCTTCGCGGTCCATCGTCAAACGGGTGGCGCGGGCCGTTGGCACCACGCGCACGGTGCCGGCGGCCTCCAGCGCCTGCAGTGCGGGCGTGGCAATGGCTTCGATCTCGGGCACCACCATGTCGGGCTTTTCTGCCTCGATCAGCGCCGTCAGCTGGGCCGGGTCGCTCATCGTGATGGTGCGGGCATGGTGCGCCACCTGCTGGCCGGGTGCGTTGTCATAGCGGTCCACCGCCACCGTCTCCACGCCCAGGCGCTGCAAGGCAATCAGCACCTCCTTGCCCAGCTCGCCGCTGCCCAGCAGCATGACTTTGGTTGCGTTCTTGGTGAGCGGGGTGCCGAAGGTGGTCATATCAGGTCGTGTCTACAAAGGGGCTGCGGCGCAGCGATGGACGGGATTTTAGAGCGTCTTGATGAACCCCGAGCAGTGGCGTGGCCAGGCGAGATGGGATGCTAGGGGGGCGCCTAGCTGCGGAGTGCGCAGCCAATAGTTCGCTATTGGCAAGCGCTCCAACAACGCAGACCGCTCGCCAGGCCGCTGCTCTGTCGCCCAGTTTGTGCGGCAGTGCAATACCAACCGCTATGATCTTGGCACCGGGCTTGCCACAGGCACTGCAGGGCCAGCCCCTCTCCCAGCAACAGGACCCAAGGAAGACAGATGACGATCCAGACCGTAGGCGTAATTGGTGCAGGCACCATGGGCAACGGCATTGCGCAGACCTGCGCAGTGGCCGGGCTGAATGTGGTGATGGTGGACATTTCGGACGCCGCCGTGCAAAAGGGCTTGGCAACGGTGGGCAGCAGCCTGGACCGCCTGATCAAGAAAGAAAAGATCAGCGAAGCCGACAAGGCCGCCGCACTGGGCCGCATCCAGGGCAGCACCCGCTATGAAGACCTGCAAAAGGCCCAGCTGGTGATCGAGGCGGCCACCGAGAACTACGAGCTCAAGCTCAAGATCCTGCAGCAGGTCGATGCGCTGCTCGACCCTTCGGTGCTGCTGGCCTCGAACACCTCGTCGATCTCGATCACCCAGCTGGCCGCAGCCACCAAGCGCGCCGACAAGTTCATCGGCATGCACTTCTTCAACCCCGTGCCGCTGATGGCCCTGGTCGAAGTGATCCGTGGCCTGCAAACCAGCGATGCCACGCACGACGCCGTCAAGGCGCTGGCCGAGAGCCTGGGCAAGTCGCCCATCAGCGTGAAGAACTCGCCCGGCTTTGTCGTCAACCGCATTCTGGTGCCGATGATCAACGAGGCCTTTTATGTGCTGGCCGAAGGCATTGCGTCTGCCCAGGACATCGATGACGGCATGAAGCTGGGCTGCAGCCACCCGATTGGCCCGCTGGCCCTGGCCGACATGATCGGCCTGGATGTCTGCCTGGCCGTGATGGAGGTCTACCTGAAAGACTTTGGCGACAGCAAATACCGCCCCTGCCCACTGCTCAAGGAAATGGTCGCTGCTGGCCAGCTGGGCCGCAAGACCGGCAAGGGCGTCTACAGCTACGCCTGAGCGCGGGCGCCCGCGCTGCCCAGCGATTCCTGCCCCATGCCCGCGCCACGCAGCACCCCGATCTGGAAAAAGGCCTTGCCCGTGGCCGCGCTGGTGCTGGCCCTGGTGGCCTGCATGGCCGGCTTTCGCATCTGGAAGCAGCAGCTGGAAGAGGCGCCGGTCGATGCGCTCTACCGCGACTACCTGGCCTATGTGGCCGCCCGGGTACCCGCCGCCGATCTGCACCTGAGGCGCTACTACCAGCGCTATGGGCGCGACACGGTGGCCGCCAAGCACTTCAAGCCCATCTGCCGCAGCGTGACGGCGATGGCGGACCAGCAGGCGCTGGACCTGGGCGCCAGCGAGTGGCACACCCTGGCCGGCAGCTGCCGCACGCGCATGAGCAACGACGAGATCCACCTCCTGCCCTGAGCAAACACCCCATCACACACAACAGAGACAAGCATGCCAACACCCAACCTCTTCAAGAAAGCCATGGCCGCCGGCCAGGCGCAGATCGGCCTGTGGTCGGCCTTTCCCTCGCCCTACATCACCGAGCTGCTGGCCGGCAGCGGCTACGACTGGATCATGCTCGACACCGAGCATTCGCCCAACGATGTGCCCCAGGTGCTGCAGCAGCTGCAGGCAGTAGAAGCCGCCCTGCAGCCCCGCCCCACCAGCGCCGTGGTGCGCCCGGCCTGGAATGACCCGGTGCTCATCAAGCGCTACCTGGACATTGGCGCCCAAACGCTGCTGATCCCCTTTGTGCAAAACGCCGACGAGGCCCGCGCCGCCGTGCAGGCCATGCGCTATGCGCCCAAGGGCATTCGCGGCATGGGCGGCTCGATGCGCGCCAGCAACTTTGGCCGCGACATGCAATACGTTGACGATGCCGACAAGGAACTCTGCCTGCTGGTGCAGGTGGAAACCGCGCAGGCGCTGGACCAGATCGAGGCCATTGCCGCCGTCGATGGCGTGGATGGCATCTTCATCGGCCCGGCCGATCTGTCGGCCAGCATGGGCTACCCCGGCCAGCCGCGCCACCCGGTCGTCAATGCCGCGATCGATGACGCCATCACCCGCATCCGCGCCGCCGGCAAAGCCCCCGGCATCCTGATGGTGGACGAAGCCCGTGCCCGCGAATGCCTGGCATTGGGCGCGCAGTTTGTCGCCGTCTCGATGGACCTGATCCTGCTGCGCACCGCCGCCGATGCGGTGGCGGCCAAGTTCAAGGACAGCAGCGGCCAGGTGGTGCAGACTGCGTATTAAGAGCACAGAGGCAACCCAGCGTCAACCCGACGCGCGGCTTGCCTGCCTTTAAGACGAATCCAGGGGCCCTGCACCGGCCCTGCCCAAACACCCTGCTGCCTGCAGGTGTTTTCACAATTAAGTTGCGCACAATTTAATTGAGCACGATAATTCAATCCATGCCCAACGCCAACCCCGCCACTGCCCACAACGCGCTGCTGCTCGACCAGCAGCTGTGTTTTGCGCTGTACTCCAGCTCGCTGGCGATGACCAAGCTGTACAAGCCCTTGCTCGAACCATTGGGTTTGACCTACCCGCAGTACCTGGTGCTCTTGGTACTGTGGGAGGGCGATGGCTGCATGGTCTCCGAGCTGGGCGAGCGTCTGTACCTGGATTCGGGTACCTTGACGCCGCTGCTCAAGCGCATGCAGACCGCAGGTTGGCTGCAGCGCCAGCGTGACAGCGAAGATGAGCGCCGCGTGCGTGTGCACCTGACGGAGGCCGGCCGGCAACTGCGCGAGCAGGCGGCAGCCATCCCCGCCTGTGTGCTGGAACACAGCCAATGCAGCTTGCAGGAGTTGCAGGCCTTGACCCAAGAGATTCAACAGCTGCGCAGCCGCCTGGCCGCGCCGCTGCCCGCCGCTTCTTGAAGAAGCAGTTTTTTCGTCCCCCCCTTGACCAGGAGTTCACCATGGCTACCCTCGAAAAAGTTCTGTACACCGCCCACGCACACACCACCGGCGGCCGCGACGGCGCATCGCGCACCAATGATGGTCGCCTGGACGTGCAACTGTCCTCGCCCGGCACCAGCGGCCAAGGCACCAACCCCGAGCAGCTGTTTGCCGCTGGCTACTCTGCCTGCTTCATCGGCGCGATGAAGGCGGTGGCCGGCAAGCAAAAGCTGGCCTTGCCAGATGGCCTGTCGATCGACGCGGAAGTGGACCTGGGCCCCATCCCGAACGCCTACGGCATCGCTGCCCGCCTGACGGTCAACCTGCCTGGCATGGACAAGGCTGTGGCCGAAAAGCTGGTGCATGACGCCGACCAAGTCTGCCCTTACTCCAACGCCACCCGCGGCAATATCGACAAGACACTGACCGTGGTGGTCTAAGAACGTGTTTACGATCTCCTCGCGCCGCGACAGTGTCTTTGCGAGATGGGATGCGAGGCGCAATACCGCAGCAATAGCCGCGCTATTGCGAGGATTTGCAACGATGCAGACCGCTCGCAAAGCCACCGTCCCTACAGGGTTGGAGTGAAATCGGGCGATTTCTTCGCGCTGGCCCTTGCTTGCACCCCGGTGCAAGCTGCGGACCATCGCTTCGAACTCATCCCGATTGCACTCCAACGCGGCTGCGTAGAGATCGTAAAGACGTTCTAAGCCACGCTGCTGAACGATTGACACCCTCCAGTACAGCCGGTGCATGCCTTGCATGCCCGGCTTTTTTTGCGTCCCTTGGCTCAAGATGGCCGTCACAAGAAGGGCGCACAATGGCGGGATGCACGACAACGACGACTACCCGCCCAGCAGCCCGCAACAGGAACATGCCTATGCCGCACTCACGCCCGATGTGGTGCTCGATGCGCTGGCATCGGTGGGTCTCTGGGGTGACGGCCGCCTCAATCCGCTGTCCTCGTATGAGAACCGTGTCTACCAGGTCTGGCTGGAAGACGGCAGCAAGGTCGTCTGCAAGTTCTACCGCCCGGGCCGCTGGAGCGATGCGGCCATTGCCGAGGAGCACCAGTTCTCCCAGCAGCTGGCCGATGCCGAGGTGCCCGTAGTGGCGCCTTTGCAGCTGGGCGGCCACAGCCTGCTGCAGCATGCGGGCTTTCGCTTTTCGGTATCGCCCTGGCGGGGCGGGCGCCAGCCCGATCTGGACGACTGGGAGGTGCTGGAATGGGTGGGCCGCTTTCTGGCACGCATCCACACCGTGGGCGAGGCCCAGCCCTTTGCGCACCGCCCCAGCATCAACGCCCAGGACTTTGCCCGCGAACCCCATGACTGGCTGATGGCGCATGGCGCGATCCCGCCCGGCCAACGCACGGCCTGGAGCGATGCCTGCCGCCGCGCCACCGACAAGATCTGCGAGATCATCGACCCGGGCAGCGCCACCGGCCACTTTGCCGCAGGCAGCTTTCGCAGCCTGCGCCTGCATGGCGACTGCCACCCCGGCAATGTGCTGTGGGTGCCGCCCGAGCACCAGGGAGGCGGCCCGCATTTTGTCGATCTGGATGACACGCGCAGCGGCCCTGCTGTGCAGGACCTGTGGATGCTGCTGTCGGGCGACCGCATGCAGCAAAGCACGCAGCTGTCGACCCTGGTGGAAGGCTATGAGCAGTTCCGCCCCTTTGACCGGCGCGAGCTGGTGCTGATCGAGCCGCTGCGCACCCTGCGCCTGATCCACTACAGCGCCTGGCTGGCCCGGCGTTTTGACGACCCAATCTTCCCGATCCACTTTCCCTGGTTTGGCAGCGAGGCCTACTGGCAGGAGCAAACCCAGCTGCTGCAGGCCCAGCTCATCGCGATGGATGAGCCGCCGCTGTACGTTTAAGAATCGGTTAACAGCGGTTGTTCAGGCGGCAGTCCGGCACCAGCTGGCCATCGGCGCCGCGCCACTGCAGGTTGGCGTCATGCTCGCCTGTGGGTGGATTGACCACCCCAGGCACGACCACGCCGGGCTGTGCGGGCTGGGCGTAATCCGGCGCAGGGCCGGGGGCAGATGCAGCTGCGGGCGCAGCCGGGTCATACAGCACCGTGCCAGTGCCCAACCCCACACCCACCTGGGCGCCACCGACCGAAGTCCCCACGCCAACACCCGCATTGCCTGTGACCTGGCCACGCTGGTTGACCCCCACACCGACGCCAACGGGGCCAACGCCCGTGCCCACCCCGGCGCTGACGCCACCACTGCCCACACCGACACCCACCGAGAACGGGCCCACCGGCACGCCAACGCCCACATAGGGCGAGCAAGCGGTCAGCGCAGCGATGGACACAGCGGCGATGGCAACAGCGGCCGCCGCGCGACGATGCTGGGAGCGGAAAAAAGGCAGGGCAGGCATTCGGGTCATGGCTATTTTTAACAGCGATGGTCAACCCAAGCCTTACTACAAGGACATTGCAGGCCGATGTCCGACGCCAGGCCATGGACACCCAAGCGGGCCTGCGACATGGCCGGCCCCGCTCCCTACAATCCTGCCCACCGTCTTTCCCCGGCCAGCCGCTAGCCGCCGCTGGCCTGCTGCTGCCACCGCAGCCCCGCTCCAAGTTCTGATCATGAAATACCAATGGCCGCCCTATTTCTGGGTGTGCTTCTCGATGTGCGTCGGCGTCATGGGCACGGCGCTGGCCAGCCCGCTCTACCCGCTGTACCAGGCCCAATGGCAGCTGCCGCCCAGCGCCATCACCCAGGTGTTTGTGCTCTATATGGCCGCAGCGCTGACCAGCCTGATGCTGCTGGGCGCGATCACGACCCGCTATGGCTTTTTCAAGGTGCTGCGGGCGGGGGTGATGCTGATGAGCGGCGGCGTGCTGCTGTCGGCGCTGGCCTGGAACATGCAGGTGTTTGGCTTGAGCCGCATCATCATCGGCCTGGCCTCGGGGATGATCACCACCTCGGCCTCGCTGGGGCTGACCCAGCTCAATACCAGTGGTGACACGCAGCGGGCCGCCGCCACCACCAGCCTGACGATTGCCTTTGGCTTTGGCCTGGGGCCCATCGTCGGTGGCCTGGTGGCGCAATGGGCACCTTTTCCGCTGCGCAGCGCCTATCTGCCGTCGCTGCTGCTGAGCGCCTTGGCCATTTATTCGCTGTTCCAGGTGCAGTTGCCGGCCCATTTGCAGCCCGCGCCTGCCAGCAGCAGTTTTGGCCTGCGCCAGCTGATGCCGCGCCTCACTTTCCCCGAGCGTTCAGCGCTGCGCCGCTACGGCCTGGCCGCCATGGGCGCCTTCTGTGCCTTTGGCATGTTCAGCCTGTTTGCGTCGCTCGCGCCCAGCTTTATGCAAAGCATGCTGCCCTGGCATGGCCCTGCGATCAGCGGGCCGTCGATCGGCCTCATCCTGCTGCTGTCGGCCGCCTCGCAGTATGCCGCCAAGAGCTTTGTCACCCGCAAGGTGCTGATCACCGGCTATGCAGCGCTGGCGCTGTGCAATCTGCTGCTGATCGTCAATGTGTTTGCCAGCTCGGCAGCGGTGTTTCTGCTCTGTGTGCTGAGCGCCGCGCTCGGCCATGGCCTGTGCAACCTGGGCGGTATCTCGGTGGTCAACCGGGTGGCGCGGGCCGACAACCGGGCCGGCCTGCTGGCCACCTACCTGGTCATCGGCTATGTGGGCACGATCTTGCCCATCCTGGGGATTGGCTGGCTGTCGGACCAGGTGGGCCTGTCCCGCGCGCTGCTGGTGTTCTGCGCGGTGTTTGCGCTGCTGGCTGCAGCGCTGGCTGTGGCCACCTGGCGCACAGCGGTGCCCCACAAGGCCTAGTTATTTGCGCAGTGGCAGGGTGATGCTGATCTCGTGCGAGATCTCGGGACCGCTCTCGGCCGGGCGGATCACCTGCTCAGGCGGTGGTGGTGGCGGGGGGCGCAGCACAGTGGGGCGCGGTGCCAGCTTGGGCTGGATGTTTTTCTTCCAGGCCTCGACCAGCACCTCGTTGACAAACTGGCGGTCCAGCCAGAGCCACAGCAAGAACGGCACCAGGGTTGGCAGCACCAGGCTGCCCAGCTGGTAGCCATAGGCCAGTACTTCCAGCTGGGGCTGCGAAATCTTCAGCAAACGCAGGTCCAGGTTGGTGGCCAGCACCATCTGCATCAGCAAGCTGGTGGAAATGCTGAACGCCTGGAACGGCAGCAGGATCACATAACCCAGCACCGCGCGCCAGACGCGGCCTTTGCGCCAGGCGGCCAGCAGCAGCGCCAAAAAGATCGGAAAGCCGTAGGCATAGCGGCCCGGGTCGCCATCGAGCGAAATCTCGGCCCAGCGGCCACCGGTGTTGGCATTGGCCACGCCGACCGAGGTGTCCACCTCGATCTTGCCGGGCGCGATATGCACCTGCTTGACCCAGCCTGCTGCCAGGTCCTCCAGACCTTCCTTGGAGATCATCGCCACCGGGTAGCTCATCCACGGCGACAGCTGCACCCACAGGGTGGTCAGCACGATGATGCCGGCGAAGGCCAGCAGCGCAAATCGCTGTATCGGGTTCAAGCGCTTCATCCCTCTTCCTCAGTCTCAGCCCTGGGGGCCATGTACTTCTTGTCCTGCCAATGGAAAAAAGCCAGCAGTGCTTGCACTGCTGGCCGGTTCAAATCAGGCGGCTGCCAGCGTGGGCTCGGCCCCTGAGCCCGAGGGAGGCGGTTGGTCCGAGCCATCGTCGGCCCGCTTGGCGCGCTGGCCGGCACGCACCCAGACCAGCCAGACCACGAGCACGTCCAGCATGATCAGCGCCTGCCACAGGTATTCATGGGCAAAGTTGAAGGCGGTCATGTTCCACTGGCCCAAGTAGAACAGGCTGATCACGCGCACGATATTGACCGCTTGCACCGCGATAAAGCCCAGCACCAGGCCGATCATCTTGTGGCGCCAGCTCGATGGGAAGGCCATGATGGCCGCAAACAACACAATGCAGGCCTCGATGCCATTGCAGCCGGCCTCAATGGACACGCCAAAGTTGGTCGCATGGTTCCACAGCACCTTGCCTTCTGCCACGGCCGACTTGTCGAACCAGGTCACCAAAAAGGCGCAGATCTGCGCCAGCATCGCGGTCCAGGGCTCGACCAGGTGCTTTTGCACCCAGCTCAGCATATTGAGACCGAACAAAGTGAGCTGGAGCCCCAGAAATACAAAAAAGAAGCGAACCATGGTGCCTGCCTGCAGTCGTCGAAGTGGACGTAGGAGCAAATATAGCCGCTAAAGTTCTGGCCGGGGGAAATGTCTCTGTCAACAACTGGGGATCGTGCGCATCCCGTTTCCCCCGTAAAAAAGCCGCGCAAGGCTATGCGCGGCTTGAGGGGTGGAGGCAAATCCTATGGATCCGCCTTAGCGGCTGCGGCGTCCCAGTCGCAGTGCCGCCAGGCCGGCCATGGCCAGGGCCATCAGCAGCAGGGCGCCCGGGGCCAAGGTCGGCACGGGCACCGCCTGACCACCCGGCTTGTCATCGCCACCGCTGGTGTTCTTGCCAGGGATGGTGGTGGTGGCCGAGCTTTGGTTGTTGCTCGGGTCGGTATCGCCGGGCAGCTCCACCGTGGCGGTGTTGACCAGGCTCAGCGGGCCTTCCAGCGCCGCATCCACCGTGGTTTCCACGCTAAAAGTGACGCTGGCACCCACGGCCAGGGGCTCGACTGCACAGCTGAGCGTGCGGCTGGCATCTTCAAAGCGGCACGCGGGCGAGGCTTGCACCAGCACCAGGCCTTCGGGCAAGACATCGGTCACCATGGCGCTGCGGCTGGCGGCCGGGCCGTTGTTGACCACGCTCAAGGTGTAGACCAGCGTATCGCCGGCAGCAGCCTGGGCCTTGTCCACTTCCTTGGTCAGCGCCAGGTCCACCAGGGCCAGCGGCGTCTCGGTGCTGCTGTCGTTGTTGCTCTCGTCTCTGTCGCCCGGGCTGCTCAGTTTGGCGCTGTTCACTACCTCGGTCTGGCCGTCTGCACGCGACAGCACTTGGGCGCTGAAGGAGAAGCTCAGACTCTCGCCGGCATTGAGCGCGCTGATCTCGCAGCGCAGGCCGCGCGTTGCCGCGTCATATGTGCAGCCTACGGGGTCTGCACCATCCAGCGCCAGGCCTTCGGGTAAGGTGTCGGTCAGAACGGCATGGCCATCGACCAGGTCGTTGCGTGGGTTGGCAGCGGGGTCTTCCTCGTTCTTCACCGTCAAGGTGTAGGCGATCAGGTCACCCACATCCACCGCGTCCGTGGTCGATGAGGTCTTGGTCAGCGACAGGTCGACGTAGCGCAGCTTGCCCGCTTCTTCAGGCGACAGCAATGTTGGGTCATAGGTGGAGGTGCGGTCCGCCGTCTGGTTGTTCTTGCTCACGTCCAGGCCCGTCAACGCTTCGACATCGGCGCGCACCGTAGCGCTGTGGTTGATGGTGCCCACGGCGCGGTTGTTGAGCAGCGTTGCAGGCTCCATCGTGAACTTGATCACCACCGACTCGTTCGGTGCCAGCCAAGGGAAATCACAGACCAACGGTCCTTCCAAGGCACCCTTCGCTGGCGCTTGGCAGTTCGCCACACCGATACGGCTGTCGTTGCCGGACAGTTGCACGCTGTCGAGCGAGACAAAGCGGAAGTCGGCCGTCGATCCCGCTGCCGGGAACACATCGGTCATGTTGACCCCCGTGGCGAAGGACTGGGATGCACCGCTGTTGGTCACCGTGATGGTGTACTGTGTCTCGCCGGTATCCAGCGGGATGCCGTCATTGGTATGGCGCATGTTCACCAGCACATCGATCTGGGGCTTGTCCAGCGGAACGGTTTCGGTGGCGCTGTTATTGGCCAGGTTCGTTTCGGGCGTGACAGAACTCACCACCACCTGTGCATCTTCCAGCTGGGCAGGGTAGCCCGTGGCCTTGGAGCGCAGCTGGTAGCTGACGGTCTTTTGCGCGTTCTCACCCACCGGCTCCGTCCAGGTGCAGGTCATCGTGCGATTGGCTTCAGTGATCTCCAGGCCGGCCGCAAAGGCCGCGCCACCGCTCAGGCTGCAGCTGCCGCCGCTGATGCTGGGCGCATTGCCCACCCACAAGGTGCCCAGCGGCAAGGTGTCGGTCACAGTCACAAGACGGGCCTGCGAAGGGCCGCTGTTCTTGGCGGTCAAGGTGTAGGTGATCGCCTGGCCAGCCGCTGCTGCCTCCGGTGCCGCCTGCTTGCTGACCGTCAGGTCCGTCAGCGCCTCCAGAACCACCGAGGTTTCGGCACTGTTGTTGGCGGTGTTGAACTCTGCGGTGTCAGGCGAGGTCACGGTCGCCTTGTTGACGATGGTGTTGGTCTGCGTCGCGTCGTTCAGCGGGTCCACATACTGGCGCGCCTTGATGACGACCAGGTACTCCAGGCCCGGGTCTGCTGGCAGGTTGCTCAGCGTGCAGCTGACGGTGGCCGACTTCTGGTTGTTATCGCCCGAGATGGTGCAGCCTTCCGACGTGGCGGCGTCGCCCGCTTTCAGGCTTTGCGCATCCGGCTGGGCCAGCGTGGGCATTTGCACCTCGGCCGTCAGAAAGCGGCTGTTGGCATAGGCATCCACACCCAACACGCCGGCACTGTAGTTGGTCAGCAGGTTGTTCACGGTGTCCGTGATGGTGACGGTCTGAGCCGTCTGAAGGTCTTCATTCTCCGAACCGGCAGGCACATCGTTTTTGACGGTCAAGGTGTAGACCACTTCGGCGCCAGACTTCGCTTCACCGCTGACCACGCCGGCTTTGCTGATCGACAGATCGGCCTTTTTCTCCGACAGATTGACGCTGTTGCTGTTCACCACTTGGCCGATAGCCGTACCTTCACGTCCGTCCACCCCTTGGAGGGTAGCGTCATTGGTGATGCGGGCAAATTGTCCATTGGCTGCGCTGATATGTGCCACGACATTGAGCACCAATGTCTCGCTGCCGCCCACAGGGATACCGCCGGCATAGGTGCAGGTCAGCAATTTGCCCAATTCGGTGTCCGTGCTGTTTTTGGGATCGCATACCCACTTGGAGTCTTCCGGAACGCCCAGAAACTGCAGCTGTCCATCGAGCTGGTCACTGACCGTGATGGTCTGGCCGGACAGCACCGCCAAGGGGCCGTTGTTCTTGATGCTGATGGCGTACTGGTAAGGCTGGCCGGAGGCGATCACCGAGGCAGCGGTGCTCTTGCTCACCGCCAGATTCACCTGGTTGCTGACCTTCACGCTGGCCTGTGCCTTGTTGTTGGCAGCGATATTGGCAGGCGATTCATTGCTCGCCGACACCTCGGCCTGATTGTTGAGCACGCCTTCTGCGGCAACCGCGTTCACATCGACCGTGGCCTCGACCTTGATCGTGGGCAGGTCAGCGGCAAAGGCGCCGCTGAACGTGCAGCGGATCAGCTGCGCCTCATTGCTACAGGTCCAGCCCGTGCCGGTGGCAGACACAAAGCGGATGCCTGCTGGCAGGGTATCGGTCACCACCACATTCTCTGCGGCCAGATCTCCCGCCACGCGCTTGGCGCTGAGGGTATAGATAACAGGCACCGGACCGGTGGCCTTCTTGTCGACCACCTGGGGGCTGACGGACTTGGTCAGGGCCATGTCCAGATTCAGGTTGGCTTCTACCTGGATGCGCAGCTCGTCGACATTGTTGTCCGGGTCAGCATCCAGGAACAGCTGGCCTGTGGCCGTCTCACCGGAGACGGACACCACGCTGCTCACATCGCCACCACTGGTTTTCAGCAGCAGCGGGATGGTCAACAGCGGCAAATCAGTGTTGCGAGCCACGCTCTGGCCAGCGGCCACGGTGTAGCTGCAGCTCCAAACGGGTACCGGTTTGCCGGAGCTGGCATCTTCGGCCTTGGTGCAGGCCCAGCCCTTACCGCTGGGGTCCCCTTGGAACTCGGTCCCCTCGGGCAACGGAAAGCGCACATTGGCCTTTTCGCCAGCCTTGAGCACAAAGGCATAGGGCGAGTTGGTGTTGCGCACCTGCAGCTGGTAGTCAACCTTGTTGCCCTGGGTATGGGTCGAGCCATCGGCAGGCCCCACGATCTCAACCGCCAGGTCGGCGCGTTCAAAGGTGGTGATAGTGCGTTCGATGCGGCTATGGTTGGGCGCGGCTTCGCTCGCATCCGGGTCCAGATTGTTGGGGCTGAAGGCCGATGCCTTGGCCGTCCAATCGGTGGCGGCACTGGGCAGCTTGACGCGGAAATCCACGGCCACAAAATCGGTCGCGGTCACCAGCGCAAGCGTGCAGCTCAGTACCGTCCCGGCGGTGATAACCTCACCCACCGGGGGCAGTGGCGCAGCGCAGCTGACCCCAGCGGGCGCTTCAATCGCCTGGAAGATGGCGCCCTTGGGCAGCTCCTGCTGCAAAGTGACATTGGACACCTCACCCCGGTTGCCATTGATCTTGACCTTGGCACGGTACACAAAGTCCGCACCTGCCGGGCCATCGACTGAACCGTTCTCCGCCATGGCACCAGTCTGGGCCACAAAAGCGTCATGGTTCACAAAGATGTCGTAGCTGGTTGACTGCGCAGCCGCCATTGCGGGCAAGAAACCAGAAACCAGGGCCACGGCCAAACTGCATCGCACTTTGGCGAACAACGGCGGCGGCTGATAAGGGTGTAACACTTTCAACGTCCTGCTAAAAAAGGCAAAGCTCCGCCCTCCCCGCAAAAACAGGGATAACGGCTTGCATAGTCAGTGAAATAGGGTCCTGGCGTTTACGAGGTCTTTATTCTTCCGGCAGCGCCAGAAATACCTCAAAACCTGGAGACCGGCCATCTAGGCCCCGGCTGCATAAGGCAACAAGGCCTGCGAATCTATCACCAATGTCTGGTGTATATATCCAATAAACTTTCAATAAAATTATTGGATATAAAATAATGATTTACCAAAACGATGGGCCTTATTTCATAGTATTTTCAAACTATGGCCAATGGCGTCTGGGTTTCTGGTCTGGTGGCAGAAAATGCTAGTACGCACTATTCTGGTGCGTGTTTTCCGTAAGAGACAAGCAGGTAGGGGCATCGCCATACCGCAACCGGATCGTCTTCGCATGCGGCACAAGCCTTTGATTTACCTCAAATTACCATGGCTACCCCTGCCATACTGGTGCAGCTATCATCGCTTTGTGAGCGCTTTGGCAGGCGATCTGCCCCGCCACTTTCCAGTCCTTGCTGACCACGTTTGCAATGGGCGCACCTCACACCCATAGCCAAGGAAAAAACGATCAATCATCGCATATGCAAGCACCTCCAAGCCGCAAGCAGCGCAAGAGATAGCTTGCAATAAAATATGTCAACAATCATTAACTGCAGTTTTCTCAGGTATTACCGAGCTATCCAGATAATAAAAGTGAGCACTCCCTCCACAGCCTCATTCAGCCATAGATACTGTCTGGCTATAAATAAAAATAAGGCCTACTGTTTTTTTGCATTATGGAAAACGCCATAAAAAATCCCCGCCAGGATTTCCATCCTGGCGGGGTTATGGGTTCTGCCTGATACGGTTTACACCAGCAGCGCGTTCACCCGTTTGACATAGGCGGCAGGGTCATCCGGCAGCCCACCTTCGGCCAGCACGGCCTGGTCAAACAGGATCTGGGCCAGGTCGTGGAAGTGCACCGAGCCGTCCAGCTTCTTGACCAACGGGTGCTCGGGATTGACCTCCAGCACTGGTTTGGACTCTGGCGCAGCCTGGCCGGCTTGCTTGAGCAAACGGGCCAGTTGCAGGCTCATGCCGCTGTCCGAGACCACCAGGCAGGCGGGAGAATCCACCAGGCGGCTGGTGGCGCGCACGTCGTCGGCGCGGTCCTTCAAGGCATCCTTGAGCTTGGCCAGCACGGGCTTGAATGCTTCCGCAGCTTCCTCGGCGGCCTTCTTCTCTTCCTCGTTCTGCAGCTTGCCCAGGTCAACAGCACCCTTGGCCACCGATTGCAGCGGCGTGCCATCAAAGTCCTGCAGGAAGTTCAGCGCCCACTCGTCGACCCGGTCGGCCATCAGCAGCACCTCGATGCCCTTTTTCTTGAAGACTTCCAGCTGCGGGCTGCTCTTGGCAGCGGCCAAGGTGTCGGCGGTGATGTAGTAGATGGCTTCCTGGCCTTCTTTCATGCGCGCCTTGTAATCGGCAAAGGAGCTGTTCAGGCCCTCGTGCGTGGTCGAGGCAAAGCGCAGCAACTTGGCAATGCGGTCCTTGTTGGCCATGTCCTCGCCCAGGCCTTCCTTGAGCACGGCACCAAACTCGCTGTAGAAGCGGCTGTACTTGCCTTCCTTGGCCTTGTCGTCTTCGCTGACCACATCCACCACGCCATCGCTGCCTTCGGCGGCGGCCTGAGGCTTGTCGTGGCGGGCCAGGTCTTCCAGCATCGACAGCACGCGCTTGACCGAGCCATCGCGGATCAGGCGCACATCGCGGCTTTCCTGCAGCAGCTCGCGGCTCACGTTCAGCGGCAGGTCGGCCGAGTCGATCACGCCTTTGACAAAGCGCAGGTACTGCGGCATCAGTGCCTGGGCATCGTCCATGATGAAGACGCGCTTGACGTAGAGCTTGATGCCTGCATGCTTGCCCTGCTGGTACAGGTCAAACGGTGCCTTGGCAGGGATGTAGAGCAGCTGCGTGTACTCGGTATTGCCTTCGACGCGGTTGTGGCTCCAGGTCAGCGGGTCTTCGTAGTCGTGGCTGATGGCCTTGTAGAAGTCCTGGTACTGCTCGGGGCTGATGTCCTTCTTGGCGCGGGTCCACAGGGCGCTGGCCTTGTTCACGGTTTCCCATTCGCCGGTCTTGACCATCTCGCCGGGCTGCTCGTTCTCGCCCTCTTTCCACTCTTCCTTTTCCATCAGGATGGGCAGGCTGATGTGGTCGGAGTACTTGGCAATCACTTCCTTGAGCTTGTAGCCGTTCAAGAAGTCCTGCGCATCCTCGCGCAGGTGCAAGATGATGCTGGTGCCGCGCTGGGCACGGTCGATCTGCTCGACCTCGAAGTCGCCCATGCCGCCGCTGGTCCAGCGCACGCCTTCCGACGCCTCGGCGCCTGCGCGGCGCGATTCGACGGTGATCTTGTCGGCCACGATGAAACCGGAGTAAAAGCCCACGCCGAACTGGCCGATCAGCTGCGAATCGGCCTTCTGGTCGCCGCTCAGCTTGTCCATGAAGGCCTTGGTGCCGCTCTTGGCGATCGTGCCCAGGTTGTCGATGGCCTCTTGCGTGGTCATGCCAATGCCGGTGTCGGTGATGGTCAAGGTCTTGGCCTTGTCATCGAAGGACACGCGCACTTCCAGATCGGGTTGGTCGCCGTACAAACCACTGTCATTGAGCGCTTCAAAGCGCAGTTTGTCGCATGCATCAGACGCATTGGAGATCAGCTCGCGCAAAAAGATCTCTTGGTTCGAATACAGCGAATGCGTTACCAGGTGAAGCAGTTGGGCCACTTCGGCCTGGAAGGAATGGGTTTTTTTGGTCATGGGAGCTCAGTCTTCATCAACACAGATCAAGGGTCTATATGGGTGCAGACCGCGCCGCTTCAAGGTATACCGTCATTTTAGGAATTGCTTATCCAAATAATCTATATCAAGCAAAGATTTATGACATAGATCGCTGATAAATGATCATGATCACCCGTAGAGGAGATTTTTCATTTTCTTTCTACGCGCCATCCCACTCCACTGATATCTCCCCTGACACACTTAACGTTGTGTATCAAATTTTGACATTTGATTGGTGGCATCCGCGCAAAATAAATTCAACTTTAGTTAACCTTTTATTACAAATGAATGTTGTTGAGCGGCATCCCTTGTACAGCGGCACTGGTTTCTTCCAGGCGTTTACAGGGCGTGCCGCTTGGGGGATGTGGGTGCTGGTGCTTGGTGGGCATGTGTCCCTAGCCCAAGCACAGAACGATCAGGCAGTCAGTGCCCAGGTGGAGTCACTGAGCGCTGCCCAGGCAGAGCAGGCCCGGCTGCGCGCCACCATCGAGGCGGCACCCGCCGCCTACGAGGACAACTTCATGAGCGCCGATGATCTGACGGCCTTACGGGCCGGTGAAGCCGAAGAAGTCGACCCCAGCACCTTGCCGCTGGGGCTGCGCAGCTGGGCGCTGGAAAGCCGTCTGGGCATCGCCCGTTCTGACAACGGCCCGTTGGGCAGCCAAAGCGGCACCGAGCTAGGCCAGCGCATCCAGTACCGCCAGCAAACCCTGAACTATGGCGAGTGGCTGCTGCAGGCCAATGTGCGCAGCATGCATGGCGGCCAAGACGCCTTCAATGGCATTGGCGCCCTGGGCTATGCCCGTCAATCCAACAGCCAGCGCATCACCGTGCAGAACCTGGCCATGCCCATCACGCCCGGCATCCGCATGGATACCACCATCGGTGACGGCTACAGCGAGCTGACCACCGGTCTCAGCCAAAACTACCGCCTGATGCTGGGCACCAGCACCGTGCGGGGCCTGTCCACCCGCATCTATGGCGCGGACTTTGACATCAGCGCCGGCATGGGCCAGCGGGGCGATTTGCTGGGCGGCCCCTATCCCGGCTTCGAGAAGAGCCAGGGCACAGTCGCCTGGGTAGGCGCCACCCAGCGCCTGGGTGGCGCCTGGTATGCCGCCGGCCAACTGAACCAGGCCAATAACGTTGCAGCGGTGGACTATGGCCTCTGGAGCGGCCAGGACAGTGGCAGCAAGCGGGTCAGCAGTTGGGCTGCAGCACTGGGCTATGGATCGCCCACGCAGCAGGACGGCGCATTGCGCGGCCGACTGACCGCGCTGGGCAGCAGCACAAGCAGCGATTCGGCACAAACCCCATCTGGCAGCGCACAAGGCCTGTATCTGGAGGCAGACACCAAGCTGGGCCGCTACCGCCATACCTGGGGTGCCTACGTCACCCGCCCCAATCTGCATTTTGGTGACTACCTGCTGCCCTCGGGCACGCAAGGCGCTTACTGGCGCATGGACCATAGCACCAGCCGCATGAGCTGGGGCACGGGGGTGGATGTGGAGCGCATGCGCGCCAGCAGTTGGCCGGCCCAGCAAGGCCAGACCCGCGTGGGGCTGAGCGGCAATCTGCACTACCAGATGGACCGCCGCACCTCGCTGGGCGGCAACCTCAACCTGTACCAAACCCGCTATGAAGGGGACGGCCAGGGCGGTGGCCTGGAGGGCAAGATGCGCAGCCTCTACGCCTATGGCTACTACCAGACCCGCTTTGGCGAGCTGCCGCGCTCGCGCTTCAGCCTGAGCCTGCGCAGCAATGAGCAGATTGTGCTGGGCGATGGCACTGCTACCGGGCGCGAGCTGCAGTGGGAGCAGGACTGGATCAGCGCTCAGCGCGAAACCATGCGCTCCGAGCTGACCACTACCCTGGGCTGGGCGGACGACCGCAGCAACGGCAGCACCCAGCGTTACCCCACATTCGGGGTCCAAGGCCGCTACTGGCCCAGCAGTACGCTGAGCATTTCCGGCAACCTGCGCTACACCTCGCAAAGCGGCGGGCTCTTCACCAGCCGGGGCCTGTCCGGCAATCTGCTGGCCGAAAAGCAGTGGGGCAATGGCTGGAGCATGGGCATGGGTGTGCTGCTCAACCAGGCGCGACTGGCCACCAACCAGGTGCTCAGCTGGACCAGCCCGCAGATCTACCGCAGCAACGACAAGACTGCCTATGTCTATCTGCGCTGGGAAGGCGGCACCGGCCGGCCCTTTGCCGTGGCCGGTGGCATGCCTGGCAATGGCAGTGGAAGCGTGACCGGCCGCGTGTTTTATGACGCCAACAAGGATGGCCGCATCCAGTCCGACGAAAACGGCGCGCAAGGCATTGAGGTGGTACTCGATGGACGCTACCGCGCCACTACCGATGCCGAAGGCCGCTTTTTATTCCCGATGGTCGGCGTAGGCCGCCATCAGCTCAGCATCACGCTCGACAGCGTGCCCCTGCCCTGGGGCAACGCCGATGGCGCAGTGCTGGGCGTCGATGTTCCGCTGCGTGGCGAAGCCAACGCCGAGATCCCCATCACCAAGGTGGAGGACTAGCCATGCAGCAGAACCCAGGCCCTCGCTTGCGCACCCCGTGCACGGTGTGGGCCAAATCCCGGCGCCCAGGCGCTTGCTCTCTTGAAAGACTCGAACCATGAAACACCCAAAATTGAAAGCATTGGCGCTGGGATCTGCCCTGGCGCTGGCCTACGCTGGCCATGCCTTGGCGGAAAGCCAATACGGCTTCTCCTCGGCCGGTACGGGCACCGTGACCGCCACCGCCAAGGTCAACCTGAGCGTGGTCATCCCCAAGCTGATCCTGCTCAAGGTGGGTTCCAGCAATGCCGTCCAGGACACCGTCACCTGGAACGCAACGCTGACCATTCCGCCCACCCCCGGCACCACGCCCACGGCCACCGCCAACAACGTCCAGGTGCCCTGGGATGGCACCGCGCCCACCGTGGCCGTCACCCCTACAGGCAACGTGCTGTCGGTGGCTGCCTGGACCAATGCCGGCACCGCCAACATCAATTGCGCCGTGGGTGCCTGGAGCCCGGCCGCTGGCGGCCCACCCAATGCCAACTTCACCGTGACAGCAGCAGGTGCAACGCCGGTGCCCCATCCCGGCGCCAACCTGGGCGCATGCGCATCCACCACGCTCACCCCCAACACCTTGTTGAGTGGCACATGGACCTATGCGCTGACCGGCACGGCCACCGCCTGGAGCGCCGGCACCTACACCGGCTCCGTCACCTATACGGCGACAGGCGTCTGATGCGCAAGCGCGATGCAAACACCGCCGCGCGTGCCGCCCTGCGGGCAGCACGCGCACCGCTGAGTGCGGGGCTGGTACTGCTCGCCTGCGGCATCATGGTGCCCGCCAACGCCGTCATCATCACGGTCAGCGACAGCGCAGCCACCACCAACTATGCGCTGTCGCTGCAGGTGGGATCTGCTGCCGGTACCGATACGGTGCAGTTCAATGTCTCAGGCAACAATGCAGGCCTTACACCCACCGCCGTCACCGGCTCACCCGCCATTGATATCTCGGTCACGCCGGTGCGTCCGATCATTGCTTCGGAAGTCGCCCGACCCGTCACCTTGCGAGTGGACTCCAGCGCCGGCCTGGTCTGCCAAAGTGGCGCTTGTGGCAGCACCGTTATCCCGTTCAGCAAGATCAGCTGGACAGTCAGCAACAACAGTGGCTCGGCGACTGGAGATATCCAGAGCGGCGTGTTCAACGGCGCGACCAACCAACAGATCGCCAGCTTCAACGCCAATGCCAACATCTGCTCGATTCCGATCATCATTCTTTGTCTGGGCACCTGGACGTACCAGACGCGCAACATGAATGCCACGCGCATGACATTCAGATACGCCAACGATACGTTCTACCCGGCAGGCACTTACCGAGGCACGGTGTATTTCACCGCGTCGATGGAATAAGGAGACGGGTCCATGCCCAGCTTTCGCCTTCGCTGTTGTGCTGCTCTATTGGCCATGGCCGGCGCCTGCGGCCAAGGCGCCCATGCCCAGGCCACCCGGCTGGACGACTCCAGCTCCCCACGTCCCCAGATCAACTCGGATTTTCGCAATGCGCAGATGCTGGATCCGAACACCATCAGCCTGCCTTTCGGACATGTGGAATACCGTTTGGCCACCGCCGCCTATGTGGGCAAGCAGGCCCGCATTTACTACGTCATCCCGTTGGCGGTAGCCGGCCTGCGCTCGCCCATGGGCATGCAGGTGCAATGGCGCAGCAGCGGGCTGTTCCAGGGCGGCATGGGCCGGCCCGGCGACCGCGTGCTGGTCTGGAGCGGCGTGGTGCGTGCGCCCTGGATCACCGAGAGTTTTGACTTGCAGCTGCGCCTGGACCAACGCCAGTTGCAGATGAGCCAGGGCGGCAGCCTGCGCTTTGAATCCTATTTTGAGATAGAGACCCAGCCATGACCGTTTTCCGCTTTTTCCGCCAATCGCTGTCCCTGGCCTTGCCCCTGGTCAGTTGCCTGACCCATGCCGCCCCGTTCGAGATGGCGGTCGCCCCGTCGCGCTTTGAGCTGAGTGCCAAAAACGGCGAGCGCATTGGCCAGTCCATTGACCTGCACAACCTGGGCTCGGCCGCCACCGCCTTGTCGGTACGGACCCTGGACTGGAGCTACTCGGCCGAAGGCCAGATTACCTATCACGACGAACTGCTGCCCGGCAGTTGCCGCCCCTGGGTGGCGCTGGAGCGCCGCACCGTCAAAGTGCCGGCGCAGACCAAACAGGCCTTTCGCTTCCAGATCACGCCGCCGGCCGATGCGCCGCGTGGTGAATGCCGCTTCATGATCGCCGTCGAAGGGGTGGAGCCCGCCCAGCAGACCATCATCCAGAGCGGGGGCGCCAGCCTGAGTCTGCCGGTCACCGGCCGCATTGCCGTGGCCGTCTATGTGATGCTGGGCGGCGCCGAGCCCAAGCTCGAAGTGCAGCAGATCGGCATGCGCGACATGGCCGGCAAGCGCAGCCCTGCCATCACCGTGCGCAACAGCGGTGATGCCCATGGCCGCCTCGAAGGCACGGTGGACGCCAAGGATGCCAAGGGTCGCGACTTTATGCTGGCGGTGGAAGGCACCCCCATCATGCCCGGCCAGACCCGGCACCTGGCCCTGGTCCCCAAGGGCGAAGATGGACAGCCTGCCATTCAGCCCAGCTACCCCATCAAGGCCAGTGGCCTGCTGGACTGGGACAAGGGCAGCTTCAAGCTGAACGCGGATTTCCAATGAGCACGCAGCGCTGCCCGCTGAAGCTGTTGCGCCATGCGCTGCTGCCACTGGTGCTGGCTGCCCTGTGCCCAGCGGCGCAGGCGGGCAGCGCCACCTCTGGCACCGGCAACCTGCCGCGCAACACCCCGGCTGTGGCGCTGAACTTTTCCATCCAGATCGACAAGTATGTGTTTTTCCGCATCGGCGATGGCGTCTGGCCCACACCCGGCGGCACCACCTCACAGGTGGGTTTTAACCTAAGCCCCACCATTCCTGCGGTACCCATCACGCCCATCAACGGCAACAACACCGCCGTTAACTGGAACGGCGCAGCGCCCACATTTGCCGTCACCGCCAGCGGCAATGTACTGCCAGTCGAGGTGCGCAGCAATGGCGGCCAGGTCAGCGTCTATGCCACGGTCACCACCCCGCTGACCAGCGGCAGCAACACCCTCCCGATGAACGTGATCAGCGCGACCAGCAGCGACGCCAACTTACCTGCGCCACCCATTCCGGCCAGCGGTACCGGTACCAGCGTCAATGTCACCGGTGGCGGCACCGGCACCGTCAACAGCCTGGTCACCATTCGCACAGCCATCTGGACCTTTGCGTACAACAACAGCGTCAGCCGCACAGCCGGCAATTACAGTGGGCAGCTGAGTTTTACCGCGTCCGTGCCTTGAGACTACTGCAGCGCCTGCGATAGACGCTGCAAGCTCTGGTGTCGGTCAAGGACCTGCTCGATGTGGCTGGCCAGGTGACCACCGCCGGCGCGAAAATGCACCGCCAAAGCGCCCCGGCCACACACGATGCGCCAGTGGTGCAACGCCTGCGCGCCGCCGGCGCTGTGATTGTCGGCGAGACGAATATGACGGAGTTCGCGTTCTCGGACGTAGGCATCACCCCACATTTCGGCACACCGAGCAATGCCGCCGATGTGCTGCACATCCCCGGCGGCTCCTCCTCAGTAGCCGGGGTCAGCGTCGGCCGGAGCCTGGTCGATATCGCCATTGGCTCGGACTCCGGCGGCTCGGTGCGCATCCCCGCCGCCTTAAGTCGCCCATGCCGCCGCTGGTCCAGCGCAGGCCTTCCGACGCCTCGGCACCTGCGCGGCGCGACTCGACGCTGATCTTGTCGGCCACGATAAAGCCGGCGTAAAAGCCCACGCCGAACTGGCCGATCAGCTGCGAATCGGCCTTCTGGTCGCCGCTCAGCTTGTCCATAAAGGCCTTGTTGCCGCTCTTGGCGATCGTGCCCAGGTTGTCGATGGCCTCTTGCGTGGTCATGCCAATGCCAATGCCGGTGTTGGTGTCGGTGATGGTCAAGGTCTTGGCCTTGTCATCGAAGGACACGCGCACTTCCAGATCGGGCTGGTCGCCGTACAAACCGCTGTCATTGAGCGCTTCAAAGCGCAGTTTGTCGCATGCATCAGACGCATTGGAGATCAGCTCGCGCAAGAAGATCTCTTGGTTCGAATACAGCGAAAGCGTCACCAAGTGGAGCAGTTGGGCCACTTCGGCCTGGAAGGAATAGGTTTTTTGGTCATGTGAGCTCAGTCTTCATCGACACAGATCAAGGGCCTATATGGATGCAAGGCTTGCCGCCTAAAGCCTTCTTGCTATCCATTAATTGCTTATCCAAAAAGCATATAACAAGAATAGTTTTTAGACATAAAACCATCGTCAAACCAAGCTAAATCCTTTCATGAATTTCTTCAAATTTCTTTACATGATGACATGTATCTGTTTGTTATATCCTCTGACACACTTAACGTAAAGTATCGGACTTTTATGATTGATTGCTTGTTTTTTAGTCAAACGACCAGGCCATGACAGTTAACTTCTGATTACAAATGAGTGTTTTCCAACGGCCATTCTTGCACTGCGGTACTGGTCTCTTCCAGACGCTTTCAAGGGATGCCGTATGGGAGAGCTTGGCCCTGGGCCTGTGTTTGTATGCCCTCCCGATGAAAGCGCAGAGCGAGGCAGCAGCCAGCGCCAAGGTGGAGTCACTGAGCCTCGCCCAAGCCGAACAAGCCCGGCTGCGCGCCACCATCGAGGCGGCGCCCGCCGCCTACGAGGACAACTTCATGAGCGCCGATGAACTGACGGCCTTGCGTGCCGGTGAGCCCGAGGAAGTCGACCCCAGCACCTTGCCGCTGGGTCTGCGCAACTGGGTGCTGGAGAGCCGGCTGGGCATCGCCCATTCCGACAATGGCGGACTGGGCAGTGAACAGGGCACCGAGCTGGGCCAGCGCATCCAGTACCGCCAGCAAACCCTGAACTATGGCGACTGGCTGCTGCAGGCCGATGTGCGCAGCATTCAGGGCGCACGAGACAGCCTTAATGGCATCGGCGCCCTGGGCTATGCCCGCCAATCCAGCAGCCAGCGCATCACCGTGCAGAACCTGGCCATGCCCATCACGCCCGGCATCCGCATGGACACCACCATCGGCGACGGCTACAGCGAGCTGACGACCGGGCTGAGCCAGAACTACCGGCTGATGCTGGGTACCAGCACCTTGCGGGGTCTGTCCACCCGCATCAATGGCGCGGACTTTAACTTCAGCGCTGGCATGGGTGCACGCGGCGAGCTGCTGGGCGGCCCCTACCCGGGTTTCGAGAAAAGCCAGGGCACTGTCGCCTGGGTGGGCGCCACCCAGCGCCTGGGCGGTGCCTGGTATGCCGCTGGTCAACTGAACCAGGCCAACAACTTTGCGCCGGTGGACTACGGCTTGTGGAACGACCAGGGCAGTGGCAACAAAAGAGCCAGCAGCTGGGCCGCCTCGCTGGGTTATGGCTCACCCACACCGCAGGATAGCGGGTTGCGCAGCAGACTCACGGTGCTCGGCAGCACGGTCCACAGCGACTCGGCACAAACCCCTTCGGGCAGTGCGCAAGGCCTCTACCTGGAGGCTGAAACCCGCGTCGGCCGCTATCGCCATGCCTGGGGCGCCTATGTGACCCGGCCCAATCTGTATTTTGGCGACTACCTGTTGACCTCGGGCAACCAGGGCGCGTACTGGCGCGTGGACCACAACAGCAGTCGCCTGAGCTGGGGTACCGGCCTGGATATCGAACGCACACGCGCCAGCAGCCAGCCCGTTCAACAAGGCCAGACACGCGTAGGCATCAACGGCAATGTGCACTACCAGATGGACCGCCGAACCGCAGTGGGCGGCAACCTCAACGTCTACCAGACCCGCTATGCAGGCGACGGCCAGGGCGGCGGCCTGGTCGGCAAGATGCGCAGCCTCTATGCCTATGGCTACTACCAGACCCGTTTTGGCGATCTGCCGCGCTCGCGCTTCAGCCTGAGCCTGCGCAGCAATGAGCAGATCGTGCTGGACGATGGCACCGCAACCGGCCGAGAGCTGCAGTGGGAGCAGGACTGGATCAGCGCCCAGCGCGAGACCATGCGTCCTGAGCTGGTCACCACCCTGGGCTGGGCGGACGACCGCAGCAACGGCACCACCCAACACTACCCCACCGCTGGCGTACAGGGCCGCTACTGGCCTAGCAGTACGCTGAGCCTTTCCGGCAACCTGCGCTACACCTCGCAAAGCGGCGGGCTCTCCACCAGCCGTGGCTTGTCCGGCAATCTGCTGGCCGAAAAACAATGGGGCAATGGCTGGAGCATGGGCCTGGGCGTGCTGCTCAACCAGGCACGCCTGGCCACCACCCAGGTGCTCAGCTGGACCAGCCCGCAGATCTACCGCAGCAACGACAAGACCGCCTATGTCTATCTGCGCTGGGAAGGCGGCACCGGCCGCCCCTTTGCCGTTGCGGGCGGCATGGCCGGCAATGGCAGCGGCAGTGTCAGCGGCCGCGTGTTCTACGACGCCAACAAGGATGGCCGCATCCAGCCCGATGAAACCGGCGCACAAGGCATTGAGGTAGTGATGGATGGACGTTATCGCGCCACCACTGATGCCGAAGGCCGCTTCTTTTTCCCGATGGTCGGCGTAGGCCGCCATCAGCTCAGCCTCACGCTCGACAGCGTGCCCCTGCCCTGGGGCACCGCCGATGGCGCGGTGCAGGGCGTCGATGTTCCGCTGCGTGGTGAAGCCAACGCCGAGATCCCCATCGTCAAGGTGGAGGACTAACCATGCTGAAGAACCCATGCGCTCAGGCGCTTTGCTTATCCCTCCTTCAAGGATCTACTATGAAACACCCAAAACTCCATGCGCTGGCCCTGGGCGCTGCCCTGGCTCTGGCCTGCACCGGCCAGGCACTTGCTGAAAGCCAGTACGGCTACTCCTCGACCGGTTCCGGCAACGTGACCGCCACCGCCACTGTCAATCTGAAGGTGGTCGTTCCCAAGCTGGTCTTGTTGAGGGTGGGTAGCAGCAATGCCGTCCAGGACACCGCCTCCTGGGCGACCACGCTGACCATTCCACCCACTCCTGGCACCACGCTGACGACCAGCGGCAACAATGTCCAGGTACCCTGGGATGGCACCGCCCCGAGCGCCACAACCACCCCCACCGGCAACGTGTTGAACGTGTCTGCCTGGACCAATGCCTCCACGGCCAATATCAATTGCAGCGTGGGCACCTGGTCCGCCGCCGGCGGTCCTGGCAATGGCGACTTCGGCGTGACGACCACAGGCAACTTGCCTCACCCCGGTAGTACGTTGGCCGCCTGTGCCTCCACCTCGATCACCTCCAACACGCTGTTGAGCGGCACCTGGACCTATGCGCTGACCGGCACGCCTACCAGCTGGAAGGCAGGCACCTACAACAACAGCGTGGTCTACACGGCAACTGGCCTCTGATGCGCAAGCGCGATGCAACCACCATTGCACGTGCCGCCTTGCGGGCAGCATGCGCACCGCTGAGCGCGGGGCTGGTGCTGCTCGCCTGTGGCATCAGCCTGCCTGCTCACGCTGTTATCACCACGGTCAGCGACAGTGGCAACAACTACGCGCTGTCGCTGCGCGTAGGGTCTGCGGCCAGCATTGATACCGTGCAATTCAATGTCACCGGGAACAACGTGGGCCTCACGCCCACGGCAGTGACGGGCTCGCCCGCCATTGATATTTCGGTGACGCCGCTACGCCCCGCCACCAGCGCGTCGGCCGCCAGGCCAGTGACCCTGCGGGTGGACTCCAGCGTTGCGCTGAGCTGTGTCAGTGGCCCCTGCGGCGGCACCAGCATACCGTTCAGCAAAATCAGCTGGACCAGCACTGGCAACGGCAGTGGTGGCGATATCCAGAACGGCCAGTTCAGCGGCGCAGCCAACCAGCAGTTGGCCAGCTTCAATGCCAATGCCACCTACTGTTCGTTCCCGCTCATTATTTTTTGCTTGGGCTGGACCTACCAGTCCAATGCAATAAGCGCCACGCGTTTGACGTTCAGCTTTGCCAACGACACGATCTACCCGGCAGGCACCTACCAAGGCACGGTGTATTTCACCGCGTCGATGGAATAAAGGAGGCTCGTGCATGCCACGTTTTCGCTTTCCGTGCCTGAGTGTCTTGTTGGCAGCCGCATGCACCTGGGGCCCCAGCGCCTATGCACAGGCCACCCGGCTGGATGATTCCACCTCCCCCCGAGCCCAGGTCAACGCTGATTTCCGCCAGGCGCAGATGCTGGACAACCAGACCATCAGCCTGCCCTTTGGACATGTGGAATACCGCCTGGCCACTGCCGCCTATGTGGGCAAGCAGGCGCGCATCTACTATGTGATTCCGCTGGCCGTGGCAGGTCTGCGCTCTCCCGCGGGCATGCAGGTGCAGTGGCGCAGCAGCGGCCAGTTCCAGCCCGGCATGGGTCGCCCCGGTGACCGGGTTCTGGTCTGGACCGGCGTGGTGCGCGCCCCCTGGATCACCGAGAACTTTGACCTGCAGCTGCGCATTGACCGCCGCGAGCTGCAAATGGGCCAGGGTGGCAACCTGCGCTTTGAATCCTATTTTGAAATCGAGACCCAGCCATGACTTTCTCCACCTTTGTGCGCCGTAGCTTGGCATTCGCACTGCCCCTCATCAGTGGCCTGACCCTCGCATCACCCTTCGAGATGGCGGTGTCACCTTCGCGCTTTGAGCTGAGTGCCAAAAACGGCGAGCGCATTGGCCAGTCCATCGATCTGCACAACCTGGGCTCGGCCACCACCGCCTTGTCGGTACGGACCCTGGACTGGAGCTACTCGGCCGAAGGCCAGATTACCTACCACGATGAGCTGCTGCCCGGCAGCTGCCGCCCCTGGGTGGCACTGGAGCGCCGCACCGTCAAGGTCCCCGCCCAAAGCAAGCAAGCCTTTCGCTTCCAGGTCACCCCTCCAGCCGATGCCCCACGCGGCGAATGCCGCTTCATGATCGCCATCGAAGGCGTGGAACCCGCCCAGCAGACCATCATCCAGAGCGCAGGCGCCAACCTCAGCCTGCCAGTCACCGGCCGCATCGCCGTGGCCGTCTATGTGATGCTGGGCGGCGCCGAGCCCAAGCTGGAAGTCGAGCAGATCGGCATGCGCGACATGGCCGGCAAACGAAGCCCCTCCATTACCGTGCGCAACAGCGGCGATGCCCATGGCCGCCTCGAAGGCACGGTAGACGCCAAAGACGCGCAAGGCCGCAGCTTTAGCTTGGCGGTGGAAGGCACGCCCATCATGCCCGGCCAGACCCGGCACCTGGCCCTGGTCCCCAAGACCGATGATGGCCAGAATGTGCTGCAACCCAGCTACCCCATCCAGGCCAATGGCTTGTTGGACTGGGACAAGGGCAGCTTCAAGCTGAATGCGGATTTCCAATGAGCAAGAAGCGCTGCCCGCGCCAGGCAACATGCCTTGCAGTGTTGTCGCTGGCCTTGGTGATCGCAGGCACTAAGGCACAGGCTGCCAGCGCAACTGCGGGCCCCAGCGCCACCGTGCCCATCGCCACTCCCGCAGTAGCACTGAACTTTTCCATCCAGATCGACAAGTTCGTTTTCTTGCGCATCGGCGATGGTGCCTGGCCCACGCCGGGTGGCACCACCTCGCAGGTCAGCTTTAGCTTGAGCCCCTCTATCCCTGCCGTACCCACCACACCCGTCAATGGCAGCAACACCGCCGTCAACTGGAGCGGCACAGCGCCCCCATTCGCGGTCACCGCCAGCGGCAATGTGCTCCCGGTCGAGGTGCGCAGCAACGGCGGCCAGGTAACCCTGTTTGCCACCGTCACCACGGCGCTGACCAGCGGCAGCAACACCATTCCGATGAACATGGTCAGCATCACCAGCAGCGACGCGGCGCTGCCGGGACCGACCATTCCTGCCACAGGTACCGGCACCAGCGTCAATGTCAGCGGCGGCGGCGCTGGCACCGTCAACAGCCTGGTCACCATCCGCACGGCCAACTGGACCTTTGGCTACAACAGCGCCATCAGCCGCCCCGCCGGCAATTACAGCGGGCAGCTGAGCTTTACCGCGTCCGTGCCATGAGGCGATGCCAGCGCCTGCGATAGATGCAACAGCCCCTGGTTATTGGTTACGATGGCCATCCCATCTAATTTTTGAATACCTAAGCCATGCCCACCAGCGCCGAACGCCTTGCCCAGAGCCTGCAGACCCTGAACTCGCTGGGCGACGAGGCGCAGCGCATCTTCACCCAGCTCTACCCCGATGCCGCCCAGGAGGCCGCGCAGGCCGCAGACCAGCGCGCAGCGCGCGGCCTGTCGCTCGGCCCGCTCGATGGCAAGCTCGTGTCCGTCAAGGACCTGCTCGATGTGGCTGGCCAGGTGACCACCGCCGGCGCGAAAATGCGCCGCCACAGCGCCCCGGCCACACACGATGCGCCAGTGGTACAGCGCCTGCGCGCTGCCGGCGCGGTGATCGTCGGCAAGACGAACATGACGGAGTTCGCGTTCTCGGGCGTGGGCATCAACCCCCATTTCGGCACACCGGGCAACGCGGCTGATGTGCGGCACATCCCCGGCGGCTCCTCCTCGGGTGCCGGGGTCAGCGTGGGCCGGGGCCTGGTCGATATCGCCATTGGCTCGGACACCGGCGGCTCGGTGCGCATCCCCGCCGCCTTCAATGGTGTGACCGGCTTCAAGCCCACGCAAGCGCGGGTCTCGCGCGACGGGGCTTTTCCGCTGTCCTACACCCTCGATGCGCTAGGCCCCTTGGCCCGCAGCGTGGCCGATTGCGCAGCCGCCGATGCCATCATGGCCGGCACCATCCCCCGAGCCCTGCCCCAGCGCAGCCTGCAAGGCCTGCGCATTGGCCTGCCCCAGGGCCTGCCCTGGACCGATTGCAGCGCCGAGGTGCTGGACCAGACCGAGCAGGCCATCGCCAGCTTACAGGCGCAAGGCGCCAGCATCCGCAAGCTGCCCTGGCAAGCGCTGATGGCCGCCCCCGCGCAGCTGCAAAGCGAGGGTACCTTGATTGCCGCCGAGGCCGCCGCCATCCACCAACAGGCACTGGTGCAGGAGCGCGATGCCTTTGACCCGCGCGTGCTCTCGCGCATGGACAAGGGCCGCGCCTTGACGGCGCCCTACTACATCCAGCTGCTGCAACAGCGCCAGCAATGGATCGCCAAGATGGATGCCGCCATGCAGGAGGTGGATCTGCTGCTGCTGCCCACCATCGCCATCACCGCGCCAGCCATTGCGCCGCTGCTCGAGGACGACAGCGCCTTCTTCGCCGCCAACGCGCTGATTCTGCGCAACACCTCGATCTTCAACTTCTACGACCTGCCTGCCATCTCGCTGCCGCTGCCACGCAGTGCCGGCAGCCTGCCGGTGGGGATGATGCTGGTGGGCGCACGCATGCAAGACCAGGCGTTGCTGGCCATGGCCGCCGCTGCCGAACAGGCGCTGGCCCAGGCATAGGGAGCGCCGCATGGGACGCGCAAGCCTGCAATGGAGCCCCGAGATGCTGGCCGCCTTGGGAACGGACAAGGATGCGGTACTGGCCGAGCGCTGGGGCACCAGCGCCAAGACCGTGAACCTCAAGCGCAACAGCCTGGGGATAGCCGCCTTTGGCCATGTGGAATGGACGCCGGAAATGCTGGCCGCACTGGGCCAGGAGAGCGATGCCAGCCTGGCCACCCAATGGGGCATCAGCAAGGCCAGCGTGGTGGCCAAGCGCGGTGCCTTGGGGATCGCCCCGCAGGACAGCAGCCGGGGCAAGCAAAGCCAGCACAGCTGGCAACCTAACGAGGTGATGCTGCTGGGCACTGCATCCGATGCCGATGTGGCCGCGCAGTTGGGACTGAGCCTGGCAGCGGTGCGCAATGCGCGCATGGCCCGGGGCATTGCAGCGGCCCGCCCGCAGAAACCGCCGATCGCCAAAAACTAAGCCCTCCCAGACCCATCAGGCCGGAGAGGGCTTTGGCAAGCCACCGCCCTCAATGAGAGCGGATGCGCAGTCAGCTTAGAACTGCTCGTTCTCGCCCAGATAGCGCCACTGCCCCACCGGCAGATTGCCCAGCACCACCTTGCCGATGCGGATGCGCTTCAAGCCCACCACAAACAGGCCCACGGCCTCGCACATGCGGCGGATCTGGCGCTTCTTGCCTTCGCGCAGCACAAAGCGCAGCTGCTCGGGGTTTTGCCATTCCACACCAGCGGGCAGCAGGGCTTCGCCATCCAGGGACAGGCCATGGCGCAGCAGCGCCAGCTTGTCTTCAGGGAAGTGCTGCTGCACATCCTGCTCGACGGCGCCATAGGTCACGCGCACCAGGTATTCCTTCTCAACCTCGGAATCCTCGCCAATGATGTGCTTGGCAATGCGGCCGTCCTGGGTCATCACCAAGAGACCGATCGAGTCGATATCCAGACGGCCGCAAGGGGCCAGGCCCTTGAGCTGGCTGAAGTTGAAGCGGGTCTTGCTGTGGTCCTCGCGCCAGTGGTTGGGCGGGTTGACCAGCACCACCGCTGGCTCATGGCCGTCTTCGGCCTGGCCGCTGACATAGCCCATGGGCTTGTTGATCAGAATCGTCACCTGCTGGGCCTGCAGATCCTGCGCTTCACGCCGGATCTCGATCTTGTCGGTCAGCTCCACCAGCTGGCCCATCGTCGCGACTTCGCCATTGACCAGCACCCAGCCGTTCTCGATCCAGGCATCGCCCTCGCGGCGTGAGCACAGGCCCAGGTCAGACATGCGCTTGTTCACGCGCACCTGGCCTTCGGCCTTCAGCTGCTCATTCTGGGCCTGGGCCTTGGCGGTCTGCATCGTGCGCTGGGGCGCATCGGCGCGCCAGACGTTCGATGGCATCTCCCGGCGTGGTGGTGGGCCGTCCCGGCGCGGGGCTTCGTCGCGTGGACGCTCCGAGCGGAAGCCATCCTGGCGTGGGCCGGCGCCAAAGGAACGGGGTCCGCCCTCACGTGGGCCGCCCTCGCGGGGGCCGTCCGAGCGGGGGCCAAAACCACGGGGACCGTCATTGCGGCGGTCATCCTGGCGCGGGCCAAAGCCACGTGGGCCGTCGTTACGGCGGTCGTCCTGGCGGGGGCCAAAGCCACGTGGGCCGTCGTTGCGGCGGTCGTCCTGGCGCGGGCCTGCGGGGCGGCGGCCATCCTGGCGCGGGTCACGCGATCCGGCACCTACGGAGACAAAGTCACCGCGCCCGGCATAGGGGCGCGCGGCATCGGAGCGACCTGCATAAGGGCGCGCATCGTCACGGCGGCCACCATCAGCGCGGTCGCCAAAACGGCGTTCCTGGCCATAGCCACCGCCGCGTGCCTCACCACGGCCAAAACCGCCGTCGCGGCTGTCGCGGCCGGGCCAGCTATCCCGGCTGCCACGCTCACCCCGGTTGTCGCGTGCGTCACGACCATCGCGGCTATCACGGCTGTCCCTGCCGCCTCGGTTGTCGCTGAATCGGCTGTCGCCGCCAGCACGGGGCCCTGTAGGGCGAGGGCCACCAGCTGAACGCGGACGGTCCGCACCCGGCCCTCCGTCACGGCCACGCGCCACAGGAGCGGGCGCGGGTTTGCGGGTCAGGGTGAGTTTTTTGCGGCCTTCGCCATCGTCGGCGGCAGGCGAATCAGCTGGAGAGCGGGGATTTGACATAGCCCGCTATTGTCGCGTGTCTTGCCATTCCAAGCGGGGCGCACGGCTATGGCGTCTGTGGATAAGTCTGTGCACAAAGAAGGGCAGGCACCCTGCCTGTTTTTTCAGCAGCGCTTACAACTTGGCCCCTTACTTACGTAAATGCCTGGCCGCTGGCCATGCGCCTCCGCATTCCCACCGCTATCGCCCAGCATCACAGCCCGCCAAGCCCCTGCCCATGCGGCTTGGCGCGATATGCATCGGAATGCGTACAGATGTGAGCACTGCAAGCGCGCTTAAAAACAGCAATTATTGAGGCGTAGCATGGACTTATTCATTATTGAGGAGATAAGAATGAAGACCACCACCACCCCAAGCACCCCACGCCATGCGCTGTACTGGCTGCCTGCCGCCGTTCTGGTCCTGGGCGTTGCGGCTTTGAGCGGTTGCGACAAGGGCGCCTCCAATGCGCCAATGCCACGGGCAACGCCGGACAACACGACGCCCGGTGGCTCGATGCCCGCACCGCCGCCTGCAGGTGCAACGCCAGAAACACCCGCAGCGCCAGCCACAAAGCCTTAAAAGCTGGGTAAGTCTAGAGATCGAAATCTGCCCGTTGCGGCTTGACCAGCCAGCCCTGCCCGCGCAGGGCCTGCAGATCGAGCACGCGCAGGCCGCCGTATTCAATGCGGATAAAGCCCTGGTGCTGCAAAGCGGCCAGGGCTTCGTTCACCCGCTGGCGCGACAGGCCCACCAGGTAGGCCAGCTCCTGCTGCGTGATGCGCAGCACATCGCTGACGCCTGGGCAGAGCACGGGGTTGAACAAGGCGGCCAGGGTGCGGGCCACCCGTTCTTCGGGCCGGTTCAGGCGGTCAATCTCGCGTGCGCTGATGAACTGCGCCAGCCGCTCGTTGAGCTGGTGCATCACAAAGCGGTTAAAGCCTAGCGAATGGTCCAGCAGCCAATGGAAGGCATCGACCGGAATACCGCAGACGGAGCTTTTGCGCAGTGCCTGGATGTCGTAGCGGTAGATCTCGCGCTTCAGCGCCGTGCCCTCGCCAAACCAGCCGGTGCGCGGCAGGCCGGCAAAGGTCATGGTGCGGCCCTCGCTGTCTTCGGCGCTCATCTTGAGCAGGCCCTCGATCACACCAAACCAGTAGGTCACCGGCTTGCCCACGCGGCAGACATACTCGCCCGGCTCGGCCTCAGTCACCATCAGCTGGCGCACGGCGTATTCGCGCTCGGCAGGCTGCAGAACGGGGATCCAGGGGATATCGGCCACTTCCGCAGCATGCGGGGCACGGCGGCGTTGGTAGAGAGAGGCATGCGGGCTCATGGCGGCCAAGAATGCACGAGGCCGCACAGGCTGCAAAGAGGGGCGCTACCAGGGTTGGCCCTGCACTTGTCACCTGCGCAGCAAGTAGGTTCTGCACAACAGGCGGCCCGCTAGACTGGAGCGTTCATCGCTCAATGACTATCCAATCTCCCATGTCCGATCTGAACCGCCCCCACTCCCCCATCGCAGCCCTGGCGTTGGCCGCCGCACTGCTGGCCCCTGGCCATGCGCTTGCCGCCCCTGCTTGCGCTGCAGCATCGCCCGATGCCCAGGTGCTGGCTGGCAAAACCTGGCTCACCACCGCCGTCTACGAAGGCGATGACCGCAGCAGCAACCTGGTGGAACGCTACCCCGGCGTCGTCGGCATCTCGCTCTGGGATGCCTGCAGCAACCGCTACGAATACTTTGACCCTGCCACCGGCCGCTCGCGCAGCCAGCAAGGCGGCGCTGGCTGGTTCTTCTTTACCGGCGACCGCCAGTACCAGCACACGGTATCCGACAACGGCACCCAGCTGCGCCGCAAGATGGAGGTGATCAATACCACCGAATTCACCTACTCGCGCCAGGTCCCCAAGGACATGCGCGAGGGCCAACCGCTGGTCACCATCCATGTGGTGCACACGCCCTATACCGGTGCTTTCCAGGTGCAGCCCAGCGCCGGCATCGGCCGCCAATAGTCTGCCGCCAAGGCCGTGCTGCGGCCTGGCCGCAGCTACACTGGCAGCCTTGCGCACCGCCCCTTAACCCAACCCCAAGAGGTCCCCATGTCCGATCTGAACACCGCCTTTGAAGCCGCCAAGGAAGCCGCCCTGAACATGAGCGAGCGCCCCGACAACCAGACCCTGCTGAAGCTCTACGGTCTGTACAAGCAAGGCGCCCATGGCGACAACAACGAGCCCAAGCCCGGCTTCACCGACTTTGTCGCCTCGGCCAAGTGGAACGCCTGGAACCAGTGCAAGGGCATGGCGCAGGATGATGCGAAGCAGCAATACATCGACATGATCCAAGAGCTCCTGTAAGAGGAACTTTGAAGACTCAGAGCTGCTGGCGGAAAAACGCCAGCACCTCGGCCGCCCAGCGCTTTTGAAAAGCGCTGCGCTCAAAGCCCGGCGGGTCACTGCAGATCTCCGGCGCCGCAGCGGCCAGCTGCGCACTGCAGGGCGCCAAAAACGCAAAGTGCGCAGCCCCTGCCACCACTTGCACGGTCGGTTTGGCAGACTTGCCGGCAGGCAGCCATTTAGCCAGCGCCTGCACAGCGCCCGCAGGCACTCCCTCCCCACCTTGTTCTGAGGCCCAGAGCTGCAGCGGCAGCTTGAGCTTTTCCAAACCACTGCTGGCACCAAAGGCGGCCAGCGGATCGGCCAGCACCATGGCCTTGATGCGGGGCTCCGGCTGGGGCTTCAGCGCAGGGATCTGTCCTTGTGCGATGGCCTGGCACATGGGCGATTGCGGCTCCGGGCAATGGCCTGCCAGCTGCGCAAAATCCGGCTTGGCACCGGCCAGCACCAGGCCGGTATAGGCCCCGCGTGAAAAGCCCAAAAAACCAATGCGCTGCGCATCCAGCACGGCGCTCCAGCGGCGGTCTGCCAGCACGCCATCGATAGCGCGGCGCACATCGGCGGGCCGCGCCTCCAGTGCTGCAAAGCTGCCACCTTGGGCCAGGTTCAGGGCTGAATCCAGGCTGTGGTTCAGGCTCAGTACGGCGATGCCGCCATCGGCGAGCGCTGCGGCCATGTTCCAGTGGCTGAGCGCGCTGCCCGCATAGCCATGCGAGATGACGACCAAAGGCAGCTTGCCGCTGGCAGCAACCGGGCAATCCTCAGTGGCCATGACCTCAAAAGGCCCGCGCTTCAACGGCGCAGGCGGCTGGGCGCAAGGCGTCCAGAACATGGCTTGCAGCGGCGGCTCGCCCGCCAATGTCAGCCGCTGCAGGCCCGCGCTGTGTGCTGCCCAAGCGCCGCCCGCCAACAGCGCTGCCAGCAGCGCGGATCGACCTATTCCCATTCGGTATCTCCCTCCATCCAGCCCCAGCGCTGGAATATTTGCCTGCCGCAGGAAAGTACCTACAGCGTTTTCCCGCAGATTGTCGTCATAAAGACAAAACAACGTCAAAGCTGAATCTACATTCGGTTTCAACAGGACGCAAGGCATGGCACTTGTGATCTACAAAAAACGGCATAGGAGACAACCATGTCAACGACATTTCCCAAGCTATTGCTGCAGCACGCTGCCAATCGGCCCGAGGCCGCAGCATTGCGTGAAAAGGAATACGGCATTTGGCAAAGCTATAGCTGGTCCGAGCTGGCCGTGATGGTCGCCAAGATTGCCGCAGGCCTGTCGCAAGCCGGCCTGGCGCGCGGCGAGCACCTGGTGCTGATGGGTGCCAACCGCCCCCGGCTTTATGCCAGCATGCTGGCCGCCCAGTCGATTGGCGCCATCCCTGTGCCGCTGTACCAAGATGCGGTAGCGGCCGAATGCGTGTTTCCGCTGAACAATGCCGAAGTGCGTTTTTGCCTGGTCGAAGACCAGGAGCAGGTCGACAAGCTGCTGGAGTTGCGCGAGCACTGCCCGCAGATCAGCCATGTCTACTACGACGACCCACGAGGCCTGCGCAACTACGAAGAGCCCGGCCTGGCCTCGCTCGACAGCCTGATCGCCAGCGGCGAGACCTTTGTGGCGGCCAACCCCGGCTGGTTCCAGCAGCAGGTCGATGCCACCAACAACGGCGATGTGGCGGCGATGTTCTTCACCTCCGGCACCACCGGCAACCCCAAGGGCGTGGTGCACACGCATAGCTCCTTGCTGGAGAGCGCCTCCGCCGGCGCCGAGTTTGAAAAGCTCGGCCATGGCGAGGAAGTGCTGGCCTACCTGCCCCCGGCCTGGATCGGCCAGAACATCTTCAGCTACTCGCAATGGCTGGCCTGCGGCTATGTGGTGAACTGCCCCGAGTCCAATGCCACCGTGCAGATCGACCTCAAGGAAGTCGGCCCCACCTACTACTTTGCGCCGCCGCGCGTGTTCGAAGGCATCCTCACCAGCGTGATGATCCGCATGGAAGACGCCGGCCTCATCAAGCGCAAGATGTTCCACCACTTCATGGCGGTGGCCAAGCGCGTCGGTCCGGCGCTGCGCGATGGCAAGCCGGTGAGCCTCTTGGACAAGATCAGCTACAAGCTGGGCGACCTGATGGTGTTTGGCCCGCTGCGCAACAACATGGGCTTCAGCCGCGTGCGCGTGGCCTATACGGCCGGTGAAGCGATTGGCCCCGATCTGTTCAGCTTCTTCCGCTCCATCGGCATCAACCTCAAGCAGCTCTACGGCTCGACCGAGACCGCCGTGTTCGTCTGCATCCAGCCCGACAACCAGGTGTTTGCCGATACCGTGGGCAACCCGATTCGCGGCGTCGAGATCAAGATGGCCGAGAACGGCGAGATCCTGGTCAAGTCACCCGGCTTGCTCAAGGAGTACTACAAGAACCCCAAGGCGACCGCCGAGGTGCTGAGTGAAGACGGCTGGTACCACACCAGCGATGCCGGCTTCATGGACAAGAGCGGCCAGCTCAAGATCATCGACCGCGTCAAGGACGTGGGCCGCTTGAAGGGCGGCAGCAACGACGGCGCCATGTTTGCGCCCAAGTATGTCGAGAACAAGCTCAAGTTCTTCCCCTTCATCAAGGAAGCTGTGGCCTTGGGTGATGGGCGCGAGAAGGTCTGCGCGATGATCAACATCGACTTCGAGGCCGTGGGCAACTGGGCCGAGCGCCAGAACCTGCCCTACGCCGGCTACACCGACCTGGCGCAAAAGCCGCAGGTCTACACCTTGATCCAGAACTGCGTCGAGAAAGTCAATGCCGACCTGGCCACCGATGCCATGCTGGCTGGCAGCCAGGTGACGCGCTTCCTGATCCTGCACAAGGAGCTGGATGCCGATGACGGCGAGCTGACCCGTACCAACAAGGTGCGCCGTGGCTTTATCGCCGACAAGTACGGCGTGCTGGTCGATGCGCTCTACGCCGGGCGCAGCGAGCAGTTCATCGAGACCCAGGTGAAGTTCGAAGACGGCCGCACCGGCAGCGTCAGCGCCACCTTGAAGATCGCCGACAGCAAGACCTTTGCGCCGCTGAAGTCGGTTGCCTGAGCGCCCAGCCAAGAGAAAGCCACCCATGAGCAAAAAAATCGGTGACGTCATTCTTGACATCAAGAACATCAGCCTGCGCTTTGGCGGCGTCAAGGCGCTGACGGATATCTCCTTCAACGTCAAAGAGCACGAGATCCGCTCCATCATCGGCCCCAACGGCGCCGGCAAGAGCTCCATGCTCAACTGCATCAACGGCGTCTACACGCCGTCGGAAGGCGCCATCAGCTTTCGCGGCCAGACCTTTGCGCACATGAACAGCCGCCAGGTCGCCGAGATGGGCGTGGCCCGCACCTTCCAGAACCTGGCGCTGTTCAAGGGCATGAGCGTGATCGACAACATCATGACCGGCCGCAACCTGAAGATCAAAAGCAACCTGCTGATGCAGGCGCTGCGCCTGGGCCCGGCCCAGCGCGAGGAGATCCAGCAGCGCGAGTTTGTCGAGCACATCATCGACTTTCTGGAGATCCAGGCCTTCCGCAAGACACCCGTGGGCCAGCTGCCCTACGGCCTGCAAAAGCGGGTCGATCTGGGCCGCGCGCTGGCGATGGAGCCCAAGGTGTTGCTGCTCGATGAGCCTATGGCCGGCATGAACGTCGAGGAAAAGCAGGACATGTGCCGCTTCATCCTCGATGTGAACGACGAGTTCGGCACCACCATCGTGCTGATCGAGCACGACATGGGCGTGGTGATGGACATCTCCGACCGCGTGGTGGTGCTGGATTACGGCAAGAAGATCGGCGACGGCACGCCCGAAGAAGTCCGCAATAACGAAGATGTGATCCGCGCCTATCTGGGCGCAGGCCACTGAGCACAGACCCCAGGGGACCGCAATGGCATTTTTTCTTGAAACTTTGTTTGGTGGCCTGATGGTGGGCATGCTCTACGCGCTCATCGCGCTGGGCTTTGTGCTGATCTTCAAGGCCTCGGGCGTCTTCAACTTCGCCATGGGCGCGATGGTGCTGTTTGCCGCGCTGGCCATGGCCCGCTTTTCGGAATGGATTCCGAAGTGGCTGGGCATGGAGCCCGGCGTGCTCAGCATTGCGCTGGCGCTAGTCGTTGCCATGGTCATCATGGTCGGCGTGGCCTGGGCGATCGAGCGCTTTGCGCTGCGCTACCTCGTCAACCAGGAACCCATCGCGCTGCTGATGGCGACGCTGGGCATCGCCTACTTCCTCGACGGCCTGGGCCCGATGATCTTTGGCTCGGCCGTCTACAGCATCAATGTGGGCATGCCCAAGGACCCCATGTTCGTCATGGAAAGCCTGTTCCAGGGCGGCGTGCTGATCAGCCAGGAAGACCTGTATGCCGCCGGCATTGCCGCCGTGCTGGTGCTGGTGCTGAGCGTGTTCTTCCAAAAGACCAAGACCGGCCGCGCCCTGCGCGCCGTGGCGGACGACCACCAGGCCGCCCAGTCCATCGGCATCCCGCTCTCGCGCATCTGGGTCATCGTCTGGTCGGTGGCCGGCTGCGTGGCGCTGGTGGTCGGCATCATCTGGGGCTCCAAGCTGGGCGTGCAGTACTCGCTGTCCCTGGTCGCCCTGAAGGCCTTGCCGGTCGTGATCCTGGGTGGCCTCACCTCGGTGCCCGGCGCCATCGTCGGCGGTCTGATCATCGGCGTGGGCGAGAAGCTCTCCGAGGTCTACCTGGGCCCCTATGTGGGCGGCGGTATCGAGACCTGGTTCGCCTACGGTCTGGCGCTGTGCTTCCTGCTGTTCCGTCCCCAAGGTTTGTTTGGCGACAAAATTATTGACCGCGTGTAAACGGAGACTGAACTATGTTTTATCGTGAAAATGGCCAGTTCAAGACCAGCTACGCGGCCGATCAGCAGATCTTCCCGGTGCTGCAGGACAAGTGGGCCATGCTCGCCCTGCTGCTGGTGGCCTTTGTGCTGGTGCCCTTTGGCTTCAGCGACTACACCTTCAAGGCGGTGCTGATCCCCTTCCTGATCATGTCACTGGGCGCCATCGGGCTCAACATCCTGGTGGGCTACTGCGGCCAGATCTCGCTGGGCACCGGCGCCTTCATGGCGGCAGGTGCCTACGCGGCCTACAACTTCCATGTGCGCTTTGAAGGCATGCCGCTGATCCTGTCGCTGATCGGTGGCGGCCTGGTGTCCATGCTGGTCGGCGTGCTGTTTGGCCTGCCCAGCCTGCGCATTCGCGGTCTGTATCTGGCCGTGGCCACCCTGGCGGCCCAGTTCTTCATGGACTGGATCACCAGCCGCGCTGCCTGGGTCAGCAACTACTCCTCGTCCGGTTCGGTCAGCGCCGGCAAGCTGTCGGTGTTCGGCATGCCGATCGAGACGCCGGTGCAGAAGTACCTGTTCTGCCTGGTCATCCTCTGTGTGCTGGGCCTGATGGCCAAGAACCTGGTGCGCAGCGCCATCGGCCGCGAGTGGATGGCCATGCGCGACATGGATGTGGCCGCCAGCGTGATCGGCATCCGCCCCATGTACGCCAAGCTCTCGGCCTTTGCGGTCAGCAGCTTCATCGTCGGCATTGCCGGTGCGCTCTGGGGCTTTGTCCACCTGGGCGCCTGGGAGCCCGCCGCCTTCAGCCTGGACCGTTCCTTCCAGCTGCTGTTCATGATCATCATCGGCGGCCTGGGCTCCATCGTTGGCAGCATCTTTGGCGCCGCCTTCTTTGTGCTGCTGCCCATCTTCCTGACCCAGGTGCCGCACTGGCTGGGCCTGCCGCTGTCCACCGCCACCGCCACCTACCTGGAGCACATGGTGTTTGGCGCGCTGATCGTGTTTTTCCTGATTGTCGAGCCCCATGGATTGGCCAAGCTGTGGGCCACGGCCCGCCAGAAGCTGCGTCTGTGGCCGTTCCCGCATTGAGTGTTTTTTACCGAGAGCAACGCAGAGTGTTCGCAAGTGGGGGTCACCAGCCCCAACAACCCTAAGGAGATAGAACCATGTCTTTCAAGAAAGCTGTGATCGCCGCTGCTACGGCAGCCCTGGGTCTGGGCGCAATGATGGCTGCCCCAGCCGCACAAGCCCAGGAGCAATTTGTTCCGCTGCTGGTCTACCGCACCGGCCAGTTCGCGCCGCTGGGCATCCCATGGGGTGACGGCAAGCAGGACTACCTCAAGCTCGTCAATGCCAAGGGCGGCATCAACGGCGTGAAGATCAAGTTCGAAGAGTGCGAGACCGCCTACGACACCGCCAAGGGCGTGGAATGCTATGAGCGCCTCAAGGGCCGCGACGGCGGCGCTGCCGGCTTTGACACGCAATCGACCGGCATCACCTTCGCGGTGACCGACAAGGCCGCGGGCGACAAGATGCCCGTCATCACCCCCGGCTATGGCCTGTCGCAATCGGCCGATGGCAAGGTGTTTGAGTGGAACTTCCCGCTGCTGGGCAACTACTGGACCGCTGCCGATTCCATCGTGCAGGACATCCTGAAGAAGGAAAAGGGCAACCTCAAGGGCAAGAAGATCGCGCTGGTCTACCACGACTCGCCCTATGGCAAGGAACCCATCCCGCTGCTGCAAAAGCGCGCAGCCAAGGAAGGCTTTGACCTGATGCTGCTGCCCGTGACCGCCCCCGGTGTGGAGCAGAAGTCCACCTGGCTGCAGATCCGCCAGAACCGCCCTGACTATGTGCTGCTGTGGTCGGCCGGCGTGATGACGCCGACGGCCGTGCGCGAAGCCCAGGCCACCGGCTACCCCCGCGAAAAGATGTACGCCATCTGGTGGGGCGGCTCCGACCATGACGTGAAGGACATCGGTGCCGGCGCCAAGGGCTACAACACCGTCACCATCCACAACACCGGCGAGCGCGACAAGGTGCATGACGAGGTGAAGGCCACGCTGTACGACAAGGGCCAAGGCACCGCGTCCGATCCCAAGGAACTGGGCCAGCTGGCACACACGCGCGGCATGATGATTGCGATGCTGCAGGTTGAAGCCATCCGCACTGCGCAAGAGAAGTACGGCAAGGGCAAGGTCATGACCTCCGAGCAAGTGCGCTGGGGCCTGGAGAACATGAACATGACCCAGGAACGCCTCAATGAGCTGGGCTTTGGCAAGATCATCCGCCCCTTCAAGACCAGCTGTGACAACCACCTGGGCGCCGACTGGGCCCGTATCGCCACCTGGGACGGCAGCAAGTTCAACGTCACCTCGGACTGGTACCAATCGGACAAGAGCCTGATCGACCCGCTGGTCAAGGAATACGCCGACAAGTACGCCAAGGAAAAGAACGTGACGCCACGTTCCTGCAGCTAAGGCTGCGTGGTCCCTGGGCCTGGTGGCCCGGGGCCTCTCGTGGCAGGCCCCTGGCGCCCTTCCCCTGCGGAAGGCGCCCGCTCCCCGGGGCCGCCCACCCTCCATTTTGTTGAGAGATCAGGTGACGGCATGACCGATTCCCCGCAAACAGCTTCCACCCCATCCGCAGCAGCGCCGCTTTTGGTCGTCAACGGCATCGAGGTGATCTATAACCATGTGATCCTGGTGCTCAAAGGCGTCTCGCTGTCGGTGCCGCGTGAATCGATCGTAGCCATCCTGGGCGGCAATGGCGCCGGCAAGACCACCACCTTGCGCGCCATCTCCAACCTGCTCAAGGGCGAGCGCGGCGAAGTCACCAAGGGCAGCATCGAGCTCGAAGGCGAGCGCATCGAAGCGCTGACCCCGTCGGACCTGGTCAAGCGCGGCGTCGTACAGGTGATGGAAGGCCGGCACTGCTTTGCCCACCTGACCATCGAAGAGAACCTGCTCACCGGCAGCTACACCCGCACCAGCAAGGGCGAGATCGCCGCCAACCTGGACAAGGTCTACAACTATTTCCCCCGCCTCAAGACGCGCCGCACCAGCCAGGCGGCCTACACCTCGGGCGGCGAGCAGCAGATGTGCGCCATTGGCCGCGCGCTGATGAGCAACCCGCGCCTGGTGCTGCTCGATGAGCCCTCGATGGGCCTGGCGCCGCAGATCGTTGAAGAGGTCTTCAACATCGTGCAGGACCTGAACCAGAAGGAAAAGGTCACCTTCGTGCTGGCCGAGCAGAACACCAACATGGCGCTGAAGTACGCCGACTACGGCTACATCATGGAGAGCGGTCGCATCATGATGGACGGCGCCGCCAAGGACCTCGCCAACAACGAGGACGTCAAGGAGTTCTACCTGGGCATGGGCGGCGGCGAGCGCAAGAGCTTCAAGGACGTCAAGAGCTACAAGCGCAGAAAACGCTGGCTGGCCTGACCGCACTGCTTCAACGCACCCGATTACCGCGCCGGCTGATGCCCAGATGCCGGCGTCTGCGGCAGATTCGCCCTCAAAAATACCGATCACACGTCCCGGAGAACCCGCATGAGCCAGCATTACGACGATCTGGAGTCCCGCGCCCCAGCTGCCCGCGAAGCCGATCTGATGGCCCGCCTGCCCGCCCAGATTCGGCACGCCCAGCAACACTCCCCCGCCTTTGCCAGCATCCTGCAAGGGATCGATGCCGCCAGCATCAACAGCCGCGCGGCGCTGGCGCAGCTGCCCGTGACCCGCAAGCATGAACTGCTGGAGCGCCAAAAGGCCGAGCGCACCCAGCACCCAGGCCGCGCCATCTTTGGCGGCTTCAACACCGCGCCCTTTGGCAGCGCCATGCCACGCATGTTTGCCAGCCCCGGCCCCATCTATGAACCCGAGGGCCAGCGCCCCGACTACTGGCGCATGGCCCGCGCCATCTATGCGGCCGGCTTTCGCGCTGGCGAGCTGGTGCACAACAGCTTCAGCTACCACTTTGTGCCCGCCGGCTCGATGATGGAGTCAGGCGCCCAGGCGCTGGGCGCCACCGTCTTCCCCGCCGGCACTGGCCAGACCGAGCAGCAGGTGCAGGCCATGGCCGATCTGCACCCGCATGGCTACATCGGCACGCCCAGCTTTTTGAAGATCATCCTGGAGAAGGCCGAAGCCCAGGGCCAGCGCATCGCATCGCTGACCAAGGCGCTCGTCTCCGGCGAGGCCTGCCCGCCCTCACTGCGCGACTGGTTCAGTGCCCGGGGCGTGGCTGCCTACCAGTGCTATGCGACCGCCGACCTGGGCCTGATTGCCTATGAAACCGAGGCCCGCGAAGGCCTGGTGCTGGACGAGAACGTGATTGTCGAGATCGTGCGCCCCGGCACCGGCGACCCGGTGGCCGAAGGCGAGGTCGGCGAGCTGGTCGTCACCACCCTCAACACCGACTACCCGCTGATCCGCTTTGGCACCGGCGACCTGTCGGCCGTCCTCCCCGGCCAGTGCCCCAGCGGCCGCACCAACACCCGCATCAAGGGCTGGATGGGCCGCGCCGACCAGACCACCAAGGTGCGCGGCATGTTTGTGCACCCCGGCCAGATCGCCGAGGTCGTCAAACGCTTTCCCCAGGTGCAAAAGGCGCGCCTGGTTGTCAGCGGCGCCATGGCCCAGGACCAGATGAGCCTGCAGGTGGAAACCACCGAGCTGGGCGCCGGCCTGGCCGAACAGATCGCCGACGCCGTGCGCGAAGTCACCAAGCTGCGCGCCGACATCGCGCTGCTGCGCCCGGGTGAGCTGCCGAATGATGGCAAGGTGATTGAGGATGCGCGGAGTTATGACTGACCAGCGGTGGCGCTGGGCCAGGTCCGGGGCCCGCCGCACCTGCGGGCTCGCCCTATCGCACTACACCGGGCTAAGCACATAGCTCGTGCTGCGCCCACCTGCTGGCTCCTTGGCCAACACTCCCAGCGTCAGCAACTCGTTGATATCTCGTAGTGCCGTGTCGCTGGAGCACTTGGCGATGGCCGCCCATTTCCCGGTCGTGAGCTTTCCGTCAAAGCCATCGAGCAAGCGGTTCAGCACCTTGATATGGCGCTCGTTCATCGGCGCCATCGCCCAATGGCGCCAAAACCGCGCCTTATAGAGTACGACCGCCAAACCCTCGTTCGCTTGTAGGACCGCCTGGTGCAAGGTCTTCAGAAACCACAGCAGCCATGGCGTCACATCCATGCCGCCCTTTTGCGTGCGCTCCAAAACCTCGTAATAGGCCTTGCGCTCGCGCTGTATTTGGGCAGACAGGCTGTAAAAGCGCTGCGCACTGCCATCCGCGCGCGCCAACAGCAGATCACCGATGGCCCGCGCCATACGACCATTGCCGTCATCAAAAGGGTGGATGGTCACAAACCACAAATGCCCCAACCCAGATTTGAGCAATGCCGGAAGGGTGGAATGCACCGGGTCATTGATCCAGGCCAGCAACTTGGCCATCTCTGCAGGCACTTGGGGGGCAGGAGGCGCTTCGTAATGCACTTTCTGGCGGCCGATCGGGCCTGATACCACCTGCATGGGGCCCGCTGCGTCATCGCGCCACGTGCCCACCGCTATCTTGCTCATGCCCGAATAACCGGTTGGGAACAAGGCGGCATGCCAGCCATAGATGCGCTGCTCGGTGACGGCTTGCTGGTGGTTTGCCGTCGCGTCGAGCACCATCTCGACCACACCCTCCACATGCCGGTCTACCGGTGCGAGCGCCCCAATGTCCAACCCCAACCGCCGGGCGATGGAGGAGCGCACAGACGCCACATTGAGCGACTCCCCTTCGATCTCGGAAGTCTTGAGCACATCCTGCGTCAGCGCAGCCAGGCTCGCCTGGTCCCTTAGGCCCATGCCGACATCCGCCAGGCGCCCAAGCAGCATGCCTTGCGCCTGACTGACCTGCGCCAGTGGAGCAGCCAGGGCATCGCTATCGAACTGCCACTGAGGCCAGTGCGGGGATTGCCAGATATATTCACCGCTAAACATGCGGTGAATAATAGACATAAACGCCGCAAATGTCTATCGCGTCTCCAAAACTTGCCTGGCTGTGCGCAACCGCATCTCTGATCCAGGCCCCTCAGTGGCTAATCATCCAAGGCCGATTCCCCACCTGGCTTTTTAGCGCCGGCTGCGCCGCAGCCGCAGCGGCGCCGGTCTTGGCACCCCCACTGCAACACCCACAGCCACTGGGATGCCGCAGCCGCCCATAGTTGCCCGCAGCAGGATCGTTATCCCGCGACATACGCGGCGCATGGCGGGCGCGTTCGTTGACCTCGGCGGCGCGGCGCTGCTGGGGGGAGGTGCAGGCCAGGCGCGGTGCCTGGCTGATGACGCGCTCGGAGGCCGCGCCGCAGCGGGGGCAGGCGCAGGCCAGGTTGCGGTCGGCCAGGCGGCGCAGCGCGTCGAATTCGCCGCAGTGCTGGCAGGCGTAGTCATAGGTGGGCATCACAGTCTCCTGCACAAAAAGATAAAAGCGGGCCGGCGCTGCGGCCCGCGCAAGCCAGCGTCTTACTTGTCGTACGAGATCGGCATATCGATGCTGCCGTCCAGGTACTTGACCGGCCCAGCCGCGCTGGGGTTGATGTCGAAATCAAAGATCTGCGTGGGCAGCCACAGCGTGGCGCAGGCATTGGGCACGTCCACCACGCCGCTGATATGGCCCTGCACCGGGGCGGTGCCGAGGATGGAATAGGCCTGGGCGCCCGAGTAGCCAAACTTCTTGAGGTACTCGATGGCGTTCAGGCAGGCCTGCTTGTAGGCCACGTTCACATCCAGGTAGTACTGCTTGCCCGATTCGTCGACGCTGATGCCTTCAAAGATCACATAGTCGTTGTAGGTCGGCACGATGGGGCTGGGCTTGAAGATGGGGTTCTTGATGCCGTACTTGGCCATGCCGCCCTTGATGATGGACACCTTCATGTGCACCCAGCCGGCCATCTCGATCGCGCCGCAGAAGGTGATTTCGCCATCGCCCTGGCTGAAGTGCAGATCGCCCACCGACAGGCCGGCGCCATCGACATAGACCGGGAAGAAGATCTTGGAGCCGCGCGAGAGGTCCTTGATATCGCAGTTGCCGCCATGCTCGCGCGGGGGCACGGTGCGCGCGCCGCTGGCTGCGGCCTTGTCGCGTGCCTCGCCCTTGAGCTGGCCCATGTGCGCCGTCGCCATGAAGGGCGGGTTGGCCAGGTTGCCGTCCGGGTTGGTGTCGATCAGCGCCTGCTCGCGCGCATTCCAGGTCTCGAGCATCTTGGGATCGGGCAAGGTGCCGATCAGGCCGGGGTGGATCAAACCGGCATAGCGCACGCCGGGGATGTGGCGCGAGGTGGTGAACATGCCCTGGAAATCCCAGATCGATTTTTGCGCGGACGGGAAATGGTCCGTCAGGAATCCGCCGCCGTTCTTCTGCGAGAAAAAGCCGTTGAAGCCCCATTGGCTCTCGTCCTTGGCGCCGATGTCGAGCAGGTCCACAACCAGCAGGTCGCCCGGCTCGGCACCTTTGACGCCGACCGGGCCCGAGAGGTAGTGCACCGTGGTCAGGTCCACATCGCGCACATCGTCGGCGCTGTCGTTGTTCTGGATGAAGCCCCCCGTCCAGTCGTAGGTCTCCAGCACAAAGTCATCGCCGGGGTTCACCCAGCAGGCCATCGGAATATCGGGGTGCCAGCGGTTGTGCACCTTCTCGTTGGAGGGGGCCGGTTGGGACAGATCAACCTTGATCAGGGTTTCGGGCATGTGCAGCTCCTGTGATGCAGTCAATGAAACAGAAAAATGCGGGCCGGCAGCGCAGTGCCAGCGGCCGGCCGCGCAAGGACCTAAACCGACAGATAGGACTTGATGTGGGCCTCGTTGGTGTTGGCGCGGTCGGTCTCGTGCACGATGCGCCCGCCCTCGATGACAAAGAGCCGGTCGGCCACATCCATCGCAAAATGCAGCACCTGCTCGGAGACGACGATGGTGATTTCGCGCATCTTGCGGATCTCATTGAGCGCCTTGGCGATGTCCTTGATGATGGACGGCTGTATGCCCTCGGTGGGCTCGTCGAGCAGCAGCACCTTGGGGTTGGTGACCAGCGCGCGGGCAATGGCCAGCTGCTGCTGCTGCCCGCCCGAGAGGTTGCCGCCCTTGCGCCGGCGCATGTCCCAGAGCACCGGGAACAGCGCATAGATCTCGTCGGGGATCTTGCGGTCGCGGGCGTTTTCCAGACCGGTCTCGATGTTCTCCTCGACGCTCAGGGTCGGGAAGATCATGCGGCCCTGGGGCACATAGGCAATGCCCTTGGCCACGCGCAGATAGCTCTCGTCGCGCGATACGTCCTGCCCCGCCACCTGCACCGCCCCGCTCTTGAGCGGCAGCACGCCCATCAGCGCCTTGAACAAGGTGGTCTTGCCCATGCCGTTGCGGCCCATGATGGCCAGGGTTTCATTGGGCCGGCCTTCGAAGGAGATGCCATGCAGCGCCTCGCTCTGTCCGTAGGCCACGTGGATATCGTTGACTTTCAGCATATGCGGCTCCTCAGTGGCCCAGGTAGACATCGATGACTTTGGGATCGGACTGCACGGCCTCCATCGAGCCTTCGGCCAGAATCTTGCCCTGGTGCATGACGGTGACCTTGTGCGCAATGCGGGCCACAAACTCCATGTCGTGCTCGATCACGATCACCGAGCGGCCCACGCAGATGCGCTTGAGCAGCTCGGCCGTCAGCTCGCGCTCGCGCGCGCTCATGCCGGCAATCGGCTCGTCCAGCATCAGCAGCTCGGGCTCCTGCATCAGCAGCATGCCAATCTCCAGCCACTGCTTTTGCCCATGCGACAGCAGGCCCGATTCCATCTCCAGCACATGGTCCAGGCCAATCTCCTGCGCCACGTCCTGCACGCGCTGCTGCACGGCCGGCGTGCACTGAAAGCGCAGCGCGCCGAACACCGAGCGCCCCTCGGGGTAGGAGACCTCCAGGTTCTTGAAGACCGACAGGTTCTCGTAGATCGACGGCGTCTGGAACTTGCGGCCGATGCCCTTGCGCACCCGCAGGTACTCGTCCATGCCCGTCAGCTCCTGGTTCTGGAACTTGATGCTGCCGCTGCTGGCCTTGGTCTTGCCGCAGATCAGATCGAGCAAGGTGGTCTTGCCGGCGCCGTTGGGGCCGATGATCACGCGCAGCTCGTTCTTGTCGACATAGAGGGTCAGGTCCTCGATGGCCTTGAAGCCGTCAAAGGAGACCGTCAAGCCCTCCACCGCCAGTGCAAAGTCGGTATTGCTCATTGCTCACTCCTGGTTCAGACGCCTTCGGCCGCGGGCTTACCGGCGACCGGCTCCTGCGCCTTGCTGCTGGCCGGGCTGGTGATGGGTTTGCTGACCGTGCTGTTCGCCGCAGGGATGGGCGGGCTGGCAGGTTTGGCGGCGCGCCGGGCCAGCATGGGCTTGAGCTTGCTCGCATACAGGCCCGCCAGGCCGTTGGGGAAGAACATGGTCACCACAATGAAGAGGCCGGCCATGCAGAACATCCAGAGATCGGGGAAGGTCTCGGAGAAATAGGTCTTGCCAAAGTTGACCAGCAGCGCGCCATAGACGGCACCGACCAGGCTCATGCGGCCACCGACGGCGGCAAAGATCACCATCTCGATCGAGGGAACAATGCCGACGATGGAGGGCGACATAAAGCCCACCTGCAGCGCAAACATGGCGCCGCCAATGCCCGATATCGCAGCGGCCAGGCAGAACACAAAGACCTTGAACATCGACACGTCGTAGCCGGAGAAGCGCACGCGGTCTTCCTTGTCGCGCATCGCCAGCAGCAGGGTGCCGAGCTTGCTTTTCTGGATCCAGAGGCAGGCCACCACCGACAGCAGCAGCAGGCCGCAGCAGACGTAGTAGAGGATGTACTTGGCGCTGTCGGTGCGGATGTCCCAGCCCAGCATGGTGCGCAGGTCGGTCATGCCGTTGACACCGCCGGTGTAGCCCTGCTGGCCGATGATCAGCACCGTGAGGATCAGCGCCACGGCCTGGGTGATGATGGCAAAGTAGACATCGCCCACCCGGCGGCGGAACATCGCAAAGCCGATGATGAAGGCCAGCAGCGCGGGGGCAGCCACCACGGCAAACAGCGCAAACGGCAGGTGCTCGAACGGCGTCCACCACAGCGGCAGCGCGGTGAGCTGGTTCCAGTCCATGAAGTCGGGGATGCCCGGTGTGGACTGGATGCTGGTGCTGGCCTTGTCCGAGGCTTCGAGCTTGAGGAACATGGCCATCGCATAACCGCCCAGGCCAAAGAACACGCCCTGCCCCAGGCTCAGCACGCCGCCCCAACCCCAGAGCATGACCAGGCCCACGGCCACAAAGGCGTAGCAGAGGTACTTGCCCACCAGGTTCAGGCGGAAGGAATCCAGCGCCAAGGGGAACACCAGCAGCAGCACCACGGCCAGCAGTGCCACATGTCCCAGGCCGGTTCGTTCCAGCCACGCACGCATATCTTTCATGGTTGTCATCCTTTCCACCGGCTTTAGCGGCGCACCTTGCTGGCAAACAAACCTTGGGGCCGCAGCATCAAGACCACGACGATGAAGGACAAGGTCAGCACCTTGGCCATGGAGCCGCTCAGGAAGAACTCCGTGATGGACTGCACCTGGGCAATGCCAAAGGCCGATGCCACGGTGCCCAGCAGGCTGGCGGCGCCGCCAAAGGTGACGACCAGGAAGGAATCCACGATGTAGAGCGAGCCGGAGGTGGGCCCCGTCGAGCCGATGGTGGTGAAGGCCGCCCCGGCAATGCCTGCCACCCCGCAGCCAATGGCAAAGGTCAGGCGGTCGGTCTTCTTGGTGTTGATGCCGATGGCATTGGCCATCACGCGGTTGCTGACCGTGGCCCGCACCCGCAGGCCCCAACGGCTGCGGTAGAGCGCAATCAGCACACCGGCCGTCACCAGCAGCGCCAGCGCCAGCACAAACATGCCGTTGATCGGAATGTCCAGCCCCTCGCTGGGCGACCAGGAGCCCATCAACCAGTCAGGCAAGGTGGGGCTCACCTCTTTGGGGCCGATCACCGAGCGGAACACCTGCTGCAGCCCCAGGCTCAGGCCCCAGGTGGCCAGCAGGGTATCGAGCGGGCGCTTGTACAGATGGCGGATCAGCGCCCATTCGGCCAGCCAGCCCAGCACAAACGCAAAAACAAAGGCAGCCACGATCGACAAGGGAAAGTAGTAGGGCATCCAGGCCGGTGCATGGGCTTCCACCAGGGTGGAGGCCATGAACACGGTGTAGGCGCCGATGGTCATGAACTCGCCATGCGCCATGTTGATGACACCCATCTGGCCAAAAATAATCGCCAGGCCCAGGCCCATCAGCAGCAATACCGCAAACAGGCTGAGGCCTGCAAAGCCCTGCATCAGCCCGATATTCATCATTTCAGAAAAGGTCATGGCGCTCTCTTGTCGGGTGGTCGGCGGCAATGCGGGCCAGAGGCCTATGCCCCGTGGCCCGCTCTCGGGGTCCGGACTTATTGGTAACCCTTGGGGAATGGATCCGGTTTGATCAATTCAGGCGACTCGGACACGACCTTGAAAGTCCCGTCCGGCAGGCCTTGCGAGATGCGCGACTTGCTCCAGAGGTGGTGGTTGGCGTCGATCTTCACGTAGCCTTCGGGGGCGGTGTTCAGCTCGATGCCTGGCGATGCGGCCACGACCTTGTCCACATCGAAGCTGCCGGCCTTCTCGACAGCGGCCTTCCACAGCCAGGGGCCCAGGTAGCCGGCCTGGGTCACATCGCCGATGACCGACTTGGGGCCGTACTTGGCCTTGAAAGCCTCGACAAACTTCTTGTTGTTGGGGTTGTCCAGCGACTGGAAGTACTTCATGCTCGAGTAGAAGCCGGCAAAGTTCTCGCCGCCAATGCCCAGCATTTCGTCCTCGGTCACCGACAGGGTCACCAGGAACTGCTTGTCACCGGTGATGCCTGCGGCCTTGAGCTGCTTGTAGAAGGCCACGTTGGAGCCACCCACTACAGCCGCAAAGATCAGATCGGGCTTGGCCACCTTGATCTTGTTGATCAGCGAGTTGAAGTTGGTGTTGCTCAGCGGGTAGTACTCCTCGCCGACGACCTTACCCTTCTGGAAGGTCTCGATGTGCTTGCGCGCAATCTTCATCGAGGTGCGCGGCCAGATGTAGTCGGAGCCCACCAGGAAGACCTTGGAGGCGTTCTTCTCCTTCTTGGCCCAGTCGAGGCTGTACAGAATTTGCTGGGTCGCTTCCTGGCCGGTGTAGATGACGTTCTTGCTCTGCTCCAGGCCTTCGTAGAAGGTGGGGTAGTAGAGCAGGCCGTTTTCCTTCTCGAAGACCGGCAGCACGGCCTTGCGCGAGGCCGAGGTCCAGCAGCCGAAGACGGTGGCCACATGGTCGCTGATGAGCAGCTTCTTGGCCTTTTCGGCAAAGGTGGGCCAGTCGGAGGCGCCGTCTTCCTTGATCACGCGGATCTTGCGGCCCAGCACACCGCCCATGGCGTTGATCTGGTCAATGGCCAGTTGCTCGGCCTGGATGGAGCCGGTCTCGGAGATCGCCATCGTGCCGGTCGAGGAGTGCAGCTGCCCGACCACCACCTCGGTATCGGTCACCGCCAGCTTGCTGGTGTTGACCTGGGTGGTGGGTGGCGTCTGGGCACGCGACAGCATGGGCAGACCCGCCATGCTGATGGCACCCAGGCCTTGCAAGAGACGGCGGCGGCGGAGCGACTGTTGGAAATCCTGAGACATGCTTTTCTCCTCAAGTGGTTCAGGGGCTGAACCGGTAACGGGTTGAAACCTGTTGGTCACTCTAAAAGTGCCGCCCCCAATCACCCATACGTCATTTGACGTAGCCCCTGCGTACGCACGCCGGGCTAAGCTTGCGCGCCCACTGCACTTTGGGTCACACCTCGCCGGCCGCGCCAGCCTTGCCGTGGCCTGAATATTGCTTAGTCCGCTGATCCCTTGCCCACAGCGCCTGCGCGCTGCCTGTGATGACCAAGCCCTCCCAAAAGATCTTCCCGATCCGCCGCGAATACAACGCCTGGGTGGCCGACGAGACCATGGAGGACTACGCACTGCGCTTTACGCCGCAGAAAGCACGGCGCTGGAGCGAATGGCAGCTGCTGAACACGGCGATGGGCGGGCTGTCCTTTCTGGCGCTGGAGGCCATTGGCGCGACCATCACCCTGGCCTATGGCTTCAGCAGCGCCGCCTGGGCCATTACGGTGATGGGCATCGTGATCTTTCTGACCGCCTGGCCCATCTCGGTCTGCGCGGCGCGCTATGGGCTGGACATGGACCTGCTCACCCGGGGCGCCGGCTTTGGCTACCTGGGCTCGACCATCACCTCGCTGGTCTATGCCACCTTCACCTTCATCTTCTTTGCGCTGGAGGCGGCCATCATGGCGCTGGCGGTGCAGATGGCGCTGGGCTGGCCGCTGGTGGTCTGCTATGTGCTGTGCGCGCTGGTGGTGATACCGATGGTGCTGTATGGCGTCACCTTCATCTCCAAGCTGCAGGCCTGGACCCAGCCGCTGTGGGCACTGATGCTGCTGACGCCCTACCTCTGGCTGGCGTTTGCGCAGCCCCAGTTTGTGCATGAGCTGCCGGGCCTGTCGGGCCTGACCTCGGGCAGCGCCGATTTCAACTGGCTGTATTTCGGCTCGGCCAGCACGGTGATCTTTGCGCTGATCGTGCAGGTGGGCGAGCAGGTCGATTACCTGCGCTTCATGCCGCGCAAGACGGCGGCCAACCGGGGGCGCTGGTGGTTTTGTGTGCTGATGGGCGGGCCGGGCTGGATCCTGATGGGTGCCGCACGCATGCTGGGCGGCGCCTACCTGGCCTATGTGGCGCTGCAGTTTGGCTCGACTGTGGCCGAGGCCTCGGACCCCACCCACCTCTACCTGACGGCCTTTGGCAAGATCATCCAGGACCCGGGCATCGCCCTCTGGGTCACCCTCGTCTTCGTCATCATGGCGCAGATCAAGATCAATGTGACCAATGCCTATGCCGGCTCGCTGGCCTGGTCCAATGTGTTCTCGCGCATCACCCGCAGCCACCCCGGCCGTGTGGTGTGGCTGGTGTTCAATGTGATGATCGCGATGCTGATCATGACCCTGGGCGTGTTCAGCGCCTTGGAGAAGGTGCTGGGCATCTACAGCAACATCGCCGTCGCCTGGGTGGGCGCGCTGGTGGCCGATCTGGTCATCAACAAGCCGCTGGGGCTGAGCCCGCCGGGCACCGAGTTCCGGCGCGCCTACCTGCATGACCTCAACCCCGTCGGCCTGGGGGCCATGGGCATTGCCGCGCTGGCCGCCGGCATTGCCTACAGCGGCCTGCTGGGCGAGCTGGCCAGCGCCTTTGCGCCCTATATCGCACTGGTGATTGCGCTGCTGGTATCGCCCTTGCTGGCCTGGGCCACGCGCGGGCGCTGGTACATCGCCCGCCAGCCCGCGCTGTTTGAGGCGCCCGAGCTGCCATGCGCCGTGTGCCAGAACCAGTTTGAGCGCGCCGACATGGCCGCCTGCCCCGCCTATGGCGCGCCGATCTGCTCGCTGTGCTGCTCGCTCGATTCGCGCTGCCATGACCGCTGCAAACCCAGCACCGCGCGCGCCCAGGTGCAGTGGCGCAGCCTGTACGAAAGCCTGCTGCCCCAGCGCATCCAGCGCAGCATCAATTTTCGGCTGGCATCCTATGCCGGCACGGTGCTGCTGCTGACCAGCCCGATGGCGCTGGCCTTGTTCGTGGTCTATATGCAGCAAAGCCTGTCGCCCGGGCAGACCGATTTGCGCTGGGCCTTTGTGCGCGCCTTCTCGCTGCTGGCGCTGCTGTGCGCGCTCTACGCCTGGTGGCTGGTGCTGGCCAAGGACAGCCGGCGCATGGCGCGCGAGGAATCGGAGCGCCAGACGCAGATGCTGCTGCAGGAGATCGAGGCCCACCAGCGCACCGATGCGCAGTTGCAGGCCGCCAAGGAGCATGCCGAGGCGGCCAACCAGGCCAAGTCACGCTATGTGGCCGGCATGGCCCATGAGCTGCGCACGCCGCTGACCAGCATCCTTGGCTATGCCCAGCTGCTGCTGCGCCGTAGCGACCTGCCCGGCCCCGCGCACGAAAACATCAGCACCATGCTGCACAGCGGCCAGCACATGCATTCGCTGATCGACGAGCTGCTGGACCTGGCGCGCATCGAGGCTGGGCGCCTGCGGCTGGACCCGGCGCCGTTGCAGTTCCCCGAGTTTCTGGAAGCGGTCAACCGCATGGTGCGGCCCCAGGCCCAGGCCAAGGGCTTGCAGTTCGAGCTGCAGACGCAGGGCCGCATTCCGCAGTGGGTGCGGGCGGACGCCAAGCGCCTGCGCCAGATTCTGATCAACCTGCTGGGCAATGCCATCCGTTTTACCGACAGCGGCAGCATCCGCCTGCAGGTGGACTGCCACAGCGATGTGGTGCGCTTTGACATCCGCGACACCGGCATCGGCATTGCCCCGCAGGACCATGAGCGCATCTTCATGCCCTTTGAGCGGGGCAGCGCCGGGCGCCGCGCAGCCAGCACCGGCACCGGCCTGGGCCTGACCATCACCCGCATGCTGACCCTGCTGATGGGCGGCGAGCTGAGCCTGCAAAGCACGCCCGGCCAAGGCAGCACCTTCTCGGTACGCCTCTACCTGAGCGAGGTGCACAACCCGCCGCGCGCGCTGGCAGGCCAGCCCCAGGCGCGGCCCTTTATCGGTGGCTACCTGGGCCCGCGCAGAAGCCTGCTGCTGGTCGATGACCAGCCCATTCACCGCCAGCTGATCGCCGGGGTGCTGATCCCGCTGGGCTTTACCGTGCTGGAGGCGGCCAGCGGCCATGAGTGCCTGGAGATCATCCGCGATGCGCCACCCGACGCCATCCTGCTGGACCTGAGCATGGACGACCTGAGCGGCTGGCAGACCGCTGCGCTGGTGCGCCAGCAGTACAGCGCCGCGCACCTGCCCATCGTCATCGTTTCGGCCGACCTGTTCGAGAACCAGCCCGAGCAGCTCGAGCGTGCCGGCTGCCAGGCCTTTGTCGGCAAGCCGGTGCTGGAGTCCGAACTGATGGACACCCTGGCCTGGCTGCTGAAGCTGGAATGGCTGGAAGACACAGCCGCGCCCCCGCCCCCCGCAGCGCTGCCCACTAGCGCGCAGGAGCCGCCGCTGCCGCCGGATCTGCAATCGGACCTCACCCGCCTGGCCCGCTTTGGCGATGGCGCCGGCCTGCGCAAGCTGCTGGCCGCCGCCCAGGCCAGCCACCCTGAATCACGCCATGCGCTGCAGGCCCTGGATGCGGCGGCTCAGCGTTTTGATTTCCCCTTCATCCTGGAGCGCCTGGCGCCTGCGGAGCACAGCGAGCCCTGACCATGCCTACTTTCCAAGCCCATGCCGGCGTTGTTCTTGTGGTGGACGATGCCGTCGAGACCCTGGGATTTCTCTGCGAGGCGCTGAGCCAGCAGGACTACACCGTGCTGCTGGCCCGCAATGCGGCCGAGGCGCTGGAGCGCCTGGAGATCGCCACGCCCGATGCCCTGCTGCTGGACTGCGTGATGCCCGGCGAAAGCGGCTTCTCGCTGTGCCGCAAGATCAAGGCCCACCCGGCCTGGACCCATGTGCCGGTGATCTTCATGACCGGGCTGTCGGAGACCGACCATATCGTGGAAGGCTTTGCCTGCGGCGGGGTGGACTATGTGGTCAAACCGCTGAAGCTGCCCGAGGTGCTGGCCCGGCTGGCTCGCCATATGCACAACGCCCATGTGGGCCGCATGGCCCAGGCCGCCGTCGATGTGGCCGGCATGGGCGTGGTGGTGTTGGACCGCCAGGGGCGCCTGGCCTGGCGCTCGCCCCAGGCGGCGCTGTGGCTGGAGCAGGCCTTTGGCGCCAGCGCGGCAACGGCTGCGGCCTGGCTGCAATCGGCCCGCCACCAGTCCGCCCAGCAGGCGCTGGGGCAAGGCACCCTGGTGGCCCAGGATGTCGGCGAGGTGGGCATTGGCGAGCGCATGCTGGTGCTGCGCCTGGGCCATGACAGCCTGCGCGCCAGCACCCAGCGCCTGCAGGATGCCGCGCTGACCCCACGCGAGACGGAGGTGCTGGGCTGGCTGGCCAAGGGCAAGACCAACCGCGACATTGCGCAGATCCTGGGCATGAGCCCGCGCACCGTCAACAAGCACCTGGAGCATGTGTTTGAAAAGCTGGGCGTGGAGACGCGTGCGGCGGCAGCGGCCATCGTCAGCGGCTCGCTGACGGCGTAAGCTTGGTGAAAGCCATAGGAAGGCTACGGACATTTCGGGGTCTGGCGCGGCCCGGCAAGGCCCCTGCGGCTTGCGCCAGCGCAAATAAATGTCCATCACTGCCTCTGGCTGCACGACATTTCGCCCGGAACTAATGACATTTTAACTATCAATATTGATAGCATCTATCGCAAACCGTGGTTGAGCCGGGCAGCCATTGGGCTTTAAGTTCGCGAAAAACGGCCGTGTCAAAAACTAGAAACACTCTGGAAAAACAAGGGTTTACCTTAGAAAAAACCCAAGCACTCTCTCGGTAGGATGGCAGTCTTTTTCTCCACTAAAGAGACAAGCCGTTATGAACAAGATGATGCAATGGACTGCACTGGCCCTGGCGGCCGCTACCGCCACCGGCGCCTATGCCGACGCCTCCTACCCCAACAAGCCCATCACCATCGTCGTCCCGTTCACGGCAGGCGGCCCGACCGACCGCGTGGCACGCGATCTGGCCGAAGCACTGCGCAAGCCCCTCAATGGCGTGACCGTCGTCATCGACAATGCCGACGGCGCGGGCAGCACCATCGGCATGGCCAAGGCCGCACGCGCCAAGGCTGACGGCTACACCCTGCTGCTCAACCACATCGGCGTGGCCACCGCTCCTATCCTGTACCGCAAGCTGTCCTTTGATGTGACCAAGGACTTTGAATACCTGGGCATCATCAACGACGTGCCGATGACCCTGATCGGCAAGCCCACCTTGGCACCGAACAACTACAAGGAACTGGCCGCCTACCTGAACAAGGAAAAGGACAAGGTCAACCTGGCCAATGCCGGTATTGGTTCCGCCTCGCACCTCTGCGGCCTGCTGCTGCAAAGCACCCTGAAGATCCCGCTGACCGCAGTGCCTTACAAGGGCGCCGCACCGGCGATTGCCGACCTGATGGGCAACCAGGTGGATGTGCTCTGCGACCAGACCACCAACACCACCGGCCAGATCGAAGGCAAGAAGGTCAAGGCCTATGCCGTGACCACCAACAAGCGCCTGACCACGCCATCGCTGAAGGACCTGCCGACTCTGCAGGAAGAAGGCCTGAACGGCTTTGAAGTGACGATCTGGCACGGTCTGTACGCCCCCAAGGGCACGCCGGCCGACATCCTGAAGAAGGTGAACGACGCACTGAAGGTGGCCTTGAAGGACCCCGAGTTCATCAAGAAGTCCGAGAACCTGAGCGCCGTGGTTGCCACCGACCAACGCATCACGCCCGAAGGCCACAAGGCCTTTGTGCAGGCTGAAATCGCCAAGTGGACGCCCATCATCAAGGCGGCCGGCACCTTCGCTGACTGATCGGGCATACCCCATGCAAAAAGACTGCCTCGGCAGTCTTTTTTTCGTTGGTGTGAGTAACTCTGTGAACGATCAGCCGCCCCAGACCACATCGGCCTGCTCGGCCGCACTGCGGCGCAGCATCTCGATAAAGGGCACGGCCCGCTGCTTGAGGCCGACGCTGGCCTTCACATCCTGGCCATCGGCATCTTCGGGGTCCTGGTCCAGATCGGGGGCCTTGGCGGCCTGGGCGCGTTCGTCCTCAGCTGCCACGGCGGCTTGCAAGGCAGCTATGGCCTGGGGAATCTGGTCGGTGGTGATGATGCCGCGTGGCGATGCGTCCTTGCCGATGATCTGCAGCACCTTGCGGGCATCTGGCTCCAGCATGATCAGGTCTGCAGTGGCCTGTGATTTGAATTTGAATAGCACGGCGCTCTCCTTATCGATACATATAGTCCCGGGTGAATGGGTATTGTGATTGTGCACCAGGCATGGTCCCTGTCGTCATCGATCTATCGGGCATGACAGCCAGCATCTGGTGCAAGGCCACCCAGCCATGCTCAAAGCCGGTGGCGCAGCCCGCCAGGTAGAGGCGGTAGGCGCGCAAGGTCTTGCCGGCCTGCGCGGGATTGCCCTTTTGCGAGAGGATGGCCAGCGCCTCGTCCAGCTGCGCCTCCAGCGCATCGGACCAGGCCCACAGAGTCTTGGCGTAATGCGGGCGCAGGTTGTCGGTGTCCACCATCTCCCAGCCGGCATGCGCCATCTCTTCGAGCACGGCGCTGACGTGGATCAGCTCGCCACCGGGGAAGATGTATTTCTCGATGAAATCGCCCATGCCGGCCCCCAGTTGCTCGTTGTCGGTACCACCGGCGGTGATGCCATGGTTCATCAGCAGGCCGCCGGGCTTGATCAGGCGCTTGAGCACGCTGAAGTACTCGTGCATATGGGCGCGGCCCACATGCTCGAACATGCCCACCGAGGCCAGCTTGTCAAAGGGCTGGTCCACCTGCAGCTGGCGGTAGTCGCTCAGCAGCATCTTGACCCTGCCCTGCAGGCCTTTTTGCTCTATCAGCCGGTTGACATGGGCATGCTGGTTCTTCGATAAGGTAATGCCCGTGCCCTCGATGCCATAGTGCTCGGCGGCCCAGAGCAGCAGGCCGCCCCAGCCCGCGCCCACATCCAGAAAGCGCTCGCCGGGCTGCAGCCGCAGCTTGCGGCAGATCAGGTCCAGCTTGGCCTCCTGGGCCTGGGCCAGGTTGTAATCGGGCTGGGCATAGTAGGCGCAAGAATAGACGCGGCGCGGGTCCAGCCACAGACCGTAGAAGTCGTCCGAGACGTCGTAGTGGAACTGGATCTGCTCGGAATCCTTGGTCAAGGTATGGAGCGCCGCCGAGCGCGAGCGCGCCAGCAGCCGGCTCCACCAGGTCGAGCGGGCCGCCACCGGGTCGGCGGGCATCAGGGCCACGGCGGCGGCCATCGCATCGCGCATGCTGCCTTCGATCTCGACATGGCCCTCCACCATGGCCGCACCGACCACCCCCACATCGCCCGCCGCCAGCGCGGCCAGTGCCGCCGCGTTGTGGCATCGGATGCGCACCTGGGCCTGGTCGGGCGGACCGATCCATCCGCCGTTGGGCATGGAGATGGCAACCAACACTGGCAAACCCGCCAGCTTGTCTTCGAGCTTGGACTGCAGGATATTCATGCCACTTATTGTGTGACGCCGCCCCGTTCCGTCAATGGCATTTGTCTGACACACCTACTGACAGCATATGTATAAAAGATACAGCGAGCGGCCTCTCCGAAGCGCGCTTAGCATTGCTCTCAGACCATGCCCACATCCCAGCCAGCCCCCCCCTCTGCCCCTTTGTCCACCGCGCTGCCGCCCGGTTGGGCAGCGCTGCAAGCGCGCTTTCCAGACCATGACTGGCTGGTGCTGCAGGCCGACCCGGATGCCTGCCATGTCTGGCGTGTGGCAGCGCAAAACGCGTCACCTATTCGACACGATCTGCCCCTGGGGTATGGCCAATTGGCAACACAGTACCTGAGCCGCGCATCGGCAGGTGCCGGCCAGGTGGAGCAGGTGATTGAGTTGGTGGAAGACCAGATCATGCCGCTGACCCGCAGCTGGCCAGCGCCGGGCCCGCAGTTGGCCTTGCTGTGCAGCGCGCCGGACATGGCCGCGCTGCTGGCGCAGCTGCCCAACCCGCAAGCCGCGCTGCAGACCACCGACGCGGTTGAGCAGCTGTTTAACCGCTATGCCCAGCACATGATGGGCGGCAGCCATGGCGGCCTGCAACTGACGCCGGCGCAGGCGGCGCTGCTGGTTCTGCTGCGCGAATGCCTGCACCACTGGGGCTGCCAGCAGGTTGCGCTGCAGGCTTAAAAATCAGCGCGCTTCGCTGCTGAGCCCATCCACCGTCTGGAACAGCGCCTGGCGCGCCTGGCTGATGATCTGCCCTTTCCAGGCCGCGCTCTCGTCATAAAAGGCTTCGCGCATCTGCTGGTGGATGGCGGCCTGCTGGGCGGCGGGCGCCTCGGGGTGCTGGTGCCGCCAGTGGTCGGCGCGCAGGGCATCCAGGGTGGCATGCACGGGCTGCACGCCGTACTCCAGGGCCATGCCGGTAAAGCTGGCCTGCGGGCATTCCTGCGCCACGCTGTTCCAGAGCAGGCCGGTCAATGGCGGCGATGAGGAGCTGCCATCGTCCAGCGAGGTGACCGGCGTGGCGCCTGCGCCATCCCACCAGCGACGCGCCCGCGCCAGCATGGCGGCATCACCGGGCGGGCCGGTAAAGATGCGCTCTCCATAGCCATTGGGGCCCAGGCCGGTGTGCACATCGATCCAGGCAATCTGGCGCGCCTGGCTGCCGTGCTGGCGCAGCACCTGGCGCAGGGTCTGGTTGCTCCAGGTGGGGGCCTGGCCGCCAAAGAACACCCCTTGCGGATGGCGATACTGGCCTTGGGCTACGGCAGCTTGCCAGGCCTTGAGGCCCTGCGTATCAATAAAGTCCTGCATCGCCTGCTGCACCTGGGCAGTCGGCGGCCACTGGGCAGGCACGATCACCTCATGCAGCTGGTCATAGGCCGGGTTGCCCGGCAGCGGCTGCGAAAAATCGACAAAGTTGCGGTTCAGGTCAACGTTCTCCTGCGTCACCCGCCGACCGTAGGAAAAGCCATGGGGGTTGAGCGCATGCACATAGAGCACGGCCACACCGGCACTGCGCGCCTTGTCCAGCCACTCGGCATCGCGCAGCGCATAGACCTGCACGCCGCTGCCGCAATAGCCTTCGATGCCATGGCAGGCGCTGCTGAGGATCAGCAGCTTGTCGGCGTCCATCGCACCATCCCGGGCCACATCCATGGCCAGCGCCTCACCCGCCACCCCGGTCAGCGGATGGGGCTGCGACTGCAGCGCCAGGCCGGCGGAGGCGGCGGCCTCCAGAAACTGCTGGCGCGCTACTGCATAGCTGGGGGAAAAGGCTTGTTCTACGACGCTCATGCGGCAATACCTCCGTGGCTCATGTCGGCAGTGACCATGCGCTCGACCTGCACCGCACAGTCGTAAAAGGACGGTGCACGTCCGATATCGGTCAGCTGCTGGTGGGTCAGCTCATTGACGTTGGTGCCATTGGGCCCGTCCTTCCGCCACCAGATGCCCAGCCCCACCACCACGCCGGGCCGGGCGCGGCCATTGATGCTGGCATGGCAGACATGCTCGCCCCGGCCGTTGAAGACGCGCACCAGATCGCCATCTTCAATCTGGCGGCTTTGCGCATCGCTGGGGTGCATCTCCAGCATCGGGCGCTCCTCGGCACTGCGCAGCTTGCGCACGTTGACGAAGGTGGAGTTGAGAAAGTTGCGCGCCGGCGGCGAGATCATTGCCAGCGGGTGGCTGGCCGTGGGCAGCTCATGGTTGGGCAGGTAGTCGGGCAAGGGGTTGATGCCCATGGCTTCGAGCGCCGCGCTGTGGAATTCGCACTTGCCCGAGGGCGTGGCAAAGCCGCCATTGGCAAAGGGGGCCTCGGGCAGGTTCTGGGCGACAAAGCCCTGCTCCAGCAGCTGCTCAAACGGGATGCGCGTCGGGTCCACCGCCTGGCGGCACAGTTCCTCGTCGCTGTCGGCAAAATGCGGCGCGGCAAAGGCACTGTCGTAGCGCGCCATCTGCGCGGCCAGGTCGCGGAAGATCTGGGCATTGCTGCGCGCCTGGCCCAGCGGCGCAATGGCCGGGCGGTTGAGCAGCACATCGGTATGGCCGTAGCTGGTGTGGATGTCCCAGTGCTCCAGCTGGCTGGTGGCGGGCAGCACATAGTCGGCATAGTCGGCCGTGTCGGTCATGAAGTGCTCCAGCACCACGGTGAACAGGTCCTCGCGGGCAAAGCCCTTGACCACCTTGGCCGAGTCGGGGGCCACCGCGACCGGGTTGCTGTTGTAGCAGATGAGCGCCGCAATTTGCGGGCCGAACTCGGCGCTGGCGGGATTGAGCAGCGCATCGCCAATCGTGCTCATGTTGACGGTGCGGGGCTGGCGCGCGCCCAGCAGCGCCGGCATTTGCAGCGCGCCCCGGCGCGCCGGTGCCGACGAGGAGCTGGACAGCAGCAGCCCGCCTGCACGCTGGCGCCAGGCACCGGTGAGCGCTGGCAGGCAGGCCACGGCGCGCACCGCATTGCCGCCGCCGCGCGCACGCTGCATGCCGTAGTTGAGGCGGATGGCCGCCCGCTCGGTGGTGCCGTAATCGCGCGCCAGGCTGCGGATCTGCGCCGCATCGATGCCGCAGACCTGGGCGGCGCGTTCGGGCGACCACTGCAGTGCGCGGGCCTTCAGCGCATCCCAGCCCAGCGTGTGCTGGGCGATGTAGTCGTGGTCCAGCCAGTCGTTGCTGATCAGCTCATGCATCAAGGCCAGCGCCAGCGCCGCATCGGTGCCGGGCAGCAGCTGCAGGTGCTCATGGCATTTGTCGGCGGTCTCGCTCTTGCGCGGGTCGATGCAGACCAGCTTGGCGCCATTGCGCTTGGCCTCCATCGCATAGCGCCAGAAATGCAGGTTGCTGCCAATGCTGTTGCTGCCCCAGATGAGGATCAGCTGGCTCTCGGCAAAGAACTGCACATGCATGCCCAGCTTGCCGCCATAGGTGTGCAGCAAGGCCTCCGAGCCCGCGCTGGCGCATATGGTGCGGTCCAGCAGCGAGGCGCCCAGCTGGTGGAAAAAGCGCCGGTCCATGCTCTCGCCCTGCACCAGGCCCATGGTGCCGGCATAGCTGTAGGGCAGGATGGCCTGCGGATCGGTCTGTGCAATGCCGTGCAGCCGTGCGCTGATATCGGCCAGCGCCTCGTCCCAGCCCACCGGCTCAAACTGGCCGCTGCCCTTGGGACCGACCCGCTTCATCGGCTGCAGCACGCGGTCTTCGTGGTAGCTGCGCTCGGTGTATTTGCTGACCTTGGCGCAAAGCACGCCACCCGTATGCGCATGCGCGGGGTTGCCGCTGACCTTGGTGGCCACGCCATCGACCACCGTGGTGACCAGCGAGCAGGTGTCGGGGCAGTCATGGGGGCAGGCCCCCAAAACGGTAGTGGTGGCAGCGGTGGTGGTCATGGCAGTGGCGGCGCCCAGGCGGGCGCGAAATCGTGGGTATCGGGGGGAAAGCAGTGCTGCACATGGTAGCGCCAGTTGGCAAGCGCTGGCGTCTCCTGCAGCATGTTCCTGAGCGGGGCCCAGGCCCAGGGTTATTCCCAAGACATTTCAGCGCAGGGCCGCCCTGCTTTGCTGCACCATAGAGGGCTTGGCAGGCCGCCCGCCCATGCCTTGGCCCCGCAGGCGCCGCCAGACAGATACACCCCCATGTAGCCAACAGGATTTCCCATGAAGCTGATTGATTCCATCGTGGCCGAAGCGGCCAGCATCGCCCAGATCCGCAAAGACATCCATGCCCACCCGGAGCTGTGCTTTGAAGAAGTGCGCACGGCCGATCTGGTGGCAGCCAAGCTGACGGAATGGGGCATTCCTATCCACCGTGGCCTGGGCACCACCGGCGTGGTCGGCATCGTGCACGGCAAGGACGGCGGCGCCAGCGGCCAGGCCGTGGGCCTGCGCGCCGATATCGATGCGCTGCCAATGCAGGAGTCCAACACCTTCGAACACGCCAGCCGCCATGCCGGCAAGATGCACGCCTGCGGCCATGACGGCCACACTGCGATGCTGCTGGCCGCTGCCAAGCACTTCTCCAAGTTCCGCGATTTTGACGGCACCGTCTACCTGATCTTCCAACCCGCCGAAGAAGGCGGTGGCGGCGCGCGCGAGATGATCAAGGACGGCCTGTTCGAGAAATTCCCGATGCAGGCCGTGTTCGGCATGCACAACTGGCCCGGCATGGCCGCTGGCAACATGGCTGTCAGCCCCGGCCCGGTCATGGCCTCCAGCAACGACTTCAAGATCACCATCACCGGCAAGGGCGGCCACGGCGCGATGCCGCACATGGGCAATGACCCCGTGCCGATCGCCTGCCAGATCGTGACCGCCTTCCAGACCATCATCACCCGCAACAAGAAGCCGCTCGATACCGGCGTGATCTCCGTGACCATGATCCACGGCGGCGAAGCCAACAACGTGATCCCCGACCGCGTGGAGCTGCAAGGCACGGTGCGCACCTTCCGCACCGAAGTGCTGGACCTGATCGAATCGCGCATGCGCCAGGTGGCCGAAGGCTGCTGCGCAATGAACAACGCGCAGTGCGACTTCTACTTCAACCGCAACTACCCCGCCACCGTCAACAGCGTCCCCGAAGCCGAGTTCGCCCGCCAGGTGATGATCGACATCATCGGTGCCGATAAAGTGAAAGCGCAAGAGCCCACCATGGGCGCCGAAGACTTCTCCTTCATGCTCGAAGCCAAGCCCGGCGCCTACTGCTTCATCGCCAACGGCGAAGGCGACCACCGCGCCATCGGCCACGGCGGCGGCCCCTGCACCCTGCACAACCCCAGCTACGACTTCAACGACGACCTGATCCCCCTGGGCGCCACCTACTGGGTAGAGCTGGCCACCAAGTGGCTGGCCCAAGCGAAGAAATAAGAAGCGAAACCAGCGAATCAAAAGCAAAAAGCGCCCGAGGACACCCCGGGCGCTTTACTTTTTGCATTGAAAATTTGACCAACCGCTGAACCCGCCCAACCAAAAGCGGTAGCAAGAAGCGCAGCATTCAACCAAGCGGTATGCCGGAGCGGGCCAAAGAAGCAAGCGCAGCGCCCACCCCACCACCCCAACGCCGAGATAGGGCCTGAGACGAGGCGCGCAGGCGCAGACAGTACGCCTGTACGGCAAGCCTGCGCAACGAAGGATCAGGCCCTATATCGGCGCCCCCGCACGATTAACAGCCCACTGCCAGCAAATAAAACAATCTAAACAAGGCGCGCAGGCGCAGACAGCACGCCTGTACGGCAAGCCTGCGCAACGAAGGATCAGGCCCTATATCGGCGCGTCCGCACGATCGACAGCCCAAACCTCCAAACAACAAACAAAACTCAACATCCCAGCTGATCAGCAAGATCGAGAAGATTCAGACAGTGGTAGGTATTGTTGGGTTGGGGGGCCACATCTTTGGGCTGGTTGGCCCCATATTCATGGGGTCTTTGGACATAAGCCGTCCGCAACCCACACCCCCGAGCCGCCGCCAAATCACTATGATGCGCAGCCACCAGCATCACGGCAGCAGCCTCCACCCCAAAAACATCCGCCACACCAAGGTAAGCCCGGGGATCCGGCTTGTAAGCCTGAAAAACCTCCGCCGACAAAACACAATCCCAAGGCAGCCCCGCGTTCTTGGCCATGTAGGTCAGCAAGGCAATATTGCCGTTGGACAGCGGCGTAATGACAAAGCGGCTTTTGAGCCGCTGCAGGCCGGCAACAGCGTCCGGCCAGGGCGCCAGCCGGTGCCAGACCCGGTTCAGCTCGGCACGCTCGGCCTCGGGCATGTCCTCCAGCCCAAACTGCGGCAGGATGCCGTCCAGAATGCGGCGGTGCAGCGCATCCATGCGCGTCCAGCCCAGTTGGCCCTGGCGCACCAGGTCCATCGCCGGCTGGTAGCCCTTGCGCCAGGCCAAGGCAAAGGCGTCGCCATCCACCTGGGGATAGCGCTCGGCCATCTCGCGCTGGATGCTGCCGTGCCAGTCCACCACGGTGCCAAACACGTCAAAAGCCAAGATCTGGGGAAGCGCAGCAGCCATGGGGGTTCCTTGCAAAAAAACAGGGCCCAGCATGCGCCAGCAGGGGCGGTCGCCCTATCGCGCAGGTGTCAGCCCAGGGAATCTGCTATAGCGCAGGCACAAAAAAAGCGCGATGTCTAGGACATCGCGCTTGGTGACTTAACTTTTTTAAACCGAATGGTTAACCAACTGGCGCTTCGATTTTAACGCGATTCGACAATTTTTAACTAATCTAATTGGATATTGTTGCTTTTTATCACAGGGCCCAACTTATTACGCTCTGTGACGAGGAATTTCTCCATCTCGCTGCGGCTCGTCGGCGTCACCTCGAGCCCCATGTCTTCGAGGCGCTTGACCACAGCCGGGTCCTTCAAAGTGGCCTGTAACTGTTCGCTCAGACGGTTGACACGGTCTTCCGGCGTGGCCTTGGGGACCACCAGGCCCTGCCAGGCATAGGCCTCAAAGCCCTTCACACCCTGCTCATCCAGGGTGGGAACGTCTGGAAACACCTTGGAGCGCTGCGGTGTCGCAATGCCGATGGCGCGCAGCTTGCCCGCCTGGATGTTCTGGAAACCGGCCACCGAGTCGACAAACATGAAGGGCACCTGGCCGCCCAGCACATCCTGCACGGCGGGCGCTGCGCCCTTGTACGGCACATGTACCAGGCTCAGCTTGGCCTGCTCCTTGAAAATCTCGGTCGCCAGGTGGTGGGGCGAGCCGGCGCCGGGCGTTGCATAGCTGACGCCGCCTTGCTGCGCCTTGGCCCAGGCCGTGAACTCGGCCAGGTTCTTGATCGGCAGCTTGGGGTTGACGACCAAGATCAGCGGAAAGCGCACCAGCATGCCGACCGGCGCAAAGTCCTTTTCGGCGTTGTAGCTGAGTTTTTGGTACAGAAAGGCGTTGGCCGCCAGGGTGCCGGTGTCGCCGGTCAGCAAGGTGTAGCCATCGGGCTTGGCGCGCGCGGCGTAGTCGGCACCGATATTGGTGGCCGCGCCGGGCTTGTTGAGGATGATGATGGACTGGCCCAGGGCCTTGGCCATCGGCTCGGCCACCACGCGGGCGACCACATCAGAGCCGCCGCCCGCCGCATAGGGCACGACCCATTCAATGGGACGCTCGGGGTAGGCGGCCTGGCTCAGCGCCGGCAAGGCCAGCGCGGCGGCAGCCAGCAGCTGGCGCAGGGAAAAAGGGGTGGGCATGGGTTGTCTCCTGTTGGTAATCTTTGTTGTCTCTGTGGGGCCCCTAGCCGGGCGCCCGCCTAGGGGCGCCCAGCTACAGGCGCCGGGCTGGGGCCTGGTGGCATTGTCCACCTGCCCCCGGCCCCTGACCTGTCGCTTAAAGCGTGCGCGCCGGCAGCATCTGGCCTTCGCAGATGCCAAAGCCGATGCGGGCCGCGCCGGGCCGCTCGCACCAGCCGCGCAGCACCACGGCGTCGCCATCTTCCAGCCAGGTGCGGGTTTCGCCATTGGGGAGGGTCAGCGGCTGCTTGCCGCCAACGGTCAGCTCGATCAGCGCAGCGGCCTGGTCCAGGCTGGGGCCGGACAAGGTGCCGGTGCCCAGCAGGTCGCCGGGCTGCAGGTTGCAGCCGTTGATGGTGTGGTGGGCCACCAGCTGCGCCACCGTCCAGTAGGCATGGCGGTAGTTGGACTGGGTGATCTGCACGGCCTTTTCACCGGCAGCACGCATCTGGGAGGTCTGCAGGTCCACGGCCAGCGCGATGTCGAAGGCGCCGGCATCGCGGTTGTGGGCGCTGTCCATATAGGGCAGCGGCTGCGGATCGCCTTCGGGGCGGGCAAAGGCCACGCGGTAAGGCGCCAGCGCCTCCAGGGTCACGACCCAGGGGGAGAGGGTCGAGGCAAAGTTCTTCGACAGAAACGGGCCCAGCGGCTGGTATTCCCAGGGCTGGATGTCGCGCGCCGACCAGTCATTGAGCAGGCAGAGGCCAAACACATGGTCCTCGGCCTCGCCGATGCTGACGGGCTCGCCCAGCGCATTGGACTGGCCCACGAAGATGCCCATTTCCAGCTCGATGTCCATGCGCGCGCTGGCCTTGACCGTTGGCACTGCTGCATCGGGCGCCTTGGTCTGGCCCACCGGGCGCTTGAACGGCGTGCCCGAGACCACGATGCTCGACGAGCGGCCGTGGTAGCCAATGGGCACCCACTGGTAGTTGGGCAGCAGGGGGTTGTCCGGGCGGAACTGCTTGCCGATGTTGGTGGCGTGGTGGATGGAGGTGTAGAAGTCGGTGTAGTCGCCGATCCGCGCCGGCAGGTTGTAGGCGGCCTGCGCCTGCGGCACCAGGAAACCCTGCCACTGCGCCTGCTCGGCCGCGCCCACGCGCAGACCACGCGACAGCGCCAGGCGCAGCGCGCTCCAGGCTTTCGGGCCCAGCGCCATCAGGGCGTTGAGCGATTCCTGCGCGCCCGCCTCGGCTGCGCGTTGCGCATCACCGCTCAGGCTGCCGCTGGCGGCCAGCGCCTGCAGGTCGACAATCTGGTCGCCAATGGCGACGCCACCACGCCAGGCGTCCTGGCTGCCTTGGCGGCGAAAGCTGGCAAAGGGCAGGTTCTGCAGCGGGAAATCGCTGCCAGCGGCCTGGGCGCTGCTGACCCAGCTTTGCAGTGCGGGGTCATGGGTTTCGTTGAGCAGGGTCATGCGGGATGTCTCCAAGTGGGGGAATCGCCTCAGGCTTTGCGCTGGGGCTTGAAATGCTTTTGCAGCCCTTGCCAGCAGCGGTAGTACTCGTGCTGGAGCTGCACCGTCTCCAGCGCATAGGCGGTGGGTTGGATGACGGCCGGGGTCTCGAACATGAAGGCCATCGTGTTGTCGATGTAGTGCGGCTTGTGCGTGTCGGCCTTGCTGGCTTTGTCGAAGGTGTCGGCATCGGGCCCGTGGCCGCTCATGCAGTTGTGCAGGGAGGCGCCACCGGGCACAAAGCCCTCGGCCTTGGCGTCGTAGGCGCCTTCGATCAGGCCCATGAACTCGCTGGCGAAATTGCGGTGGAACCAGGGCGGACGGAAGGTGTCCTGCGCCACCAGCACGCGCGGTGGGAAGATGACAAAGTCCAGCGCATCCACGCCAGGCAGTGAGGTGGGCGATTGCAGCACCAGAAAGATCGACGGATCGGGGTGGTCGTAGCTGATCGAGCCGATGGTGTTGAAGCGGCGCAGATCGTATTTGTAGGGCGCGTAGTTGCCATGCCAGGCCACCACATCCAGGGGCGAATGGCCAATGCGCGCCGACCAGAAGTGGCCGCGCAGCTTGGCCACCAGCTCAAAGTCGCCCTCCTTGTCCTCATAGGCAGCGACCGGCGTCTGAAAATCACGCGGATTGGCCAGGCCGTTGGAGCCGATCACGCCCAGGTCGGGCAGCTTGAGCAACTCGCCGTAGTTCTCGCAGACATAGCCGCGTGCGCTGCCGTCCAGCAAGGTCACCGCAAAGCGCACGCCCCGGGGTACTACGCAGATCTCCTGCGGCTCCACCTCCAACGTGCCCAGCTCGGTGGCAATCTGCAGGCGCCCTTGCTGGGGCACGATCAGCAGCTCGCCATCGGCGTTGTAGAAGTAGCGGCCTTCCATGCTGCGGTTGGCCGCATACAGGTGGATGCCGCAGGCGGCATTGCCAGCCATGCTGACCATGCCCTGCAGAAAATCGCAGGGCGCATCGGGCGGCGGCAGCGGATCCCAGCGCAGCTGGTTGGGGGGCGTGGGCACCTCGTCGAAACCGCCGGTGGCATGACTTTTCCAGCGCGGCAGCGCCAGCGGCGCAAAGGGCTCATGCATGGCGCCGGGCCGGATGCGGTAGAGCCAGCTGCGGCGGTTGCTGTGGCGCGGCGCGGTAAAGGCCGTGCCCGACAGCTGCTCGGCATACAGGCCCAACGGCGCCACCTGCGGCGAGTTGCGGCCGACCGGCAAGGCACCCGGCTCGGCCTCGGTTGCCCATTCATTGGCAAAACCTGTCATATAGTGCCGGGGCTCGGCGCTCAAACTGCTCATGCTTGTCTCCTGTCAGTCATTCTGGGGGGCAGCTGCGCAGGCCCGGGGACCTGGCGGCTAGGGTAAACACTTGACGCTGTCTTGACTTGGGCGCTTCCGCAAAGCGGGGCTCCGTGACATAGTCGCGGTAGCTGCTTTCCCAGCCAGCATCGATACAAAACCAAGGAGACGCGTTGAACACGCCGCTGGACCGTACCTATACCCACCGCCTGCATGCGCTGGCCAAGATCACCGACCGCACCACCCAGATGGTGTACGAGGAGGAGGTGGGCATACCTATCAGCGAGGCCCGCTGCCTGGCAGCGATTGGCGCGTTCCATCCCCTGTCGGTCAATGACCTGGCGATGCGCGCCAACCTGAACAAGGCCCAGGCCAGCCGCTCCACCCAGGCCCTGGTCGAGCAGGGCATGGTGCTCAAGCAGGCCAGCGAGGTGGATGGGCGCGGCGTGGTGCTCAGCCTCACACCCAAGGGCTGTGCCTGCTGGGAGAAGGTGATGGTGGTGATCGCCCGCCGCAACGAAGAAATCCTCTCGGCCCTGACCATTGACGAGCGCGAGCAGCTCAGTGTGCTGCTGGACCGCTTGCTGCAGCACGCGCGCCAGACCAGCCTGCCCGAATAGCGGCACCCTGCGGCCCGCATGGCTGCATGCATGGCGCAGCAGTGGCTTGCGCCACCGCTGGCAGGCATGCAGCCTGGCGCTCATGCAGCGGCCTCCGGCTCAGCCACGGCATCGGTCTGCGCCTGGTAGAGCGAGGCCACATTCTGGTCAATCGCGCCAAACAGGCTGTTGCCGTCCTTGCCCTTCATCTCGATGCGCACCGTGTCGCCAAACTGCATGAAGCCGGTTTGGCTCTTGCTTTTTTGCAGCGCTTCCATGCTGCGCTTTTCAGCGATGCAGCCATAGCCCTTGGGCCAGTCCATGCGGCCATGCTTTTCGGCGCCGCTGTTGCTGACGGTGCCGCTGCCCAGCACGGTGCCGGCGCGCAGGTTACGCGTCTTGGCCGCATGGGCGATCAGCTGGCCAAAGTGAAAGCCCATTTCCGGGCCCGCATCGCACATGCCGACCTTGCGGCCGTTCCAGCTGGTCTGCAAGGCCAGGTGCACCTTGCCGCCCCGCCAGGCATCGCCCAGCTCATCGGGCGTGATGGCCACCGGGCTGAAGGCCGTCACCGGCTTGCTCTGCACCAGGCCGGCGCTCTTGTCGCGCTCGGCCGCTTCCAGCTGGCGCAGGCTGACCGGATTGGCCAGCATCAGCAGGCGCACGCTGTCCAGCGCATCTTCGGGGCTGCTGTCCTGCTTCACATCGCCGGTGATGACGGCCAGCTCGGCGGAGAAATCAATGCCCATGGCCTCGCTGGCCACGACGATGTCATCGTTGGGGCCGATGAAGGCGTCGCTGGCGCCCTGGTGGAGCAAGGGGTCGGTCTTCAGCGCAGCGGGCAGGTCCTCGCCCGGTGCCTGGCGCAGCAAGGCCACATGGCTCAGGTAGGCCGCCCCGCTCAACCACTGGTAAGCGCGTGGCAGCGGTGCCATGCACTGGGCGGGGTTGAAGTCAAAGCTGTGGCGGGCGCGGTCGGCATTGAGCGCGTCGTACAGGTCCTGCAGCTGGGGGGCATAGAAATACCAGTCGTCGAGCACCTGCTGGAGGCGGTGCGCAATCCCGGAGGCGTAGTGGGCCGTACGCAGGTCGCGCGACACGACGACCAACTGGCCGTCGCGCGATCCGTCTTTATAGCTTGCAAGCTTCATACCGGTGTCTCACAGTCAAACATGCCTCTATCGTGCCAGATTGGCCCCGGGCTGGGCGCTTGCCACGCTGCTTGCGCCTATCGCAATGCACGCCTTGCAGCGTGAAATTACGATTAGTGAAATGCATTCCTTTATTTAGAATACCTTAAACTAGCGCCATGGACAAGGATCGTGCAGGCATTCAGTCGGTGGAGGTGGGATTTGCGCTGTTGCAGGCGCTGGTGGAGGCCCGTGGCCCGCTGGCGCTCAAAGACCTGGCGCATGCCGCTGCGATGCCGGCAGCCAAGGCCCACCGCTACCTGGTCAGCTACCAGCGCAGCGGCCTGGTCAAGCAGGACGCGGCCACCTCGCGCTATGACCTGGGCCCGATGGCCTTGCAGCTGGGGCTGGCGGCGCTGCGCCGCAGCGATGCGGTGCGGCTGGCGCGCGAGCGCATGCCCGACTGGCTGGAGCGCCTGGACCATACCGTGGCGCTGGCCGTCTGGGGCAACCATGGCGCAACCATCGTGCACTGGGAAGAACCACCGCACGGCACCACCGGCCACCTGCGTCTGGGCGATGTGATGCCCCTGCTCTCGTCCGCCACTGGGCGCTGCTTTGGCGCCTGGCTGCCCGCCGCCCGCACGGAGCCCGCGCTGGAGCGCGAACTGGCGCAGGCACGCCTGGCCGGGCGCAGCGACCTGCCCCAAACTGCCGCCGACGCCCACCAGCTGTTCGCCCAGGTACGCAGCCAGGGCACCGCCTGCGTGGTCGATACCTTGCTACCCAGCGTGGTGGCGCTGTGCGCCCCGGTCTTTGATGCGCGGGGCCAGCTGGTGCTGGGCATCACCAGCCTGGGCACGCAAGCGACCTTTGACCCCACCCCCGATGGCGCCATGGCCCAGGGCCTGCAGGCCATCGCCGCGCAGCTCTCCCACGAACTGGGCTACAGCCCCGCAGAACCCCGCCTGCAGCGCTAATCCAGCGGACCTGTGGGCCTGCGCAGCAGGCACTACACTGAGCGTCTCATGCGCCAACGCCCCCTGATCCTGCTGACTTTTGCCGTGCTGGCCGCCCACGGGCTGCTGCTGGCCTGGCCCGGGGTGCAGGAGGCCATCAGAAAGGCGCGCATCACCGGCAGCACCCCGAACGAGCTGCGCTTTGAGGTGCGCCAGATCAGCCCCCCGCCCCCGGTGGCCGCGCCGTCGGCACCCGCACCGGCCTCCAGGCCCAGCCTAGCGCAATCGGCCCCCATCCCCCCCCGGCCCCAGGTCCAGGCCCAGAAAGCACCGCCAAAACAGGCGCCGGCCAGTCGCGCCAGTGTGGGCCCGGTGGCCCAAAAGGTGGCAGCCAACCCTAGCGCGCCCGCCGCCGAAACTGCGCCGCCGGAAGAAAGCCCTGCAGCGCCCGCCGCGCCTTCGGCTCTCGACCAGCTGCTCGCATCGGGCGACGCCAGCGCCGCGCCCACGCCCATCCCCGGCTCCGCGGCCGATCTGCAACCGCTTAACAATGTCGCCGGCCAGGGCGATGCCGGCGCCACGCCCGCCCCGGCCGCCGCTGAGGCCAAGGCCGACACGGAGGCGCCCAGTGCCAGCGAACCTGCCCCGCCGATCGGCATTGGCAGCCCCGGCTATGCCGGCCCGATGCCGGCGATCAAGCTGCCGCCTTCGGCGCGGCTGCAGTTCCAGGCTAAAGGCTCGGCCAAGGGCTTCCAGTATTCGGCCAAGGCGCAGCTGAGCTTCAAGACCGATGGCCAGCGCTACCAGGCGGAGCAGGAGGTATCGGCCTTTTTGATGGGCAGCCGCAGCCAGACCAGCAGCGGCCAGATTACGCCCCATGGCCTGGCACCCCAGCGCTTTGTGGACAAGGCGCGCAAAGAGCGCAGCGCCGAGCTGGATGCCTCGGCGGGCCGCATCCGCTACAGCGATGGCGACGAGCCCCAGGCCGTCAGCGCCGGCGTGCAGGACCGGCTGTCGATCTTTTTGCAGCTGTCGAGCATGGTGGCGGCCAACCCCGAGCGCTATGCGCCGGGCAGCACGGTGGCGATCAATGTGACCAGCGCGCGCAGCACGGAGGTATGGACCTTTGTCGTCGACGCCAAGGAGACCCTGGATTTGCCCGCCGGCCCCACGGAAGCGCTGCGCCTGACGCGCCAGCCCCGCAAAGACCAGGACCAGACCGCCCACCTCTGGCTGGCCCCGTCAATGCAGTACCTGCCGGTGCGCATCCGGCTGTCCCAGTCCAATGGCGATTTTGCAGATCTGCAGCTGCAGGCCGCCACGGTGGACAGCCCACCTTGACGGCGGTTCCGCCCAGCCTTGTACGACAAAGCCTGCGCGATACGTCCCCGATTTGCGACGTTTGGCTGTAAAAACAGCGCGAATGGCCTGGAATGCCATCAAAACCTGCTACAACGGACGTGTGGACGCAGACTTGCAATGCTGCAAACTGCCACCACCTGCACTTCACAAGGAGGAACATCATGCAAATGATTTACGACTCGGACTCTTTTGTGGTGTTGCACCTGACGCCAGAGCTGCCCCTGTCCAATGATGGTGCTTCCGTCACCACCCCCACCATCACCGAACCCCTGCGCCATCTGCAGCGCCAGGGTTTTGAAATTGTGGACAAGCGCAGCGGCAAGGAGCTGTACCTGGATGGCGCCTGGGCAGAAATGTTCCACCAGCAAATCCAGGCCTGGCAAGCCAATGCACCGACCGAAGAAGAAGTCGAGGCGACGTTGGACCGCTATACCGGCCTCGCTCAACAACCGGTGATCGTGCATTAAACCCCTGCACCTCTCCCCCAACCCATCCCAGCTGTTTGCGTGCCCTCCAGGCGCAAACAGCTTTTTTTTGCCCAAGCTGGTCAGCGCCCCTTGACTTAGAGTGCGCTCTAACTTTGACAATGCCTGCATGGAACCACCCCTCAGCATTGAAGAAGCAGCGCAACGCACCGGGCTGAGCGCCCACACCTTGCGCTATTACGAACGCATTGGCCTGATTGCCGCCGTCACGCGCGCAGCCGGCGGCCAACGCCGCTATGCCGCCGCCGACCTGGCCTGGCTCGCCTTTCTGACCCGGCTGCGCACCACCCGCATGTCCATCCAGAAGATGCGCGTGTTTGCCCAGCTGCGCAGCAGCGGCGATGCCACCGTGCCCGCACGGCGCCAGATGCTGCAGACGCATCTGGCCGAGGTGCAGGCCGACATCAGCGCCATGCAGCAAGCCGCCCAGGCGCTGCAAGACAAGATTGCCCACTATCAGGCACTGGAAGACGCGGCCTCTGCGCCCACCCACAAAAACAACACGCCCAAGAAGGAGTCGAACCATGGCTGAAACCACCCGCTACCAACAAGGCCTGGACAAGCTGCGCGAGATCGATGGCCACGCCGGCGAACAGGTGGTGGCCAGCCTGGCCGGTATCGCGCCTGACTTTGCGGATTACCTGATCGAATTCCCCTTCGGCGACATCTACAGCCGCCCCGGGCTGGACCTCAAAAGCCGCGAGATTGCCACAGTGGCCGCCCTCACAGCCCTGGGCCATGCCGCACCGCAGCTCAAGGTGCATATCCAGGCGGCCTTGAATGTGGGCTGCAGCCAGGAAGAAGTGGTGGAGACCATCATGCAGATGGCCGTGTATGCGGGCTTTCCGGCAGCGCTCAATGGCCTGTTTGTAGCCAAGGAGGTGTTTGCGCAGCGCCCGGCCGATGGCGTCTGATCAGCGGAAGAACCCCGACGGCGTCTGGCCAAACTGGCGCTTGAACATCGTGGCAAAGGCGCCCGGGCTGTCATAGCCCAGCGCCAGCGCGACGTCGATCACCTTCTGGCCCTGGGCCAGCCGCTCCAGCGCCTGCAGCAGCCGGGCCTGCTGGCGCCAGCGGGCAAAGCCCATGCCGGTATCGCGCAGAAAGAGGCGCTGCAAGGTCTTGGGATCTACCTCGAAATAACGCGCCCAGTCGGCCAACGTGGCCTGGTCCTCGGGCTTGCGCTGGATATGGCTGCAGATGCGCTGCAGGCGCGGGTCGGCGGGGCTGGGCAGGTGCATGGGCAGGACGGGCAGCACCTGCAGTTCGTCGAGCAGCAGCCGCATCAGGCGGCCATCGCGTGAATCAACCTCGTAGGGGATGTCGATCTGCATGGCCGCATGGATCAGCTCGCGCAGCAGCGGCGAGATGCCCACCACCTGGGCCTGCTCGGCCAGGCCGGGGGCAGCATGGGGGCGCACAAACAGGCTGCGCATGCGCACCTCGCCAATATGGCGCACCTGGTGCTCGGTGCCGGCCGGCATCCAGATGCCACGGGTGGGCGGCACGATCCACTGCCCGCCTTCCGACGCGACCAGCATCACGCCATGCACCGCATGGATGAGCTGGTGGTGGAAAGGATGGCGGTGCGTGCCGGTGCTGCTGCCCGGCGCATAGTCGGTGGCATGGCAGGCGATGGGCACGGGGCTGCGCTCCATCTCCTCCAGGGTCTGGAAGTAGTAAGGCATCAAATGTCCGTTTCGCGGAGACTTTATCCCAAAATGCGCAAGACAGGCAAATGAGCCGGCCCTAGCATGGCTGCTTTCTGTTGAACCGCACAGGCCATGCCGCCATGAACTCCACCCTCGCCGCCCATCCCGCGCAGCGCTCTGCTGCCCCGCCCCGCACCGCCTTTGGCGTGCTGGGCGCCATCAGTACCGCCCACATGGTCAACGACATGATGCAGTCGCTGATCCTGGCGCTCTACCCCATCCTGCAGGGCAACTTCCAGCTCAGCTTCAGCCAGATCGGCTTCATCACCCTGGTCTACCAGGTCACCGCCTCACTGCTGCAGCCGCTGGTAGGCCTCTACACCGACAAGCGCAGCACGCCCTATTCGCTGCCGCTGGGCATGTGCTTTACCCTGGGCGGCCTGCTGCTGCTGGCCTTTGCGCCCAACTACAGCACGGTGCTGGTGGCCGCGGCCTTGGTGGGAACGGGCTCGTCGATCTTCCACCCCGAATCCTCGCGCGTGGCCCGCATGGCCTCGGGCGGCAAGCATGGCATGGCGCAGTCGCTGTTCCAGGTGGGTGGCAACACCGGCACAGCGCTGGGCCCGCTGCTGGCGGCGGCAGTGATCGTGCCCTTTGGCCAGCAGAGCATTGCCTGGTTTGGGCTGGCTGCGCTGGGCGGCATTGCGCTGCTGACCTGGGTGAGCCGCTGGTATGCGCTGCAGCACCGCGCGGCCAAGGGCGCAGGCGCCCCGGTGGCCAATGGCCTGCCGCGCTCGCAGGTGCTGGGTGCCGTGGCCGTGCTGCTGGTGCTGATCTTCTCCAAGTACTTCTACATCGCCAGCCTGTCGAGCTACTACACCTTCTACCTGATGGAGCACTTTGGCGTGGGCGTGCAAAACGCGCAGCTGCTGCTGTTTGTCTTCCTGCTGGCCTCGGCCGTGGGCACGGTGGTGGGCGGCCCGATTGGCGACCGCATTGGCCGCAAGCCCGTCATCTGGGCCTCGATCCTGGGCGTGGCGCCGTTCGCGCTGATCCTCCCCCATGCCAACCTGGGCTGGACGGTGGTGCTCACCATCATCATCGGCCTGGTGCTGTCTTCCGCGTTCTCGGCCATCCTGGTCTACGCGCAGGAACTGATTCCCGGCAAGATCGGCATGGTCTCGGGCCTGTTCTTTGGCCTGGCCTTTGGCATGGGTGGTTTGGGCGCTGCCGTGCTGGGCATGATCGCCGACCGCAGCGGTATCGAGCATGTCTATGCCATGGCGGCCTACCTGCCGCTGCTGGGCATGGTGGCCATCCTGCTGCCCAAGGTGCCCAAGCGCTGATGCCCGTTTGAACCCCTGAAAACACCAACGCCCGGTCTTGCGACACGGGCGTTTTTCTTAGGGACAAGGTGCCAGGTTCAGCACCAGCGCAGGCTTAGCCGCAGGCACCCACGGCACCGCAGGAGGTGCAGTACTCGCAGCCATCCTTGCGGATCACCGCATGGGCGCCGCACTCGTTGCACTTTTTGCCGGCCATGGTCTGCAGGGCCTGGCTCACCACGGGCGCGGGCACGGCCGGGGTCAGGGTGGAGCTGCTGATGCCGGGCAGGTTCTGCTGGCGGCGGCGCTCCAGGATCTGCTGCACCGCGTAGGCGATGGCAGCCACTTCCGAGTCATGCCACATCGGCACATGGGTACCGTCAGCGCGCTGGTAGGTGCCCAAGCGCACGGGGCCCCGGTCCCAGGCGACCTTGCGCATGTCGGCCAGCGCACGCTCCAGGAAACCACCGCGCGCAGCCAGCGACAGCAGGCGCATGCTGGAGGTGATCCACTGCTGCGACTCGCCGCTCTGGCCCACGGGCATGAAGAACTCCACCGCGCGGTCCACCATGCTCTTGCCATCGGCGCTGGGCACCGGCAGGAAGGAGACGATGATGTAGAGGCGCTGCTGGCCTTCCTGCGTCCAGTACTCGACCTTGTCGGCCACGGCGCTGAGCTCGCCCTCGGGGCGGCGCTCGATCACCAGCTTCATCGGGTCCACCACGGCAGCAGCGGGGGCCTTGTCAGCGGCGGCTGCTGCCTCGGGCTTGGCGGCGGGCGTGGTCTCCAGCACCGCACCCAGAATGCTGTTGGGGCGGTAGGTGGCCAGGCCCTTCAGGTTGCCGCGCCAGGCCTGCAGGTAGAGGTTCTTGAAATCCTCATAGGGGTAGTCGGCGGGGATGTTCACCGTCTTGGAGATGGCGGTGTCCACATAGGGCTGCACGGTTTCCATCATCGCCAGGTGCTCGGTGGCCGACATCTCCAGCGCCGAGACAAAGTAGGCAGGCAGCTGCTCCACATCGCCGCCCAGCTCACGGTACAGGCGCCAGCTGTGGTCTTCGACCTGGTACTGGCTCTTGCTGCCATCGGCCTCGCGTTTGTTGCGGGTGTAGGTCCAGGAGAAAGCCGGCTCGATGCCGTTGGAGGCATTGTCGGCAAAGGCCAGCGAGACGGTGCCAGTCGGCGCAATCGACAGCAGGTGGCTGTTGCGGATGCCGTGCTTTTGGATGTCGTCCTGGATGTCCTGGGGCAGGCGGCTGGCAAAGGTGCCCTTGGCCAGATAGCCCTTGGCATCGAACTTGGGGAAAGCGCCCTTCTCTTGAGCCAGGCCGACCGAGGCGCGGTAGGAGGCATCGCGCATGCATTCGGCAATGCGCTTGGCCATGTCGCGGCCTTCCTGGTCGGAGTAGCGCAGGGTCAGCATGGTCAAGGTATTGCCCATGCCGGTAAAGCCCACGCCGATGCGGCGCTTGGCAGCCGATTCCTCGCGCTGCTGCTCCAGCGGCCAGAAGGTGGCGTCCAGCACATTGTCGAGCGCCCGCACCTGGGTGGCCACCACCTGCTCGAAGCTGTCGAAATCAAAGCTCGGCAGGCCGCCAAAACCAAAGGGGTTGCGCACAAAGCGGGTCAGGATGATGGGGCCCAGATCGCAGCAGCCATAGGACGGCAGCGGCTGCTCGCCACAAGGGTTGGTGGCGGCAATGCGCTCGCAGTAGCGCAGGTTGTTGTCGTCGTTGATGTGGTCGAGGAACAGAATGCCCGGCTCGGCAAAGTCATAGGTCGAGGTCATGATCGTGTCCCACATCGCGCTGGCACGCACCGTCTTGTAGACCCATTTGCCATCGTCGCGCAGCACGGCACCTTCGGCCCGCAGCTTGGCATTGGGCTTGCCGCTGTGCACCAGCTGCCAGTCGGCATCGTCCACCACCGCCTGCATGAAGGCATCGGGCACGCCCACCGACACATTGAAGTTGTTCCAGCGGCCTGGCGTACGCTTGGCGGTGATGAACTCCATCACATCGGGGTGGTCGATGCGCAGCACGCCCATTTGCGCGCCCCGGCGTGCGCCGGCCGATTCCACGGTCGAGCAGCTCTGGTCAAACACATTGATATAGCTGCAAGGGCCCGAGGCCATTGAGGCCGTGCCCTTGACCTCGGCACCCCGGGGGCGGATGCGCGAGAAGTCATAGCCCACGCCACCGCCGCGCCGCATGGTCTCTGCGGCTTCGCGCAGTGCCTCGTAAATGCCGGGATAGCCTTCGTCGTCAAAGCCCTGGATGCAGTCGCCCACCGGCTGCACAAAGCAGTTGATCAAGGTGGCCTGGATGTCGGTACCTGCGGCCGACATGATGCGGCCCGCGCCAATCGCGCCGGCATGCAGGTTGGCGTAGAACCTGGCTTCCCACTCGGCCTGCAGCTCGGGCTTTTCCACCGAGGCCAGCGCGCGTGCGACGCGGCTGTACAGGTCCTCGATGCTGGACTCATCACCCTTGAAGTACTTCTCCTTGAGCACATCCAGGCTGATGGCCTGGGGTGCCTGGGGTGCCTGGGCAGCCAGGGCCTGGGGAGACTGGGTGATGTTGTCGCGTTTCATCTGTTAAATCCTCAAAAAAACGGTCGTATGCAAGCAGATCGCGGCGATGGGCTGCCGCTGGGGCAGCACTGGCGCCAGACGACCCGCACCCCGGCGCCATGCAGCGGGGCATGGTGGCTCGGGCATGCCCAGGGTCAGGGCGGCAGTTTGGTGAAATCTATAGGCCGATCCAAACGCACTTGGGGGTTTGGAGGCCAACAACCAATCTACCCCCATTCGCCGAACATGGAAACCACGAAACCACCCTTGTGGTGTGGCTGCATACCCGCTCGGCCCGAGCGCCGAAATGCTGCGCTGCCACGGCTCGAGAAGCGAGGAAGCGCTTATTTACGGCGGGATCCGAAGCAGCACGGGTTCTGGTCGATGTCTTTGATTTTCAGCGGTTTTCCGGGTCGTCAATGGACCCGCATGACGGCTGGATGCCAGAACAATAAATTTATAATCTTGACGTTTATTTACAAAGTCGCAGCTTCGTTCTACCCGGCAAAAAGACCAAACCCCGACTGGGGAACTCCCTTAGCCAACACTGCGACAATGGCAGGTTATGACCAACGCTTACATCCTCACTCTCTCGTGCCCTGATCGCCGGGGGCTGGTCCACGCGGTATCCGGATTCCTGCTGGAGCACGGCAGCAATATTGAAGAAGCCGCCCAGTTCAACGATCCGGCCACTGGCCTGTTTTTCATGCGCGTGCGCTTTGCCAGCGAAGGAGACCCCAGCCAGCTGCGGGAGGATCTGGATGCTTTTGCCAAGCCTTTCGAGATGCACTGGCGCCTGCATGCGGCCGAAGAAAAGATCAAGACCGTCATCATGGTCAGCCGCCAGGGCCACTGCCTCAACGACCTGCTGTTCCGCTGGAAGGAAGGCCTGCTGCCGATCGACATCCGCGCCATCGTCAGCAACCACCGCGACTTCTACCAACTGGCGGCCAGCTACAACATCCCCTTCCACCACATCCCGGTGACGGCGGCCACCAAGGCCCAGGCCGAGGCCAAGCAGTTCGAGATCATCCAGGCAGAAGGCGCCGAGCTGGTCGTGCTGGCGCGCTATATGCAAGTGCTGTCCAACGACCTGTGCAGCAAGCTGTCGGGCCGTGCGATCAACATCCACCACAGCTTTCTGCCAAGCTTCAAGGGTGCCAAGCCCTACTACCAGGCCCATGACCGCGGCGTGAAGCTGATCGGCGCCACCGCCCACTATGTGACGGCCGACCTCGACGAAGGCCCGATCATCGAGCAGGACGTGGCCCGCGCCTACCACACTGACACGGTGGAAGACCTGACCGCCCGTGGCCAGGACACCGAGAGCCAGGTGCTGGCCCGTGCGGTGAAGTGGCACAGCGAGCACCGCGTGCTGATGAACGGCCACAAGACCGTCATCTTCCGTTGATCCAGCCCCGGGGCCTGCCAGCAGGCGGTTGCCCCGGTGACCTGGAAAGGCACTGCAACTTGCTACAGTGTGGGCATGAGCCAGGTTGACCTCCCCACGCCCCCACCGGCCACCACCGAGCGCGCAGAACGCCAGCGCGAAGTCGTGGCCGCCCTGCGCAAGCTGCTGCCCGACGACTGCCTGCTGTGGCACGACGAGGACACCACGCCTTATGAATGCGATGGCCTGACGGCCTACCGCCAGCGCCCGCTGGTGGTGGCGCTGCCCGAGACCTATGCCCAGGTGCAGGCGGTGCTGCAGGCCTGCCATGCGCTGCAGGTGCCGGTGGTGGCGCGCGGCGCGGGCACCGGCCTGTCCGGCAGCGCGCTGCCGATTGCGCTGGGCGTGACCCTGTCCATGGCGCGCTTCAACCAGATCCTGCACATCGACCCGGCTGCCTGCACGGCGGTGGTGCAATGCGGTGTGCGCAACCTCGCCATCAGCGATGCAGCGGCGCCCTATGGCCTCTATTACGCGCCGGATCCCTCGAGCCAGATCGCCTGCACCATTGGCGGAAACATTGCCGAGAATTCCGGCGGTGTGCACTGCCTCAAATACGGGCTGACGGTGCACAACGTGCTGCAGATCAAGGGCTTCACCGTCGAGGGCGAGCCCATCGAGTTTGGCAGCCAGGCGCTGGATGTGCCGGGCTATGACCTGCTGGCCGCCGTGATCGGCAGCGAAGGCATGCTGGCCGTGGCCACCGAGGTAACGGTCAAGCTGGTGCCCAAGCCGCAGCTGGCGCGCTGCATCATGGCCAGCTTTGACGATGTGCGCAAGGCGGGTGACGCGGTAGCCGCGGTGATTGCCGCCGGCATCATCCCGGCCGGGCTGGAGATGATGGACAAGCCGATGACGGCCGCCGTCGAGGATTTTGTGCATGCCGGCTATGACCTGAGCGCCGAGGCCATCCTGCTCTGCGAGAGCGATGGCACGCCCGAGGAGGTGGCCGAAGAGATCGCCCATATGAGCCAGGTGCTGCGCGCCGCTGGCGCCACCGCCATCAGCATCAGCGAGGACGAAGAAGAGCGCCTGCGCTTCTGGAGCGGCCGCAAGAACGCCTTCCCCGCCAGTGGCCGCATGAGCCCGGACTATATGTGCATGGACTCGACCATTCCGCGCAAGCGCCTGGCCGATATCCTGCTCGCCATCCAGCAGATGGAGAAAAAGTACCAGCTGCGCTGTGCCAATGTCTTCCATGCGGGTGACGGCAACCTGCACCCGCTGATCCTGTTCGATGCCAATGACCCCGACCAGCTGCACCGCTGCGAGCTGTTTGGCGCCGACATTCTGGAAACCAGTGTCGCCATGGGCGGCACGGTGACCGGCGAGCATGGCGTGGGCGTGGAAAAGCTCAACAGCATGTGCGTGCAGTTCTCGGCCGAGGAAAACGCGCAGATGCTGGCCCTGAAAGCCGCCTTTGACCCGCAGGGCAGCCTCAACCCCGGCAAGGTGATCCCGACCCTGAACCGCTGTGCGGAGTACGGCAAGATGCTGGTGCGCGCCGGCAAGCTGTCGCATCCGGATTTGCCACGCTTCTAAGTCGCTGTTTTAAGCCGCCGCTGGCGTACTGCCATGTCCGCCCTTGGCTGACAGGCGCCAGCGCCCGCCAGGCGCACAGTCACAGCAGATCCATGACTGCAAAGGACTGCTTTGAAAAACCGCACCCCCACCCTCCATGCCGCGCTGCTCTGCGCGGCCTTGCTGTCTGCCAGCGCCGCCCATGCCCAGCACCCGGCGCTGCAAAAAGCAGGCGATCTGCAATATGTCTGCGGCGGCATTGGTATTGATGAATCGACCGCGATGCGCGCGGCGATGAAGGACTACCCGTTGTCCCTGCTGTTTGCCACCAAATCCGGCGACTACCTGGCGAAGATCCACGTGGTGGTGGCCGATGGCAAGGGGCAGGAAGTGGCGCAGTTCCAGGCCCAGGGGCCCGTCTGCCTGCTGCGTCTGGAAGCGGGGCGCTATACCGTCAAAGCCAGTGCCGAGGGCGGCAAGAGCATTGACCAGAGTGTGGAAGTGGCGCCAGCCGGTGCGCCCGGCAAGACGCTGGACTACCGCTTCTGATCAGACAGCCGGGCCCAGGCTGCCGGAGACGGCGCTGATGCGGCCCTGGCTGTCCAGGTCGGCAACGATGCGGTTCACGCCGAGCTGGCCGGTGATGCGCGAGCCAGTTTCCTGCACGCTGAATCCCTTGGCCGGCAGGTAGTGCTGCAGCAGCACGCGGTGGTCCAGCTCAAAATCGCTGATCAGCTGTGACACGACGGTCGGCACGCGCTCGGGCTTGGGTGCCGTGCTGGGCAGGCCATGGTCGGGGTCGATCAGCGCCAGCAAGATGCCTTCGCCATAGTTGCCCAGGTAGTAGCCGGCGCTGTTGTCGGCGCCTGCAGCGATCAGGCCGATCACATGCAGGTCTTCCTGGCGCAGCGCGGTGCGTGGCTGGGTGAACAGCTCCAGGTTCTTGGCAGCGCCAAAGCCTTGCAGCTGGCGTGCGACTTCGGTAAAAGCGGGAGCCACCTCGGCCTGGGTATGCGCCCAGATCCACAGCCAGGTGCCCGATTGGAAGGAGTAGGAGCCCAGCACCTGCATGCGAAAGCGCAGGTCATCGCCAAAGGCAATCAGGCCCTGGGCGGTGTCGGCCGACCAGGCCCGATCGCCGACCTTCTCGGCAAAGTCAAGCTGGCGGTCCCAGGCCATGCCGGCATAGGCAGACAGCGCTTCGCGCAGCGCGGGATTGGCAATGGCGGGGGGAACTTCGGCTTCGCGGGCGGCTGCGGCCTCGAACAGATCGGCTTGGGGGCTGGGTGCGGCCTCAGCGGTGGGCTGGGCGGCAGTGGCTACCGGCACATCGCCAGCGCTGGGGATGGCCACCGGTGCGGCCAGTTCGGCAGAAGGGTCAAAGGCCGGTTCGCGCGAGCCGCGCGCAGGATCTTGCGGCACGGCGCCTGCTGCCGCAGCGGGGTGCGGGTTCAGGGTTTCAGCGGGGGCAGCCGTTGGCGCGGAGGGGTTCAGCCAGCCAAACAGTTTTTGCCACAATCCCATGGTGTTGATTCTCCTGCGGTAGCGGCACGCCCCATGCGCCCCAAGCGTCAAAGACCGTAATTCAGGGCCTATTGACGCTCAAAATGGGCACCTGCGCGCACCCATTGCCGCTTTGCTGCTATCAGTATAGGTGCAAACCACGATACCCCTGTTTTGCAGTTGCAACGGGGTGTAGGGTCTGACTGTACAGGAAGCGCGGCGCTAATGTCGCAGCAACTCAGTTCAGCGCCATGCTCAGGCGGCGGCGGTAGCTGCTCAAGAGCGCGCCCACTTCGTCTTCCTGCTTGCTGGCTTTGCCGGTCAGCGCAATGCCGCCAGCGGTGGTGCCGGGCACGGCATCGTTGGCCTTGGGCTTGGGGGGAGTCAGCAGCTCCAGAATGGCGACAAACAGCTTGCGCGCAGCCTGGTCGTTCCAGGTTTTGTCGCGCATGATGATCTCCAGCAGCTCGTCCATGCTGGCCGTCCACTGGCCTTCGGCCATCAGCGCCTGCGCCTTGGCAAAGCGGGTGTCGAAATCGCGCTTGTTGGCGGCAATGGCCGCGTCGAACTGCTCCAGCGGCCAATCGCCCCGGTCGTCCTCGTGCACAAAGCGGATCGCCTGGGCCCAGGCCTTGAGCGCCACAAAGCGCAGCGGCTGCTGGATACGCTTGAGCGGCTCCTCGATCTGGGCCTCGGCCTCGGTCACGGCACCGGTCTGGATCAGCAGGCGGGCGTAGTCAAAACGGGCATCGTCATTGCTGGGGTCGGCCGCCAGCGACTCATGCAGCATCTGCAGCGCAGCCTGCACATCGCCGCTGTCCAGCAGCTGCTGGGCTTCGTCGGCACCGGCTTCGGCGGCCATCGCGGCCTCGGATGGGAGGTGCTTGTCCAGGAACTCGCGCAGCTTGCCCTCCGGCTGGGCGCCCATGAAGCCGTCCACCGGCTTGCCGCCAATCATCAGCACGCAAGTCGGGATCGAGCGGATGCCGAACATGCCCGCCAGCTGCTGCTCCTGGTCGGAATCGATCTTGGCCAGCTTGAAGCGGCCGCCGTAGTCGACTTCCAACTTATCCAGCATGGGACCCAGGGTTTTGCAGGGGCCGCACCAAGGTGCCCAGAAGTCCACCAGGACCGGCACCTGCATGGAGGCCTGGATGACTTCGGCTTCAAAATTCTCAATGGTGACGTCGATCATGTCGCTAAAAATCCGTGTTGATCAGGCAGCTTCACTGCAAAAAGTAAAATGGCGGGTTCCATCCTGGCGCGGGGCCGGCATTCTTGCCCTTAGACACCCGCCAACCCACACTATGACACCCATCCAAGTTGGCGTGGTCATGGGCTCCAGCAGCGACTGGGAGACCATGCAGCACGCAGTTGCCATTCTCCAGCAATTCGGTATTGCCTTTGAGGCCCAGGTGGTCTCGGCCCACCGGATGCCCGACGACATGTTCCGCTTTGCCGAGAGCGCCGTAGAACGGGGCCTCAAAGCCATCATCGCCGGCGCTGGGGGCGCAGCCCACCTGCCAGGGATGATAGCCGCTAAAACCCCGGTGCCCGTCCTGGGCGTGCCGGTGGCCAGCCGCCACCTGCAAGGCGTTGATTCGCTGCACTCCATCGTGCAGATGCCCAAGGGCGTGCCGGTGGCCACCTTTGCCATCGGCCAGGCCGGCGCTGCCAATGCAGCGCTGTTTGCCGTGGCCATGCTGGCCAACGAAGACCCTGCGCTGCGCGCCAAGCTCGATGCCTTCCGCGCCGAGCAGACCGAGGCGGCCCGCAACATGACCCTGCCGGTGAACGAATGAGCACCAGCAGCCCCAGCGCCCAGGCGCACCACCAGACCCAAGTGATCTTGCCCGGCGCCACCTTGGGCGTGCTGGGCGGCGGCCAACTGGGCCGCATGTTTGCCCATGCCGCCCAGTCGATGGGTTATTTCACCGCCGTGCTGGATGCCGATGCCACCAGCCCGGCTGGTCTGGTCAGCCACCACCATGTGCGCAGCGGCTATGAAGACCCGCAAGGCCTGGCCGAGCTGGCGCGCCTGTGTGCTGCGGTGACCACCGAGTTCGAGAATGTGCCCGCCGCCGCGCTGAACCAGCTGGCCCAGAGCCTGCCGGTCTCGCCCGCAGGTGCGTCCGTGGCCATCGCCCAGGACCGCGCTGCAGAAAAAGCCCATTTCGTGAAATGCGGCGTGCCCTGCGCGCCCTACGCCGTCGTCGAGACAGCCGAGCAACTGGCCGCCGTCAACGACGCGCTGCTGCCCGGCATCCTGAAAACCGCGCGCATGGGCTATGACGGCAAGGGCCAGATCCGCGTCAAGACCCGCGAAGAGCTGGTCGCAGCCTGGAACGAACTCAAGCAAGTGGCCTGCGTGCTCGAAAAGATGCTACCGCTGGCGCATGAGTGCTCGGTCATCGTCGCGCGCAGCCGCAACGGCGATATCGTGCACCTGCCGGTACAGCGCAACCTGCACCGCGAAGGCATTCTGGCCGTGACCGAGGTCTATGCCGGCAACCTGCCCGCCGCGCAGGCCGAGCAGGCCATTGCCGCTGCCCAGTCGGTGGCCCAGGGCCTGGACTATGTCGGCGTGCTCTGCGTGGAATTCTTTGTGCTCGAAAGCGGCCAGCTGGTCGTCAACGAGATCGCCCCGCGCCCACACAACAGCGGCCACTACAGCCAGAACGCGCTGGATGTGTCGCAGTTCGAGCTGCAGGTGCGCTGCATGGCCAACCTGCCGCTGGTGCAACCGCGCCAGCACAGCGCCGCCATCATGCTGAACCTGCTGGGCGACCTGTGGTTCAAGGACAGCGCAAGCGCGCAGACCCCGGCCTGGGACCAGGTGCTGGCCCTGCCCGGCTGCCACCTGCACCTGTACGGCAAGGTCGATGCCAAGCGCGGCCGCAAGATGGGCCACCTGAACATCACGGCCGCCACGCCCGAGCAGGTGCGCGAGACGGCCCTGAAGGCCGCTGCCATCCTGGGCATTGCCGCGTTCTAAGAGGACAACACGTGATTCTGGATGGAAAGCTCGATGCCTCGGTGCGCGCTGCGGCCCTGGCGCTGCAGGCGGGGCAACTCGTTGGCCTGCCGACCGAGACGGTCTACGGCCTGGCCGCCGACAGCGACAACGATGCCGCCGTGGCGCAGATCTTCAGCGCAAAGGGCCGCCCTGCCGATCACCCGCTGATCGTGCATGTGGCCGATGCCGCTGGTGTGCAGCGCTATGCCAAGGCCGTGCCGGTGTTTGCCCAGCAGCTCATCGATGCGTTCTGGCCCGGCCCCCTCACCCTGATCCTGCCGCGCCTGCCCGGTGCGGCCGTGGCCTCGACGGCGGGGCAGGACAGCGTGGGCCTGCGCTGCCCCTCGCACCCGGTGGCACAAGCCGTGCTGCGGGCCTGCCAGCAGCTCCAGCCACCGGTCTGGGGCGTCTCGGCGCCCAGCGCCAACCGCTTTGGCCGCGTCAGCCCCACCACGGCCGCCCATGTGGCGGCGGAGCTCGGTGATGACCTGCTGGTGCTCGATGGCGGCGCCTGTGACATCGGCATCGAGTCGACCATCGTCGATTGCACGCGCGGCGTGCCCGTGCTGCTGCGCCCCGGCGCCATCACGCGCGACGACATCGAACGGGCCTGCGGCACCCGCCCCTTGTCGATGCAGGAGCTGACGGCCGATACCCCGCGCGCCTCGGGCACCCTGCTCGCGCACTACGCGCCCAGCGCCAAGGTCCGGCTGATGAATGCCAAGCAGCTGCAATCGGCGCTCGATGTGCTGGGTGGCGACGCGCGGCATATCGCCATCTACCACCGCAGCCCGCTGCGCAGTGCCAGCCGGCATCTGCGCCTGCAGCCCATGCCCGATGCCCCGCTGGCTGCGGCCCGCGAGCTGTTTGGCCTGCTGCGCGACCTGGACGACTGGGGCGCCAAGCTCATCTGGATCGAGACGCCACCGGACTCGGCCGACTGGGAAGGCGTCAGCGACCGTCTGCAGCGCGCTGCGGCGGCGGGCTGATTCGCTTAGCCCCTGGCGTTTTACCTCTCTTTACCTCATCACCTTGGTGGCCTGGATCAGCCTCGCTACACTACGCTCTACTTACTGGAGAACTCACATGGCAGCAAATTGGATGCGCCGTACCGTGTTGACTGCCGTGGCTGGTGCCTCGGTGGCCATGCTGGCGGCCTGCGGATCGAGCTCAACCGCGGACTCGATTCGCCCCGACAGCATCATCACCTTTGGTGATGCAATGTCCGACCTGGGCCAAAACCCCAATGGCCGTCCCTACTCGGTCAGCAACGGCAGCTACAACAACTGGACGCGTGAAATCGCCTACCGCTATGACCTGACGATCACGGCGGCCAAGGAAGGCGGTACCGCCTATGCCTACGGCAATGCCCGCGTGTCCCAGGCCGATGCGACCGGCGTGACCAATGCCCCCTCCATCACCTCCCAGATCGACAGCTACCTCGCTGCCAACCCGACCTTCTCCAGCAAGCAGTTTGTGCTGATGAGCGGCGGCATGAGCGACGTGATTGCCGGCTACAACGAATACGCCGCCGGCACCAAGACCCGCGACCAGTACCTGGCCGACATGACCACCGCCGGCCAGCAAATGGCTGCGCAGGTGCGCCGCCTCAACACCGCGGGTGCTCCCCGCGTGCTGACCGTGGGCACGCCCAACCTGGGCCGTACCCTGTGGGCCACCACGCTGGACAACGCGCAACCCAGCGCCGATCCCAAGCCCTCCAACACGCTGGAAGCTGCCACCACCGCCTTCAACAATGGCCTGCTGAACGCCTTGTATGGTCTGTCGGGCACCCAGGTGCTGTACGCTGACGTGCAGTACTACTTCAACTCGATGACCGGCAACCCCGGCAGCTACAGCTTCACCAACTACACCGATCCGGCCTGCACCACTGCAGATGCCACCAATGGCCTGAACATTGGTCTCAACCAGATCAACTCCTCGCTGTGCACCGGCGACACCTTGGTGGATGCCTCCAAGATCGACCAGTACCTCTTCTCCGACCTGGTGAACTACACGCCCCAAGCGCACCGCCGCTTTGGCGACTGGGTATACGACCGCATGAAAGCGAATTGGTAAGCCCTCGCGTTTTTAGCGAACTACCCAGCAAAAATGGACACCGAGGTGTCCATTTTTTATGGCCGCTTCAACGCGACCGAGGCAGATCAGACCCGCCGGTCAAGCCTGCATGCTGCCAAACTTGCCGCTGTTGAAGTCATTGACCGCCTGCACGATCTCCTGCTGGCTGTTCATCACAAAGGGACCGTAGCCAACGATAGGCTCGTCGATGGGCTCGCCGCTCATCAGCAGCAAGGCGACATCGCCATTGGCCTCCAGGCTCAGCTTGCGGCCTTCCTGGGCCATCACCACCAGCTGCGCCTCGCGCGCTACATCGTTGCCGTTGACCAGCACGGTGCCTTGCACGATGGCCAGCGCGGTGCTCCAGCCCTCGGGCAGCTCCAGCTCCAGCTTTTCACCGGCCACCAGGCGCAGATCCCAGACATGCATCGGCGTAAAGGTCTTGGCGGGGCCTTGCTGGCCTTGGTAATCGCCGGCAATCACGCGCACTTGGCCGCCACCGGGCAAGGCCACCGCAGGGATCTGCGATTGCACGATGGCCTGGTAGCCAGCGGCTGCGCCCTTGTCCTTGGCAGGCAGGTTGACCCAGAGCTGCAGCATGCGCAGCTTGCCACCCTTGGCGGTAAATGCAGGCGAATGGAACTCCTCGTGCAGAATGCCGGCGCCGGCCGTCATCCACTGCACATCGCCGGGGCCGATCTCGCCGCCCTGGCCGGTAGAGTCCCGGTGCGCCACCTCGCCGTCATAGACGATGGTCACGGTCTCAAAGCCCCGGTGCGGGTGCTGGCCCACGCCACGCGGTGCGCTGGCAGGTGCAAATTCAGCGGGGCCGGCAAAATCGAGCAGCAAAAAGGGGCTCAACACCTTGCCGTGGCTTTGGTAGGAAAACAGTGAACGCACAGGAAAGCCGTCGCCAACCCAGTGCTGGCGGGGTGCGTCTTGGACATGCAGTACGTTTTTCATCGGGGATTCCTGTCTGGCCTCCAAGCTAGGTGTCGGAAGGCTGTACCGTTATTGTGGGGTTGAAACACTGGAAGCGGTAGACGGCATAATTCGCCTTGATAGTTCTATTTCTTGAACGATAAAGACCATCCAGCTGAGCGCCCCATGCAGCAATTTGACCTCAACGACCTGTTCTATTTCGTCCAAGTCGTCGACCACGGCGGCTTTGCGCCTGCCGGGCGCGCGCTGGGCATGCCCAAGTCCAAGCTCAGCCGCCGCATCGCGCTGCTGGAAGAGCGCCTGGGCGTGCGCCTGCTGCTGCGCTCCACGCGCAAGTTTGCCGTGACCGAGCTGGGCCAGACCTACTACCAGCACTGCAAGGCCATGCTGGTCGAGGCCGAGGCCGCGCAGCTGAGCATCGACGCCGTGCAATCACAGCCCCGGGGCGTTGTGCGCCTGAGCTGCCCCATCACCTTGCTGCATGAGCTGGTCGAACGCATGCTGACCGACTTCATGGTCATGTACCCCGAAGTAACGATCCAGCTGGAGGCCACCAACCGCCCCGTCGATGTGATTGGCGAAGGCTTTGACCTGGCCATCCGCGTACGCACCATGCCGCTGGAAGACAGCGACCTGTCGGTGCGCATGCTCTCGGTCCATGCCCAGCACCTGGTGGCCAGCCCCATCCTGACCGCACGCCAGGGCATTGTGCGCAGCCCCGCCGATCTGTCGCAGTGGCCCAGCCTTTGGCTGGGCTCGCCCGAGCAGCAGTTTGTATGGAAGCTCGAACACGACAGCCAGCCCAGCGTCCAGGTGGCCCATGCGCCGCGCCTGATCACCACCGACATGGTGGCGCTGCGCAGCGCGGCCATGGCCGGCCTCGGTGTCGTGCAGTTGCCAATGATCATGGTGCACGAGCAGCTGGAGAAAGGCACCCTCGTTAAGGTGCTGCCCGAATGGGGGCCGCGCAAGGAGGCGGTGCATGCGGTCTTCGCCTCCCGCCGGGGCATGCTGCCGGCGGTGCGGGCGCTGATCGACCATCTGGCGGCCGCATTTGCCAAAGTGCCCGGCTGCTGATGCGGCCGGGCACGGGTTGGCATGGTGCCAGCGCTGAGGCGCTGCGCGCTTACAGCATGCGCTTTCTGCGCGCCATGGCCAGGGCGGCGATCAGGCCAGTCAACAGCAGGTAGGCCCAGGGGCTGCCCGCCGGCACGGCATGGGGTTTGGCCGGGCCAATCGGGTCAACCACACTGCCATCCTGGGTCAGCGGGTTGCGCACGCTGACTGCCACATCGCTGTCTGCAGGCACCACCACGGGATTGGCGCTGTACACCGGCGCAGCCCACTGGTAGGCCGCAGGGGCGGCGGCCTTGCCCGTTTCCGTCACCGTGCAGCTGGCATTCGCAGGCAGATCGGCCACGTGGACGCTGGCCTCCTGCCCATTGGCCACCGTCAGGCTGGCGGTATGCACGCCGTCCGGGCCGCAATCCAGGCTGAAGTCGAAGCTGCCATTGACGGCGGCAACCGCTGCTGCTGGGCCGCTGAAGCGCTTGGTCAGCTGCACACCACCGCTGAGGCGCTGCAGGCGGTTGGTCACCGTAAAGCCCTGCGCCTGTTCTGCAATCTCTGGCGCACCGCTCCAGCCATAGCCGGCCGGCGCTGCCGGTGGCGTGTCCTCGGTAGCCGTGCAGCTATCACCCTGGAACACCGTCAGCGCCGCACTGCTGCCGCTGGTAGCGCCGGCGGCCACGGTCGCCGTCCAGGTCTGTACAGGCTGCGTGCCGCAGCTCAGGCTGCCGCTGAAGCTCATCGCCTGGGGCAGACCGGCGGGCAGGCCGGCGATCTCCTTGGTCACCGTCTTGGTGGTGGTCGGCGCAAAAATCTGCAGGTTCACATAGCTCTGGTTGGACGCCAGGATCGGATCAATCACGCCGGCTGGCACAGCGGCATAGGCCGTATTGGTGTAGGTGCCAGGCTGCGCGCCCGCCGTGGTGTGGATGACAAACTGCACCGCGCCGCCATTGCCCAGCGATGTCACCGTGCTGCTCACGGTGCGGGTGGCCGGGTCGTAGTCCACCGTGGCGCCGCACTGCGCAGGCGCCACCAGCACGCTGCAGCTGGCATTGCTGAACACCACGCCTGCCGGCAGCGGGTCCGAGAACAGCACATTGCTGGTGTCCGCAGGGCCGGCATTGTGCATGTCCACCGTGTAAGTGACCGCCGCGCCACTGGTGGCCGTCACCGGGTTGACCGCCTTGTTGACCGACACATTCGAGCAGCTGAAGCGTTGCATGGTCGTTGTCGCGACGTTGTCCGACGGGGTGATTTCGCCCACGCCATCGCCAGGGTTCGCCGAGAACTCGTTGACCAGGGAGCCCGAGGGCCAGTCGCAGCTGCCTCGCGAGAAGCTGTAGGTCAGGCTGTAGCTGATGGTCAGCGAACCACCCACGGGCAGCTGTGGCACCTCCGCCTGGAAAGGGCCGACATAGCTATTGAGGCTGCCCGAATAAGGCGCTGGAAACGCTGCAGAGGCGGGACACTCTGCACCACCGGCTGCCGTGCAGCTGATCGCAGACGACTGTACATCCAGGCTGTTGGCCAACTCAAACTTGATGAGGCGGTCAGCGATGTAGGCGCTGCTGAGTGCTGCCGGGCCTTGGTTGGTCACCGTCATCGTGTAGGTCACGGGTACACCAGGCTGGTACACATCCGAATTCTGGGTCTTGGTCACCACCAGGTCGGTACGGGGGCAGTCAGGTGTAGCAGGCACCGTGATCCCCACCCATGCCATGTTGTTGCTGGTATTGGAATCGCTCAGGTTATCCGGCGTGGACGCGGAGAACTCGTTATTCAAACCACCCAAGGTACGGCCGCAAGGGACGGTGTCATTGAAGCTGGTTCGCACTTCGTAAATGATGGTCAGCCGGCCATTGACTGGCAACTTCGGCACCGGGGTGTTGAACAACATGGCAGACGATGCATTGCCGGTCGGTTTCAAGAATGTCGAGCCGGCAGGACAGACGGCCCCCCCTTCCGGCAAGCAACTGACGTACTGCGCAGCAATGTTGAAATAGCTGGCCGAACCGCCATGGGTGCGGATGACATCGGCCATATTGGCACCATCAGCGTCGTTCGGACCCGCATTGGTCAGGACCATCGTGTAGGTGACCACATCGCCTATGGTCGGCACCGGAGGATCCTGGCTTTTGCTCACCTGCAGGTCGGTCTGCAGGCAGTCGGGCGTACCCGGCACCTGCAGGATGGCCGTCTGCTCGTTGTCGGCCGGCGTGGTGTCCACCATGCCGTCGAGCAGCTGGATCGACGCCTGGTTGAACAATTGTCCCGCTGGGCGGCCACAGGCGGCATTGGGCACCAGATACGGTGTCATCGTGTAGGTGACGACCACGGCGCCGCCGGGTGGCAGCACCGGCACGGTGGCGTTGAACACCGGGCTGTAGTCGTTGCTACCGCTGCGGTTGGGAAAGCTGGCGTTGTCCGGGCACTGGGCGCCGCCGCTGGCCGTGCATTGGTTGAACACCAGGTTAGCCCCAATATGGCTGATAAAGCTGTTGCTCAGCCGGTCGTAGAGCGTCACGCCATCGGCCGAGCCCACGCCGTTGTTGCGCAAGGTGATGGTGTAGGTCAGCGGCACACCGTTCTGGTAGTTGTCGCTGCTTTGCGTCTTGGTCACCGCTAGGTTCACCTCATAGCGCATGGCCGTGCTGATGGAGCTGCTGTTGGATCCCGGCACCGGGTCGGTCACTCCGGCAGGCGGGGCGATGGTGGCGGTATTGGTCAAGGTGCTGGGCCCCGTCACGCCAAAGCGTGCCTGAATCTCCACCCGCACCTTGCCCTGGTTGGGAAAGCTGCCCAAGCTGCCAGACACCACGCCATTGGCCACCGACAGATCCGCAGGACAGGTCGCGCCCCCCGATGCCGAGGCACACAGCGCCGTCACATTCGTCAATCCCGCAGGCAGCACATCCTGAAACTGGGCACCATCGGCCCCATTGGGGCCGTTGTTGTCCATCTCCAGCACATAGACCACCGGCGTACCACCCAGGGCCGAGGAAGGACCAGATTTGGTGATCTGGACATCCGCCGACTGCGCAAGCGCATACAGCGGCGAGGCAGCCATCAGCAGCACGGCTGCCTTGGCCTGGGTGCTGCCGACAAGTGCGCGCATCCACCATTTTTTATACGTCATTGTTTTTCCCATCTACCAATATAAAAACTATCAGCAATAGACAAAATCGATTGGTTTGGGCAAAAAAATTTCTTTGCAGGACGACCTCGCATAGCGCGTTGGGTCACCCCACAAAGAACAGATTTTTCAGCGCAAAACCAAAGACGCCATTATCGGTACGACGTTAAAAAATGTATCGATGCCTAAGTTAACAAAACATTAAGAAACATTTGTTGTAGATTCATTAACAATCTATTGACAATTGACCCTGGGTAAACCAGAACGACCCGCGCAAAAAGGCTCCTGCACGAGGACCCCTTGGGGGTGGAAGACAGCAGGCCGGCTGCGGCTGTCTGCAGGACTGTTAAAGCTTCAAAATGCGCGCCGCATTGTCATGCAGCAGCTTGGGCAGCACGGCCTCGTCAAAGCCCAGCGCCAGAAAGTCGTCAATGCTCTGGCGGATGGGGCGGAAGGGGTAGGACGAGCCAAACAGCAGCTGGTCGCCCAGGAACTGGTTGGCGGCCTGCACATAGGCCTGGCTGCCGGGCTGGAACACATACATGTCCGGCACCAGGTAGACATTGGCATAGCGGAAGGCCAGGCCAATGGCCTCCTGCACGCGCGGCCAGTAGCCGTGGTAGACGACCAGCGGCAGATCGGGAAAGGCCTGCGCCACCTTGGCCAGGCGCGCCGGGTCGTTGAAGCTCGGGTCCGGCGTGGTCGGGCCGCTCATCAGGAACAGCGGCACGCCCAGGGCCTGCGCACGCTCATAGATCGGCCAGTAGACAGGGTCATCGGGATGGCGCGCCGGGTCGCCAAAGCCGGGCTCCAGGTCGATGCCACGCAGGCCCAGCACCTTGATGGCGCGCTCGATCTCGTCCAGCGCCGCCTGCTCGCCCTGCAGCACCGGGTCGACCCCGGCAATGCCCAGCAACTCGCGGTGGCCATGCACGATCTGGTGGATGGTGTCGTTGGGCAGGTGCTGCGAAGGCGTGTGCCGCCCCACGACCACGGCCTGGCTCAGGCCGGCATCGCGCACCGCCTGCAAAAAGCCGTCCTGGGTCAGCGATTTCTCAAAATGCGTGTCGCTGCCGCGCGTGCCCACGCGCCGGTTCAGCCAGCGGGCGGTGTCATGCTCGGGCGAGCCGGGCGTTGCGCCAAAAAAGTTGTGCAAGAACGCTGGCCGGCAGCGCATATCGATCACGGGCAGGCTCATGAAGCCGACTCCTTCCATTGTTGAACACCACGAACATCAAACGCGCCGCCGGTCTGCGAGCGCGCGGTGGTCACGCTCTTCTTGCCCAGCAGCGGAAACACCAATTCGGCAAAGCGGATCGACTCCTCCAGGTGCGGATAGCCCGACAGCACAAAGGTATCGGCGCCGATCTCCATGTACTCGCGCAGGCGCTCCGCCACGGTGGCCGCATCGCCCACCAGCGCAGTACCGGCACCGCCGCGCACCAGGCCCACACCGGCCCAGAGGTTGGGTGCCACCTCCAGCTTCTGGCGGTTGCCGCCATGCAAGGCCGCCATGCGCGCCTGGCCGACCGAGTCCATGCGCGCATAGTTCTGCTGCGCCTTGGCAATGTCGTCGTCGGTCAGCTTGCTGATGAGGCGATCGGCATCGGCCCAGGCCTCCTCATTGGTCTCGCGCACGATCACATGCAGGCGCACGCCCAGGCGCAGCTGGCGGCCGGCAGCGGCGGCACGCGCCCGAATATCGGCAAACTTGCGCGCCACGGCCTGCGGCGGCTCGCCCCAGGTCAGGTAGGCATCGACATGCTTGGCCGCCAGGTCATGGGCCGCGTCGGAGGAGCCGCCAAAGTACAAAGGCGGATAGGGCTTTTGCAGCGGCTCGAAAAAGTTCTTGCCCTGCTTGACCTTGAAGTACTTGCCCTCGTGGTCCACCGTCTCGCCGGCCAGCAGGCGCCGCCAGATGCTCAGAAACTCATCGGCATAGGCATAGCGCTCGTCGTGGGCCAGAAACACGCCATCGGCCTCCAGCTCGGTGGCATCGCCCCCGGGCACCACATTGAGCAGCAGGCGCCCGGCCAGCGCCTGGTCCAAGGTAGCGGCCTGGCGCGCGCTGGGCACCGGCATGCCCAGCGAGGTGCGCAGCGCCACCAGCAGCTTGATGCGCTGGGTGACCGCCACCAGGCTGGATGCCACCACCCAGGGGTCCAGGCAGGAGCTGCCGGTCGGGATCAGCAGCCCGTCATAGCCCAGGTTCTCGCTGGTGGTGGCAATGCTGCGCAGGTACTCGGGCGTGGGCTGGCGGCCAAAGTCCGAGGCACCCAGGTAACGGGTGTCGCCGGACGTGGGCAGGAACCAGAACAGCTCCGGTGGGGATGAGGTAGAGGCCATGGCAAAGGGTCAGGGAGGCTGCAAGGCAAGGGGCGTGCAGCAGACGCCGCAGGGCATGCTGCGCCAGCCCGCCGGCAGCGTATGCAGGCGGGTGGCGTTTAAAAGAAGCCCGAACGCGCTCAGGCGGCCTGGCGCTCCAGCGCATGCAAGGCAGGCTGGCTGCTGCGCTGGGTGTGCGCCAGCGCGCTCAGCACCGGCACCGCCAGGTCCACGGCCAGCGCGATGTGCTTGTGCAGCGCTTCGCTCACCACCACACCGTTCTGGATGTCTTCGGGCGTTGCATAGACGCCGATCGGCAAGGTCAATGCCGAGAAGAAGCCGAACAGCGGGCGCAGCTGGTGGTCCAGCACCAGCGAATGGCGCGGGCTGCCACCAGTCGCGGCCAGCAGCACGGGCGTGCCCTGCAGCGCATGCTGGTCCACCAGGTCAAACAGGTGCTTGAGCAGGCCCGGCAGGCTGCCCCGGAACACCGGCGAGCCGACGATCAGGAAGTCCGCCGTCTCGATCGCCTCCAGCACATCACGGGCCTGGGCAGACAGCGCATCCTTGTACAGCACCGGGCCAATGTCGGCCACCAGATCGACCAGGTCGATATGGCGCACATCCAGGCGCACGGCCTGGGCGGACTGGCCCAGGGCCTGACCCAGTTGGAGGTGCAAGCTGTCCAGCAGGCTGCGGGTGCGCGAAGGCTTGCCCAGGCTGCCATTGACGATGACGGTTTTCAAGATGCGGCTCATGTTCATTCCAGTCGTTCACACGCAAGGGGCCAGGGCCCGGCCTATCCGGGTCGCTGCCTCCAGCGTCAAGACAACCATTACAACCACTGCGCCGCCTCAGGCCAAGGAATGAAATCTCATGTTCTTATGCGTTTTTTGCTGCGAGGCCCACCTGCCAGAAGTAGACCGGCTCCGCGCCGTTGAGCAGCATGTCGCCCACCGACTTGGCCTTGTAGATGACCGGGTTGTGTGAGGCCAGGGTGCGGGCATTGCGCCAGTGGCGGTCCAGCCTTAAACCTTCAGCCAGCGCGCTCGATCCGCCCACATCGAACATGCGGGTCGCCGCCTGCAGCACCGCATCCACCACGGCAACCTGGGCCTGGGCCGCACGCAGCTCCAGCGCATCGAGCTGGGCCTTGTCGGCGCGCGCCTGGCCGGCCTCGGCACTGCGCAGGATCGGGCCCAGCGCCTGGGCCACATCGCACACCACCAGCTCGCTCATATAGGCGGTGCTGGCCAGCTGGCCCACGATCTGCTGCACCAGCGGATCGTCCTTGGGCAAGGCCGCAGCCCCGTGGCTGAAGACGCGGCGGCGCGCCTGCACATAGGCCAGGGTGTCGCGGCTAAGCGCGCGGGCAATGCCCGCCAGGCTCGCCAGGTGGAACAGCTGTGCAAAGGCCACGATGGGCGAAGGCTCGCCTGCGCGGAACTGCAGTACCGCATGCGCGGGCACCTGCACATCGCGCAGCAGCGTGGTGCCCGATCCGGTCAAGCGCTGGCCAAAGCCGCGCCAGTCATCGAGCCGCTCCACGCCGGCCGCATCCCCCGCTACCAGCGCATGCACCGTCTGATCCGGCTGGCCCGGCACCACCGCGCGCGCCAGCACGCTGATCCAGTCGGCATACAGGCTGCCGGTGCTGTAGAACTTCTGGCCGTTGAGCCGCCACTGGCCAGGCGCCGCAGCATCAGGCACCAAGCTGGTCTGCAGGCTGCCGACGGCCCCCTCGCCCACCTCGGTGGTCGCGTTGCCAAAGGTGGCGCCCTGGGCCACCAAGGGCAGCCAGTGGCGCTGCGCCTCGGCCGTGCCTTGGTAGAGCACGCGGTCCACAAACAGAAAATGCGGCCGCAGGATCTGGGTCAGGTTGGGATCGGCCTCGGCCAGGTCCACCAGCAAGGCCACCAGTTGCTCCAGCGTCGCGCCACTGCCGCCCAGGCTTTGGGGCAGGCGCAAGGCGGTAAAGCCAGCCTCGCGCAGCCATTGCAGCGGCGCATGGGCCAGGCTGCGGCTGTGCTCGCGCTCGGCCGCCCCTTCGGCAATGCGTGCAAACACCGGCGCAAAGCGCTGCTGCAGATCAGCCAGGCTCGGGGAGCTGGCATCGCTCGCCTCGGGCGCCTGGCGTGTCAATGTGGCTGCAGTCATGGTGCGGCCTTCGCGGTGTTCTTCCAGGGCAGCGAATAGAGCTTGGCGTCATCGGCGAACGAGGCGCTGATCTGCTTGGCGACGGCCGGCGATGCCTGGTAGAGCTGCACGAACTGCGCAATGCGCGGGTCCTGCTTGCGGTCGCTGCGGGCCACAAAGCGGATGGCATAGTACAGATCATCGACGGTGGAGTACAGCAGCGCGCGGCTGGCCAGTTCGCGCTGGCCGGCGTTGACCAGATGGGCCGGATAGCCCTGTGCCAGCGCTACATCGTCGATCGCCCGTACCAGCTGCGGGCCCTCCACCTCCAGCAGCTTGAGCTTGCGCGGGTTGCTGACGATATCGTTCACGCTGGCCTTGGCGCCCACGCCGGGGCGCAGGCTGATGAGCCCGGCCGTTTGCAGCAGCAGCAGACCCCGGGCCTGGTTGACCGGGTCATTGGCCACCCCCACCGAGGAGCCGGCCGGGATGTCAGCCAGAGACGCATACTTTTTGGAATACAGGCCGATATTGGGCAGCAGGCCCACACCCACGCTCTCGATCTTGTAGCCCCGGTCGCGGATCGCATTGTCCAAAAAGGCCTGGTGCTGGAAGTAGTTGATATCGATATCGCCGGCATCCAGCGCGGTGTTGGGCGCGGTCCAGTCGGTGAACTCGATCACCTGCACATCGAGCCCGGCCTGGCGCGCCGCCTTGGCAGCGACCTGGACCGAATCGGCCAGCGAACCGGGCGTGACCCCGATTTTCAGCGGAGCGGCCACGGCGGTAGCCATAACGGCACCGGCACCCAGCGCCAGCAGGTATTTTTTCAGCGCAAACATCGTCATCGTCTTTCCTTCAGTGGGTGGCTGGCTTACTTCAGCCAAGGCAGGCTGTAGAAGCGGCTTTCATTGGCGTAGGAGGCATGGATCTGCTGGCGCACCGCCTGGGATTGCTGGTAGATATCGATGAATTTGTGCACCCGCGCATCCTTCACGTTGTCGGCCCGCGTGACAAAGTGGATGGCCCAGAAGGCATCCGATCCGACGCTGTAGTACAGGCCCTGGCGGGCAGTCTCCAGCTGGCCCGCCTGCAGCAGGCCGCCCAGGCTCACGACGGTGATGTCGGCATCGTCGAGCGCCCGCGCCAGCTGGGGCCCGGCCACCTCGATGAACTTGAGCTTCTTGGGGTTGCTGGCGATGTCGTCGATCTGGGCCAGCTGCGGCGCATTGGCGCGCAAGGTCAACAGGCCCGCATCGCGCAAGGTGGCAATGGCACGCGCCTGGTTGGAGGTGTCATTGGCCAGCGCCACCTTGGCGCCCGTGGGCAGGCTGTCCAGGCTTTTGTAGCGCTTGGAGAAGATGCCGATATTGCCCCTCGAGCCCACGGCCACGGCGCGCAGATCCTGGCGGTTTTCGCGGTTGAAGGTGTCGAGAAAGGCCTGGTGCTGGTAGTAGTTCAGGTCCAGGTCGCGGTTGACCAGCGCGGTATTGGGCAGGGTCCAGTCGGTGAACTCGACGATCTGTACCTCCAGGCCCTGGGCCTTGGCCTCGCGCGCGGCAATCTGGGCCGAATCGGCCAACGAGCCGGGCGTGACGCCCACGCGCAGTGGCTGGGCCTGGGCAGCACCCAGGGTGGCGAGCGACAGCAGCAGGGCTGTCAGAGCGGGGAAAAACTTCATGGCTGCTTTCAAAAAATCTCGGTGCTGGCGATCAGGCCGCAGTGCAGCGCTGCTGCGCGCCGGGGTGGTTGGCGGGCAGGCCATCGCCACGGCCAAACAGCTTGTGGCGCAGGCTGCCCTCTTCGTAGCGTGTGCGGTAGCGGCCCCGGTTCTGCAGCTCGGGCACGGCCAGGCTGGCAAAGTCCTCCCAGGTCTCGGGCACGACGATGCGGGTGAGATTGAAGCCATCGATCTCGCCCACATCGATCCAGCGCTCCAGCGCATCGGCCACCTGCTGCGGGTCGCCCACGATGGTGTTGTAGCGGCTGCCCAGGCTGAACTGTTCAAGCAGCTTGCGCCGCGTGGTCAGGCCCTGCTGCTGGGCGGCCTGCACGGCCGACTGGATGGCATTGCCCTGGCCGTAGACGATGGGCTCGTCCAGGTCGTACTGCGCAAAGTCCACACCGGTGCTGGCGGCAAAATGCGCCAGGCCGCCTTCGGCACTGGCATAGGCCAGGTAGTCGGCGTATTTCTCCTCGGCCTCGGCCTGGGTGGGCGCCACCACCACGGCCGCGCCCACATAGATCTTGATGTCATCGGGCCTGCGCCCGGCGGCCACGGCGGCCGCACGCAGCTTGCGCGAGGCATCCCTGGCCGCCTCCGGCGTGCGCGCGCCGATAAAGATGCCCTCGCCATGCTGGCCGGCAAACTGCAGCCCGCGCTGCGAGGTGCCGGCCTGGAACAGCACCGGCGTGCGCTGCGGCGATGGCGCGCTCATGTGGATGGCATTGGCGCGGTAGAACGGGCCCTCATGCACGACAGGGTGCACCTTGTCCGGCAGGGTGTGGATGCGGCGCGCCTTGTCGGCGATCACGGCGCCGTCTTCCCAGCTGCCTTCCCAGAACTTGTAGGCCAGCGCCAGAAAGTCATCGGCGCGGTCGTAGCGGCTGTCATGGTCGGCCAGGCCGTCCTGGCCCAGGCCGCGCGCGCCGCTGTCCACATAGCCGGTGACGATATTCCAGCCGATGCGGCCATTGCTCAGCTGGTCCAGGGTGCTGACATCGCGGGCAAAGGTGTAGGGCTGGTGCGCGTTGACGGTGGCGGTCAGGCCAAAGCCCAGGTGCTCGGTCACCGCCGCCATCGCCGATACCAGCAGCCAGGGGTTGTTCACCGGCAGCTGGATGGCCTCGCGCAGGGTCAGGTCCACGCCACGCTGGTAAACGTCGTAGTAGCCCACCACGTCGGCGATGAAGATGCCGTCGAACAGCCCACGCTCCAGCAGCTTGGCGATGTCGGTCCAGTACTTGAGCGTGTGGTACTGGGTGGACTGGTCGCGCGGGTGCGTCCACAGCCCGTGGTGGATATGTCCCACGCAGTTCATGTTGAACGCGTTGACATGCATGTGTTTCTTGTCAGTCATGGCCGGTGTCGGTGAAGGAGCTCAGAGAACGCGGAAGGTCGGGCGCAGCATCACCACGAGGGGATGACCACGCCGTTGAAGGCCTGCTGGATGTAGCTGCGCACCTCGTCGGTGCGGTAGGCCGCCACCAGCTGCGGCACCCAGGGCGCATCGCGGTTTTTCTCCTGTACGGCGATGAGGCAGACATAGGGGCTGTCCCCGCCCTCCACCAGCAGCGAGTCCTTCGTGGGATTGAGCCCCGCCTTGTAGGCATAGTCGGCATTGATGGCGGCCAGCTCCACATCGTCCATCGCGCGCACCAGCATGGGGGATTCCAGCTCGACAAAGCGCAGCTTGCGCGGGTTGTCGGTGATGTCCTGGGTCGAGGCAAACACGCCCTTGATCGGATCGATGCCGGGCTTGAGCTTGATGAGGCCGCCCTTCTCCAACAGCAGCAGCACGCGCCCGCCATTGGCCGGGTCATTGGGCAGCGCAATCTGCGCACCCACCGGCACATCCTCCAGCCGCTTGTAGCGCTTGGAGAACAGTGCAATCGGCCCCACCCAGGTGCGGCCAAATCCGACCAGCTTGTAGCCGCGTGCACGGATTGCCGCTTGCAAAAACGGGCCGTGCTGGAAGCTGTTGGCATCCAGGTCGCCCGCATCCAGCGCGGCATTGGGCATCACATAGTCGCTGAAGGACACGATCTCGATCTTGAGACCATAGTCGCGCTCAGCGACCTTTTTGACCGCCTCGAACACCTGCTCATGTGGGCCTGAGGTGACCCCCACTTTCAGCACCTTGGTCGTCACCGGTACCGCTGCCTGGGCCGTGCTGCGCCAGGCCCCGGTGGCCAGCGCGGCACCAGCCGCCAGCGACGAGGACAGAAAACGCCGGCGTTGGCCCGGCAGCGGAGAAGAGGGGTTCTGAGACATGGGGAGTTCCTGGGTGGCGATCAGGCCAAGGCCTGGGCGTATGGCGTAGAGAGAGCTGGCGATGCCTGGGCACCACCGCCTTGGATGGACTGGCGAAACTGCTGCGCATGGTGCTGGGCTGGCAGGCGGTCCCCCAGGCCAAACAGCTTGTGGCGCATGCTGCCGGGCGCATAGGCGCTCTTGTGCAGGCCCCGCGACTGCAGCTCGGGGACGACCAGGTCGATAAAGTCGCCAAAGCATTCGGGCACGACGGTGCGGGCCAGGTTGAAGCCATCGACGCCGGCCTCCTCGACCCAGGACTGCATCTCGTCGGCAATCTGCTGGGCATCGCCCACCACGGTGGCATAGCGCCCGCCCAAGGCCAGCTCATCGAGCAAATCACCCAGGCGGTAGTCCTCGCGGCCATTGGCCAGGCGCTTGATCGAGTTCTCGATTCCATTGCTGCGGTGCTGCTGCAGCAGTGGCGTGTCGCGCTGGTAGGTGGAGAAATCAATGCCGGCCGTGGCAGACAAATGCGCCAGCGCAGCTTCGGGGCTGGCATAGCGGCAGTACTCTTCGTACTTTTCCTGGGCCTGGCGTGTGGTGGCGCCCACCACGGGGGTCATGCCCACCAGCACCTTGATGTCGCCGGGCTGGCGGCCGGCACGCACGGCCTCTTCGCGCAGCTGGCGCACCAGCGCCGCGGTGGCGGCCTTGTCCTGGATGGCCATGAACACGCATTCGGCATGGCGCGCCGCAAACTGCAGGCCCCGGCCGGAGCTGCCCGCCTGCAGCAGCACAGGCGTGCGCTGCGGCGATGGCTCACTGAGGTGGTAACCATCCACCTGAAAATGCGGGCCGCTGTGCTGCACGCGCCGCACCTGCTGCGGATCGGCATAGATGCGGCCTGCCCGGTCGCGCCGCACGGCGCTGTCGCTCCAGCTGCCTTCCCAGAGCTGGTAGAGCACGTCCATGAACTCATCGGCACGGTCATAGCGCGCATCGTGCGCCAGCTGCTGCCGCTGGCCCATGGCGCGGGCGGCCGAGTCCAGGTAGCCGGTGACGATGTTCCAGCCGATGCGCCCCTGGGTCAGGTGGTCCAGGGTAGAAAAGCGCCGCGCCAGCAGATAGGGCTGTTCGTAGCTGAGGTTGACGGTGACACCAAAGCCCAGGTGCTCGGTCACCGCCGCCATTGCGGGCACCACCAGGGTCGGGTCGTTGATCGGCAGTTGCACCGATTCGCGCAGGGTCACATCGACCGACTGCTGGTAGGTATCGTAAGCACCGATGATGTCGGCGATGAAGAGCCCATCGAACAGGCCGCGCTCCAGCTCCTTGGCCAGGCGGGTCCAATAATCCAGACGGTGGTAGTGGCTCGATTGGTCGCGCGGATGCGTCCACAGCCCATGGTTGATATGGCCCACGCTGGCCATGTTGAAGGCATTGAGGATGATGGGCGCCCGCGCGCTGGCGGGGGTGCTGGCCATCACAGTGCTCCGTGGCGCGGGGGCAGCACGCCGCTCAACGCATAGTTGCCGATGGCATGGTATTTCCAGCGCACGGGATCATGCAGGGTATGGGTGCGCACATTGCGCCAGTAGCTGTCAAATCCATGCTCGGCAAAGGTGGCCGAGGTGCCGCCCAGCTCCAGCAGCTTGTTGGCCGCCAGCAGGCCGGCCGTATGCGCCAGCGCACGTGCCTGCGCCACGGCCACCGAGGCAGCAGCCACGGTATGCGCCGTGGGCTCCTGCTGCGCAGCATCGACCAGGCTGCCTGCGCGCCGCAGCAGCGCCCGCGCGGCATGCAGGCGCAGCTCCACATTGCCCAGCGCCTGCAGGGTCAAGGGGTCATCGCTGGCCTGCGCCACGCCGGCATCCACCCAGGCGCGCGACTGGCTGCGCACAAAGGGCAAGGTGGCGCGCAGCGCGCCCTCGCCAATGCCCAAGTCGATGGCGGCATGGATGATCTGCGCAAACGGCCCGATGGTGCTGGGGCTGTCAAAGCTCGATTGGAAAGGCACGATCCAGGCCTCGTCGATGGCAACGTTCTCCAGCAGCACCGAGCCGCTGCCGGTGACCCGCTGGCCCATGCCGTCCCAGTCGTCGATCACCGTCACGCCCGGCGCCGTGCGCGGCACAAACACCATCACGCTAACAGGATCCTGGCCGGCATCGATGACCTGCATGGTCTGCACCGGAATCCAGTGCGCAAAGATGGCGCCGGTGCAGTAGAACTTGCGGCCGTTGAGCACCCAGCCCGCGTCACCCCGCTCCAGCCGCGAGCGGCGGCGGTAGTCGCGGTGGCCGATCTCGGACAGGGCATTGCCAAAGCGCTCGCCCGCCTGCACCCGCTCGTAGAAAAAGCGCTGCTGCGCCTCGCTGCCGCCCACGCGCAGCACTTCCAGCGCATAGAAATGGTTTTGCGGAATATGGCCCAGCGATCCATCAGCTGCCGCCACGGTGGCGATCAGCTGCGCCACCGTCCAGGCGCTGGCCTGCAGGCCACCATAGGCGCGCGGCACGGTGATGGCCCAGAGGCCGCTGTCGCTGTAGGCCTCGATTTCTGCCCAGGGCAGGCGGCGCTCGCGGTCGCGCAGCACCGCATCGCCGGCCCAGGCATTGGCCAGCTGTTGGGCTTGTTGCAGGGCGGCCTGCTCGCTGGCAAACACGGGCGGGCGCTGGCGCGGTGCGGGGGCGGGTGCTACCGGGTTGGCAGCGGCGATCACGGGGGGAGAGGTAGTCATGGTGCTTGCTCGGCGGCGGGGCGGCAGCGGGCTGCCGGCCTGCGCATCAAAGTCGTTGTGCGGTGCGGCGGCTCAGTTCCACTGGTGGCGGCGCGGTGCGCGGCCATTGAGCAGGTAGTTGCCCAGCAGGTGGTATTTCCAGCGCACCGGGTCGTGCAAGGTGTGCACGCGGGCATTGCGCCAAAAGCGGTCCAGGTTGTAGCCGGCGCGGGCCGATGAGGTACCGCCCAGCTCCAGCAGGCGCTCGCTGGCGTTCAGCGCGGCCTCGGTGGTCAAGATCTTGGCGCGCGCCACGGCAACCGATGCCTGGGCGCTGCTCTCGTCCGTGACGGGTTGCGCAGCAAATGCATCGAGCTGCTGCGCGGCATCCAGCAGCACCTCGCGGGCCGCATCCAGCTCCACCTGCAGCTGACCAAACTCCTGGATGATGTAGGGGTCCTGCCAGGCATGCTCGACACCCGAGTGCACCCAGGCACGGGTCTTGTCGCGCACAAACTGGCGCGCCTCGTCGAACGCGCCCTGGGCAATGCCCATGTCGATGGCGGCCTGCAGAATCTGGGACACCGGGCCGGACAGGGTCGGCCGGTCCTTGAGCGCATGCAGCGCAATCACATCGCGCGGCTCCACCTCAACATCCTTCAGCACCACACCACCGCTGGCGGTGGTCTTCTGGCCAAAGGCGTTCCAGTTGTCGATGATCTGCAGCCCCGGCGCCGTGCGCCGCACCCAGACCTGCACGGGGCGCTGCGCCTCGTCCTCGGCGCGGAAAGGCACCCAGTGGGCGAACAGCGAGCCGGTGGAGTAGTAGCGCGTGCCGTTGACCAGCAGCCGGCCATCGGCCGTCTGGCGCAGGCTGGCGGTGGCATCGCTCAGCTGGGCGGCGCGGCCCTTGCGCTCAGGCCCGGCATTGCCCAGCCGGTGGCCGCTCAGCACATCGGCAAACCAGCGGCTTTGCTGCGCGGGGCTGGCGGTATCGCGCAGGTTCTGCACCAGCGCAAAGTGGTTCTGCGGAATCTGGCCCAGCGAGGCATCGGCCGCGCTGATGCTGGCAAACACCTGCACCACGGTGTGCCAGCTGGCCTGCAGGCCACCATGGCTGCGCGGCACGGTGATACCGCCCAGGCCGCTGGCGGTGTAGCGCTCGATCTCGTCCCAGGGCAAGAGGCGTTCGCTGTCGCGCCGGGCCGCGCCACCGCGAAAGCTCTCGGCCAGCGCGGCGGCCACTTGCAAGGCCTCGGCCTCGCTGCGGATCTGCGCGGGCTGGCTGGGCGGCAAAGGCAGGCGGGGTGGGGAATCGGCGGGCAACGCTGCGCCCTGGGCAACCGCTGAAGTCATTCGGTGCTTTCTGAAGGGTTCGGAGAGAGAAAGGCCAGAGACGCGCCCTGGCCTGCAGACCACGGCAGGCTGCCGTGGCGGGCCGCGTTCAGCGGCTGCGCAGCCAGTGCGCCACGCGGTCGCCGGCGGTCTGCACGATGGTGACCAGTGCAATCAGCACCGCAATCACGATCAGCATCACCTGGGTGTCAAAGCGCTGGTAGCCGTAGCGGATGGCCAGGTCGCCCAGGCCACCGGCCCCCACCGCGCCGGCCATGGCCGACGAGCTGATCAGCGCCACCAGGGTGATGGTGAAGCCGCCGATGATGCCGGGCAGGGCCTCGGGCAGGTAGACATGGCGCACGATGTCCCACTTCTTGCAGCCAATCGCCTGCGCCGCCTCGATCAGGCCGGGATCGACCTCACGCAGGCTGACCTCGGCAATACGCGCAAAGAACGGCGTGGCGCTGATGGCCAGCGGCACAATCGCCGCCCAGACACCAATCGTGGTACCGGTGACCAAACGGGTGAACGGAATCAAGGCCACCAGCAGCACGATGAAGGGCGTGGCCCGGAAGCCGTTGACGACGCTGCCGACAGCCCGGTTGGTGCGCGGCGACTCCAGAAAGCCGCCCGGGGCGGTCACGATCAGCAGCACGGCCAGCGGAATGCCCGCCAGCAGCGCGATACCGGCCGAGGTGGACACCATGATGAAGGTGTCGGCCAGCGCCTTCCAGTAGCGGTCGATGGAAATACTCAGTTCAAACAACATAGCCCAGTACCCTGATTTCATGTGCGATGGTGGCGGGGCCTTGCGTCAGCGCGGCCCAGTCGTTGCGGGCGGCAGCACCATCGATGGCGATGATGAGCTGGCCCTGGGCATGGCCCTGGATGCGGTCCACACCGCCGTGCAGCAGGCGCACCTTGGCGCCCAGTGCCTCGGCAATGCGGGGAAAGTCCGGCTCCAGGCCGTCATGCCCGCTGTAGCCCAGCTGCAGCACCTGCTCAAAGCGGCCGGTGCCGGGCGCTTGTGGTTGCAGGCGCTGCTGCAGGTCATCGGGCACGCCATGGCGCAGCGGTGCCAGCAAGGCCTGGGTCGCGGCATGGCGCGGGTTGCCAAACACCTGCCAGACTTCGCCCAGCTCGGCGATCTCGCCCTTCTCCAGCACCAGCACCTGGTCGGCAATCTCGCGGATCACGCTCATCTCATGGGTGATCAGAATCACCGTGATGCCCAGGCGGCGGTTGATGTCGCGCAGCAGCGCCAGGATGGCCTGCGTGGTTTCCGGGTCCAGCGCCGAGGTGGCCTCGTCGCAAAGCAGAATCTCGGGCCGGGTGGCCAGTGCACGGGCAATGCCCACACGCTGCTTTTGCCCGCCGGAGAGGCGGCTGGGGTAGGTCTTGTGCTTGTCCTGCAGGCCCACCAGGTCGAGCAGCTCGGTCACGCGCTGCTGGATCTGCGCAGCCGGCACACCGGCCACCTTGAGTGGCAGGGCCACGTTCTCGAATACCGTCTTGGCCGACAGCAGGTTGAAGTGCTGGAAGATCATGCCGACACGGCGGCGCAGTTGCACCAGGCCGGCTTCATCCAGGGTGCCAATGTCGACACCATCGACCAGCACCTGGCCGCTGCTGGGCTCTTCGAGCCGGTTGATGGTGCGCAGCAGGCTGGACTTGCCCGCGCCGCTGCGGCCAATGATGCCGAAGATGCTGCCCGCGGCAATGTCCAGGGTGATGTTCTGCAGCGCAGGCACCTCGCCCGCCGACGAGCGGTAGACCTTGCCCAGATCGCGGAACACCACGGTGCCTAGAGCGCTGGGAGCACCTGCGGCAGCGTGCTGTGCGGCTGGCGCGTCGGCGCTGCTCGCGCTCAAAGGCGTGGAGCGGCCATCGGCAGCCGGTTCGGACTCGGCCTGGAACTGCTTGCGCAACACGTTGGATACAGCGGATATCGCCATGCTCTTCTCCTGCTATCGCCGTGCCTTACCAAGGCAAGGTGTACAGCTTGGGGTCGTTGTTGAACTGCTGGCTGATCGCCTGCTTGACTGCCGCAGAGTTCTGGAACACCTGGACAAACTTGCGCAGCTTGGGGTCGTCGGCGCGGCTGGTCTGCGCGACAAAGCCCATCGCATAGAAGCGGTCGGCAATGCCCGAATAGGCCAGGGCCTTGCTGGCTTGCTCCTTCTTGCCGGCGCTGACAAAGTAGCTCGGCCAGAGCACGGCCAGGTCCACATCGGGCAGCGAACGGATCAGCTGCGGGCCTTCGACTTCGTAGAAGCGCAGCTGCTTGGGGTTGTCCGTGATATCGGCCACCGTGGCGCCGGGTGCATCACCGGTGCGCAGGCGGATCAGGCCGGCCTTTTGCAGCAGCGCCAGGCCGCGGCCCTGGTTGACCGGGTCATTGGCAATCGCGACCTTGGCCTTGGCCGGCACATCGGCCAGCGACTGGTAGCGCTCGGAATAGATGCCGATGTTCTGCAGCAGGCCCAGGCCGACAAACTTGAGCTGGTAGCCGCGCTCCTTGATGACGTTGTTCAAAAAGGCCTGGTGCTGGAAGAAGTTCAGGTCCACATCGCCGTTGTTGACAGCCTCGTTGGGCACCGTCCAGTCGGTGAACTCGACCAGCTCCACATCCAGGCCCTGGCTCTTGGCATCTGCAATCACCGCCTTGATGGCATCGGCCGTGGCCCCTGGTGTGGAGGCGACACGGATCTTGTCCGCCGCCTGCGCCAGTTGCCACCCTCCCAGCATGGCCGCTGCTGCAATCGCAGCCACCACGCGTCTGTTGATCTTGTTCGTCATGTTTTTCTCGCTTGCTTTTCTTGTTGGATGAAAGGTCGGTAGCCCGCCGCGCTTACTTCTTCAGCCAGGCCAGCGTGTAGAGCCGGTCGTCATTGCTGAAAGACTTCTTGCTGACCGTGCGCACGGTCGGGGAGTTTTGGTAGATGCGGATGAACTTCTGCACCACCGGGTCGTTGACCCGGTCCTTCTTGACCACGAACTGGATCGCGAACTGCTCGTCCTCGATGCCCGAGTACGCCAGGCCGCTCGATGGATCAAAGGCCTTGGCCGCGACGATGAAGTGCGGGTAGCCCTGGGCGATATCCACATCGCCGGTGATGCGCACCAGCTGCGGCCCTTCGACCTCGACAAAGCGCAGCGACTTGGGGTTGGTCGCAATGTCATTGATGGAGCCCAGATAGCCCACGCCCCGCTTGAGCGTGATCAGGCCCACCTTCTGCAGCAGCAACAGGCCCCGGCCTTGGTTGACCGGGTCACTGGCAATGCCCACCTTGCCGTTGCTGGGCACATCGGCCACGTTCTTGTGCTTGAGCGAATAGAGGCCCACATTGGCCAGAATGCCGGTGCCTGCGCTGGCCAGTGCATAGCCATTCTTCTTCACCGCGTTGTCCAGAAACGGCTGGTGCTGGAAGTAGTTGATATCGATATCGCCGTTGTTGACCGCGACATTCGGCGTGGTCCAGTCGGTGAACTCGATCACCTCCACATCGATCCCCTGGGCCTTGGCATCCTGCGCGGCCGCATTGATGGAATCGGCATAGGCACCGGGCACAACAGCGATCTTGAGCTTGTCTGCCGCCACAGCCGGCAGCACGGCCACAGCAATGGCAGCGGAGATCAGCACACGCTTGAAACTCTGAAACATGGGACGTCTTTCTGGAGGTAAAGACTGCGCCATCACATGGCGGCAGCAGCAACGAAGCCTCCATTGGAGCTTTCGGGCTGGCTTTGCACCACGAAGAATTTCAAATATGGATATGAGAAGTCTGTGCTGGGGGCTTAGGCGCTCAGGCTGGGATGCCTTCCGTCAGAAAACATGCGTGGGGTGGCCGATGAAGTCGAGGATGGTCTTGTTCGGGCGGTGCTCTTTGGAGTGCCTTGCGGTGGTTCTAGCGCGGGCTCGCTGTGATCGGCGCTGGATCTCTGCTGGGGTGAATGTTGGAGAGGGGAAGGGGGTGCTTCATCCGCTTTGGTGAGAGGGCGATGAGACGCATGCTTGAGCTGTAGTTGAGTAAGCGCGGCGTTTGGGTATCAAGCCCCATCGGACCTATTCATCGCCCCAGGAGCGCTTTACAAGCTGGTAGCAGCCGAACTGCATCCTGAATGGTGAAAGCTTTATAGGTAGGCCTGTCGAAGACTTTGTAGGCAGCATCGCTGGTATGTATGAGAGCCCCGAATTACACCTTTATATTCAGAACTGCAATAATTTTAGGGCCAACAAACCAAAGAACAATAGTTATCGCGAATCTCGCCCAGGCGGATTCAATCCACCAAGCTATTAACTCAAACCCTAAAAATGCCTCGAATAAAAAAGACAATTAATAGAAAACATGCATGCAGCACACTGACCACCTGGAGTCTTTTGAAAAATGTTAATTCAGGATTATCGTGCATTCAGCGCTCTGCAAACCTACTCATCTACTCTAGACAAGTCAAACCACGAAAACAGCATCGCCTCTACAATAAGCCGCCGCATTTGTGTATAAAAGCACCTCAACGATCACAATTTCGACGCGTGCTTTGTAGTTGCAACCAGACTTCATCAGCATAGGCTTTTCTTTTTTCATTCTTAATTTTATTAGTATAACGAGCCCATTCACCTGCGGTTATGCTGCAGTTCATCGCCAATGCAATAGTTGCACTATCTGAGATTACTCTATCAGCGTTGTATAAATTTTCCTCAAATATTGGCACATACCCATTTTTGCCAGAAAAAGCAAGAATCAATATCGCACGAGACACATTTTGGGGATATTTAGACTTAACCGCTTTTTCAGAGAAATTCAAATACGATGCAATGTCACGATTAATTTACTGATTACTCACACCTTGCACCACGTAGCTGGCAATCATTAACAATAAAGCCTCTTGGTCTCTGCATCGCGAAATCCTGGCAGGGATCCCGACCAGTAACCATCCATCAACTTCAAATAGCTCTTATTTATTGGACCTTGTTTAAGGATTTCATTGCCAATTTTCCATGCCTTCAGATAGTCGTTATTAGAAACAGCTTTTTCAAAATCAATTGAATTACTTTCACTCGAAGCCAGATCAGAATTTACAGCAAGTGCTTTAAAAGAAGCAAGCGAGATTGTCAATAAGAAAATTATTAACAGTGTGGACTTTTTTAATTTGAATCATTTTCATTAATCAATCTATAAACTAAGAAATGAAATTTGAATGCGAAACAGAAATCTTCTTTTTCGATTCATAAATGGTTCTCCAATCGCTGTACGCTGATGCCCGGATCGAGCTTCATAAAATACCAGCGTTTCGTATAGCGCATCCGCTGGAGTCTGAGGGGTTAATCTCCTGCAGCATTAAATGAATACACTGCATAAACTCGACTGCAAAAATAGGCCAGCCAGTGGCTTGGGGTGAATTGTGATTAGTGTCACGAACTAATGCCTGAAAGAAAGTTCAATACACCTCACCCAAGAACTTTCGCCTGTACGCGAGCTTGCAGATCTTTTCAAATCCAGTGGTCAGGCTTATTTGTTTCATGTGCAGATCATCCCATGCAGCGAGGTTGGTTGCGAGCTTTGCAGTTTTTCCCTAGCAAGGACAGGCTAACCTGCCAATTAATCCACTACCTTCTATTAGTAATAGTGAGCGATGTTGCTCTTTGCACATTGCATCCAAGTGAATTTGACCAGGGACGTTTTTATATATTCTATAAATCCAAAAAACACCTAATTTTTTATGCTCTAAAAAATCACCAGCTTTTATATGACCTAGGCTTGGGAGAAATATATCCGACAAAGTTGAGCCCTCATGCACCATAGATTCGTCACAATTTATGCTTGAATTATCTTTATTTTGCAACGCTAAAACATCAATAGCAAAGGGCTTGAAAAATCTTATAAATTTCTCATCAGAGTAATCATCTAAAAACCGTAAGCCATCCTTTCCGCTATTCAAACACCAAATATCCAGACCACCAATCACTTCATAGAAAATCTTGCGCATTGGGGCAACCATGAAACGACACTCCTCCAGACCAGAATAGTCCCCACTCAGTATCTTAAAAAAGAAATCCCGCCCTTTCAGAATAATGGCAGTTCTGAAATTCAAAAAATCAAAATAATCTTTGCAGAAATATTCGCTCCTCCCAAAATCCGCCAATTCTTTAGTACTCATTAAATTCAAGAGAACATCGAAGTCATTGAAAATGTTTATCACACACTCGTCTTCACGTTTGCTCGAGAAGGCAAGAATTTCTTTCGCGACACTCATGTAATCATCAAATTTTTGAGAGTCAGCTCCGTTAAAAATATCCCATATCATGAGATTTTCGCAAGAGGATTTATTATCAAGCACGGTCACTCCACTCCTTCGCATGGGCAATTTTGTTTCTTCCAAGCTATCCGTTTAGGTATAGTAAATAGAGGGTGCTCAGGATTTAATTTACTATTAAATATCGGTCGATTCCACAAAATAGATAGCTTCTCTCTGAAATTGCAAGTAGCTCTATTAGGAACCTCCTCCCAGTAAGTTTTTGTTATCCTGCATTGTTTGCACGCATATTTAGCAACCACTCCATCATATTCATGCTCTTTGGCTCTGCGCTCAAGGTCATTGGTGATGCCAATATATACAATATCGTCATTACAGTCCCTGTATTCATATCTGTAGCATTTTTCGTCGGGGAAAGTTAGCTGAGGAAGAGTAGGAAGAGCAATGGGAGGTGGTGGGACAGGTCGACCATCTTGCGAGCAACCTGGAACAGGATACACACATATAATTACCCCCGCCTTTCCAGAAACATCTCCGAACGACAAAGGGTTCTGATGGGAATATCCATATATATTTACTCCGCCAGCAAGACCTATAGGATCAGATCTTATATATCTCCCTGTTTGCGCAGAATACTCTCTATGTAAATTATCTGCATATTGACTCTCTTCATCCAAATATTGACCTGGAAAACGCAGGTTTACATTAACTACCTTGACCAAAGCCCTAGCCAAACCAAAACTTTCTTGCACGCCACTCCAGAAAATCTCCCCAAGTTTGTCAGTACCTAGAATGGGGGTGAATAGATGATCTACATGCAAGTAAGTATATTCAGTTGGCAAATTTGCTAAACGCTCCTTAATCGAATCTGCTTGCCAAACCGGATCCGTACTCCACAACCCCTGCTGCCCCGCAACTGGATTGAATCCATAAGCCCGTTGCAGCTTGCCATCCTTATCCAATTCCCCCATCAGCGCCTGCTCGCTGTAGATGAAGTAGGTCACTTGCGTGGCTGCGTCTTTGGTCACGCTCTTGCTGATTCTGCGGCCGAACGGGTCATAGCGGTAATGGGCTAGCGTGCCGTCACTGCTCTCGTAGGTGATCAGTCGCTCGGCGGCGTTGTAGCGGTAGGTCTTGCTGTCCTGCCCACTCGCCTCTTGCTGGGTATGTCCCTGCGGGGTGTAGCTCACCTGGGTGTCTACCGCAGGGCTTGGGCTAAACGGCGTTTTGCTAGGGTAGCGGACCATTTGGTTTTCGGCGTTCTAGCTCCAGGCGCCCGGCTGGTGCGCGCTGCTGGTGCGGTTGCCAACGGCGTCATAGCCGTAGTGTTCGCTGGGCAGAACACCACCCGGTTCTCTCGCTCGCCGTTGACGCATTCAAACGAGCATTCTGCTGTGACCCGCACGCTACACGAAGAGCACTGGCTGGGATGTCGTATCTCAGGGATAGATCAGGCATATGAGATCAAGCCGGTTCTTGTTTTGGCGGTATTCTATGAAGCGCCTTGCTGCGGTTCTAACGCGGTCTCGCGGTCCTCAGTGCCGAATCTCTACTGGGGTCTATGTTGGAGAGGGCAAGGGCTTGCTTCAGATCCGTTGGTGAGGTAGCGATGGGAAGGAGATTTGAGCGGTAGCTGACTGAGCGGAGCATTCAGCTATCAAGCCCCCTTTTGCCCATTCATCGCACTGGAAGCGCCTCCCACGCTTATAGCGGCCGAAATGCATCTCGGGCGGTGAAGCCTTGTCCTTAAGCCAATTGATCATGTGGGGCTTGCAGGTGGAAACTGGTGTTGTGATTCGATCTTGAATCCACCCTGTTTTAAAAGGATGTCAAGGAACAATTTCGAAAAGAAATGGAATTAAGGTATCTCTTTCTTCCAAACCCGAGTCGTATTTTATAAGAACGGCATAATTTTCCGCATTCAAAATTGATTGAACGGTCCCGACTCCTTTTCCAAATTTATTTTTAACTCTAGCACCGACACCAACCAATCCCAAATCAGGAATATCAATCTCACTCGCTTCAACGTCATAAGAAACCCTCTCACTTTTGAAAGAAGCTCCAAAGCGAGCCCATAAATTCGGAAGCGAGCTCTGCATTTCAAACTCACCCCAGTCGCGCCACGACCAATGATGAGTCCACTGGACTTGAGAATTTTTCTGGTGAGGAAATTGAAGCATTGCCCCCACGATTTCCTCATTAAAAATATAACTTAAATCCACTTCAAGATTGACAATTTCGTCTGGGTTTTCGATCATCAATTTATAAAATTCAAACCCTTCCCAGACAATCCACCCTCTAAAATACAAGAATAAATCATCACCCAAAAATCTCCCATTAATAATACTACCAGCACACCAAATCAAAGGCACATCGAGAGCATTTATCTTCTTTAAAAATTCATCGACAATCTCCCCACCATGATATAGATCCAGCAAATTTAGCCATAACTCAAAATCCAAAATTGATGGATTTTTATTTTTACTTTTGCAAAAAGCCAACCAATTCCAAAAAATATCATTACTCATATCAAATCCTACTGACATGGCACACAAACTTTATTCTGCCACTCTATGTACTTTCGGTACCTGGTCATTTCATCGTCTGGATTTTTACTAATATTTGCAAATGGCCTTCTTGCTTCAATTTCATCAGTTTCAGCATCGTCACACTGTTGACGGGTTGCATATTTCCTCACAACAACAAAATTCAATGGGCATAGTGCGCATTCATACGTATTTATTTTGTCTCGATTTATATGTTGTCGCTCCCTAGACCTCGGATCCTGTTGAGTAATTCCAACATAAATTACAGTCCCCTTACAATCAAGAATATAATACAAAGCACATTCATTTCCTCTGGATCGATCAGGACGACCTCTATCCGCGTCATCTAGCGATCCACTACGACCACTTCCAGAAGAACTACCCCCACCAGCAGAGCGCCCACCCTGAGAAATGCCGGCACCACCTAGCCCTCCAAACCCCCCTCCAGATCCGATTCCCACCTGAAGTCCATATGGATCAATATTAGACATCGGGTTATTGAGTACATAGGCATAAATATTCACACCTGCATTTAGACCAATAGGATCACTCTCCAAGTATCTTCCTATATTTGGCATATAATGCCGATTAAAATTATAATGGCCATTATTTTCCCCATCAAATACTTGACCAGGAAATCTTAATTTAACATTTACTAAATCATCAAGAATTTGAGCCGAACCAAACGTCTCATTGATATATCTCCACGTTATCTCCCCAAATTTTCCAGTTGCGACCTGAGGCGTCCCTAAGTGATCAGTGTGCAGATAATAGTATTCCGTTTCACTATCACTTAAGCTCCCTTTCTTCGGATCAGCTTGCCACAGCGGATCAGTACTCCAAAGTCCCTGTTGGCCTGAGACAGGATTAAACCCATAGGCTCTTTGAAAATTCCCATCTTTATCCAGCTCTCCCATCAGAGCATATTCACTGTATATATAATAAATTGTAGCACCTGCGCCACCTGCTCCATCCTTGATTGTTTTGGCAATGCGTCGCCCAAAAGGGTCGTAAAGATAGTGAGCTTGCATTCCATCTTCACCCTCAAAGTTAACTAATCTTTCTGCAGCATTGAAGCCGTATTTTCTCTGCCCTTGGCTATTGCTTTCCCTCGCAATATGCCCTTGCGCAGTGTAATCGACTTGAGTATCAAACGCGGCAGCTTGGCTAAACGGTTTTTTATCCGGATAGCGCACCAATTGGTTGTCTGCGTTGTAACTCCACACACCAGCTTGATGGGCGCTACTCGTCCGATTACCTACGGCATCGTATTCGTATATTTCAGTCGGCAACCCCAGACTTTGCAGATTTTCATCCGGCATAGCTTGGATGAGTCTATCTACACTATCGTAGCTATAGAAGATGTTACCCAAATCACTTTCTCTAGATATTATATTCCCAGCTCGGTCATACTTATACTTCAAGCTAGAGAGCACTCTACCATTATTACTATTAACTTGGATGGCAGTTATTCTTTGCAACGAATCTAATTTTATCTTTTTTTCAACTCCTGGAGCGCGAATCTCGCCAGGCGTATTCCAGATGTAATTGTTATAAACAATTTCACTACTGTTTGGCAAAGTTATCTTAACCAACCGTTCTTTAGAATATTCATAGGTTTGCACACTGCCTTCGGGGTAATTCTGACTTGCCAACTGCCCATCAGAATTGAAAGTTTGTCCCATGTTGAAATTGAGGGTGCCACTCCCGTCCACTTTCCCATAATTGACTGCATTTTGCGTAGTCCTTCCCAAACCATCTTTGGTATATTTGGCGCCGCTTATCAATTTTCCAGAGCCGTCTTTTTGCTCGTAGCTGATGAGTTGCCCATCCTTATTGAATTCATAGACAATTTGTTGGTCGAGCGTAACCCCTGCCAATTTGTGATTTTCCTCAGTAATCCTGCCCGCAACATCATAACTATATGATCGAGTATTCCCTCCTGGGTCAGTTCGCTGGATAAGTTGGCCCGTTGAGTTGTAGCCATATTGAATCTTGCCTCCCATCGGCCGGACTTCTTTAGTCTGCTTACCTGTGTTGTTATATTCAAATTTATGTGTGTTTCCGTTAGCATCTGTCAGACTAATGAGCCAATCATGTGCGTTCCAACCTTGTTTGGTCTTTTTTTCCGCAGGATCGGAACTCTCAATATTTCTGCCCAAGGCATCGTACTGCTCTAAGCTGGTTCTTCCCGCTGTATCAGTAGTTGCTACAGCCTGACCCAGAACATCATAGGTAAGGCTTTCTGTGCGGCTCTCCCCGCCACCCAGATGCTGGGTGGTCGCCGTTTCCCGTCCCCTCTGGTCGTACTTGTAGGTCTCTTTGTAGGTGGGGTACTGGGTGGCTATCAGCAGCCCTGCCTGCTCGGTGTCATCTGCCCCATATTCATAGCTGGTGGTGTTGCCCGCAGGATCCTTGGTGGCTTGGATGCGGCCTCTCTCGTCATAGGTGGTTTCCGTGACCAAGCCGCTTTGGCTGATGGACTGAATCGGCCAGCCATTGCTGTCATAGACGGTCCTGCGGCCCGCGCCTTCGGTCTCACCGGGCGCCAGGATTTCAATCACCCGGCCTCGCGGGTCATAGCGGGTAACCCGGGTGTTACCCATAGGGCTGATGACATGCGTACGCCTGCCTCTGGCGTCATAGCGGATTTGGGTGGCGTGGCCTAGCGGGTTGGTGGCCTTGGTCACATTGCCAGCGGCATCCACCTCCAGGCTGGTCGTGCGGCTCAGTGCATCGGTCTTGCTGGTTGGGGCCCCCCGCAAGTCATACGCCGTCTTTCTGGTATGCCCCTCGCCATCCGTTTGGGCGGTAACATTGCCTGCACTGTCGTACTGCCAGCTTTGGGTGATGGCATCCGCCTTGGTGGCATCCCCCGCGCCCTTGGTGCTGCTGGTGAGCTGGCTATGTTGGTCGTAGGTGTAGAGGGTGGTGCGCTGCTCGGGCAAGCCTTTGGCCTCCACCCATTCCGTCACATTCCCCTTGCTGTCATACCGCCAGGTACTCACAACCCCCAGCTGGTTGGTGTAGCTGTTCTGCCGTCCAAACACGGGCTCATAGGTGTACTTCTCCACGCTGCCATCGGGATGGGTGATTTGCAGCGGCTGGTAGTTGCTGTCGTAGGTTGTGGTGGTGTTGTAGCCCCGGGCATTGGTGTACTTCTGGTGGTAAGCGCCATCCCACTGGTTGGAGGCTGCCTTTTTGCCGTTGAAGGTGCGGCTGAGTTCATTGCCTTGCAGGTCGTACTGGGTGACGGTGGCGTTGCCCCGGCAGTCGGTGTAGGTGACTTCGAACACCCGGCGCTCGCGCAGGTAGTTGTTGGCGCCCGTTGATGCGCAGCCGCTTTGCCCGTCGAACTGGCCCACGCGCCCGCCGCCCCAGAGGTTGGCGAGTTTTTGCGTAGTGCCGCTGGTGCCTGTGGGGTCGATGGTGACGCCCTTTTTGCCCAGGCTCAGCATGGGCTCAGGCGCGGGGATGCTTTGGATGTACTGGGCGCTGATCTTGAGGCCCAGCGGGTCGGTGCGGCTGGTGATCTGGCCGTTGGCGTCGTACTCGTACTTCCAGGCGTGGCCCATGACGTCGGTAACCTGGGCCAGGCGCTGGCCCGCCCATTGGTAGCTGACACTGCGCCCGGCCAGGTCTTCTATCTTGGTGATCAGGCCGCCTGCCATGGTGACGGTGTAGATGGTCTTGTCAAAGTGGTCCAGGATGCGGGCGCTGGTGGCGCTGTCATAGGCGAAGCTGACTTTGACGCCGCTGGCGTTGGCATAGCTTTGGATGACCCCGTCTTGGCTGTAGTTGATGGTGTTGCCAAAGCGGTCGTACCACTGCCAGCCGGTGTGCTGGCCGGCCGCATCTTTGAGCCGTTTGATGTAAACGGGTGCATTGCCTTTGCTCTTGGCCATGTACAGATCGCTTTGGCCGCTGCGCTCGTAGAGCACTCCCACCCGCTCTATCACTTTGGCGTCGCTGCCCAGCGGATCGAGCTCAAAGCTGAGCGGCGCCCAGGCGGGGTTGAGCCACCAGCGGCCCTGGCTCCAGGAGCGGGCAATGTCCAAGCTGCCGCCCAGCACTTTGACACTCAGGTCGGTGTTGCTCTCTTGGTACTCGCCATTGATCCAGTTGATGCGGGGCTCGCCAGCTTTGGCGACCGGGGTGAAGCCCAGCTCGGTGTTGGGCACGAAGGCGCCTATGCCGGAGATGCCTTGGGCGGAGGCCACGCTGGCTAAGCCTAAAGCGGAGACCAGCAGGCTGGTGCGCAGAATTTTTTTGGTAGTCGAGCCGTTGAGTGCCTGTTCGCCCGCAGCTACTGCAGCCGCTGTCGCTACTGCTCGTGCTGCGATTTTTGTAGAAATCGTCATCTGTTTTTCCCTCATATCCTTTAGTCCAGGCGCTGGGGCTGTGTGCCCCAGCACCTGCGCGTTATTTCCAATGTCTTTTTGAATCGGATCGGCATCCAGGCTTTAGCTGCTTCCCAGGTTTCCGGGACCACGACCACCGCCGCCGGGTCCGGAGCCTCCAGGACCGCCGGGGCCAGAACCACCGCCACCTCCTCCGCCCCCGCCACCACCGCCAGGGCCTGAACCGGCACCTGCGCAGCACTCACCCCGGCAATGGGGCGTGCACTGTGGCGCCAGGGGCAGTTGGGTGCCGCTTCCTCCGCCAGAACCACCGCCCCAGCCGCCTCCTCCGCCGCCGCCCCAGCCTCCGCCGCCTCCAGCGCCACCTCCGCCGGTGCACGAAGTGCCGGTGCCGACCAAGCGGCTGTACTGGGAGAACACCACCCGGTTCTCTCGCTCGCCGTTGACGCATTCAAACGAGCATTCGGCCGTAGCCCACACGCTGTAGGACGAGCAGCTCGATGCCTTGCTGCTGAAGGTGTTGGCCAACGCGCGTTGCACAGCGGTGAAGTCGCCCGCCTTGGCACTGGTAAAGCCAATGCCCTTGGGGTGCAGCTTGACGGCAGTCACCCGGTAGGGGATGACCACACGCTGCTTGGCTGCCAGCACCTTGGGGATGTCGGCCAAGAACTCGTAGCGGTAGTACTCGTCAGACTGGGGCGGTTTGAAGACGACGTCCTCGGCCTGGATCAGGCCGTAGTTGGTCAAGGTCAGCTCGCCGGTGTGCTCCTCGCCAATTTGCAGCTCGGGCAGGTTGATGGACAGCGGCTCCAGCAGCACCACGGGTGCGGGCACCTGGGTCTGGAAGGTCGCCTCCAGGTTGATGTCGTAGACATCAGGGATGGTGGTTTCCGTGACGCTGAAATCAATGCTGATGGTCTGGTACTGCAGGTGCACCCGCTCTGTGGTGGTGATGCCCGGGCGCACAAAGATGCGGCCGGTCTTGTCAGAGTGGCGCGGGCCGCTGGCACGGTAGGTGTAGGTGCCTGGTGGCAGGTCCGTCACGACAGCCTTGCCTTCCGCATCAGTGGTGAGCGTGCGCAGATAGGTGAGCACGGCATCGTTTTGCAGGCGGATGCGCGCGCCGGCCACACCCTTGATGGGCTGGTTGTCTGCGCCCAGGGTTCCAGTAAACAGGTCTGTGATCTGGAAGCTCACCCCGCCCTGCCCGCTTTGGGTCACGGCCACCGATACCGGAATGACGCCATCCCCGCTGTTGCCTGCGGTGACGATCAGCCGGTAGTTGTAGATGCCGTCAGCCACATTCTTGCCTGGGCTGGCCGTTACCTGGATGGGCACCTCGCCGCCCACATCAATGGCACCGATCTGGTTGCCGCTGGCCAGGAACACCCAGGCAGGCGGCGGGTTGCCGCTGTTGTCTACCAGCTTGACCTGCACATTCTGCGCAGCCACCAGGCCCCGGTTGCCGATGACTACGCTCTCGGTGACGGAGCTTTCTTGTTGCACGCCAGTCTCGATGAACGTGGGCTTGGCAAACAGATCTGGGCGGGCTTGCACCAGCTTGTAGTTGATGCTGAATGTGCCGCGCGGCGTATCGCCTGAATCGGCTGCAAAGGCGGTGAGGACGACTGTGCCCGACTCACCTGCTGTCGCGCTGCCGGTGAACTTGATGACCATGGGCACGGAGGCACCGGCTGCGATATTGACGGGCGGGCCTGCATCCACGCTGATGCCAGGAGGCAGGCTGCCGCTCGGTTGGTTGGCCGGCACAACGGCCCAGCGCACGCCCTCCACGCCCGTGCCAGCACTGGCTCGCGCTTGGATGGTGATGTTGCTCGCAAAATCGCGCGCGGCCGTCAGGTTGTAGCTGGAGAGGTTGAAGCTCAGGCGGTTGATGGTGAAGCGCCCTTGCTCAGCGGTTGCGGTTTCATCGGGGTGAACCACCGAGACGACATAGGTGCCGTTGTCATTGGCAGCAGGTACAAACTCATAGCGGTAATTGCCGCTCGCATCGGTTGCGATATTGATGCGGCGCTTGAAGCCTGCGATATCCAGCACTATGCGCAGCGCAGCATTGGGGATTGGCTGCGCGGTATCGCGGGTGACGGCAGCGCCGGTGATGACAATGCTTTGCGCCCCATAAGACAGTGCAGGACTGATGTTGGCCACCGTGCCGGTGTAAGGCGTCTTGGGAACCTCTGGCACGACGGGGGCGTTTTGTACGGTCACCACACGGGTGGCCTGCGCGGTCTTGCCTGCGGCTGAGGTGGCCACAGCCTTCAAGGTATAGCTGCCATCGGCTGCCGCGTTGGCAGCCCATTGGGCGCTGTATGGCGCTTGGGTGGGCGATGCCAGCAAGACATCGTTGGCGTAGATATCTACCTTGGCAATGCCTGCCTGCGCAGAAGCCACGGCGGTGATCGTGGCCGCGCTGGACAACACCGCATTGGGCGCAGGCGCCACAAAGCTGATGCTGGGTGGCGCGCTGGCATAGGTCACCGTGACCGCTGCACTCTTGGGGCTGGTGCCGCGCGCATTACTGGCGGTCGCCTCAATCTGGTGTGCGCCTTCGCCCGGCAAGCTGATGCTGGCCGCAAAGCTGCCATTGGCGCCCACTGCTACAGGTGAACCCGATGCCTGCCCGTTCAAGAACAGCTGCAGCTGCGAGCCCGGCATTGCTGTGCCCGCCACATTCAACTGTGGAACGGCCACGGTCGTACCCGCCGCTGGCTGGGTGATCACTGGTGCTGCAGGGGCACTCAGATTGAGGCTGAACGGAATATCCAGCACTGCCGCAATGCCATCGGCATCAGTCGCGGTGATGCTGAAGCTGTGGTTGCCATTGGGCAACTGGGCAAAGTCCACCAACTGGCTGTGGGTGACTGGGCTGGTCTTGCCATAGCTGCGCTCAAAAATCTGCACGCCGTTGACGGCAGCCTTAAGGCTGGTGACACCCACGGCACTTTCTGCGCTAACCGCCAACGTGCCAGGCTGGGTAATCGTGACGCCGCCTTCCAGAGCTTGGCCAGCAAAGCTGGCGGTAATGGCCGGGCCATTGCCGCCTTGCTTTTGTACTTGCACGGAGCGGGTGGCGGTGTTGCTCAAGCCAGAAGTATTGGTGGCCTTGGCTTTGAGGGTGTAATTGCCGTTGGGCACTCCCACCAGGGACCATTGCACTTGGTAGGGCGCGGCGCTGAGCAGCGCCAGGCGCTTGTCGTTCACCAAGATCTCCACATCCCGCAGGCCCTCAGCATCGCTGGCCGTTACCGCAATGGTGGTGTCTTGCTCCACCACCGCGTTTGCTGCAGGTTGGCTGAATTGCACCACCGGGCCTTCAGGCGCATAGGCAATGGGCTGGCTGAGCGAGAACTGGTTGGTCTTGTTCTGCGCCGTGCGGAACTGCACATACAGCATCTTGTCGCCACCGCCGCTGGACAAGGTGTAGACCACCTTGTTCGGATGGCTTGCCATTGCCTGCCAAGGCAGTGCGTCGCCAAACTGGTCGGATTCCTGGATGCGGTACTGCGCTGCCTGCGGGCACTCCAGAACCAGCTCAACATTGCGAACCCGGGTGACATAGCCCTGGGTGGGCGTCATCGTGCAGTTCAGCACCGGCTCTGCGCTCAGGTAACTGCCATAGTCCACCCCGGTGCTGACGGCATTGCCCTGGCCTGCAGGGTTGCCTACCGCATCTTTGGGGCCGCTGGCATGCCCCCACCAGTTGCCGCGCGCTTGCACCACGGCAGCGGGCTGGGTGTTGCGCACGCCAAACTGGGTATTGGCCGAAATATCGGATTCAGCGATAGAAGGCGTTGCACCTTGCTCAGCCAACAGGCCCACATCGTTGTGGGTGATACGCGATGCGCTGATGCTGGGACTACCATTGCCTATCACCCGAATGCCGACGGCATTGTGGCTGAGCTGCAAGCGGTTGAAGCTGTAAGCACCGCCATGCACGACCAGGCCAGCGCCCCCGTTCATGTAGCTGGGCAAGCCCGCTGTACCACCGGCATAGCGAATCTGCAGGCCATCGAGTTTGAGGCCAGCCGCAGGCACACCCGCCTCGACCAGCACACCCAACCAATCGCCTGCTTCTGCAATGCCCGGCTGCGGGTTGGTGGCCGCAATCGCGCTGTCATCGAATTGACTGGTAAAAAGGACGTTGGAGCCAGTCTGCAACTGGTCGCGCACATTGATACCAGCGCCTTCGCCAAATTTAACGACAACGCCGTCTGCAATACTGAGCTTGGCATTGCCTGCCGCCAGCGCAACGGCACCGCCTGCCAAGGCGGTGCCTGCCAGTACTAACGCTGCCATGGTTTGGCTGTGCCTTTTGCTTACCGTGGCCGTCCTGCGGCATATGGAGGCCCACGCTCGGCGGGTGAATAACGGCGTGATATGGGAGAGTTGCATGGTCTTCTCCTTCTTATGGGTTGACGGTGATCACACCGCTGGTGGCCGGTACAAAGCCGGGGCTGCTGGCTGTGATTTGGGTGGTGCCGGGGGATATGGCGGTGAAGGTGGCATAGCCGGAGCTACCCGAGTTAGCGGCCCAGTTCACAGTGCCAGTAATCGAACCGACGGATGGGACCGAACTGCTGAAGGTAATTAGACGGTTAGAGACCGGGTATTGATTTCCCGACCAATAAGCTCCTGTAACCTGAGTAGATACATAGATGTACGACGCTGTCTGGCCAGAGCTCAATATAGTTGGAACGCTAACAAGATTCAGAATCGGCGTGACAGTTTCAGCGGTAATGAAGCCAGCGTCGAAACCTGCGGCAGTCGCTTCGATCTGTGTAGATCCCACATCAACGCCCGTTACTGTGATGTAGGCATAGCTCTGCCCCGCAGGAATAGTGACTGTGGCGGATGTCGTGCACACCTCAGATGCTACGCAACGCAAATTTACAGTAACTACGTCGGCTCCACCGGTCACCACACCATTGATCAACCTCTCTACATAAAACTCCGCGTAGTAGTTATACAGCCCTTTGCCAACGACCAGCTTAGATCCCCCATATCGAGTCAGCTTCAACGATTGCGTAGCTGATACCACGGTTTGAACATCAGATTTACCCGTTACAACGCCAGGCACTTCTGCTTCAACCCGATAAGTACCAACCGATACTGGTTGAGCAACATAACCAACGTTTGAAGTGCTGCTATCCTTGGCGATGGTCAGTTGAGTGATCAGCGCGCCATTACTATTACTGTTGTATATTCCATTAACAACGCCAGCCGGCACCTGCTCTTTGAGCACAACGTTTACCGGCAAGGATTTTCCAGCATATTGATTCTCACTCCAGTATGCACCAGGCACCGTCAGTGTAATAAAAAAATTATCACGAATACTGGAGGTCGTACGATTGTTATCTAAGCTATTGAATCTCACCACCGGCAAAATCACGTCCACGGGCATTGGGGTAGCCGCAACGGCGCCTTCCGCAGTGGCCTCGACTTGAGTCGAGCCAACCTCAACACCTGTGACCGGGATGTAAGCGTAGCTTTGCCACGCAGGAATGGTGACTGTCGCAGGGGTCGTGCACACCCCAGGTGTTACGCAGCGCAAGTTCACTGTTACCGGCTCTGCTGCGCTACTCACTACCCCATTGATTAAACGTTCGACGTAAAATTCCGCGTAGTAGTTGTACAGCCCCTTGCCAACTATCAGCTTAGATCCTCCATATCGAGTCAGCTTGAGCGCCTGTGTAGCTGATACAACGGTTTGAACATCAGATTTACCTGTCACAACGCCAGACACGTCTGCTTCAACACGGTAATTGCCAGCAGATGCAGGCTGGGCTATATAACCAGTGCTTGAAGTGCTGCTATCCTTTGATAAAGATAGCTGTGTGATCAGGGTGCCATTGCTATTGCTGTCATATATTCCAGCAACGATATCTACCGGATCTTTATCTTTGATTGTTACCTTTATTGGCAACGGTTTTGCTGCATATTGGTTTTCTATCCAATTTGCACCGGGCACAGTCAAGGTGATGGAAAAATTGTCTCGCACACTAGAGGTTGTACGATTGTTATCTAGACTATTGAACCTCACTACTGGCGAAATCACTTCGACTGGCATTGAAGTCGCTGCCGTGGTGCCATCAGCAGTGGCTTCGACCTGGGTAGACCCTACTTCAACACCCGTTACTGTGATGTAGGAATAGCTCTGCCCGGCAGGAATAGTGACTGTGGTAGGAGTCGTGCACACCTCGGATGCCACGCAGCGCAGATTAACAGTAAGCGGTTCTGCGCCTCCGGCCACTACTCCATTTATTAACCTTTCTACGTAAAGCTCCGCATAATAGTTATACAGTCCTTTGCCAACGATCAACTTGGTCCCATTTTGTCGTGTTAGCCTCAATGTTTGCGCAGCCGACACCACGGTTTGAACATTCGATTTACCTTCAACAACACCTGGCACTCCTGCTTCAATCCGGTAAGTACCAGCAGATGACGGCTGGGCCACATAGCCAGTATTTGAGGTACTGCTATCCCTTGTTATGGATAGCTGTGTGATCTTGGTGCCATTGCTGCCGCTGTCGTATATTCCACCCACAACACCTATCGGATCTTCATCACTAAGAGATACAGTTAGGTTCAAAAGTTTTGCCGCATATTGATTTTCGATCCAATTAGCACCAGGCACGGTTAAAGTGACAGAAAAATTATCACGCACGCTGGAGGTTGTGCGATTGTTATCTAGATTATTGAACCTCACTACTGGAAAAATCACATCGACGGGCATTGGAGTGGCTGCGGTAGCGCCTTCCGCAGTAGCTTCGATCTGTGTAGATCCCTCTTCGACACCTGTGACCGTGATATAGGCATAGCTCTGCCCGGCAGGAATAGTGACTGTGGTAGGAGTCGTGCACACCTCGGATGCCACGCAGCGCAGATTAACAGTAACCGCATCGGCACCTCCACTTACCACCCCATTAATCAGACGCTCTACATAAAGCTCAGCGTAGTAGTTGTACAGACCTTTGCCAACTATTAGTTTCGAGCCGTTATATCTGACAAGTCTCAGTGCAAATTTCTGCCGAACATCCACATTCAAAGTTTTGCCAATCAAGCCAGGCGAAGTAATACCGATGGAGGTCTTCCCTTCTGCCAGCGCCTTCACATTGACCGGCACCGTCGCATAAATCTGCCCCGTAGGCACAAACACCTCCGCCGGACTCACAGCAGCAATCGCCGGATTCTGGCTAACGACCGATACCGTAATACCCCCCAGAGGAGCGGCCTTGCTCAGCTGCACGCGAACCGTACGGCTCAGCTCTTCATTCATCACCAGGTCTGCAGCAGGGTCAGTGTTAAGGCTGATGGCGTCCACATTCACGCTGGTCTGGCCGGACTGGTAGCCGGCAGCGGTTGCAGTCAAGGTGGTAGCACCCAGGGCCTTGCCATTGATGCTGAAGCTCGCCCGGCTTTGACCCGCAGGGATGAGCACGGTGGCAGGGGCTTGGGCCAGACTGCTTTGGGCTACTGCCAAGCTAACGGTCAATCCGCCTGCAGGGGCTGGCTCGGTAGCTTCCAAGGTCACCGTGGTGCTGCCCGCAGGCGCCACCACTACGCTGGATGGCAGTACCAGCGCCTTGCCCCGCACGGAGACGGTAGCCAATGCACTGGCGTAGCCGTCGGCCTGCGCCGTCAAACGGCTGATACCGTCGACCAAGCCAGTCACTTCAAAATTCACGCTCTGTTGTCCGGCAGGCACCACTAGGCTGCTGGGGGCAGACAGCACGGCCGTGTCCGCGTTGTCCAACCGCACTGCGACATTGCTTGCAGCGGGTGCAGGCAGCGACAAGGTCATCGGATAGTTGCGGTTGACCCCGACTGTGGGACTGGCAGGTGCCAAGCCCAAGGAAGGCAGGCTGACCACCTCGATGTCGGTTTCCGCCCTGCCCAAAGTGGCATGGCTGGCAGTGATCTTGGTAGTGCCCAGGCTGCTGGCCTGCACCTCCAGATCGGCGCTGGTTTGCCCCTCAGGCACAGTGACGCGGGTTACGGCTGACGCGACCGAAGGAACGCTGCTGCTGACATCGACCAGAATGCCGCCTGCGGGAGCGGGGGCATTGAGCGACACCCGCAGCATGGCCACCACGCCAGGGCTGAGCTTGAGTCTGGCGGGCTCCAGCGCCAAAGGTGCCTGGCCGATGTGCACCAGACCTTGCTGCACCAGATAAGGGATGCCCACCACGCCCCACACCACCTGCGAGCGGATGGTGCCCGAGGGCACGGAGATCGCATTGAGCGAATTGCCGTTGGCCGTATTGCCGGTCCCCACGGGTGACGAAGCCAGGTCCATGCTGATGGCGGGGCCGCTGTGGTGGTTGATGGCGGTGTTGTTGATAACGGGCGAGGCCGATTCAATCGCCACGCCGCTGCCGTATTCGATAACGACATGGCCCAGCTGCGTCAGCGCCTGGTTGGTGCCTGCGGTAAAGCGCCATTGCCGCCAGTCACCGGCAGCGGGCGTCGCAGATGCCGAGGTGATCTTGATGGGCAAGCTGGAGGTGCCCACGGCCTGGAGCGCACCCCGCTTCAAAGTAAAGCTGGCCGCCGCTGCCATCTGGATGGTCACACCGGGCTCAATACTCAGGGTGGCGTTGTTGTCCACAATCACATCGCCCTGGAAAAGATAGGGCGACTGCGCTGCACGCAGTGTTGTGTTGCTGTTGATCACACCCGTCACTGGCGTTTGTGCCAGAGCCGACTGGGCTGCACAGAGCAGCATCAGCCAAAGGCCCAGCATCTGCAAGCCCTGCCAGGCTTTGCGTGCCCAGGCCGCAGCTTGGAGCAGTGAAGATGGTGATTGTTGTTGGTACATGCTTCCCCCGGTATTTCTCATTTTTTGTTTGCGCTCATAAGCGTCCACACGGCGCTTGCAGCCGGTGGTTGGCGGTCTGTTGGATGGCTGCGGTTTGGGCCACTTGCTGTGCATAGGCCTGCCAGCCGCCGCCCAGCCAATAGGCGGGCAAGGTGGCCATTGCGGTACTGGTCGCACTGGCGGAACGGCCCGGTTTGGATGCATCGGCGGTGGGCACCAAGGCCGCTTCGACCTGGACACGCAAGGCATCGCTGACCACCCCATCGGTGATGACCACCAGCGCCTGGGCGTAGCCCGCATGACTTGCACGCTTGAGCCTGTCTTGGTAGGCCCGCGCAATGGCGGCCACCAGCTTGGCATCGCGCTCTTTGCCTTCCACCTGCACAGCTACCAGCTGCTCGGGCGGCACGGGCCACTGGGCCTGGGGCGCACGTTGCATGGCTTCGCTGGCGGCTATCACGGTCCATTGCATGCCCTGGCCCAGAGCGGCTATCCAGGTCTGCGCGTCCAGGGGCTGCAGCAAGGGCCCGCTCGATGCGGCCCCCACCTGTGCGGCCTGCCATGCGCGGACTCCGCCACGCACTGCCTGCAACTGGGCAAAGCCTTGTTGGCGCAGCTGACGGCAGGCCTGGTCCACATCGGCGTTATCGAGCCCGGTACCCACCAGCACCACGGGCGTCTGCTGTAAAAAGCGCTTGCTGGCGATGTCGGACAACTCCAGCTGCAAAGCGCGCGCAATGGGTGCCGCGCGTTGCAGGCTGCGTGGGCGCACATCCACCAAGGTGGGTGACTGGGCATTGGAGTGGGTTGCAGCAGCCTCGGCAGCGCTGATCCAGCAGGCCTGGTCCAGCGCCAAGGGCGCAGCTTGCACCGGCCATGCCAGCGCGGGCGTCTCTGTGGTTTGCGCTGCATATTGCGCGGCTGAGCAGCCCAACTCCTTGGACGGTGCAGAAGCCGATTCAGACTCCACCAAAGGAGGGGGCGCAGTGACTGGCCGCGACCAAGCAGTTGCATCGCCGGCAGTGCCAGCCAAGGCCGCGCCGACCAAGATGGCCAGCGCAGCGTGTGTACCCCAACCGGGGCCACACGCCATGGTCTTAACGGCCATTGCTTGCTCCCAGCAGGCGCTTGCGTCGCACTCCGACCAAGGCCATCAAACCAGTCAGCAGCGACAGCATCAGCACCGCCAGCCAACCCAGGCCCGGCACCGGCACGACTTGCTCATCGGCAGGCAAGGGTCCACTTTGGATCACCGGGCCGCCCGGGTCCTTGATCACACCATTGGCCACCAAATCGTCATCGCCCAGTTGGCCATCGGTGATCGTGAAGCTCACCCGGTTGCCTTCCAGCTTGAGGTTCTTGGGCACGTACCAGAGGCTGCGGCCACGCGAAGTGGGCGTGGGGCCGTACTTCATGTAGTTGCTCACCCCAAAGAGGTTGGGCCACTCGGTGGTGATGGTCACCGTGCTGCCCACGTCGCAGCCGATCAGCTCGTACTCGAACACACCGTGTGGGAACAGCAGCACATCAAACAGCGGCAGCCAACCTTGCGCCCGCTTGACGGCGGTCTTGTCCGGGTTGAAGTGGCAGCTAGCACCACCGCCCGTCACCCAGGCCTTGAGCGTGCCCGTACCCGTGGGGGTGGGGATGGTAACTTGCTTGTCGCCCGCAGGTGCGGGGGTGTTCTTGAGGCCCAGGCGGACATCGGGCGCACCCGGCGTGGTCACCACCACCTCGTAGTCACCCACGGTTGGGTTGGCAGTGAACATCAGCGATGCGGCCAAGCCCTGGGCATCGGTCGTCGCCTGAGTCGTCAAACCACCACCCGCAAAGACTGCAGCGGCGCCGCTGGCGGGCATGCTGAAGCTCAGCACGCGCCCTGCCACCGGCTCGCCCTGGCCGTTGACCAGCTTGACGCGGATCACCTCGGCAAAGGCGGTATCTACCACCGCAGATTGGCCACCACCAGCCAGCACCTGCAGGTTCAGCACCGGCGCGGTAGCCGCCGTGTTGGTCAAGGCAAAGAGCAGCGCGTCTGCCACGCCCGCTGCACTGGCCAGCACCTCATAGCTGCCCTCAGTGCTGTTGGCGGTGAGCAGGGGTGCGCTGGCAAAACCATCCGCATCGGTTTGCACCTCTGCTTGCAAAGCGCCACCAGCAAACCTGGCACTGGCACCGCCGGATGGCAACTCGAAGCGGATGCTGTGGTTTGCCACGCCAAGGCCTTGGTCATCCACCAGCTTGACCTGGAGCGCCTGCGCAAAAGCAGTGCCTACATGGGCAGACTGGCCGCTGCCGGAGACACCCAGCAGTTGCAGCACGTGTACCGGCTGCGCCGTGTTGGTCAGCGAGAACGTCGCCTCGCCAGAGACACTCGCCGCTGCAGCATTTGCTTGGTATCTACCTTCCACCGCATTGGCCGTCAGCAACGGCGAGATTGCCAAGCCCTGGGCATCAGTGGCAACGCTGGCTGTGCGGGAACCGCCGGCAAAGCTGGCGGTCGCCGTGCCTGCAGATGCGCTGGGCAGCGTAAACACCAGCACTTGGCCAGCCACCGCTGCGCCTTGCGCATCGACCACCTTGGCTTGCAAGCGCTGGGCAAAGGCCTGGCCTACTTGTGCGGTCTGGCCGTCACCAGCCACCCGCAGCAAAGTCAGGATCGGCGTTGCGGCATCGCTATTGCGCAAGTCAAAGCTGGCAGGGGTGCTGACGCCATCCACACTGGCAAGCACTTGGTAAGCACCCACCACGGCATTGGCCGTGATGGCGCCGCTAGAGGCCAGGCCTTGGGCATCGGTCCTGAGCTGCAACGCAGCGCTGCCGTTGCTGAACACCGCACTGGCACCGCTGGCAGGCGCTGCAAAGCGCAGCGTCTGGTTGGCCACCGGGTCACCGTTCTCATCTGCCAGGCGTACCTGCAGCGGCGCCGCAAAGGCAGTGCCTACTTGGGCGACCTGCTGGTTACCACTGCTGATGGACAAAGTCCAGTTCTTGGTGGCGGAGCCGTCTTCCTTCCAGGTGGCAGACACCAGGCCAATCCACTGCGCTACCGCTTGCAATGCGGCATCGCGCCCAGCGCCCTGCGGCAGCGCCCGCAGTTGTTGCTGTGCTTGCACAAGCGCCGTGATGGCATCGCCCAGCTTTTGCTGCTCTGCGGCGGCAGTTGCCTGGTCGAACAAGGCCATCAACGCAGCCTTGTCTGCATCGCTCAGGCCTGCAATGGCGGGCACCGCTGCGCGTGCATTGGCCTCGGCTTGCGGCTGCGCAATGGTGCGCAGGCTGTGCGACCAGCTCTCCACCACCACCGCATCGGCGGTATTGCGCAGCTGGGATTCCAAGCTGAAGGCCTTGGCGTCTGCAGGCAGCTGCAACCACAGCTCAACGCCCTGCTCTGCACCAGTGGCCAGATCCATGGGCCAGCGCAGCTGATCGCCATTGACGGCAGCAGCGGGCTTGGACGACAGCAGCTGCGCGCCATTGGCCAAGGCGGTGCTCAAGGTCAGCTGGCGGGCTTTGTCGTCGCCATTCTTGATGATGGTGTTCAGATACACGCTGGATTGGGCCAGCATCGGATCCGCCAGCTTGGGCGTGCTCAATGCCATCTGGGCCTGGAGCCATGCCGTCCATTCCGTGCCGCTCAGCTGCTCCGCCAAGCTGTCAAAGCCCATGGCCAGCACCTGGCCCTTGCCATAGCTGGTGCGTGCTGCGGCGGTTTCTCCAGTGGCATAGCGCAGCTCGCTGGTCGCTGGCGCATCAGTGGCCAAGGCCCAGCTGGGGCTGGTCAGCGGCAGCGCGTTGGCACCCAGCTGCAGCGCAGCACTGGCCAGTGGCTGGTCGGCATAGCCGCCCCACATATCGGCAATGGCGCGCAGATGGGTATCTGCCGCACCGTCCACCACCAGAGAGGCACCACGCAGCACAGCAGCGCGCACTTCTTCTTGCAGGTTGGCACTCAGATCGCCCAGCGATCCGCTCAGCCACAGGATGCTGAAGTCGCCAGCACGCAGCGCCTTTTGGAAGGCGGCGGCTGTCTCAACGATCTCTGCCTCATCGTCATATGCAGCCAGCACGGTTTGCGCGGTCTGGCGCTTTTGCGCGGCACAGGCCTGGTCTGCGCCGCAGCCGATATAGGCCAGCAGGCGCACACCCTGGTCTGCCGTTTGCGTGGCAGTCACCGCTTCGCTGTCCTGGATTCGGATGAGGGTCGAGGCGCTGTTATTGCTGCTGATATCGTCCTTGGTGGACGAGCCGATGCGCGCCGCCACGGCGAATTCCTTGGCGCTGCCGTCCTTGGCCGTTTGCACGTCCAGAGTCAGGATGGCCGTGGAGCGCGTCGCCATATCGCCCAAGGTCCAGACGCCGTTGGCATAGCTGCCCACCGCTGCCGATTGGCTCAGCACCGTGAGGCCCGCTGGCAATTCCACATTGACGGTGGTCGCCACTGCACTGGCGGGGCCCAGGTTTTCTGCGGTGATCGTGACGCTAGATTTTTCGCCGCGCTTTACCGTAGCGGGCGTGGCACCGGCAGCCACAGCCAGGTCCGCCTTGGGTTCGGGGTTGGGGTTGTCTGGCGTGGCAGAGCGCTTGGCAAACAGATAGCCGGATGCGGCAGTGCCAGCCGTCAGCTCGATGCTGCTGAACTTGCCCGCTTCACTTTGTCCGCCAGCGGAACCCGCCAGCGCCGAGCCGTCTACCAAGCCATCAGCCACACCGGCCGTCAGGCTGTAGACGCCAGGCTTGAGGTTCGTGAAATTGAATGCGCCTTGCGCATCGGTGTAGGCCGTTTGCAGCTCGGTAGCGCCTGTGCTGGCTTGCGTGCCGCTCAGCTTGACTTCGGTCACGGGAATGCCGGGCTCGCCCGCATCCCGCATGCCATTGCTATTGCGGTCTTGGTAGACCAGGCCCGCAATGCTGGCCTCGGCAGAACCGGCTACAAAGCCAATGCTGTACTGGCCGCTGGTGTTGGCATCGAAGATATTGAGAAAGTAGCTCCAGCTCAGGTCTTCGTTGCGCTCTTTGGACAGCCAGACGTTTTCTGCAGGAACGATATAGCCGTCTGCGCGGGTAACTTGCAGCGGCAACTTGGCGCCCCGCGAGGGATCAGTCACGCGGGCATAGGCAAAGCCCTGGGCCACCGGGCTAAAGCGCAGGCTGGCGTTGTTGCCCTGCACGGTCATCTGCGCCGATACCGTCTGGTTCTGCACCTCGGTGTCGGCGCCATCGGACTCGTAGACCCGGTAAACATCGCCGTCCTTGGCAAGGAAGTCGCGCACCTTGTCGCGCCCCGGCAGATCCACGCGCACGTCCTGGATCAAGGTATGCGTGCGCACCTCCTTGATCAGCGAGGTGACGGCTCCGCCTAAGGAATCCGCATGGGTAAAGCTGGCACTGAACTCGACAAACTTGCCCGACAGGCTGGTGACCATGGACCAGCGGCCCATTTTGGAGATGCCCGATTCGATGTCGCCAAAGTCCAAAAGCAGGCTCTTGCCTGCGGGTTGGTCGCCTACATAGCCACCCAGAATCTGGAAGCTGATCGCCAAGCCTTGCCGGTTCTCCACGATGCGGGGCTGGGCGGTGTCAATCTTGGTTTTATGGGAAGCACCAGCGCCCTGGTTTTTGATTCTGACGCCCAGGGTAAAGGGCTCAGCTGCTTCCGTCTCTGGCGTGAAGGGATCGTCGGCATGCACATCGCGCGGCAGAAAGTAATCCAGCACCAGCTCTGGCTGGGGGCGTACCACGATGGATTCTGGTGCTACTTCAACAGAATCGGCCTTGCCATCGAGCGTATAGCTGACTTTGGCGCCCACGTAGTACACAGCGCCTTGCGGGTTGCTGCCGCCGCTGCCAGCTGCGGGGATGATGAGCCAGTTGATGTTGGCCACCGCCTTGGGCGCGATCACCCCGTTTTGCAGGTTGGTGATGCCCGTTACCTGGTCGGTGCGGTAGAAGAAGGTGGCACCCTGGGCATTGGGGTCCGAGGTGGCGATGACCAGGTTGTTGTTGGCGTCCAGAAACTTCAGCTCGATGGAGACGTTCTCCAGCTTCTGGTCTGCCAGGCCATTGGTGATGACCATCTTGGCATCGAACGCCTGGCGCTCCAGCGAGAGCTTTTGCTCGATGACAATTTTGACTTCTGCACACACGGCATCGGCCGCCTGCGCAAAGGCACTGCTGATCGAATACAGCAGCCCCAGCATGAACAAACCTGCCACCGTCGCCCAGCTGGTAAACAGCGGACGCCCCCTCGTTTTTTTATACATACCCTGTGTCCATCTTTATGTTGGCTTGGGTCCGCGGACTTCCCCTTAGCCTCAACTCAATTGAGATGTGTCAATGGATGGGCCTTATTGACCGAAATCCATTGATAGCCCTATTGCATTTTGAATCGCATTTAAAAGAACACTGCTTACATGAAGCTGACGCGCAGTTTGGCAAACACAACAGTCAATAGAAAGGTGAGTGCTGACAAGCTTGGTAGGTCAGCACTACCAAGAGATCGCTTCATGGGATGTAAGTGACTGGAGGAGGCGTCGCCGTGAGCTCAACGCGTGACTCGCCCAAGTCCGCGTTCAGACCAGGGCATAAAGTTGCCCGATGAACTCTTAAGCCAGGCGAGGCTGCCGCAGCTGCTGCATGCGGTAGATCAAGCCCTGCGGCAGGCGCCGGGCGACCGCGATATCGACCGCGTCGCGGCCCTTGAAGTCGGCGACCGAGACATCGGCGCCGGCGTCGAGCAGCAGCGCCAGGGTTTTGAGCCGGCCCAGGCGGGCGGCATAGAAGACGGGGGTTTCGCCGTGCTCGCGCAGATTGAGCAGCGGCTGGGCCTGCAGCAGGGCGCGGCACATGGCCTCGTCATCGCGCCAGACGGCGGCCCACAGCGAATAGCTGGCATTGGCGCCATGCGAGAGCAGCAGCTCGACCAGGGGCAGGTTCTCGCCGCGGGCGGCGGCAAACCACAGCGCGGTGGCGCGGAAGTCGCCATTGCACTCGCCCATCGCCACTTCGGCCTCCAGTGGCGCGCCGGCAGCCAGCAAGCTGGCGACGGTTTCCAGGCCGCTGGCATCGGCCGATGCCGCTATTTGGGCGTTTTGCGGTGATACGCCGCAGGCCACCTGCAGGGCGGTGCGCCCCTTGCCATCCACCGCCTGGGCCCACTGGGGCGTCTGCGCCAACACCTCTGCCACCAAGGCGGCATCCCAGCGCTTGGCAGCAGCGAACAGTGCGGTCTTCGAGGGCAGGCTCATGCAGGGCTCCTTGTGTCTTGTGAACACGTTCCGAGGTGCAATGTACACCGAGACCGCGCCAGCCTAACCTTGGTGGCAGGCAGGTTTTCCCGACCTGCCCATGGCCCTGAGAGCCTGTTGCTGGTCTCCGGCCTTACTGCGCCGCCACCCAGTCGATCAGCGCATCCCAGGCGGGGCGCGCCTGCGGGGCGTTGTCGCTGTTGGCCAGCGCCACGACCACCCAGCGGCGCCCGTCGCGGCCATTGACATAGCCGGCAATGGCCGAGGCATCGCGCAGGGTGCCGGTCTTCAGGTGGGCGCCGCCGGTGTGCGCGCTCTTGCTGTTTTTCAGGGTGCCGTCCACGCCGACGATGGGCATCGAGGCCATCAGCTCGGGCATGACGTTGGAGTTCCAGGCGACCGAGAGCATCTTGGCCAGCGAGCCGGCGGTGATGCGGGCATCGCGCGAGAGGCCGGCGCCGTTGTCGATGGTGGGCGCGGCCATGCCGGGCACGCGCTCGCTCCACCACTGCGCCACCGCCTGGCGGCCGCCTTCAAAGGTGCCGACGCCCGCGCGCTGCTTGCCCAGGGTCAGAAAGACCTGCTGGGTCATCACGTTGTTGCTGTACTTGTTGATGTCGCGCACCACCTCGCCCAGGGTGGGCGAGCTGAAGCTCATCAGCGGCTGCACGCCGTCGGGTGTGGTGCCCATGCGCACCTGGCCGGTGACCTTGCCGCCCAGCTCGCGCCACATGCCTTCAAACACGCGGGGGGCAAAGCGGTCGGGCGCGGCGGGTGCCACGGCCCAGCTGTTTTCGCCGCAAGCGGCCGGGTAGCCGCCCAGAAACTGGATCTGCATGGGATCGGCCATTTGGGCCTTCAAGGCGCCGCGCCAGTCGCCACAGGCATTGCCCTTGGTCTTGAGCAGGGGCACCGTGCTGGGCAGGCGCAGATGGGCAATGGCCGGCTCGTAGGCGATGCGGGCCACCCCTGCTGCGGCATCGGGGATGAAGCGCATGGTCAGCGACTTGTAGTTCAGCAGCAGCGCATCGGGCACGGCGTTGTAGGGCCGGTAGGGCTCGTTGTCAAAGCGGGCCGGGTCGATGGGCGGCAGCGCAAAGGCCGAGCTGTCCAGCACCACGTCGCCGACGATGACCTGGATGCCCTGGCCCAGCAGGCGGCGCTGCAGCAGCCAGAGGCGCTCCATCACCAGCTTGGGATCGCCCGAGCCCTGCACATAGAGGTTGCCATTGAGGGCGCCCTGGGCCACTTTGCCGTCAGTGGCAATGCGGGTGTCCCAGGTGTAGGCGGGGCCCAGAATCTCCAGCGCCGCATAGGTGGTCACCAGCTTCATCACCGAGGCGGGGTTGCGCGCCACATCGCTGTGTACATCGAGCAGCGGGCGCTGCGCACCGCTGACATCCATGACCACCACGGAGACCGCATCGGGCGCGACCTTGCCGCGCTGCAGGGCGGCTTCGACCTCGGCCGGCAGGCGGCCGGCGGGCCAGGCACTGGCGGCTGCGGCAGGGGCCACAGCGGCTGCGCTTGCGGGTACCTGGGCTGCCTGGGGTGCCGCAGCCAGGGGCTGGGACAGGCGGATGGGGGTGGGCGCCGGGTCGGCTGCCGGGGCCGCCGGGGTTTGCGCGCAGGCCACTTGGCTGAGCGCAATCGCCAGCGGCAGCAGCCAGCGGCCGGTGCCGCCAGACAGGCCAGGGCTGGGCCGCGCCAGAGACTGAGAAAAGGGCGCCATCGAAGAAATCTGTTGCATGGGCAGCAGTCTAGCGGCTATGCCCAAGCCCGGCATGCAGCCTTGGCTTTGCCCCGATAATGGCAGGTTGCCGCCCCTGTACGGGGGCTGAAACCGGGCGCTGGCACAGCGCCCGCGCGCGCCCTACCCCATGAACCTGCTTGCCCTCGAATCCAGTACCGACACCCTCTTTATTGCCACCGCGCGGGATGACCAGCGCTGGCTGCACAGCGGTGCCGGTGGTCAGCACACCTCCAGCCAGTTGCTGCCGGCGGTGCGTGGCCTGATGGCCGATGCGGACTTGGGCTTCGACGCGCTGGACGCGATTGTGTTTGGCCGGGGCCCGGGCTCCTTCACCGGCCTGCGCACTGCCTGCGCGATTGCCCAGGGCCTGGCCTTTGTCGCCAAGGGCGGCCAGGGCGTGCCGGTGCTGCCGGTCGATACCTTGATGACCGTGGCCGAAGAAGCCCGCCTGCAACATGGCTGCACCCAGGTGCTGGCCTGTCTGGATGCGCGTATGGACGAGGTCTACAACGCCGTCTACCAGTATGTGGACGGCCACTGGCAGACCCTGGGCGATCTGCAGGTCTGCCCGCCGCAGGATGTGCAGGTGCCCCCAGGTTTTGTGGTGGCCGGCAATGCCCAGCCCATCTATGGTGAGCGCCTGGCGCCCGATGCCACGCATCTGCAGGCCATGCCCACCGCCCAGGCCTTGCTGAGCTTGGCGCCCTACCTGTTGGCCCAAGGGCAGGCGGTGGCCGCGCAGGATGCGCTGCCGCTCTACATTCGCGACAAGGTGGCCAAGACCACGGCCGAGCGCGAGGCCGAAAAACAAGCCCAGGCCGCCAGCAACCCAGGCAGCGCACCATGAGCCTGCCTGCCACGCCCCAGCTGCGCTGGTCCGCGCTGCGCGTTGATGACCTGGATGCACTGCTCGCGGTAGAGAACCAGTGCTACAGCCACCCCTGGACGCGGGGCAACTTCATCGACTCCATGGCCATGGGCTATGCGATGCAGCTGCTCTGGGTCGACGAGGCGCTGATCGGTTACTTTGTCGCCATGCAGGGCGTCGATGAGCTGCATCTGCTCAATATCACCGTCAACCCACAGCACCAGCGCCAGGGCTGGGCCAAGGTGCTGCTGGAACAGCTGCGCAGCTGGGCCGTCAGCGTGCGGGCCCAGGCGATCTGGCTGGAGGTGCGCATCAGCAATCTGCGCGCCCAGCAGATCTACCTGCAGTTTGGATTTGAATCGGTGGGGCTGCGAAAGCGCTACTATCCGGTATCCCATGTCGAACGCGAGGACGCCATGGTCATGCGTTATCTGCTGCCTACCACCCCATGAGCCTGAACCTGGACGCCCGCCAACGCGCCATGCTGCAAGAGATGGGCCACCCGCTGTGGTGGCCTGAATCGCCCGCGCCTGCCGCCCAGGCGGCGCCTGAGCCATCCACGGCCCCTGCGCCAGTGGCTGCTCCGCCATCGCGCGCGGAGGCGGTAGCTGCCCCAGCTGTTGTGCCTACGGCGCCAGTTGCACCGGCGATGCCCGCAACTGCCCTCCAAGAAGCGGCCGCACCAGCTGCCACTGCAGAGCCCACGCCCACCGCTGCGCCAGCGCCCGCCCCCACGGCAGCCGCCCGACCAACATCCCCGCAAGCACTGCCGGCCGACTTCCCGCGTGTGCGCTTTGCGCTGCGCGCGCCGGTCCTGCTTGATCTGCAAGGCAAGCAGCAGCCGCCGGTGCCCAGCACCCAGCCCGCCTGGCTGGTGGTGGCCGAGCTGCCCGAAGGCGCGCCCCAGCAGAGCGAAGCCTGCCAGCTGCTGCTGCAGATGCTGCGGGCCATGCGCCTGACCGACGCTCCCGTCTACTGGGTGCCGCTGGCGCGCATCCCCGCCAACCAGGAAGGCGATGATGGCCTGCCGAGCTACAGCATCGAAGCCTTGGTGCAGGAATGCCAGCCCGCGATGGCCCTGCTGCTGGGCCTGCCGGCGGTGCGCCATCTGATGCCGGGCGACCAGCCCTTCTCCAGCCTGCGCCAGCAGCTGCACCAGATCGGCGGCAGCCAGCTGCCCGCCGTGGTCAGCTACGACCCCAGCCACCTGCTGCGCACCCCCCAGGCCAAGGCAGCGACCTGGGCCGATCTGTGCTTCGCGCTGGCCCAGGCCGGGCGTTAATTTTTCTTCACAAACCTGCCAATCTGCCGCCAATCTGCTGCAAATGAGCCGCGATTTACCCGCCCATTGGCGAATGTAGGCACCCACTGACAGCCATTGGCGTGGGGTGTTGACAACGCTGCACCCAGACAAAGCGCATCGTCATGCGCAGCTGATGCGGGAATGCCATAATGGCGCCCATTCAGAAACCGGAGTCTCTCCTTGGATCCCTACCCTAGTTGGTAGCTTCCACCCTGGCAAGCACATGGCTGCACAAGGGTCGGAAGCGCCCCACGCCCCCCTTTTGCAGACCAAAAACAACAAGGAAGTGAGCCTATGCTCAACATCTTTACGCTTGCCAATGGCCGTCTGGTGCAGGAAGAAATCGAATCCCTGCAGGACCTGGCCCGTTTTCAGCCTATCTGGGTTGACCTCGAATCCCCCACCCTCGAAGAAAAGCGCTGGATCAAGCAGCACTACGGCCTGTCCATTCCCGAAGACGCGATGGACCAGGACATCGAGGAATCGGCCCGTTTCTACGAAGAAGACAACGGCGATCTGCACATCCGCAGCGACTTCCTGATCGATGACGAAGACGACCCACGCAGCGTGCGTGTGGCCTTCATCATGAACCTGCACAATGCCGCGCTCAAAAGCTATGGCGTGCTGTTCTCCATCCACGATGAGGATGTGCCGGTGTTCCGCCTGCTGCGCCTGCGCGCCCGCCGCGCGCCCGGCCTGATCGAGGACAGCAAGGACGTCCTGCTCAAGCTGTTCGATGCCGATGCCGAATACTCGGCCGACACCTTGGAAGGCATTTACGACGACCTGGAAAAAGTCAGCACCCAGGTGCTGGCCGGCGATGTGACCGACACCCACGCGAGTGAAGTGCTCTCGGCCATCGCACGCCAGGAAGACTTGAACGGCCGCATTCGCCGCAATGTGATGGACACCCGCCGCGCCGTGAGCTTTGTCATGCGCAGCAAGATGCTCAACTCCGACCAGTTCGAGGACGCGCGCCAGATCCTGCGCGACATCGAATCGCTGGACAACCACACCGCCTTCCTCTTCGACAAGATCAACTTCTTGATGGATGCGACCGTCGGTTTCATCAACATCAACCAGAACAAGATCATCAAGATCTTCTCGGTGGCCAGCGTCGCGCTGCTGCCGCCCACCTTGATCGCCAGCGTCTACGGCATGAACTTCAAGTACATGCCCGAAATCGACTGGGAGTTTGGCTATGCCTACGGTATTGCGCTGATGGTGGGCAGCGCGCTGATTCCGATGCTGTACTTCCGCAAGCGCGGCTGGCTCAAGTAACAGCCGCTGCGGGCCTACACCTGTTTGGCGCGCAGGCACCAGAGTGCCGTGCCGGCGATCGATGCGGCGAGCATCAGCACCCACAGTGCGCCCAGTTGCCACTGCTCCAGCGCCAGGCCAAACAGAAAAGGGGCGCTGGCCTGGGTCATGCGGGCCGGCACCATCAGCAGGCCCTGGCGCTGGCCATAGCCTTGCGCGCCAAACATCGCTAATGGCAAGGTGCCGATGACGACCGTCATGATGCCGTTGCCCAGGCCAAAGGCCAGCGCATAGGCCCAGCTGCCCGAGGCCCCGAAGACCGCCAGCGCCAGGGCCGCCAGCGGGTAGGCCATGACGGCAATGCGCGCCGACCACAGCGGATGGGCGCGGCGCAGAAAGGCATAGTCGGCGATGCGGCTCGCCACCTGGGCGGGCCCCACCAGCGCCGCCGCCGCCACGGCCGCCGTGGCCGTGGCACCGCTGACCATCAGCAGGCGCGGCAGGTGCGACATCATCGAGGTGCCGATGAACCAGATGGCCGCAAAGGTCAGCGCCAGCAGGACCAGGCTGAGCCACTGGCCCCGCAACGGAGTAGTAGGCGCAGTGGGCGCCGCAGCCAAGCCCGCAGGGGGCATTACCGCATCGGCGCTGGCACGTGCGGGCGCGCGGGGCAAGCTGGCATGCAGCGGCAGCAATACCAGCAGCTGCACTGCCGCCCAGACCAGGCAGGCCTCGCGCCAGCCCCAGCTGTGCAGCAGCCAGGTGGTCAGCGGCCAGCTCAGGGTGCTGGCAAAGCCGCCAAACAAGGTGATGCCGACAATGCTGCCCCGTGCTGCCTTGCCATAGAGGCGCACCGAGGTGGCAAAGGCGGCCTCGTACAGCCCCGCCCCCATCGCCAAGCCCAGCAGCAGCCAGACCGCAAACAGCTGGCCCTGGGTCTGCACCTGCGACAGCAGCACCAGGCCCAGCGCAAACCAGAGGTTGGTGGCCATCAGCAGCGGGCGCCCGCCCCAGCGGTCAATCAGCCGCCCTGCTACCGGCCCGGTCAGCGCCATCATCAGCAAGGCCAGCGAGAACGCGGCAAAGATGCGCGATGGCGGTATGCCCAGGCTCTCGCCCATCGCGCCGGCCAGGATGGCGGGCAGGTAGAAGGCCGAGCCCCAGGACAGCATCTGCCCCAGGCCCAGCTTGCAGGTGGTTAGCACCTGGCCGGGCGCAAAGGATGGAGCGGAAAAAAGGGGCATGGTCAGATCAAGGCAGCGCGCCATTGTGACCACGCTTGCCGCGCTGCACAGTCACCCGCGCTACCGGGCGGGCCATTCAGCGGGCCGGCAAGCTCCGCAGCAGGCTGTTGATGATGTGCTGCGCGTAGCGGCTGGCAATGCTGCGGATGAAGCGCGGAAAGTCCAGGTGCGCGCTGTCATCGGCCCGGTCGGAGATGCTGCGCATGGCCGCAAAGGGCAGGCCATGGTCGGCGCAGACCTGGGCGACGGCGGCGCCTTCCATCTCGACAGCCAGTGGATCCATACCCACCGCCTGCAAGCCGCTGCGCAGGGCCCGCACTTCGGCAGCACTGCTGACAAAACGGTCACCGCTGACCACCAGGCCCTGGTGCATTTGCGGCGCGGGCAGGCCCAATTCGGCCGTCCAGGCGGCTGCGCCGCCGGCCAGGCATTGCTGCACGGCCACAGCCAGCTGCGCGCTCAGCGCGGCATCACAGTCAAAGCGCGCGCGGCCATAGCCCGGCACCTCGTAGCGCGGAAAGAGCGGCGAGGCATCCATGTCGTGCTGCGCATAGCTGCTGGCCACGACCACATCGCCCAGCTGCACGCCCTCCCCCAGGCCACCGGCCACGCCGGTAAACACGATGGCGCGTGCGCCAAAGCGCTCGATCAGGGTGGCAGCCGTGCTGGCCGCCGCCACCTTGCCAATGCCCGACAGCGCCAGCACCACGGCATGGCCATGCAGCTGACCGCAGGTGTAGCGGCGGCCGGCGTAGTCGCTGCTGTGGGCATCCGCCAGCAGCGCGGCAATGCCGGCCTGTTCCTCGGGAAGGGCACTGAGAATGGCAAGGGTCACGTCGGCATCCAGAAAAAGCAAAGCGGAGATTGTCACCGCCGATGGCAAAATAAAATCAAATACTTAGAGCAACTGAATGGATGCTGCCCTCATAGATGCCCTCATAAGAATTGCACCCAAGCCTTCGCGCCAGCGCCAGCAAGCTCGCAATAGTAGCACCGCCTATACGGCCCAGTGAAGCCATTATTCTTACCTTCCGCGTGCAATTTGCGCATTTCATTTGCACTCGGGCCTGCAAGGCCCATCACTGCCCTTTATCTGGGGCGGTCATTCGCATAGGGTGGCCGCTTCACCTTCGCATACTCCCGATCCAGCCAGGCCGACATCCCGCGAAGCGCTGCAGCGACAGCCGAGGGATTGCGCCCGCAAATCCACGTCTGCGGCCACCGATTGAACTCCCCCTCATCCCACTGCTCGCCGCGCAACAGCATGGTGCCGTCCTCTCGCTTCTTCCAAACTTCCACTTGCTCAAGCGGGTATGTCACGAGCTTCATGGGCTCAGCGCGCTTGTAGATCCCGGCCTGATCCCCGTTGAATGGCGTAGCAGACGAGATGACCATACCTAATATTGGGGCTCTGCCGACCAAAAGTGCTGAGCAAAGGTACGCGCCGCAAAACTGCAGCTGCAGCACGTAAAGATCCACGCCGACCCGTTGACGCGCCTCAAGATCAAAAGGGCTGCCAGGACTGACACTGCTCCTGTACCAACCAGGCAGCTCCTCCGGCTCAAATTTCCTGACTGCTTCCATAGCTCGCTCCATTTACTGTATAAATATACAGTCTTTTGGAGATGACTATGGTTCAATCAAGATACTGGCGGTGGCACGTTAGGGATGATGAAGAATGGTCTCAGACCGAGGATCACCACCGCTGGGACAGCATCAAGCTGGATCGAGCCGAGGCCATGCCAATCCTGGGGTCGATGGTGCTGCACTCAGTTTCGGTTGCGGTGGACAAGGATCTGTACGACAGCATTGCGCCCGATGTGCCGTTTTGATGCTGCGCCTACGGGTGGCACATCTCCAGCGCCTTAGCGCAGCGTCCGTGCGACCTGGTGCAATTGATTGCAAAGTGACTTCTACTGAATGATGTTGCTGTGCAACGCTTCATAGGGCCGATTGAGGGGCGTCGTAGTGACCTCCGTATGACAACGTAGTCCTACGTAGATGACTATCGGACATCTGTCAAATCGCTTATTGACGCTGCGAACAATAGCAAGTATCGTGAAGTCAACGGAAAAGTAGCAAAATCAACGGCTCTCTATTGACGCTGCGGGCGATAGAAGTTAAAATTTCCGGCTTCGTGGCAAAAAATTGCCGAAGCAACAACAATTAACATTCTGGGGTGAACATCAGTGGATGCGAAGTTTGGAGAGCATGAGGTAGCAGCGTTGGACGCAGCAGCGGCATGGCAGCAAGCGCTTCCAGTAGTTGAGCAAGTGTGGGAGGGTGTTTTTGACACCACCAACAAGATGCTCAAAGTTCACGCCGATTTTGGATTCGAACTTTTCGAAAAGAAGATGAATCCAAAGATTGAGACAGTTCTATTTGCCTTGAATGTTTTGGAACAGATCCTAGATGCTATGTATACATCTAGTGAGCTGACACCAGACGAGACGCGGATGGTGTTGAATGCTCGGCAACAGATTCTTTTGGTGCAACGTGTTGCAGAAGCACTAAAGGCAAATTGCAAAGATGACTACTTAGTCGCAATGGAACAGATTGCGAAGCAACCTGTTATTTGATTTCTTAAAGGGGCCATTATGGAGAATTTTTTGAACTTTGACATCGAAGCGATGATCAAGCCAAAGAGCCGCCAAGACCTCATTGCACTGGCACATGAGGCGCTGGCTGAACTCGCGATCATCAACGAGGCGCTGGACGAAGTGCTGTCCTCTTCACCCGAAGTGGCTAGCGCAAACTAGCACCCAATCACAAAGAACAAGCCACCCCCGGGTGGCTTTTCTTTTGCCTGGATGTTGCCCCTCGCGTGGTTTTAATGACCACCGCAGGCCTGGTCGCTGTCGTCACCGCTCAGCCGGCGCTCTATGTTCACCTGGTCACAGAGCGCGGCTACTTCGGCGTCTCGTCTCCTAAGATCGCTCCCGAGGATTGCGACCACTTCAATCCCTTCTGCAAGCTTTCTGTCGAGGGCTGCGGTTTTATTTGCAAGATCGCTGCGGGCAGCTGCGTCGGCTTGGGCTTGCGCGCGATAAGTGGCGGCTCTTCCTTCGGCGCCGCGCTGCAGCCGCTCAGCATAAGCAAGCTCACGGCGCTGCACATCAGCAATACCGGTATAGAGGCCCGCCAGGCGGTCGGCGTTGTAGATCGTGTCTTGGGCATGTTTACTCTCCAGTTGTGCAGTGTTGGCTTCGTCGCCGCGTGCGGCTTCGGCGCGGCTGGCTTTGCCCTGGGCCTTCTCGGCGCGCAGCTCGGCTATGGTCTTGCCGGCCTGCCAGCCTTTGACCACCCAGCCGGCGGAGAAGGCCAGCGTGGCGATGATGGCCGCCAGAGCGGCTTTGATCTGCCAGGTCATAGACCCACCTCGCAGATCTCGCTGTTGGCATCGCCCCGGGCCTGCAGGCCTGGCAGAACCACAGACACCCCGTTGACCGTGCCGCGGTTCCAGCGCGGGTTTTCTCGGCATGCGCCCACCACATCGCCAGCGTTGGCCTTGCGCAGCAGCGTCGAGGTGTACAGCGCGCCCTCACCCTTGTTGTGGATGAAGTCGATGAACACGGCCTGCTGCAGCGGGGTGTAGGTGCTCCAAAGGCGGAATAGACCCATGGCTGTGCGCTCAGCCGCCAGGTAGCGGCTGCGCTCCAGGGCGTAGCAGTCGGCCGGCGTGTAGTACCGACCAGCCACCACTGCGCGCCCCGTGATGCCGTTGCAGACCGTCAGGGGCTGACCCTTGCCCAGCTTGTCCACGTAGGGCGTGCCAATGTGCCGGTAGCTGCTCTCGTAGTAGCTGCCCATCACCATGGCGATCTTGACTGCCTCGGATGTGCCGGGGTCAGCGGCCACGGCCTGGATGTACTGATTCTGCTCGGCCATGGCCTGGGCGGCCTTGTCATGCACCGAGACAACATAGCCGCCACCGGTCAGCAGCGCCAGAGCAGTAATGCCGGCGCGCAATGCGTTTGGAATCTTGCTCATGACAGTGCCCCCAGGTCCGTGTCGCCGCTGGGCGGCAGCTTGATGAAGTCCGCCCAGTTCTCGCCCAGTTGCTGCACCAGGTACGATTCAGTGTGCTTGGCGCGCATATCCATCACCCAGCTGATGTGCAGGCGCCGGGCCTGCTCGTCGTCGCGCTTTGCCCGGAGCGCCTGGCGGCGGTCTTCCTTGCGCCGGTAGTGCCGGTTCATCAGGTATCCGGCCACGCCCAGCACCAGACCAGACAGTGCAACCAGCTTGTCCAGCGTCATGGTGCCGAACAGGCTTAGAAACCAGGCTGCGTATACGTTGAGCTTGGCGCCCAGCGCCTGTAGCCATGGGGTTGCCACATCGGATGTGGAGTCGTGGATTTGGTTGGCCATCGGTCGCCTAAATAAGAAAACCCGCCGAAGCGGGTTGTGTTGTGTGTTGTAGGTAGAGGGTTACTCGACGGCAGTGATGACGATGCCGGCGAAGTCCATATGAGCTTCGGGCGGCAGTCCGCTGTTGATCAGCTCAGGGGTGACTTCCCAGCGTTTGCTGTCGCTCATGACTGCGGAAAACACGGTCTGCCCATCGACAAACTGCACATCGAGGTAGCGGTACAGCCCGTCAGAGCTGCGCATGGGCATCGCAAACTCAGCCTCAAAGCCGGGGATGCGCTGGCCGGCGATTTGCAGCTCTGCGGTGATCGTGACCGTGGCGCCCACGGGCAATTTGAGCGCGGAAAAGTCTGGCGCGATCTGCGCGCGTGCTGCATACGGCTCGTCTACGGCAATGCCGGTGAGGACAACTGCGGGCCGCAACGCAGGCTCGGGTGGCGCAGGCTCGTCCACTACGCGCCACTTGCCGGGATACACCGCCTCGGCAAACGCTGCATCTGCGGCAATGGGCTGCCACGTACCGTTGATATTGATCTCAATCATGGCTTACCCCTGGCGCAAGATGATGACTGCTTGACCATCGCCAGCAGCTGTTGACGATGTAAATCCCGATGTGGCGCCCTGGCGCAGAGATGCCGAGGTGCAGCATAGCCCTGGGACTGAGGACGGGGCAATTGAAGTAGCGGCCAGCACAAAACCTCCCGAGCCTGCCATGTAAGCGGCCTGGGGGGATGTAGAGCCAGCTCCGACGTTATTTCCCGCAGAGCCACCGCCCGGGCCAGCATTAGGCGTTGCTGAATTTGAGCTGTTCCCGCCGCCGCCAAACACATCAAGCCCCC
>NZ_SOAL01000003.1 GCF_004364775.1 Comamonas sp. JUb58
ACGAATAGCGTGCGGTAGATGGCTTCATGAGACACCTGCAACTCCTTTTGCCCCGGATAGGTTCGCTTGAGCCATCCCGCTATTTGTTCGGGTGACCACAGACCTTGCAATTTAACTGCCACGATCTGAGCCAGTGCAGGGTTACGTGCCAATTTGCATGCCTTGGGGCGAAGAGCACGCTCCCAGGCTACAGCATCGGCCTTAGCCGCTCGATAGCAAGTCCTGCCGTCATTGCGTAGCAGCTCGCGACTGATGGTGGAGGCAGCTCGCCGCAAGCGCCTGGCGATGCAGCGAATCGATTCGCCAGCAGCCAATGCTCGGGAGATCTCTTCTCTCTCAGACATCGTTAACGCTAAACGAGATCGATGCCTGGACGGCGGGCGAATGCCGCCCGTTGCACTTAGGATGGTGTGGATCGATGTGTGCGGCCGGTCAAAGAGCTTGCCGATCTCGTGCAAGGTATCGCCTGCTTTCCAGCGATCCCACATCAGCGCTTTCTGAGCTTCGGTGTAGTAAATCCGCGGTCTTTGCTTCATACAAACACTCCTTCAGCCTTAGGCAGATATTGTGTTGCATTGACCAGTTGAATTCACAGCCGTATGCAGTCATGCTGAGACTGCCCTACGATGTCTTGGAGACAGAACTTTGATAGGATGAAGCTCTACTCCCGCCCCAAGAATTGGCTTTATAGGACCATCATATGATTTTGGGGGCATAGTAGGGGGCACTGCAGTAGAAGATCAGTAACCTACATCAGTTAAATCAACATCCTACGATGCCATTTCTTGTTTAACGTCTGACCGTTTCGGCGACGACACTGCCTGCGCGCATTCGCTGCGTGCTGGCGAACCCCAGGAGCCCGCTGCTTTGTCAGCGGGTTTTTTCATGGGCATTGCGCTCATGCGCATGTGGCAGCGGGATGGCAGAGCAGCGTGGCAAGCCGTTATAAGATAGCCGCTGCTTGCCAGACAGCGGCCCCGTTGGCGGTCGCTGTAAGCGCAGTCCTGTCCATTGATCCTTGAAAGCCCCCATTTGGTGACCCCACCTGCCGCCATCACAAAAACCACAGCTGCGGATGCGCCCTTTGCGCCGAGCGCCGCTGAGCGCGAGCAGCATTCGGTGCAGGCCGATCTGGTGGCGGTGCTGGTGGCGGTGACGGCTGGGCAGCCGCGCATCCTGACCACGCAAGCGGGCGAGACCCTGCCAGCGGGGCCTTTTACTGCTAACCACCGCTCGCTGCAGGCTAGCTTGCGGGCTTGGGTGGGGACGCAGACCCACCACCCGCTGGGCTTTGTCGAGCAGCTCTACACCTTTGCCGATGGCGACCGCTCGCAGGAGCTGGGCATGCGCGCCATCTCCATCAGCTACCTGGCCTTGACGCGCGAGCTGGACGATGCTGGCCAGGCCCAGCCGGGCTGGCAGGACTGGTACCGCTATTTCCCCTGGGAGGACTGGCGCAGTGGCGCGCCAGCGATCCTGGAACAGCGCATTGCGCCTGCCTTGCAGGCCTGGGCTGCGCAGGCCACGGGCAAGGCGGCGGCCGGCGCGCGCTGGGAACGGGCCTGTGTGACTTTCGGCCTGGAGGGCAGCGATTGGAACGAAGAGCTGGTGCTGCAGCGCTATGAGCTGCTGTTTGAAGCGGGCCTGGTCGCAGAAGCCTGGCGCGATGGCATGCGCGCACCCCAAGGCCAGACCTTGCTGGGTACGGCGATGCGCAATGACCACCGCCGCATTCTGGCCACCGGCATGGCGCGGCTGCGGGCCAAGATCAAGTACCGCCCTGTTGTGTTTGAGCTGATGGCCGACAGTTTCTCGCTGCTGCAACTGCAGCAGACCGTGGAAGCGCTGGCCGGGCGCAGCCTGCACAAGCAGAACTTTCGCCGCCTGATCGAGCAACAGGCGCTGGTGGAAGAGACCGGCGAGATCAGCAGCCAGGGCGCAGGCCGCCCCGCCAAGTTGTTTCGCTTTCGCCGCAATGTGCTGGTGGAACGCGCCATTGCGGGCAACAAGCTGCCCTTGGCGCGCGGCTGATCGTCCTGATCCGTTTTTGAAGTGGCAACGGAGGCGACATGCCTTCAGCGCCAGGCCTTGACAATATTTATACTCATATTTAGCATAAATACGTGTGCGACTGCTACAAGGCTGGCGCGCCTCTTTTTTACCCTTTAAATACTCAAAATGAGCATTACTCAAACTGCTGCGCTGCCGGTTCCTCCTCTGCCCGATGTGATGCTGGAGCCGCTGGTGCGCATGGCCCTGCTGGAAGACCTGGGCCGCGCCGGTGACCTGACGACCGACACCATCGTGCCGGCTGACGCCAGGGACAGCCTGCGCCTGGTGGCGCGGCAAGCGGGCGTGCTGGCGGGGCTGGATCTGGCGCGGCTGGCCTTTCATCTGCTGGACAGCGGCCTGGTGTTTGAGCCGCTCTGCGGCGATGGCACGGTGCTGGCGCCGGGCATGGAGATCGCCCGCATCCACGGCAAGAGCCGGGCGATCTTGACGGCGGAGCGCACGGCGCTGAACTACCTCTGCCACCTGAGCGGCGTGGCCAGCGCCACCTACTCGATCGCCCAGGCCATCCAGCCCTATGGCACGCGGGTGACCTGCACACGCAAGACCATGCCGGGCCTGCGCGCGCTGCAAAAGTATGCCGTGCGTGTGGGCGGCGGCAGCAACCACCGCTTTGGGTTGGACGATGCCGTGCTGATCAAGGACAACCATATTGCACTGGCCGGCGATGTGGCCACCGCCGTGGGCCGTGCCCGGGCTGGCGTGGGCCATATGGTCAAGATCGAGCTCGAGGTGGACACGCTCGCGCAGCTTGATGCGGCATTGCAGCTGGGGGTGGATGTGGTGCTGCTGGACAACATGGACCTGGAGACCCTGCGCACGGCAGTGGCCATGTGCCGGGGCAAGGCGGTGACCGAGGCATCGGGCCGCATCACGCCCGAGACCGCGCCGCAAGTGGCCGCCACCGGGGTGGACCAGATTGCAGTGGGCTGGCTCACGCACAGCGCCAAGGTGCTGGACATTGGCCTGGATGCCTGAGCCGGCCCCTTACCCACTGAGCAATCTGCATAACTTGGAAGGAGGCCTGTGATGCCCCATGTTCTCCCACGTTTTTCCTGGTGGTGGTTGGCGGCCGCCACGGCGGCCTGCATGGCTGCCGGCCTGTGGCTGGGTAGCAGCAGCATGGCGGCAGCCCGCTTTGACAAGCCCATCACCATCGTGGTGACCTTTCCGCCCGGCGGTGGTACCGATTTGCTGGCGCGCAAACTGGGCGCCGCCTTGCAGCAGCGCACGGGCCAGACCGTGGTGGTGGAAAACCGCCCCGGTGCCAGCGGCAATATTGGCGCGCGCCATGTGGCAGAGGCCGCCGGCGACGGCAGCAGCTGGTTGATGGTGAACAGCTCCTTCGCGATCAACCCCGCCGTCTATCGCCAGCTGGATTTTGATCCACGCCAGGACTTTAAGGCCGTGTTCAATGTGGGCACCATCGCCTCGGTGCTGGTGGTGCCGCAGGCCAGCGAGTTGCATAGCCTGGCCGATGTGCGCGCCTCTGCGCAGCGGCTGCAGCAACCCTTTGCCTCTTGCGGCAATGGCACGCCCCAGCATATGGCCGGCGAGATGCTGGCCCAGGCCGCGCAGCTGCATTTGCAGCATGTGCCCTACAAGGGCTGCGGGCCAGCCATCACCGCCGTGGCCGCCGGCCAGGTTGCCATGGGCATGGTCACCGCCAGTAGCGCGGCGCCGCTGATCGAGGCCGGCCGCGTGCGCGCCATTGCCATCACCGCGCCCCAGCGCCTGGCGCAGTGGCCGCAGGTTGCCACCGTGGCCGAGCAGGGTGCAGCCGGTTTCAGCGTGGAGCAGTGGCATGGGCTGCTGGCACCTGCCGCCACCAGCGATGCGGTGGTGCAGCGCATGCATGGCGTGTTCGCGCAGATCCTGGCCGAGCCCGCGATGCAGCAGTGGTTGCACGACCAGGGCTACACGCCGGTGCAGCAAAGTGCGGCCGAGTTTGGGCGGGTGATCAACAGCGACATCGACCGCTATGCCGCCGTGGCGCAGCAGCTGGGCTTGCGGGTGGATTAGGCCGTGTTGAGAACCGCGTCTTTAAGACGGCCAGAAATGCAAAATCGTGGCCGTCATCACCAGGTAGCGCAAAAACTTGCCCACGGCCATATAAAACACGCAAGGCCAGAACGGCAGGCGCAGCCAGCCTGCCACGGCGCAGAGCGGATCGCCAACGATGGGCAGCCAGCTGAGCAGGCAGGCCTTGGCGCCAAACTTGCGCAGCCAGATGCGGGCCATGCGCTGGTGGCGGCTTTGCTTGTTGGGTGGTGCAGGGGGCTGGCTGGGGTCGGCGGGGTCCAGGCCCACATGGCGCAGGCTGCGAGCCTTGTACCAGGCGGTGCGGGCCAGCGCGCCGGTCCACCAGCTGATGGCGCCGCCCAGGGTATTGCCGGCGGTAGCCACCAAGATGGCCTGCCAGAACAGATCGGGGTTGAGGTGTAGCAAGCCGGCCACAGCGGGCTCGGAGCCCAGCGGCAGCAAGGTGGCCGAGATCAGGGCCACGATAAAGACCGTACTGAGCCCGAACTGCGGCAGGGCCAGCCATGTCAGCAACTGTTGAATCCAAGCTTCCATGGCTGCCAGTGTAGCGGCTGGGGCCTGCCCGCCAGCGGCGCTGCGGGCCGCTGCCGTGTCAGCCAAGAGGCCGAAAAATGCCATGCTGACAGGCCCTTGCGGTGGCCTGGCCTGAGCGCCCACTGCGGCCGCCCAGCGCGTTGTTGGGGCCTGACCAGCGGGCGCACCATCGCCCATTTTTTGGGCATTCCCAGATGTCAAGCGGGTAGATTGGATGTTTGCTACTTTTTTAAGCAGTACAATCTGCCCCTTCCCCTCACCACAACAACCAGCACTTCGGTGGCGAAGTGCTCGCTTTTTGCATTCCATGTCCGTCCACATCGGTCCCTATACTCTGGCCAACAACGTGTTTGTGGCGCCCATGGCGGGCGTGACGGACAGGCCTTTTCGCCAGCTGTGCAAGGCGCTGGGGGCGGGGTATGCGGTCAGCGAGATGGTGACCAGCCGCAAGGACCTGTGGGACAGCCTCAAGACCAGCCGCCGCGCCAACCATGCGGGCGAGCCCGGCCCGATCTCCGTGCAGATCGCCGGCACCGAAGCGCCGATGATGGCTGAGGCAGCGGTCTACAACATTGAGCGCGGCGCGCAGATCATCGACATCAACATGGGTTGCCCGGCCAAGAAGGTCTGCAACAAATGGGCCGGCTCGGCGCTGATGCAGAACGAGCCGCTGGCCGTCGAGATTGCCGCTGCCGTGGTGGAGGCAGCCGCCCCCCATGGCGTGCCGGTGACCCTCAAGATGCGCACCGGCTGGAGCGATGACCACAAGAATGCCGTGCAGCTGGCGCGCCAGTTCGAGCAGGCGGGCATCCAGATGCTCACCGTGCATGGCCGCACGCGCGAGCAGGGCTACCGGGGCCTGGCCGAGTACGACACGATCCGTGCCGTCAAGCAGGCGGTGTCGGTGCCGGTGGTCGCCAATGGCGACATCACCAGCCCGGCCAAGGCACGCGATGTGCTGGCCTTTACCGGTGCGGACGCGGTGATGGTGGGACGGGCGGCCCAGGGCCGCCCCTGGATTTTTCGCGAGATCGTGCATTTTCTGCAGACCGGCGAGCTGCTGGCGCCACCCTTGGTGGCCGAGTTGCGCCGCCATTTGCTGGAGCACCTGCAAGACCACTATGCGCTGTACGGCGAGAGCACGGGTGTGCGCTCGGCGCGCAAGCACATTGCCTGGTATGTGCGCGATCTGCCGGGGGGCGATGCGTTCAGGCGCGAGATGAATGTGATTGAAAACAGTGCGGCGCAATGGCAGGCCGTAGCCGATTACCTGTTGGCCCTCGGGCAACAGATGGACCGGCTGCCTGGCATGGCACCAGCACCAGAGGCCAGCGGGAGTGCGATGGCCCAAGCAACAACAATGAGTGATGACTTTGTATGAGTAAGACGACGATTGAGCAGTCCGTGCGGGACAGCCTGCAGACCTATTTTCAGGATCTGGAAGGCGAGGTGCCGGACCGCGTGTACGAGATGGTGGTGCGCATGGTGGAGCGCCCCATGCTGGAGGTGGTGATGAACCACGCCGACAACAACCAGTCACGGGCCGCCGAGTGGCTGGGCCTGAACCGCAACACACTGCGCAAGAAGCTGGTCGAGCACAAGATGCTCTGACCCGCGCCCTGATTTCAGTGCTGCTTGCGCCCGCTGCGCATGCGGCACAAGCCTGTTTCCATTCTTGAAGTGATTGACATGAAAGCCCTGATTTCCGTTTCCGACAAAACCGGTATTGTCGAGTTCGCCCAAGCCCTGCATGCGCTGGGCGTGCAGTTGCTGTCCACCGGCGGCACCGCCAAGCTGCTGGCCGATAAGGGCCTGCCCGTGACCGAGGTGGCCGAGGTCACCCGCTTCCCCGAGATGCTCGACGGCCGCGTCAAAACCCTGCACCCCATGGTGCATGGCGGCCTGCTGGCCCGTCGCGATCTGCCCGAGCACATGGCTGCACTGAAGGAACACGGCATTGAGACCATCGACCTGCTGGTGGTGAACCTCTACCCCTTTGAAGCGACCGTGGCCAAGGCCGGTTGCACCCTGGCCGATGCCATCGAGAACATCGACATTGGCGGCCCGGCGATGGTGCGCTCCGCTGCCAAGAACTGGAAGGATGTGGGCGTGATCACCGCCGCCGACCAGTACGACGCCGTGCTCGCCGAGCTGAAGGCCGGCGGCAAGCTGTCCCACAAGCTGCGCTTTGCCCTGTCGGTGGCCGCATTCAACCGCATCAGCCAGTACGACGGCGCGATCAGCAACTACCTGTCTTCGGTCACGTTCGAAGACGAAAAACTGTCCGAAGAATACGTGCCCGAGCGCGCTGCCTTCCCCGGCCAGAGCAACAGCCAGTTCATCAAGATCCAGGACCTGCGCTATGGCGAAAACAGCCACCAGCAAGCCGCCTGGTACCGCGATCTGTACCCCGCACCCGGCTCTCTGGCCACGGGCGTGCAGCTGCAAGGTAAGGAATTGAGCTACAACAATATCGCCGATGCCGATGCCGCCTGGGAATGCGTCAAGAGCTTCGAGGTGCCGGCCTGCGTGATCGTCAAGCATGCCAACCCTTGCGGCGTGGCCGTGGGTGCCGATGCGTTTGAAGCCTACTCCAAGGCCTTCCAGACCGATCCGACCAGCGCTTTTGGCGGCATCATCGCCTTCAACCGCGCGGTGGACAAGGCAGCGGCCGAGGCTGTGTCCAAGCAGTTCGTCGAAGTGCTGATGGCCCCTGAGTTCAGCGCTGAAGCGCTGGAGATCTTCAAGTCCAAGGTCAATGTGCGCCTGATGAAGATTGCACTGCCCGCTGGCGGCAACAGCGACTGGGAGCAGGGCCGCAACGCCATTGAATCCAAGCGCGTGGGCTCGGGCATCCTGCTGCAATCGGCCGACAACCATGAGCTGCAGCTGGCAGATCTGAAGATCGTGACCGTCAAGCAGCCCACCCAGGAAGAACTGCAAGACCTGCTGTTTGCCTGGAAGGTGGCCAAGTTCGTCAAGTCCAATGCCATCGTGTTCTGCAAGAACGGCATGACCATGGGCGTGGGCGCTGGCCAGATGTCGCGTCTGGATTCGGCCCGTATCGCGTCGATCAAGGCAGAGGCGGCCAAGCTGTCGCTGCAGAACACCGTTGTGGCGTCGGATGCCTTCTTCCCCTTCCGTGACGGCCTGGATGTGGTGGTCGATGCCGGTGCCACCTGCGTGGCCCAGCCCGGTGGCTCGATGCGCGACCAGGAAGTGATCGATGCCGCCAACGAGCGCGGCGTGGCCATGGTGTTCACCGGCGTGCGCCACTTCCGCCATTGATGGCAGAGGCGGCGCCTGCCAGGGCGCTGCCGCTTTTCACCCAGGGCCGCGAACCTGCGCGTTCGCCGGCCCGTTTTCAGCGTTGGCCCCCGGGCCGATTCCAGCATGAGCGATTCGCAGCACCCAGACCCGCAACCCAGCACCGATCCCGACAATGACACCCCGCGCCGCTCGCGCTGGCTCGGTGTGTTGATCGTGGCCTTTGCCCTGGTGGTGGGCCTGGGCATGTTCAATATCGGGCGGCTCATCATCCGGCCCAAGCCCGAGGTGACGGCGGCCGACCGCCTGATCGAAGCCAGCCCGCAGCTGCAAAAGGGCCGTGACCTGGTCACCCGCAGCAGCGACTGCATGCGCTGCCACACCATGGAGCTCGACGTAGTCGGCCCAGGCTTTCGCAACATCGCCAAGCGCTATGCCGGCCGTGACGATGCCGTGCCCTATCTGGCCGGCAAGATCCGCGAAGGCAGCGTGGGCGAATGGGGCCGCATCGTGATGCCGCGCCACCCACAGATCACGCAGGAGCAGGCCGAGCTGATGGCCGGCTGGCTGATGGCGCTCAGCCCCGCCAAGACCCCGGCCGCCAGCCCGCCCTGATGGCCTGCTGTACCGATGCTCTGGAGCCCGCATCTACTGCGGGCTTTTTTGTGTCCGGCGGCAATGCCCGTAGACAGGGTCTGGAAAGGCCATGCTTTGTAAAGCAAATCTGCGATACTGCTCCGACATAGACCTGAAGGAGGATGCATGAACTTTCCCGAATACGCCGGCCACGGCGGTGGCCTGACCGAGGCCAACAGCCGTGGTCAATTCATCAAGGCGGCCTACAGCCATCTGGCCGTAGCCATCTTGGCTTTTGCCGTGCTGTCGTTTGGCCTCTATGCCAGCGGCGCATCGTTTGCGATGCTCAAGATGCTGGGCGTCAGCAAGTGGGGCTGGCTCGCGGTGATGGGCGCCTTCATGGTGGTGGGCTGGCTCGCTACCAACGCGGCTGACAATTCGGAAAGCACCGGCGTGCAGTACCTGGCGCTGGGCGGTTTTGTGTTCGCCGAATCACTGATCTTCGCCCCGATGCTGGCCATGGCCAGCATCATTGCCCCAGGCTCCATCCAGGCGGCATCGGTTGCCACCCTGGCATTGGTGGCCGGCCTGACGTTCACGGCCTTCACCAGCAAGAAGGACTTCTCCTTCCTGGGCGGCTTCTTGAAGATCGGTGGCCTCGTGGCCATCGGTATCATCCTGGCCGGCGTCGTGTTCGGCTTCAAGCTGGGCATCTGGTTCTCCGGCGCGATGGTGCTGTTTGCCGGCGCTTGCGTGTTGTATGACACCTCGCAGATCATGCGCCACTACCCCGCAGACCGCCCCGCTGGCGCGGCCCTGCACCTGTTCGCATCGGTGGCGCTGCTGTTCTGGTATGTGCTGCGTCTGATCATGCAACTGGGTGGCAGCGACGACTGATCGCCTGCGACAGACCACAAAAAAACCTCGGCATGCCGAGGTTTTTTTATGCCCGCCAGAAGGGCAGGCAGAGGCGGGAGAGTGGCTTACAAGGTCTTGAAGACTTCGCGGGCCGCTTCGATGGTGGACTGGATGTCGGCATCGCTGTGCGCGCTGCTGACAAAGCCGGCCTCGTACAGTGCAGGCGCAAAGTAGTGGCCGCGCGCGAGCATGCCGTGGAAGAACTTGTTGAACAGCGGCTTGTCGCTCTGCATCACCGCCTCGTAGTGGCTGGGCAGCTCGGGCAGCAGGAAGAAGCCGAACAGGCCGCCCTGGTGGTCCACGCTGAATGGCACGCCAGCGGCATCGGCCTCGGCCTTGAGGCCGGCCATCAGCTGGCCGGTCTTGGCATGCAGCGCATCATGGAAGCCGGGCTGGCTGATCAGGGCCAGGGTCTGCAGACCGCAGGCCGTCGCAATCGGGTTGCCCGACAGGGTGCCGGCCTGGTAGACCGGGCCCAGTGGCGAAAGCTTTTCCATGATCTCGCGGCGCGCGCCAAAGGCGGCCATCGGCATGCCGCCGCCGATCACCTTGCCCAGCACGGTGATGTCGGGCTTGAAGCCGGGGATCTGCTGCGCATACAGGCTTTGCGCGCTGCCCAGGGCGACGCGGAAACCGGTCATCACCTCGTCGTAGATCAGCAGGGCGCCATGTTCCTTGGTCAGTTCGCTGATGCGGCGGGTAAAGGCGGTGCTGGCGCGCACAAAGTTCATGTTGCCGGCAATCGGCTCCATGATCACGCAGGCGATCTGGCCGTCGTACTTGGAAAAGGCCTCTTCAAGCTGGCCGATGTCGTTGTATTCCAGAACGATGGTGTCCTGCACCACATGGTCGGGCACACCGGCCGAGGACGAGGCGCCAAAGGTCGCCAGGCCCGAGCCGGCCTTGACCAGCAGTGCATCGGCATGGCCGTGGTAGCAGCCGTTGAACTTGATGATCTTGTTGCGGCCGGTAAAACCGCGCGCCAGGCGAATGGCGCTCATGCCCGCTTCGGTGCCGGAGCTGACCAGGCGCACCATGTCCATCGAGGGCATGAGCTTCAGGATGGCTTCGGACAGCGCGATCTCGCGCTCGGTCGGGGCACCGAAGGAGAAACCTTCGAGCAGCGCAGCCTGCACGGCGCTCAGCACCTGTGGGTGACCATGGCCTAGAATCATCGGGCCCCAGGAGCCGATGTAGTCCACATACTGTTTGTCATTGGCATCAAACAGGTGCGCGCCCTGGGCGCGGGCGATGAAGGCCGGCGTGCCGCCTACCGCATTGAAGGCCCGCACGGGCGAGTTCACGCCACCGGGGATCACCTGGCGGGCGCGTTCAAACAACTGGGCGTTTTTATCAATCGTCATAAGGGCTCACATCTACACTGGCCTTGGATTGTCGGCCAAGCGGCGGCTTGGGGCTGTCAATCCGGTATTCACTGCACTGGAATGTGCAGGCTTTGAAGCGGTTCTAAGCGGATCTTAGAACCTGTTCAAAGTCTCTACGCAGCCGCGTTGGAGTGCAATCGGGATGAGTTCGAAGGGCTGGTCCGCAGCTTGCACCGGGGTGCAAGCAAGGGCCAGCGCGCAGAAATCGCCCGATTTCACTCCAACCCGTAGGGACAGTGGCTTTGCGAGCGGTCTGCGTCGTTGCAGCGCTTGCCAATAGCTGGCTATTGGCTGCGCACTGCGCCTCGCATCCCATCTCGCAAAGACACTGTCGCGGCGCGAGGAGACTTTGAACAGGTTCTTAGAGCGGGCGGGTGTGGAGCGCGTCGCTCTCATCCTCATCGTCGCTGCCGTCTTCATCGGCGTCTTCGTCATCGGCATGCACCCAGAAAAGCCGGTCGGGGATGGTCTTGCCCATGCCGGGGCGCAGGCCGCCTTCCAGGCATTTGTCCAGGTAGGTCATCGCTTCGGCGGTCGCGTCGCTCAGGGGCACCTCGGTGGCCAGCAAGGCGGTGAGCGCAGCGCTCAAGGTGTCGCCCGCGCCGATGTACTCGGTCTCGAACAGCTCGAACTCGCCGCTGCCATAGATGGTGTCGGCCGAGGCCAGCACGTTTTCCACATGCTGGTCGTGGGTGGGGATGCCGGTCACCAGCACAAAGGGCACGCCATGATCGGCCGCAGCCTTGGCCAGGTCGCGCGGGCTGGGGCGGTGTTCGGAGGTGCGGTCAGGCAGCAGCCAGCGCCACAGCAGGCCATAGGCGCCGACCAGCACGGTCACCTGGGGCAGCAGCAGCTCCTGGTAGGCATCCAGGTAGTCGTCGATCAGTTCGCTGTCCCACCAGGCCATGCCGGCCACATAGGCCACCACCGGTACTTCCGGGTAGTCGTTGGTTACTTCTGCACACACTCGTACATTTTCGATCGAGCCGAGAAAGCCCAATTTGATCGCGCGGATAGGAATATCCTGCAATACGGTCTGCGCCTGTTGTTGAACTGCATCATCTGACAGCGCATAAAAGTCGATGGTGTCGAGCGTGTCGCGGATCAGGGCGCCGGTGACCACGGTGCAAGGGTGGCCGCCCATGGAGGCCACCGCCAGCGCATCGGCATTGGTGCCGCCTGCGCCACTGGGGTCATTGGCGTTGATGCACAGGATACTGGCGGTATCGATGGTGGCGGCCAACGTGCTCTCACTCGGGCTGGATTCTGGCTGGTTTGTCAAGGAGGATGTCATAGGTCAACGAGATAGGGCACATTGATGCGGGAATCACCGTTAAATCTGTGTTGAAAAGCTACAATCGTTGCATTCTATGTAAAGCCTCTGTAAGCTTTTCAAAATTAGGAGCAGGGACGACGGATGCAGTGTACGCGCTGTGGTGCAAAATGCACCTCCAGCACATGCGGATTCGTCGAAAGAAAAATTGCCATAAGGCGCATGTGTTCAATGCAAACGGGTGGGAGGGGCTATGTCAGCCTTGGCTGCCGCGTGCATTCACATTTCATGACATGCAATGAGGAGGGTGGCCGGTGACAGTTTCCGCAGACAACTTCAAGGTATTGGTGGTTGACGATAGCAATACCATTCGCAGAAGTGCTGAGATTTTTCTGAAGCAGGGCGGCTACGAAGTGCTGCTTGCCGAAGACGGCTTCGACGCCCTCTCCAAAATCAACGATTTCAAGCCGGACATGGTGTTTTGCGACATCCTGATGCCAAAACTGGACGGCTACCAAACCTGCGCCATCGTCAAGCGCAATGATGCTTTTGCATCCACACCCGTGGTCATGTTGTCGTCCAAGGACGGCGTTTTTGACAAGGCCCGGGGACGAATGGTGGGGTGTGAAGACTACCTCACCAAGCCATTTACCAAAGATCAATTACTGGAAACCGTCGGACGTTTTGTCGCCGAGCGTTAAGGAGGGGTCGTGCCCATTCAAAAAGTTCTCATCGTTGATGACTCAAAAACTGAATTGATGTTTTTGAGTGATCTGCTTGTTCGCCAAGGTATGGTGGTGCGCACTGCGCAAAATGCGGATGAAGCGCTGTCGCGTCTGTCCGAAGACCGCCCTGACCTGATTCTGATGGACGTGGTGATGCCCGGACAAAACGGCTTTCAGCTGACCCGTCTGATCACCCGCAGCCCGGAATATGCGGATATCCCGATCATCATGTGCACCAGCAAGAACCAGGAAACCGACCGGGTCTGGGGCATGCGCCAAGGTGCCAAGGGTTATGTGACCAAACCGGTGGATCCGGCCGAACTCAAGGCCAAGATCGAGGCACTGGGATAAGGCATGGCACAGCGCGAAGACTTGCGAGAGCTGCAAACCCGTCTGGCCGACCGTCTGAGCCAGGCACGCAACCAGACAGCGGTTGGTGCCTCGTGGTTGGCGGTCAAGATCAGTGGCAAGAACTTTCTGCTGCCTTTGAGCCAGTCCGGCGAAGTGCTGGGCTGGAGCGGGGTGGAGCCTGTACCCTACACCAAACCCTGGATGCTTGGCGTGACCAGCATCCGGGGTATTTTGTTGACGGTGGTGGACTTGGCCCGCATGTTGGGCCTGCCCGTCTCGCGCAGTGAGCAGGTGTTTGCCGGGGCCTCGGTCGTCGCGCTCAATCCCATGATGGGCGTCAATGCCGCAGTGTTTGTCGAGCAGCTCGAAGGCTTGCGCGGCAGCAATGATTTCTCGCAATCCAAGGACAAGCCGGCCGATGCGCCGGAATTTTTTGGTGCGCTCTACACATCCGCCAGTGGCGAGCAGTGGCAGGAACTCAACCTGCAACTGCTGGCCAATGCGCCCGATTTTCTCGATATCACGGTTTAGTGCGGGGCTTCCGCGGCTTCATCCCTTTCGGTATTTGTATGTTCAACAAACTATTCAAACGCAAAGAAGACGTGGCAGACCCAGGTGTCAGCATCTTCCCAGATGGTGACCAGGTGATGCTCTCCGAAGGCTCGACCGGCGACGGCGTGTCTTCCTCCAAGAGCGCGGCAAGCGCCTCCGGCGTGGCTGCGTCGGACGATTACATGGCCCAGTTGGTCGAAGGCGATACCGCCAGCGAAGACCTGGTGACCCTGCCCGTACTGGGCGCCGCCACTGCTGCCAAGCACCAGAAGACATTGCTGTCCATCGTGGTCGTGGGTCTGGTGGTGTTCTTTGGCCTGGCGGTGTGGGCGATTCTGCAGTCGCGCACCACGGGCGGCCAGCTGGCCGCGACTGGTCAGGCACTGACCCAGTCCCAACGTCTGGCCAAATCGGTGGGCCAGGCCGTCAACGGTAATGAACAGGCCTTTGCTGAAGTGGCAGAAGCCTCGTCGATCCTGAAGAAGAACATCGACGGTCTGAACGCGGGCTCGGACGACCCCGCCATCAGGTCGCTGGGCAGCTCCTACGCCGAAGTGCTGGCACCGCTGGTGGAAGCCTCGGACCGCACTGCAAGCAAGAGCGATGCCGTGGTGAAGCAAAAAGCCTCGCTGGTCGCGATGAACAAGGACTTGCAGGCTATTCACCGCAACACCCAGACCCTGCTCGAGCTGAGCGAGGCGGTGGTGAGCCTGAAGCTGCAACAAGCCGCACCGACTGCCGAAATTGCCGCCGCCAGCCAGCTGGCCATGCTGACCCAGCGTATCGGTAAGTCTGCCAACGACTTCCAAAGCGCCTCGGGTGCGAACGCCGAAGCGGTGTTCCTGCTGGGCAAGGACTTGAACACCTTCAAGGAAATCGTCGCCGGTCTGCTCAACGGCAGCGCCGAGCTGCGCCTGAGCCCCGCCCGTGACGGCGCCGTGCGTGACAAGCTGCTGGAGCTGTCCGCCCAGTACGACATCACCTTGAAGGACGGCTCCTCGGTGCTGAGCAACCTGAAGGGCATCTCGGAAGCCCGTGAGGCTGAAGTCTCGATCCAGTCCGCCAGCGATCCGCTGCGCAAAGGCCTGGAAGTGCTGCAGGCTGACCTGAACAGCTGGTCGGACCGCGTCTGGCTGTACCTGGTGGGCATTGTGCTGGCCGCCTTGCTGGTGGGCCTGGGTGTCTGGGGTCTGGTGCGTCTGCAGCTGGCAGACAGCTTGAACCGCCGCCGCTCTGCTGAATCGCTGCAACAAGAGGCAAGCCGCCAGGAGCAGGAGGCCAAGCGCCTCAACGATGCCAACCAGGCCGCTATTTTGCGTTTGATGAACGAACTGCAGTCCGTCGCTGAAGGTGACCTGACGCAGGAAGCGACCGTGACCGAAGACATCACCGGCGCCATTGCCGACTCGGTGAACTACACGGTGGAAGAGCTGCGCATGCTGGTGGGCAGCGTGCAGAACACGGCGACCCGCGTGGCGCAGACCACGTCGACGGTGGACTCCACCTCGACCGAACTGCTGGCCGCCTCGACCGAGCAACTGCGCGAGATTCGCGAAACCGGCAAGTCCATTCTGGACATGGCGACCCGTATTAACCTCGTGTCCTCGCAGGCGCAGGAATCGGCTTCGGTGGCGCGTAAATCGCTGATGGCTGCCGAGACCGGTCTGCACGCGGTGGAAAACGCGATCGGTGGTATGAACTCCATCCGTGACCAGATCCAGGACACCTCCAAGCGTATCAAGCGCCTGGGTGAGTCCTCGCAGGAGATTGGTGAAATTACCGACCTGATCTCGGACATTACCGAACAGACCAACGTGCTGGCATTGAACGCGGCCATTCAGGCTGCATCGGCTGGTGAAGCCGGTCGCGGCTTCTCGGTGGTGGCGGAAGAAGTGCAGCGCCTGGCGGAACGTTCCGCCGACGCAACACGCCAGATCTCGGTGCTGGTGAAAGCGATTCAGACCGACACCCAGGATGCGGTGGCCGCTATGGAACGTTCGACCCAGGGTGTGGTGGAAGGGGCCCGTCTGTCAGACAGCGCCGGTACTGCACTGAACGAAATTGACCGCGTTTCGCGTGAGCTGGCGGATCTGATTCAACAGATTTCCCGTTCTGCTTCCGACGAAGCGGTTCAGGCCAACGATGTGGCGGAGAATATCCAGCATATTTTTGCGGTGACGGAGCAGACCAGTGATGGTACCCGTACCACGGCGCAGCAGGTGCGTGAGCTGTCGCAAATGGCCGAGGAGCTGCGCCAGTCGGTGTCTCGGTTCAAGATTGCCTGACCCATGCCTGCTGTTTAATTTTGACCCGCAATCGGGGACTGTTGCATGTCTATAGCTATCGAAAATAAAGCGGAAAACGCGCAGCCAACAGAAGAGAGGGATCTCGGGCCATTGGCGTGGATCAATGACGAGGTGCGCCGGTCACTGGAATCCACGGTCAAGGCATTGCTTCGGTACAGCCGGGATGTGGAAGCGGCCAAGGCATCGGATCTGGAGGCGATCGATACCACCGGTATCCGGGTGGCCAAGCAGTACCTGCACCAGGTCAAGGGTGCCTTGCAGATGGTGGGTGTGGATCAGGCCGCTGAGCTGGTTGGTTTGATGGAAGAGGCTGCGCAGCGCTTTGCGGCCAAGCCCCATCTGTGCACTGAGAAATCGGTCGCACTGATGGAGAAGACCTCGTTTGCGCTGCTGGAGTACCTGAGCCATGTGCTCAAGGGCCGCAACGTCTCCTTTGTGGCGCTGTTTCCACAGTACAAGGAAATGCAGGCTTTCACCGGGGTGGAGCGCGTCCACCCTGCCGACCTGTGGCATGGCGACCAGGCGCAGCAGGAGCCGCTGACCCCGGCCGTCGCTGCACTGCCGCTGGACCGCAGCGCCCGTGAGCGCCTGGACTCGGACATGCTGCAGATCATCAAATCTGCCGACAGCCGTGCCGCGCAGGATTTGACCGCAGTCTGCCTGGGCCTCGCCCAGGGCCAGACGCAAAAACCTCTGAAACTGTTCTGGAAGGTGGCCGCAGGCTTCTTTGACGCGCTGGCGTACAAGTTGCTCGACCCCGACCTCTATGTGAAGCGCTCGGCGTCGCGGGTCATCATGCAGTTCGCAGCGCATGCCAAGGGTGGCAGCGATGTGGACCAGGGCCTGCAGCATGAGCTGAATTTCTTCTGTGCCGTTGCCCAGGGCCCGGATGAGGCCAAGGCGGCGGTGCTGCAAGCGGTGCGCGTCAGCCTGCAGACGGAGGCGCTGCAAGGCGTCAACTACGGCCAGGAACGCTTTGGCCAGTATGACCCGGCCGTGCTCGCACAAGCGCGCAAGCGCCTGGAGTCAGCTGCCGAGCTGTGGTCCTCGCTGGCCGATGGCGACCGCTACAAGATCAAGCCGGTGGCCGACCAGTTCCACCTGATCCGCGAATCCCTGCACAAGCTGCACATTGGTGCCGATGAGCTGGGCGCGGCGCTGGGCCGTGTGACCGAGCGCCTGGTGACCACCGGCAACCCGCCCTCGACCCCGATGGCCATGGAAGTGGCCACCGCCGTGCTGTACCTGCAGGCCAATCTGGAATCGCTGGACGTCAAGCCCGCGCTGATGCGCGAGCGTGCCGACCGCCTGGCGCAGCGCCTGGACCATGTGCTGGCCGACCAGCCGCCCGAGCCGCTGGAGACCTGGGTGGAAGAGCTGTACCGCCGCGTCAGCGACCACCAGACCATGGGCAGTGTGGTGGATGAACTCCACTCCACGCTGGCCGAGGCAGAAAAGCACCTGGACCAGTATTTCCGCAACCCGGAAGATGTGTCGATGCTGGGCTCGGTCACCGGTTCGCTGTCGCAGATGCGCGGCGTGCTGTCGGTGCTGGGCCTGGACCAGGCTGTGGCTGCCACGCAGCACCTGCGCACCGTGGTGGACCAACTGGCTGCCGGCCAGGTGAGCGACGAAGACAAGCCTGTCGTTTTTGAAAAGCTGGGCAACAGCCTGGGCGCCCTGGGCTTCCTGCTCGACATGCTGGGCTACCAGCGCACCCTGGCGCGCAAGCTCTTTGTGTTTGATGCGACCAGCGGCGAGCTGCGCATTGTGATGGGCACGCAAAAGGCGGGCGATGTGGCACCTGCGCCGGTCGCAGCAGCGCCGGTGGCGGCGCCTGCCGAGCCCGAAGAGCCGGAAGACGATTCCGTCTACTTTGCGCCGACCATCCCGGCACCGCTGTTCGATGCCAGCCCTGCCCCGGCGCCCAAGGCGCCTGCGGTGCTCGCACCCGATCTGCAGTTCTTTGCGCCCGCTCCAGCGCCGGTTCAGGCTTCTGCCCCAGCGCCCGCAGCCGTGGCGGCAGCCCCGGCACAGCCCGAGGCCTCCGAGGAATCGCTGGACCAGGAACTGCTGGAAATCTTTTTGGAAGAAGCCCAGTCGGTCGTGCAGACCGGCGGCCAGGCGCTGCAATCGCTGCGCCGCAATGCGGACGACGCCGAGGCGCTGACGACCTTGCGCCGCGCCTTCCACACGCTCAAGGGCAGCTCCCGCATGGTTGGGCTGGTGCAATACGGCGACGCGGCCTGGTCGATGGAGCAGGTGCTCAACAGCTGGTTGGCCGAACACAAGCCGGCCAATGCACCGCTGCTGGCACTGAGCGCGGAAGCGCTGACCGGCTTTGGCCGCTGGGCTGAGGACATTGGCGCGCAGCGCCAGTCCACCTGGAACCCGGAGATCTTCCGTATCTCGGCCGATGCCATGCGCATCGATGGTGTGCATTTGCCGCTGGTGGTGCCTGCCGAGCCCGGCCAAGCGCCCGTGGCCGAGGAATGGCCACAGGACACGCAGCAGATGGCGCTGGACGCCGAAGCCCCCGACGCGGTGGAAGCCGCCGAGGCGCTGGCGGAGCTGGAACTGCCGGTGGAAGAAGAAGCCCCCGCGCCCGTGGCCCCCGCCGAGGAAGCGCCCGCGCTGGTCTGGCCGCTCGACGGTATCGATCTGGAGCTGGACCCGCCTGCTGCGCTGGAGCCCGAGCCTGCGCTCACCACGCCTTCGGGCCTGGTGCCGCTGTCCATGGCGCCCGAAAGCGCCGAGGAAGTGGACTTCTCCGAGTTTGCTCAGGCCATGGCCAGTGCCGAGGCCAAGAGCGCCGAAGCACAGACCCCCGAGGCCCTGCAGCCGCATGACAGCGCACTGGAATTTGTGTCGATGGATGCCGGCCTGGAGTTTGTCGGCGAGGAAGAGGCTGCCAAGCTGGAGCCCGTTCCAACCCGCTTGCCGCTGGAGCTGCCATCGCTGGACCTGACGGACGCGCCTGCCGCAGCCGTGCCACCCGCCACCACCGCTTTCGACACGATCGAGTTTGCAGACACCATGCTGCCCGAGCTCGAAGCGCTGCCGCAAGAGCCGGTGGCCGAGCCCCAAAGCTTGCTGCTGGTGCCCGATGACCTGGTGCTGCCCGAGGCGACGACCGAGGCCGTCGAGATCCTGGAGATTGCAGACCTTGCAGTGCCTGAAATTCCACAGGACCAAGTCTCGGCAGAAAGCCTGAACGAGCTGCTGGCCCCTGCCGTAGAGCAGGCGCCTGAGCCTGCCGTGGAAGCTGCTGCCGCCGTGGAACTGGAAGCGCCGGCCGAGGTAGCTGCCGCGCAAGAAGTGCCGGTACCGCCAGAAGCCCCGGTGGAAGAACTGGCCGAGGATATCGCAGCCGTGGCCCCGGCACCCGCTGTGGCCGAAGCAGAGGCAGCGGCAGAAGAGCCTGCCGATGTAGCCAATGTGCTGGGCGTGAGCACGGCGCTGTTCAATGTCTACCTGACCGAAGCTGAGAACTGGTCGCACAACCTGGAGAAGGTGTTGTATGCCTGGGCCCAGGCGCCCAACCGCAACTTCCCCGAAGATGCGATTGCCTACGCCCATTCGCTGGCCGGCAGCTCGTCCACCGTGGGTTTCAACTCGCTGTCCGAGCTGGCGCGCTCGCTGGAGCATGCGCTCTCGCACATCCACAACTTCTCCAACCCGGAAGTCGCCTGGCTCAATACCTGCCAGGCCGCGGGCTCGGAGATCCGCAAGCTGCTGCACCAACTGGCGGCCGGCTTTGTCAAGCCTGCCAGCGAGATCGTCGTGCAGGACCTGGTCGACATTGCCAACCAGGAAATCAACTCGCAGCTGCACCCGCCCTATGGCTATGCCGAGTTCGATGCCGAGCCTTCGGGCCTGGCCGCGCTGCATGAAGAAGAGCATCCGCAGGCATCTGCCGCCATCGAGCCCGTTCGCACCTTTGCGCCTGCGGCCGTGGTGTCGGCGGCAGCCCTGCCTGATGTGCTGGAGCTGCGCAACGACGATGCGATCGAAGTGGTCGACGTCATTGACCCCGACCTGTTCCTGATCTTCGAAGAAGAAGCGCAGGAGCTGCTGCCCAAGCTGGGTGGGGCTTTGCGCGAGTGGTCGGCCGACCCGCAGTACCTGCCGCCGCGCGGCGAAGTGCTGCGCCATCTGCACACCCTCAAGGGCAGTGCACGGCTGGCGGGCGCAATGCGCCTGGGCGAAATGTCGCACCGCATGGAATCCGAGGTCGAGGACATCGGCACGGAAAACCTGACCGGCCAGGACATCGACATCCTGCTGGCGCGCTACGACGGCCTGCAGCACGAGTTTGTCGGTCTGCAAGAGCGCGGCAACCAGGTGCTGGCACAAGGTGCCTTGCCCCAGCAAGTGCCTGCCGCCACCGAAATGGGCGAAGTGGTGGCCGAAGTGGCCGCCAGCACGCCAGCCGCGCAGGAAAGCGCCGGTGCCGACCAGGCTGCGCAAGCGGCTGATGCGGCCGACGCAGGCGCCGGCGTACAGCACAAGCCGCTGATGCTGCGCATGGCGCCGGTGCGTGCCGCTGCCGGCCAGTCGGTGCGTGTGCGCTCGCAGCTGCTCGACCGCCTGGTCAACGAGGCGGGCGAGGTGCTGATTGCCCGCTCGCGTCTGGACATGCGCCTGAGCAACATCCGCTCGTCCATCAAGGACATGTCGAGCAACCTGGAGCGCTTGCGCACCTTGCTGCGCGATGTGGAAATGCAGGCCGAGTCGCAGATGCAGTCGCGCATGGCGCTGGCCAAGGATTCGGAATCGGGATTTGATCCGCTGGAGTTCGACCGCTTCACCCGCGTGCAGGAACTCACCCGCATGATGGCCGAATCGGTCAACGACGTGGGTACGGTGCAGCGCAATCTGCAGCGTACCGCCGAAGGTGCGGAAGATGACTTGATTGCCCAGGGCCGCCAGGCCCGTGAGTTGCAGCGCGACCTGCTGCGCACGCGCATGGTGGAGTTCGACTCCATCTCCGAGCGTCTCTATGCCATCGTGCGCCAGATCTCCAAGGAGCTGGGCAAGCAGGTCAAGCTGGACATCACCGGCGCCTCGATCGAGATCGACCGTGGCGTGCTGGACCGGGTGACCCCGGCGTTCGAACACTTGCTGCGCAACAGTGTGGCCCACGGTATCGAAACGCCCGACGAGCGCAAGGCCCAGGGCAAGCAGCCGGTAGGCATCATCGCCATCGATGTGCGCCAGGAAGGCAACGATATCGCCGTGTCCATCCACGACGATGGCGCGGGCCTGCAACTCGACGCGATTCGCCGCAAGGCGATGCAGTCGGGCCTGATCACGGCCGACGAGTCGCTGGATGTGGACAAGGCTGCACAGCTGATTTTTGCGCCCGGCTTCTCCACCGCTTCCGAAGTGTCTGAGCTGTCGGGCCGGGGTATCGGCATGGACGTGGTGCGGACCGAGATCCAGTCGCTGGGTGGCCACATCGTGACCACGTCGGAGACCGGCAAGGGCACGCGCTTCCAGATGGTGATGCCGCTGACCACCGCCGTCACCCAGGTGGTGATGATGCGTGCTGGTGATATCAAGTTTGGCGTGCCGGCCAACCTGGTGGAGTATGTGCGACGCGTGCCCAAGGCACTGATCGAGCAGGCCCACACCAACAACATCTACACCGACAACGAGCAAGAGCTGCCGTTCTACTTTGCCGGCGCGCTGCTGCAGGGCAACCTGCGCAGCAATGAGGAGCCGGAGAAGACCAGTGCGGTCGTGATTCTGCGCTCTGCCACCAAGCGCGTGGCGGTCCACGTCGATGAAGTGCTGGGCAACCAGGAAGTGGTGGTCAAGAACCTGGGCCCGCAGCTGGCGCGTTTGCCAGGCCTGGCAGGCATGTCGGTACTGGCATCCGGTGCGATTGTGCTGATCTACAACCCAGTGGCTTTGTACACCGTGTATGGCGATCAGATCGCCGAGCGCATTGCCCAGGCGGCCGTGCGCCCCGAGGTGGCCAAGGCGCCGGTGCGCGAACTGGCCGAGCAAGTGGTGCAGACGCCATTGGTGTTGGTGGTCGACGACTCCATCACCGTGCGCCGCGTGACCCAGCGTTTGCTGCAGCGCGAAGGCTACCGTGTGGCACTGGCCGCCGATGGCCTGCAGGCGCTGGACCGTTTGCGCGAAGAGCGCCCGGTCATGGTGCTCTCGGACATCGAGATGCCACGCATGGACGGCTTCGAGCTGGTGCGCGAGATCCGTGCCGATGCGGCGATGAAGGACCTGCCGGTGGTGATGATCACCTCGCGCATTGCCGACAAGCACCGCGAGCACGCGGCCAGCCTGGGTGTGGACCACTACCTGGGCAAGCCCTATGCCGACGAAGTGCTGCTCTCGCTGGTACGCCAGTGCGTGCTGGACGACGAGATCAAGGCGGCCGACGCCGGCCCGCTGCACTGATCGGGTGGATGACTCCCGCCAAAAGGGCTGCCTGCGGGCAGCCCTTTTTTTATGCACACCGCCAGGGCCTTACAGAGGGCCGTGCAGACAAAAGGGCGGCGGGCTGCCCGTACAATGGTTCCCATGAGCGCTGAGACTGACACTTCCGGGACCATGAACCTCACCCACCACTTTCTGATTGCGATGCCTGGCATGCAAGACGAAATGTTTGGCCGCAGCGTGGTCTATGTGTGTGAGCACAGCGAAAAAGGCGCGCTGGGCATCATCATCAACAAGCCCTCGGACATCACGATGGGCAAGCTGTTTGACAAGGTCGATCTGCCGCTGCGCCGCGAAGACCTGGAGCTCGAACCCGTGTTCCAGGGCGGCCCAGTGCACACCGAGCGCGGCTTTGTGTTGCACGACCGGATCGTGATTGAGTCGGGGGCTGCTGATGAATCGGCGTACTCAGCCACCTTAACCATTCCCGGCGGGCTGGAGATGACCACCTCGCGCGATGTGCTCGAAGCGCTGTCCACCGGCGCCGGCCCGCACCGGGTGCTGGTGTCGCTGGGCTATTCGACCTGGGGCGAAGGCCAACTGGAATCCGAGATCACCGAAAACGCCTGGCTGACGGTGCATGCCGATGCCGGCGTGATTTTTGACACGCCCGTGGCCGACCGCTACAACACCGCGCTGGCCCTGCTGGGCGTACAACCCTGGGCGCTGTCGGCCGCCGCAGGCCGCGCATGACGGACGCGGCCACCAAGCCCTTGCTGGCAGAAGCGGCGCGCATGCAAAGCTTTATCGCCTTTGACTTTGGCATGAAGCGCACCGGTGCTGCCTTTGGCACCCGCATGCTGGGCACGGCCCGGCCGCTGCCGACGATCAACGCCGAAGGCAAGGCCCGCTTTACCCCGATGGAGAGCCTGATCGGCCAGTGGCAGCCTGATGCTCTGGTGGTTGGCATTCCCTACCACCCCGATGGTGCCGCCCACGAGAACACCACACTGGCGCTGCGTTTTGCGCGCCAGCTGCGCGGCCGCTTTGGCCTGCTGGTGTTTGAGGTGGACGAGCGCTACAGCACCACCGAAGCGCTGGCTAACGGCGCGCGCGATGCCGATGCGGCCTCGGCCTGCATCATTCTTGAACAGTTCATGCGCAGTCTGGATGTGCCCGACCTGGGCGCCACGACCTGAAAGCAGCCAAGACAGCTTCCGACACCCCACCCATGCAAGCACTGACCCGTTCTTTTATTGGCCTGGTACGCCTTGCGCGGCTGGGCCTGCATATCGTTGTCGGTGTCATCACCATCTGGCGCACCTTTGGCCGTTTGAGCCATGCGGAGCGCAACCGGGCGGTGGAGCGCTGGGCCGGCCAGCTGCTGCAAGTCAGCGGCATCGAGCTGCGCGTGCTGGGCACCGTGCCCCAGCAGGGCCCCTTGCTGATCGTTGCCAACCACCTCTCTTGGCTCGATATCCCGGCCATTCACGCGGCCAAGCACTGCCGCTTTGTCTCCAAGTCCGACGTCAAGGCCTGGCCGGTGATTGGCGGCCTGGCCAGCGCAGCAGGCACCTTGTTTATCGAGCGCAACTCGCGCCGCGATGCGATGCGCACCGTCAGCCGCATGGAAGAGGCGATGCGCAACGGCGATATGGTGGCTGTGTTTCCCGAAGGCACCACCGGTGATGGCCAGCAGCTGCTGCCCTTCCATGCCAACCTGCTGCAATCAGCGATTGCGGCCGAAGCGCCGGTGCTGCCCTTGGGCCTGTGCTTTTACGACAAGCAAAGCGGCCGCATGAGCAGTGCCCCCAGCTATGTGGGCGATGAGAGCCTGCTAGGCTCCATCTGGCGCACTGTGACGGCCCCGCCCTTGGTGGCCCAGCTGAACTATGGCGAGCCGCAGAGCAGCGCAGGCCGCAACCGGCGCGACTGGTCGGCAGAGTTGCAGGCAGCGGTGGGCCAGTTGCGCCAAGTGCAGCGCTGATCAGGATTCAGCGCCTCGGGCTTGGGCCTCAGTGCTCGGGCGCGAAGCAGACCAGGTGCTCGGGCTTGGCACGCAGGCCAATGCTGTCGCCCAGCGCATGCTGCAGCTGGCTGGAGACCTGGGCATAGACCAGCTGCTGGCTGGGCAGCTGCATCGTGTACAGGTACTGTGATCCCCGGAAGGACTTGCGCAGCAAGGTCGCGCGGTAGGGCGAGTCCGCATCAAACACCACCTCGCTGGCGCGCAGCAGCACATCGCAGGCCTCTGGGACCTCAGGTGTCGCAATGGCACCGAGGGGCGTATCAAGCTGCCAGCCTTGCGCAGACGAGATCGGGCTGGCCGGCAGCAGGCTGCCATGGCCGATAAAGTTGGCCACAAAGCGGCTCGCCGGCTTTTGGAACAGGGTGGTGGCATCAGCCCATTGGTGCAGATGGCCGCTTTCCATCACGCCGATCTGGTCGCCAATGGCAAAGGCTTCCAGCTGGTCATGGGTGACGAAGAGGGCGGTTGCCTGCGCAGCTTTGAGGATGTCGCGCAGTTCATGGGCCAGGCGCTCGCGCAGGTCCACATCCAGGTTGGAGAAGGGCTCGTCAAGCAGCATCAGCTGCGGCTCGGGTGCCAGCGCCCGGGCCAGCGCCACGCGCTGCTGCTGGCCGCCAGAGAGCTCATGCGGGTAGCGTGACGCGCTGTTCTCCAGCCCCACCAGGCGCAGTACCTCTTGCACGCGCGCTTGCTGCTCGGCCTTGGGCCGTTGGTGGATACCAAAGGCCACGTTCTTGCCGACCGTCAGATGCGGGAAGAGGGCGTAGTCTTGGAACACCATGCCGATGCGGCGCTTTTCTGGTGGCAGATTGGCGCTGCTGCTGCTGACCATCTGGCCTTGCAGGCGGATCTCGCCGCTGCTGATGGGTTCGAGCCCGGCGACCGCACGCAGCAAGGTCGTCTTGCCGCAGCCCGAGGGGCCAATCAGCACGCCTATATCGCCCGCCTGCAGCTGCAAAGACACCTGCGCCACGGCAGGCTGGGGGCGCCCGGCGTAGCGCACATTCAGTTGGGAGACCTCTAGAAACATGGCTGCATTGTAGAGGGCTCTCCCGTGGAAAGGGCTTAGCAAACGGGCAGGTAGAATCGCCAGCTTTTGGCCTGTCAGTGATTCGCATTTGCAAAATCTCGCCCGCTTCCGTCGTCAGCTGCTGTTGGTAGCCATTGCTTTGGTGTTGGTGTTGCCGGTGCTCACGGTTTTCAGCGCCTGGCTGCCCGGGGCGGGCAATGACGCCGATGCCTTTGCCGTGGTGCGCGAGATGTTTGCCACGGTGCTGCCCGGCTATATCCAAACCACGGTGGCGCTGGGCGTGATGGTGGCGCTGGGCTCGGCGGTGCTGGGCAGCTTGTGCGCGGCGGTGGTGACCTTGTTCGACTTTCGCGGCCGCAAGACCTTGGAGTGGTTGCTGCTGCTGCCGCTGGCCATGCCGGCCTATGTGACGGCCTATGCCTATACCGATTTTCTGCAGTTCAGCGGGCCGCTGCAGGTATGGATGCGCGCCAGCTTTGGGCTGCAAGGGCGCTTGCTGCCCGAGGTGCGTTCGCTCGGCGGCGCCGTGCTGGTGTTTGTGGTGTCGCTCTACCCGTATGTTTACCTGCTGGCCCGGACCGCTTTGAGCGAGCGCGCCGCGCACCTGATGGAAGCCGCGCGTCTGCTGGGTGCGTCGATGCCGCGCCGCATCTGGACGGTGGCCTTGCCGATGGCCCGGCCGGCGGTGGTGGCTGGTGTGGCGCTGGTGATGATGGAGACCCTGGCCGATTTCGGCGTGGTGAGCTACTTTGGCATCCAGACCTTCACCACCGGCATCTACAAGGCCTGGCTGTCCATGGAAAACCGCAGTGCTGCGGCCCAGCTGGCGACGATGCTGCTGGTCTTGGTGCTGATTGTGCTGCAGCTGGAGCTGCGCGCGCAGCGGCGCATGCGCTTTGTCACCAGCGGGGTGGGGCGCGCCTCATCGGCCGAGGCCCAGCCTTACCGCCTGCAAGGCGCGCGCTGCCTGGCGGCCTGGCTGGTCTGTGCCCTGCCGGTGCTGCTGGGTTTTGTGCTGCCGGTCATGTTCATGCTGCGGCCCCTGGCGGCCGATTGGTCGGTGATTCCGCTGGACCGCTTTGTGCAGTGGGCTGGCAACAGCATCCGCTTTGGTGCCATCACCGCCGTGCTGGCCGTGGCCATTGCGATGCTGGCCGCCTATGCGGCACGCCGCAGCCAGGACTGGGTCACGCGCAGCACCGTGGGTCTTATCAGCCTGGGCTATGCGGTGCCCGGCGCGGTGATTGTGGTGGGCTTGTTGCTGCCGGTGGGCTGGGTGCAGCAGGCGTTTCCGCAATGGGGCTTTCCGGCGCTGATCACCGCCACCTCGACCGGCATCATCTGGGCCTACCTCGTGCGCTTTACCGCCATTGCGTTGCAGTCCCTGCAAAGCGGCTACACCCGCATTCCCAAGAGCCTGGATGAATCGGCGCGCATGCTGGGCGTTGGCAGCGCCGGCCTGCTGGCCCGCGTGCATGGCCCGCTGCTGCGCCGCTCAGCCTTGACCGCCGCCTTGCTGGTCTTTGTCGATGTGATGAAGGAGCTGCCCGCCACGATGGTGCTGCGTCCTTTCAACAGCGACACCCTGGCCGTCGTGGCCTACCAGCTGGCGCGCGATGAGCGCCTGGGTGAGGCGGCCTTGCCGTCCCTCGCGCTGGTGCTGGTGGGACTGGTGCCGGTCATCTTGCTGATCCGCACCATGCGCAGCTCGGCAGCGCGCTGATACCTCTCTTGTTCTTTGACTTGCTGGTGGGTCGAGTCAGCAGGCTGGCCTAGCTGCGCGCATCATGGGCGCATTCGGCGTGCTGCATTTCGGCAGCGCCACTCTCACAATAATTTGGATTTCTGTGGTGTTATCGCCCGATCAATAGGTGACCTATATCGCGTTTGATCTGGATCAAACAAACGCTTCGGGTTTCCCCCTAAACTGGATTTTTGAAACATTAATTGACTATTGGTGTTTCGTTTTTTGAATCACCAAGATGGTCTACATCTGCGTGATCGGATGGCTGGCGCGCCGAGGTCGTGCCCGGCTTGGCTTTCTGTCCACCTCCCAATGCCGCCAAGCGGCTCCCATCGCGTGCAAACACCAACACCCGTTCTGGAAACAGACAACTGGGGCGTGGCCTATGGCGACAAGGTCATTCTCTCCAGCCTGCAATTGCAGATTGCCCCTTGCGCCATCACGGCCTTGATGGGGCCGGTGGGCGGCGGCAAGTCCACGGTGTTGCGCAGCCTGGCGGGCCTCAATGACGAGAACCCGCGCTTTGTGCAATGGGGGCAGCTGCGCTATGCCGGCCAGCCGCTGGCGAGCGATCACCGACCGCACTTGGTGCGCCAGCATGTGCGTCTGATGCAGTCGAGTGTGCAGGATTCAATCAGCGAGTTGCTGCCACAAGCCCACTTGCTCTCCGGCCTGGACCGCCGGGCCTGGTGCGAGGCCTATCTGGACCGCATGGGTTTTGCCGATATCAAGCCGATGTTGGCGCAGACGACAGTGGAGCTGTCGGCCATGCACCAGCGAGCGGTTGCTATTCTGCGCGAGGCCGCTGCCCAGCCCCTTTTGTTGATGTGCGATGAGCCCAGCGCTGATTTGCAGGACTACGACAGCTACCTGCTGCTGGAGCTGCTCAAGCGCATTGCCCAGGAGCGCGCCGTGCTGCTGGTGACCCACAACCAGCGCCATGCCCAGCGGGTGGCCGACCATGTGCTGCTGCTGGCCGGTGGCGCGGTGCAGGAGACCAGCCGCGCCGAGCACTTTTTCTCCGCACCCTATTCACCGGCAGGCCAGCAGTTTGTGCGCAGCGGCAGCTGTGCGGTGGTGGTGCCGCAGCAGTCGGTGCAAGAGGCCATGGAGGCCGAATCTGTGCCCGCAGCAGCCCAGGCGCCCGCCCCCACCGCTGCGCAGGCCGCACGCCAAAGCCAGCGCGCGGTATTGCCCGATCTGGCCCTGGCCAACCCGGTGCTGGCGGCCGAACACTTTGTGCCCAGCGCACGCGGTCCGCGCGGCTTTGCCTGGCTGGTGCCCGGCAAGCTGGCAGGCACGCCGTTGCCGGGTGTGGTCAACGACGCCGATGTGGACTTGCAGGCTTTGAAGCGCTGCGGTGTCACCGTGCTGGTGTCCTTGACCGAGAAAGATATTGACCAGGCAGCGCTGGCGCGCAATGGCCTGCGCAATGTGCATCTGCCGGTGCATGACCGTGAGCCGCCTTCGGTGTCTCAGCTGCAGATGCTGATGCTCAAGATGAAGCGCCTGCTGCTGGCGGGCGAGGTGCTGGCGGTGCACTGCCTGGCAGGCCTGGGCCGCACGGGCACCGTGCTGGCAGCCTGGCTGGTTTTTGAAGGCGTCACCGCTGAAGAAGCGCTGCGCCGTGTGCGCGAGATCGAGCCGCAGTACGTGCAGTCCGAGCAGCAAGAACGCTCGCTGTTGGCGTATGAAGAAATGCTGCTCGAAAAAATGGGCTGATCGCACCCGAGGTGCCAGCCCTTTATCAACCCACTTTGAAGGAATACATCAATGTCCATGGATACCGTTTTGCAGAAAGTCGCTACCTTTGTGCCCGAATGTCTGGCCGCCGGCTATGTCGACGTGGCCACGGGCATGCTGCTGGCGATTCGCACGGTGGATTCGCACCCGCGCGAGGTCATCGACCTGGTGGCTGCTGCAACGGCTGACCTTTTCAACGGCCCCAATGTCTCGATGATCGAGCGCATGTTCAAGAAGTCGCGTGGCCTGCAGGACGATGGCCACCACTACTTTCAAGAGATCATCGTCAACAGCGACAACCTGATCCACATCTTCATGCGCGGCAAGGCCAACCCCGAGTATGTGGCCGTGCTGGTCTGCCGCCGCACCGCCAACCTGGGCATGGCGCTGACCAAGGCGCGCATCATCATGCCGGAGCTGGAAGCCTCTCTGTAATAAGATGGCGGGCATGGCCCAAGACACCATCACCATCTACCACAACCCGCGCTGCAGCAACTCGCGCGGCGCGCTGGCGCTGATTGAGGCGCAGGGCATCCAGCCCCAGGTAATCGACTACCTGCACGCACAGCTGAGCCCTGCGCATTTGACGGCGCTGATCGCCCAACTGGGCGTGCCAGTGCGTGAGGTGATGCGCAGCAAAGAGGCCATTTACCACGAGCTGGACCTGGGCCGAGAAGGCCTGAGCGATGCCGAGCTGATCGCGCAGATCGCCGCCCACCCCGTGCTGCTGAACCGGCCGATTGTGGTGAGCGCCAAAGGGGCCCGTTTGTGCCGCCCGCCTGAGCGGGTGCTCGACCTGCTCTGATGGGCCCGGCCGCCTGCCAGCCAAGCCGCAGTCCCGTATCGGCAGACGGGGCCTAGCAGATGCTGCGCGTGACGGTACTCTCCGGCCTGGGCCACACCATTGCGGTGATGGTAGCGCTCCTGGTCTACACCCTGGTCACACGCGCTGGCCACCAGCGCCGCCATCCGGCATCGGCCATTGGCTGGGTGTTGGGCATGGTCACCTTTCCCTATCTCTTTTTGCCGCTGTTCCTGGTATTTGGCCCGCGCAAGGCGGTGCGGCCACCGGCCCATGCCGTCATCCCTAACAGCGGGCAGCGCCGCAGCAGCGTGCCCAAGCAGGTGCCGGCCTGGGCCGGCCAACTGCTCGCCAGCATGGAGCTGGATGCCGCCCAGCCCAATGCCGAGGTGCTGTTCCACCAGGATGGCTTGCAGGCCTTGCAGCAGTTGCTGCGGCTGATTGAGCAAGCCCAGCGCAGCCTGGATGTGGGCACCTATGTGTTTGCCGATGATGTAGTGGGGCGCCAGATTGGCACGGCGCTGCAGCAGGCGGCGGCGCGCGGGGTGAAGGTGCGCTTGCTGCTCGATGGTGTGGGCTGCTGGCGCCTGCTGCCCACGCGCTTGCGCCAGCTGCGGCGCTCGGGCGTCCTGGTGCGCCGCTTCATGGTGCCGATGCTGCAGCCGATTCGTGGCGGCAGCAATCTGCGCAACCACCGCAAGCTGGCGGTGGCCGATGGCGTGCATGTCTGGAGCGGCGGGCGCAATCTGGCCGATGAGTACTTTCTGCCCAGCAGCGCCGGGCACCCGGCCTGGGTGGATTTGAGCTTTAACGTGCAAGGCGCCTTGGCCGGTGTGGTGGCCGCGCAGTTTGAGGCCGACTGGCGTGCAGCGCGGGGGCGGCGACGCACCATGTGGCTGTCGCCCGCGATGGCGCTGGGAGGCGGCGACCAGGCCTGGGCCCAGTGGCTGCCCAGCGGCCCCGACCATGCCGATGACACCTTGCATGCGCTGCTGCTGGCCAGCGCCTTCCATGCGCAGACCTCAATCACCTTGGTGAGCCCGTATTTCGTGCCTGACGATGCATTGTTGGAGGCATGGTGCCTGGCTTGCCGCAGGGGCGTGCGCGTGCGCGTGGTGGTGCCACAGCAGTCCAACCACCGCCTGGCCGACTGGGCCCGCGAACGTGCCCTGCGTGCCTTGGTGCTGGCGGGGGCCGAGGTGTTTTGCTCGCCGCACATGGTGCATGCCAAGGTGGTGGTGGTGGACGACAGCATGGGCCTGTGCGGATCGGCCAACCTCGACGGGCGCAGCCTGTTCCTGAACTACGAGGCGATGACCGCCTTCTATAGCGCGCAGGACATTGCCTGGCTGCAGCACTGGTGCGAGCAGCAGATGGCAGAGAGTGCAACCTATGCCTACCGCCCGCCGGGCTGGTGGCGCGATGTGGGTGAGGGGCTGGTGCGCGCGGTGGCCTTCCAGCTCTAAGGCGGTTCAATCGGTGTGGAATTGACAAGTAAACCTGACATTTGATAAAGTCAGGTTTACTTTACATCGTCATCCCCATTGCACCATGCACCACCGCTTACCATCGCACCCACCATCGTCTTCCATGCGTGCCTACCTCATCCGTACCGCACTATGGATGGGTGTCTACTGCGCCATCCACCTGCTGGTCATCCTGGGCTGGTTCGATGCCATCATTGGCACCCCGACGGCCTGGCTGCTGGCTTTGGCGGTAGCGGTGCCCATTGCGGCGCAGCTGCGCGCGTCCTTGCTGTGGATCAAGGCTGCAGACGAGTACCAGCGTGCGCAGGCCATTCGCAGCGTCGTCATTGCCTGCGGCTTGCTGCTGATGCTCTGCAGCATCTGGGGTTTTGGCGAGAGCTACGCCGCCGCGCCCCATGTGCCCGCCTGGTTGGTGGTGCCGCTGTTCTGGCTGATGTGGGCCCTGGTGGGCTGCGCCATGCGGCTGCGTGGCTGATGGACAACCATCTGCGCAGCCTGCGCGCCCAGGTCCAATGGACGCAGGCGGATCTGGCGCAACGCCTGGGGGTATCGCGCCAGGCCGTCAATGCGCTGGAGACGGGCAAGCATGATCCGTCGCTGGATCTGGCCTACCGCATCAGTGTGGTGTTTGGCTTGCCCGTGGAGGCGATCTTTGCCAACCCTTATCGCAGTGACGACAGCTGAGCTTTGCTGGCAGCGGCGCGTGGCGGTTACTGATGTGCATCAACGGTCTGCGCTTTGACTGCACATCATCAACATTGGCTGACAGGGATTTGTTTGCAATATTTCTGCTTTGGTATGAAGCTAGACAGCCTCTGAATCGCAGAGTCTGTTAGAGCGGATGGACCGCTGCCATCTGGCTGCCATCTCGGCGCCGGATACTTGCCGGTTAAGCCGCTTTCGCTTCGTTTGTCTTCAACGCATTGTTTGAAAGGTACACCATGGCCAAATCTGACCGCAGCAGTAAAACGGATATCAAGGCACGCCGCAAGGCGCCGCTGGTAACGCCCAGTGATCTGAATGCCGACGCGACCAAGGACATCAGTGCCGCACTGAACGGCATCCTGGCCGATGTGTTTGCGCTCTACCTGAAGACCAAGAACTTCCACTGGCACATGAGCGGCCCGCATTTCCGTGACTACCACTTGCTGCTCGATGAACAGGCCGACCAGCTGTACGCGATGACCGACGCCATTGCCGAGCGCATCCGCAAGGTGGGCGGCACGACCTTGCGCTCGATTGGCCATATCGCGCGCCTGCAGCGCATCAGCGACAACGATGCCGACTATGTCGATCCGCTGGACATGCTGGCCGAGTTGCGTGAGGACAACCAGCAGCTCGCGGCTCGCCTGCGCGAGGCGCACAACGTGACCGATGAGCACCGCGACATTGCCTCGTCCTCCCTGCTGGAAAACTGGATCGACGAGACCGAACGCCGTACCTGGTTCCTGTTTGAATCCAGCCGCAACGCAGGCTGAGTACCGCGTTGCTTTGGTCTGGCGCGGGGCAGCTCGCTGAAGCTGCTTGCCGGATCAAAAAAGCCCAGCTGCTGCACGGCATGCTGGGCTTTTTGGATGGCCGGGATGGTGCCTGAGGGTGCCGCCCCGGCCTTTGTACTTAGCGTTGGCGGCGCTTGTGCAGCCAGGCCAGCGGGGCCAGCAGCAGGGACAGCAGTGCCAGGCTCCAGGGGGCCAGGGTGGGCACGGCGGTTGCGGTGCTAGGGGCTACAAATGCACGGCCAACTACTTGGCCTGATGCAATCATACGGCGCACTGGGTTGGCTACTAAGCAGCGAGCATCTTGGCAAAATGCGGAGAAGGCTTTGCTACGCAGAGCAACCGGAACCTCCGTGGGCACATCACTTGGATTGATCGCAATGAGGCCTCCCTTATCGGTCATCGCGCTTTGCAGGTCTAACAGAATGATCTGTTTGCCCGTCAAATCGCTGGTATCGGCTGGCACAAAAAATCATGACGTCTGCAGAAGCTTCAACAAAAGCGTCGCAGTTGGACCCATTGCAGGTGTTGCTGAAGCTGGCAGCAGGAATACCTTCCGTACCTGTTGCGGTCACGTTGATATGGCTGAACGTATTGTTTGAGTCATCAAACACATAGGAGCCGGTGGCGGTACCGCCATCGACAAACTTCACATCGGTCAGCGTCCATTGAACCAAGGCCGCATTGGCGGCCGAGGCTAAACCCATGGATGCCAAAGCCAACGCCGCTGCGCACAGCACTTTCTTCATTACCTGTCCTGAAATGTAGTTAATGAAAATAAATGTATCAGAAACTTGGCTTTCGCTCCAGCCTGTCGGCGGGGTTGATGGGACAGGTTCAGACGCTACCAGCCCAGCATGTCAGACGGTATGCCGACTTGCGTTATAGCGTGATAGCCATGCTCTCGGCATACCCAGATATTGATACAGTTTGGAATCACTTCTACACATTGATGGTGCGTACATGGACAACCAAGAGAAAGTAACGATTCACACCCCATTTTCCATTTCGCCACGAGGGGCGGAGGTGCTGGCCACAGGCTGGAGCGTGAAGAAGGAGTTCATGGGTGAACCGGTGCACGACACCAATGGCCAGGAAATTGGCATCGTCGATGATGTGATCGTCGGCAAGGAAGACAACCTGATCTTCGCCATCGTCGGTATCGGCGGCTTCATGGGTCTAGGAACTTACGACGTGGCCATCGAGTTCTCGCGTTTCAAGCTGGGCAAGTATGGCTTGCTGCTGCCCGGAGCCAGCAAGGAGACCCTGCAGGGATTGCCGCAGTTTGTGTATCCGAAGGCAACGGCCTGAAACCGCTTGCTTGTGTGCGCCGTTTTCAGCGTTTGCTGGCGACGACGCCACGCATCAGCGCGCGACAGCAAACCACAGCCATGAAAAAACCGCCCGAAGGCGGTTGCTATGGCTGGCATCAACCTTGGCGTTGGCGCCGTATCCCCAGCAGTGCCAGCAGCGATGCCAAGCCGATCAGCGCCCAGCTTCCCAAACCGGGTACTGGCGTGGGCGCTTGTTGCACCACACGGGTGGTCACAGGCCCCACAGGGCTGGTGCACACCTCCAGCCCCGGTGTTGCACCGGTCTGCGCAGCAGGTGTGACGCAGAAGAAAACGTTTTGGTTCAGGTCTCCGGGCTGCAGGGTATAGGTGGGCGTCTGGCCTGCGCCACCGGTCGTTCCACTGGCCACAACCGTGCCCTCGCTGGCGCTGCCAATGCTCGGATTGGGGCTGGTGACGAACTGGTAGGTGGTGCCGACAGGGTTTTCGATATCGCCGTTGTTGTCGGCGTAGGTGTAGCTGCCGGTCACCGTGGAGCCGACTTGTGGCGTGCCGGTGATGCTGGGCTCGGCAACGGGTACGGTGTTGGGCGGGGCGCGCTCGATCAGGGCCGCCATGTTCTGGTAGTCCGGATCCAGGTTGCGGAAGAGGTCGATGGTGTAGGTGGTGGAACGGTACGAGCTGCGCAGGCCAGGCAGGCTCGCCTTCATCGCGTTGTACAAGCTGGTGTAGGCACTGACAAAGGCTGCCTGGTCCGTTCCTCCGTATTCGGTGACGTCTTCCGCGCTTGGCCGGGATGCGCCTGCAGCGACATCGATGCTGGCCGCTGTACCGTTGTAGTCGTTACCAATCTCCCACAGCGCGTATTGCAGGGCACGGCGCTGCTCAATGCTGCCGTTCTTGTAGTAGCTCACGTAGTACTGGTCCAGCACCCAGTTGATCGCCGCTTCGCCGGCAGCGCCCGCTGAACCCTTGATCGCACTGGCGCCCGCAGCCGTGTCAAATTGGGAAGTGATGTCAAACGGAGGACGGGCTCCGTGGTCGATGCAAAACATCAGAACTGGCAGGTCACTGTAAGCCGCTCCGCCGGCGTCATAGGTCAGGTCGGTGGAGCGGAAGGAATAGACGCCATCACCGGAATAGTTGGTGGTGCCGGTGATCAAGGCAGCGTTGGACAAGCCGGGCAGCGCCATCGCAAGCGCTGCGGCAAGGGTCAGCATTTGTTTTCGCATGATTGAATTCCATTCCCTGTATGCGGCGAAGATTCACCTGGATTGAGAAAATGCCCAACATTGATTATTTTCCGTGCTGGGTATTCGAACTGTCTATATATTGAGGCTGCGATAATCTTTGGGAGTTAATGCCTTATGGACTGCCAGCTGATCTGGGTTTAAATATAAAAATATCTCCCTTTGACTGCTGGCGAACTATCAGACGATTGACTCTGAAGACCTGCGATGACGCAACAAAAAATTACAGTTGAAAATGTACAATGCGATGCCCAGCATGTATCTTTGGTTTTTTGCAAAAGTATTTGATATTATTATTTTTGCAAAGGTAAATGCAAAAATAGAGAAGAAAATTCAGATTGTTCACAATCCGTTTATGTCGCTGCAGGGTACTCGAATAAACCAAAACAATTAATAATGGTTCTTCAATAATTGCTGCTGTCTCTAACGAGCCTCTGGAATGGTCAAATGCACTTTGAGACGATCCAGCCCAAGCCATCGGGCGCGTGTTTTGCAGAGCCTCGCTCGGCCGCATGCGCCCGATCTGCGGGCCCGTCATTGGTGTGATCCAACACCGCCTCCCAGGCATGGCGAGAGCGCGCTGGTGTAGGCTCGGTAGCTGGATCGCCAGCGCAGAGATGGTGCTGCACTTGGCAACGGTTTGAGGCAGTTCGCTCAAGCGCGCCCTAGCACCGGCACCCAGGGTTGCGCGGTTCTCGTCGCCGCGCCCTGCATGGCAGCAATGACAAAGGATGAGAAGCAAGAATGGCCAAGAAGACCGCTGAGCAAAAAGCCGCTGAGGCAAAGCGCTATATCGCTGCCTCTGCTGCCGCAAATACCGCCGAGTTGGAGCCTTTTTTGAAGGACCCCAACCAGGCCATCCGGGCTGCTGCAGCGATGAACCCGGATGCCGATGCAGCCATCCTGGATCGCTTTGCGGACGACCGCTTCTGGGGCGTGCGCATGGAGGTGGTGCGCCATGCCAATGTCAGCCCGTCCACGCTGTTGCGGCTGTTGGAGGGCGATGTGCGCAAGCGCGGTGTGGTGCACCATGCTGCGCGTGCCAAGCTGGAGGCGCGCGGCGTGGTGTTTGCGGCGGATGGCATGCCTTCCAATCCGGTGTAATGGAGGATTGCTGAAGTGGCTAGGGCCAAGAAATCGGGTGCGTCTATGCAGGCGCTCTGGTTAGCTTGCAGATGGACCTAGACATGTTTGGCAGCGCCCTGCCACCTTCATCGCTTTGGTGTCGAAAGCGCATCACCAGGGTGTGGTTCAAGGGGTGATCAGGAGCCCGCGGCGGGCTTTTGCGCTGCCTCTTCCGCCTTTGGAGCCGGCATGCTTTGCACCTGGCTAAGCATGTAGTTGGCCAGGGTTTCGTACAGCGGCCTGGCAATCATGCGCGAGACCAGGCTAGCCAGCATCGCGGCCGCCATCAGGCTCAGCACCATGGAGTGCCCGTCCACCATCTCCATCACGATGATGAAGGCCGTGAGCGGGGCCTGCGTGACAGCGGCCAGGAAGGCCGCCATGCCCATCGCAATCAAGGCAGGCGCGATATCGCTGCCCATCATCAGCGACACATTGTGGCCAACGCCTGCGCCGATGGACAGCGACGGCGCAAAGATTCCGCCAGGCACACCCACCCAGGCAGACAGCCAGGTGGCGATGAATTTGAGCGTCACATACAGCGCGGGCAACTCGGCCTCGCCCGCCAGCATGTGCTTGACTTCTTCCGAGCCCGCACCAAAGGTGGCACCACTCGTGGCCAGGCCGATGACGGCAATCACCAAGCCACCGGCAGCCGCAAAGCGGATGGGGTGTTTGGCGCGAAGGCGGTTGAGGCGCTCGGGCGCGCCGGTGAGGGATGCTGCCATGAGCTTGGCGAACAGGCCGCCCAACACGCCGCAGCTCAAGGCCACGCAGATGCCGGGCAGCAGTGCATGCCAGCTGAGACTGGGTACCTGGATGCGCCCGAAGTAGTTCAGGTTGCCAAAGGCAGATACCCCCATCAGACCGGCCAGCACAATCGCGGCAATGATCAGGCCGCTAGCGCGCGACTCCAGCTTGCGTGACAGTTCCTCAATGGCAAACACAATCCCCGCCAGCGGCGCATTGAAGGCCGCCGCAATGCCTGCTGCGCCGCCTGCCACCAAGAGCGCATGGCTGGTGATGCCCGAGCGCGGACCAAACCAGCGCTTGGCATGGTGCATGACGCCAGCAGCAACCTGCACCGAGGGCCCCTCGCGGCCAATGGACAGCCCGGCGAGAAAGCCGAAGCCGGCCAGGGTAATCTTGGAGGCGGACAACCACAGCGATACGAAGCGGCTGCGCTGCTGGTCGTTGAGTGCCGTCTCCTGCGCGGCCATGACCTGGGGAATGCCGGAGCCCGCAGCGCCCGGTGCCCAACGGCGTGTCGCCCAGACAATGGCTGCCGTCAGACAGGGCGTCCACAGCAGCACCGCCCAGCCACCTTGCCAGTGGTAGATGTGCATGAACCAGTCAAAGGCCTTCTCGGCCACCATCGTGAAGCCCACCACACACAGCCCTGCGGCTGCTGCGTAGGCCAGCACAATGCAACGCTCCACCCAGCGCCAACCGTCCCCGAACTCTTGCCTGAGGTTCTGTACAAAATCGGGTTCTTGCTGCATTGCGCCCTTAAGGAGTGAGGGGCCAGTCTAGTCAATTAGCGGTTTCAACGCCTGGCTCAGGGTCGAACCCGTGACCATCGCGCTCAGGTTTTTTGGGGGAGATGAGTCGGATGTTGCACCTGGGGCCGGGGCATAAAGCCGGACGCCAGCGCATAGCGGGCGCAGCGCTTGTTAGCGGCTTTTCGCGATCTAGGCAGTCATGTACTTGTTCAAATCACGCAAATCCTTTATCTGCCATGCAAAGGCGGGCAGCTTGACGCCGTTCTCGCGCAAGGTTTTGGGAATCAAGTCGCCGTTGGGCCGCAGCACCACCGATGAGACGATGACACCTGGGTAATCGTGCAGGCGCTTCTTGAACGCTGCCGTGGTGAGGTCGGGTGTGGGCGGGTTGCTTTTATGGGCCAGCGGGCCCGTGCCCCTGATATCAGCGCCATGGCACATGGCGCAGCGCTGCACAAAGATGTTTTTGCCATTGCTGTTTTCTGCCTGTGACGAAGTAGCGTGTGCCAGCAGCAGAAGACCGAGCGAGACGACGACGGATTTCTTCATCGGTTGTTATGGAATTGTTCGTTCGCGGTATTTTGTCGCAGTGCGCAGGCTCTCCGCTGTCACTTGCAGATACTGGCTGGATTTTCTTTGTGCGATGACGCTGCCGGTAGAAAGCCACTGGGCACCTGGCCCAAGCGCTTGCGAAACATCGTCGAAAAGGCGCTGGGGCTGTCATAGCCCAGGTCCAGCGCCACCTGCGTGACCGACTGCCCGCCGGCCAACCTGGGCAGCGCCGCGAGCAAGCAGGCCTGCTGGCGCCAGGCACCAAAGCTCATGCCGGTTTGCTGCCTGAAAAACCGGTTGAAGCTGCGCAGGCTTTTGTGCAGTTGCTCGGCCCACTCTTCCGGGGCGTCCTGAATTTGAGGTGCCTTCAAGAAGGCCTTGCACAGCCCAGCCAGCACCGTATCTTGTGGGAGGGGTGCGAACAAGGGCATGGTTTGGGCCAGGCGCACTTCATGCAGCAGCAGCTGTGCCAGCGCGCCGTCGCGGCCTTGTTCGTCGTAGAGCGCGGGCAGCGCAATCGATGCCAGCAGTAACTGGTGCAGCAGCGGGCTGACCACCAGCGCCTCGCAGTGCTCGCCCTCGCGCGGCGCGGCAGCGGGTTCGATATACAGGCTGCGCGTGCTGACGCCTTGCATGAGCACCTTGTGCTGTTTGCCTGCCGGAATCCAGACCCCGCTGAACGGCGGAATCACCCAGGCGCCGTCATCCGTCTCCACCTCCATCAAACCACTCATGCCGTACAGCACCTGCGCACGGCGGTGGGTGTGGGAGTCCAGCAAGGTGCCAGGGCTGTAGTCGGTGCTGATGGCCAGCAGAGGGCGGTGCACGGCGTCCACCGTATCGAGGGCAATATTGTGCATGCCTGCATCTTGGCCTAAATGCGAGGATGTTTGGCTATTTGTTGAATGTCAGCCGCCGCATTTTTTTCTATCGTGGCGCTTTGCCATTTTGGATATCTGCTTCTTATGTATTTGCTGCTGCTGTGTTTTGGTGTTCTTGCCGGTGTGACCACCGTGCTGTTTGGTTTTGGGGGCGGCTTTGTGGTCGTGCCGCTGCTGTACTCGGTGCTGGTCGAGGTCTATGGTGCCGGCAGTGAGATGGGGCGCGCCGCGATGCATATCGCAGTCGCTACTTCCACCTGCGTCATGATTTTTGGCGCGGGCATGGCCAGCTGGCGGCACCACAAGGCCGGAACCTTGCCCTGGCGCCAGGTGCGGCCACTGCTGGGCTATGTCGCGTTGGGGGCGATACCCGGTGCCATCGCGGCGCTGCTGCTGAGCGGCAGCTGGATCCGCTGGGCCTTTATCGTCTACCTGGGATTGACGATTCTGGACAGCCTGTTGCGCTCGGGCTTCACCCGCAGCCATCGCAGCGAGATGCACCCCATGGCCAAACCCGCTGCCGCTGCGGCCGGTCTGTCGATCGGTGCGATTGCCGCCTTTCTGGGCGTGGGCGGCAGTGTGATGACGGTGCCGCTGATGCGCCGGCGCGGCGCCAGCATGACGGCGGCCACGGCAGCAGCCAACCCGCTGTCGCTGCCCATGGCCGTCGTAGGCACCACCACCCATGCAGTGATGGCTTGGAACACCGCCTCTTTGGGCGCCTGGCATATTGGCTTTATCGATCTGCGGGCCTGCGCGGTGTTGGTGCTGGGCTCCTGGATCGGAATCCGCACAACATCGCGATGGATTGGTAAGATCCCGGACGGCATCCATGCCAAGGTCTATATCGCGTTGCTGTGTGCCGTGTTGTTGGCGATGCTGCTTGGCTAACGGGGTGGGGGGCCGTTCGCGTCCATGCGAGTGCCCGCGCACGTGGGTGTTTCAATCCTCAGGAGGTCGCAAGTGCTTAAAGAACTTTCAGCGGTGTTGGTGGCTACGCTTGTCTTGGCAGGATGTGGATCCGCTCCATCGCAAAGCCGGACCGAGATGGACCAGGGGCGTTGCGCAGGCTACGGTTACCAGCCCGGAACCGATGCTTTCGCCAAGTGCATGATGACCATCGATGTCGCGCGCGAAAAGCGCGATGCCCGGGACCATCCGAGCGATGCGCGCATGAAGGCACTGAGCATCGAGCGCAATGGCGACACGCGCTTTCCCGTTTGCTCTGCGGCCGATATGGACAACAACCTGGACACCGTCAACAACGCCTGGTATGGGCCGAACTGCCGGCAGCGCTAGGACTTCGATGACCGCCAAGTCTGTGGGCTGGGTGGCCGGTTTGAACCATACTGAGATTTCGCCTGTGCATGGCGCTGCTGTGCACGGCGAGCCTCGGCCTGAACAGGATTCCTGATGGAGTTTTCTGCACTGGTGCCCGAGTTGGTGGTGACGGACATCAAGGCCAGTCTTCAGTTTTGGTGCGGTGTGATTGGGTTTTCTGTGTGGTACGACCGCCCGGAAGAGCAGTTTGCTTACCTCACGCTGGGCAAGGCGCAAATCATGCTGGAGCAGCATGGCCCCGGCGATCGCAGCTTTGTGAATGGAGAGCTGGTCCCGCCTTTTGGTCGCGGCATCAATTTCCAGTTGGAGGTACCGTCGGTGGACGAAATCGCGGACCGCTGTGCCCGGCAGGGCATTGCGCTTTTCTGGCCGATGGAGGAGCGCTGGTACCGGCAGGGGGGTCATGAGGTGGGGCAGCGACAAATGATCGTGGCGGATCCTGATGGCTATCTGGTTCGCTGCATGCAGTCGCTGGGTACGCGTTCCACGGGCCAGCCGCTGCATTCATAGCCTTGCTGCGGAGATGCGGGCTCTTGGCCCCCAAGGGGGCTCAGCTGAACTGGTCGCTGTAGTAGCGCGTAGCGCAGCAATGGCAAGCAAACAGAGACACTTCTCGGAGTGATTCGGGCGCCCCTTGGGTGGCAAAATTTCTCGGCGTTCTTCCCAGGCCCTTTTCCCAATATTGCTGCGAGTGCTGCGTGGCCAGCAGCTGCTGAAAATCGACGGGTGAGCCTGTGAATTCACACCAGCTGTCACAGCAAAACGGTCAGTCAAAGCAGCCTTGCAGAAAAAGCGGAATGCCGGGCAGCTGGTTGAACGCTTGCCAAGCGCGGGCGGGGTCTGTGGCCAGGCGTTGAACGGTCTGCTCCACATCGTGTCGGTTCGATCGAACCACATTGCCGCCCTGGATGCAGTCGGCGCACAAATAGAAAACTTCGGGTTCCGCTTGCGCCAGTTCCACGTTTGCCGCGAGCTGCGGATCCACCACGGTTCCGCGATAGCCATAGACCGGCAGCTCGGGCCGCTCACAGTGCTGGCAGAGCTCATTCGCTACGCTGCACAGGGCAGTGTCTACAACATATTTGAATACGGTTCCCATGGCATGCCTTCCTCATTCGGCCCGTAGTATCTGCGATCTATGACGCGCGCCTCGGTGGGCTCAGTGCTAAGCCCAAAAATCCGAAAGGTGTTGCGTGCGTGCCGAATTATCGGAGCAAGTACAAACTTCATTGATTGTTAAAAATTGTCGCCATAGAATCGCGTGCAGCCGTTATCGAGAAAAACTTGTATGCGCCAACCTCTGCTTGCCCTGGCCTCCTTTGCAGTGCTCGCTGCTTCTGCCTCCGCACAAACCTATGTGGGAAGCTACAGAGTCCAGGACGGGGCGGCTTGGGATACCAATCCCCAGGTCTATTCAGCACAGGAGGCCGCGGCCTTACTCTTCGGCGGCGCTCCAACCGACTACGCGATCTCCATCAATCCCAGCATCAGCAATCCCTCAACGATCACGCACACCGGCTACTACTCGCCCTGGGGACTGGAATGTGGCGTCTTTCCTGAAGGCGGCAAAGTGGACCAAGGTGCATCTGGCTATGACGACCCAGGCGGCATCAATACAGCCCGTTCAGCGTATGTGGATGACAACTGCTTCGAGGACCAGACCAACTATGTTTGGCGTGTCCAGGCGACGCCGCTGAAGGCCACCCCTGTGCCAGGGCTGGGTTTATTGGGGCTGCTGTCGTTGAGCGCCGTACTGGGGGGTGTTGGTTTTGGCCTTAAGCACCGGTCAGGGTGATGACAGCCTAGCGCCGGAGGCGGGTTGCAAAGCAAACGGCGCATGCAAGACCCGCTATGACTCAGTCTTGTCCCACTTGTATCTTGGCGCAGCATAGATGCATGATTTCATTGCAAAACCATGGTCCCCCCGACAGGAATCGAACCTGTATCTAGCGCTTAGGAGGCACTCGTTCTATCCATTGAACTACGGAGAGGGACAGCAGCCTATTGTAGAGGACTTGCCGAGCCTCGCAGCCAATCTGGCAGGGGTCTGCATCCGATGTGCTGGTCAGGAGGCGGGATGCCCCTCTGCGCAGCTGGCTGACTGGAATGTAAGAAGTTGCGACACCAGGCAAACTCCTGCTGAGGCGCAAAATTTCTCAGCATGTCTCCTGCCCATCCCACCTCACTCCCCACGTTCGCAGCACTGAACGACCGCTGGCAACCCATCGGTTCCCTGCAGGCCCTTTACGTCAGAGCCGGCAAGGAGCCCGCGCCTCGATCGGTGGCAGAGGTGGAGGCCATCAGCGGCTGTGGCTTGGCAGGGGATTGCCATGCTGCTCCCCTATCTCCTCGTCAATTGCTGATCGCCGGCACCGATGCCTATCAACGCTGGGGATTGGCGGAAGGAGCACTCCGAGAGAATCTGCGGGTGGATTTCTCGACCAGCGGGCTTAGCTCCGGTGATCTGCTGCGGATTGGCAGCGATGTAGTGCTTTGGATCACCTTTCTCTGTGAACCCTGCCGGTTGCTGGAGCGCAGGTCCCCGGGGATTGTTGCCAAGATCGGCCGAGACCGAGGCATGCTCGCCCGCGTGCTGCGAGGCGGCACCGTGCGCAGCGGTGATGAAGTGGCGATATGCCCTGCGATGGCGCCGGCGTTCAGCGACCAGTGGCAGACACGGGTCCAACAGGTGGCCTGCGCGGTGCCGGAGGGTGCCTGGATCAGCTTCCGGCAGTTGGCGGAAATGGCTGGGGTGCAAACGGCGTATTGCAGAGCATTCCCCAAGGTGCTGGCGCAGTTGCCAGCAAGTGTGGCCGCAAGGGTGCGGAGCCAGCGCAGTGCGGCGAGTGAGGCGCCGTGGTCTGGTGATGGCTTCTTTGGTGTAGGCATGGATTGATGCCTACTTGCCTGAGAAGCGGCGACTTCATCGTTGGCAACCCCACTGACAAACAAGCCCCACCGTTGTGTAACGGCGGGGCTTGTCTTTGTGCACTGCAAGCAGTCTGGGGCTCAATCAGTCATACCGCAAGGTGTAGATCAGATCCAGCGCGCTGGTAGTACCGGCCGAGCCGCGCAGCTGCAGGTTGCGGGTGAAGTCGTAGAAGATGTAGAGGGCACCCAAGGTGCCGGCCAGACCGGCCTCATAGGTGACATACAGGTCTTGCGACAGGCGCTTGCCGACGGACAGGCTGGCGGAATCGCGGTCGGTGCCGCCAAAGCCGATCTCGTCCAGGCCCAGGCTCTTGGCGATATTGCCGGTGATGCTCTCACCCGAGCCACCGCTGAGCAGGGCCAGCGCCGCTTGCTGCATCAGTGCGCTGCTGGCGCCGCCACTGGCAGGGTCGCGGCCCATCACTACCCAGGAGATCTTCTCCGCATCGGGCATCTCGGGATTCGAGTACAAGCTCACGCGTGGCGCTTGTGCCGAGCCGCTGACCTGCACACCGGCCTTCACCGAGATATTGGGGCGCAGCGCCAGAATATCGAGCGAAGGGTTGTTGTAGGGGCCGTTGAAGCGGATCAGGCCGGTCTCCACATTCAGCACCTGGCCCCAGGCGCGGTAGCGGCCTTCTTCGGTGCTGATGACGCCGGTGATGCGCGGCATGCCGATGCCGGCGCCGCCACTGCTTTGCACATTGAGCGTGCCAGTCAAACGGGTGGTGATGCCATAGCCTTGCAGCGCAAAGTCGTGGCCCATGTCGAGCTTGACGTTCAGGATCAGCGGCTTGGCCGTTGTCACCTGGCCCGCAGGGGCATCGAGCTTGGCCTGGGCAGCCTTGGCTGCCTCTTCCTTGGCCTTCTCGGCAGCAGCGGCGCGGCTGGCCTTGGTGCTGACCACCACATCGCTGCCCAGCTTAGGCGAGGACTCATCGGCCAGCATGATGCTGGCGCGGTCCACGGTCAGGTCGCCGGTGATGCTCATCTGGCCTTGCTGCAGCTGGCTGCGCACCTGGCCGGAGATGCTCACCTGGCGGTCGGCACGCACCAGCACCTGCAGCGCCTTGGCCTGGGTGCGGATGTCCATGCGGATATCCGGTGCGGCGCCGTTTTGCGGCATGGTCCAGCTGATGGTGCCAGTGGCATCCAGGGTACCGCCACTGCTGGGCGCGGCCGTCAGGTTGCCGCTGTAGCCAGCAATGCGGGCGCGGCTGCCTTCGCCGCCATCAAAGTGCAGGCTTTGCAGCTCCAGCGTATTGCCGTTGAGCTGCGAGCGCAGGCTGCCGTTGCGCAGGTCCACGCCATCCAGCTGCGACTGGATATGCATCTTGTCTGCGGTGATGGAGCCGCTCCAGCGCGGGTCTTGCAGATTGCCTGCCAGCTGCACATTGGCCGCCAAGCTGCCGGCCACGCGCCAGCCCGGTGGCGCAAAGCTGGCCCAGATGCCCAGGTCGGGCATTTGTGCCTGCACGCTGCCGCTGAGTGGCGCATCGGGGGCCACGGTCGCGCCCAGGTAGTTCTTGCCTTCGTACTGCAGCGCGGTTTGCACATCAGCGGTAAGTTGGCCGGCGTTGACCGAATCCCACTGCAGGCGGCTGCGCACCTGGCGGTCTTGCACGGTCAGCTCGACCTTGGCGGTGCGGATGCGTGCGATAACGGTCTGGCCTTCGGCCGAGAAGGCCTTGGAAACCGAGCCTTCCTTGCCGCTGGAGTGGAAGGTCACGTTCTTCGGCGCGCTGCCCTGGGTGTGCAGCTGCAGATCGCCACTGGCGCGCTCGATCTCTACCTTGGCGTTGAGGCCGTTTTGCGTGTTGACATCCCAGCGACCCTGGACCACGAGGTCCGAATCGAGCGGGCTGTGCTTTTGTGCCTGGCTGGGGTCGGGCTTTTGGAAGGCGCGTATCCAGCGCACAGGCAGGCCTTGTAGGCTGCCGGTGCTTTGCAGCTGCACGGCCTTGTCCGCCCCCTGGCTGAACTGCAAGGGGTTCCATTGCAGGGTGACGGTGCCGGGCTGCGGGCCAGTCAGCTGCAACTGGCTGGCACCGGTGCTGGCGCGCAGCGGCTGGTTGCCGGCGGGCAGCTGCAGTTTGAAGTCCAGCGGCTGCTGCAGTTGCAGCTGCCAGGGCTCCTTATTGGGCGGCAGCGTGGCGCGGGCCTGCAGCTTGCTCAGCGCGCCACTCCACTGCTTGGCCGCAGTGCTGTTGGCGGCCAGGCTGATTTGGGCGGCCATTTGCTGCTCGCCATGCTGGGCTTGGGTGCGCAGATCCAGCTGCACTTTCTTGAGGTTGCCGACCAGGGCCAGCTCGGTATCGCGCAGCTGCCACAGGTCAGCGGCTTCGGCGCTGGGGCGTACGCTGAACTGTGGGGTGCTGATGTTGGCATCGAGTGCAAAGGGCTGGCCACCGGAGGGAAGGCCATCCGGCAACCGGGCCAGCAGGCCGGCCTGCTGCAGCTGGCGCAGCGCATCGCCATAGCCACCGCTAAAGCGCAGCTTGGCATCCAGGCTGCCCTGGGCCAGCATGCCTTCGGGCAGCGCCTGGGCCATGCCCGGCACCTTGCGCAGCCACTGCAGCAGTTGCTCGGCACTGCTCAGGCGCAGGGCGATATTGCCCTGGCCTTGCTGGGGTGCGGCCTGGGCCTTGGCATCCAGATTGGCACCGGGCGCTTGCACGGACAGCTCGCCCGCGCCACTGCGCTGCTTGATATTGGCGGTCAGCTGCTTGGCGTTGATATGCGCACCCAGCGCATCAATTTGCGCACTTTGCAGCTGCAGCTCTGGCGCCTTCCACTGGCCCTTGGCGACCACGCGGTCGATCGGCAGGGTGGTGCTGGCTGCCGTAGCCTTGGCGGGCGTGCGGCGGTCGGAGGTGATGTTGGCATCAAAAACAATGGCCTCGTTCTGCGACTGGGCCGACAAGCTGCCGGACAGCGGTGCACTGTCGATGCGGGTATCGACCAGCGCCGGATTGATGGCGCGCAGTGCTGCCTGGATGCCGGCATGGTGGTCGGCCAGGCGGTAGTGGCCCTGGGCCGTCAGGCTGCCGCTGCCCAGTTGCACCTGGCTGCCGTCGAGCACATCCACACGCTGGCCGTCAAACAGCGCATGGGTCTGCACGGCGCTTACCGGCAGGAGCTGGTGGTTGATGGGGCCGGGCAGGGCGTTGCTGATATCGACCTGGATATCCAGCGGTACCGGCAGCAGCGCTGGAGGCGTGGCGGGGGCGGCGTCCTGGGCATCGGCGGTGGTGGCTGCATCGGCCTTGTTGGCCGTGGGGTCCACCGGCACATCCACCAGCGCTGGCGCGGGATGGGCGGTATGGGTGCTGCTGACCAGCTCGGGCGCAGCCTCGCTCACCGCCAATTGGCCATTGAGCAAGGTGGTCGGCAGGCTGGGCAAAAAGGCGCCCAGGTTGACGCTTTGCAACTGGGCCTGTGCGGGGCCGAGCGGCCAAGGGCGCCAGGGGTAGACGGTGGCATCCACATTGGCCTGCATGGGCGCGGCGCCGGCCAGCGCTTGGGCGGAGCGGGCCGCCTGGGCCTTGGCGGCTTTCTCTTGGGCCGAAGGCGCCTTGGCCGCAGTCTTTTTGTTGCCGGTGGATGGTGCGGGCGTGGTGTCCGCCGGCTTGGCGGCCGCTGCAGGCAGCTGGGGGTTGACCTGGGCCTGCACGCGCAAGGCGGCGTCCAGGCCCGACAGGGTGCCTGTGACCTGCACTCCGGCATCGGCCAGGATGGCGGGCAGGGTGTCGGTGGCGGGCTGGTCGAGCTGGGCTTTCAGATCGGCGTTGATCTGCATGGGGGCCAGCGCATCCACATCGGCCTTCAGCTGCAGGTTGCTGTTGAAGGCTTGGACCTTGTCGATCTGCAGCTGGTGCTTGTCAGCGGCATAGAGGTAGTGGCCCTGAAACTGCGTGACGGTGATGGGTTGCGGCGCGGCCCAGATGATTTCGTCCACGGTAAAAGGCACCTCCAGCACGCGCAGGGGCAGCGGTAACTGCTCCAAAGGCTTGCTAGGTTCCTTGGGCTTGTCGATGCCCGATGGCGTGATGGTGAGCTTGGCGATATGGATGGGCGCCAGGCGCAACTCGCGGTCCAGAATCTTGTCCAGGCTCCAGCCGATGGTGGCCTGGTCGACTTGGACGCTGATCGACGGATTGCTCCACTGCAGCTGGCCAATGCTGCCGCCGCCGCGCAGGCTGCCCTGCACATCTTGGGCTTGCAGTTGCATGTCGGCCGGCAAAAAGCGCTGGGCCAGGGTGATCGTGCGGGCGAGCGAATCGTTCTGCCCGGTCCACCACCAGGCGCCGCCCAGCAGGGCGGCCAGCAGCACGACAAGGACGATCAGCAGCCACAGCAGATAGCGCGCGGCACGGCGCAGACCGCTGCGCTTTTTGGGAGAGGATGGGCCAGAGGAGGGGCCGCTGGGCGGCGCCGCCGTTGGCGCTGCGGCGCTGGCCGGGGGTGCAATAGCGTGTGTATCTGCCATGTTTTAGAAGCTGTATCCCAGACGCAAGTGCAAGCGGAAACGTTCGTCTTTCAAGCCATAGGCCACATCGGCCTGCAGCGCGCCCACGGGGCTGCGCCAGCGCAGGCCCGTGCCAATGCCCCAGTAGGGCGTCATATCACCAACCTTGTCTGCGACCGAGCCCACATCGGCAAACACGGCCGATTCCCAGGCGCTGATCTCGCCATTGCGCACCAGGGGGCGCTGGTACTCGACACTGCCCACATACATGTAGCGGCCGCCGTAGACCTGGTCGTCGGCCACGCGGGTGCCGATCTTCTTGTAGCCATAGCCGCGCACCGTGGTGTCGCCGCCGGTGATGAACAACTGGGTGGCCGGGATCACGGCTGAATCCTTGGCCATGATGGCGCCGCCCTCGGCTCGCAGTGCGATGCGGGCGCTGCGCGAACTGCCATTGGGCGCCGTGACCTTGCCGGCCGGCACAAAGCCTTGCCAGCGCAACAGGCTGCGCACAAAGGGCTCACGGTCCGGTGTGATGGTGTAGCCCGCGCCCAGCTCAGCGGCAATGCCGTAGCCTCGCGTGGGATCGGTGTTGTTGTTGAAGTAGCGGCCCGTCCAGCCGTAGTTGACGCTCAAGGCGCTACTCGAGGGAATCTTTTCCTGGCCTTGCACCGATGAGAAGTCGTACTGCAGAAAAGCGCTGCGATCGATATGGTCCGTGCTCTTTTTGTGGCCGCCGCGCAGCTGCATGGAGTTGACAGTGAAGTCGCCATTCAGTTCGCGCTTGACCTCACCGGCGCCAAAGTAGGCCCAGCCACTTTCCTTGGGCAGGTCGGTCCATTCGGTGGACAGCAGCTTCTTGTCGCGCTCGAACGAGAACTTGCTCACCGCCCGCCAGCCCAGCCAGGGCATCTTGTTGTGGGTGTGGTCCAGGCTCAGGCGCGGCCCGGTGTCGGTGGACATACCGATACCAAACACCACCTTTTGCAGCTTGGCCTCGCGCACCTGGGCGATCACCGGTGCTTCCTTGGGGTTGGCAGTGTCGGTGTCCAGGGTCAGGAAGACCGAGTCGTAGTAGCCGCTGCCGGCCAGTCGGGTCTGGGCGTCCAGCATGTCGGCTTCGCTGTAGTTCTGGCCGCTGGGCAGGCGCGCAATGCGGGCAATGCCCTCGGCGTCGTAGCGCTCGGTGCCTTCGATGCGCAAGGGACCAAACTTGTAGAGCGGGCCGCTGTCATAGCCCACCGAGAGCTTGGCCTGGTTGGTGTCGCCATCGATATTGGCCTGGCTGTTGCTGATCTTGGCGGTGGGGTAGCGGTTGCGCTGCAGGCTGCGCAGCCCTTCGGACTTGGCGCTGCTCCATTCCTTTTGGGTAAAGCCTTCGCCGGGCTGCAGATCCCAGTTGCGCTGGAAGCGGGCGCGGCGCGCGGCAAAGTTCTTTTCCTGCGTCACTTCGCCGCTGTAGTCCAGCTCCACCTCGGCCACCTTGGTCTGGGGGCCGGGTTCGACCTCAATCACAAACTGCGGCCGTGCCTGGCTGTTTTCTGTGGAGATGCCGCTGTCGGCCGGGGCGGTGCCGGTGTCATAGGCATCGATCTTGATCTCGGGGCTGAAGTAGCCCAAGGTGCCCATCAGCTCGCGCACGTCTTCATCGGCACTGCCCAGCAGGCGCGTCATCTCGCTCATCTGCAGACCGGGGAAGTTGCGGTAGCGCTTGAGCTCTACGTACTGCTCCAGATACTCGCGCACCTTCTTGGGCGCCTTCACGGTGATATCAAATGCGGGCTCGCCAGTGGCATGCGCGGCGCTACCGTCCGCGTCTTCGGTCTTGGGGGTGCTGCTGCAGCCTGCCAGCAGGGCAGCAGTAAGAATAAAAAACGCCGGCAGGACCGGCGTCGTCAGACGGTGTCGCATGGTCACTTTGACAGCAAGCGCATCGTGTCCTCCAGCCCTTTGAGTGACAGGGGAAACATGCGGTCGCCTACGAGTTGTTGTATCAGGCTGATGCTCTGGCGGTATTGCCACACGCCTTGCGGCTCCGGATTGATCCAGGCGTGCTTGGGAAATGCGTGGGTCAATCGTTTAAGCCATTCGGCCCCAGGTTCCTCATTGTTGTACTCAACGGAGCCTCCGGCTTGTAGGACTTCGTATGGACTCATCGTGGCATCGCCCACAAAAATGAGTTTGTAATCTTTGTTGTATTTTCGAATGATGTCCCAGGTAGGGAATTTCTCAGCGTAACGCCGTTTATTGTTCTTCCACATGTAGTCGTAGACGCAATTGTGAAAATAATAAAACTCGAGGTGCTTGAATTCGCTTTTGACGGCGCTGAATAACTCCTCGACGCGCTGAATATGGTCATCCATGGTGCCGCCCACATCCATCAGCAGCAGTACCTTCACATGGTTATGGCGCTCGGGCACCATCTTGATATCGAGGTAGCCGGCATTCGCAGCGGTGGCGCGGATGGTGTCGGGCAGGTCCAGTTCAAGATCATTGCCTTCGCGGGCAAAGCGGCGCAGGCGGCGCAGTGCCACCTTGATATTGCGGGTGCCCAGCTCCTGGGTGTCGTCGTAATCGCGGTAGGCGCGCTGCTCCCAGACCTTGACGGCGCTTCGGCTCTTGCCCGGGCCGCCAATGCGCACGCCGGCCGGGTTGTAGCCGCCATGGCCAAAGGGGCTGGTGCCGTTGGTGCCAATCCATTTGCTGCCGCCTTCGTGCCGGCCCTTTTGCTCTTCCAGGCGTTTTTTGAGCGTCTCCATCAGCTCATCCCAGCCCATGGCCTCGATGGCGGCCTTTTCTTCGGCGCTTAGCTCTTTTTCCAGCACCTGCTTGAGCCAGTCCTCGGGCAGCTCCTTCTTCCAGTCGGTGAGCATCTCCATGCCCTTGAAGTAGGCGCCAAAGGCCTGGTCGAACTTGTCGAACAGCTTCTCGTCCTTGACGAGGCACAGGCGTGCCAGAAAATAAAAATCGTCCAGGCTCCAGGCGTCCTCGGAGCGGGGGCCGGCCAGGCCCTTGTCCAGGGCTTCGAGCAGGGTCAGCAGCTCCTTGACCGACACCGGCAACTTGGCCGCGCGCAAGGTGTAGAAAAAGTCTATCAACATGGTTTGTAAACAATCTGAAACAGTTTGGCGCTAGCCTCTCCAGTCTAAAGGGTACTCAAAAGGCAAGCTGTCATGGTGATGATCAAAACGGACAAGGCACGCCAGGCGTTGCGTGACCGCGGCAGCCTGTCTGTACAGGAGCGCCAGATTCTGATCTTGTGCGATGGCAACCGCTCGCGTCAAGAGATTGCGCGTTGGGTCGGGGACAGCGCCGGCAGCGTGCTAGATGCCTTGATCAGTGGCGGCTATCTGGCCGTGCAGCAGCCTTCGGCGCCACCGCCTCCCCCACCACCGCCCCCGCCGCCTCCGGTGGCCGCCCCGGCGCCCGTGCAGGTGGCGCCCGCCGCGCCCGTGTATGTGGAGCAGACCCGCGCCAGCCAGGGCAGCAAACGCTCGCTGGCGGGCTGCAAGATGTATGCCGTGGGCATTTTGCAGATGCAGCGCAGCGCAGATGCGATGGCGCTGGCCGTGCGTGTGCAGCAGGCGGGCGACGAGACCGAGCTGCTCCTGGGCCTGGTCGACATGGTGACCTTCCTGGAGCAGATGACCAATACCGGCTATGCCGACAACGTCAAAACCCATTTGCGCCAGATTCTGCCGGAGCAGTATCTGGGTGTGCTGAACCTGCAGACGGCTTAAATCAGCCGTTTCTTTAATCTCAGCGCGGCTGGTCCAGCAGGTACAGCAACTGGGCCTTGGCCTCCGGCCATTCACCAGCCAGCATGCTGTAGAGCACGCTGTCGCGCACGGTGCCATCGCGGCGCGGCGCATGGTGGCGGATGACGCCGTCCTTCTTGGCGCCCAGGCGCTCAATCGCGCGCTGGCTGGCAAAGTTGTAGTTGTCGGTGCGCCAGCCCACAACGGCCGCGCCCAGGGTCTCGAAAGCGTGGGTCAGCAGCAGCAGCTTGCAGGTGGTGTTGACATGGCTGCGCTGCACGCTGCGGGCGTACCAGGTGTAGCCAATCTCCACGCGCTTCAAGGCGGGCACGATGTCGTGGTAACTGCTGGTGCCCAGCAACTGGCCGCTGGCCTCGTCCACCACCGCAAAGGGCATGCGGTTGCCAGCATCGCGCATGGCCAGGGCCTGCTCGATATAGGCGCGGGTGTTCTCAGGCTCGGGCACCGAGGTGACGCGGATGTTCCACAGCTCGCCGTCTTGCGCGGCGGCGCGCAGGCCTGCCTCATGCGCCAGGGTCAGCGGGGTCAGCAGCACGCCACGGGCGCGCAGTTCAGTCGGTTCTACAAAGGCCATATGCCTCTTTCTATTCAGCGTTCAGTATTGTTGCTGCGGCGGTTGCGCCAGCGCCGGGCCTGTTGCAGCCCCAGGCCGCCGCCCAGCCCCACCAGGGCAATAGCGGCGATGCTGCCGGCGTCATAGCCTTCGGAAAACAGCTGCCAGCCCAGCAGGCTGCCAATGCCCCAGCCCAGCAGCGCGCCCACCAGAAAACCGGCCGCGTCGCTCAGCCCTTCGACCAGCAGTTGCTGCGGGGTGGCCATGGCTGCTTTAGCGGTTGCGCTGGTTCATGAAGACCAGCTTTTCGAACAGGCTCACATCCTGCTCGTTCTTCAGCAGCGCACCCACCAGTGGCGGGATGGCGATCTTCTGGTCGGCGGTTTGCAGCACTTCCGGCGGAATGTCTTCGGCCACCAGCAGTTTGAGCCAGTCGATCAGCTCGCTGGTCGAGGGCTTTTTCTTCAGGCCCGGCAGGTTGCGGATGTCGAAGAACACCTTCATCGCCGCCGACAGCAGCTCTTGCTTGAGTTGGGGGAAGTGCACCGCCACGATCTGCTGCATGGTCTCGGCATCGGGGAAGCGGATGTAGTGGAAAAAGCAGCGGCGCAGGAAGGCATCGGGCAGCTCTTTTTCGTTGTTCGAGGTGATGACCACCAGCGGGCGGTGCTTGGCGCGGATCATCTGGCGCGTTTCGTAGCAGTAGAACTCCATGCGATCGATTTCGCGCAAGAGGTCATTGGGGAATTCGATATCTGCCTTGTCGATCTCGTCGATCAGCAGGGCCACCGGCTGGTCGGCCGTGAAGGCCTGCCACAGCACGCCCTTGATGATGTAGTTGTTGATGTCCTTGACGCGGCCCGCGCTCTCGGGGTCGGCGAGCTGGCTGTCACGCAAACGACTGACCGCATCGTATTCATACAAACCCTGCTGTGCCTTGGTGGTGGACTTGATATGCCACTGCAGCAGCGGCATGCCTAACGCCTGTGCAACCTCCTCCGCCAGCATGGTTTTCCCTGTCCCTGGTTCCCCCTTGACGAGAAGCGGTCTTTGAAGGGTAATTGCCGCATTGACCGCCAGCATGAGGTCATTGGTCGCGACGTAGTTCTGTGTGCCTTGGAATTTCATGGAAGTGGATGCAGAATCGTGATGACGGGGCCAGTACAGCGTTGACTATAAACCCAGATCTCCGCAGCAAAGCGGCGGCCTGAACCACACGATTGTGCGCACAATGAATAAAAGATGGACCACGATATTTGCCTTGCTTGTCGCGTCAGCGACCAGCGCAGTCTGCGCGCAGGAGATCAAGGGCAATGCCAAGGCGGCTGAGGGAAAGGTGGCGATGTGCATCGGCTGCCACGGCATTGTGGGCTACAAGGCCAGCTTCCCCGAGGTCTACCAGGTGCCCAAGATTTCGGGCCAGAGCGAGAAGTACATCGACGCCGCGCTGCATGCCTACAAGAAGGGCGACCGCAAGCACCCGACCATGCGCGCCATCGCCGATTCACTGAGCGACCAGGACATTGCCGATCTGGCCGCGTACTACGCGCAACACACGGTGGGTGAAACCAAGCTGGCAGACAAACCATCCAAGGTGCCCAGTGCCGAGGTGGCAGAACTGCTGAAAAAGGGCACCTGCGTCAGCTGCCATGGCGACAACTTCTCCAAGCCGCTTGATCCTTCATACGCCAAGCTGGGTGGCCAGCATCCTGACTACCTCTACGCGGCACTCAAGTCCTACACCGTCGAGAAAAACACCCGCATCGGCCGCAACCACCCGATCATGGTGGGCATGGCCAAGCAACTGACCCATGCCGAGATGAAGGCGCTGGCCAACTACATCGGCAGTCTGGACGGCCCGCTGCAAATCGTGCCCGAGTCGCGTTTTCGCAGCAAGCAAGCGGCTAACTAAGGCACTGCAGTCGTCAGCCGCTCAGTCCTTGGTGGCCTGGCGCTGTACGGCGGCCACATAGGCATTGCCATCGGGCGGGCGGCCTGAGCGCTGGCTCTCCCACAGCATCGTTCCCAGGCATTCCATGGCCACATGGTGGGCGTCGTGCAAGGAGCCCAGGCGCTTGGCCAGCAGCTCCACCGCCTGGCGAATGCCACGCGGCTGGTCAATGCTGCACTGCTCGCTGATCGACAGGTGCATCGACAGGTGCAGGAAGGGGTTGGTCTTTTCCGGCGTCAGGTCGTAGTTGCGGGCAATGGCCGCGTCGACGTCGCTCAGGTCTTCGCGGTATTCCGGGTGCTCATCGATCCACAGGCTGGCCAGGGTCTCGATGGCCTCCATCGGCTGGCCCGCCTGGTGCTTGGCATAGGCGGCGCAGAAAAAACGCCGGACATCGGCTTGGGAGGGGTTGAACATAGGGCGCACAGCGTAGCACGCGTCTGGCAGCTACGCTGGGTTGTGGTTAAGCCGGTGGATGGGTGTTTGAACCGCTGCTTAGATTTGGCTGTGCGGGTCTTCGGGCGGCGGCGGGTAGGGGCTGCTGGGCGCGTCCTTGGCTTCCTGCACCTGCTCCTGGCGCTCCTGGCGCTCGCGGGCCATTTGCTCCACCAGTTGCTCGCGGCCTTGCTTGGCTACGGCCAGCATGGTTTCGCGATCGTGGTGGTGTTCGTACATCTTGTCCGAGAGCTCAATGTTGTGCGCGCGGAACACCGTCACCACATACTGCGCATCTTCTTCGCTGTAGCCCATCAACTCCAGTGCCTTCTCGGCCGTTTGCAGGCTGGAGTCAAACACCTCGCGGTCGACATGGTGCACGCCCATGTCGCGCAGCGCATACCAGTGCGCCACATCCTTGGCCCGGGCGACGATCTTGAGGTGCGGAAAATGCTGCTGCACCAGGCGCACGATCTGGTTGGTCTGCAGCTCATCATCCACCGCAATCACCATCACCTCGGCTTTTTCGGCGCCGGCAATGCGCAGCAGGTCCTGGCGTGTGGCATCGCCATAGAACACCCGGTAGCCAAAGTTCTGCGCCACTTCCAGCATCTCCACGCTGTGGTCCAGGATGACGGCCTTGATGCCCTGGCTCAGCAGCACGCGGGTGACGATCTGGCCATAGCGGCCGAAGCCGGCGATCAGCACGGTGGCTTCCTGCTGCTCGCTGAGCTCGGGCGGCACATCATCGCCCTTGGCCAGGTTGGCAAAGCGGGGCATCAGCCAGCGGTCCATCGCGGCCACGATCAGCGGCGTGGCCACCATCGAGATGGCGACCGAGCCGATCAGCAGGGATGACTGCTGGGGCGTCAGAATGCGCTGCGCCTGGGCGGCGCTGAACACCACAAAGGCGAACTCGCCGCCCTGGGCCAACAGCAGAGTGAAGAGGGGGCGCTCCTGCACCGGCATGCGCAGCAGCTTGGCCAGCCCATAGATGACCAGGGACTTGATCAGCAGGAACATCAGCACCAGCACCAGCATGGTGAGCGGCGCCTGCAGGATCACGGAGAAGTCGATGCTCATGCCCACCGCGATAAAGAACAGGCCGAGCAGCAGCCCTTTGAAGGGCTCGATATCGGTTTCCAGCTCGGCGCGGAATTCGCTGTCAGCCAGCAGCACACCGGCGAGAAAGGCGCCCAGCGCCATCGACAGGCCAATCTGCAGCATCAGGAACGCAATGCCCACCACCAGCAGCAAGGCGGTGGCGGTCGATATTTCGCGCGATTCGCTTTGCGCAATCCAGCGCAGCACCGGGCGCAGCAGGTAGCGGCCCACCAGGATGACGGCCACGATGATGGCCAGGGTCTTGCCGATCTCCATCAGCACATTGCCATCATTCTGGGCGGCCTGGTGGCCCACGGCCAGCAGCGGGATCAGCGCGAGGATGGGGATGGCGGCCACGTCCTGGAACAGCAGGATCGCAAAGCTGGTCTTGCCGCTGGTGGTGGACATCAGGTTGCGCTCGGCAATGCTTTGCAGCGCGATGGCGGTGGACGACAGCGCCAGGCCCAGCGCGGCAATCAGCGCCAGGTGCCAGTCATAGCCAAAGGCCAAGCCGGCGGCAAACAGCCCGGCGGTGCACAGCAGCACCTGGGCGGTGCCCACGCCAAAGATGGGCCGGCGCATGCTCCACAAGCGGCTGGGCTGCAGCTCCAACCCGATGAGGAACAGCATCAGCACCACGCCGAATTCGGAAAAATGCAAGATGTCCTGGACGTTGCTGACCAGTTGCAGGCCGCTGGGGCCGATGATCATGCCTGCCACCAGGTAGCCAATGATGGTGCCCAGCCCCAGTGCGCGGGAGATGGGCACGGCAATCACGGCGGCCGCCAGGTAGAGAAAGGTATAGGTAAGCCAGACGGGAGCGTGTTCCATGCTTGCGTTTTGTTATCGGTGTTTTGTAGTTGCGGTGCACAGATTACTTTTATTTGCCGGGTCACGGTAATTTATTGCAATGTTTTGCGGTTGGCGCTTGTGGGTATTGCCGCGCTAGCTATCAAAAAAATATATTTGCGGCAATGGCCGCAGCCCCACGCGCCCCGCCGGGCAGCGCGATAATCCTGGCTTTGCCCCGACGGGGCTGAGTTGGTGGCGGACTGCTCCGCTGCCCCAGGATGAACCATGGATTTGCATACTTGGATGGCGTATCTCGTTGCGGCTTGCATCATTGCCGTGTCTCCCGGATCGGGCGCCGTGTTGTCAATGAGCCACGGGCTCTCCTACGGCGTGCGCAAGACCAGCGCCACCATCCTGGGCCTGCAGCTAGGCCTGCTCTTGATCCTGCTGATTGCCGGCGCCGGTGTGGGCTCGCTGCTCATCGCCTCGGAGACTGCCTTTAACGTCGTCAAGATCGTCGGTGCCTGCTACCTGATCTACATCGGCTTTGCGCAGTGGCGCGCCAAGGGCGGCATCATGGACACCCAGGCCGAGCAGCCTGCCAGCGGCAGCTGGCAAAAGCGCGCGCTGAGCGGCTTTTTGACCAATGCCACCAACCCCAAGGGCATCATCTTCATGGTGGCGGTGCTGCCCCAGTTCATGACGCCAGACCGCCCACTGTGGCTGCAGCTGCTGATTCTGGCGGCCACCACCTTGGCGGTCGACACCGTGGTGATGCATGGCTACGCCGGTAGCGCCAGCGTGCTGCGCCGCCTGCTGCGCGACAGCCGCGCCATGCGTATCCAGAACAAGGTGTTTGGCGGCCTGCTGATGCTGGTGGGCATGGGCCTGTTCTTCGTCAAGCGCTCGCAAAGCGCGGCTTGAGCCTAAGAACCTGTTTAAAGTCTCCTCGCGCCGCGACAGTGTCTTTGCGAGATGGGATGCGAGGCACAACGCGCAGCCAATCGCCAGCTATTGGCAAGCGCTGCAACGAAGCAGACCGCTCGCAAAGCCACTGTCCCTATGGGTTGGAGTGAAATCGGGCGATTTCTTCGCGCTGGCCCTTGCTTGCACCCCGGAGCAAGCTGCGGACCATCGCTTCGAACTCATCCCGATTGCACTCCAACGCGGCTGCGTAGAGACTTTGAACAGGTTCTCAGACATGCCCCGCTGAGGTGGCGGGGCAGGTAAGTAGTTACTGCGCTGGTCTGCCGTCCGGCATCGCAAAGCCATTCTGGCGCCAGGCCTCGAACACCGTCACCGCCACGGCATTGGACAGGTTGAGGCTGCGCTGGCCGGCTACCATCGGCAGGCGCACCCGCTGGCTCGTGGGAAAGCTTTCGCGCACGGCAACCGGCAAGCCCCGGGTCTCACAACCGAACACCAGCCAGTCGCCGGGCTGAAAGCGCAGATCAAAGGCGGGGCTGCTGCCATGGGTGGTCATCGCAAACATGCGGTCAGCGGCGGGCTGCATGCGCTCCAGGAAGGCTTCCCAGTTGGCATGGCGCTGGGTGGCGGCGTACTCATGGTAATCCAGGCCGGCGCGGCGCATCAAGCGGTCTTCCATCGAAAAGCCCAGCGGCTCGATCAGGTGCAAGCGGCTGCCGGTATTGGCGCACAGGCGGATCACATTACCGGTGTTGGGAGGGATTTCGGGTTCGACCAGGACGACGTTGAACATGGCAAATGCGCAAAAACAAGGGCGCCAGTGTAGCGGCCCGGCCAAATAGGGGTGGGCCGCTGCGCTATTGGCCCGGCGCGGGCGTTCTGGCAAACACCAGGGCCTGCACGGCCGGTGCGCCGCGCGCCTGCAGCAGCTGCGCCACCGCGCCCAGGGTGGCGCCGGTGGTCATCACATCATCAACCAGCAGGGGGCAGGCCCCCAGATCCTGCGCCTGCAGCCCCGGCCGCAGCGCAAAGGCATGGCGCAGGTTGCGCAGCCGGGCCGCGCGGTCCAGGCCGGCCTGGGCGGGCGTGTCCACCAGCCGCAGCAGGTAGTGGGGCTGCACCGCTGCCAGCCGCAATCCAGAGGGGGCTTGATGGCACAAGGCCTTGGCCAGCAGCAGCGCCTGGTTGTAGCCGCGCTCGCGCATGCGGCCGGCAGACAGCGGCACCGGCAGGATCACGCTGGCCTGCTGCAGGCTGGCCATTACCCCGGGGGTGCGCAGCAGCAGCTGGGCCATGCGGTTTGCCCATGCCAGCTGCTGGTGAAATTTGAGGCGCAGCACCATGCCATCCCAAGGCGGGCTATAGTCCACAGCGGCATGGCAGCGCTGCAACAGCGGTGTATCGTGCAGGCAGCCGGCGCAGACCTCGGTGCTGGTTGGCAAGGGCAGCGCGCAGCGGCTGCAGCGGCGCAGGTCCGGCTGCCAGCATACCTGGGCGCAGGACGAACAGATCCAGTCACTGGGCCAGCTGCGGCATACCAGGCATTGGCTGGGCAAGTGGCCCAGCACCTGGGCCGCACGCTGCCACAGGCTGGGCCGCTGCTTCTCGGGTGTCGCTGCTGTCATTGCTTTTATTCCAATCAATAATCTGCGCGCCAAAGCGCAGGTGTCCCCCATGGCTGAATTTACCGCACCTCCATCGATCGACCCCAACGCCGCCCATGCCTGGCAGCGGCGCGCACCTGCGCACAGCCCCTGGCTGCACGAAGAGGTGGGCCGTCGCATGCAGGACCGCCTGCAATGGATCGTGCAAAAGCCCGATGCCTGGTGCAGCTGGGAGCCGGTCTATGGCGGCCTGGAGGCGCACCAGCAGGTGGCAGAGCGCTACCCGGCGGCCGATATCCATATCGTGGAAAGCCGCCCGGCCCATGCCGCGCTGCTGCGCAGCCAGTTGGACAAGCCCTGGTGGGCGCTGAGCCGCTGGCGCCAGGCCAAGCTGCACTGGGCCCTGCCTGCGCCCGGAAGTGTGCAGATGCTCTGGGCCAATATGGCGCTGCACCAGCATCCCAACCCCCAGCAGTTGTTGCAGACCTGGCACCAGAGCCTGGCGGTGAATGGTTTTGTGATGTTTTCCTGCTTCGGACCCGACACGCTCAAAGAGCTGCGCGCGGCCTATGCCAGCCAGGGCTGGCCCGCTGCCAGCCATGAGTTCACCGACATGCACGACTGGGGCGATATGCTGGTGCAGGCCGGCTTTGCCGAGCCGGTAATGGACATGGAGCGCATCACCTTGTCTTACTCTGGCGCCGCGCAATTGCGCGCCGAGCTGCGCGAGCTGGGCCGCAACCTGCACCCCGCCCGCTTTGGCGGCCTGCGCGGCCGCCAGTGGCGCGAGCAGCTCGATGCCCTGCTGACCGCCAAGCTGGCCGATGCCCAGGAGCAGGGGCGTCTGGTGCTCTCGTTCGAGATCATCTACGGCCATGCTTTCAAGCCCACGCCACGCATGAAGGTGCAGGGCGAGAGCAGTATCAGCGTGCAGGACATGCAGCAGATGCTGCGCCAGGGGCGCCCCGGCGGCGCCTGATGGCTGGGGCCACCCTTTACGCCTTATTTGTAGGCGATTAGGTGGCTCAGCAAACGACCTAACATATTCAGCGACTGTCCAGTGTTGGACAGCCGCTGTTGTCAATCTCCTATGATCCCGGGATTGCATGGGTTGCAATCTTGCGCGGTTGCGGCCATGCTCGGCGTAATGACCAAGTGGCATGGGTGCAAGCGGAGATGCACCCGGCGGTGTCTGCACCACGCGGTGGGATGGTTTCCCCAGCTATCCCCGCCTGCCCCTATAACGATGAGAAGATGAGAAGTAAGTGACAACTATGAAAAGTGATTCTCATAAGCTGGCTTCTTGGCTGCTGTTGGTGGCATCCGGCCTCACCTCCGCCGCACATGCGGTGCAAAGTCTTCCCGGCGGTCCGGCCGTAGGGCAGATGAATCTGGCTCCCCCCGTTACCCGTATTGCCCAGGAGCAGCACACCCTGCACTGGATGATGCTCTGGATCTGCACCATCATCTTTGTCGGTGTGTTTGCGGTGATGTTCTATTCCATCTGGAAGCACCGCAAATCCAAGGGGGCCGTGCCTGCCACCTTCCATGAATCGGTCACGGTCGAGGTCACCTGGACCGTACTGCCCTTCATCATCGTGATCCTGATGGCCTTGCCGGCGACCAAGGTGCTGGTCGCGCAAAAGGACACCACCAATGCCGACCTGACCGTGAAAGTGACCGGGTACCAGTGGAAATGGGGCTATGACTACCTGACCGGCGAAGGCGAGGGTCTGAACTTTATCTCCACCCTGGACAGCGGCCAACGCGCGATGTCCAACAGCGGCGATGTCTCCAAGGCGCCCAATGACTACCTGCTGCGCGTCGACAAGCCTCTGGTCGTGCCAGTCGACAAGAAGGTGCGCATCATCACCACCGCTGCCGATGTGATCCACTCCTTCATGGTGCCGGCCTTTGGTATCAAGCAGGATGCGATTCCCGGCTTTGTGCGCGACACCTGGTTCCGTGCCGAGAAAACCGGCGACTACTATGGCCAGTGCGCCGAGCTCTGCGGCAAGGAACATGCCTACATGCCCATCCATGTGAAGGTGCTGTCGGCCGCTGATTACAGCGCATGGGTGGCCGAGCAAAAGAAGTTGCTCGCCGCCCAGGCCGATGACCCGAACAAGGTCTGGGAACTGGCCGATCTGGTCGCCCGGGGCGAAAAGGTCTATGCCGCCAACTGCGCTGCCTGCCACCAGGCCAATGGCAAGGGCGCCGGCCCCATCAAGGCGCTGGATGGCAGCCCTGTGGTGCTGGGCCCCACGGCGGACATGATGCACACGGTGCTGGAAGGCCGTGCCAATGGCGCCATGCCGTCCTGGAAGCAACTGAGCGATACCGACCTGGCAGCGGTTGTCACCTTCACCAAGAACCACTGGGGCAACAAGACCGGCACCATGGTGCAGCCCGCCCAGTTTGTGGCGGCGCGTACCGGCACCTTCCCTGAAGGCGGAGGCACGGCAGGTGCCGCGTCGGCAGCAGCACCCGCAGCGCCACCTGCTGCCCCTGAGGCCGGCGCTGCTGCAGCCACCCCTGCAAGCCCTGCCGCCGCCGCACCTGCTGCAGCAGCAAGCGCAGAAGCACCCATCGGCCAGGTGCTGTTTGCCAGCGGCAAGAGTGACCTGGACAGCCAGGCCCAGGAGGCCGTGAAGAAGGCGGCCACGGCGCTGGCCGGCCAGAGCGGCAAGGTGGCGCTGTCCGGTTTTGTCGATGGCACCGGCAATGCCGACCAGAATGCCGAGCTGGCCAAGAAGCGCGCCCAGGCGGTGGCCGAGCTGCTGGTGGCCCAAGGCGTGGCCGAGGCGCGCATTGAGATGCGCAAGCCGCAGACCATTACCGCAGGTGAGGGCGCTGACAGCCAGGCGCGCCGTGTCGATATTGTTGCTGCCCCCTAAGGCGTGCAAGCCCCAGAAGAGCCATCGGAGTCAAGATTTATGAGCGCTGTTCTCCCCACAGACCCCAGCCATAGCGACCACGGCCACGCCGACCATGCCCATGACGACCACCACCATGGTGCGCCCACGGGTTGGCGGCGCTGGGTGTTTGCCACCAACCACAAGGACATCGGCACGCTCTACCTGCTGTTCTCGTTCACCATGCTGATGGTGGGCGGGGTGCTCGCCTTGCTGATCCGTGCCGAGCTGTTCCAGCCCGGGCTGCAGCTGGTCAACCCCGAGCTGTTCAACCAACTGACAACGATGCACGGGCTGATCATGGTGTTCGGCGCCATCATGCCGGCCTTTGTCGGCTTTGCGAACTGGATGCTGCCGCTGCAGATTGGCGCCAGCGACATGGCCTTTGCCCGCATGAACAATTTCAGCTTCTGGCTGATGATCCCCGCCGGCCTGATGCTGGTGGGATCGTTCTTCATGCCCGGCGGTGCGCCCGCTGCCGGCTGGACCTTGTATGCGCCACTGACCCTGCAAATGGGTCCGTCGATGGACACCAGCATTTTTGCGATGCATGTGATGGGCGCCTCGTCCATCATGGGCTCGATCAACATCATCGTCACCATCCTGAACATGCGAGCACCGGGCATGACCCTGATGAAGATGCCGATGTTCGCCTGGACCTGGCTGATCACTGCCTACCTGCTGATCGCCGTGATGCCGGTGCTGGCTGGCGCGATCACGATGACCCTGACCGACCGCCACTTTGGCACCAGCTTCTTCAACCCCGCTGGCGGTGGCGATCCGGTGATGTACCAGCATATCTTCTGGTTCTTCGGCCACCCCGAGGTCTACATCATGATCTTGCCGGCCTTTGGCATCATCAGCCAGATCGTGCCGGCCTTCAGCCGCAAGAAGCTGTTTGGCTATGCCTCGATGGTCTATGCGGTGGCGGCGATTGCGATCCTGTCCTTCATCGTCTGGGCGCACCATATGTTCACCACCGGCATGCCGGTGACCGGCCAGCTGTTCTTCATGTACGCGACCATGCTGATCTCGGTGCCGACGGCGGTGAAGATCTTCAACTGGGTGGCGACGATGTGGCGCGGCTCGATGACCTTCGAGACGCCGATGCTGTTCTCGGTGGGCTTTATCTTTGTGTTCACGATGGGTGGCTTCACCGGCCTGATCCTGTCGATGGCGCCCATCGATATCCAGCTGCAGGACACCTATTACGTGGTGGCGCACTTCCACTATGTGCTGGTGGCGGGCTCGCTGTTCTCGATGTTTGCCGGCTACTACTACTGGGCGCCCAAGTGGACGGGCGTGATGTACTCCGAGGCACGTGGCCGCATCCATTTCTGGGGCTCGCTGATCTTCTTCAACATCACCTTCTTCCCGATGCATTTCCTGGGTCTGGCCGGCATGCCACGCCGCTATGCCGACTACCCGATGCAGTTCGCCGACTTCAACATGATCGCCTCGATCGGTGCCTTCGGCTTTGGTCTGATGCAGGTCTACTTCTTCGCCTTTGTGGTCTGGCCTGGCATGCGCCACCGTGGCGAGAAGGCCCCGCAAAAGCCCTGGGAAGGTGCCGAAGGTCTGGAGTGGGAAGTGCCATCGCCCGCGCCTTTCCACACCTTCGAGACCCCGCCCAAGCTGGACGCTACCGCAACTAAGGTGATTGGATGATCACACCCGCGCAGCGCAAGGCCAACCGGCGACTGGCATGGATTCTGGCATCAATCGCCGTGGCGTTCTTTATCGGATTTCTCGTAAAAATGACGGTGCTCTAGCAGCACAGGGAGCAGCAGGTGAGCAGACACGCAGACAACGCGAAGATGGTGGGCAAGCTGGCCGTGGTCGCCTTTGGCATGTTTGCCTTTGGCTACGCGCTGATCCCGCTGTACAAGCGCATCTGCGAGGTCACGGGCATCAACATCCTGGCGCTGACCGAGCGTGATGTGCCGGGCAACGGCACCGCAGGCAAGAACGTCAAGCTCAACAGCCAGGTCGACGAGAGCCGCACCATCACCGTGGAGTTCGATGCGAATGCGCGCGGGCCCTGGAGCTTCAAGCCGGCGGTGCGCACGATGCAGGTACACCCGGGCGCGCTGAGCACGGTGATGTACGAGTTCCGCAACGAGCAGGACCACCGCATGTCGGCCCAGGCGATTCCCAGCTATGCGCCCAAGCAGGCCGCGCCGTATTTCAACAAGCTCGAATGCTTCTGCTTCAACCAGTACACCCTGGAGCCCGGTGAGCGCAAGGAATGGCCAGTGGCCTTTGTGATCGACCCCAAGCTGTCCAAGGATGTGACCACGATCACCCTGTCCTACACCTTCTTTGAGGTCGGTGGCCGCATCCCGGCGGCACCGGCGTCCACGGCGGTGCTGGTGCCGGCAGTGCAGGGTGGCGGGGCGCAGGCAGGGGCATCCTGATGGCCAGCGCGCCCGGCCCGCAACCGCCGCGCAAAGGCAATCTCTGGCGCACGGTCAAGGCTGTAGCCTGGTCCTTTTTGGGGGTGCGCAAGGGCTCGGAATGGCAAGAGGATGGCGTGCAGATCACGCCGTTGCAGGTGATCGCCGTGGGTTTGGTGGCGATCTTCCTGTTTGTGCTGGGGTTGATGGCCCTGGTGCAGTGGCTGGTTTGATGCCAGTATTGGTATAGCGGAAGAATGAATCAATAAACGAAATATCAGGAGCAGCGATGAGTGCGACTTCCCATGGCACCACACCGTACTACTATGTTCCGGCCGAGTCCCGCCACCCGGTGATGGCGGCCATTGGCCTGGGCTTTGTGATTGCCGGCGCCGGCAACTGGGTCAACGGCCATACCTGGGGCATGTACCTGCTCTTTGTCGGCATTGCCTGGTGGCTGTTTGTGCTGTACCAGTGGTTTGGTGATGCGATCCGCGAAAGCGAGCAGGGCCTGTACAGCCACCGCATCGACCTGTCCTACCGCTGGAGCATGAGCTGGTTCATCTTCTCGGAGGTGATGTTCTTCGGCGCCTTCTTCACGGCGCTGTGGTGGGCACGGTCTCATTCGCTGCCTGCGCTGGGCAGTCTCGATAACGCCATTCTCTGGCCCGACTTCAAGGCCGTGTGGCCCAGCGTGGAAATGGGCGCCACCGCCTCGCCCGCCGGCATCGTCGAGCCGTTCCAGACGGTGGGCCCTTTCTGGCTGCCCACCATCAACACCGCGCTGCTGCTGACCTCGGGCGTCACCTTGACCATCGCCCACCATGCCTTGCAGGCCGACCAGCGCAGCAAGTGCATCCGCTTCATGTGGATGACCGTGGTGCTGGGCATCATCTTCCTTTGCGTGCAGGGCTATGAGTACTTCCACCTCTACACCGAGCTGAACCTCAAGCTCAACTCCGGCACCTACGGCTCCACCTTCTACATGCTGACGGGCTTCCACGGCCTGCATGTGTTCATCGGCATGCTGATGCTGCTGGTTATCACCCTGCGGCTGCAGAAGGGCCATTTCACGGCCAACAAGCATTTTGGCTTTGAGGGCGCCGCCTGGTACTGGCACTTTGTCGACGTGGTCTGGCTGGGTCTCTACATCCTCGTGTACTGGATGTAGTGAAAGGTTGGCCGCTGCCGGGGCCTCAAGCCCCCAGCGGTATGCCATGGGGCTGCAGGTAGCCCAGCTTCCAGGCCAGCAGAATGCCGGCAAACACCAGCACCGACAGCGCAATGCGCAAGGTCAGCGCCCAGGCCATGCGCTTGCTGCCGGCGTCGGACTGGTTGCCGCGCAGCATAAAAAGCCCGGCCGCTGCCAGGCAGGCCAGGATCACCACAAAGGCGAGTGCGATGAGCAGATGCATAAGGCGGTCCTCAGGGTTGTCTCGGTGTTCTTGGATTGCGCTGCGTGGCGGCCGGATTGGCGCTCTGGCAGCTGGCGCAGCCAACCCATTGTGCGGCAGCGCCAGTCTGGGCGCCATCGGCCCGCACCCCAATAGCCTGTCCCCACAGCATCGCCGCCAGCGCGGTGCTGGCTGCCGCGCTCCGCACCGGGTATAACCAGCCTATGCCCGCGCCTTCTGCTTCCTCCCCCATCCCCAAGACCCCTACGGAGCGCCGCACGCAGCTGCGTTTTGTGCTGATCAGCGTCGCCGCCGCGGCCTCGATGCTGCTGACCGCCTCGCTCGGTTTCTGGCAGCTGCGCCGTGCGGACCAGAAGCTGGCCTACCAGGCCCAGCTCGATGCGCGCGCGGCCCTGCCGGCGCTGGACGGGGCCAGCCTGTTGCAGCCCATGGATGAGGCAGCGCGTGCCAGCCTGCAGCACCGCCAGGTGGTGCTGCGGGGTGAATGGCTGCCGCAGTACACGGTCTACCTCGATAACCGCCAGATGCAGGCGCGCCCCGGCTTTTATGTGCTGACACCGCTGCGCCTGGCCGGACCGGTAGCGCCAGGTCAGCCGCAGACGGTGTTGGTGCAGCGCGGATGGGTGCCGCGCAATTTTGAAGACCGGCTGGCGCTGCCCGAGCTGCAGACACCTGCCGGCACGGTGCAGTTGGAGGGGCGGGTGGCGGGCCAACCGGCGCGGCTTTTTGAGCTGCAGACGTCCGCCGGGAACTCAGGGGTTTCCCGAATCCGGCAGAATCTCGACACCGATGGTTACGCGCAGGAAACCGGCCAGCCCTTGGCAGCACTCACCGTGGTGCAGACCGGGCCGGCCAGTGAAGGCCTGCTGCGCGACTGGCCCGTAGTAGGCAGCGGCGTGGAAAAGCATTATGGTTATGCATTTCAATGGTTTGGTCTGTGTAGCCTGATTGCGATCCTCTATGTCTGGTTCCAAATTGTCCGACGTGTCCTTCGACGCCGCAGCCACCCAGGCCCCGCCGCCCGCTGATGAAGCGCTGCTGGGCCTGACCGTGCATGGCCTGCCGCCTGCCGAGCATGCGGAAGCCGCACTGGAGGAGGCCGAGCGCTCGCGCAGTGGCCGCCTCAAGATGCTCCTGGTACTGCTGGTCTGTGCGGCGCCGGTGATCGCCTCCTACTTCACCTACTACGTGATCCGTCCCGAAGGGCGGCGCAATTTTGGCGAGCTGGTGAGCCAGCAGCCGACGATTCCGGCCGCGCAGGTCAAGACCTTGGACGGCCAGCCGTTTGAGCTGCAAAGCCTCAAGGGCCAGTGGCTGCTGCTGAGTGCCTCGGGCGCAGCCTGCGACGAGGTCTGCCAGAACAACCTCTACCTGCAGCGCCAGCTGCGCGAGAGCCTGGGCCGCGAGAAAGACCGGCTGGACTGGGTCTGGCTGGTGACCGATGACGGCGAGCCGCCGCAGGCCCTGCGCGCCGCGCTGGACCAGGCCACCGTGCTGCGCGTGCCCCAGGCCTTGGTGGCCCAGTGGCTGCAGCCGGCGGCCGGCCAGCAGCTGGGCGAACATTTGTATGTGGTGGACCCGCTGGGCCACTGGATGATGCGTTTCCCCGCGCAGCTCAGCCGCTCCGATGCGGCCAAGGCGCGCAAGGATCTGGAGCGTTTGTTGCGTGCGTCGTCGAGTTGGGACCAGGAAGGGCGGTAGTGGATAGTTAGCATGACTTCGCAGGATTTATATGATTTCGCGCCGCTGGCGCGTGTGTTGCTCACCGGGGCCATCATTGCGCTGGGCCCCATCGTCTGGATTTGGTGGCGCCACCGTGGTGCCACGCCGCTCAAGCGCCTGCAGGTGCTGGCCGTTCTGACCCTGTTTCTGTCCTTTGACCTGGTGATGTTTGGCGCCTTTACGCGCCTGACCGATTCCGGCCTGGGCTGCCCGGACTGGCCCGGTTGCTACGGCAATGCCAGCCCGATTGGCGCGCATGCCGAGATCTCCGCCGCGCAAGAGGCCATGCCGACCGGCCCGGTGACCCATGGCAAGGCCTGGGTGGAGATGATCCACCGCTACCTGGCCACCGCCGTGGGCGGCCTGATCATTGTGCTGACGGCCAGTGCCTGGCTGCAGCGCAAGCGCGGGGGCCCGCAGCCGATCAGCCCCTGGTGGCCGACCGCCACCCTGGTCTGGGTGCTGATCCAGGGGGCCTTTGGCGCGCTCACGGTGACGATGAAACTGTTCCCGGCGATCGTGACCCTGCACCTGCTGGGCGGCACCGTGCTCTTGATGCTATTAACCGTGCAGGCAACGCGCCACACGCAATTTGCCGATAATCTAGGGTTAGTCCCAGTGCCGCGCCTGTTGCGGGGCCTGGTGGCGGTCACGGCGCTGCTGGTGTTTGCGCAGGTGACCCTGGGTGGCTGGGTCAGTACCAACTATGCGGTGCTGGCCTGCACCAGCTTTCCCATGTGCAATGGCGCCTGGTGGCCGGCGATGAACTTTGACGGGTTCCAGATCTGGCGCCCGCTGGGCTTCCTCGCCGATGGTGCGCACATCAGCTATGAAGCGCTGGTGGCCATCCACTACATGCACCGGCTGTTTGCCTATCTGGTGATTGCCGCCCTGCTGTGGCTCGGCTGGATACTGCGCACGGTGCCGCTGCTGCGGCAGCAGCGCCGCTGGCTGGTGGGCCTGACGCTGCTGCAATTTGCCACGGGACTGTCGAATGTGGTGCTGGATTGGCCGATGCTGGCGGCCGTTCTGCACACCGGGGGCGCCGCCGCCATCATGGTGGTGCTGACCTGGATCTGGTGTACTGCGGGCTCCGAACCTGCCCGCCGTGCTTCTAGCTGATTACGCTGTATGGAACAAAGACTGAGTGCCCCGATGACCGAACTTGCCGCAACGCCAATGCCGAACCGCTTTGCGCAGTTTTATGCATTGACCAAACCCAAGGTGGTGCAGCTGATTGTGTTTTGCGCACTGATCGGCATGGTGCTGGCCGTGCCCGGTGTGCCGAGCGGCGCCGAGCTGCTGCGCATGGCCGTCGCCTGCGCGGGCATCTGGCTGGTGGCGGGGGCCGCAGCGGCCTTCAACTGCCTGGTGGAGCAGAGCATTGATGCACGCATGAAGCGCACCGCCTGGCGCCCCACGGCCCGCGGCGAGCTGTCCAACATGCAGACCCTGATGTTCTCTGCAGCGCTGTGCATTGCCGGCTCGGCCATCCTGATCCTCTGGATCAACGCCATCACGATGTGGCTGACCTTTGCCACCTTTGTTGGCTATGCCGTCATCTACACGGTGATCCTCAAGCCGCTGACACCGCAGAACATCGTGATCGGCGGCGCATCGGGCGCCATGCCCCCGGTGCTGGGCTGGGCCGCGATGACCGGCGATGTCTCGCCCCAGGCGCTGCTGCTGTTCCTGATCATCTTCCTGTGGACGCCCCCGCACTTCTGGGCGCTGGCGCTGTACCGGGTGGAGGACTACCGCAAGTCCGGCCTGCCAATGCTGCCGGTCACCCATGGGAACTATTACACCCGCGTGCAGGTCTTGCTCTACACCGTGGTCTTGTTCGCCGCCGGCCTGCTGCCCTTCATCATCCAGATGAGCTCCTGGATCTACCTGGTGGCTGCCGTGGTGCTGGGTGCCGGGTTCTTTGGCTACGCCTTTGCGCTGTGGCGCAATTACTCCGATGCGCTGGCGCGCAAGACTTTCCGTTTTTCACTGGTCTATCTCAGCCTGCTGTTTGTGGCGCTGCTGGTGGACCACTATGTGACCTGGTAAATCTGCAATGAACAAGCGCAATGCCCTTCGCTGGCTGGCGGGCTCGGCCGTACTGGCCTCGACCGCCGGTTTACTGACCGCCTGCAAATCCAAGGCCGATTTCAACGCCATCGACCTGACGGGCAGCAAAGAATACGGCCAGGATTTCTCCATGCCCGACCAGCATGGCCAGCGCCGCAGCATGGCGGACTTCAAGGGCAAGGTTGTGCTGGTGTTCTTTGGCTTTACCCAGTGCCCCGATGTCTGCCCGACCACCTTGGGTGACCTGGCTGCCGTCAAGCAAAAGCTCGGCGCCAAGGGCGACAAGCTGCAAGTGATCTTTGCATCGGTCGATCCATCGCGCGACACGCCTGAGATCCTGGGGGCCTACCTGGCCAACTTTGACCCCAGCTTTCTGGCACTGCGTGGCAGCGACGAGGAAACGGCCAAGATGGCCAAGGACTTCAAGGTCTACTACAAGCGGGTCGAGGGCCAGACCCCGGGCAGCTACACGATGGACCACACCGCTGGCGACTACATCTTCGACCCCGAAGGCCGCCTGCGCCTGTACAGCCGCTATGGCACGCCAGTCGATACCCTGGCCAAGGATATCGAGCAGCTGATCGACGGCGCTTAAGCGCGCGGGGCAAGCAGCCCCTTTGAACAGGTCTTACATCGACCAGATACGCGGCCGCTGCGCCGGCAAGCCCCAGAGGCTGCTGCGCCAGTGGCCCCAGACCGTCTTCCACAACTGCATCGCCGGCTCCACCACGGGCGCCAGGCCGCGCAGGACCAGCATGTGCTCGTTCGGCGCAGTCACGCCCGCCATCACCTCTGCAGGGGCGGCTTCCAACAACTGTTGGGTGCTCTCCAGCAGCGCTTCGCGCTGGGCGCGGGTGATGGGCGAGCCGCTGGCGTAGACCAGGCTGCCCATGCAGCGCTGTCCTGCCAGACCGAGTTGGCCGTTGAGCAGCAGCCCATCATCGGCCCGGATACGGCCACGTTCCAGAAAATGCCCCGGCCAGGCGATGTGCTGGGAGAACACACCTTGCACAAAAGGCTGGCCCGCCAGCGGCAGGCCCAGCGCGGTGATGTCCCAGGTCAGCAGCTCGGCGCCGGGTGCCAGCTCCATCTGCAACTCGTTCGCCGCATCGCAGGCGTTGTAGGCAATGGCCTCCAGCGGCAGCCATTCCAGCCGGGCGCCGGCTTGCAGCTGCAGGCGGGTGCGCTGCAAGGCCGGCTGGCCATTGCTTTTGTAAAAGCGCGTGGCCCCCGGCGTGGTGACCAGCGCATGCGCGCCTGCTTCGACCTCCACCGAGATATCCAGTACATCACCGCCCACCAGGCCACCGGGCGGATGCACCAGCACGTTATGGCAAATGCCCGGGCCTTCGGGGTAGAGGCTTTTGAGAATGCGCAGCGGGCCATCGTGGCTGAAATGCACCGAGGTCTTGCCGGCTTGCTGGCGGTACTGCAGCGCCAATTGGGCATGCCAGCTCATGGTTGTGGCTGCTGCTGAATGCCCGCGGGGCAGCAAAGCCCAGGGGCCGGGATCGGAGGTGAGCAGGGTGCGCAAGACATGCCTGGGCTTTGCAAGCCACGTGCCAGGAACTGCACCGCTCTGGGGTGCTGGCTGTGCTGAATTGGTGCATGTGCGGCAGGCCTGCATGCTTGTGGTGCAAGAGGTAGAGGATGCAGCACGGAAAGCGTGCATGGCCTGCCGTTGCAGCCCTTGGCATGTGCCTTGCTTTGCAGTCTGTATGGAACTGACACCTCGCGAAAAAGACAAGCTGCTGATCTTTACCGCCGCCTTGCTGGCCGAGCGGCGCATGGCCCGGGGGCTCAAGCTGAACTACCCCGAGGCGGTGGCGCTGATCAGCGCCTTTGTGATGGAAGGCGCGCGTGATGGCCAAACCGTTGCCCAACTGATGAGCGCTGGCCGCACGGTGCTGACCCGCGCCGATGTGATGGAGGGCATCCCCGAGATGATTGCCGATATCCAGATCGAGGCCACCTTCCCCGATGGCACCAAGCTCGTCACCGTGCACGAGCCCATTGTCTGAAACCCCTCTTTCCCCTGCGCAAGCTAGCACCATGAACTTCAAGAAACTCTCTGCCACCGTGGCGCTTGCCACTGCCGCCTTGCCCCTGTCTGCGCTGGCCCATGTGGGCAGCGATGGCGGTGGCCACCATGGCTTTTTGAGCAGCTTTGGCCATGCCTTTGCCCACCCCTTTACCGGTGCCGACCATATGGCGGCCATGCTGGCCGTGGGTGCCTGGAGTGCGCTGACGGTGACGCCCGCCTGGCGCGCACCAGCCGCCTTTGTGGCGCTGCTGGTAGCCGGCGCACTGGCTGGTTTTGCGGGCCTGTGGGTGCCCGGCGTGGAGCCGATGATTGCCGCATCGGTGCTGGTGCTGGGCCTGCTGGTGGCCGTGCAAAAGCAGATGCCCTGGGTACTGGCCGCAGCGCTGGCCGGGGTGTTTGCGTTCTTCCATGGCGCGGCCCACGGCTTTGAGCTGGCAGCCGATTCTGCGCTGGCATCGGCCGGCGCACTGGCGGGCATGGCGCTAGGCTCGGCCCTGCTGCATATCGGCGGCATGGTGCTGGGCAAGGCCCTGATGCAGCGCCACCGCTGGCTGGCCAAGCTGGCGGGCGGCGCCACCGCCGTCTTGGGCGCGGCCATGCTGACGCGTTTGGCCTGACGAGGAGCCGCAACATGATCCCAGGTGAACTGCTGCTGGACGCTGGCGAACATAGGCTGAACCCCGGGCGCCGCACCACCAGCCTGGTGGTGCACAACGCCAGCGACCGGCCCATCCAGGTCGGCTCGCACTACCACTTTGCCGAGACCAATGCCGGCCTGGTGTTTGACCGCCAGGCGGCCCATGGCATGCGCCTGCATATTGCCAGCGGCATGGCGGTGCGCTTTGAGCCCGGCCAGCAACGCACTGTGGAGCTGGTGGACATTGGTGGCGACCGGCAGATCTACGGCTTTCGCGGCTTGGTGCAAGGGGCGCTGGAATGACGCTGTGGTCTGGTTCTAAGACAGGAAGGTTCTGATGGCAACGATGGACAGACGCGCATACGCGGAAACCTATGGACCCACGGTGGGCGACCGCCTGCGCCTGGCCGATACCGCGCTGGTGGTGGAGGTAGAGCAGGACTTCACCTTGCGGGCCGGCGGCTATGGCGAAGAGGTGAAGTTTGGCGGCGGCAAGACCATCCGTGACGGCATGGCGCAAAGCCAGCGCAGCAGTGCGCAAGGCGCGATGGACACGGTGCTGACCAATGCGCTGATCATCGACCACTGGGGCATCGTCAAGGCGGACATTGGACTCAAGGGCGGCCGCATTGCAGCGATTGGCAAGGCGGGCAACCCGGACACGCAACCGGGGGTGGACATCATCATCGGACCGGGCACCGAGATCATCAGCTGCGAAGGCAATATCGTCACCGCTGGCGGCATCGACACCCACATCCACTTCATCGCGCCCCAGCAGATCGAGGAGGCACTGACCAGCGGGGTGACCACGATGATTGGCGGTGGCACCGGCCCGGCCACCGGCACCTTTGCCACGACCTGCACGCCCGGCGCCTGGAACATGGAGCGCATGCTGCAGGCGGCCGATGCCTTTCCGATGAACCTGGGTTTTCTGGGCAAGGGCAATGCCAGCCTGCCGCTGGCGCTGCATGAGCAGATCAGCGCTGGCGCGATTGGCCTCAAGCTGCATGAGGACTGGGGCAGCACGCCGGCCGCCATCGACAACTGCCTGGATGTGGCCGAGCTGACCGACACCCAGGTGGCGATCCATACCGATACGCTCAACGAGAGCGGCTTTGTCGAAGACACGGTGGCCGCGTTCAAAGGCCGCACCATCCACACCTTCCACACCGAAGGCGCGGGCGGCGGCCATGCGCCGGACATTTTGAAGGTGGTGGGCGAGAGCAACGTACTGCCCAGCTCCACCAACCCAACGCGGCCCTACACCATCAACACCCTGGACGAGCATGTGGACATGTTGATGGTCTGCCACCATCTGGATGCGGGCATTGCCGAGGACCTGGCCTTTGCCGAGAGCCGCATCCGCAAGGAAACCATTGCGGCCGAAGACATCCTGCACGACATCGGCGCGATCAGCATGTTCAGTTCCGACAGCCAAGCCATGGGCCGGGTGGGCGAGGTGATTCTGCGCACCTGGCAGACGGCGCACAAGATGAAGCAGCAGCGTGGCGCCCTACCGGGCGACAGCGAGCGGCATGACAACTTTCGCATCAAGCGCTACATCGCCAAGTACACCATCAACCCGGCCATTGCCCATGGCATCAGCCATGAGGTGGGCAGCCTGGCGGTGGGCAAATGGGCCGACATCGTCATCTGGAAGCCGGCCTTCTTTGGCGTCAAGCCCAGCTGCATTCTCAAGGGCGGCTTTATCGCGATGGCGGCCATGGGCGACCCCAATGCTTCCATCCCGACGCCGCAGCCGGTGCACTACCGCCCTATGTTTGGCGCCTTTGGCGGGGCGATTGCCAAGACCTCGCTGACCTTTGTCTCGCAAGCCGGCCTGGCCGCCGGCATTGGCCAGCGCTTTGGGCTGGCCAAGACCTTGTCGGCCGTCAAGGGCATACGTGGCCTGCAAAAGCAGCAGATGGTGCACAACGACCTGGCGCCGCACATGGAGGTGGATGCCCAGACCTATGCGGTGCGCGCCGATGGCCAGCTGCTGACCTGCGAGCCGGCCAGCAGCCTGCCGATGGCCCAGCGTTATTTTCTGTTTTGAACCGGTAAGGACCCATGGCAAGCCCATTGATTTTCAAGCGCGACCCGGTAACCGATGCGCGCGTGCTGGCCTTTTTGGAAGAGCACCTGAGCGATATGCGCCGCATCTCGCCGCCCGAGAGCGTGCATGCGCTGGACCCGGAGCAGCTGCGTGCGCCCGGCATGTACCTCTGGACCGCCTGGAGCGCCGAGCAAGAGCCCCAGGCCCTGGTCGCCACCTGCGCGCTCAAGACCCTGGATGAGGACCATCTGGAACTCAAGTCGATGCGGGTGGACGCAGAGCAGCGCGGCTCGGGCGCAGCCCAACAGGTGCTGGACCATGTGCTGGCCCAAGCCCGCGCGCTGGGTGCCAAGCGCATCAGCCTGGAGACGGGTACCGAGGCCTTTTTTGCGCCGGCGCGCCGCTTCTACGCGCGCAATCGCTTTGTCGACTGCGAGCCATTTGGCAGCTACCAGCTTGACCCGAACAGCTGCTTTATGCGCCTGGAGCTGCCATGACGGCGCAAGCAATGCTGCAGGTCTCCAAATGTCTGCCCGGTGGCCAAGGCCTGGCACCGGCCCTGCGCAAGCGCGCGAGCTTTGTCGAGCTGGACTGGGATGTGCGCCAGAAATCGCGCTTCTCGGCCACCGACAGCAGCGGCCGTGCGCTGGCGATTTTTCTGCCACGCGGCCAGGCCGTGCGCGGCGGCGATGTGCTGGTCGCCGAAGATGGTTCCGTGGTTCTCGTGCAGGCCGCGCCGCAGAAGGTGCTGTATATCAGCGCCTGCGCGCAGCATGGCTCGGCCTTTGACCTGATGCGTGCCGCCTACCACCTCGGCAACCGCCATGTGCCGATCGAGCTGCAGCCGGACCACCTCAAGATCGAACCCGACCATGTGCTGGCCGACATGCTGCGCAGCATGCACATGACCGTCGTAGAGGCGGAGCTGCCCTTTGAGCCGGAAGGCGGCGCCTATGGCGGGCATGTCACCAACGATGGCCACAGCCACCATGGGCATGGCCATGCGCACAGCCATGACCACGGGCATGACCACGCCCATCCGCATCCGCATCCGCACCACCACGGATGAGCATGCAGCCCCTCAGCCTGTCACCCGCCAGCTTTTTGCAGCTGATGTGGCTGGCCTCGCCGGCTTTGCCCATTGGGGGCTTCTCCTATTCCGAAGGCCTGGAGGCGGGCGTGAATGCCGCGCTGGTGGGCAACGAGGCGCAGGCCGCAGACTGGATTACCGAGCAGCTGCAGCTGAGCCAGGCCCGAGGCGATATGGCGGTGCTGGCCCAGGCCATGCAGGCCTGGCAGTGCGATGAGCGCGCCCGCGTCGTCGCCCTCAATGCCTGGGTGCTGCAGACGCGCGAGAGCAGCGAGCTGCGCCTGCAGACCGAACAGATGGGCCGCTCGCTGGTGGCCTGGTTGCAGAACCGCCATGCCGATGATGCCCAGGCCTTGGCCCTGGTGAACTGGCTGGCGGCCGAGGATGCGAGCTACCCGCTGGCCTTTGCCTTGGCCGCGCACCTGGCAGGCGCGGGCGCGCGCGATGCACTGCTGGCCTATGCCTTTGGCTGGGCCGAGAACATGGTGCAGGCGGCGATCAAATCCGTCCCGCTGGGGCAGAGTGCCGGCCAGCGCATTCTGGCGCGGCTGGCGCAGGCGATACCGGGCGCGGCCGACCATGCGCTGGCGCTGGGTGATGACCAGCGCCAGGCTTTTTCCCCGATGCTGGCGATTCTCTCGGCCCGGCATGAACACCAATACTCACGGCTTTTCCGATCATGAGCACTGCACTGCACCACATTCCCCACCGCAGCAAAAAACTGCCACCGTTGCGCGTCGGTATCGGCGGGCCCGTGGGCTCGGGCAAGACCACCATCCTGGAGATGCTGTGCAAGGCCATGCGCGACAAATGGGACCTGATCGCCATCACCAATGACATCTACACCAAGGAGGACCAGCGCCTGCTGACCGTCAGCGGCGCGCTGCCGGCCGAGCGCATCATGGGCGTGGAGACGGGCGGCTGTCCGCACACTGCGATCCGCGAAGATGCCTCGATCAACCTCGAAGCCATCGACCGCATGCTGGGCCAGTTTCCTGACGCCGATATCGTCTTTATCGAATCGGGCGGTGACAACCTAGCTGCGACCTTCAGCCCCGAGCTGTCGGACCTGACCATCTATGTGATCGATGTGGCGGCCGGCGAGAAGATCCCGCGCAAGGGCGGCCCGGGCATCACCAAGAGCGATCTGTTTGTGATCAACAAGACCGATCTCGCGCCCTATGTGGGTGCCAACCTGGATGTCATGCGCAGCGACACCGAGCGCATGCGCAGCGGTCCCAAGGGCACCAAGCCCTTTGTGATGACCAACCTGAAGACGCTGGACGGTCTGGACGAGGTGGTGGCTTTTATTGAAAAGCAGGGGCTGCTGCTGGGCTGAGCCCGTGGCTTGAGCGTTTGCGGCTCAGCCCTGGGGCGTGTTCAAACTGAAAGCCGTATCGGGGTGTTCGCGGCCCTGCTGCGCAATCCACGCCAGCCAGTCCTCTGCGCTGATCTGCGTGCGGCCTTGCAAGGCCGGGGGCAGGGCCTCGTAAACCAGCACCTCCAGCCCTTGCCGGCCGCCGCTGACCAGCTCCACATCCAGGGTCAGCACGCGCTTGGTGTATTCGCCAATGTCCACCGGCCAGATGCCTTCAATGCGGTCCATCGCCTGCTCCAGCGCATCGCTCAGGGGGTAGACCTCGGCGAGCACCAGGCCGCTGCCCTGCAGTTGCAGGCCGGGGTACCAGCCCAGGTCATAGAGGGTGCCGGTGAGCATGGTGCGGCCCCGGCAAACGAGCTGATCGGCCAGGCGGGTGATGTCGTTGACGCCGCCGGCGCGCAAGGTGCCGTAGACGGCCACATGGCCTGCGCCGCAAGGGCGCCAGGGCGGGTTGCTGGCGGGGTGTTCTGGGGGCAGGGTTGGCATCGAAGGCTTGGTGGGGCAAAGAATCAGCTGGCCTGCGCAGGCCGGCCTGCTGCCTGCCGGGTCTTGGCGATTTCGCGGCTGGGCAGCGGGGTCTCACCACTGGCCATGCGCATCAGCAGGCAGTGCAGCATCTCGGTGGACAGGCCATGCAGCACCAGGCGGTGGCCGGCGCGCAGGGTGGACAGCGGCACAAGCGGGTGCTTGTTGTTCAGCATCACCAAATGCTCGGGCGAGGACAGGATCTTGGCCGCATAGATGGCGACGGTCTCATCGAGCTGCAGCGAATTGCTGGCGCGCCAGAAGTCGTTGTCGGTCAGCAGCAGCTGGTAAACCGGCGTGTAGACCTCGATGGCGCTTTGCAGATCCAGAATGTTCAGCCGCCCCTGCGGCATCGCAGCCAGCTCCAGCGGTGGATCGCAGAGCATGCCAAAGTTGGGCTCGGCCACCGGGCCCATGTGCTGGCCATGGGTGCGCAAGCTGGTGTTGAGCCGGATGACAAAGTTGAACAGGTTCAGGTCGTGCTTCAGGAACAGCTCGTCCTTGATGTCATCGATCTCCATCGGTGCCAGCGGCTGCGTGGGCACGGGCGTGGGGGCATTGGCGCCGATAAAGCTCAGGATCTGCGAGCCCAGGTGGAAGTGGCGCATGATCAGCCAGTTGGCCTCGGGCGAGACAAAGCGGTTCATGCTGAAGGCCAGCGTGCGGTGCAGCAGCTTGGAATGCGCCCAGCGCTTGGGCAGCAGCACCTTCAGGATCTGGATCAGGATGATGCTCAGCCGCGCAAGCGGCCGGATGAAGGGCAGCAGAAACTGGCGCGAACGGCTGCTGGAATCCTTGAGCCAGGCTGCCTTGACATGGTCGGGCAGCGGTGTGCTGTCGTCCAGGTAGAGCGCCAGCCAGGGGTTGGGGTCGCGCTCGTCGTGGGGGATGTCGCGGAAGTCGGTCATCGTGCGGGCTCCGTGGCCGTGGCATCCAGAATGTGCCGGAACTGCATCAGGTAGAGCGCGGCGGTATGGCGTGCGGTGGCGGCAATCGCCGCAGCGGCGGTGCCGCTGTCGTCCAGCGCCATCACCATCTGCACGGCCATCAGCCAGCGCTCCAGATGGTCTTCGTCATTGGCGCCGTGGTATTCCAAGAAGCGGAAGCAGTCCGGGCCCAGCGCCAGGTGCTGGCGCAGCAGCGGCAGCAGGCTGGGAACGATGCGCTGGCCCGTGCCTTCGATGATGTAGATGGCACCCAGGAGGCCAATCGGGTTGGGGGTGGCCGCCAGGCTGTGCAGATAGCTATTGAGCGCCTCGCCACCGGGGTTGCGGCGCAGCTGCTGGATATCGGTTTGCGTGCCACCGGCGTTGAGGTAGTCCTGGTGCAGGATCTTGAAGTCGTTCTGCTCCTCGCTGGCATGCACGCCCATCAGTGCGGCCAGCTCGGCATAGGCCCCTGTGAGCGAGGCCGCGCCTTCGCGCATCCACAGGCTGCCTTCGCGCACCTGGGGCACCCACTGGCTCATCCAGCGCACATAGTCGGCCTGCTGGATCTGGCCGCTGTGGATGCGGTGTACCAGCGGCGTGCGCCAGACCTGGGAGCGGTAGTCATGCCAGATGCTGGCCAGCTCGGTCAGCAAGGGCGCCAAGCCGGCTGGGGCGGCGGCCGGGTCATGGGGCGGGGCGATCAGCGCGCCTTCTGCAGCGGCGGGGGCCGGGGTGGCCCGCTGGGCTGGGGTGCTGGCGCGGGCTGCTGCCGGATTGGCGGGCGTGTGGTTCTCTACCTCCAGCAGCATGTAGCCGGCAGTAAAGCGGCCGGACTCGGGCACAAAGCACAGCATGGTATCGCCGGGTTTCAGGCGCTCGTGCTGGGTCTGCAGGTATTCGGCGATCATCACAAAAATGGAGGCCGCGCCGGTGTTGCCGCGCCAGGCCAAGTTGCTCCACCAGCGCTCGCGCGGGATCGACAGCTGGGCCTTGTTCAGCAGCTCATCGACGACGGGGATGAATTTCTCCGACGAGTAGTGGCAGAGAAAATGGTCGATGCCGCGCTCGGGCAGCCAGCCCTGGTGGGCGATGCGGGCGTACTCGTGGATGCAGACATCAAAGAGGTGGGGCAGCAGGCGGATGTCCTGGCGCAGGGACAGTGCGCCCGCGGCCTCGGCCTCGGCCCAGGAGGGGAAATCCAGGTGGCTGCGCTGGCGGTCATGCGTCAGGCCCAGCTGCATGCACACGGGGTAGTCGCCGGCAAAGCTGCGCTGGTGGGTCCAGCGCAGTTTCAGGCGCAGGTCGGGGCGCTGGGGCAGGGCAGCACCCTGGCCCAGCAGCACGGCGCCGGCGCCATCGCTCAGCATCCAGCGCAAAAAGTGCGCATCAAAATCGGTGTTGTAGTCCTGGCCCGCGTAGCGCGAGCGCTTGAAGAGGCGGGATGGCATCTCGCTGGCCACCGCCAGCGCATGGCCATGGGTGCCATGCTCCACCGCCAGCGCTGCGCTTTGCAGCGCGCCCACGCTGGCCGCGCAGACGCCATGCACGCTGAGCAGCTCCATCGGTGGTGCGGCCATCTCGCCCTGGATCATGCTGGCAAAGCCGGGCATCAGCGCGTCGCCGCCCGATGAACCGCTGGCCAGAAAGCCGATGTCGGCCAGCGGGCGTGCGGCCTGCGCCAGTGCCGCTTCGATGGCGCCCTTGGCCATTTGCGCATTGCTGTAGCTGGTGCTGCCATCGGGCGCAATCGCATAGTGGCGCTGCTGGATGCCGTTTTCCGCCAGGATGCGGCGCTTGATGCGCTCGGACAGGCGGTTGAGCGGAGCCACATAGGCATCCATGCCGTCATTGGCAACGGGGGCACCGGGCATGAAGTGTCCGGCGGATTCGATATAGACCTGCGAGTATGCGACTGGCATAGATGACTACTTTTTCTCCATAGGCGGCATCAGCGACCGGCTGCGGGCCGATCGGCGCACCAACCCTCCTACAAAGACCCGCGCCATATACGGCAACAGGCCTGCCTCGTTGAGCACCGGGTGGACCCGGTGTCGGTATTCATCGGCATGCAAGCGGGTCAACGCGGACCAGTGTGCATGCGGACATTCATGGTGGGCGGTGTGCAGGCCAATATTAAAGAGCAGGGGGTTGACCATGCCTTCAAAATTGCGTGCGTAGTTCAGCATGCCACCATCGGTATCGTTTTCAGGCTTTGGGGGCTTGCGGCCGTCGGCATGGGCGTGCTGCAGGTAGTTGGTGGCCAGCAGCCAGTGCAGGCCATGGAGCTGGGGCAGGATGACGAAAATCAGCGCCTTTTTCCAGTCCAGCGCCAGCAGCCCCGCCCAGCTGCCCAGCCACAGCGCGTACTGGCCCATGCAGTAGCGAAAGGCGCCAGGCTGGCGCAGGCGCAGGCCCGCCAACCAACGGATGAACAGCGGGTACAGCACCCAGGCGGCCTGTAGCGGGTGCAGCAGATAGCCCCAGAGGTGGTTGGTGTCGCCACCAAAACGGTAGGTGCGGGCGATGTCCTGCTCGCTGTGCTTGTAGCGGTGGTGGTTGCCCACATGGGCGGGCCAGAACACAAAGGTGGGGTGGCCCTGCAGCAGGGTCAGCGCATAGTCGGTGGCGCGGTTGGGCCAGCGGCTGTGCGGCCCGGTCCAGATGCGCAGATGCGTGTGGTTGTGGTGGATGACACCGATGCCCAGGGTCAGAAACAGCTCGATCAGGTAAAGCCACCAGACCAGGCCATGCTGCCATTGCCAGGCAGCGATCAGCGGCAGAGCCAGCATGTAGAGCAGCGATTGCCAGTCACGCCAATGGCGCAGCCGGGGCAGCTTGCGGGGGGCGGTGGCGGGCAGGGGCGGGCTGTCGTCGCGGGTCATGCCAACCGGGTCAAGCAGCGGGGCGCCCGGGGGCTGGGCGTGGCGGCAGCGGGTCTGCTTCGCTGCGCATCAGGCGGTCCATGAAGGCCAGTGCAAAGCCATAGTTGCCGGCCGGCCGGGCATGGTGCAGGTGGTGGCGGCGGCTGGCGGCCAGCGGGTGGCGGGGCCCTAGGCGCGGGAAGAAGTCGTAGTTGGCATGGCCGACCGCGTTGAGGAAGATGCTGAACACCGGCACCGAGGCCAGCGACCAGAAGGCAAAGTCATGCAGCACCATCGGCAGCAGGATCACATTGCCCAGCATCATCGCCTCGATGGGGTGGAAGCTGTAGGTCGACCAGGGCGTGACCACGACCGAGCGGTGGTGGTCGCCATGGAAGCGCTTGAACCAGCGCGTATGCAGCAGGCGGTGGTTGATCCAGAAGTGCACATCGTTCCAGATCAGCAGCACCCAGATCTCGATGGCGATCTGCCAGCCGCTGGGGGCGATGGCGAAATGCGCCCAGCCCAGCTGCACAAAGCCCCAGGGCACCACCATGCCGAGGCCAAACACCAGGATGGAGTGAAAGGACTGGCGCCACTCGCGCCGCAGCTGGTCAGGCTTGAGCGGCCGGGTATCGAGCACCCGGCCGATGCCGCGCTTTTGCAGAAAGCGGGTGAGCGCCGTCATGCCCAGCCCTCCGATCAGGTACAGCGCGCTGAAGAACACGAGGCCCCAGGCCATCACCTGCCAGGCGCTGAGATCGGAGAAGACTTGGGCGGCCGTCATTGCGCGCGGATGTTCTGCTCTTTGATGATGGCGCCCAGCGCCTTCACATCGGCATCGATGCGGTTTTTCAGGCCTTCGGGCGAGCTGCCCACGGCCTGCCAGCCCTGCAGGGCCAGCTTCTGGCGCATCTCTGGGCTGCGTACGATCTCGCCCACGGCGGCGGCGAGCTTGTCGACATGGGACTTGGGCATGGCCTTGGGCGCGGCCACGGCGTTCCAGATTTCCATGTCGTAGTTGGCAATGCCCAGCTCCTTGAGGCTGGGCAGGCCGGGGGCCAGCGGGCTGCGGGCGGCCGAGCTCACGCCGATGCCGCGCAGCTTGCCGGCCTGGATCTGGTTCATCGCCAGCGCCGGTGGCAGCATGGAGAGCTGCAGATCGCCGCCCTGGATGCCATTGAACACCTGCGGGTAGCCAGGGTAAGGGATGTGCTCGGGCTTGATCTTGGCGCGGCTCTTGAGCAGCTCCATGCCTAGGTGGCCGATGGTGCCCACGCCCGGCGAGCCATAGCTCCAGCTGCTGCCCGCCTGGGTGGCGGCCTCGAAGAAGCCCTTGCCCTCAGGCGCTTTGGCTGGCGCCACCAGCACCAGCGGGGCCACGCCAATCAGGCCGACGGGCTGCAGGTCGGTCAGCGGGTCGTAGCGGATCGAGGGGTTGAGCAGCTTGGCAATCGTCATATTGCCGTTGATCATCACGCTGAAGGTGTAGCCGTCGGTGGCGCGCGCCACGTATTCAGCGGCGATGTTGCCACCGGCGCCGACCTTGTTCTCGACGATGATCGGTTGGCCCAGCGCTTTTTCCAGGGGCTCGGCCAGTGCGCGGGCAGTCAGGTCAGGCGAGGAGCCGGCCGGAAAGCCCACGATCAGGTGCAGGGGTTTGTTGGGCCAGTTGTCCGCAGCCAGGGCGCCGGTGCTGGCGAGGGTGGCCAAAGTGGCTGCCACTAGGCAGCGGCGGGACAGGGAAAAATGCATAAAAGCTCCAGATTCGCATGGCTGCCCGCATGGGTGGAGGTTTATCCGTCTGTACGTCCGCCGGGCTCATACGGGCCATAAAAAAAGCGCACAGGCCAGAAGGCATGTGCGCTTTGATTATCGCCAATTGCGATATGGATGGGTACTGCGATAGCAGATCGTTGCAATACGGCTTAAGCGTATTCGGCCAGGGCCTTGCGCATTTTCTTCATCGCTGCCGATTCGATCTGGCGAATCCGCTCGGCGCTGACGCCATAGACCGCAGCCAGGTCGTGCAGGGTCATGCCGCCCGAGCCGTCGTCGTTCACCTTGAGCCAGCGCTCTTCCACAATGTGGCGGCTGCGCTCGTCCAGGGTGGCCAGGGCTTCCTGAATACCATCGGTGGCCAGGTAGTCGCGCTGGCGCGATTCGATCATGGCCGTTGGCTCATGCGATGCATCGGCCAGATAAGCGATGGGGCCATAGGCTTGCTCGCCGTCATCGGAGGGGCTCGGATCGAGCAGCACATCGCCGCCCGACAAACGGGTTTCCATCTCGATCACGTCTTCGCGCTTGACATTCAGATGCGCGGCCATCGCGTCGATTTCGCTCTCGGAGAGCGTCTCGCGCTGCATCGCGCCGTCTTCCATGCCCGCTTCTGCCTTGAAGCCTTGCTTCATCGAGCGCAGGTTGAAGAACAGCTTGCGCTGGCTCTTGGTGGTAGCCACCTTGACCATGCGCCAGTTCTTCAGGATGTATTCGTGGATCTCGGCCTTGATCCAGTGCATGGCGTAGCTGACCAGGCGAACGCCCTGGTCCGGGTCAAAGCGCTTGACGGCCTTCATCAGACCGACGTTGCCTTCCTGGATCAGATCGCCGTGCGGCAGGCCGTAGCCCATGTACTGGCGGGCAATGGATACCACCAGGCGCAGGTGCGAGAGCACCAGGCGGCCAGCAGCCTCGACATCACCGTTTTCCTTGAGTTTTTTCGCATAGCCCAGCTCTTCCTCGGGGGTGAGCATGGGGATGCGATTGACCGCAGTGATGTACGCGTCCAGATTGCCCAGGGGTGGTACCAACGACCATGGGTTTGCAGGAGCCAATGCGGTAGAAATGGTGGCGGCTCCAGAATGAGTTGTCACGCTAGAAGTCCTTTCGTCTATGCGATACATAGTAACACCGGTAGGAGTCCCTTGATGCTGTGGGAGTTCCCATGCTGCGGTGCGGTAATCTCGGGTTTAAGTTTCAACTAAGAATGGCTGGGATCAGCGTTGATAAAGAATAGCTTGCTCCTGATTTTGATGCTATTCACCTTTCTTTATCGTGGCCATAGCGGCTGGCGGGGCGCTGTCTGACAGCCCTTTCCGCCTTCAGAGCAGTTGGAGTGCCCGGTCTGTGGATAAGTTCCGTATCCAGGCCTAGAAAATCTGGATATATTCTCAGTGGTTTGGGGCCTGTGAAGCGGCATCCAAACCGCAGCCTGTTTGATACAAATCATGGAGTTGATGATGCAATCCTTGGCCATGAACCCTGGCGCTGGCGGCCTCTGCCTGGTGGCATGGGCGAGCACGACGGTGGACAGCGAATCGGCAGCCCAAGCACTGGCCCAGGCAGGCGTACAGGCCCGCCTGGCGGCCTGCGCCCAGGTCGACAAGATCCATTCGCACTATTGGTGGGACGGTCAGTTGCAGCAGGCGGATGAATGGCGCATCACCTGGAAGACCACGCCCCAAAGCCTGCCCGCTTTGCAGCGTCTGCTGCTACCGCTGCACCCCTATACCTTGCCGCAATGGCTCTGGGGTGAGACGGCGGCCAGCCCGGCCTATGCCGCCTGGGTGGCGGGTGAGGTGGGCCCGGCACTGCAGGCCTGAATGCGATCAGACGGGAATGACCGCCACGCCCTGGGCGTTCAGCGCTTCCAAGGCCTCGGTGTTGGCCGCATGGGCATTGGTGATCAAGGTCTGCTGGCTGGGTGGGCAGGCCACGGCATAGCGGCTGCGCAGGCCGATCTTGCTGTAGTCGGCCAGAACGACCAGCGACGATGACTGCTGGGCCATGGCCGTGGCCAGGCTGGCCTCATGCTCGTTGCCAAAGGTCACGCCATCCTCGGCGCTGATGCCCACGGGCGAGAGCAGGGTGACATCGGCGCGGTAGCGGCGGATCTCGTTGAGGGTGACCTCGCCATAGGTGCAGGGGATTTCCGGGTTGGTATCGCCGCCCAGCAGCACCACGCGCATGCTGTTGGCGCTGCCGGCGGTGGCCTGGGTGCCAGCGAGCTTGAGGGCGACGGTGATGGAGTTGGTGACCACGACCAGGCGGCTGATCAGGCTCAGCTCTTCAGCCAGGATGGCGGTGGTGGTGCCGGCATCGATAAACACCATCTGACCCGGTTGCAGGCGTTTGACGGCTGCCTTGGCGATCGCACGTTTTTCTGCCACGCGCAGCGCCTGGCGTTGCACAAAAGGGGGCTCGTCCCGCGTGACGCGGGCGACGCCGCCATGCACGCGCCGCACCAGGCCCATGGATTCGAGTGCCAGCAAATCCTGGCGTACCGTTTCGCGGGAGACCTGCATGTCCTGGATCAGTCTTTCGGTGCTGAGCCGGTCGATGGAGGCGAGCAGCGATTGGATGCGGACAAAACGGTCTTCTTGCAGCATGTTTGCGTTTCCTTGAAAGCCAGGCCGGCAGCGCGGCCTGCGCTATTTTGCAGTAACAGCCTTGACGGCTGTGTGTAATCGACAAGGCCCCCTGCAAGACCCATGCCCAAGGGCAGAGGGTGCTGCAGAGGGCCCCGAGGCCGGTAGCCCGAATCAGCGGCGACGACGAGCGACCGCAGCCCCTGCCATCAGCAGCAGCGACAGCAGCAACAAGGCCAGTGGCTGGTTGGCTGGCACGGGGCGTGCTGCTGACGATGGAGGTACCACCACATCGGCAGGCACGGCGACCAGCACCGGGTCGACGATGGTCCCGTTGACGAGGCCATCTTCGTCCAGCGGACCACCGTCAGTGACGCTGTAGCGGACGACGCCGCCGGCGATGCTGGCGCCTGCGATCTCGCTGACCACCGTCTGGCCGTCGGCAGCGGTGTGCACCTTCATCACGCGGCTGTTGGCGGGCAGGTCGGCGGGCAGCTCCAGGCGGACCTGGGCGCTGAAGCCTGCATGGTCGCAGCCCGAGAGGGTGAACGACAGCAGGCCGGAGGCAGCTTGCAGGCCGGCGGGCAGCAGGCCGGCAGGCACGGCGCTGATGCTGGCGTTGGACTGGTCGCAGCGGGTGGCGGCCTGGATGTTCAGGCCCATCGCGGGCAGGTTGCCACCGGGGGTGGGCAGCTGGGTGTCGATCAGGTCTTGCACAGGTGGCTCGGGCTCAGGCGCAGGGTTGCCCAGCTCGAAGGAGCCGGTGGCACTCCAGTCGGACCAGTTCAGGTGCGTATCTCGCACACGCACACGCCAGTACCAGCGCTCATCCTGGCCCAGCTGCAGCACCTGGGCGGGTTGGCCCTGGAAGGGATCCAGGGCGGAGCCCTTGCTGCCATCAGCCTTCAGCAGCTGCGCATAGCACTGGCGGCCGCCCTGGCGCTCAGCGCCGCTGTCACCGTCCTCGTCCCATTTGTAGCCGCAGCTCCAGCGGTCGCGCAGGCTGTTGCCGCCGGCAATGATGGCGCTCGTCAGCTTGCCGCGTGCCGTGTTGGCCGCCACATTCGGGTAGATGCGCTTGGGGTTGGCCAGCAGCTGGCCCAGCGGCAGGGTGGCGATGTCGACATCCTTTTGCGTGTTGACGCGCACGCCATTCAGGTAGGTCCAGTTCTCGCTGCGGGTGTCGTTGCCCCAGACGTCGTAGACCGGTTGGCCGGCGGCAAACTGCGGGTCCTTGGAGACCTGCCATTGCGCTTCATAGAGCGCCGGGCCTGCGGCCGTGCGGTAGGCCAGCTGCAGACTGGCTGGATCGACCTTGCCGAGCTTGGCCTGGACCAGTTCCGGCTTGAGGGACCAGGCCTGGCTGGTGATGGCGATGCTGTCGTCCGGCGTGCTGCTGGTGGTGGAGCCGCCCAGGTCGTAGCGCTTCCAGGTCAGGGCAGGTGTGGCGCTGCCAAAGCTGGCTTCCAAGGTGCCATAGCCAAAGCTGAGCTTGGTGTTGGCGATGACGTCCAGATCGCTGTCGTCGTCTTGCTTGGCGCCTTCCAGTGCGCCGCTGCCCGAGGCCACATTCAGCCAGAGGTGGCGGCTGTTCATCGAATTGCCGCGCTCATAGAAGTGCACATGGCCGTTGAGGTTGGCGGTGATGGCGCCGGTCGTGCGGCCATAGTCTTCCAGCTGCGAGATGAAATCGCAGGTCGCCATGACCTCGCCCTGGCGCCATTTTTCGCTCAGGCAGGGGTGGTGGTTGAGCAGCACCATATAGGGCTTCTTGTCCACGCGGGTCTGGGCCATCAGGCCGCTGAACCAGTTCAGGTGCTCCTGCATGTAATCGGCGCGGAAGAGGCCCCGGCCGTTGTCATAGCCGGTCCAGCCACCGGTGTTGTGCATGGCCGAGGCGGGGTTGAAGTCGCTGCCGACAATGCGCATGCCCAGGTAGTCCAGCTGGTACCAGTGCAGCGGGTGCTTTTCCGAGCCATTGGCGGGCATGCGGTTGAAGTACTTGCGGTAGGTCTTGGCCCAGTTTTTCTCACTGCCGGCGCTGGCCTGCTCACCGCCAAAATATTCGTGGTTGCCGGGTGAGGGGATCAGCGGCACATAGGCCGAGATGGCGGCCAGCGGGCCGAAAAACTGGTCTTTCCAGTTGCTGCGCGTGCCGCCTGATCCAACCAGGTCACCCGGCACCATGAAGCCGGCCAGGTTTTGCGCGCACTGCGCGGCCAGGCCTGCGCAGTCGTTGTTGATGACGCCCTGGGTGATGTTCTTGAGGCGGTTGGCCAGGCCATCCTGGGTGTCCGAGACCACGGCGAACTTGGCGGCAGTGACGCCATCGCCCTCGCGTGGCCAGGTCTTGAACTGGAAGGGGCCCGCCAGCTTGGGCGCTGCGCTGGTGCCGGTGACCACGGCGTATTCATAGAGCGTGTTCGATTGCAGACCGGCGATGTCGGCAAAGAAGATGCTGCTGTCGGCAAAATCACCGACCGGGTTCTTGGCGGGCAGCAAGGTGTAGGGCCCGGTGCTGCCGGCCAGGCGCCACCAGATGGTGGGGGCGGACTCGCTGGTTTCCAGCATCACGGCCATGTGGTCGGGGCCGGGGTTTTGCAAGGTCGGGCCCACGGTCAGCGCGGGCGAGTGGGCGGTGTTGGGCAGCTTGGCGGGGTCAAAGGGCTTGGGTGGCTCGCTGCTGGTTTGCGTCAGCACCACATCATCGATGCCCCAGTACCAGTTGTTGTCAGTGTTCAGGTAGCTGAAGCGCAGGCTGACCTTCTTGGCGCCGGCGGGGACGCTGAAGGCCAGGTTCTCGTTCTGGTTCAGGCGCGAGGCGCTGGTCTCATGCAGCAGGGTCTGGACGCTGCTGTCATCAAACACGGCCTCGACCTTGATGCTCTCCTTCTTGGTGGAGCCCATCTGGAAGTGGCTGAGAAAGCCCAGCGTGTAGCTGCCGCCACCCAGCACCGCAATGCTGGGGCTTTCCATCACGGTGTTGAAGTACAGACCGCTGGTGGGCCGCAGGCCATCCGATTCGGCCACTGCGATCTTGCCGCTGGCCTTGGTGAGTTTGGCGCGATCGCCACCCGAGACCTGGGCCGTCCAATAAGTCGGCGTGACAAACTTCCAGCCCAGCCAGGGCAGTTTCGCAGCGCTGGAGCGGCCGCTGGTGGCCACGGTCTCGGCATTCTCCAGGCGCAGCGTCCAGCCGGCCGGACCGGTGGTACCCAGGCCGCTCGGTGCATCCGTGCCCGCCGCATCAAAGTTCTCGCTAAAGACCACCGTTTGGGCCAGGGCCAGTCCGCTGACTGCCCAGAGCCCGGCAGCACAGAGCTGCCGCAAGCTTGCTATTTTCATGAAATCTCCCGCCTTCAAGGCCAATGTTGTGAATGCATGTTTTCACCAGGAAGTGCAAAAAATAACAAGATTGCATGAAATTACCATGACGAAGGTAAAGAAAAAGCCCTGCTCCAGAGGGCAGGGCTTGTATGTGGGAAGGCCGTTTGCCGATCAGGCCAGCAGCGCCTGGGCAAATTCCTTGGCGCTGAAGGTCTCCAGGTCTTCGACCTTTTCTCCCACGCCGATGAAGTACACGGGGATGGGGCGCTCCTGCGCAATGGCAGCCAGCACGCCGCCCTTGGCGGTGCCGTCGAGCTTGGTGACGATGAGGCCCGTCAGCTGCAGGGCATCGTCAAAGGCCCGCACCTGGTTGAGGGCGTTCTGGCCGGTGTTGCCATCGATGACCAGCAGCACTTCGTGCGGGGCGCTGCCATCGGCCTTGGTGACGACGCGCTTGATCTTCTTGAGCTCTTCCATCAGGTGCAGCTGGGTAGGCAGGCGGCCGGCGGTGTCCACCAGCACGACATCCTTGCCCCGGGCCTTGCCGGCGGTCACGGCATCAAAGCTGACGGCCGCGGGGTCGCCACCTTCCTGGCTGATGATCTCGACCGTGTTGCGGGTGGCCCAGACGCCCAGCTGCTCGCGCGCGGCAGCGCGGAAGGTGTCGGCCGCCGCCAGCAGCACGCTCTGGCCGGCATCGGCCAGGTGCTTGGTCAGCTTGCCGATCGAGGTGGTCTTGCCAGCCCCATTGACACCGGCCACCATGATGACCGTGGGGCTGTGCTCGCCAATGACCAGCGGCTTTTCCAGCGGCGCCAGCAGGTCGGCCAGCGCGCTGGCCAGCAGTTCCTTGACGGCGGCGGGGTCGGTGGTCTTGCTGTCCTTGACGCGCTGCCTAAGGTCGTCCAGCAAATGCTGGGTGGCCTTGACGCCGGTATCGGCCATCAGTAGGGCCTCTTCCAGCTCTTCGTAGAGCTGTTCGTCGATCTTGGTGCCGGTGAAAACCGTGGCAATGCTGGAGCCGGTTTTGCGCAAACCGTTCTTCAGCCGGCCCATCCAGCTGTCGCGGCTGCTGGCGGGCTCGGGTGCTATAGTGATAGGAGCTACCGGCGCCTGTGGGGCTTGTGCAGATGGGGTTTTTGTTACCGTTTCTGCCGCCGTGGGTGCCGGGGCTGCGGCCTTGCCCCCCATGCCCAGGCCACGCAGCCAGCCCGTCTTGGCAGGCTCGGCAGCCACGGGGGCGATGGGGGCCACCGGCGCGCTCGGCACCTGGGGTGCGGGCGCCGGGGTGTCGGCTACCGGAGCGGGCGCTGGCGCTGGCTCGGCGGCGGAAGGGCTAGGGGCTGCGTCGGCAGCGGGAGATTTTTTCTTGAAAAAACTGAACATTGTGCGCTACGTAGAATCAGCCTATTTTATGAAACGTTCCACCATTTTGCTGGCCTTGATGGCCTCCCTGGGCGCTGGGGCTTCTTCAGCGCTGGCGGCATCGCCTGTGTCCAGCGCTGCCGTCGCCTCCAATTCTGCTGGTGCCCAGCAGTTCACCCTGTCCAACGGCATGGGCCTGATCGTACAGCCAGACAAGCGCGCGCCGACGGCCGTGCACATGGTCTGGGTGCGCGTCGGCTCGATGGACGAGGTCGATGGCCGCTCGGGCCTGGCCCATGCGCTGGAGCACATGATGTTCAAGGGCACGGCCACGGTGGCGCCCGGCGATTTTTCGCGCAAGGTGGCGGCACTGGGCGGGCAGGACAATGCCTTCACCAACCGCGATTACACCGGCTACTACCAGCAGATCCCGTCCGGCAAGCTCGAAGACGTGATGCGCCTGGAGTCGGACCGCTTTGCCAACAACCAGTGGCCTGACGGCGAGTTCAAGAAAGAGATCGAGGTCATCAAGGAAGAGCGCCGCATGCGCACCGATGACAACCCGCGTGCCAGCCTGATGGAGCAGCTCAATGCCGCGACCTGGCAGGCATCGCCCTACCACCGCCCGGTGATTGGCTGGATGGGCGACCTCGATTCCATGCACCCCGATGATGCCCGCGCCTTCCACAAGGCCTGGTATGTGCCAGAGAACGCCGTGGTCGTCGTCGCGGGCGATGTGGATGTGGACAAGGTGCGCGCGCTGGCCGAAAAATACTACGGCAGCATTCCCAGCCGCGCGCTGCCCGAGCGCAAGCCCCGGCCCGAGCCGCTGCAAAAGGGCGAGCGCCGGCTGGACTACAAGGCACCTGCCGAGCAAGCCTATGTGGTGATGAGCTTCAAGGTGCCCGACCTGCGCAACCTGGTCGAGCCCAAGGACAGCGACAAGGATGCGATGGCGCTGTTGATGCTGGGGTCTGTCCTCAGCGGCTATGACGGCGCACGCCTGGACCGCCAGCTGACCCAGGGCGCCAACCGCGTGGCCGATGCCACCTTCAGCGGTGCCAGCGTGGTCAACCGTGGGCCATCCACCTTCTTGCTCGGTGGCGTTCCATCGCATGGCAAGACCGCCAAGGACGTGGAGACGGCCTTGCGTGCCGAAGTGGCGCGCGTGGCCAAGGACGGCGTGGGTGAGGCCGAGCTGGAGCGGGTGCGTACCCAGTGGCAGGCCTCGACCGTCTATGAGCGCGACTCGGTCTTTGATCAGGCCAATGACCTGGGCTCCAACTGGGTGTTGGGCTTGCCGCTGGATGCCAATGACAAGCTGCTGGCGCTGATGAAATCGGTGACGGCCGCGCAGGTGCAGGCGGTGGCCGCGCGCTATTTTGGCGATGACCAGATGACGGTGGCGACCCTGGTGCCCCAGCCGCTGACCGATGCCGACCGTGCCGCGCAAAAGCGCAGCGGTGACGCGACCAAAGATGGATCGGTGCACTGACCAGAACCCCGTGGCGGATGCGCTGTGTGATGCGCCCGCCATCGATTGTTTTCTCCAGGGCCTGCTGCAGATGGCAGCGGGCCCTGGCTAGCAGAGATACCCATGCGAACCTCATTTTGCAAAACACTGGTCGGCGGCGCAGCAGCCTTGCTGGCCTCCCATTCGGCCTGGGCCTTGCTGCCCATCGAGCACTGGACGCAGGACAGCGGCGCCCAGGTCTGGCTGGTCAACAGCCCCACGATCCCGATGGTGGATGTGCAGCTGAATTTTGATGCCGGCACCCGGCGCGACCCGGCGAACCAAGTCGGCCTGGCCAGCGCGGCGGCCATGATGGCGTCCAAGGGCGTCAAGGCCCAGGGCAGTGCGCCGGCACTGGACGAAAACGCCGTCGGCGAAGCCTGGGCCGATCTGGGTGCCAGCTTTGGCGCCGGTGCCAGCAGCGATGCGCTGACCTTCTCCTTGCGGTCCTTGACCGATAGCAGCTTGCTGAACCGCGCAGCCGACCTGGCGGCGCGCCAGATGGCCCAGCCCAGCTACGACGACGCCGTCTGGCAACGCGAGCGCGAGCGCTGGAATGCTGCGATCAAGGAGGGCAATACCCGCCCTGCGGTCGTCGCCGGCCGCGCCTTCAACAAGGCCGTGTTTGGCAGCCATCCTTACGGCCAGCGGGCCACCGAAGAAACCCTGGCCCAGATCAGCCCGGCCGTGATGCAGCAGTACCTGGCGCGTTCGGTTGATGCCTGCCGCGCCAAGGTGACCCTGGTGGGGGCGCTGGACAAGGCCCAGGCCGATGCATTGGTCAAGCGCCTGCTGGCGCAGGTGCCGGCTACGCCCAAGGCGCAGTGCGCTGCGCCGGCCGAGGTGCCAGCAGTGCAGCCGCTGGCCAAGGCCGATGACATCCAGATCGCGTTTGACTCAGCCCAGGCCCAGGTGCTGCTGGGCCAGCCCGGCATCCGCCGCGCCGATCCGGATTTTCTGGCCGTGCTGGTGGGCAACCATATTCTGGGTGGCGGCGGATTTGCATCGCGCCTGATGGAAGAGGTGCGTGAGAAGCGCGGCCTGGTCTATGGCGTGTATTCCTCGTTCAACCCGGGGCTGGATGCCGGTGCCTTCCAGATCGGCTTGCAGACCCGGCCTGACCAGGCAGCGGAGGCGCTCAAGGTGACGCGCGAGGTGCTGCGCGATTTCATCGCCAAGGGCCCCACCGACCAGGAACTGCGCGATGCCAAGGACAACCTGATTGGCGGCTTTGCGCTGCGCGTGGACAGCAATGCCAAGCTCTTGGGCAATGTGACCAATATCGCCTGGAATGGCCTGCCGCTGGACTACCTGGACCACTGGACGGACCGGGTGGAAGCCCTCAGCGCGGACGATGTGCGCAAGGCCATGGCGCGCATGGTGCAGCCGGACAAGCAAGTGACCGTGGTCTTGGGAGCAAAACCATAATGGGACGCAGTGCCATCAAAAGCGAGGGCGCGCTGCGCGCCCTGGTGCAAAAAGCAGCCGCTGCTGCCGAGGCCGCGCCTGACGCGGTGCCCGCCCGCAAGCGCGGCACGACCGGAAACACCAGCAATGCCGCCCGCGTGGCCGCATCCGCTGCCGGCGAGATCCGCATCATCGGCGGCCAATGGCGCCGCACCAAGCTGGCGGTGCTGACCCGCCCCGATCTGCGGCCCACGCCGGACCGCGTGCGCGAGACCCTGTTCAACTGGCTCGGTCAGGACCTGGCGGGCTGGCGCTGCCTCGATGCCTTTGCCGGTACCGGCGCGCTGGGGCTGGAGGCCGCATCGCGCAACGCAACCCAGGTGCGCATGGTCGAGTCCGATGTGCAGCTGGCTGCGCAGATTAAGCAGCTGGCGCAGAAGCTGGGTGCCACCCAGGTCGAGGTGAGCCGGGGCGATGCGCTGGCAGCGCTGCAGGCCTACCCCGCGCACTGGGATCTGATCTTTCTGGACCCGCCGTTTTCTGGCCAGCTGTTTGTGCCGGCGCTCAAGGCCGCACATGCGGCGGTGACGGCGCAGGGCTTCATCTACCTCGAAGCCCCCGAAGCCTGGAGCGAAGAGGCCCTGGCCGAGCTGGGCTTGGTGCGCCACCGCTACCTGAAGGCAGGCGCTGTGCATGCGCACTTGCTGAAGAAGGCCGAGGCCGCAGAGCGCTGAAAGGGAATGCCTGTGGGCTAGCGGGGTGGTGACAGAAATCGTTTATGCTGCGCTGCAATGTGCCAGGTCGGCTGGCACCACCAAGATGCTTTGCAGGAGACATACATGACACTGGCCATCTACCCAGGCACCTTTGATCCCATGACCCTGGGCCACGAAGATGTGGTGCGCAGGGCCTACCAGCTGTTTGGCAATGTGATCGTGGCGGTGGCCGAAGGCCACCACAAGAAGACCATGTTTACGCTCAAGGAGCGCATGGACATGGCGCGCGAAGCGGTCAAGCACTACCCCAGCGTGCGGGTCGAAAGCTACTCGGGCCTGCTGCGTGATTTTGTCGTGGCCCAAGGCGGCAATGCCATCGTGCGTGGCCTGCGCGCGGTCACCGATTTCGATTACGAGTTCCAGCTCGCCGGCATGAACCGCTCGCTGATGCCCGATGTCGAGGCCGTGTTCCTGACCCCCAGCACCCGCTACCAGTTCATCAGCAGCACCTTTGTGCGCGAGATTGCCATGCTCAGCGGCGAGGTCGACAAGTTTGTGTCGCCCTATGTCGCCCAGGAGCTGCAGCGCAAGGTGACACAGCGCAAGGCGGAAGAGGCCTGAGCCTGCATATGCTGCGCTGCTGGCTAGGCCGCTGAAGGCTGGGTCAGCACATTGGCGGCGGGGCTGTCCACCGGGTGGGGGCGCCGCACGATGTCATGCACATAGCGCAGCTTTTGCAGCGCGCCGGCAGACAGTGCAAACGGGTAGGCATCATGCTGGCCCAGGCTGCGGTTGAGGCTGTTGAGCAGCAGGGTCACTGGCACCCATTGCGCCACCATGTCTTCAAAGCTCGGTGCGGGCTGGATGAAGGGGTCCGCCATGGTGACTGCCGGACTGCCTTCGCCCATCGACAAGCCGGTCTGGTAGCTCGCTGCCGTCTCCAGCACATCGACCATGTGCAGGTAGTGCGCCCAGGATTCGGCCCAGTCTTCCCAGGGATGTGCGCTGGCATAGGCGCTCACATGTTGTGCGCTCCATCGCTCGTAACCGGGCGGATTGGCATAGTAGTTTTGCAGCGCCTGCGGGTAGCTCTCGCGTTCGTCCCCAAAGAGCTGGCGAAAGCTGTCGAGCTCGCCACCATCGCGCACCAGCTTGTCCCAGAAGAAATGCCCCGACTCATGGCGCAGATGGCCCAGCAAGGTGCGGTAGGGCTCATGCAGCGCCACGCGACGGCGCACGCGCTCGTCATCATCGGCCTCGGCAATGTTGATCGTGATGAGGCCATTCGCATGGCCAGTGATCACCGGCTGGTCGGGCACATCGGCAAGGAACTGGTAGTGGGGCGTCCAGTTGGGCTGATCAGGATGCAAGCCCAGTCGCGCCAAGGTGTAGTAAAGCCGGCGCTTGGCGCTCTCGAGTTTTTGCCAGCGGAAGGTATTGCCGCTCACCGAGAGATCGGGCAGCACCAGGGTCTGCCGACAGGAGCTGCACAAGGTATAGGGCGTATCGGCGGGAATCGCAAAATTGCAGGCCTGGTACTGGTCGCGGTTGGCACACATGCGGTAGCGCTGGCCGCTGGACGAGCCCTTGGTGGTGATGCGTTGCCATAGCGGGCCAGGCACCGGCAGCGGGCTGTCCGTGTCTGATGCGGCCATCGCACCTACATCGTCGCAGTCGGGCAAATAGGCCAGCGCTGCACCGCAGTTGACGCAGTGCACGCTCTCGAAAAAAACCAGGTGACCGCATTGGTCGCAGTGGAACAGGCGCATCAAACTAGCTTAACGCATCGCTGCCCCGTTGACCATGGCCTGCAGGTCAGACCAGGCCTTGTGTGCAGGCGCAAAAAAACCAACTGGCTTGCACCAGCTGGTTCTTGGCAGACCGGAGTCGCGAAGCTTATTGCTTGACGATCAGGCTGTTGCGCACTTCGGTCACGCCCTTGACGCCACGAGCGATCTGGCCAGCGCGGTCCTTTTCCATTTGGGACTTGGCAAAACCGGACAGCTGAACAATGCCGCCGTCCATGGTCTTGACATTGATGGAGCTGGCCGAGGTTTCCTTGTCTTCAGCCAGCTTGGCCTTGACAGCGGTGGTCACAGCGGAGCCATCGATGTATTCACCCACGGTTTCTTGCTTGCGAGCCACGGAGCAGCCAGTGGCCATCACCAGGGTTGCACCAGCGAAAGCAGCGATAGCGATAGTACGGGAGAGTTTCATTTTTGTTTCCTCGCAAAGTGTTGTTAGGGTGCTTGAAAATCGATCGGCATCTGCACCGCACCTATCCGTTGTATGCCGATAGATACTTGAAAATCAGTCGCGACGGCGGGTCGCCATGATGACCAGGGTTGCCAAGGCGGCACCTGCAGCCATCGCAATCGCCATCGACTTGCCGGGTTGGTCGGAGACGTACTCGTTGGCACGCTCTTGAGCACGGTAGAACTGCTCACGGGCACGGTGCGACGAGTCAGCCGCCATGCCGATGCCACGCTCTGCCCAGTCTTGGGCACGGGAGGCGATGTGGTCGATGGACTGGCTCTTTTCATGACCGTATTCATCGACAGCACGCTCGGCCTTGTTGGCAGCGGATTTGACCGCACGACGGGTGCTGGCCACCGCCTTTTCAGCGCCATCGAGCACGTCGTTGGCGGTGTCTTCTACTTTGTCCACAGCGTCCTTGGCAATTTTTTCGGTATCCATGAAATAGCCTCTTTCTATGATGTTCAATGAAGATCTTGCAGTGTACGTTGACCTGCGCGTACCGGATAAATGTATCGTGTGGTGAGCACAGGTTCAAGGGTTGTCAAAGCGCTACTTTTTCAACAATCCCATCAGGAACGACGCCACGGCCAGCACGATGAAGATCACAAACAAAATCTTGGCAATGCCGACCGCGCTGGCCGCAATACCGCCAAAGCCGAAGACGGCGGCGATCAGTGCAATGACCAGGAAGACAACAGCGTAATGCAGCATATTTTTCTCCTCATGTTGTTTGCTGTGCAAGAAGGTGCGAGCAATGACTGCATTCTGGCCGCTGCCCGCATGCAGCCTTGCCAGTAGGTGCGAAGAACAGGTGTAGGACGGTTCCCGCGATGCGCGGATGCGCAGGGGCGGAGGTGCTGTTTGGCAGGCGCGCAGCAAGGGCGCCGCGCGCTTTTTTGCGTGCTGCCTGGGGAGCTGCTGTGCGGATGGGAAAGGGGCGGGCGGAGAGGCTGCAGGGCGCAGCCCGCGCCCCTTTAGTTCTGCGGCAAATTGGCCGAGATGGTGGTGCCTTGCTGCGGAGCAGAGGCGATGTGCAGACGCCCGCCGCTGGCCTCGATGCGGTGGCGCATGCCGGCCAGGCCGTGTGAGTTCGGATGGGTCTGGCTGGGGTCAAAGCCCACGCCGTCATCACGCACCTGCACGAACACATGCTTGGGGTGGCTCTGCAGGCTGATGAGCACATTGCGCGCCTGCGCGTACTTGCCGATATTGGTCAGTGATTCCTGGATCAGGCGGTAGATGCTCAGCTGCATGGCCTCGGGCACATTGATCTGCTCCAGGCTCAGTTCCACCGCCACATTGCTGCTTTCAGAAAACTCCTTAGCCAGGATCTCCAGCGAGGCCGTGAGTCCCAGGTTGGACAGCGAGGAAGGCCGCAGGTTTTCGATGATGCGGCGCTTCAAGGCAATGCCGCTGTTGAGCGTCTCGATCAGGTGCTTGATGCGCTCCTGCACATCGGGTGCGGCCATGTCGATCTTGGATTTGAGCCGCGCTACATCAAGCTTGGCCGTGGTCAGCAAGGCGCCCAGTTCGTCGTGCAGTTCGCGTGCCAGATGGGCGCGTTCGTCTTCGCGCACCTGCTGCAAGTGGGTGGCCAGCTCGCCCAGGGTGGCGGTGCGCTGGCGTACCTGCTTTTCGAGCTGGTCGCGCTCGTCTTCCAGCATGCGCTGCTCGCGCAGCATCAGGCCGGTGAGGCGGTTGGACTGGCGCAGGTAGAGGTAGAACGCGAGCAGGCCCACGATGCTGACGATGGCAATACCCAGGCGGGCGAGGGTGAGCGATTTGAGAATCTCGGCCTCGTTGTGCATGCGCCGCTCGTTGCTGTGGATCACCAGCTCATTGCTGAGCTTGCGCATGCTCTCCATCGTGGCCTTGGCTTCCGGGCTTTTGACCAAGAAGCGCCAGGCCTCATCGAGGCCTTGGCGGCGCAGCGCAATGCTGGTGTCCATCTGGCTCAGGCGCTTGGCCACTTCGCGGCCGAGCATCGACGAGGTCTGCAGGTCTTCAGGGAAGACGCTGTAGATGGCGCGCAGCTCATCGACCGCGTTGTTGACGTTGGTGCAGGCCTGCTGGTAGGCGGCCAGGTTGCTGTCCTCGCCGCTCAGCAGGTAGCCGCGCGCATGGGTTTCGGCATCCACGACCTGCTGCATCAGCTTGTCCAGGGTGGTGCGAGTCTGGTAGGTGACCGTGAGGTTCTGCAGCGAATCGTGCGAGCGGTAGTAACCAGCTTCGTTGATGCCGATCAGCACGGCAGCGGCCAAAAAGGCGGCTGGCAAACTGATGGCCCATTTGCGCAAGCGAGACCAACGCATGGAGCTTCCTTTTTTGATGGTTTTTGGTTTATGCGAGTGATAATAGAGCAAACTTCGGGCAGCGCCTGCATCTTGCAGGTGCTGCAGTTTGCGCTGCATGAGGGGATATATGATTAAAGTTGGTATCGTCGATGACCACGCGATTGTGCGCTCGGGCCTCAAGCAATTTTTGGCCGAGCATGTCGACCTGCGCGTGGTGGGGGAAGCGGCCAACGGCCGTGAAGCCATTGACCTGGTGCGCAAGGAAGAGATCGATGTGCTGATCATGGACCTGTCCATGCCCGGCCAGAGCGGTATCGACGCGCTGGCCATGCTGCGTGCCAAGGCGCCCGACATGGGCATTCTGATCCTGAGCGGCTACCCCGAAGCCCATTACGCGATCAACCTGATCCGCCAGGGTGCCAGCGGCTACCTGAACAAGGAATGCGACCCGTCCGAGATTGTCGAGGCGCTGCGCACCATTTCGCTGGGCAAGCGCTATCTGACGCCGGCGGTCGCCGATCTGCTGGCCCAGCAGCTGCACCGCAAGGAAGATGCGCCGCCGCACGAGCAGCTGTCGGAGCGTGAATTCCAGGTGTTTTTGAAGCTCGCCAAGGGCGAGACGGCGGGCAATATCGCTGACCAGCTGTCGCTCAGCGTCAAGACCGTGAGCACCTACCGCACGCGTTTGATGGAAAAGATGGGCCTGGCATCGAACAGCGACCTGACCTACTACGCGCTGAAAAATGGTTTGATTGACTGAGCGCGCGAACCTCTGCAAAACCAGCGGCCTACCCGGGCCGCTTTTTTGTGGTTGCCTGCGGGGCAACATGGTGGCGCTCACTGCAGCTGTGATGTGCGCTCCACGCAGTAGTCGATGAGCGCGTCAATGTCTTCGGACTTGTCGAACACCCGGTTGGCGCCAAGCTGGGCGCAGCGCTCGCGCATGCTGGGCGTGGCGTAGTTGCTAAGGATCACCAGGTGCTGGTGCGGCGCACGTTCCTGGAGCTTTTCCAGAACGCCCAGGCCGCTGCCTTCGAGCAGGAAGATATCGACCACCGCCAGATCCCAGTCGGTGGACGGGTTGCTGAGCCAGGTGGTGGCGTCGGTTTCGGTGCTGGCATGCCCCACGGTTTCCACCTGCGCCAAGTCCTCTAATGTGGCTATCAGGTTGTCGCGGATGGTTTTGTTGTCTTCTACCAGATATGTTTTCAAGCGGCGATGCATATACGGGTACACGGGTCTACACGGGTGTGTCTTACCGTAACAATGATAGCAACAAGGAATGCGCATGCCATCGGTCTGAAAGGATGACGTAAGTAGGACAAGGCCTCGTAGGTTTAATTTAGGTCAATAAATATATTCAAAAAACAAATAATCGAGCCAAATATCAGGTATGCAGTGGCCCGCAGACCGGGCAGGCGGGGTTGCGGCTGATGCGCATTGTGCTCCACTCCATGTCCTTGAGCTCCAGCATCATCAGCCGGCCATCCAGGCTGCGGCCAATGCCGGCGATGAGCTTGAGCGCCTCGGCCGCCTGCATGGTGCCGATGATGCCCACCAGTGGCGCAAACACGCCCATCGTGGAGCAGCTGGCTTCTTCGAACTGCTCGTCGGGCGAGAACAGGCAGGCATAGCAGGCGGCGCCTTTGTGGCGCCTGTCAAACACGCTGATCTGACCATCAAAGCGGATGGCCGCGCCGCTCACCAGGGGCTTGGCCAGCGCCACGCAGGCGGCATTGATGGCCTGGCGCGTGCGGTAGTTGTCGGTGCAGTCCAGCACCACCGTGGCATCGGCCACCAGCGCCTGCAGCCGCTGTTCATCGACCCGCTCCTGCACGGTGTCGATCTGGACATGAGGGTTGATTGCCTGCAGACTGGCCGCGCAGGAGCTGACCTTGGTCTGGCCCACGCGCTCGGTGGTATGGGCAATCTGGCGCTGCAGGTTGGTCAGGTCCACCGTGTCGTCATCGACCAGGGTGATGCGGCCCACACCGGCGGATGCCAGGTACATGGTCGCCGGGCTGCCCAGGCCGCCCGCGCCAATCACCACCGCATGGGCGGCGAGGATGGCCTCCTGGCCTTCGATGCCGATCTCGTCCAGAAAGATGTGGCGCGAGTAGCGCAACAGTTGCTCGTCGTTCATGGGGTCTATTGTCGGAAAAAACAAAGGCCGCAGCAGAAACTCTGCTTGCGGCCTTGTGACGCAGCCTCAAAGAGGCTGGGCAATGGGGCTTTACTTCTTGGGCTCGGTCGCGGGCGGCAGCTTGGTGTCGTCCGTGTTCGACTCTGCGGGCTTGTCGCTGGCGCTGGTCTTTTCCTCGTCCTTTTTCTCGGCGGGGCGCTCGGTCTTGGTCTGGCTGACCTGCACGGGCTCCCCCTTGAGCTGGTGCAGCGCTTGTTGCAGCTGGAAGTCCTTGTCCGAGCCAAACTCGGGCGGACGGCGCTCGGAGGCAGGCTTCTTGCTCTCTTCATCCAGGCGCTTCAATGCGGCTTCGCGGGCTTTCTCGCGGGCCTCGTCCTTGACTTCAGGGCCTTGGCCGCTGGACAAGTGCTTTTCCAGATCCGCTTCACGGGTGCGCAGTGCGGCGAACAGATCGCCTTCTGCCGACTCGTCGACCATGATGTCGGGCACGATGCCCTTGGCCTGGATCGACTTGCCGCTTGGCGTGTAGTAGCGCGCCGTGGTCAGCTTGATGCCGGTGTCCGGACCCAGGGGGCGCACGGTTTGCACCGAGCCCTTGCCAAAGGTCTGGGCGCCCATGATGGTGGCTCGCTTGTGGTCCTGCAGTGCGCCCGAGACGATCTCGGATGCGGATGCGGAGCCTTCGTTGACCAGCACGACCAGTGGAATGTTCTTGATGGCGGCAGGCAGCGACTTGATCGGATCGCTGCCACGGCGGGCATAGAACTCGGGCGAGGCGCGGAAGATGGCCTTGCTCTCGGCCAGCTGGCCGTCGGTGGTCACCACGGTCACATTCGGCTGCAGGAAGGCGGCCGAGATGGCCACGGCTGCATCAAGCAGGCCACCCGGGTCATTGCGCAGATCCAGCACCAGGCCCTTCATGTTCGGGTCCTGCTTGTACAGGTCGTCAACCTTGCGCACAAAGTCGTCCACCGTGCGTTCCTGGAACTGCGAGACGCGCACCCAACCGTAGCCCGGCTCGATCATCTTGGCCTTGACGGACTGGGTCTTGATCTCGGTACGGGTGATCGTGACGGGGAAGCTGCGGCTCTCGTCCTTGCGCAGAATCGTCAGCGTCACCTTGGTGTTGGGCTCGCCACGCATGCGCTTGACGGCATCGTTGAGCGACAGGCCCTTGACCGCCGTGTCGTCGATCTTGGTGATCAGGTCATTGGTCTTGAGGCCGGCCAGGTCAGCGGGCGAGCCTTCGATCGGGGAGACGATGCGGATCAGGCCATCTTCCTGGGTGATCTCGATGCCGACACCGACGAACTTGCCGCTGGTGCCTTCCTGAAACTCGCGGAAGGACTTCTTGTCGAAGTACTGCGAGTGGGGATCGAGCCCGGAGACCATGCCGGAGATGGCGTCGGTGATGAGCTTCTTGTCATCGGCCGGCTCGACATAGTCGGTCTTGATCAGGCCGAACACGGCCGACAGCTGTTGGATTTCTTCCAGCGGCATGGGGGACATGACGCCCCTTGCGACCGTCTGCAAAGACACAGTGGTGAGCGCGCCGGCGACCACGCCCAGTGAAACCCAACCGGCAATCTTCAATTTTTGGCCCATATGCTCACAACTTTCTATTGCGTGCCAATATACACCCAAGCGCCTGCGCTGGTGCGGCGCAGCAGCCGTTTTCGGGTGATAAGACAAGTATTTACTTTCGGTAGCCGCCCACTGGCGCCGGCATGCGGCGCTGGCTGACATCGCGCATTTCCGTCCGCCTGCCGAGCTGGGCAGGCGCCAGATCTAGCGGGAAGGCGCTGGCTTTTGGCCGGAGCGGCGAGGCGCCCCATCCTTGTCTGCAGCCCCTGAGCTGCCTCGCTCGGACTCCAGGCGCAGGCAGTAGTTCCCGTTTAGACCTACGAGGCCGCCCGTGGGTGGGGGCAGCCCATTGCTTAGGCCTTGCCTTGCGAGGCGACCGCGGCAGCAGCCTTGGCAGCGGCTTCGGCGTCACCCAGGTAGTAGTGGCGCAGCGGCTTCAGGTTGGCGTCCAGCTCATAGACCAGCGGAATGCCGTTGGGGATGTTCAGGTTCACGATGTCGCTGTCGGAGACGCCATCGAGGTACTTGATCAGCGCGCGGATCGAGTTGCCGTGGGCGGCAATCACCACACGCTCGCCGCGTTGGATGGCGGGTGCAATCGACTCGTTCCAGAACGGCACGACGCGCTCGACGGTGTCCTTGAGGCATTCGGTCAGTGGCACCTGGTCGGCCGCACCGGCGTAGCGGCGGTCGGTTTTTTCGCAGCGTGGGTCGTCGGATTCCAGTGCGGGAGGTGGGGTGTCATAGCTGCGGCGCCAGACCAGCACCTGCTCGTCGCCAAACTTCTTGGCGGTTTCTGCCTTGTTCAGGCCTTGCAGCGCGCCATAGTGGCGCTCGTTGAGCTGCCAGCACTTGTGCACCGGCAGCCAGGTGCGGTCCATCTCGTCCAAGGTATGCCACAGGGTGCGGGTGGCGCGCTTGAGCACGCTGGTGTAGGCCACATCGAAGTCATAGCCTTCTGCCTTGAGCAGCTGGCCGGCTTGCTTGGCTTGCGCCACGCCGGTGTCGGTCAGGTCCACATCGGTCCAGCCGGTGAAGCGGTTTTCCAGGTTCCAGGTCGATTCACCGTGGCGAATCAGGACAAGCTTGTACATGCAATCCTCGTGCGATAGTCAAAAATCGAAAAATGGGTGCGTGTCGCTGGCGGGGGGCGCTACAGGGCCTGGGCAGCCCGCTGCATTCACAATGGCGCCGATTGTAGAGGCAGGCACAAATCCCGGGTGCCTACACAGCTTGGCGGCGCTAGCGACGCGCGCTTCAAAGGCTTTTATCCTGCAGCGGCTCGGTGGCCCTTTTAGAATGCGAGGCTGTTTGAGCATTTTTTGACAAGGGACTTGTGTGAACTTTCTGATCGACAACTGGTATCTGATCGTGCTGGTACTGGGCTCGGGCGCGATGCTGATGATGCCCGCCATGAAGAACATGGGCGGCGGCACGCTCAGCCCCGCCAACGCCGTGGCACTGATCAACCGCGAAAAAGCCGTGGTGGTGGATGTGTCGGATGCGCAGGAATTCAGCGCCGGCCACATCAGCAACGCCAAGAATGTGCCCCTGGACCAGCTCGAAGCGCAGCTGCCCTCCGTCGTCAAGAACAAGGCCTTGCCGCTGATCCTCGTCTGCGCACAGGGCCAGCGCTCGCAGCGTGCCGTGGCCGTGGCCAAGAAGCTGGGCTACACCAATGTGCAGGCCCTGGCCGGTGGCATGAAGGGCTGGCGCGCTGCCAGCATGCCGCTCAAGAAGGCTTGATTTTTGGGGCGCATGGCCCCAACTACTTCCTTTAGACACCCAAACCGAGCTGGCGGCCTCTCGCAGGCCGCAGCCGCAGGACACTCTGATGCAAGCTGTAAAGATGTATACCACCGCCTACTGCCCTTATTGCACGCGTGCCAAGCAGGTGCTGCAAGCCAAGGGGGTGGCGCAGATTGAAGAAATCCGCATCGACACCGATCCCGAGCAGCGGGCGGTGATGATGGAGGCCACCGGCCGCCGCACCGTGCCGCAGATCTTCATTGGTGACACCCATGTCGGCGGCTGTGATGACCTGATTGCGCTGGACCAGCGCGGTGAACTGGTCCCCTTGCTCCAATCCTGAGCCCCGCACTTCTCCCTGAAGGCCAGCGGGCGCCCGGGCTTTTCCATGCTGTCACTCAGCCATTGCATAATGGCGGGCTGCATGCGAGGGGCGCACACACCGGGCGGCATCGCAGCTGCACTCCATTCCTTTTTCTAGCGAAAGACAGACAACCATGGCGGATCAAGAAAATCCCGTGTTCCAAATTCAACGCGTGTACCTGAAGGACGCATCGCTGGAGCAACCCAACTCGCCAGCCATTCTGCTGGAGCAGACCCAGCCAAGCGTGGACATCCAGCTGGGCGTGGAAGCCACCCCTGTGGCCGATGGCATTTTCGAAGTGGCCGTGACCGCCACCGTGCAGACCAAGATCGAAGACAAGACCGTGTTCCTGGTGGAAGCCAAGCAAGCCGGTATCTTCGAAATCCGTGGCATCCCTGACGACCAGATGGGCGCCGTGATCGGTGTGGCCTGCCCACAGATCGTCTACCCTTACCTGCGTGGCAACGTGGCAGACATCGTGACCCGCGCCGGCTTCCCGCCTGTGCACCTGGCGGAAATCAACTTCCAGGCCATGTACGAACAGCAACAAGCCCAGGCCAATGGCGCTGGTGCAGGTGCCGCTCTGGCCCAGTAATCGCCGCTGCTGACAACGCAAGGGCCTTGCAGTCTCGGTTGCAAGGCCTTTGTTGTATCTGCCGGGGCGCCGGCAGCAGGCAGCGCCAGCATGTGAGTTGAGGTAAGAGGGGGTTTGTGGCTATGAAGATCTTGGTGATTGGTGCGGGTGCCTGGGGAACGGCTTTGGCCATGCATGCGGCCGCACGCCACAGCGTGCAGTTGTGGGCGCGCGATGCGCAGCAGGCCAGCCAGCTGCAAACCAGCCGTGAGAACCAGCGCTATTTGCCAGGCATCCGCTTGCCCGATGCACTGGAAGTGTGCAGCGGCGATCTGCCAGCGCTGGTGGCCCAGGCCGAGCTGATTGTGCTGGGCACGCCGATGGCGGCACTGCGCAGTGGCCTGACGATGCTGCGCGACTGCCAGGTGCCGGTGGCCTGGCTCAGCAAGGGTTTTGAGGCCGTGCCCGCCGATGCGCCTGATGGCAGCCATGGGCTGCTGGGCAACGAGGTCTGCGCCCAGGTGGCGCCCGCGCTGCATGCCGGCGTGCTGAGCGGCCCGAGCTTTGCGCAGGAAGTGGCCCAGCACCAGCCCACGGCCTTGGTGGCGGCCAGCCGCCATGCCGATGTGCGCGATGCGCTGGTGGCGGCCTTCCATGGCGACAACCTGCGCGTCTATGCCAATGAGGACATCAGCGGGGTGGAGGTGGGTGGCGCCGTCAAGAACGTGCTGGCCATTGCCACCGGCCTCTGCGATGGCCTGAGCCTGGGCTTGAATGCCCGGGCCGCGCTGGTGACGCGTGGCCTGGCCGAGATGACGCGCCTGGGCGTGGCGCTGGGCGCGCAAACCGATACCTTCATGGGCCTGTCAGGCCTGGGTGATCTGGTGCTGACTGCCACCGGAGATCTGTCGCGCAACCGCAAGATCGGCTTGTTGCTGGCCCAGGGCCAGAGCCTGGAGCAGGCGGTGCAGTCGCTCGGCCATGTGGCCGAAGGGGTGTACAGCGCCCGCACGGTGCTGCAGCGCGCCCAGAAGCTGGGCGTGGAGATGCCGATCACGGCCGCTGTCGTGGCCTTGCTGGACGGCAGCCTGTCAGCCCCCGATGTGGTGCAGGCGCTGATGGGGCGCGAGCCCCGCGCTGAATAATCAGGACTTGGCCAGCAGACCGATCAGGGCCGGCAGCATGGCATCGCCGTGCTGGGCCTGGACCTGGTTCTGCAAGGTCGTCGAGGCCGCATCGGCAATCAGGCTCGCCGCCTCGGCATCGTGGGCCATCGTGGCGTAGTAGCTCAAATCCTTGGCCGCGTTGGAGATCGAGAACGCGATGCCCGAGGGGTCGTCCGCCAGGATGTAGGACTGCAGACGGTCCAGCGCCACACCTGCGCCGCCACCGGATGCCAGCACGCTGTGGAAGGCCTGCATGTCCATGCCCTGCTTGCGCGCGCAGGCGGTGGCCTCGGCCAGCAGGCTCATCTGGCCCACCGAGACAAAGTTGTGCAGCAGCTTCATGCGGTGGCCGTCGCCCAGCGCGCCCACATGGGTGACCTGGCTGGTGAAGGTGGCCAGCACCGGTTGCACCTGGGCCAGCACGGCCGCATCACCACCGACCAGCAGATTGAGCTGGCCGTCATGCGCCTGCTTGGAGGTCTTGGTCATCGGCGCATCGATGAATTTTCCGCCCGCTGCCTGCACGGCCTGGGCCATGCGCACGGTCGATGCGGGCACGGCGGTGGAGCAGTCGATCACCACGGTGCCGGGGCGCAGCGCCGACAGCAGGCCTTGCTCGCCGGTCAGCACGGCTTCGACCTGGGGCGAGCCGGTCACGCAGAGTATGACCACGTCACAGTGGCTGGCCAGCTCGGCCGGGCTTTGGCAGGTGCGCGTGCCCAGGCTCAGCAGCTCCGTCAGCGGCTGGTTGCCGGGGTGCTCCAGTACATAGAGTTGAAAGCCTTTGGCGGCGACGTTGCGGGCGATGCCGTGGCCCATTAGGCCGACGCCGATCAGGCCGACGACTGGCTGGGCGGTTTGCGATGGCATGGAAATCTCCTGGCGGTGAAGTAGCGGATTGTGGAATGGCCTGAGGGTACTCCATGCCTTTCGCACAGCCGCTGCAACCGGTGCGGCAGCAGTCAACTTGGTGACCGCAGGGAGATAAAGCCGCCACACCCCTCTGCGCGATGCCATGGAAAAAAACCCCGTTCGCGGAGATGGCGGAACGGGGCCTTCTCGTTGCAGGCGCTCTTATCGGCGGCGCTGGTACTGGGTGGTCGCTATGGATGCGAGTGCGACACTCAGCAGGGACAGGAGCACCAATGCCCAGGGGCCCAAACCAGGCACCGGAACGGGCTTCGGGTCTAGCTCTGGCGACACCACGACGTTGGCATCTGCGCTCGCCGTGCAGCCTGTGCTGGCATCACAGATGGCGCCGGGACCAGCATCGATACTTGCCTGGCTGAGCAGGCTGCCCGAAGCAGCCACGGTGCCCGAAAGAGCAAAGACCAGTGCTCCACCGGAAGGCAGGCCAAAGCTGAAGGGGGCATTGGCCAGGTCAGCTGGGCAGACAGCACCGTTGGTCGCCGTGCAGGACCAGGTGCCGTTGCTCAGCGCTGCTGGCATGTCATGGCTGAGGGTGACCAAACTGGCATCGGACGGGCCAGGATTGCGGATGGTTACGGTGTAGTGTGCCGTCTGTGCCGGTGCATAGGTGGGCTGGTCAATGGTCTGCTCGATCGTCAACGAGGTTTCGCATAGCACATCACCCGGCTGGATATACGCGAGCATGCCCGAGCCCCAGCCTACATCACTGACCGAGAAGGTCAGGGTGTTCAGGCCGCCATGCCAGGGGCCGTCCAGCTCGGCGGTTCCTTGATTGCCGGGTGCAAAACCAGCGGGCGGCAAAGCCTGGAACACCCCATTGATGGTGACGCCGAGCATGGAGTCGTCACTGTAGTAATCCATGCTCAGCTTCAATGCGCTGGGGGAGACATTGGCCGGCAGGTTGAACTGCATGCGGTAGTAGTTTGTGACTCTCGGCCGGAAGGGGTAAGGACCTGGAGCTGTGGTGGCATTGGGCAGTGGAGAGATCCAGTTGGTCTGGCCGCCAAGGGAGGCGCCGGATACCCACGCCGCAGGCAGGCTGGCAGAGAAGGGAACGCTGCTGGGCTTCCAGCTTGCATCTGCTGCAGGTCCTAGCGCGCCGGTGGGATCGGACTGGCTGGAAGACACCCACCATTGGGTGTCTGGGCTCCCGTTGGGAAGGGGCTGCCCGGCTTCATAGTCAAAGCCGGTGTTGAGGATGGCGTTGCTGGACTGACAACTGAACGTGGGAATGTAGGGGCTGGGTTGTGCGCTGGCCCATTGGCAAGCGGACAGGAAGGCGGCGGCAGCTATCCATCGTGTAAACATCTTTAATCTTTCTTTAGACGTAGAAAGATTGCAAGTCTATTGCTATCAAGAATTTATATTTAATTTGAATTATCAATAAAACTTAAAATTGCATTTTTATGTAAATTGTTGAATGGTATATGTAATATGCATTCTGCGGAGCTACTTTTGCGCGTTTAGAAATGCGGCGTGGGCTGCCTCACTCCTCAAAGAATGAAAATTTTTAGGTGGGCGCTCTCTCACACCGTTCGCGCAACGAACAAGCGCTAGCGCAGCATGCTTGAGGCCTGGCTTGAGGGTCTACGGCGCAATGGGTATGTGAATCAATGCACCTGTCGATGTAACCGTTCTGCCCTGCGTGATCGTGTGTATGAGGCGCAACAGTGCGATGAATAACCCAGCCAAGCGGCTGCTTGGCTGGAGGTCTGCGTCTCTGGACTGAAAGGCCGCAGGCACGGAGTCATGCTCGGGTTTTGCGGCTGCGGCCTTCAAGCTTGGCGCAACTCAGCCAGTATCTCCAGTGCGCGGTCGGTGCGCACATCGTGTTCGGCGGCCAAGCGCTTGGCGACTTGGTCGACCTCCTCACCCACGGCCCCTGCCACCAGCGCAATATTGCGGGCATGCAATGCCATGTGGCCGCGCTGGATGCCCTCGGTGGCCAGCGCGCGCAAGGCGCCCAGGTTTTGCGCCAGGCCCACGGCGGCGGCAATCTCGCCCAGCTCCTGGGCCGATTTCACGTCCATGATCTTCAGCGCCAGGCGTGCCAGCGGATGCGTCTTGGTGGCGCCGCCGACCAGGCCCACGGGCATGGGCAGCTCGATGGTGCCGACCAGCGCGCCGCTGCCGTCTTTCTCCCAGGTGGTGAGCGAGGTGTAACGCCCGTTGCGGCTCGCATAGGCATGGGCGCCGGCCTCCACCGCGCGCCAGTCGTTGCCGGTGGCGACGATGACCGGGTCGATGCCGTTCATGATGCCTTTGTTGTGGGTCGCGGCGCGGTAGGGGTCGATGGCGGCAAAGGTGTAGGCGTCGAGCACACCCTCGATGATTTCCTCGCCACTGCGCTCGGCGGTCTTCAGGGTCTGGGGCGTCAGGCGCACGCGGGCGCGGGCCAGGCGCAGATCGGCCAGGTTGGACAGAATGCGCAGCCGCACCGAGCCGCCGGTGATTTGCTCGACCAGCGGCGAGACCGATTCGGCCATGGTGTTGACGGTGTTGGCGCCCATCGCATCGCGCACATCAACGATCAGGTGCATGACCACCATGGGGCCCCGGGGCGAGTCGGGGAAGACATGGACCTCGATGTCCTTGCAGCCGCCACCCAGGCCGATCAGCACCTTGTCGCGGCTGTTGGCCAGCTCCAGGATCTGGGCACGCGCCTGGTACAGCGCCAGCCGCACGCCATAGGGGTCCTGGATGCCGACGATCTGCACCTGGGCGCGCATCAGCGGCTGGGTGCTGGAGGTCTGAAAACCCCCGTCCTCGCGTGCCAGCTTGGCCATGTACGAGGCTGCCGCGATGATCGAGGGCTCTTCAACCGCCAGCGGCACCAGCACATCGCGGCCATTGATCTGGAAGTTGCCGGCCACGCCCATCGGCAGCTCAAAGGTGCCGATCACGTTTTCGATCATGCCGTCAGCCACGCTGCTGGGCAGGGCCCCTGGCTGGGTCAGCAGCGCGTGGTCTTCGTCGCTCAGCTGGCAGGCCTTGGCGATGACATCCCAGCGCTGGGCGGGGCTGAGGGCGCGGAACTGCGGCAGGCGGGAATCGGTGGCCATGGTGTCTCCTGGTGATTTTTTGCTGGAATGCGTTGAGGTCCAGCCCGCAATCTACCTAAACTGTACCGCTGTAGACAGGTACAGTTTGCCGGGACAGTGCTGCTGCAATGCAGCATCGGCCTCGGCTTTTCCCTAGGAGCACCCATGCCCACCGCCACCGGCCGCAAGGCCTCGATTGCTGAAAACCTGGCCGCCATGCTGGGCCGGCAGATTGCCGACGGCGTGCTGCGCGCGGGCGACAAGCTGCCTTCCTTGCGCGCACTGGCGCAGCTGCATGGCTATGCCAAGAACACCGTGGTGGCGGCCTTTGAGCTGCTGGTATCGCGCGGTCTGGTGGAGGCGCGGCGGGGCTCGGGCTTTTATGTGCTGGCCCAGCGGCCGGTGGCGGGCCTGGCTGCGGGGGAGGGCACAGCACCGCTGCAGCGCGCGATGGATGTGGTCTGGCTGATGCGTGAGCAGCTCAAGACCCAGCCCGATGCGCTGGCGCTGGGAGATGGTTTTCCGCCGATCGACTGGCTGGCCGATATGCGCCTGGACCGCTACCACCAGAAAGTGGTGCGCACGGGGCTGGGCGCGCTGTTCCGCTACGGCAGCCGCATGGGCTATGCGCCCTTGCGCGACAGCCTGGTGCGCAAGCTCGGCATGTTCGGCCTGGGGGTGACACCCCAGCAGTTGCTGCTGACCCAGGGGGCCAATGACGCACTCGACCTGGTCATCCGCCACTGGGTGACGCCGGGCACGACCGTGCTGGTGGACGACCCCGGCTATTACCTGCTGTTTGGCAAGCTCCAGCTGGCCGGCGCGCGCGTGCTGGGCGTGCCGCGCCAGGCCGATGGCCCGGATGTGCAGGCGCTGGAGCGCTTGCTGCAGACCGAGCGCCCGCGCCTGTTCTTTACCCAATCCCTGGCGCACAACCCCACGGGCTCGGACCTGAGCGCCGCCAAGGCCTACCGCATCTTGCAGCTGGCGGGCCAGCAGCAGATGCTGATCGTTGAAAACGACCCGCTGGCCGATTTCAAACCGACCTCGGCCACGCGCCTGTCGGTGCTGGACCAGCTGGCGCGCACCATCTACATCGGGAGTTTTTCCAAGTCGTTCTCGGCGGCGCTGCGGGTGGGCTTTATCGCCTGCCATCCTGATCTGGCCAGCGACCTGGCCGATCTGCGCAGCCTTATCCATGTGAGCGGTTCGGAGTACTGCGAGCGCATGGTCGATGTGATGCTGCGCGAGGGCCAGTATGAGCGGCACCTGGTGCGGCTGCGCGGGCGCCTGGGCCAGGCCACGGCGCAGGCGCTGGACTGGATGGACCGCCAGGGCTGCGAGGTGTTTGCGCGCAGCGAGCAGTCGCTCTACCTCTGGGCGGCCTTCCCCGGTTGCGAGGATTCGGCCCAGCTGGCCAGCGCGTTGCTGGCAAGGCAGGTGACGATGGCGCCGGGCCGGGTGTTCAGCCTGGACAGCAGTGCCACCTCGCGCTGGTCGCGCTGCAATGTCGGGGCCATGCAATCGCCGCGCCTGGATGCGGCGATGACGCCATGGCGCGCGGCCCCACGCTGATCAGAGGCCGAGTTCCAGCGCCAGCAGCTCGTCCACCGTCTGGCGGCGGCGGATGAGGCGCGCCTTCCCGTCGTCGACCAGCACCTCGGCCGCCAGCGGGCGGCTGTTGTAGTTGCTGGACATCGAGGCGCCGTAGGCACCGGTGTCGTGGATCACCAGCAGATCGCCCACCTGGGCATCGCCCAGCGGACGGGGCAGCACCACGCCGGATTCGCCCTGGGTGAAGACATCACCGGATTCGCAGAGCGGACCGGCGACGACGGCTTCGCCCTGCGCAGGCAGCACGCCCACGCCACGGCGCTGCACATGCATGCCGTGGTAGCTGCCGTACATCGACGGACGCATCAGCTCGTTGAAGCCGGTATCGACCAGCACAAAGTGGTTGCTGCCGGCATCCTTGGTGGCACGTACGGTGCCCAGCAGCACACCCGATTCGGCCACCAGGTAGCGGCCTGGCTCCAGCTCCAGGCCCAGGTGGTGGCCCACCAGTGCCTCGGCCTGCTTGCGTGCCGTATCCCAGAGGCCAAAGTAGTGCTGGGTATCGATGGTCGCGTCGCCCTCTTTGTAGGGGATGGACAGGCCGCCGCCGGCCGAGATGGCCTGCAGGCGGTGGCCGGCCGTGTGGGTGCGCTGCACCAGCTGCACCATGGCGCCGCAGACTTCCTGCAAGTGGCCATAGTCCACGCCCGAGCCGATGTGCATGTGCAGGCCCACCAGTTGCAGGCCGCGCTCGGCGATCACCGCCAGCGCCATCGTCAGGTCGCTGTGCCAGATGCCGTGCTTGCTGTGCTCGCCACCGGTATTGGTCTTGTTGCTGTGGCCATGGCCAAAGCCGGGGTTGATGCGCAGCCAGACCGCATGGCCGGGGGATGCCTGGCCCAGCTGGTGCAGCATGTCGATGGAGCCGGCATTGACGGGGATTTGGTGCTCGACCACGGTGGCCAGGGTGGCCTCGTCCATCACATCGGCGGTGAACACGATGTCGGACGGCTCGCCAAAACCGCCCTGGTAGCCGGCTGCCAGCGCGCGCAGCACTTCACCGCGCGAGACCGCATCCACCTTGACGCCTTGCGCACGCATCAGCTGCAGCACATGGATGTTGGAGCAGGCCTTTTGCGCAAAGCGCACGGTGTCGAAGGCCTGCAGCTCGGCAATGCGCTGGCGGATGGTGTCCGCGTCATACACCCACAGGGGGGTGTTGAAGTCATCGGCCAGCTGCCACAGCAGATCGGGGGTAAAGGGGTTGCTCATAGTCGGTGTGCCGCAGGGCTTGGAATCGGGGAGTCGGAGAGATTGGAGAAATCAGCCGCCCAGTGTGCCTGGGGCGGGGTATTTGGTCTAATGCTTATTTATCGGCATGTCATTCATAATGGATATGTCTTTCTTGCCGTGCCGCCTCGCCATGCCCCGTTCGCCCACCCCCGCTCCGTCCGCTGCCGATCCATCCCGGGAGCCCAGCCCCTTAGCGCCGCGGCTGCAGCACCGCCATATCGAGGTGTTCCGCGCCGTCATGCTGGCGGGCGGGGTGACCGGCGCGGCGGGCCTGCTGTTCAGCTCCCAGCCCACGGTGAGCCGCGATCTGGCGCGCATGGAGCAGCTGCTGGGCTACCCGCTGTTTGAGCGGGTGCAAGGCAGGCTGCGGCCCAATGCACGCGCCTTGGCGCTGTGGGAAGAGGTGCAGCGCAGCTGGCAGGGGCTGGACCGGGTGATTGACCGGGCGGTGGCGCTGTCGCGCCCCCAAGCGGCGCGCATCAGCGTGCTGAGCATGCCGGCACTCAGCCATGCGCTGCTGCCGGCGGCGCTAGCGCAGATGCAGCAGGCGCAGGGGCCGGTGGCGGTCAGCGTCGCCACGCAGGAGGCGCCGCTGTTGCAGCAATGGATGGCGGCCCAGCGCTATGACCTGGGCCTGACCGAGCAGGGCGAGGCACCGGCCGGCACGCGCGCCGTGGCCTTGCCGGCACTGGACGAGGTGGCGGTGCTGCCCGCTGGTCACCCGCTTGCGCGCAAGCCCAGGCTGGAGCCTGCTGACTTTGCGGACCAGGCCTTTATCAGCCTGGCCGAGGGCGACCCCTACCGCATCCAGATCGACCAGGTGTTTGCCGATGCCGGCGTGGGCCGGCAGATGCTGCTGGAGACGCACAGTGCCGTGGCGGTATGTGCGATGGTGCAAAACGGCCTGGGCCTGGCCATCGTGAACCCCTTCACCGCGCAGGCCTGCATGGGCCAGGGCCTGGTGCAGCGGCCGCTGGCCTTTTCGATTCCGTTCCGCACCCAGGTGCTGCTGCCGCTGCACCGGGCAGCGGTCCCCGAGGTCGATGCCTTGGTGACAGCGCTGGGCCAGGCCGCAGCCAGGCTGCCGACCTACAATGCGCAGCACGCCGGATCGCGCTGATATGCCGCTGATATACCGGTGGTCTGACCAGGAGAAATACCCCATGTCCCGTGCCCCGCTTCGCTCTCTCGCCCGACCGTTGTGCGCCAGTGCCCTGTTGCTGGCGCTGCTCTCAGGTTGCGCCAGCACCGGCAGCCAGCCGCCCCAGTCGCCGCGAGTGGCTCAGGCCGCGCCACCGGTCCAGGTGAAGGTATTTGTGGCGGCCATGTTCGAGATCGGTGCCAACACCGGCGACCGGGCCGGCGAGTTCCAGCACTGGTATGAACGCTATTTCCGCCATGCCAAGCCTATCCAGGTGCCGGGCGCGCTGGGGCCGGTGTTCTGCAATGCCGATGGCGTCTGCGGCAGCGTGCTGGGCATGGGCAAGGTCAATGCCTCGGCCTCGATGCAGGCCATCGTGCTGAACCCGCAGTTCAATTTTGACCAGGCCTACTATGTGATCAGCGGCGTGGCCGGCACTCCGCCATTGCGCGGCACCATAGGCGATGTGACCTGGGGCAGCTGGCTGGTCGACTACGACCTGGGCCACCGCTGGGCGCCGGAAGAGGGCCAGGCGGGCGCGCCCGTCTTTATGCCGCGCAAGGGCTATGAGGACTACCGCCGCTTTGCGCTGAACCCGGCCCTGACCCAAGCCGCCTATGCGATGACCCGCGCGGTGCCGCTGCAGGACAGCGAATCGGCCCAGCGCTACCGCATGCGCTACCCCGATGCGGCGGCCCGCAAGGCGCCCAGCGTGCATGTGGGTACGCACATGACGGGCGACACCTTCTTCCATGGCCCGGGTCTGTCCAAGGAGGCGCAGTACATCGCCAAGCTCTATGGTGCGGACGACTATGTCGCCACCGAGATGGAGGCCGCCGCCATTGCGCTGGTGCTCAAGCGCAGCCATGGCACGGACCGGATTCTGAGCCTGCGCGGCTCGGTCAATTTTGACCAGGGAAACCCGCAGGAAACCACCCAGGCCCACCTGGACCCCAAGCCCGGCGAAACCGCAGGCGGCTTTGCCGAAACGGTGGCCAATGTGGCGGCCGTGGGCGGCGTCTTTGTCGACACGGTGGTCAAGGACTGGCCGCAGTGGAAGGATGGTGTGCCAACGCAGCGCTGAGCTGAACCGCTACGCACAGCAGGCCCCCATGCGCTGGGGGCCTTTTTTGTGGCTTATTTCCAGGGCTGGCTCAGGATGGATGCCAGGCTCTTGACGCCATCGAAGTAGTTGCCCAGGCGCATGTTCTCGTTCTTGCTGTGCTGGTTGTTGTCGGCATTGACCATGGGCACGATCACAAAGGGCACCTTCAGCGCCTGCACCGCAGCGCCGGTGGGCACCGTGCCGCCCATCATGCGGATCTGCACAGGCGCCTGGCCCCAGGCCTGCTGCATGCCTTGGCGCAGCCAGTCGCCAATGGGGGCGTTCAGGTCGGTACGCACGGCGCTGGACGAGGCCGATACGCCGCCCATCTTCAGGCTCGCCAGCTTGGGGTACTGGGCGCGCTGCTCGGCGCTGGGCTCGCCGTCAATCAGGGTGAAGCCCTGGCCTTCGATATGGGTCTTGAGCAGCTGCAGCAGGCGCTCGGGTGGAGTCTCGGGCACCGTGCGCAGGTCCAGCTCGGCAATCGCCTGGGCGGGCACCACGGTACGGGCCTTGGCGCCCACGTCCGCACTTTGCAGGCCGCGCACATTGAGCGAGGGGTACTGCATCGCTTCCTGGTAGTTGTTGCCCACCTTCTCGGCCTGGGCAATGCCCAGGCGCTTGCGCAGCGCGGTCTCGTCATCGGGCACGGCCTTCATCACCGCCTGGGTCTGGGCATCAAAGCTGATGCCGTCGTAGTAGCCCTTGACGAGCACGCGGCCATCGGGCGCCTTCATCGAGGCGAGCAACTGCGCCATCGTGAACGCGGGGTTGGCGGCATAGTTGCCGTAGTGGCCGCTGTGCAGATCCTGGCTGGGGCCATAGATGGTCAAGGTGGCCTGGGCCACGCCCCGGTTGCCAAACACCAGGGTCGGGCGGTTGCTGGCATGCATGGGGCCATCGAGCACCAGCAGTGCATCGGCCTTCAAGGCATCCAGGTTGGCGTTGATGACGCCGCCCAGCGATGGCGAGCCTTTTTCCTCTTCGGAGTCGAGCAGTATCTTGATATTGGTGCTGGGCGCCAGGCCCTGCTGCTGCAGCGCATCGATGGCGGCCATCAGCATGATGATGGGGGCCTTGTCATCGGACGAAGAACGGCCAAACACGCGCCACTCGGGGTTGGGCTGGGCGCCGTAGAGCTGGTCCAGCGCAATCTCTTTCCAGGAACCATCGGCCTGGCGCTCCTTCAGCACCGGCTTCCAGGGGCTCTCCTGCTGCCATTCGGACGGCGTCACTGCCTGGCCATCCATATGTCCGTAGAACAGCACCGTCTTGGTGGCGCCGGGCACCGGGGGCAGGGTGGCCAGCACCATGGGCTTGCCCTGGTTGGGCAGCAGCTGGGCCTGGAAGCCGCGCTTCTCCAGCGCCGCCTTGAACCACTGCGCATTCTTCTCGATGTCGGCCGCCACGTTCGAGTCATTGGGCAGAGCCAGCACCTCGATCCATTCACGCAGGCTGGCGCTGCTGGCTTTTTGCACGGCGGCATCGGAGGGGGCAGCGGCCTGGGCCAGGCCGGCGGCGCACAGCGCGGCGCTGAGCAGGGTGAGGGTTGCGAACTTCATGGAAAGGGCTCCGTCAGAGAAATGGAAATACGAGGATAAGCAATGGCCTGGAGTATCTCCGAGTGCGCGCTCACCCACGGGCGCGCAGGCGGGCGCATTGTCGCCAGGGCGCCAATTATTAATGTGCCGCACGCAGGCGTTCGTACTGTGCGATCAGGCCGTCAAAGGACTGCTGCAGCGCCTGCAGCGGCGGGGCGCCATCGGGCCAGGCCTCCAGCTGTTGCAGCGCCAGCGCGGCTGCTTCCAGGGTCGAGAGCTGGCCTGCGCGCGGCGCCTTGCGGATGCGGTAGCCGGCCGGCCCGGTATCGGTCAACGCCAGGCGGGGCAACCGGGCCAGCAGCGGGTTTGCATAGAGCATCTTGCGGCTCTTGCGCCAGGTGCCGTCGATCAGCACCAGGCGCTGGACGGGTGCTGGCGTGTCGCGGTCCGTCAGCGCCATCAGGGCGGCGGGCTGGTCGGGTGTCTGGGGGTAGAGCAGCAGGGTATGCTGGGGGGCTTCTGCGCCGGGCCAGGCGCCGTACAGCCATTGCTCCAGCTGCTGCGGCGCAAAGGCCTCGCCCACTTCCAGCCGGCTGCCCGGAAGGCAGAGGTGCAGCAGGCGCGCGGTGCCCTTGGCTTCTTGCAGCTCCAGCGGGTGCTGCAGGATCAGCACCTGGGTGACAGCCTGCAGCGGCTGCGCCAGCGCGCAGATACAGGCGCTTTGCGGACGGTAGCAGCGGGGGCATTGGAGGCGGCGCGGGGCAGAGGACACGGGGCAGGCAGGGAGCGGACAGATGGCTATTGTCCTGCAAGGACAAGGCGGCGCCGCTATGCTGGCGCCCCTATGACAGCGCACAAGCCCTTTTCTGCCCGCATCGATATGGGCCAGCCCTTGTCCGGTGCCGAGCGCCTGCGCCTGGCCCTGTCCGGCCCGGACCGGGTGCTGGAGGCAAAGGATGCAGCATGCCTGCGCGCCTTGCTGGATGCCGTGGAGCAGGCTGCGCGTGCGGGCGCCTGCTGCGTCGGTGGTCTGCGCTATGAGGCCGCCTCGGCGCTGAACCCCTATTTGCCCACACAGGCCGCGCCCAGCGGCGAGCCCCTGGCCTGGTTTGCGGTCTGGGATACGCCACCCGCTGGCATGGCGCCGTTGCCTGAGGCCGAGACGCCCCCCGTGCAACTGCAATGGCAGAGCACGCTGAGCCGCCCGCAGTTTGATGCGCAGATGGCGCGCATCCATGCCGATATCCGCAACGGCGCTTACTACCAGATCAACTACACCCAGCAGCTGCAAGGCCACAGCGCCTTGCCCGGCAGCGATCAGCTGGACGGCTCCGCGCTGTTTGCCGCGTTGCAGCAGGCCCAGCCCGGCGGCTATGCGCTGCATATCGACCGGGGCGATGAGCAACTGCTGTCGGTATCGCCCGAGCTGTTTTTTGACTGGCAGCAGCCGGCTGAAGGCGCGGGCGACATCCTCACCCGCCCGATGAAGGGCACGGCCGCAAGAGGCAGCAACCCCGCGCAGGACGAGGCCCAGGCCCAGGGCTTGCGCGCATCGGCCAAGGAGCGGGCCGAGAACGTGATGGTGGTCGACCTGCTGCGCAATGACCTGGCGCGCATTGCGCAGCTGGGCAGCGTGCAGGTGCCGCAGCTGTTTGCTTTGCAGGCGCTGCCCACGGTATGGCAGATGACCTCGGATGTGCGGGCCCGGCTGCCCCAGGGCACCGGCCTGGTCGATGTGATGCAGGCCTTGTTCCCCTGCGGCTCGGTCACCGGCGCGCCCAAGCGGGCGGCCATGCAGGCGATTGCCGAGTTGGAACTAGCGCCGCGCGGCTGGTACTGCGGCGCCTTGGGCGTTGTGCGCTCCGATGGCGCAGGCGGCCTACGCGCGACCTTCAACGTCCCCATCCGCACGGTGGCCTTGCGCGGCACGCAGCTGCAATGCGGCATTGGCAGCGGCATCACCGCCGATGCCACGGCGGATGGCGAGTGGCGCGAGTGGATGCACAAGCGTGCCTTTCTGGAGCGGGCCAGCATGCCCTTTGGGCTGATCGAAACCCTGGCGCTGGACGATGGCCAGCTGCGCCATGCCGCGCTGCACCTGGAGCGCATGGCCGCTGCCGCCGCGCATTTTGGCTACCGCTGGGATGGGGTGGCCGCACAAGCGGCTTTGGACGGCCTGGCCCAGGCCCATCCGCAAGGCCTGTGGCGCCTGCGCCTGCTGCTCAATGCCCAGGGCAGGTTCCAGGCCGAGGCCTTTGCCTGCCCGCCATCGCCTGCGCAGGTCAGTCTGCAATGGGGGGCCGCGCCGCTGGCCGAGGCCCATGGCGAGTTTGTGCGCTTCAAGACCAGCCGCCGCGTGCACTACGAGCGCTGGGCGCCGCAGGACAGCAGCGTGTTCGACAGCCTGCTGTGGAACGAGGCCGGCGAGATCACCGAGACCACCCGGGGCAATATCGCCATGCAGCTGGACGGCCGCTGGATCACGCCCGCGCTGCATTGCGGCCTGCTGCCTGGCGTGGGGCGCCGCCTGGCGCTGGAGGCTGGCCAGGTGGTGGAAGGCGTGGTGACGTTGAACGATGTACCGCGTGTGCAGGCCTGGGCTTTTCTCAACAGCCTGCGCGGCTGGATTCCGGCGCAGGTGCAGGGTGCGGTGCCGGTCTGGCCGCAGCCTGACGCCGGCCCATAGCCTTATTGCTGGCGGGAAGACGCCAGCAGTTCTCTCAGCGCTCGAACCTCGGCCAAGAGGCGTGGCATGTCTTGCCGCGCAGCGGCGATGAAATCCTGGTCCGCCACGGTCGCGCCGCTCAGTTCGATGTCTTCGCCTCGGGCGGCACCTTCACCGGTTTGGATGAAGTCGGAACCGCATGTATGGTCGCGACCTTCAACATAAGAAGTCCATGGCGCTGCTTGCGTGGCTGCCAAGCGCTGTTCCATCGCGAGCAAATCTTCATCGGTCAAAGAAGAAGGCATAAGGGCTGAGCGTTCAAGATAGGGGGCTTGTGCAGCGTGTTGCTCTCGTGACGAATGGGCCAGACTCCAAGGGTTTTTGTGCCGCACGTTAGGATGGAGGCTGTTTAGCAACCCTTCGGATTTTATGCCCGACAACCCGGACCCTGAGCCTCTCCCGTGCGCGACCACCCTGTCGCTGTCCTCTAGTTCTAGCCCCAGTACACCGCTGACGGTGTCTCTGCCCCTCGAAGGGAGCGCCGCATGATCGAGCTGCTCTCCGACCCGCAGATATGGATTGGTCTTCTCACCCTGGTGGTGCTTGAGATCGTTCTGGGCATAGACAATCTCATCTTTATCGCGATCCTTGCCGACAAGTTGCCGCCTCACCAGCGGGACAAGGCACGTGTCATCGGCCTGTCCCTGGCCCTGGTGATGCGACTGGGTCTGCTGACGGCCATCTCCTGGCTGGTTACCCTCACACAACCGCTGTTTTCCGTCGGGCCGCTCAGTTTTTCGGGGCGCGACCTGATCTTGCTGCTGGGCGGTCTGTTCCTGCTGTTCAAGGCCACGACCGAGCTGCATGAGCGCATGGAAGGCGTGAGCATGAGCAAGTCGAGCAGCACGGTCTACGCCAGCTTCTCGGCCGTGGTCGCGCAGATCGTGGTGCTGGATGCAGTCTTCTCGCTCGATGCCGTGATCACCGCGGTGGGCATGGTCAACAACCTGGGCGTGATGATGGCAGCCGTCGTCATCTCGATCGGTGTGATGCTGTTTGCCTCCAAGCCGCTGACCCGCTTTGTCAATGCGCACCCGACCATCGTCATCCTCTGCCTGAGCTTCCTGCTGATGATCGGCTTCAGCCTGGTGGCCGAAGGTCTGGGCTTCCATGTGCCCAAGGGCTATCTGTACGCCGCCATTGGTTTCTCGATCCTGATCGAGACCTTCAACCAGGTGTCGTCACGCAACGCGATCCGCCATGAGCAGCGCGTGCCGATGCGTGAGCGCACGGCGATGAAGGTGCTGTCCTTGATGGCCGGCCGCAGCGGCAATGACCAGACCGAGCATGCGCAGGACGACCCAACCGCTGCCGAGGCCGAGCTGACCTTTGCGCCGGAAGAGCGCATCATGGTCAGTGGTGTGCTGGCGCTGGCCGACCGCAAGGTGCGCTCGATCATGACCCCGGTCTCGGACGTGGACTGGGTGGACCTGAGCGACGATGCCGAGGCTATCCAGCGCTCGCTCAATGACAACCCGCACAGCCACTTGCCGGTGTGCATGGGCCATGTGGACCAGCTCCAGGGTGTGGCGCGTGCCAAGGACATGCTGATGGACCTGATGCAGCATGGCGCCATCCAGCCCGCCACCATCCGCAAGCCGCTGATGGTGCCCGAGGGCGCTGGCGTGATCGCGCTGATCAACGACCTGCGCCAGTCCAAGGGCCATATGGTCATCGTCATCAACGAGTTCCATGTGATGAGCGGCGTGGTGACCCCGGTCGATGTGCTCGAAGCGATTGCCGGCGAGTTCCCCGACGAGGACGAGAGCTTCACGATCCAGGCCGTAGAGGGCGAGCCCGACACCTGGATCGCCAGCGGCGCCGCCGATGTGCACATGGTGCAGCAGCTGCTGGGCTCGAATGAGCTGGTCTCGTCTGCCGATGCCTTCACCACCTTGGGCGGTCTGCTCACCGAGTTCAATGGTGCGCTGCCCCAGCAAGGCGATGTGGTGGTGATCGATGGCTGGCAGTTTGCCGTCACCGAGGCCACCGATGGCGTGATGCGCAAGATCCGCATCGAGAAGGAAAACAAGGGCCAGCTGCCTCTGGAGCACTGAACCCTGCCTAGGCGGCTGCCTGGCACCGCCGCTGCATGAAAAAGGCCTGCCGTCTTGCGAGAGACGGCAGGCCTTTGTATTGCGGCGCCGCGAAGCTCGCGGCCGCTACAGGCTGCTTACAGCGAGCCCTTGTAGTAAGCGCCCCGGTCCATGTCGACAATGTCCACGCTCAGCTGCACCAGCATGCCTTCGGGGTGGGGCGTGAACTCGCGCAACACGGCGCCGATGCGGTCGGACAGGTCGCGCTTGGCCTCGGGCGTGCGGCCGGCCAGCAGGCGCAGCTCGGCATGCACAAAGCCGCGCAGTGCGGTGGGGTCGGCGCCGATGACGAACTGCTCGGTGCGCACGACGCGGCTCTTCAGGTCTTGCTCGTTCTGCACCTGGCCGCTGGCGATGACGGCAGCGTTGAGGGCGTCGAGCAGATGGGCCTCGGGGAAGTTCTCGAGGTTGTTGGTGTATTCGATGACGAGATGCGGCATGGTGGTCTCCGTTGGAATAAAGGCGGGGTAGAGGGGGCTGGATCAGGCCTGAAGCGGTTCAGACGGGCGTGTACGACAGCCGCACATAGATGGGCGCAAAGGCTTCGGCCTGGGTGATCTCGATCAAGGTTTCCTTGGCCAGCTCCAGCAGCGCGATAAAGGTCACCACCAGCACGGTGCTGCCTTTTTCCGGCTCAAAGATGTCCTCGAACTCCACAAAGCGCCGGCCTTGCAGGCGCTTGAGGATGGCGCTCATGTACTCGCGCACCGAGAGCTCTTCGCGGGTGATCTTGTGGGTCTGCACCAGCTTGGCGCGCTTGAGGATGTCGCGCCAGGCCTCTTGCAGTTCGGACATCTCCACATCCGGAAAGCGCGGCTGCAGTGCCTGTTCGATAAAGACCTGGGCCTTGATGAAATCGCGCCCGTACTGCGGCACGGCGCCCAGGCCCTGGGCGGCCAGCTTCATCTGCTCGTACTCCAGCAGGCGGCGCACCAGCTCGGCTCGGGGGTCTTCGGCTTCTTCGCCTTCGGCCTGCTTTTTGGGCGGTAGCAGCATGCGCGACTTGATCTCGATCAGCATCGCGGCCATCAGCAGATATTCGGCGGCCAGCTCCAGGTTGCGGCTGCGGATCTCGTCCACATAGCTCAGGTACTGGCGGGTGACGCTCAGCATCGGAATGTCAAGGATGTTGAAGTTCTGCTTGCGGATCAGGTAGAGCAGCAAGTCCAGCGGGCCTTCAAAAGCCTCCAGGAACACCTCGAGCGCATCAGGCGGGATGTAGAGATCCGTCGGCATGGCGAACAGGGGCTCGCCGTAGAGACGGGCGAGCGCAACCTGGTCCACCACCTCGGGCATGGCGGCGGCACCTGCGGCGGGGCGTGCGTCGTCCTCAGCCGTGGTCAGCTTGCCGGGTGTTGCCATGAGCGGGGGCTATACGGGATCGAAAGCCGCTGCGGGGCCAGGCGGCCGGCAGCGGGCAGGGCGATCAATCGTGGTTGGTTTGGTACACGTAGGGCTTTTGCGCCACACGTGCAGTTTGGTACTCGGCTTGCTGCTGGCGGTCCAGATCCTTGTCCCACAGCAGGGCGCGGCCTTCGCGCTGGCCTTGTTCCAGCTCGGGCTTGTCGGCCTTGAGCTTCAGCAGGAACTGGGTGGTGTCGGATTGGTAGTCGGGGCGGCGAAAGAAAGACATAGCGTATATTTACCTCTTGTGCCTGGATTCTACCGAACCTGACCATGTCCTTCCTGACCAAATTTGCAATCGCCGCCTCTGCGCTGGCCGTTTCCGTGTTTTTGGCGGGCTGCGACCAGCAGCGCATCAAGGAACTGGAAGAGCATGTCTCCACCGAGCAGGACGTGCGCGACCGTTTTGGCGAGCCCAACCAGATCTGGGATGAGGCCGATGGCTCGCACACCTTGGAGTACACGCGCCAGCCCGCCGGTGCGCAGAACTACATGATCACCATTGGCACCGACGGCAAGATGAGCGCGCTGCGCCAGGTGCTGGCGCCTGCCTACTTTGCCAAAGTGCAGCCGGGCATGGACCAGCAGGAGATCCGCCGCCTGCTGGGCCAGCCGGCCAAGCGCACCAGCTACCCCCTGAAGAACGAAGCCGAATGGGACTGGGGCTGGGTCGATCCACCCAGCACCAAGATGCTGTTCACCGTGGTGTTTGATGCCCAGGGCAAGGTGCTGCGCAGCAACAGCACCCAGGTGCTGCCCAGCCGCTGATCACCCAGAACTGTTGCGGATATGCCTAACCGTAACGGGCTGAAACTCTTTAAAATTCGGGTTTATACCTAGCATCACCCATGCCAGGCAGCCCCGCGCGCCACCCTTGCGCGGGCATGAAACTTGCTGTCAACCCGACATGTCCTCACCGCTATCTCGCCCCACCGCTACCACGGGCCTGCCCGGCACCGTGGCCGTTGCCCCTGCCGCGCTGCCGGGGCCTGCCATGCGCCATGGCCGTTTTGAAGATGCACAGGCGCTGTTCACCGGCTCGCTGTTTGTCTCGATCACCCTGGGCCTGTTTGGGCAGGCGGGTTTGCTGACGGGCAGCACGGCGGGCCTGGCCTTTTTGCTGCACTACGCCACGGGCCTGCCGTTTGGCGCGATTTTCTTCGCGATCAATCTGCCTTTTTATTGGTTCGCCTGGACGCGCATGGGGCCGGAGTTCACCGTCAAGACCTTTATCTCGGTGGCCATGCTGGCGCTGCTGGTCGATATCGGCCCGCGCTTTATCCATATCGATTACCTGAACCCGCTGTATGCCGCCATCGCCGGTGGCCTGCTGATGGGCACGGGCTGCCTCTTCTTGGCGCGCCACCGCTCCAGCCTGGGCGGCGCCACCATCGTGTCGCTCTACCTGCAGGACCGCTATGGCATCCGCGCCGGCAAGGTGCAGATGGTCATCGACTGCAGCGTGGTGCTGTTGGCGCTGTGGGTGGTGCCCTTCGAGCGCGTGGCCTACTCGGTACTGGCGGCCGTGGTGATGAGCGTCTTCCTGTGGATCAGCCACCGGCCTGGGCGCTACGCGGGTAACTGAGCGCTCTGCACTCCGGGTGCTTCAGGGGCCGCTGGGGATGGCGGTTTCTGGTGCCGCAGCAGGCCTGGCTGGCGGCAGGGGCGGGCTTGGTGTTGCCGCTTGCGTTGGCAGCGGCTCGCCGGGCTGCTGCGGCGGGAAGGTCTCGCCCGGCCGGGGCTCCCGGTAGCGCACTGTTATTCCGCTGTTGTCCTGCTCTTCGCCGGTGGCCATGTCATAGGCCTTGCCAACGCCTTTGCCCACGACCTTGGCGGTGCCTACGGCCGCATCGGCGGCCAGCCCCACTGCGGTGGCAGTCACGCTGACGGCGGCGGCGCCGACGGCCACGACGCTGCAGCCGCCCAGCAGCGATGCAAAGGCGCAGTAAAAAGCCCCTGCGGCTACGGAGCGCAGGGGCTGCAAGAGGCGGCGGTCAGCGGCCATCCAGATCAGTGGATGCGCATGCCTGGCAGCGCGCCAGGGAAGGGCTCCAGCACATAGATGCCGGGGTGGGCCTTCTCGTCGGCATGGCTGGCAGCCAGCACCATGCCTTCGGAGATGCCGAACTTCATCTTGCGCGGCGCCAGGTTGGCAACCAGCACGGTGAGCTTGCCTTGCAGCTGATCAGGCGTGTACATGCTGCTGATGCCGCTGAACACATTGCGGGTCTTGGGATTGCCGTCTTCTCCCTTTTCACCGACATCCAGGGTCAGTTGCAGCAGCTTGGTCGAGCCTTCGACGGCCTTGCATTCCACAATCTTGGCAATGCGCAGGTCGATGCGGGCGAAGTCGTCGATGCCAATGGTTTCTGCCAGTGGCTCGCCGCCGGGGGCGTTCGGGTCCACCACGGCTTCGGCTTTCTTCTCGGCCTTCTTGGCCTTGGCAGGCGCTGCAGCGGCCGCCGCCTTTTCCTGGCTGGCAGGGGTTTCGAACAGCGCTTCGAGCTGCAGCGGGTCCACACGTTGCATCAGATGCTGGTAGACGCCGATCTGGTGGCCAGCGCCCAGCGGCTTGTCCACCTCGCCAAATTGCTCGGGCGGCACGATCAGGAAGTTCGCCACTTCGGCAGCCACATCCGGCAGGATCGGCTTGAGGTAGATGGTCAGGATGCGGAAGGCTTCGATGCAAGTCGTGCAGACATCGTGCAGGCGCTGCTCCATGCCTTCCTTCTTGGCCAGCTCCCAGGGCTTGTTGGCATCGACATAGCTGTTGACCTTGTCGCACAGCAGCATGATCTCGCGGGCCGCGCGGGCGGTGTCGCGTGCCTCGTAGGCGGCCACAATCGCCTCTTTTTGCGCGCGCAGCAGGGCCAGTAGTTCCTGGCCATCGGCGCTCACCTCGCCCAGTCGGCCCTCAAAGCGCTTGCTGATAAAGCCGGCCGCGCGCGAGGCGATGTTCACGTACTTGCCGATCAGGTCGGAGTTGACGCGCAGCATGAAGTCTTCGGCGGTGAAGTCGATGTCTTCGTTCTTGCCATTGAGCTTGGCGCCCAGGTAGTAGCGCAGCCACTCGGGGTTCATCTTGAGCGCCAGGTACTTGAGCGGATCGAGGCCCGTGCCACGGCTCTTGCTCATCTTCTCGCCGTTGTTCACGGTCAGGAAGCCGTGCACGCAGATCTTGGTCGGGGTCTTGCGGCCGCTGAACTTCAGCATCGCCGGCCAGAACAGGGTGTGGAAGGTGATGATGTCCTTGCCGATGAAGTGGTACTGCTCCAGCGCCGGATCGGCCATGTAGGCCTCGTAGTCCTCACCACGCTGGGCCAGCAGGTTCTTCAGCGAAGCCAGGTAGCCCACAGGCGCATCCAGCCAGACGTAGAAGTACTTGCCCGGTGCATCGGGGATCTCGATGCCGAAATAGGGCGCATCGCGCGAGATGTCCCAGTCGTCCAGGCCTTCGCTGGCCGAGCCATCGGGGTTGGTGCGTACACCAAACCATTCCTTGATCTTGGCGGCCACTTCGGGCTGCACATGCTGGCCGTCCTGGGTCCATTGGGTCAGGAACTCGACCGCGCGTGGGTCGGACAGCTTGAAGAAGAAGTGCTCCGAGCTCTTCATCACCGGCTTGGCGCCGGACAGTGCCGAGTAGGGGTTGATCAGATCGGTGGGCGCGTAGACGGAGCTGCAGACTTCGCAGTTGTCGCCGTACTGGTCCTTGGCGTGGCAGCGCGGGCATTCGCCCTTGATGAAGCGGTCAGGCAGGAACATGTTCTTCTCGGGGTCGAAGAACTGCTCGATGGTGCGCGTTTCGATAAAGCCGGCGGCCTTCAGGTCCAGGTAGATCTGCTTGGACAGCTCGTGGTTCTCGGGGCTGTCGGTATTGCTCCAGTTGTCAAAGCCGATGTGGAAGCCGTCGAGGTACTGCTTGCGGCCGGCGGCGATGTCGGCGACAAACTGCTGGGGCGTCTTGCCGGCTTTTTCGGCGGCAATCATGATGGGCGCGCCATGGGCGTCATCGGCACCGACAAAGTTCACCGCATTGCCCTGCATTCGCTGCGCACGCACCCAGGTATCGGCCTGGATGTATTCCATGATGTGGCCGATGTGGAAGTTGCCGTTGGCATACGGCAGGGCGGTGGTGACGAAAATCTTTCGTTGAGACATAGGGTTGCGGAACTTTCTAATCACAGAGAGGACGCAGGCCGGTGGCCGTTGCGGATTCTGGTCACAGGGAGGGTGGCGCAGCCAGCCCTCGCGCGCGCAGGCGCTCCAGAACCGGCCAATTCTAGGCGCTTACGGGGCCAGATGGCGCGACCAGGGGATTGGTGGGGCCCGCCGAGCGGCTGCCCCAGCCAAAAAAGGCGCAGACCTCGTCGCGCCGCGCCATGGTGTCGGCCCGGCCCAGCGCAATCAATGCCCGGGTGTAGCCCGGCTCAAACAGCAGATAGCTGGCCAGGGCTGCGCTGCCGACGTTCTGGCTGTGCACCGATACACCCATCGCTCCCAGCAGCGCCCGCACCGGCGTGGGCAGCTCCTGCAGGTGCTCCAGCGCCAACGCGTCCAGCGACTGCGATGGTGTGATCACCAGCAAATCCAGCGGCCGCAGTGCGCTGCGGGCGCGCTCGGCCTCAGGGATCAGGCTCAGCGTGTGGTTGATGCGCTGGGCCCGCTCCACATCGACCGACAGCGCATCGAGAAAGATGGTGGACAGCGCATGGCCGGCCACCTGGGCCAGCGACGGAAACGGCGGGTGCTCGCCCTGGGGCAGGTTCAGCACCTCGTGCGAGCGGCCCACACCGACCACCACAATGCGTTGCGCGCCCAGGTGCACGGCGGGCGCCAGCGGGGCGGTCTGGCGCATCGCGCCATCGCCCAGGTAGTTGTACTGGCCGCGCAGCATCAGCTCGGCGGGCGGAAAGATAAAGGGGATCGACGACGAGGCCATCAGGTGCTGGTGGCTGATGCGGTCCTGGATGGCGCGGCGCTGCGTGCGCGACCAGCCGGGCACATGCGGGCCGGCTTCGTAGAAGGTGATGTGCTCGCCGGTGGTGTAGCTCGATGCGGTGATGGCCAGCGCCGACAGCTTGCCGCTGTGCAGCAGGTGGGGGATTTTCTGCAAGGGCAGCTCGGCCTGCAGCAGCTCCAGCAAAGGGGCGTTGTCCAGCAGCGAGCGCGGTTTGCTGTGGTGCCAGCGTGTCAGCGCCCAGCCCAGGGTGAGCAGGCTGAGCCAGCGCGCCCCGCTGCGCATCACACCAAAGGCATCGGCGCGGTAGACCTGGCTGGTGGAGAAATTGCGCCACACCCGCGAGAGGCGCTGCACGGCCAGGTCGAAATGGTCCGCGCCGCAGGCCAGGCCGGCTGCATTGATCGCGCCGGCCGAGGTGCCTACTGCTATGGGGAAGGGCGTAGGTTCATGGTCGGCCCCGGCGTTCTGGCGCAAGCGCGACAGCGCCTGCAGCACTCCCACCTGGTAGGCGGCACGCGCACCGCCGCCGGAGAGCACGATGGCGGTGGCGGCGGAATGGGGGCTGTAGTGCAGAGGGGACGGCATGGCGAGCACCATAGCCGAAACTGGGGCGCTGCGCCAAGCGCTGCTGTCGCTGAGCTAGGCCCCAAGGACAAAAATCAGGCCTTCGCCGCCGCCTTTTTCAGCAGGGTTGCCAGCTCCAGGTTTTGCAGCAGCACGATTTTCTGGTCACGGGCAAACACGCGGGCGTTGTCGCTCAGCTCGCCTTGCAGCAGCACATAGACGCTGGCCGCGCCCGCCTGGCTGGCGGCCTCATGCAGGGCGCGCAGCGGCTCGATGCCATGCACGCCGGCCTTGCTGCGCTTGGTTTGGACCAGGGTGGTCTGGCCGTTGCGGGCCAGCTGCAGATCGGCCGCGCCTTGCTGTAGGGTGGTGACGGCATAACCCTCGGTCTGCCAGGCGCGGCCCAGCCAGGCTTGCAGATCGCGGCTGGACATGGCGCTGGCCTGCGCCAGCAGCGCCTCGGTGGCCGCAGCGTTGGGCTGGTTCCACTGGCGCTTGGCGGCCATGGCGCCGATTACCAGAAAAGGCAGGCTGCCGGCGGCCCCGACAAAGCGGATGTCCTTGGGCAGCAGCGCCAGGCACAGCACCACGATGATGGCTCCGACCACCACACTGATCCACCACGACGAGCGCAGCAAGATCGCAAACACGGAGTTCTCGGCCATTTTCAGTTTCACGGGTGCAGGTCTTTCAAGAGGTGCAGGGGAAAAGCCCAGATTGTCGCTGGTTCGCAAGGGCAAGCGCGGTTCGCTAGACTTATTGCTGTCTCAGGAATAGAAAACACGATGACAGTGACCGAAACAACGTTACTGGCCGCGCTGGCCAGCGTTCAAGACCCGCACACGGGCAAAGATTTTGTCAGCACGCGTGCCGTGCGCAACCTCCAGATCAATGGCGGCGATGTCGCCTTTGATGTGGAGATGGGCTACCCCGCCAAAAGCCTGGTGCCGCAGCTGCGCAGCCAGTTCGTGGCGGCCGCCAAGTCGGTGCCGGGCGTGGAGAACGTCTCGGTGAGCATCAGCAATAAGGTGATCACGCATGCGGTGCAGCGCGGTGTGCCGCTGATCCCCGGCGTGAAGAACATCATTGCCGTGGCATCGGGCAAGGGTGGCGTGGGCAAGAGCACTACCACCGCCAACCTGGCGCTGGCCCTGGCGGCTGAAGGCGCCAGCGTCGGCGTGCTGGATGCCGATATCTACGGCCCCAGCCAGACCATGATGATGGGCGTGGACGGCAAGCCCGAGAGCAGCGATGGCAAGACCATGGAGCCCAAGCTCAACCATGGCGTGCAGGTGATGTCGATCGGTCTGCTGGTCGACCAGGACCAGGCGATGATCTGGCGCGGCCCGATGGCCGTGCAGGCGCTGGAGCAGATGCTGCGCCAGACCAACTGGGCCGGCCTCGACTACCTGCTGATCGACATGCCACCGGGCACCGGCGACATCCAGCTGACCCTGAGCCAGCGCGTGCCGCTGACCGGCGCCGTGATCGTCACCACGCCGCAGGACATTGCCTTGCTCGACGCGCGCAAGGGCATCAAGATGTTCGAGAAGGTGGGCGTGCCGCTTCTGGGCGTGATCGAGAACATGGCCATGCATGTCTGCACCAACTGCGGCCATGTGGAACATATCTTTGGCGCCGATGGCGGCAGGCACATGGCAGCCGACTACAAGCTCGACTACCTGGGCGCGCTGCCGCTGTCGATGCAGATCCGCGAGCAGGCCGACAGTGGCACCCCCACCGTGGTGGCGGCGCCCGACAGCGAAGTGGCCGCCATCTACAAGCAGGTGGCCCGCAGCATCGCCGTCAAGATCGCGCAGCAGGCCAAGGACTTCTCGTCGAAGTTCCCGACCATCTCCGTCAGCAGCAATACCTGATGAACCTGCTCGCTGCCATGCGCTACCTGGCCGCGCTCCATGCGCATGGCCATTTCGCGCGGGCAGCCCAGGCCTGCCATATCACCCAGCCGGCCCTGTCCAATGCGCTGCGCGCGCTGGAGGCCGAGTTTGGCGTGGCCATCGTGCGCCGGGGCCGGGTGTTTGCCGGCTTCACGCCCGAGGGCGAGCAGGTGCTGCAAACCGGTCTGGAGATGCTGCAAAGCGAGGCGCGCCTGCGCCAACGCCTGAGCGCCCAGGCGGGCCAGTTGCAAGGGCAGTTGCGCATGGCGGCCGTGCCCACGGCCATGCCGATGCTGCTGCGCTTTGCCAGCCTGCTGCGCCGCCAGCACCCGGGCTTGGTGCCCGCGCTGCATGCGATGAGCTCCCCCGATATTGAACGTGGCCTGGAAGAGCTGAGCCTGGACCTGGCGCTGGGCTACAGCGACCGCATTCGTCGCCCGCGCACCCATTGCGCGCCGCAGTACCAAGAGCACTACTACCTGCTGCGCTCGGCGCCCGCAGCCGCCTGCGTGGCCGATACCCTGCATGCGGCCGAGCCCCTGGGCTGGGCCCAGGCCGCGCAGCAGCCGCTGTGCCTGCTGACGCCCGATATGCACAACCGGCAGATCGTGGAGCGCAGCTTTCTGGCCGTCGGCGTGCTGGTGCAGCCGGCCATGGAGACCAATTCCGTCCATGCCCTGCTGCAGGCGGTAGGCGAGGGCCAGGTGGCCAGCATCGTGCCCGGCGCCGTGTTGGCCACCGTGCGGCTCACGCCCGGCCTGCGTGCCTGGCCGTTGGTGGAGCCGGTGGTCGAGAGCGAGGTCGCCTTTCTCTACCAGCAATCCCAGCAGGGCATGCCAGCGCTTGAGGCGGCGCGCGCGCTGATGGCGCAGGAAGAATGGCAGCAGCAATGCCTGCAGCATGCCGGCGCCTTGGCAGCGGCGGCACCGCCAGCCCAAGCATAGTTTTGCGAATGCTGGCATTGCGGCATTGAATTTGACGCCTGGCGGCCAGCGCGTTGAAATGCAGGGCTACACCGAGCCCCTGCCATGCAAGAACAAAAAATCGCCTTCTACAAAGGCCCAGCCGGTGGCTGGGGCGCCTTGAACAGTGTCAAGAACACGCTGCTGCACCACGACATCGCCCTCAAGGGTGCCAAGACGCTGCTGTCTGCCAACCAGCCCGATGGCTTTGACTGCCCGGGCTGCGCCTGGCCCGACCGCAACCATGCCTCGACCTTCGAGTTCTGCGAGAACGGCGTCAAGGCCGTCGCCGCCGAGGCCACAGCCCGCCGTGCCGGCCCCGAGCTGTTTGCCCGCTACAGCGTGCGCGAGCTGGCCCAGCAAAGCGATTTCTGGCTGGAGGACCAGGGCCGGCTGACGCATCCGATGGTCTATGACCCGGCCAGCGACCACTACCAGCCGATTGCCTGGGACGATGCCTTTGCGTTGATTGCCCAGCACCTGAATGCGCTGCCCAGCCCGGACCAGGCAGTGTTCTACACCTCGGGGCGGGCGAGCAATGAGGCGGCCTTTCTCTACCAGCTGTTTGTGCGCGAGTACGGCACCAACAATTTCCCCGATTGCTCCAACATGTGCCATGAGCCCAGCGGCTCGGCCATGCGCGACCAGATTGGCGTGGGCAAGGGCACGGTGACCTTGGCCGATTTTGAGGAGGCCGACGCCATCTTCATCTTTGGCCAGAACCCGGGCACCAACCACCCGCGCATGCTGGGCGAGCTGCGCGAGGCGCACAAGCGCGGCGCGCGCATCGTCAGCTTCAACCCCTTGCGCGAGCGCGGGCTGGAGCGCTTTGCCGATCCGCAGGACAAGCTGGAGATGGCGACGCTGGGCTCCACCCCCATCAGCACGCACTACTTTCAGCTGCGTGTGGGCGGCGACCTGGCAGCGCTGCGCGGCATGCTCAAGCATGTGCTGGAGCAGGAAGCGGCCCGGGGCGGTGTGCTGGACCATGCTTTTATCGCCGCGCACACCACCGGTTTTGAGGCGCTGGCGCAGAGCCTGCGCGAGGAAGACTGGGCGCTGCTGGCGCAGGAATCGGGACTGAGCGAAGCGCAGATGCGGGCCGCTGCCGATGTCTACCTGGGCGCGGACAAGGTGATTGCCTGCTGGGGCATGGGCATTACCCAGCATGCGCATTCGGTGGCGACCATCCAGATGATTCTGAATCTGCTGCTGCTGCGCGGCCATATCGGCCGGCCAGGAGCGGGACCTTGCCCGGTGCGCGGCCACAGCAATGTGCAGGGCGACCGCAGCATGGGCATTTGGGAAAAGCCGCCTGCGGCGCTGCTGGACCGGCTGCAAGAGGTCTATGGCTTTGCGCCACCCCGCGCCCACGGCATGGACACGGTGGAGGCCATTGCCAGCATGCGCGACGGCCAGGCCCAGGTGTTTTTTGCGCTGGGGGGCAATTTTGCCGCCGCCACGCCCGATACCTATGAAACCTGGAAAGGCCTGCAGCGCTGCGCGCTTACGGTGCAGGTCACCACCAAGCTCAACCGCAGCCATGTGGTGCATGGCCGCCAGGCCTTGCTGCTGCCCTGCCTGGGGCGCACCGAGATCGACCTGCAAAACGGCCAGCCCCAGGGCGTGACGGTGGAGGATTCGATGAGCATGGTGCACCTGTCGATGGGCATGAATCCACCGGCCTCGGCGCATCTGCTGTCCGAGCCGGCGATTGTGGCGCGCCTGGCCCATGCCACCCTGGGCGCGCGCAGCCGGGTGGACTGGCTGGCGCTGGCCGCCGACTACGCGCTGATCCGCGACGAGATCGCCAAGGTCTTCCCCGACTTCGCCGACTTCAACCAGCGCGTGGCCGTGCCCGGTGGCTTTCGGCTGCGCAACACCGCCAGCGAGCGCGTCTGGGTCACCGCCAGTGGCAAGGCCAGCTTCCATGCGCATGCGGTGCCGGTGGATACCCCTGCGCACCGGGCGCGTGCGCGGCTGCGCGACCAGCGCGTGTTCACCCTGCTGACCACCCGCTCGCACGACCAGTACAACACCACCATCTATGGCATGGACGACCGCTACCGCGGCGTGTTTGGCCAGCGCCGCGTGGTCTTCATCCATGCCGATGACATCCGCGATCTGGGCCTGGCCGATGGCGACTGGGTCAATATCCGCACCGTCTGGGATGATGGCCAGCAGCGCTGTGTCGAGGGCTTCAAGCTGGTGGCCTATGACATTCCGCGCGGCAACCTGGCCGCCTACTACCCGGAGACCAATCCGCTGGTACCCCTGTCGGCCGTGGCTGCGCATGCAGGCACGCCCACCTCCAAATCCATTCCGGTGGTGCTGGAGCCTGGCCTGGCGCCGCAGTGATGGGGAGTTTGGGCGCCGCCGCTCCGGCAATCTCGCCACTGGCGCAGCGCTTGTTGCTGGCCTTGGCGCAGGAGCAGCAGGCCCGTGGCGGCCAGGCGGTTGCGCTGGTGCGCATTGCTAAATGCCTGGATGCCTCTGCCAGCAGCTTGCTGCGCGAGCTGGCCATGCTCAACCTGCTGCTGGTGCAGGCCCAGCAGCCCGCCTGGGTGCAGGCGGAGGCCGTGGAGGGGCGCTGGATGCTGGCCTTGACGGCGGCCGGCGCCGCAGCCGCCGCGCAGATCACCGAGGGCTGATCTGCGTCCCCAAGCAATATGCTTGGGAATCAGGCGGCGACCGGGTGGCGCGCTTTGCGGGCCTGCTTGGTCTGGTACATCGCCAGGTCGGCCTGCTGCAAGGCGGTGTCCGCATCGGTGCCCGGCGTAACGGCCACCAGGCCCACGCTGGCACCGGTGTAGTTCAGGCTCAGGCCCTGGCCCAGGCAGAGCGACTCGGCCCGGGTGCTTGCAAACAGGCGCGCCTGTGTCTCGCTGAGGGCCGGGGCCACCGATTCGTTCAGGTACGGGCCCAGGCCGGCAAAGACAAATTCATCACCACCCTGGCGGGCAATCAGGTCCGAGCCGCGCATGGCCTCGCGCATCTGGTCGGCCAGCAGCTGCAGAAAGCGGTCGCCCGCCTCATGGCCGTAGCCGTCATTGATGGCCTTGAAGCCATCCATGTCGATCATGCCGACGAGCACATAGCGCTCCTGGCGGCGGGCAATGGCCTGCAGCTGGTCGAGCTGCTCGATCAGCGCGCGGCGGTTGGGCAGGCCGGTCAAGGCATCGGTGCGCGCCAGGCGCTGCAGCTCTTCGTTCTGCACCTGGATCTGCACCAGCAGCTGCTCACGCTCGACCTGCTGGCCCAGGATCTGGGCAAACAGGCGCATCACATCGCGGGTATCGGGCTGCAGTGGTTTGCGCGACGCGCTGGCGCCGCACAAGGTGCCGTAGAGCACGCCATCGGACAGGTGCACCGGTGTGCTGGCATAGGTCTGGATGCCCAGCGCCTGCGCGGCCTGCGAGTCGCCCCAGACCTGGCTGACGTCGTCGGTGTAGAGGCAGTTCTCATCGATGGCGCGCTTGCACAAGGTGTCTTCCCAAGGCACGTTCAGGTTCTCGGGGATCTGCAGGCTTTGGGTATTGCGCGCGAACAGCACCTGCTGGACGCGCTGGCCCAGATCGATGCGGGTGAGGTAGGTGGATTCCAGACTGGTGACTCTTTGCAGCATCTCCAGCAGGGGGCGCGTCAGCTCCTCCAGACTGCGAGCTTTGGCAAACGTCTGGCCCAATTGTGAAATCAAGGCTTGCATAGGAAGGGCTCGTTGAGAGATTGTTGTTTCATATAGTAACTCGCAATCGTCTGCTTGGGGATGATCTCTTTCAATGGGGTGCTCAGAGGGCGTCTACAAAATCTCCTGTCCCGAGGGCGTAGGAGGATGGCTGGGTTATTTGAGCGTGAAGACGCTGCTGCTTTTTTCCAAAACATTCTGCGTGCTGCCCGAGTTGTAACCGCCTTGACCCTGCTTGCGGCATGCCTTTTGCCGGATGGAAGTCGTGGAATCGCCGGGAAATCCGGCAAGGGCTGGGGGTAAACGCGCATCAGTTATGTTTGCTGCATGAAACACAACTTTTTTGCGCTGGGCTGGCGCCAATTGCTGCGGGATTGGCGCGCCGGTGAGCTGCGGCTTTTGTTGGTGGCGGTGGCCCTGGCCGTGGCAGCGCTGACGTCCGTGAGCTTTTTCTCCGACCGCCTGCAGGCGGGGCTGCAGCGCGATGCCAGCCAGCTGCTGGGGGGCGATGTGGTGGTGGTGAGCGACAACCGCACGCCAGCGGCCTTCAGCGACAAGGCCCAGGCGCTGGGCTTGAAGGGCGTGACGACGGTCACCTTCCCGACGATGGCGCGCTCGGACGATGCCGATGGCGGTGAATCGCGCCTGGTGGGCCTCAAGGCCGTGCAGGCTGGCTACCCGCTGCGCGGCAGCCTGCGCACGGCCCCGGCGGCGGGCCAGCCCGATGCGCCGACCCGCGACATTCCTTCGCCCGGTGAGGTCTGGGTGGACCCAAGCCTGATCGAGGCGCTGGGCCTGAAGACCGGCGCGGTGCTGTGGCTGGGCGACAAGCGCTTCACCATCGGCCGGGTGCTGACGATCGAGCCGGACCGGGGCGCGGGCTTCCTGGGCTTTTCTCCCCGCGTGATGCTGGACTGGGGTGACCTGGCCGCCACCGGCCTGGTGCAGCCGGCCAGCCGTTTGCTGTACCGCTTTGCGGTGGCGGGCGAGCCTGCTGCGGCAGCGCAGTTCTTGCAGTGGGCCGAGACCGAAGTGGCCCAGCCCCATACCCATGGCGTGCGCATCGAGTCGCTGCAAAGCGGCCGGCCTGAGATGGAGCAGACCTTGGAGCGTGCGCAGAAATTCCTGAACCTGGTGGCCTTGCTGGCGGCGCTGCTGTCGGCCGTGGCCGTGGCGCTGGCTGCGCGCACCTTTGCCAGTGCCCACCTCAATGGTGCGGCGCTGTTGCGCGTGCTCGGCCTGGCCCAGCGTGCCATTGCCGGCGCCTATGTGGTGGAGTTCGTCATCGTCGGCCTGGCGACCAGCCTGCTGGGCGTGGCGCTGGGCTATGCGATGCACTACCTGTTTGTCTGGTTGATGGCCGGCCTGCTGGCCGTGACCTTGCCCGCTGCCAGCGGCTGGCCGCTGCTGATGGGTGTCGGCATGGGCATGACCTTGCTGCTGGCCTTTGGCCTGCCGCCGGTGCTGCAACTGGCCCAGGTGCCACCGCTGCGCGTGCTGCGCCGTGACCTGGGTGCCCTGCGCCCGGCATCGGCCACCGTGCTGCTGCTGGGGGTGCTGGGCTTTGCGGCCATGCTGCTGCTGGTCAGCGGCGATGCCAAGCTGGGCGGCATTGCGGTGGGCGGCTTTGCGATTGCGATCGTGGTGTTTGGCCTGCTCAGCGCAGCGGCCATCACCTTGCTGCGCCGGGTGGTGAACGAGCGCACGGCGCCGCGCTGGCTGTTGCTGGCCACGCGCCAGGTGGCCGCGCGGCCCTGGTTTGCTGTGGTGCAGGTCAGCAGCCTGGCCGTGGGCCTGATGGCCTTGGTGCTGCTGGTGCTGCTGCGCACCGACCTGATCCAGACCTGGCGCCAGACTACGCCGCCCGATGCGATGAACCGCTTTGTCATCAACATCATGCCGGACCAGGCCGACACCTTCCAGCAGCGCCTGCGCCAGGCCGGTATCGACAAATGGGACTGGTACCCGATGATTCGCGGCCGCCTCATCCAGATCAATGGCAAGGATGTGGGCCCGAGCGACTACACCGAGGACCGCGCCAAGCGCCTGGTGGACCGCGAGTTCAATATTTCCCACAGCGATGTGCTGCAAGAGCACAACCAGATCGTGCAAGGCCGGTGGACGCCGGGCGAGGCCGGTGGTGTCAGTGTGGAAGAGGGCATTGCCGAGACCCTGGGCCTGAAGATGGGCGACCGCCTGCTGTTTGACATGGGCGGCGTGCAGCACGAGAGCACCATCACCAGCCTGCGCAAGGTGGACTGGGGCTCGATGCGCGCGAATTTCTTTGTGATGTACCCAGTCGCCAAGATGGACGAGGTGGCCGTCACTTACCTGGCGGCCTACCGCGCCCCGGACACCCCGGGCTTTGACAATGCGCTGGTGCGCGAGTTTCCCAACATCACCAATGTGGATCTGCGCGCTACCGTGGCCCAGCTGCAGCAGGTGCTGAACCAGGTGATCCGCGCGGTGGAGTTCCTGTTTGGCTTTACCCTGGCCGCCGGCCTGGTGGTGCTGTTTGCCGCGATCACCGCGACGCGTGAGGAGCGCGCCCGCGAGTACGCCATCATGCGGGCCGTGGGCGCGCGCAGCCAGCTGCTGCAGCAGGTGCAACGGGCCGAGCTGGCCGGTGTGGGCCTGCTGGCTGGTGTGCTGGCCAGCGTGGTGGCCATGGCCATTGGCTGGGCGCTGGCCCAGTTTGTGTTTGACTTTGCCTGGGTGCCGCGCTGGTGGGTGCCGCTGGCCGGCGGTGTCTGCGGCGCCTTGCTGGCGCTGGTGGCTGGCTGGTGGGGCCTGCGCGAGGTGCTGCGCCGCCCGGTCGTCGTGACCTTGCGCGAAGCGGTGTGAGGCCCTGCAAAAGCAGTAATATGCGGGCCCGAGGCGGTGGCCGCTGTGTACAAACAGCGACCACCGCCCGATCCTCTGACCCTGAGAGCCATCTATGCAAATCGAAGAAAAGCCCCCGTATGACACCCCTTTTGAATGGATTGGCGGTGAGGACAAGGTGCGGGCGCTGGTAGACCGCTTCTACGACCTGATGGACCTGGAGCCCGGCTACAAGGAACTGCGCGAGGCCCATGGCAGCAGCCTGCAGGATGCCCGCGACAAGCTGTTCTGGTTTCTCTGCGGCTGGCTGGGCGGCCCCGACCATTACCAGCAGCGCTTTGGCCACCCGCGCCTGCGCATGCGCCATATGCCGTTCTCGATCGGCATTCTGGAGCGCGACCAGTGGCTGGCCTGCATGGACCAGGCCATGGGCGATGTCGGGGTGGATGAAAAACTGCGCAGCCGCCTGGGCCAGAGCTTTTTCCAGACCGCCGACTGGATGCGCAACCGCTGATACCGGCCCGGTCCAGCACGATGCCTATGCGGGTTTTTACGGATAACCGCGCTGTGGTGGCGACACCGCAGCCCAATACCTGATTTCTTGACTTCTGTCATGTGGCGGGTTCGCAAAATGCAACGCCAATCCTGGTTTGCATTCCCAATTGGGGAGCTGCAGCGCTTTGGACCATAATCAAGCCACTAAAAACGACGAGGGTGGATGAGGGTTATGAATACCAATCTGATGGTGGTCTCTGCGGTGATTGCCGCCTTGCTGGTCTGGGGCGTGCTGGTCTACAACCGCTTGATGGCCTTGCGCAACCGCACCAGCAATGCCTTGGCGCAGATCGATGTGCAGCTCAAGCGGCGCTACGACCTGGTGCCCAATCTGGTGGCGGTCGCCAAAAAATACCTGGAGCACGAGTCCCAGACCTTGGAAGCCGTGATCCGCGCGCGTGGCCAGGCCCAGGCTGCGGCCAGTGCACTGCGCGCTGCCCCCGGCAAGCCCGAGGTCGCCGATGCGATGGTGGCGGCGGAAGGCGCGCTGGGCGGCGCCCTGGGCCGTTTGATGGTGCTGACCGAGAGCTACCCCGACCTGAAGGCCGATGACACCATGCGCTCGTTGAGCGAAGAGCTGGGCAGCACCGAGAACCGCATCGGCTATGCGCGCCAGGCGTATAACGACCAGGTGCTGGAGTTCAACAACGCCTCGCGCGCCTTCCCGGCGATTGTGGTTGCCTCGATGCTGGGCTTCCATGCGATGCCCATGCTGCAATCCACCCAAAGTGCCCAAGAGCGCGACGCTGTTCGCGTGCAGTTCTAAAGGAATGGCTGCCGCTGCTGCCATCCATCAACAGGGCGACTTTTGCCCGGTGTGCTACCAAGCCGTAGCCACCCAACCATGAAATTCTGGGATTTCCAAGCCAGCGCAAGGCGCCGCACCTGGGGCCTGGTGGCGGCTTTTGCGCTGCTGGTGCTGGGCATTGCCATAGGGGTGCACCTGGTGCTGGCACTGGTGTTCTGGACGCCTGCGCTGGTTGCGGTGGCTTTCAGCAAACTGCGGCTGGAACAGGTGGCAGTGCACTACCCGGCCGGTTTTCTGGCCACCAATATCGGCATCGTCACCCTGATGGTGCTGGGCGGCGCCTGGATCAAGCGTAGCAACCTGCGCCAGGGCGGCTTGCACCTGGCCAAGCAGTTGGGCGCGCGGGAGCTGCGCCCCTCGGTATCGCATGCCGAGCAGCAGTACCAGAACATTGTGGACGAGCTTTGCATTGCTGCCGGTGCCCGGCGGCCCCAGGCCATGGTGCTGCCGCGTGATTTGTCGCTCAACGCCTTTGCAGCGGCCTGGGAGGCCGAGGATGCGGTGATCGTCGTGTCCATGGGCGCGCTGGAATACCTCAGCCGCGACGAGCTCAAGGGCGTGGTCGCGCATGAGCTGTCCCATCTGCATGAGGGCGATACGCGGCTCAACATGGAGCTGGCCGGCTATGTGTTCGGGCTGGAGATGCTGTTCAACTACGGGCGCGATTGGGTCGAACGCGGCGTGTCGCTGTTTGGCCGGCCGCTGATGGCCGTGGGCTGGCTGGGCTGGTTGGCGGCACAGGCGCTCAAGGCGGCTGTATCGCGCCAGCGCGAGTACCTGGCCGATGCCCGCGCCGTGCAGTGGACGCGCAACCCCGATGGCCTGGGCCGCGTGCTGCGCAAGGCGCTGTGGCAGCAGGACTACCCCTCCCAGGCTGATGCGATGCAGACGCGGGGCAGCACGGCCGGGCTGTATTCGCCGCTGGTCGACCACATGTTGCTGGTGGAGGTGCACAGCATCGAAGAGATGCAGGACTTCTGGCACCTGGGCGGTGCGCGCTGGCTGGCCAGCCACCCCAGCCTGGAAGAGCGCATTGCCCGCATCTACGGCGAAGAGGACGCGCGCGAGGCGCTGCCGCTGCAGGACCCGGACAAGCGCTGGGTCAACCCCTTCAGCGCGCCTCTGCCACTAGGCAAGCCCGAGGCTTCGTAAAAAAACGCGATCAGCGCTTGGGCTTGGCGCTGCGGTACTGCGCCGCCCAGGATGCCACCTGCTGGGCCACCGGGTCGGGTGCCGGCACGGCGGCGGCCTGCTGGGCCAGCGCCTGCATCTCCAGCAGCGCATCGGCCACATTGACGGCACTGGCTGTCATCGATGCGGCGCGCAGCAGCACCACCAAGGCGCCGGCGCCGCCTTCGGCCGGGCGGGCCTGCACAAAGGCCAGTACTTCGTTTTTCTGCACCAGCCAGCTGTGTACCCGGCCCTTGAGCACCGGCATGCGCCCGGGCGAGCCCAGGCCCTTGCCATGCACCACGCGCACGCAGCGCAATCCCTGGCGCTGGGATTGGCGGATAAACGTACCCAGCGCCTGGCGCGCCTCGTCGGTGCGCAGGCCATGCAGGTCAATCTGGCGCTGGATGGTCCAGTGGCCGGCGCGCAGCTTGTGGACCACATCGCGGCCAATGCCCTTGCGCCGAAAGCTCAGCTGGTCATCGGTATCGAGCAGGGTGCTGGCGTCGAACTGGTCGCTCATCGCTTCGAGCAGCACGCGCTTTTCATCGGCCCAGTGCTGCAGTGGCAATGGGTCGGGCGGGGTGGTTTCGGCACTGATCTGGCCGCTGCTGGGCAGGGGGCGCACAGCGCCCACGGTCTGCCGGAACAGCTGGCGGTCGCGCTCGGTCTGGCGCAGCGCCTGCTGGCGGGCGGCTTCCTGCAGCTGGCGCTGGGCCGCCTGCTCGGCCTGCAAGGCCGTCAGCGCCTTGCGCAGCTGCTTGAGCTCGCGCAGGGATGAAGCGCCTCGGGCTTGGTCCTGTTTACTCACATCTCACCTTCCTCGGCCATCGACAGTGCAGCCCCGGGGCCCACAATGATATGGTCCAGCACACGCACATCGACCAGGGACAAGGCGGCCTGCAGGCTCTGGGTGAGTTGCTTGTCCGCCTGGCTGGGCGTGACCTGGCCGCTGGGGTGATTGTGCGCCAATATCACCGCTGCGCTGTGGTGGTGCAGTGCCCGCACCACCACTTCACGCGGATAGACGCTGGCCTGGCCCAGGGTGCCCCGGAATAATTCCTCCAGCGCGATGAGCTGGTGCTGGCTGTCCAGAAACAGCACGGCAAACACCTCATGCTGCTTGTGGGCCAGGTGCAGCTGCACATAGGCTTTGACGGTGGAGGCCCGGTCGAGCAGGCTGCGCTGCTGCAGTTGCTGGGCCATTGCGCGCCGGGCCAGCTCCAGCACGGCGATCAGCTCGGCGCGCTTGGCGGGCCCCAGGCCCTTGACCTGGGAGAGCTCGGCGCTGCTGGCCTGCAGCAGGCCGTTGATGCCGCCAAAACTGCCAACACTGCCCGGGGCATCAGGCTGGCGCGGCGCCAGCAGCTCGGCCGCCCATTGCAGCACGCTTTTGCCGGCCATGCCGGTGCGCAGCACAATGGCCAGCAGCTCGGCATCGCTGAGCGCGCCCGCGCCCTTGGCAAGCAGTTTCTCGCGCGGCTGGCAGTCGCTGGGGAGGTCTTTGAGGGGCATGCAGTCCTTTCAGTCCGGCTGACCGGTCACAGGGTGGGCGCCAGACGGGCGGGGCAGGGGCGGTGCATGCCATGCGCAGGCAGGGGCAAGGCAGCAAAGATGGGTGTTCATGGGCACTCCTGGAGGTTCGCTGTCGGCCGGTGGCCTTGTGCCCGGGCAAAAACCTGCATGGGGTCGGGTTCTGCCGGGCATCTTTTGATATAGGTTGCATGCAGGGGTTTCACCCTACAACCTACAATACACCCCAGTTTATAGGGATTTGCATGACTACTCCGATGGCCCCCGTGACGCCGCTGCCTGTTGATGCGCCAGTGGTACAACCCGGATCGTTTCTGACCTTGCACTACCGCCTGGCTGGCCCGGCGGGCGATGTGATCAACACCTTTGAAGGCAAGCCCGCGACCCTGTCGCTGGGCATGGGCGAGCTCTCGCCTGCGGTCGAAAACCTGCTGCTGGGTCTGCCCGAGGGCACGCATGCCACCTTCCACGTGCCCGCTGGCGAAGCCTTTGGCGAGCGCAACCCCGAGATGGTGCAGTGGGTGGCACGGCGCCTGCTCAACGAGCTGGGCGACCCGATGGAGCAGTACACCCTGGGCGATGTGGTGCAGTTCCCCACCCCCGATGGTGCCAGCACCTACGCCGGTGTGGCGATGCAGGTGCGCGACGATGGCGCCGTGCAATTCGACTTCAACCATCCGCTGGCCAGCCAGCCGGTGACCTTTGAAGTCCAGCTGATCGGGGTGCTCTGAGCATGTTGCGGCCCCAGGAAATCGTATTGGCCGAACCGCGCGGCTTTTGCGCCGGTGTGGACCGGGCGATCGAGATCGTCGAGCGCGCCATCGAGAAGTTTGGCGCGCCCATCTATGTGCGCCATGAGATCGTGCACAACACCTATGTGGTCAACGACCTCAAGGCCAAGGGTGCGATCTTCATTGAAGAATTGGACGACGTGCCCCCGGGCGCGACCTTGATCTTCTCGGCCCATGGCGTGAGCAAGGCCGTGCAGCTGGAGGCCGAGCGCCGGGGTTTCAGCATTTTCGATGCCACCTGCCCGCTGGTGACCAAGGTCCATGTGGAAGTGGCCAAGCTGGCCAAAGAGGGCTATGAGTTCATCATGATCGGCCATAAGGGGCATCCCGAGGTCGAAGGCACGATGGGCCAGCTGTCCGAAGGCATCCACCTGGTCGAAGAAGTAGGCGATGTGGCCCATGTGAACCCCAGCCAGACCGAAAAACTCGCAGTGGTCACCCAGACCACGTTGAGCGTGGACGATGCCGCCGAGATCACCGCTGCCGTCAAGCTGCGCTTTCCGCAGATCCGCGAGCCCAAGCAGCAGGACATCTGCTACGCCACGCAGAACCGCCAGGATGCCGTCAAGGTGATGAGCAGCCAGGTGGACCTGGTGATCGTTGTGGGCAGCCCCACCAGCTCCAACAGCAACCGCCTGCGCGAGCTGGCCGTGAAGCTGGGCACGCCGGGCTATATGGTGGACAACGCCGATGAACTGAAGCCCGAATGGTTTGACGGCATCGCCCGCGTGGGCCTGACGGCGGGCGCCTCGGCCCCCGAGGTGCTGGTCAAGCAGGTGATCGAGCGCATCAAGGTGCTGGGTGCCACATCGGTGCGCAAGATGGATGGTATCGAGGAAACGGTGAAGTTCCCGCTGCCCAAGGGCCTGAAAATCGATGTCGGCGGTCTGGAGATTTCTGCACGATCTCCGGAGACGGGTCGCTGAACAAGGCCTGGTGGCCTGGCGGCTCGTCCACATCCCTTTGACCGTGGTGGGCAGCGCCCACCTCACCCCCTTTCATGGGCAGGCCTAGGCGCTGCCCCACCCCAAGAGGTTATTCATGCTTGATATTTTGTTGCTTCGCAAAGACCTGGACTCGGTCATCGCCCGCTTGCAGACCCGCAAGAACCCCCAGCAGTTTCTGAATGTCGAGGCCTTCAAGGCCCTGGAAGCCGAGCGCAAGACCATCCAGACCCGCACCGAAGAGCTGCAGGCCAAGCGCAACCAGCTGTCCAAGCAAATCGGCATGCTGATGGGCAAGGGCGAGAAGGATGCCGCCGAAGCCGCCAAGGCCGATGTGGCCGCGATGAAGACCGAGCTGGAGCAATCGGCCACACGCCTGGATGCGCTGCAGGCCGAGCTGCAGGCCATGCTGGTGGCCGTGCCCAACCTGCCGCACGAGAGCGTGCCGGTGGGCGAGGACGAATCGGCCAACGTCGAAGTGCGCCGCTGGGGCACGCCCCGCAGCTTTGATTTTGAGATCAAGGACCATGTCGATGTGGGCACACCGCTGGGCCTGGATTTTGAGGCCGGCGTCAAGCTGACCGGCTCGCGCTTCACCGTGATGAAGGGCCCGATCGCCCGCCTGCACCGCGCGCTGGCGCAGTTCATGATTGACCTGCAGACCGAGCAGCATGGCTACACCGAGTGCTATGTGCCCTACATCGTCAACAGCGACTCGCTCAAAGGCACGGGCCAGCTGCCCAAGTTCGAAGGGGACCTGTTCGCCGCCAACAAGGGTGGCCAAGATGCCGAGCCGGTGCCCGACACCGCAGCGCTCTACCTGATCCCGACCTCGGAAGTGCCGCTGACCAACCTGGTGCGCGACGAAGTGCTGAGCGAAGACCAGCTGCCGATCAAGCTGACGGCGCACAGCCCTTGCTTCCGCTCGGAAGCGGGCTCGGCCGGCCGCGATACGCGTGGTCTGATCCGCCAGCACCAGTTCGACAAGGTCGAGATGGTGCAGGTGGTGCACCCGGACAAGAGCTACGAAGCGCTGGAAGAGATGACACGCCATGCCGAAGACGTGCTGCAGCGCCTGGGCCTGCCGTATCGCGTGCTGGCGCTGTCGACCGGTGACATGGGCTTTGGCGCTGCCAAGACCTATGACCTGGAAGTCTGGCTGCCCGCGCAGAACACCTACCGCGAAATCAGCTCGGTCAGCAACTGCGAAGCCTTCCAGGCCCGCCGCATGCAGGCCCGCTTCAAGAACGCGCAAGGCCGCAACGAGCTGGTGCACACCTTGAACGGCTCGGGCCTGGCCGTGGGCCGCACCCTGGTGGCCGTGCTGGAGAACTACCAGAACGCCGACGGCTCGGTGACCGTGCCTGAGGCACTGCAGCCCTACCTGGGCGGCGTCGCCGTGCTGAAGGTCTAAGCTTTCAAGCCTTGCGTTCTACCAAGCCGGTGCAGCGATGCACCGGCTTTTTTGTGGCTGCCGCCTCACGCCAGCGCCAGGCGCGCCTCTCCCCATGCGGGCATGTAAAACAGGCGCGGGCGCGGCAGCTGTGCCGTCCAGGCGCTTTAGGTGCGCGCGGCGATCTGGTGCAGCGGGCGGATGTGCTGGGGCAGCTGCGCCAGGATCTGCGCCTGGCTTTGCACGGCGGGGCCCGCAGCGCTGCGCAACTCGGGCGCGCCTTCATCGCACCAGTCGCGCACGCTCTGGGCGGTGACCTCCAGATGGCCTTGGAAGGCCCAGTGCGGCCCATGCACAAAGCCCTTGTTCAGGCAGTGGCTGCCGTACATGCTGCGGCTGGCGCCTAGCGGAATCTCAAAGCTGTCGTAGTGCCAGTTGAAGATGGTGGCCTCGGCGGGCAGGTCCATGCAGGCCTGCGCCTGCGGGGTGATCCAGACGCGGCTCCAGCCGATGTTGGCGCAGGGGTTGCGCCAGACGCGCGCGCCCATGGCACGGGCCAGCATCTGCGCGCCAAAGCAGTGGCCGAGCACGGGCACGTCCGCCGCCAGGGCGCTTTGCAGCAGGCAGCGTTCCTGCTCGATCCAGCGCAGCTGCTCATTGGCGCAATGGTTGCTGCCGAGCACGACAATGCCTCGGTAATCACGCGCCCGCATGGCCGCGACGCCCTCGTTGCAGGGCCTTATCAATGCATAGGGGATGCCGTGCTGCTGCAAGTGCGCGAGCAGCACGCCCGGGCCCTGCGAGGTTTCATGCTGGAGTATGGCGACCGGTTTCATGGAGGCTGGCTTGCGGGTCAAGCCCTGGGTGAAGAGGCCTCCACTGTAGAAAGCCTGGCATTGAGCGCATGTCTAGACTGCGCGCCCCGCCATCAAGATCGCATCAAGCTGGCGCGACCTGCCTTGTGGTCTTTTTCGGCGCTGCTGCAGCGCGCCGGGCTCCTCTCTATGATCGTCAGCAGGTGGCCCCAGCACTTGCGCCCGCACCCCCGCCGGGCCGCAGCGACGGGCCCCAGCCATGTACAGAAAGCTGAGGTTAAGCATGTCGGATCAACCCTACCAACCGCCCAAAGTCTGGACCTGGGACAAAGGCAACGGAGGCGCCTTCGCCCATATCAACCGCCCCGAAGCGGGCGCCACGCATGACAAGGTACTACCCGTGGGCGAGCACCCCTTGCAGCTGTATTCGCTGGGAACGCCCAATGGCGTCAAGGTGACGATCATGCTCGAAGAGCTGCTGGAGCTGGGCATTGCCGAGGCCGAGTACGACGCCTGGCTGATCAATATCGGCGAAGGCGACCAATTTGGCAGCGGCTTTGTCGATGTCAACCCGAACTCCAAGATCCCCGCGCTGCTGGACCGCAGTGGCAGCACGCCGGTGCGGGTGTTCGAATCAGGCTCCATCCTGATGCACCTGGCCGAGAAGTTTGGCCAGTTCCTGCCCAAGGAAGGCGCGGCCCGCACCGAGGTGCTGAACTGGCTGTTCTGGCAGGTGGGCAGCGCCGCCTTTCTGGGCGGTGGTTTTGGCCACTTCTATGCCTATGCACCCGAGAAGATGGCCTACCCGATCAACCGCTATGCGATGGAAGTCAAGCGCCAGCTCGATGTGCTGAACAGCCAGCTTTCTGAGCACCGCTTTATCGCCGGCAGCGCCTACAGCATTGCCGACATGGCCGCCTGGCCCTGGTATGGCGCGTTGATGAACAACGAGGTCTACAACGCGGCCGAGTTCCTGGATGTCCAGTCCTACCAGCATGTGCGCCGCTGGACCGATGAGATCGCGCAGCGCCCTGCGGTGCAGCGCGGCCAGCGGGTCAACAAGGTGCGGGGTAGCTCGCCGATGCCGGAGCGGCACAGCGCGGCAGATTTTCTGCGCTGATCACCCTTCCTGGCGGGCTGTGCCGATCAGGCACGCCAGAAGTACCAGCCTGCAAGCACCAGGACCAGCACCACCACAAACATCGCCGTCCAGGCGCCTGAGCTTTGCACCCGGCCGGGCTCGTGGCCGGGTTCCATCCAGGCGGCCGCATCCGCGGGTGCGGGCGCCGGGTGGCTGGGGGTATTGAGGGTGTCGGGGGTGTTGGGCAAGCGGCCTTCCACCTGCCACTGCTGCGGGTCGCCGGATTCAATGCGGTCCTTGGCGTCTTTCAGGCCGATACCGGTCGCATCCTTGAGCAGCTTGATGGCGACGATCTTGTCGCCCCGGGCCAAGGCGTTCTCGATGGCGGCGCGCAGCGCCTCGCCCTCGCGTGGCGGCTCCAGCCCATCGTCACCATCCAGTTGCGACTCCAGCGCCTGCTTGGCTTCTGCCAGGCCCATGCCGGTTTCTTCGCGCAGGCGCTTGATCGCGGCAATCTTGTCGTTATTGCGCCAGAGCGACGCGATGTGGGCGGGGATGGGAGCGGACATGGGCAAGGCTGCGGATGGTGGTGCAGCAGCCTTTGTACCCCGTTTGCGCCGCTGTGCTTATAGGACGGAGGCTGACATTACAGCGTCCTGGACCAGCGCCTCAACCGGGTGTCCAACCCTTGGGCACGCGCGGCTTGTCGATGCCCGCCAGGCCGCAGAGCACATCGGCCATGCCGGAGAAATCGAGGCCGCCATGCTGGCTGGCGCGGGCCAGGCTGTAGGACTCGTGCACGGCGGCGGCCACCGGCATGGGCACCTTGCTGGCATGGGCGGCAGCGACGACCAGCGACATGTCCTTGTGCGCCAGGTCGATCGTGAAGCCTGGTGTGGTGTCGCCCAGCAGCACCTTGTTGGCAAAGTTCATGCGCAGCTGGCCATTGGTGGCCGAGGTGCCCAGCAGCACCTGCAAGGTCTTGGTGATGTCCAGGCCAAAGCGCTGCGACAGCGCCAGCGCCTCGGCATTCACCTGGGTCAGGGTGACGGCCAGGTAGTTGTTGACCAGCTTGGTGCGCCCGCCCGTACCCACCGGGCCGCAGTGGTGGGTGGTGGTGCCCATCGCATTCAGCAAGGGCTGCACGCGGGCCAGATCGGCATCGCTGGCGCCCACCATGAAGAGCGATTCGCCCCGGTCTGCATGCTCGGCCAGACGGCCCACGGGTGCATCCACCATGCTCAGGCCCTTGGCGGCCGCCTGCTGCGCCAGCCGGTCGGTGGCCAGCGGGTCGATGGTGCTCATGTCCATCAGGATGCTGCTGGGCTGGGCATGCGCAAAGATGCCGCCATCGCCCAGCGCGATCTGCTCCACTTCCAGCGACGAGGGCAGCATGGTGACGATGATGCTGCAGTCACGGGCCAGTTCGGGCACGTCGGCGCTTTGCGCGCCCACGGCCACCAGGTCCTTGACTGCCGTCGGGTTCAGGTCATGGACGACCAGGCTGAACCCTTTTTTGACGAGGTTGGCGGCCATGGGCTTGCCCATGCGACCCAGGCCGATAAAACCGATCTTGTCTGCCATGCATGTCTCCTTGTTGGTATGCATCCATGATGGCAGGCACGGGGCCCTGGCCCCTGTCAAACACAGGACATCAGCCCGGCAGCGCAAAGGCGGCCAGCACCGCCAGCACTGCAGCGGCTGCCGGGTTGTGGCTGCCATCGCGGCGGTGGGCCACGGCCATGGGGCGCATCAGGCGGGGCCAGAGATGGCGCACCTGCACGCCGGGCAGCTGCAGCTGGTCTTCGACCTCTTCGAGCGGCAGGATGACGGCGCTCTGGCTGGCAGCCGCCAGACTTTTGAGGGCACCGGGGTAGCTCAGGGTCAGAAAAGGCCGGGGGTGGTGGCCCGCCTGCCCGAACCAGCCGGCAATCAGCCCATGCATTTGCGTGGCCGGTGCAAACGAGGCCCAGCGCTTGTCGGCCAGCCAGTCCGGCGTCACCCGCTTGGGCGCCTTCCAGGCAGCGGGCAGCAGCACCACCATCGGGTCATTGCGCCAGAGCGTCAGCACAATCTCGGCGCTGCTGGGCTGGGGGCTGGCCACAATCGCCACATCCAGCGAGCCGGCACGCAGGCGCTGCATCGCATCGGCCGATCCCACCGCTTCGAGCTTGACTTCCACCCCCGGGCTGCGGCTGCTCAGCTGCTCCAGCATCATCGGCAGCAAGCGGGTACTGACCCCTGCCGACACGCCCACCTTGACCAGGCCTTCGCGGCCGCTGGCGCGGCGCTGCACCAGGTCAATCAGCTCGTCGCTGGACTCGAGCAGCTTGCGGCCATGGGCCACCAGCAGCTCGCCCGCTGCTGTGAGCACCGCCTGGCGCCGGCCGCGCAGCAGCAGGGCGGTGTCCATGCGCGTTTCCAGCTCCTTGATGTGCAGGCTGATGGCCGGTGGGGACAGGTGCAGCGCCTGCGCCGCTGCTGCAAAGGTGCCCAGATCGGCAATGGCGACCAAGGTTTGCACCTGGTCCAGGTTGAGGTTTCGCATCAGTTTTTCTGAAGTGAATGCTTAGGAAATTCAACTTTACAGAAGTCTGGCCGAGGCCGAGCATCGGTGTCCATGCAAAAACCTCGACCACTTCCTGACTTCTTGCCCCATCCGCCCCCTCGGGTGGCCAAGTTGCCACTCCGCTGGTTGGCCCAGCGCTGGCATCGCTGGCTGGACCTGTGCCAGCGTGCCGAGCGCCGCATCAGCGAGAACTTCCGGGTGCCGCCGGGCGGTGGCTAGGTCTCTGTGCGGTTTTTCCATGGCTCCATCTGCCAGCGGTCGCCATCGAATGCCAGCCGATGCGTCAAGTCCAGCGCATCGAGCAGCGCCTCATCGTGCGAGACAAGTACCAGGCAGCCGGGGTAGCTGCGCAGCATCTGCTCCAGCGCTTGCAGCGCCGGCAGGTCCAGGTGGTTGTCCGGCTCGTCCAGCAGCAGCAGCTGCGCGGGCGCATCGCGGTACAGCGCGCAGGCCATAGTGGCTTTGAGCCGTTCGCCACCGCTGAGCTGGCCGCTGGGCTGCAGAATGCAGCGCGCATCCAGCCCCAGCTGCGCCAGGCGCATGCGCAGTACGCCTTCCGGCGTCTGCTGGTTGCCTTGCTGCAGCTGGGACAGCAGGCTGCGCGCCGGGTCGAGCAGGCTTTGCTGCTGGTCCAGCATGGCCCAGGGCACATGCAGCTGGCGCTGGCCTGCGCCAGGCGCCAGCTGGCCCGCCAGGATCTGCAGCAGACTGCTTTTGCCGCAGCCGTTGGGCCCCGTGATGGCCAGGCGCTGGCCGGCGCGCAGCTGCAGGTTCAGCGGCTCGGTGCCCGCTAGGCGGGGGGACTGCAGGTCCTGCAATTCGGCAACCAGGGCATCGCTGCTGCGGCCCCGGTCAAAGGCTTCGGGTGGCACCTGCCAGTGGATGGGGCCGGCCTGCCAATCGATGGCCTGGGCGGCTTCGCTGACGCGGGCGTTCAAGGCCTCACGGGCAGCGGCATGCTGGGCCACCAGCTTGCCCGAGGTGGCCTCGGCGCGCTGCTTGGCGCGGCCCAGCAGGATCTTGGCCTGGTTGGCTTGCTTGCCCTGTTGGTCGCCCCGCGCCTGTTTGCGTTGCTGGCGCTCCTGCTGGCCCTGCAGCGCTTGTTCGCTGCGTTTGCGCTCCTGCTTGCTGCGGGCCAGCGTATCCAGCGCATGCTGCGCGCGCTGCTGCTGCGCCTGCTGGTAGCCGCCGAAGGAGCCGCTGTACATGCTCAGGCCTTGGCTGCTCAGCTCGGCGATCACTTCCATCTGGGCGAGCAGGCGCCGGTCATGGCTGATCAGCAGCAGGCCGCCGGGCCAGTGCTGCAGGCGCTGCGCCAGTGCGGCGCGGCCAGCGGCATCCAGGTGGTTGCTGGGCTCGTCCAGAATCAGAAAATCGGCCTGCGCCAGTTGCGCGCCCAAGAGCGCCACGCGCATGGCCTGGCCGCCGCTCAGCGTGTGGGCCGGGGTTTCGGCGGGCAGGGCGGGCAAGCCGCTGTCCTGCAGCAGGGTCTGGAACTGCTGGCGCAGATCCCAGCGCTCGGCCAGCAGCGCAAAGTCCTGCGGGTCGCTGCTGCCTTGCTCGATGCGATCCAAGGCGGCCAGCGCAGGAGCCAGGCTGGCCAGCTCGGCAATGCTTTGCGCGGGGTGTTGCACCAGCAGGTTTTGCGCCAGGTAGTGGATACGGCCTGGGCGGCTGATGCGGCCGCTAGTGGGCTCCAGCGTGCCAGCCAGCAACTGGGCCAGCACCGTTTTGCCGACGCCATTGCGGCCGACCAGCGCGGTGTGCTGGCGGTCAAAGCGGGCGTGGAGATCGGAAAAAAGCGGCCGGCCTTGCGGCAGCGAATAGGAGACGCCATGCAGCGCCAAATGTGTGTCTGTCATACCAGTGCGAAATCATCGATGCCGAACATCCCCGAGCCATGGCTGGTGAGCCTGCAGCCTTGGCACCTGTTGGACAGGGCAGCCGCTGCGATCAAGGGGCGGGACGTGGGCCGTCAGCAAGACGGCAGCATCAATAGCGCATGGGTAGAAGACCTCGCACAGGTAAAGAAGCGGCCGATTGTATGCCGCATGGCGCAGCGGTCAAGGCCGCTGCGGCCAGACCCTCAGCCCATCATGGATGCAAAGGCCTGCTGGTACTGCTGCAGCTTGTGCGGGAAGTGGGCCGCGCCGGTGTCGAACACCCAGTGCTCGATCGCAGGCGTGGGCGCCAGCCCCAGGCTGTGCAGCTGCTGCAAGGCATCGAGCTGGGTTTTGAAGCCATGCAGCATGGGGCCGTTGACATCTTCGTCGGAATGGATGCCAGTGTCCAGAATGCTGGGCGCTATCGCCACGCTGCGCGCGCCACGCAGATGGCCCACCCGCAGTGCGCAGGCCACGGCGGCCGCGCTGGTGGCGGGGCTCCAGTCTTCGGGGTGGCCCATGCCGATCACCAGGATGGCGGGGGCTTGCGCGGCGCCTGCCGGTGGTGTGATCAACAGCGTCTCCAGCGGCTGGGCGCGGAAGGCGCCATCGCGCCGGGCCTGGGCCAACTGGCCGCCCAGGGCTGCATCGAGGTTGGCCAGGCCGCCTGCCATGGGCTGGTGGTCCACCTCATGCGTGAACATGCAGGCGCAGGACAGATCAACCTGCGCGCCGGTGGCATCCACGGTCACCAGTTCCAGGCGCACACCACGGTACTGTCCGATATCGCCACGTTCTACTGCTGCTGCCATTGGGGGAATCTCCTGTCAGATGGGGTGGTACTGCGGCGGGCTGCCGCAGGGGTCTCGGCCCATCCTAACAAGCGCATCAACCGGGTGCTGTGGGAGGGACTCCAAATTCAGCGTCTTGCTGCGCCAGCTGCTCCTGCAGCAGTTCGACAAAGGCGCGCACCTTCACCGGGCGAAAGCGCGCGGCCGGGAACACCGCATGGATGCCGCCCGAGGGCAGCTTCCAGTCGGGCAGCACCTGCAGCAGCCGGCCACTGTGCAGGTCGTCGGCGACGGCATAGTCGGGCAGCACCGACAGGCCTGCGCCATGGCGCACGGCCTCGCGCACGGCCATCGTGGCGTTGAGCGACAGGACAGAGGGCATGCTGACGTTCTGGCGCTCCAGGGCGGTGCGCGAAAAGCTCCAGTGCAGGGGATCGCGCAGCGCGGTGTTGGCCACAAAGGGCAGGGTGGCCAGCTGTTGCGGCTCCTGCACGCTGGCAAGCTGCTGGGCCCAGGCGGATGAGGCCACCAGCAGCTGGCGGAAGCTGCCAATCTGGCGCGCCTGCAGATGGAGCTCGGTCAGCCAGCCCACGCGGATGGCCAGCTCCACCTTGCCGTCCATCAGGTCCAGCGATTGGTCGCTGAGCGAGGCATCGACCTTGCACTGCGGGTAGCGGCGGCAGAAGGCAGTGATGGCCGGCACGATGGCGGCGATGCCGTAATCGAGCGGTGCCGTCAGCCGCAAGGTACCTGAGGGGGCCTCGGCCCCCTGGGCCAGCTCGTCAAAGGCATCGGCTGCCTCCTTGAGGATCAGCGCGCAACGCTGGTAGAAGGCCTGGCCCGCATCGGTGGGCACCACCTTGCGGGTGCTGCGCGTCAGCAGGCTGGTACGGAAGTCGGCCTCCAGCCGCGCCACCTGCTGGCTGACCACGGCCTTGGTGATGCCCAGGCGCTCGGCGGCGGCCGTGAAGCTGCCGGTTTCCACCACGGCGCTGAAATAGGCCAGGCGCTTGAGGTTGGAGAAATTGCCGATCGCCGCATCGTCCAGATTGTTTGCTTTTTGCATACGAGTTATCTATTTGATTGCGGTTTATTTGTCAATCCGCCTTGGCTACGATGGCTGCATTGCCAACGATTTGGAATCCATATGCAACGCCTGTACTACATCTTTGATCCTCTTTGCGGCTGGTGCTATGGCGCGGGCCCGGTGCTGGACAGCCTGGCGCAGCAAGCGGGCGAGCAGCTGCAATTGCTGCCCAGCGGTCTTTTCTCGGGCGAAGGCGCCCGCCCCATGGATGAGGCCTTTGCCGCCTATGCCTGGAGCAATGACCAGCGCATCGAGCGCCTGACCGGCCAGCCTTTCAGCCCGCGTTATCGCAGCGAGGTGCTGGAGAAGCCGCAGCAGATGTTTGACAGCGGCCCGGCCACAGTGGCGCTGACTGCCGTGCACCTGACTGCGCCTGAGCGTGAAGCCGAGGCGCTCAAGGCCATCCAGCATGCGCGCTATGTGGATGGGCTGGACAACACGGCCATCCCCGTGTTGCTGGAGCTGCTGCGCGGCCTGGGCCTGAACGACGCTGCCGCCCGCCTGGCCCAGCCTGATGCCGCCTTGATGGACGCCAACAACAGCCGCATGGCCCAGGCCCGGCAACTGATGCGCCAGCTGGGCGCCCAGGGTGTGCCCAGCTTTGTGTTGGAGCGCGATGGCCAGCGCCAGCTGCTGAACGCGAGCGCCGCTTTCTCCAACCCCGAGGCCTTTGTGGCGCAGTGCCTGTCCGCCTGACTCTGTACGGAGACTCTGTATGACCACCAGCAACCTGGACACCATCCGTGCCACCTATGAAGGCAGCCCCGAGGACAACGCCCGCCATTTGATGGCGGCGCTGGCGCCCGAGGTGCTGTGGATCGAGGCGGCCGGATCGCCCTATGCAGGCGCGTATGTGGGCGCGGCGCAGATTGTGGCCGGCGTGTTTGCGCGCCTGGGCAGCGACTGGGCGGACTTCCGCGTGCAAGTGCACAGCTACCTGGCCGATGGCGACCGGGTGGCCGCCTTTGGCCACTATGCCGGCACCCACCGCGCCAGTGGCCGGGCGATGGAGGCGAGCTTTTCGCACCTCTACCAGCTGCGCGATGGCCAGATCATCCGCATGGAGCAGGTGGTGGACAGCGCCGCCATGCGCCAGGCGATGCAGCCATGACCGCCGTGCAGACGCCGGACGAACTGCGCCAGTTGCAAGTGCTGGCAGCCCAGCTGCAAGCGGGCGACTGGCATGCCGCCCACGATGGCGTGCAGCCCATCCCCGGCCTGCTGGCCGCCTGGTTGCACGGCATTGTGCATTTGCAGGAAGGCGATCTGGAAGACGCCGAGAACTGGTACGAGCGGGCAGGCAAACGCTTTCGCCAGCGCGAAAGCCTGGCGCAGGAACTGGCCCAGCTGCAGGCCGCCCTTGTGCAAGCAATGGCAGAGGGCCCTGCTGCCGATGCCTGAATCACCGGGTTGCAGCCTTGTCTGCACCCACCTTTGTTGAATCCCTTTTTGAAAGCAAACAAGACCATGAAGCAACGCTACTACGCCCTGTCCGCCTGCGCATTGGCTGCCGCCCTGTTGGTGGGCTGTGACCGCAGCAGCACATCGGCGCCTGCTGCGCCAGCCGCCAGCGCGCCCGCAGCAACCGCGCCGGCCGACACCCAACAGGCCGCACTGACCACCGAGGTCTTCAACCCGGGTGAGCAAGCGATCTTTGCCGTGTCGTCGGTGCTGGTGCAGGGCAAGACTGAAGTGCTGCTGATCGATGCGCAGTTCTCGGCCGAGCAGGCACGCAAGCTGGCCGACAAGATCAAGGCCACCGGCAAGCGCCTGACGACCATCTATATCAGCCATGGCGACCCGGACTTCTACTTTGGTCTGGACACCCTGCAGGCCGCTTTCCCAGAAGCCAAGATTCTGGCCACGCCGCAGACCATTGCCCATATCGAGGCCACCAAGGACGAGAAGCTCAAGGTCTGGGGCCCGCAGCTGGGCGAGAACGCGCCCAAGCAGCTGGTGCTGCCCCAGCCGCTGCAGGGCGACAGCCTGCAGGTGGATGGCCAGACCTTGCAGCTGATTGGCCTTGATGGCCCGACGCCGGACCGCACGGTGGTCTGGATTCCGTCGATCAAGACGGTGGCAGGTGGCATCCCGGTGATGGCCGGTGAGCATGTCTGGATGGCCGACACCCAGACGCCGCAGTCGCACAGCGACTGGCTGGCCACGCTGGCGCGCATCAAGGCGCTGGGCCCGGAGGTGGTGATCCCCGGCCACTTTGCCGGCGCGATGCCCGCTGGCACGGCGGCTGTGGACTTTACCGCCGACTACATCCGCGCCTTTGACGAGGAAACGGCCAAGGCCAAGGACGGCGCGGCGCTGGAAGCGGCGATGAAGCAGCGCTTTCCCAACCTGGGCGGCCTGGAAGGCCTGGCACTGAGCGCCAAGGTGGCCAAGGGCGAGATGCAGTGGCATTGATCCAACGCCGCTAAGGCCTGCAGCACGGCACCCCGGCGGGATCGGCTATCCCCGCCGGGGTGCATTGCTTTTTGCCTACAATGCGTGTTTTGGCTGGAATCTCCAGCCCCTTTGGCGTGCGCGCCAGATTCCAGGCCTTTTTCCGTTGTTTGTTAATGCAGCACATTCGTAATTTTTCCATCATTGCCCATATTGACCATGGCAAGTCGACCTTGGCGGACCGCCTGATCCAATATTGCGGAGGCTTGGCCGAGCGCGACATGGAGGCGCAGGTGCTGGACTCGATGGACATCGAGAAAGAGCGCGGTATCACCATCAAGGCGCAGACCGCCGCCTTGCAGTACAAGGCCAAGGACGGCAAGGTCTACAACCTGAACCTGATCGACACCCCCGGCCACGTGGACTTCTCCTATGAAGTCTCGCGTTCGCTGTCGGCCTGCGAAGGCGCGCTGCTGGTGGTCGATGCCTCTCAGGGCGTGGAAGCGCAGACGGTGGCCAACTGCTACACCGCGCTGGACCTGGGCGTGGAAGTGTTCGCCGTGCTCAACAAGATGGATCTGCCCAATGCAGACCCGGACAATGCCAAGGCCGAGATCGAGGACGTGATCGGCATTGATGCCAGCGACGCGATTCCCTGCTCGGCCAAGACCGGCATGGGCATTGAAGAAATTCTGGAAGCCGTGGTGGCCAAGGTGCCGCCACCCAAGGGTGCGCCCGAAGCGCCTCTGCGGGCGATGATCGTGGACAGCTGGTTTGACCCCTATGTGGGCGTCGTGATGCTGGTGCGCGTGGTCGATGGCCAGCTCAAGAAGAATGAGCGCTTCAAGATGATGGCCACCGGTGCGGCCTATGAAGCCAACAGCCTGGGCGTTTTCACGCCCGCCAATGAGCCGCGCGATGTGCTCAAGGCCGGTGAGGTGGGCTACATCATTGCCGGCATCAAGGAGCTGAAGGCCGCCAAGGTGGGTGACACCATCACCCTGGAAAAGAAGCTGCCCAACAACCTGGGCCCCGCCAGCGCGCCGCTGCCGGGCTTCAAGGAAGTCAAATCCCAGGTGTTTGCCGGCCTGTACCCGACCGAGGCCTCCGAATACGACCAGCTGCGTGATGCGCTGGAAAAACTGCAGCTCAACGATGCAGCGCTGCAGTACGAGCCCGAAGTGTCGCAGGCGCTGGGCTTTGGCTTCCGTTGCGGCTTCCTGGGCCTGCTGCACATGGAAATCGTGCAGGAGCGCCTGGAGCGCGAGTTCGACCAGGACCTGATCACCACCGCGCCCAGCGTGGTCTACCAGGTGCTCAAGGCCGATGGCGAGATCATCGATGTGGAAAACCCCTCGAAGATGCCCGATGCCGGCCGTCTGGAAGAAGTGCGGGAACCGATCGTGACCGTGCACCTCTATATGCCCCAGGACTATGTGGGCCCGGTGATGACCTTGGCGAACCAGAAGCGCGGTGTCCAGATGGACATGGCCTACCACGGCCGCCAGGTGATGCTCACCTATGAGATGCCGCTGGGCGAAATCGTGCTGGACTTCTTTGACAAGCTCAAATCGGTCTCGCGCGGCTATGCCTCGATGGACTACGAGTTCAAGGAATACCGGGCTTCTGACGTTGTCAAGGTCGACATTCTGCTCAACGGCGAAAAGGTGGACGCACTGTCCATCATCGTGCACCGTTCGCAGTCGGTCTACCGGGGTCGTGCGGTGGTGGCCAAGATGCGCGAAATCATCAGCCGCCAGATGTTCGATGTGGCGATCCAGGCGGCGATTGGTGCCAACATCATCGCCCGCGAAACCGTCAAGGCGATGCGCAAGAACGTGCTGGCCAAGTGCTATGGTGGCGACATCACGCGTAAGCGCAAGCTGCTGGAAAAGCAGAAGGCCGGTAAGAAGCGCATGAAACAGATCGGCTCGGTCGAAGTGCCCCAAGAGGCATTCCTGGCGATTCTGCAAGTGGACGATTAAGAAGAGAAGAAGCCAAAAGCAAAGCTATGCAACTCCTGACAACACTGATTCTGGCCGCCTTTGTGGCCTATATGGGCGCCTGGTACAGCGGCGCGATCGAAGGCAATTTTGCACTGCTGCTGTTTTTGGCCACGGTGATCACCGGCGCCTACTGGCTGGCGGAGCGCTTTTACTTCTTCCCCCGGCGCCAGGCGGCTGCTGCGCAGCTGGAGGTCTCGGCGGCTGAGCGGCGCAAGCAGCTCGATGCCCAGGGTATCGACAAGGTCGATGGCGATGATCTGCAAGAGGGCAAGACCCGCTTGTTGATGCAGCCCTGGTGGCTGGACTGGACCGCTGGCCTGTTCCCGGTGATCGCCGTGGTCTTCGTGCTGCGCTCCTTCCTGTTCGAGCCCTTCAAAATTCCGTCGGGGTCGATGATCCCCACCTTGCAGATCGGCGACCTGATCCTGGTCAACAAGTTCACCTACGGCGTGCGTCTGCCGGTGATCAACAAGAAGATCACCGAAGGCAATGCTCCCAAGCGCGGCGATGTGATGGTGTTCCGCTACCCACCACAGCCCAGCATGGACTACATCAAACGTGTGGTCGGTGTGCCTGGTGACGAGGTGGCCTACATCAACAAGCGCCTGACCATCAATGGCAAGGTCGTGCCGACCACCAACCAGCCCGATTACTTCGAGCAGGATGCGATGCGCTACTTCAAGCAGATTGAAGAGCAGCTGGGTGACAAGCCACACCGCTCCATCATCAACCCGGACGTGCCCAATTTCGTCCAGGGCGTGACGGACTTCAAGTACAAGGAAAACTGCCGCTACAGTGTGGAAGGCGTGACCTGCAAGGTGCCCGAAGGCCATTACTTCATGATGGGCGACAACCGCGACAACTCGTTGGATTCCCGTTACTGGGGCTTTGTGCCAGATGCCAATATTGTCGGCCGGGCCTTCTTTGTCTGGATGAATTTCGGTAACATCAAGCGTATCGGACCGTTTAACTAAAAAAGTTTTCTAAGAGGGATTGACTATGCAGGCTATGAAACACGCACCACGACACCGCCAACGCGGCATGTCGTTCATCGGTGTGGTGCTCTGGGGTTTCATCATCGTGGCTCTGGCCATTGTGGGCAGCAAGGCAGTCCCTGTCGTGATCGAGAACATGAACATCAAGAAGGCAGCGGTCAAGGCCGCGCGCCAGGGCACGACGGTGCAGGAAGTGCGCGCCAGCTACGAGCGTTCGCAGGCGATTGATGACATGACCTCGGTCAAACCCAGTGATTTGGAAGTGACCAAGGACACGGACGGCAAGATTGTGGTGTCGTACAGCTACGAGCGGGACATTCCGCTGTACGGACCCGTCTTTCTGGTCTTCCGTTTTAACGATAGTGTGAAGTAGGTGGAATCAGAACTCAGTCGATTGCAGGAACGCCTGCAGTATTCTTTTGCGAACGGTGCGTTGCTGCAGCGAGCGGTAACGCACCGTAGTTTTTGTGCGGATCACAATGAGCGCCTGGAGTTTCTGGGTGACTCGGTGCTGGGCCTGGCGGTGTCGACGATGCTGTTCCAGAAGCTCAAGGGCACCCCGGAGGGCGAGCTTTCGCGCATGCGTGCCAACCTGGTCAAGCAAGACACCTTGCACCAGATTGCACTGCGCCTGCAGCTGGCCAAGGTGCTGCGCCTGGGCGAAGGCGAGTCCAAATCGGGCGGGCGCGAGCGCCCCTCGATCCTTGCCGATGCGGTCGAGGCGATTATTGGAGCGGTTTACTTGGATGCCGGCTATACGCAGGCCGAGGCGATCGTGCATCATCTCTACGAGCGTGTAGAGATCTCGCAGCATATGCCCGCCGCGTCCAAGGATGCCAAGACGGCGCTGCAGGAGTGGCTGCAGGCACGCAAGAAATCGGTGCCGGAGTATGTGGTGACCGGCACAACCGGGGCTGCGCATGCGCAGACCTTCCATGTCGACTGCGTGGTGCCGGCCTTCCAGGCCCGCAGCGAAGGCGCTGGCGCATCGCGCCGTGCAGCCGAGCAGGCGGCAGCCGCCATCATGTTGCAACAACTGCAGACCCAGCATCGCTAAGCTTTTTATGACCTCGAAAAAAACCCCATCTCCAAGCGCTGCTGGCCAAGAACCTGCAGAGCTCTTGCCTTCGGGCCAGACCCTCTCTGACCTGGACGCGATGCTGGCAGCCGCCAAGCCCGGTGCGACCGTGGCCCGCGTCAGCGCCCCCGATGCCGAGCAGGCCGAGGCGCCCGCCGCGCCCACCGGCCCGCAGCGCTGCGGCCTGATTGCCATCGTCGGCAAGCCCAACGTGGGCAAGTCCACCTTGATGAATGCGCTGGTTGGCCAGAAGATCTCGATCACCTCGCGCAAGGCGCAGACCACGCGCCACCGTATCACCGGTATCCGCACAAAGGACAACACCCAGTTCGTCTTTGTCGATACGCCCGGTTTCCAGACCCGCCATTCGCGTGCCTTGAACAAGTCGCTCAACAAGACGGTGATGGGCGCCATCGGCGATGTGGACCTGATCCTGTTTGTGGTGGAAGCGGGCAGCTTCACCCTGGCCGATGCCAAGGTGCTGTCGCTGTTCAAGCCCGGCATTCCGACCCTGCTGATCGCCAACAAGCTCGACACCGTGCACCGCCGCCATGAGATTGCGCCCTGGCTGCGCGACATGCAGGAGCGCCATCCCTTTGCCGAGTTCGTGCCGATGTCGGCCAAGAACAAGGGCGATATCGATCGCCTGTTCGGCATCTGCGAAAAATACCTGCCTGAGCAGGCCTGGTTCTATGGACCGGAAGAGCTGACCGACCGCAGCGAGAAGTTCCTGGCGTCCGAGACCGTGCGCGAAAAGCTCTTCCGCTTTACCGGCGATGAGCTGCCCTACACCTCGACGGTGGTCATCGACAAGTTCGACGAAGAGCCCAGCAAGACGCATGGCCGCTTCATGCGCATTGCCGCGACCATCGTTGTCGAGCGCGATGGCCACAAGGCCATGGTGATTGGCGAGAAGGGCGAAAAGCTCAAGCGCATCAGCACCGAAGCACGCCAGGAGCTGGAAAAGCTGCTCAATGCCAAGGTGTTCCTGGAAGTCTGGGTCAAGGTCAAGTCCGGCTGGGCCGATGACGAGGCCCGGGTCAAGTCCTTCGGCTACGAATAAGCGCCAAGGGGCGCAACACCGGCGCACAGCAGCCTGCTGTGCCCGGCTGGCTCGCAGCGCCTTGTACCTGACCTCTTCTGTGGCCCCACCGGGGTCACGTACTGCAACCCCCTGAGCCATGGCTGTCAAGCGCGTCAACGAGGAACCGGCCTACATCCTGCACCGGTACGACTGGAGCGAATCCAGCCTGGTGCTGGAGTGCTTTACCCGGCACCGGGGACGCGTGGCCCTGGTCGCCAAGGGCGTCAAAAAACCCACCTCCAATTTTCGGCCGGTGCTGCTGGCCTTGCAGCCGTTGCGCCTGTCCTGGGGCATTGCGGGCGAGGGCGCCTCGGACATCCACACGCTCAAAAGCGCCGAATGGGTCGGCGGCCACACCATGCCGGTGGGCGGTGGCCTGCTCTCGGGCCTCTACCTCAATGAGCTGCTGATGCGCCTGCTGGCGCGTGAAGACCCCTTTGCCAACCTGTTCGACATCTATGCCGGCGTGGTGCGGGTGCTGGCCACCGACCATGGCGAGGTGCTCGAACCGGTGCTGCGCGCCTTTGAGCTGCTGCTGCTGCGTGAGCTGGGCCTGCTGCCATCGCTGGCGGCGCAAACCCTGTCGCTGCAGCCGCTGCAAGCCAGCACCCGCTATGTGCTGGTGCCCGATGCCGGCCTGCGCGAGGCCCATGGGCAGGACAGGGCAGGGCTCAGCGGTGCACAATGGGAAGGCCTGGAGGAAGCGCTGTCCGCAGCAAACCCCTATCCTGCGGTCCTGAGGGCTTGCGTGTTGTGCGCCGGAGAGTTAAAAGTTCAGTTGCGTACGCTGCTGCAACACCATTGTGGTCAGCCGGTATTGCGTACGCGCCAGTTGATGATGGATATCCAATCACTATGACTACCCCCGTGAAAACTGCCCTGTCTATCAACCTCAACAAGGTGGCACTGGTGCGTAACACCCGCCATCTGGACATCCCCAGCGTGACGCGTGCGGCACGTCTGTGCCTGGAAGCGGGCGCGCAGGGGATCACCGTGCACCCGCGCCCGGACGAGCGCCACATCCGCCCTGGCGATGTGGAGAAGCTGGCGGACGTGATCGCCACCTGGCCGGTCAAGCGCGAGTACAACATCGAAGGCAATCCTTTCCAGAACCTGATGGGCTATGTGCGCCAGTACCGTCCGCACCAGGCCACCTTTGTGCCTGATGGCGAAGACCAGTTCACCAGCGACCATGGCTGGAACTTTCCGCAGGATGCCGAGCGCCTCAAGCCCCTGATTGACGAGTGCAAGGCTTTGGGCGTGCGCGTGAGCCTGTTCATGGACCCGATCCCGGAGCAGATGGTCGCTGCCAAGGCCGTGGGCGCCGACCGGGTCGAGCTGTACACCGAGCCCTATGCGGCCGCCTTTGGCACGCCCGAGCAAGGCACGCAGCTGGCGCGCTACGTGGCTGCTGCCAAGGCCGCACAGGCCGTCGGCCTGGGCGTCAATGCCGGCCATGACCTGAGCCTGCGCAACCTCACTCCCTTTGTGACCCATGTGCCCCAGGTGCTGGAAGTGTCGATCGGCCACGCCTTTGTGACCGATGCGCTGGAGATGGGCTACGCCGAAGCCGTGCGCGCCTACCGCCGCTCGCTCGATGCCCGCGCCGATGGCGTGCTGCTCTAAGCCCGCAGGTTGGTGACAGCATGATCTACGGTATTGGCACCGACATCTGCGACATCCGCCGCATCCGCGCGACCCTGGAGCGCCAGGGCGAGCGCTTTGCCCACAAGGTGCTGGCCGAGGGCGAACTGGCCGTCTGGCGCCGCCGCAGCGAGCGCTGGCCCGACCGGGGCGTGCGCTACATGGCCACGCGCTTTTCGGCCAAGGAGGCCTTCAGCAAGGCCGTGGGCCTGGGCATGCGCATGCCGATGACCTGGCGCAATTGCGAGGTCATCAACCTGCCCAGCGGCAAGCCCGGCATCCGGCTGCATGGCGAGCTGGCGACCTGGTTCGAGGCGCAAGGGCTGACCGCCCATATCACCGTGACCGACGAGGTCGACTACGCCGCCAGCTTTTGCGTGGTCGAGAAGCTCTGACTCCCGATTTCTCGGGCCCTGCCGGGCCCGTTTCTGACTTTTCCGCACCCCTCCCATGCACGCTCCTCTGATCATTGATATCGCCGGCAAGGCCCTGACCGATGCCGACCGCGCCCGCCTGGCCCACCCGCTGGTCGGGGGCATCATCCTGTTTGCCCGCAACTGGGAGAGCCGCTCGGCGCTGGTGCAGCTGTGCGCGCAGATCAAGGCCATCAAGCCCGATCTGCTGATCTGTGTGGACCATGAAGGCGGGCGCGTGCAGCGCTTCCGTACGGATGGCTTCACGCACCTGCCATCGATGCGGCATTTTGGCCAGATGTGGATGGACGACGGCGAAGGCAGCAAGCACCGCCCGGGCAGCGGCGCAATGCGGGCGATGAATGCCGCCACCGCTGCCGGCTATGTGCTGGGCGCCGAGTTGCGGGCCTGCGCGGTGGATTTCAGCTTCACCCCGGTGCTGGATCTGGACTATGGTGAAAGCTCGGTCATCGGTGACCGCAGCTTTCACCGCGACCCGCGCGTGGTGGCGATGCTGGCCAAGAGCCTCATGCATGGCCTGCTGCAGGCGGGCATGGGCAACTGCGGCAAGCATTTCCCCGGCCATGGCTTTGTCAAGGCCGATTCGCATGTCGATATCCCCGTTGATGGGCGCAGCCTGAGCGCCATCCTGGCCGAGGATGCCGCGCCTTACCCCTGGCTGAGCAGCGTGCTGACGGCCGTGATGCCCGCGCATGTGATTTATCCCAAGGTGGACAAGCGCCCGGCCGGCTTCAGCGAGAAATGGCTCAAGGACGTGCTGCGCAGCCGCCTGCGCTACGACGGTGCGATCTTCAGCGATGACCTGAGCATGGAGGGCGCGCGCCGCATCAATGGCAGCCTGATCAGCTATACCGAAGCCGCGCTGGCCGCCTTGTCTGCCGGCTGCGACATGGTGCTGCTGTGCAACCAGAGCCTGGGCCTGGGCGCCCATGTGGATGAGCTGCTCGACGGCATGGACGACGCGCTGCGCAGTGGCCGCTGGCAGCCGGACGAGGATTCGGAATCGCGCCGCCTGGCGCTGCTGCCCGAGACCGTGCCCCAGCCCTGGGATGAGCTGATGCGCCAGCCGGCCTACCAGGACGCGCTGGACCTGCTGGGCTGAGCGGGAAGGGCTCCTACGTTGCTGGCTGAGGTGGCGCTTTAAGCCTCGCCTCAGCCCCGTCCTCTAGATTGCTCTCTGACCCCACGAATGGCAGAGAGCTATGCCCCTTCACAACCCCTTGCGCCGCGTGGCGCTGGCCGGCCGCGAGGCCCTGGCGCTGACGCGGCCGTATTTTGTATCCGAGGACAAGGTCCGCGCCTGGGGCCTGCTGGCCGCCATCGTCGCGCTCAACTTGGCTGCCGTGTTCATGCTGGTGCAGATCAACAGCTGGAACCGCGTGTTCTACGATGCGCTGCAGAACAAGCAGGCCGATGTGTTCTGGCACCAGCTCTGGCGCTTTCTGTGGCTGGCGCTGGTCTACATCGTCATTGCGGTCTACAAGTTCTACCTCACCCAGCTGCTGCAGTGGCACTGGCGCCGCTGGCTGACCGAGCACCTGCAAGGCCGCTGGCTGGCTAACAAAGCCTTCTACCGCATGGAGCTGGGTCGCTACAGCGGCAGCCAGCAGATGCCGGACAACCCCGACCAGCGCATCCAGGAAGACATCAACCTGTTCAGCAGCTACACGGTGGCGCTCAGCATGGGGCTGCTCAACGCCCTCGTCACCTTTGTCAGCTTTGTCGGCATCCTCTGGGGGCTGAGTGCTGCGATGGACCTGAACCTGCCTGCCGTGCTGGGCGGCGGCAGCCTGCATATTCCCGGCTTCATGGTCTGGATGGCCGTCGTGTACTGCCTGGTCGGCAGTGCGATATCGCTGTGGCTGGGCAAGCCGCAGGTGGGCCTGAATATCCAGCAACAGCGCCTGGAGGCCAACTACCGCCACCACATGATCCGCGTGCGCGAGCATGCCGAAGCCATTGCGATGGACGGCGGCGAGCGGGTGGAGGGCGAGCAGCTGCGCCTGCGCTTTGGCGATGTGCTGGGCAACTACCTGCTGCTGATCCGCCAGCAAAAGAAGCTCGCCTGGTTCACCAATTTCTTTGGCCAGGCTGCCGTGGTGTTTCCCTTCATCATTGCCGCGCCACGCTTTTTCAGCGGCGCCATCCAGCTGGGCCAGCTGATGCAGATTGCCTCGGCCTTCAACCAAGTGCAGGATTCGCTCAGCTGGATCGTCAACAACTACAGCGATATAGCGGCCTGGCGCGCCACCACGCGGCGGCTGGCGAGCTTTGAGGCCGGCCTGCAGGCCCAGGCCCAAGCCCAGGGTCCGTCGCTGGAGGCGGCTGACCATCTGCAAACCCAGGGCCTGCATGTGGCGCTGCCCGATGGCCGGGTGGTCATAGAGGATGCGGCAGTGCAGCTGGGCGCAGGCCAGGATGTGCTGATCAGCGGGCGCTCGGGCAGTGGCAAGTCCACCTTGCTGCGCAGCCTGGCCGGCATCTGGCCCTTTGCGCGCGGCCGGGTGCAGCGGCCTATGGACAGCATGTTCATTGCGCAGCGCCCTTATTTCCCCGATGGCAGTCTGCGCCAGGCCTTGGCCTACCCGCAGCCAGCAACTGACTATGGCGATGCCCAACTGCAGGCGGCCTTGCGTGCCGCGCAGCTGGAGCTGCTGGTGGAGCGGCTTGATGAGACCGCCGCCTGGAACGCCGTGCTATCGGGCGGGGAGCAGCAGCGCCTGGCGATTGCGCGGGTCTTGCTCAAACGCCCGGCCTGGGTGTTTGCCGATGAGGCCACCAGCGCGCTGGACCAGGCGACCGAGGCCGAGGTCTATGCGGAGCTGGTGGCGCTGGTGCGAGAACGCGGCGGATCGCTGGTGTCGGTCGCCCACCGCGACAGCGTGCAGGCCTTCCATGGCGGGCGCTGGCAGCTGGATCCGGCGCAGCATACGGTGCTGCCGGCTTCTGCAGCGCGCTAGGCTACATCGCCTGCTGCGTTTGACCCGCTGGCGCTGGGCCAAAAAAATGCCTGCACAAGGCAGGCATTTATCAGCGTTAGCTGTTGAAGGTGGACGTCAGGCGACGGCGCCGACACCCAGCAGGGCGATCACCAGGAAGATGACCGTGATGGCGATGAAGATGAAGAAAAGGATCTTCGCAATACCCGCCGCGCCGGAGGCAACCCCGGTAAAGCCGAACACACCGGCCAGCAACGAGATCACCGCAAAAATAATGGCCCACTTAAGCATCGAACACCTCCTGTTGTCATGTGATGGCTTGATCTTAAGCAGGGGTGCGATGCAGAGCCGTGGGCCGAAGATGTAAGTAGAGGTAGGCTGGCGCTGACAGCGCTGGCGACCGCCTCCAACGGGGTCGTATCAAGGCACGGCGGGCGTGTCTGCTGGTGGGGCAGGGCTGGCTTCTGGTGGCTGCTGCGGGGGCGGATCGTCGGTCCAGCGGCGCACCACTTTCTGGAAGATGTGGGTGTTGGGGATCTGCAGCACCACGCTCTGGCTGCGGTCCGCCGCAAAGTCTTCGATGGTGGTGTAGAGCATGTTGATATCGACCACCCGGCCCTTGGCGCCGGGCTTGTCTAGGCCGTCGAGCACCTCGATGTAATCGCCCAGCCGGTAGGGCCGCACGGTGAAGATCAGCACCGCGCAGAAGAAGTTGGACAGCACGCTCCAAGCAGCGAAGAAGGCCACCGCGCCGACAGCCGCAAAGCCGGAGAAGGCCGTCCACAGCACCGTGGCGCTGACCCCCAGGCGCTCCAGAATCAACAGGCAGGTGCCGCCAATGATGAGCCAGCGCACCAGGCCCTTGATGGGCACGGCCAGCTCCAGCGGCCAGTGGTAGTGTTGGGCCATGCGGGTGATGAGCTTGCGGGTGACATAGTTGAGCGTGATGGCCAGCAGCAGGATCAGGGTGATCTGTATCGCGGGCACGATGATGTCCACCCATTCGGTGGCCCATTCGGGAATCAGAAGTTTGAGTCGGTTCATGGCGGGAGCGGAGCGTGCCACGGGCGCTGAAGGGGCCCGTGCGGGGAGATGCGCTGATTATCGGCGACGACGGAGCGGGGTTCAGGCCAGCGGCAGCTGTCTTTGCTGGGCGCGGCAGGCCTCGTCATGCCAATCGACCAGGGCCTGGATGTCCATGCCCATGCGGGCCTGGCCCAGTTGCGCGATGAACTGGCAGGCGCTGTACTGCGCCGCTTGCTTGTCGTAGGCATGCGTCCAGTCCGCCCGGGCTGCCATTTGGCTGGGCGCCACCGGCCAGCGCCGCACCTGCGGGCTGGGGCCGGACAGGCCCATGCGCCAGGGCTTGCCGGTCACGCGGGCGCGAAAGCACTGCTGCTGCAGGCAGAGGCGCTGGTAGATCGGATCGACCTGCAAGGCGGAGAACAGCGCCTGCACCGCGCTGTCAGCCGGGCGCATGGCCTGGTGGGTGACGATGATGCGCAGCCCCTTGGGCGTGCTGTAAACGCGTAGACCCCAGTCGGGGTGCTGCTGGCTGAAGGCGGTGACCCGCTCCAGCGCCAACTGCCGGGGATCGGCGCTGCCGGCCTGTTTTTGGCGCAGGTTCAGCCAGCGCCGCAGCCATAGCACCAGGACCACGATTCCGCCCGCCAGCACCGCCATCGCAGGCAGCACGCCGCCCTGCGCAAAGATGACCAGGCCTGCAGCCAGCGCAATGACCGCCGCGACCAGCAGCGCTGTCGCACTGGGGGGCTTTGGCTTTGGCGGGAAGTCCATGTCGGCGATGGCGACATCAGGCGTGTTGAGGCAGTGCGCGCCGTAGCTGTTGCGCGTCATCACCGTCTGGCCGCGCTGGCCCAGAATCTCTTCCCGGATGGGGGTCTGGCCGTTCAGCCCATATTCACCGAGCCGCTCCATGCGCTGAAAGCTGGCATCGAGGTTGCGCAGCTGCGGGGCGCTGAGCACCTGGTCGAGTGCAGCCTGGGCGCGCTGCTGGGCATGGGCTTGTGCGGCATCAGGGCTTTGGTCGGACCAGCCCCAGCGTTGAACGGTGGCGCCATGGCGCGGGCTGGTTTCATGGCGCAGGCGTGCTTGCGCCCAGTAACGGGGTATCTGCATGCAGGCCAGTATATCGGTGGCGGCCGGCCATGAAAAAGCGGCACAGGCTCTGGGCAGAACCTGTGCCGCTGGGCGCTGCTGCCAGGCCCTCGGCCTGCCGGGCGCTTTATTGCTCCCGGCGCAGCGCGGGGAACAGGATGATGTCGCGGATGCTGGCGCTGTCGGTCAGCAGCATCATGAAGCGGTCGATACCGATGCCGCAGCCGCCGGTGGGGGGCATGCCGTACTCGAGCGCGCGCACAAAGTCGTGGTCGTAGTACATGGCTTCGTCATCGCCGCCATCCTTGGCAGCCACCTGGGCGTTGAAGCGCGCGGCCTGGTCTTCGGCATCGTTCAGCTCGGAGAAGCCGTTGCCGAATTCGCGGCCGGTGATGTAGAGCTCAAAGCGCTCGGTCACTTCGGGGCGGTCATCGTTGGCGCGGGCCAGCGGGCTGATCTCGGTCGGGTGCTCCATGATGAAGGTGGGGTTCCAGAGCTTGTCTTCGACCACTTCCTCGAAGTACAGCACCTGCAGGCTGGCCAGGGTGCGGCCCGCCAGCTTGTCCTTCTCTTCCTTCATGCCCAGCTTCTTCAGGGCATTGGTGAGCCATTCGCGGTTGCCCACGTTCTCGCCAGCATCGGTGTACTTGACGATGGCTTCGGTGATGGTCAGGCGCTCGAAAGGCTTGGTCAGGTCCACCGGCTTGCCGCCATAGGTCAGCTCCAAGGTGCCCACGGCCTTCATCGCGGCGTCGCGGATCAGCGCTTCGGTGTAGTCCATCAGGTCGCGGTAGTTCCAGTAGGCCGCGTAGAACTCCATCATCGTGAACTCAGGGTTGTGGCGTACCGACACCCCTTCGTTGCGGAAGTTGCGGTTGATCTCGAACACGCGCTCGAAGCCACCGACGATCAGGCGCTTGAGGTAGAGCTCAGGGGCGATGCGCAGGTACATCTCCTGGTCCAGCGCATTGTGGTGGGTGATGAAGGGCTTGGCATTGGCACCGCCGGGGATGGGGTGCAGCATGGGGGTCTCGACTTCGAGGAAGCCGTGCTCGACCATGAACTCACGGATGCCGGACACCGCCTTGGAGCGGGCCACAAAGCGCTTGCGTGCCTCTTCGTCGGTCATCAGATCGACATAGCGCTGGCGCACCTTCTGCTCCAGATCGGCCATGCCGTGGAACTTGTCGGGCATGGGGCGCAAGCTCTTGGTGAGCATGCGGATCTTGGTCACCTTGATCGACAGCTCGCCGGTCTTGGTCTTCATCAGCTGGCCTTCTGCACCGATGATGTCGCCCAGATCCCATTTCTTGAAATCGGCGTACAGCTCTTCGCCCACCGCATCGCGGGTGACGTAGAGCTGGATACGGCCGGTGGCATCCTGCACGGTGGCAAAGCTGGCCTTGCCCATCACGCGCTTGAGCATCATGCGGCCGCCAACGCTGACCGTCAGTGCGGCAGCGTCCAGGTCGGCGGCGTCCTTCTCGGCATGGGCCGCAATCAGGTCAGCTGCGCGGTCGGCGGGCTTGAAGTCGTTGGGGAAAGCCACACCTTTGCCTTGGCGCTGTGCTTCGCGCAGGGCTTTGAGTTTTTCGCGGCGCTCGGCAATCAGTTGGTTTTCGTCGTGCGCAACCGGCGCGGTCTCGGGAGTGGTGTGGTTTTCAGACATGAAGAGGCCAGCATTGCGCTGGTAAACGGCCAAAACCTGTCATTTTAAGATTTTTAGCGTGCCCTGTGCCGGCAAAAGCCGTAGTGTCCGACTGCTGCACCGCTTTTCGTCCCTGGCGCACTGGGGGATTTGCTGGCGCCGGCCTCGGTCGCGGCTCTAGAATATGAGCTTCAAGCCCTTTGTCATTGGCCTGCCAGCTTCATTTTTAATAGCAAATTCGCATTCTCGGGATGGCTCCCGACTGGAAACACCGATGCTTTTTCAAATCCTGTCCCTGCTGCTCAATATCGCAGGTGGTCTGCTGACCGGCGCCTGCCTGCTGCGCTGGTACATGCAGTACCAGCGCGTCTCCTTCAACAATCCGCTGGGGCAGTTGGTGCTGGCGCTGACCAGCTGGATGGTGCTGCCGCTGCGCAAAGTCACCAAGGGCCTGCCCGGCGGCGACTGGGCCAGCATCCTGGGCGCCTGGCTGGTGCAGGTGGTCCAGTTTGTGCTGCTCTGGCTGGTCTCAGGCGGCCTGGCATCGCTGCTGTCGGTGCTGGTGGTGGCCACCATTGGCGTGGCCAATATCGCCATCTCCACGATGGTGGTGGTGACTCTGGTGCATGCGGTGCTGTCCTGGCTGTCCTCGGGCAATGCGGTGATGAATGCCGTGTTCTACCAGCTCACCGCCCCGCTGCTGCGCCCTCTGCGCAAGATCATTCCGCTGATGGGTGGCGTGGATCTGTCGCCCATCGTGCTGCTGGTGGGCTTGCAGATCATCTCCATCATGCTGGCCCACCTGCAATCCCGGCTGCTGATGGCCGTGTGATGCAGCCCTTGTGGGGCGCAAGCCCGGACGTGAAAAAACCGCCATAGGCGGTTTTTTTGTGGGGGTAGCGATCCTCAACAGGCCGCTGGGTGCGGGGCCGATCAGGCCACGGCGTCAGCGGGCAGGCGCTGCAGCATGGCCAGGCTGCTGGCAATGCGGTCGCGCAGCTCGCGGCGGTCGACAATCATGTCCACGCCACCCTTTTGTTGCAGGAACTCGGCGCGCTGGAAACCCTCTGGCAGCTTCACACGCACGGTGTTCTCGATCACGCGCGGGCCGGCAAAGCCAATCAGCGCCTTGGGTTCGGCCATGACGATATCGCCCATGAAGGCAAAACCGGCAGACACGCCACCCATGGTCGGATCGGTCAGCACGCTGATGTAGGGCAGGCCCTTCTTGGCAAAGCGGGTCAGCGCGGCATTGGTCTTGGCCATCTGCATCAGGCTGAGCAGGCCTTCCTGCATGCGCGCGCCACCGGTGGCGGTGAAGCACACAAACGGCACCTTTTGCTCGATGGCGGTTTCGACGCCGCGCACAAAGCGCTCGCCGACGACCGAGCCCATCGAGCCGCCCATGAATTCAAACTCGAAGCAGGCGACCACCAGGTTGACGCTCTTGACCGAGCCGCCCATGACCACCAGGGCATCGGTCTCGCCGGTGTTCTCCAGCGCTTCCTTGAGGCGTTCGGGGTACTTGCGGCTGTCCTTGAACTTCAGCGCATCGACGGGCAGCACTTCCTGGCCAATCTCGTAGCGGCCTTCGGCGTCGAGGAACTGGTTCAGGCGCGCGCGCGCCGACATGCGGTGGTGGTGGCTGCACTTGGGGCAGACATTGAAGTTGTGCTCCAGGTCGGCCTTGTACAGCACGGCTTCGCATGCAGGGCACTTGATCCACAGACCTTCGGGCATCTGGCGACGCTCGGCCGGGTCGGTGTGCTGGATCTTGGCGGGTAACAGTTTCTCTAGCCAGGACATGGTTGTTTTCCTTTGCTCTCGCACTCATGGGGCTGTGCACTGCACAGCCCAGGAGGCGCATTATGCGTCAAGCGCCTTGCGGATGCCACGCAAAAAATCGGAGACCAGCGCCACGACTTTCTCGTGCGGCTGGTTTTCGATCAGCTGGATGATGCGGGTGCCGATCACCACGGCATCGGCCACCTTGCCGATGGCCTGGGCCGTCTGCGCATCGCGAATGCCAAAGCCTACGCCCACAGGGATGTGCACATGCTGGCGGATCAGCGGCAGCATCGCTTCGACGGCGCCGGTATCGAGCGTGCCCGCACCGGTGACGCCCTTGAGCGAGACGTAGTACACATAGCCACTGGCGACGCGTGCGACTTGCTGCATGCGCTCTTGCGTGGAGGTGGGCGCCAGCAGGAAGATCAGGTCCATGCCGTGCGCACGCAGATCGGCCGCAAAGGCTTCGCATTCTTCGGGCGGGTAGTCTACCACCAGCAGGCCATCGACTCCGGCGGCAGCGGCATCGCGCACAAAGGCGCCTTTACCGTGCACCTGGTCATAGCGCTCGACCGGGTTGGCGTAGCCCATCAGCACCACGGGGGTGGTGTTGTCCTTCACGCGGAACTCGGCCACCATGGCCAGCACCTGCTTCATGCCGATGCCCAGCGACAGCGCCTTCTCTCCGGCCTTCTGGATGACGATGCCGTCGGCCATCGGGTCCGAGAAGGGCACGCCCAGCTCAATCACATTGGCGCCCGCATCGACCATGCCGTGCATCAGCGCAGGCGTGATGTCGGCAAATGGAAAACCGGCGGTGACATAGGGGATCAAGGCCTTGCGGCCGGCCAGCTTCAGCTGGTCAAAAGTAGCGGCGATACGGCTCATTTGGTGTAGCTTCCCTTGACGGCCACGCCGCGGCTGGAGGGTTGGGCATAAAAGTCGACGCCCGAGAGATCGGCCACGGTGCCAATGTCCTTGTCGCCCCGGCCCGACAGGCTCACGAGGATGGACTGGTCCTGGCGCATGGTCTTGGCCAGCTTCATCGCATAGGCCACAGCATGGCTGGATTCCAGCGCCGGGATGATGCCCTCGGTATGGCAGAGGTAGTGGAAGGCCTCGAGCGCCTCCTGGTCGGTGATGCCGACATACTGGGCGCGGCCGATTTCCTGCAACCAGGCGTGTTCCGGGCCCACGCCGGGGTAGTCCAGACCGGCGCTGATCGAATGGGTTTCGGTGATCTGGCCGTTGTCGTCTTGCAGGATGTAGGTGCGGTTGCCATGCAGCACACCCGAGGAGCCGCGCTGCAGAGAGGCCGAGTGCTTGCCGCTGTCCAGGCCTTCGCCGGCCGCTTCCACGCCGATCAGGCGCGTGTTCTCATAGGGGATATAGGGGTAGAAGATACCCATGGCATTGCTGCCGCCGCCCACGCAGGCCACCACCGCATCGGGCTGCTCGGCGGCCATGTTCTGCTCCTTGAACAGCGCAGGCATCTGGTCCAGGCACTCGTTGCCGATCACGCTCTGGAAATCGCGCACCATCATCGGGTAGGGGTGGGGGCCGGCTACGGTGCCGATGATGTAGAAGGTGTTGTCCACATTGGCCACCCAGTCGCGCATGGCTTCGTTGAGTGCGTCCTTCAAGGTCTTGCTGCCCGACTCGACCGGCACCACGGTGGCGCCCAGCAGCTTCATGCGGTAGACGTTCGGGCTTTGGCGGCGCACGTCTTCGCTGCCCATGTAGACCACGCATTCGAGGCCATAGCGGGCGCAGATGGTGGCCGTCGCCACGCCATGCTGGCCGGCGCCGGTCTCGGCAATGATGCGCGGTTTGCCCATGCGCTTGGCGAGCATGGCCTGGCCGATCACATTGTTGATCTTGTGGGCGCCGGTGTGGTTGAGGTCCTCGCGCTTGAGGTAGATCTGCGCGCCACCCATCTCGCGCGACATGCGCGCAGCGTGGTAGACGGGCGAGGGGCGGCCGACATAGTGGGCCAGCTCGTACTGGAATTCGCGCAGGAACTCCGGATCGTTCTGGTACTTGTCATAGGCCTCGCGCAGCTCGACCAAGGCGTGGGTCAGGGTTTCGCTGGCAAAGCTGCCGCCATAGGGGCCGAAATGGCCCGCGGTATCGGGTTGCTGGTATTCAAACATGGAAGGGATTCTTGGCAAGTAGTGTGTCAGCGGCACGCACGGCCGCGACAAACTGTTGGATTTTTTCGGCGTCCTTGGTGCCTTTGATGGCCTTGCCATCGGCACCGGTCATCTCAACGCCGGAGCTCACATCCACCGCGAGCGAGAAGCAGCGCGGTCTGACTTGCACAATGCCATCGGTCACGTTTGCAGGCGTGAGTCCACCAGACAAAACGAGATGAGAGGCTACGTTTGTTGGAAGCAGTGACCAATTGAATGCTTTGCCGCCACCGCCGAACCCCTCGACATGGGCGTCGAGCAGGATGGCCTTGGCGTGTGAATATCGATGCGCATATTCTACGAGGTCGAACTGCACCGCAGCGTCGCCAAGGGGTATGCGTGCGGCGCGCAAAAAGCTGCGCTCGCCGCCGCCGGTCGATGCCAGGCATTGCTCGGGGGTCTCGTCACCATGGAACTGGGCAATGGCGCCGGGCACCTTGCCGCAGGCGGCCATGACCTTGGCAGGCGGTTCATTGACAAACAGCAGCACCGGCGTCACAAAGGCCGGCAGGCGGCGGGCCAGTTCGGCGGCGCGCTCGACGGTGACGGCACGGGGGCTGGCGGGATAGAGCACAAAGCCGATGGCATCGGCCCCGGCGGCCACGGCTGCATCCACATCCTGTTCGCGGGTCAGGCCACAGATCTTGATGCGGGCGCGGCCCGCGCTTGCTTGCATGGTGGTCAATGGAGCTCCTTGTTCAGGCAAACCAGTCAAAGGAAATGGCCTCGGTGGGCAGGCCCCAGTGTGCATCGTACTGGGGTCCCAGAAAGTACAGGCCGTCGGGCGAAAAGGTGGGGGCGGCGGTCTCGCGGCTGCGCGCTTCGAGCACCTCCAGCATCCATTCCGGCGGCTTGGTGCCCTGGCCAATCACGACCAGGCAGCCCATGATGTTGCGGATCATGTGGTGCAGAAAGGCGCTGCCCTGGAAGTCAAAGCGCCAGTAGCACGAAGGCACGCCATCGCGCGAGGCGCTGGGGCGCTGGGTGCTGCGGCCGATATTGATCGCATACAGGGTCTTGACCGGCGACTTGGCCTGGCAGCCGGCGGCACGAAACGAGGAGAAATCGTGCTCGCCCAGCAGGTACTGCACGGCGCGCTCCATGGCTTGCAGGTCGAGCGGCTGGAACACCCAGCCGACCCGGCCGGCCTCGACGCTGGGGCGCACCGGTGACTGCAGCAAGGCATAGCCATAGCGGCGCGACGTGGCGCAGGCGCGGCTGTGGAAGGCCTCAGGCACGGATCGCGCCCACTGGACGGCGATGTCCTTGGGCAAAAAGGTATTGGTGCCACGCACCCAGGAAGCCTCGGCACGCTCGACGGGGGCGTCGAAATGCACCACCTGCATGAGGCCGTGCACACCGGCATCGGTGCGGCCAGCGCAGAGGGTGGAGATGGGGGTGGCGGCAAAGCGGCTCAGCGCCGCTTCAAGATGGTCTTGGACAGTGTTCCCACTCGGCTGGCTTTGCCAGCCCTGGTAGGCCTGTCCGTTATAGGTGATGCCCAGGGCGATTCGCATGGCGCCATCATAAAGCGGCTAGCCGACCCGGCCATGAAAAAGCCCCGCAGAGCGGGGCTTGTGTGCGAAGTGCATGCTGATCAGCGGCTTTGGTCCAGCAGGCGCTGGGCCTGGGCCTTGACCGTGGCGCTGGACGACTCGGCCATGACCTCTTCGGCCAGCGAGCGGGCGCCTTCCTTGTCGCCGATGGCCAGGAATTCCTGGGCCAAGGTCAGCTTGGTGGCCAGCGGATCGCTGTCATCGATTTCCAGACCGGCGATGTCATCGGCCAGGGTGACCGGATGCGTGTGGTCTGGCTCGCCGCTGCTGGGCAGGTCCAGCGACAGCGAGGTCATGTCGAAGTCCATCGTCGGCATGCTCTTGTCGCCGATAGGCATCTGGGCCGTGCTTTGGCTGTCGAAGTCGCTCAGCTGGAAGTCCAGCGAACCGGGTTGGGTCTCCAGGCTCTGGGCAGCGCTGTGGCTGGCGCTGGGCGACAGCTCCGACGGAATGCTCAGCGCTTCGGCCAGTTGGCGGTCAAAGTCTTCCATCGACAACGCAGGCTTGCCGGCGGCAGGGGTCAGCGCTTCGAAGGCCAGGCCCGCATCAACAGCCGGCGCGGGCGGCGCAGCCACGGGTGCGGCGGGCGCTGCCGATGCCTGGAACTGCGAGGCCGCATCCGGGGTTTCGGTCAGCTGGCTGCTCATCGCGAAATCCAGACCCGTGGAGGGGCTGAAAGCGCTGGCAGGGCTGGAGTCAGCGATGGTCGTCGGTGGCAGCGTGTTCTCGAACGGAATCGGTTCGGCGCGCGCAGCCGCGGCGGCAGCGGCCAGCGCGGCAGGCGTGGCGATCTCGGTGGCAGAAGGCACCGCCGCGGTGTTGTTCTGGTAGATCGGGTTGGCGGCGTCCAGCTCCTGGCCCAGCGCAGCAATGCGCAGCCAGTCAGGGCCCGTGCCACCAGTCAGCTGGCGGGCATCCTTGGCGATGCTCTCCAGCGCCAGGCGGTCCTTGCGCTTGGCGTAGATCTCGGCCAGCTTGGCATGCAGTGCGCTGCGGGTCGGGCTGGTGCGCAGTGCTTCCTTGAGGATTTCCTCGGCCTGCAGGTCACGGCCATAGGCCAGGTAGACGTCGGCTTCGGCCACGGGGTCCACATCGCCGGCATCGAGCTGGCTGGGGGTGTAGGCCAGCGAGGAGTTGCCGGTGGTCATCGCGCTCACCGAGGTGTCGATGTGCTGACCACCGCTGGCGCCAAAGAACGAATCCTGGGCCAGGCTGCTCTCGAGCACCGAGTCGGTCGCGGCGTCCACGCCTTCCTTGCGCTTTTTGTTGCGGTACCAGAGGCCGCCCAGCAGTGCCAGGATGGCCAGGCCGCCAGCCACTGGCATCAGCGGATTGGCAAGCAACTCATCGACGAAGCTGGGCTCTTCAACAGGCGCAGGTGCTGGAGCGGGTTTTGGCTTGGGAGCGGGGGCAGGTGCCGGGGTTGGAGCGGGTGCTGCTGCAGGCGCAGCGGCGTCGGCGCTACCTGCAGCAGGTGCGGTCGCTGGGGCTGGCGCCGTTGCCGCTGGCGTGGCGGGCGTTGCTGGCGCAGACGCAGTAGCAGCAGGTGCCGGAGCCGCTGGGGTTGCGGCAGGGGCAGGGGCCGCAGGCGTGTTGCCGGTGGCTGGCACGGTTGCGGTACCAGCGGGCTTGCCGTCAGCGGAAGCTGCGGGAGCCGCAGCGGATGCACCAGCGGCGGCCGAGCCTGCAGCGGCTTGCTTGAGCTTGTTCAGCTCTTCGATGTTCTTGTTCAGTTCGGAGCTGCGTTCCTGGGTCGCATTGGCCTGCTGGGCGCTGGCGACGCTGGCTTCTGCGGTCTTCGTGCCCTTGGCGGCTTCCTTGCTCAGCTTGAGCTGGTCAGGGGCCACGCTCTGCGGCTTTTTGTCATCGACCGAGGCTTCCACCTTGCCGCTGGCAGCACGGGTGTCGGTGGCGACCTGGGCAGGTGCTGCCTTGGCGGCGAGCTGGCTGCGATAGCTGTTGAAGTCGCGGCTTTGTGCGGCGACCATCTGGCGCGCCTGGCGTGGTGATACTGCGCGGGCCTGCTCTGCCGACGGCATGGTCAGGGTAACGCCGGCCTTCATGCGGTTGACGTTGCCACCGACAAAGGCGTGCGGGTTGCTCTGCACCACCGCGACGAGCATCTGGTCCAGCGAGATATCGGCAGGCTTGTTTTGCGCCGCGATGCGGCCCAAGGTGTCACCGCGCTGGGTGCGCACGGTGTCGCCACCGGAGTTGTTGCTGGCGGTGGCCGGAATATTGGCGCGTGCTGCGGGCGCAGGGCGTGGTGCAGCAGCACTGCGGCTGGCGGGGGCGGGTGCCGGCGTGGCCGATGCCAGCGGCTCTTCGATCACGCGCACAGGCGGTGCGGGTGGGCGTGCTGCGGGGGCAGCGGCGCTGAGCTGCGGCGCCACGGTGACGGCCGGTTCTGGCTTGCGCAGGTTGGGCGGGTCGAACAGCATGGTGTAGCTGCGCACGACCTGGCCGGAGTTCCAGTTGGCGTCGATCACATAGTCGACAAAGGGATCGTTGACCGGGCGCTGCGTGGTCAGCACGATCACAGCCGTGCCATTGGCGCGGCGCTGCAGCTGGGCGCGCACGCCGCTGACGGTGCCGGAGTAGTCCATGCCCTGGGTGCGGAACACGGCAGAGGAGGCCGTCTTGACCTGCAAGGTGTCGGCCTCGGCGTCGGTGATCTGCGGAACTTCGATCTCCGCGCGCAGGGGCTCGCCCAGCGCGGATTTCACATTGATCTTGCCCAGCGCGAGCGCCGATGCTTCCCCTGTGTACAGGCCAAAGGCTGCCATGGCGGCGGCAAGCGCAGTGATTTTCCAGCGATGCATAGTGCTATTTGATTGAATAGTAGAAGCGTGCGGGGTTGTTTTTGTACCCATGAGAAAGCCCTCCCCCTAAGACGCGAAATCGGTAATTATCAGTAAAAAGAACCTTAACAGTAATGTGTTGGAGTGACAAGTTAAGGAATGGGCATCTCTTTTGATAGGGTGCTTGGGCTCACTCCGGTCGGTCTGATTGTTGTTCCGGAGCAACTTTTCAGAGGGCGGGTGCCGGGTAGGCCCCGGCCTGGAACGTTAGCAAAAGCATCATGAAAAACACCTTCCGGCTGCGGGCGGCAGGGGCGGAAGGTGTGGTGGTTTGGCCGCTTATGCAACGGCCGGCATCAGGCAGCCAGCAGGATGCGCAGCATGCGGCGCAGCGGTTCGGCAGCGCCCCAGAGCAGCTGGTCACCGATAACGAAGGCCGACACATACTCGGGGCCCATGTTCAGCTTGCGCACGCGGCCCACGGCCACTTCCAGGCCGCCGGTCACGGCAGCGGGGGTCAGTTCCTTGACGGTCAGGGCGCGCTCGTTGGGCACCCACTTGACCCAGTCGTTGCCGCCCTTGATCAGCGCTTCGATCTCGGCCAGCGGCAGGTCCTTGTTCAGCTTCAGGGTCAGCGCCAGGCTGTGGCAACGCATCGCGCCAATGCGCACGCACAGGCCATCAACCGGGATGGTGGCATCGGTGCCCAGGATCTTGTTGACCTCGGCCTGGCCCTTCCACTCTTCCTTGGACTGGCCGTTGTCCAGTTGGGCATCGATCCAGGGGATCAGGCCGCCAGCCAGGGGAGCACCGAAGAACTCGGTGGGCACATCGCTGCGGATGGTCTGGGCAACCTTGCGGTCGATTTCCAGAATGGCCGAAGCGGGCGTGGCCAGCTCGTCGGCCACAGCGGCGTGCACCACGCCCATGCCCTTGAGCAGTTCGCGCATGTGGTTGGCACCGCCACCGGAGGCGGCCTGGTAGGTCATCGACGAGACCCAGTCCACCAGACCGGCGTTGAACAGGCCCGACAGGCCCATCAGCAAGATGGAGTTGGTGCAGTTGCCGCCAATCCAGTTCTTGCCGCCAGCGGCCAGCTCGCGCTGGATCAGTGCGTCATTGACGGGGTCCAGCACGATGACGGCATCGTCTTGCATGCGCAGCGAAGAGGCGGCATCGATCCAGTGGCCGTTCCAGCCGGCAGCGCGGATCTTGGGGAAGACTTCCTTGGTGTAGTCGCCGCCTTGGCAGGTGATGATGATGTCGCACTTGGACAGCTCGGCGATGTCATTCGCATCCTTGAGCTGGGTGTGCACGGCGGCCATCGCAGGGGCCTTGCCACCGGCGTTGGAGGTCGAGAAAAACACCGGCTCGATCAGCGCGAAGTCACCCTCGGCCTGCATGCGGTCCATCAACACCGAGCCGACCATGCCGCGCCAGCCCACCAAACCTACCAATTGCTTGCTCATAAAACGCCCTTGTCTACCTAAACGAAAGGAAATGCCACGGGGGCTGAGGGCCTGGCTCGTCGGCCAGTTGGAGGCGCACGACGAACCAGGCTGGATCAGCCGGTAATCTTCGTGGTGGTTGTGAATGTGTATGCGCGCGCAGCCATACCCGCCTCAATGGGGGTGGTGGTGTTCGGCCAAGAAATAGGGCAGTGCGCAGACATAGGGAGCTATTCTAGCGCCAAATTTTAAAACCTGTGCAAGAAATTTTATAAGTTTCGAGTGCTGGCGCATCGAAGCGCATGCATATATGACGTTAAAAAATATTTTTCGACCATTTATGGTTTTTTAATTCGTCGGAATGACTAAAGTCGAAAGCGCGCCGTGCTTCTGTCGTCGTTTTGGTGTTGAAACGGGGTGGCTGCTTGCGCGATACCAACGCTTCGTTGTTCTGCAGGCGCAAAAAAGCGACCCGCAGGTCGCTCTTGGATAGGCATTGAGAAGACGGCTGCTTACAGCGCGGCCACCACGGCGTCGCCCATCTGCTGGGTGCCGACCTTGGTCGTGCCTTCGCTGTAGATATCAGGCGTGCGCAGGCCCTGGGCCAGCACCTTTTGCACAGCGGCTTCGATCTTCTGGGCAGCGGCTTCCTGGCCCAGGCTGAAGCGCAGCATCATGGCAGCCGACAGGATGGTGGCCAGCGGGTTGGCGACGCCCTTGCCGGCGATGTCCGGTGCCGAGCCGTGGCTGGGTTCGTACAGGCCTTGCTTCTTGTCGTTGAGGCTGGCCGAAGGCAGCATGCCGATCGAGCCGGTCAGCATCGAGGCTTCGTCGCTCAGGATGTCGCCGAACATATTGCCGGTGACGACCACGTCGAAACGCTTGGGTTCCTTGACCAGCTGCATCGCCGCGTTGTCCACATACATGTGGTCCAGCTGCACATCGGGGTACTGCTTGCCCACTTCGGTCATCACGTCCTTCCAGAGTTGGAAGGTTTCCAGCACATTGGCCTTGTCCACGCTGGTCACGCGCTTGCTGCGCTTTTGCGCGGCTTGGAAGGCCACATGGCCGATGCGCTCGATCTCGGGGCGGGTGTAGCGCATCGTGTCGAAGGCTTCTTCGGCGCCGGGGAAGTGGCCGTCCGGTGCGCTGCGGCGACCGCGTGGCTGGCCGAAGTAGATGTCGCCGGTCAGCTCGCGGATGATCAGGATGTCGAGGCCGGACACCAGCTCAGGCTTGAGGCTGGAGGCGTGGGTCAGTTCCTTGTAGCAGATCGCGGGGCGGAAGTTGGCAAACAGGCCCAGTGCCTTGCGCAGGCCCAGAATTGCCTGCTCGGGGCGCAGTGCGCGTTCCAGCGTGTCGTACTTCCAGTCGCCCACAGCGCCAAACAGGATGGCGTCCGATGCCTTGGCCAGCTCCAGCGTGGCAGGTGGCAGCGGGTGGCCGGAGGCCTCATAGGCGGCGCCACCGACGGGTGCGCTTTGCAGGTGCAGGTCCAGCTTCAGGGCGTCGAGCACCTTCACGGCTTCTGCAACGATTTCTGGACCAATGCCGTCTCCGGGCAATACAGCGATTTTCATGGTTTTTTCTCAGTCAGGATGGCAGGGCCGCGCCCGATGGGGCGCAGCAGGGATGGCGGTGAACCGGTTCTCGTGGCGCTCAGGCCTTGGCTTGCACCAGGCTGTGTGCCAGCCAGGGCTTGGTGGCCAGGCGGTTGGCTTCATAGGCCTGGATCTTGTCCTTGTGGCGCAGGGTCAGGCCAATGTCGTCAAAGCCGTTGAGCAGGCAGTACTTGCGGAAGGCGATCACATCGAAGGGGATGCTTTCGCCGCCGGGACGCAGGATGACCTGCTGGTCCAGGTCGATGGTCAGGCTGTAGCCGGGGTTGACCGCGACTTCGTTGAACAGCATGTCGATCGTGGCCTCGGGCAGCACGATGGGCAGCAGGCCGTTCTTGAAGCAGTTGTTGAAGAAGATGTCGGCAAAGCTGGGGGCCAGGATGGCGCGGAAGCCGAACTGGTCCAGCGCCCAGGGCGCGTGCTCGCGGCTGGAGCCGCAGCCAAAGTTCTTGCGGGCGATCAGAATGCTGGCACCCTGGAAGCGCTGCTGGTTCAGTACGAAGTCCGGGTTGGGCTTGCGGGCGGACTCGGGCACGCCCGGCTGGCCGGGCTGGTCCAGGTAGCGCCATTCGTCAAAGGCGTTGACGCCAAAGCCGGTCTTCTTGATCGACTTCAGGAACTGCTTGGGGATGATGGCGTCGGTGTCGACGTTCTCGCGGTCCATGGGCGCCACGAGGCCGGTGTGGATGGTGAATTTCTGCATTTCAAGCCTTTGGGCTGCCCGCCGTCATTGGATGAGTGCGGGCAGCGGTATATGTGATGGTTTAGCGTGCTGCGCGAGAGATGGCGTTGCCCGCTCCCTGCACATCCTGGCCAATGCCGTGGACGGTGTTGCAGCCCGACAGCAGCGCGGCGAGCGCGATGGTAATGAAGGCAAAACGGGTTTTCATCGCATAGCTCCTGGGGTCATGCAAAACGGCGGATATCCACAAAGTGGCCGTGCACGGCAGCGGCGGCCGCCATCGCGGGGCTCACCAGGTGGGTTCGGCCACCGGCGCCCTGGCGGCCTTCAAAGTTGCGGTTGCTGGTCGATGCGCAGCGCTCGCCGGGCTCCAGGCGGTCGGCGTTCATCGCCAGGCACATCGAGCAACCGGGCTCGCGCCACTCAAAACCGGCGGCGGTGAAGATCTGGTCCAGGCCTTCGGCCTCGGCCTGGGCCTTGACCAGACCCGAGCCGGGCACCACCATGGCCAGCTTCACATTCTTGGCCACTTTCTGGCCCAGCTTCTTGACCACGGCAGCGGCTTCGCGCATGTCTTCGATGCGGCTGTTGGTGCAGCTGCCGATGAAGACCTTGTCGACGAAGATGTCGTTGATCGGCTTGCCTGGCTCCAGGTTCATATAGGTCAGCGCACGCTCGATGGCGCCGCGCTTGTTCGGGTCCTTTTCCTTGTCCGGATCGGGCACGGTCGCATCGACACCCAGCACCATCTCGGGGCTGGTGCCCCAGGTGACCTGGGGCACGATGTCTTCGGCGCGCAGGGTGACCACGGTGTCGAACTTGGCATCGACGTCGGAGTGCAAGGTCTTCCAGTAGTTGACGGCCTGGTCCCATTCCACGCCGGTGGGGGCCAGTGGGCGGCCCTTGACGTAGTCGATGGTCTTGCTGTCCACGGCCACGAGACCGGCGCGCGCGCCAGCTTCAATCGCCATGTTGCAGACTGTCATGCGGCCTTCGATGGACAGATCACGGATGGCGGAGCCGGCGAACTCGATGGTGTAGCCGGTGCCGCCTGCGGTGCCGATGCGGCCGATGATGGCCAGCACGATGTCCTTGGCGGTCACGCCGGGGGCGACCTTGCCGTCCACCTTGATCAGCATGTTCTTGGCCTTCTTGGCCAACAGGGTCTGGGTGGCCATCACGTGCTCGACCTCGGAGGTGCCGATGCCGTGGGCCAGCGCGCCAAAGGCACCATGGGTGCTGGTGTGGCTGTCGCCGCAGACCACGGTCATGCCTGGCAGGGTCGCGCCTTGCTCGGGGCCCATCACGTGGACGATGCCCTGGCCCTTGTCCATGAAGGGGAAGAAGGCGGCGGCGCCGAATTCGCCGATGTTGTCGTTCAAGGTGACGATCTGCTCTTTGCTGATCGGGTCCTCGATGCCGTCATAGCCGCGCTCCCAGCCGGTGGTGGGCGTGTTGTGGTCGGCGGTGGCGACCACGGAGCTGACGCGCCAGAGCTTGCGGCCTGCCATGCGCAGACCTTCGAAGGCCTGGGGGCTGGTGACTTCGTGCACCAGATGGCGGTCGATATACAGCACGGCAGTGCCATCCTCTTCGGTGTGGATGGTGTGCTCGTCAAAAATCTTGTCGTAGAGGGTGCGTCCGGTCATCGTGGTTCTCTTTGGGTCAAGGGTCTCATCAAGGGGCTAAATACGGAATATCAAAGATGGGCAAAGGTCTGCAGGTGCGCGGCCAGGTCGGCGTCTTGCTGGTCTGCGGCCTGGGCCTCATCGGCGGGCCGGGGGCTCAGGTGCTCGACCAGCAGGCGGGCGGTCACCGGCAGCGCCTCAAAATCGCGGGCCATCAGGCGCAGCTCGCGGTGCGCCCAGGCGTCGGCCAGGCGGATGCCGCGCAGGTTGCCCACGCCGTGCATCAGCGCAAAGGCGCGGTCCGGCAGCAGGCCAATGCCCAGGCCGTTGTCGATCATGCGGCACATGGCATCGAGGCTGGTGACCTGGATGCGCTGGCGCAGCGGCCGGCGCAGCTGGGCTGATGCGGTGCGCATGGCCTGGCTGATGCTGCTGCCCGATTGCAGGCCGACGATGTCCCATTCCAGTGCTTCTTCAAAGCTGATCGTGTTGCGCTGGGCCAGCGCATGGTCCAGCGGCACAACCAGCATCAGGTGGTCGCTGCGGTAGGGTCGCGACTGCAGATCAAGCTCGGCGGTGTTGGCGACGGCATCGGGGTTGCAGATGCCCAGGTCGGCCGTGCCTTCGTGCACGGCCTGGATCACCTGCGCACTGAGGTGCTCCTGCAGGTCGATCTTGATCTGGCTGTGCGCGCGGGCAAAGCTGCCCAGGTCCTCGGGCAGAAACTGCACGATCGCCGAAATATTGGCATGGATGCGCACATGGCCGCGCACGCCATCGGCGTACTCGCTGAGCTCGCCCTGCATGCGCTCCAGCCCGAACAGCACATTGCGGGCATGGTGCAGCAGGCTCTCGCCTGCCGGCGTCAGGGTGACGCCCCGGCTGTGGCGGTAGAGCAGCTGGGTGTCGACGGCCGTTTCCAGGTCGGACAGGCGCTTGCTGACGGCCGAGGCCGCGATGAACTCCCGCTCTGCCGCGCGGCCAATGCTGCCCAGCTCGCACACCGCCACAAACAGCTGGAGCGAGGTCAGGTCGATGCGGCGCGCAAAACTGCGCTCTGAGCTTTTCATGGCGGGGAGGTATCGTATTTTTAGAAATCAGCAGCTATTTTATCTATAAATAGCGTATCTGGTATCGCAGATGACGATGGCTGATGTGTCATTTGCATGAAAACGTAGCGGGGCGCTCGGGCAAGGAGGGTTCGCCCGTCAGCGCTGAATATGTTCGTTTTTGTAAAGCATTGACCCCATTCGTTGGGCTCAGAGCGATTGAGCAGACATCGCAAGCAGCGATGCTCTAGAAACGGAATCACCCATGTCTTCTTGCTCCCCTTCCTTTGGTTTGTTCGGCGCGCGTCCTGTTGGCCTGGCAGCCATTGCCATCGCGGTGGCCGCTTTGCTGGCCGGCTGCTCGCCAGATGCAGGGCAGAGCGCGCCGCCCGCGGAAGCGCAGCTAGCCACCCCGGCCGCACCCGCGCCGGTAGCGCCGATGGCGGCGCGCTCCATGGCCAAGATGGCGACCAAGGAGATGGCGCCGGCCGCCGATATGGCCATGGGGCAGGGCGGTGCGGCCGCACCCAGCGAGCGCTTTTTGGCGATCAGCCACCGCATCCAGGTGGAGACGCCGGCGGCCGATCTGGCAGCGCTGTGGGAAGAGGTCAAGGCGCGCTGCGAGCGGCTGGACTGCTATGTCGAAGGCTCGCAGCTGCGGCGCGAGACCCCGCAGTCGGCCGCCGAGGCCATGCTGGCGATGCGGGTCAGCCCCCAGGATTTTGCTGAACTGACCTCGTCGCTCGGCGCTGGCGCCCGGGTGCTCAACCACCAGACCACGACCGAGGACAAGACCTATGAGGTGGTGGATGTGGAGGCGCAGATCAAGAACCGTACCGAATACCGTGACAGCCTGCGTGCGCTGATGCTGGAGAAGAATGTCAAACGCAGTCTGCAGGACCTGATGGCCATCCGCGACACGCTCTCCCAGGTGCAGGCCGAGATCGATGCGGCCAACACCCACCGCGCGCTGCTGCAGCGCGATACCGCCAAGCAGTTTGTGCAGATGCGGTTCCAGCCCAAGCGCGCCATCGTCAGCGGCACCTACAGCCCCTGGCAGCAAACCTGGCAGCGCAGCTGGGATGGCCTGACACGCAGCGTGCAGTCGCTGATTCTGACCGCCGCGCAATCGCTGCCCTGGTTGCTGGCGCTGGCCCTGGTGGTGCTGCTGCCGTTGCGATTTGCGATCAAGCGCTGGATGCGCCGCAGCGCGGCTCGGGGGCAAGTAACCCACAAGGCAGACGCCCAAAGCTGAGAAGCGCAGCGGCCATGAAAAAAGCACCAGCGAGGCTGGTGCTTGGCAGAGGAGGCGCCGCATCGGATGGATGCGGCGTTTCTTTCTATCAGGTGAACAGGTTCTTCAGGCGGTCGGCCCAGGACTGGTTGTTGGGTGTGTGCTTGGCACCGCCCTTTTTCAGCGATTCATCGAGCTCCTTGAGCAGCTTGCGCTGGTGCTCGGTGAGCTTGACGGGTGTCTCGACAACGATGTGCACATACAAGTCGCCCGGGTAGCTGGCGCGCACGCCCTTGATGCCCTTGCCGCGCAGGCGGAACTGCTTGCCGGTCTGGGTGCCTTCGGGGATGTCGATCGCGGCCTTGCCACTCAGGGTGGGCACTTCGATTTCGCCGCCCAGTGCTGCCGTGACCATGCTGACGGGCACTTCGCAGTGCAGGTCATCGCCATCGCGCTCGAACACCTCGTGCTTGCGAACGCGGATCTCGATATACAGGTCGCCGGGCGGGCCGCCATTCTGGCCGGGTTCGCCGTCGCCGGTGGAGCGGATGCGCATGCCGTCGTCGATACCGGCGGGGATGCTCACTTCCAAGGTCTTTTGCGACTTGGTGCGGCCCTGGCCGTGGCAGCTGGTGCAGGGCTCGGGGATGATCTTGCCGGTGCCGCGGCAGTGCGGGCAGGTTTGCTGCACCGCGAAAAAGCCCTGGCGCATCTGCACCTGGCCGCTGCCGTGGCAGGTGCTGCAGGTCTTGACCTGGGTGCCGGGCTTGGCGCCGCTGCCGTGGCAGGTGTCGCACTCGTCCCAGGACGGAATCTTGATCTGGGCGTTCTTGCCCGCTGCCGCCTCTTCGAGGCTGATGTCCATCGCGTAGGACAGGTCGTTGCCCCGGTAGACCTGGGGGCCACCGCCGCCGCGACGGCCACCGCCAAACATCTCGCCAAAGATGTCGCCAAACGATTCGGCAAAACCACCAAAGCCCTCGCCGCCCATGCCCGAGCGCATGTTGGGATCGACCCCGGCGTGGCCGTACTGGTCGTAGGCGCCCCGCTTTTGGCTGTCGGAGAGCATTTCGTAGGCTTCTTTGCACTCCTTGAACTTCTCTTCCGCTTCCTTGGCCTTGTCGCCCTGGTTGCGGTCGGGGTGGTACTTCATGGCCATCTTGCGGTAGGCCGTCTTGATTTCGACTTCCGTGGCGGATTTGCTCACGCCGAGGACTTCGTAGTAATCGCGTTTGGACATGGTGTTCTTGAATTCTGTGGGTAATTAACCAGCGGCGTTCTGGTACGCCCGGGCATGGGTGCCCACAAAGCTGCGGCCGGGATTGTCGCCGTCAATCCATTGCTGCGGTGGAAATAGCTCAAACAAACCCACCTTGAACAGCGTGGGAATCGCCATCTTCAGCTCTTCTTCAACGGCACCGCGCTCACCGGCATTGTAGAGAGCGATGTTGTAGAGCATGGTGGCCACGGTGCCGGTCTGCACCCGGCTGCCGTCCTTGAGCGTGACGGCGGGCAGGTCTGCCGCGCCGTCGGTGCTCTTCTGGTTGACACGGCTGAGCTCTGCAACATGCAGTGCGTCGGTCGCAGGTGCTGTGGTAGATGTCATCGTGTACCTTTGGATGCTGGGTTGGAATGGGAGAGAGGGCCTGGGCTGAACCGATCTGCGTGGGCTGCGCTACAGAAGAAAAAGCGATTCTGTAGAAAAGCCATGCCGGAGTGCGGCAATGCGAACTCCGGCATGGGTGCTTGGTAGCAGTCGGCTCCAGGCCCGTCGGAAGGGGATTAGTCCTTCTTCACTTCCTTGACTTCGGCATCGACGACATTGTCATCGGCTGCCGCAGCGCCGGCCGCGCCAGCTGCTGCACCGGCGGCTCCTGCCTGTGCGGCCTGGGCGTCGGCATACACCTTCTCGCCCAGCTTCTGGCTGGCGGTCATCAAGGCCGTGGTCTTGGCTTCGATGGCGTCCTTGTCTTCGGTCTTCAGTGCTTCTTCCAGCTCTTGAACCGCCGTGTCGATGGCCGACTTCTCAGCGGCATCGAGCTTGTCGCCATGCTCGCCCAGGCTCTTCTTGACGCTGTGTACAGCGGCTTCGCCTTGGTTGCGGGCCTGCACCAGCTCCAGCTTCTTCTTGTCGTCGGCGGCGTTCAGCTCGGCGTCCTTGACCATCTTCTGGATCTCGTCCTCGGACAGACCGGAACTGGCCTTGATGGTGATCTTGTTTTCCTTGCCGGTGCCCTTGTCCTTGGCAGAGACGTTCAAGATACCGTTGGCGTCGATGTCGAAAGCCACCTCGATCTGCGGCGTGCCACGGGGTGCGGCTGGAATGCCTTCCAGGTTGAACTCACCCAGCAGCTTGTTGGCGCTGGCGATTTCACGCTCACCCTGGAACACCTTGATGGTCACGGCAGGCTGGTTGTCCTCGGCGGTCGAGTAGGTCTGCGCGAACTTGGTCGGGATCGTGGTGTTCTTCGTGATCATCTTGGTCATCACGCCGCCCAGGGTTTCAATACCCAGGGACAGAGGCGTCACGTCCAGCAGCAGCACGTCGGAGCGGTCACCGCCCAGCACCTGGCCTTGCACGGCAGCGCCCACGGCCACGGCTTCATCAGGGTTCACATCCTTGCGGGGATCCTTGCCGAAGAATTCCTTGACCTTCTCTTGCACCTTGGGCATACGGCTCATGCCGCCGACCAGGATCACGTCGTCGATGTCGGACACAGCGATGCCAGCGTCCTTGATCGCGGTGCGGCAAGGGGCGATGGTGCGCTCGATCAGCTCGTCCACCAGGCTTTCGAGCTTGGCGCGGGTGAGCTTGATGTTCAGGTGCTTGGGACCCGAAGCGTCAGCGGTGATGTAGGGCAGGTTGATGTCGGTGGCAGCCGAGCTGGACAGCTCGATCTTGGCCTTTTCAGCCGCTTCCTTCAGGCGTTGCAGAGCCAGCACGTCCTTGGACAGGTCCACGCCTTGCTCTTTCTTGAACTCGGTGATGATGTATTCGATCACGCGTTGGTCGAAGTCTTCACCGCCCAGGAAGGTGTCGCCATTGGTCGACAGCACTTCGAACTGCTTTTCACCGTCCACATCGGCAATTTCGATGATGGACACGTCAAAGGTACCGCCGCCCAGGTCATACACGGCGATCTTGCGGTCACCCTTGCCGCCCTTGTCCAGGCCGAAGGCCAGGGCTGCAGCGGTAGGCTCGTTGATGATGCGCTTGACTTCCAGGCCGGCGATACGGCCAGCGTCCTTGGTGGCCTGGCGCTGTGCGTCGTTGAAGTACGCAGGCACGGTGATCACGGCCTCGGTGACGGGCTCGCCCAGGAAGTCCTCGGCGGTCTTCTTCATCTTGCGCAGCACTTCTGCGGAGATCTGTGGTGGGGCCAGCTTCTGGTCACGCACTTGCACCCACGCGTCGCCGTTGTCGGCCTTGACGATCTGGAAAGGCATCAGGTCGATGTCCTTTTGCACTTCCTTCTCGTCGAACTTGCGGCCGATCAGGCGCTTGGCAGCGTAGATCGTGTTCTTGGGGTTGGTGACAGCCTGGCGCTTGGCAGAAGCGCCCACCAGGATTTCGCCGTCTTCCTGGTATGCAACGATCGATGGCGTGGTGCGTGCACCTTCGCTGTTTTCGATCACGCGGGTGGTGTTGCCTTCCATCACGGCCACGCAGCTGTTGGTCGTGCCCAAATCAATACCGATAATCTTTCCCATTTCTCTACTCCTGTATTCTTGAGGCGGCGTTGCGCCCTAATTGACTGTTATTTGTGGCTTTTTTGCCGTTGTTCAAGTGCGCAACGCAAAAAAGCCGGGAGGTGCGTTTACTTGGGTGCAGCAACGGTCACCAGTGCAGGGCGCAGTACGCGCTCGGCAATGGCATAACCCTTTTGCAGCACGGCCACCACGGTGTTGGGGTCCTGCGCCGCAGGCACGGCGGAGATCGCCTGGTGGTGGTGGGGATCGAACTTGTCGCCGGCAGCCGGGTTGATCGCGATCACCTTGTTGCGCTCCAGCGCGGAGACGAGCTGGCGCAGGGTGGCGTCCGAGCCTTCGCGCAGTTGCTCGGGGCTGGCGTTCTGGATCGCCAGAGCGGCATCGAGGCTGTCGATCACCGGCAGCAGGCTTTCGGCAAAGCTTTCGACACCGAACTTGCGGGCCTTGGCCACTTCATCATCGGCGCGGCGGCGGGCGTTTTCAACTTCTGCCTTGGCGCGCAGGTACTGGTCGGCCAGCTCGGCGTTCTTGGCCTTCAACTCCGCCAGCTCTGCTTCCAGTTGCGACTGGTTGGCAGCGGCAGCGGCTTCCAGCTCTTCGGCGGACATGGGGTTTTGGCCTTCGGGGTGGAGGTTGTCTGACATTGTGCTGTTCGTATTTCGTTAACAAAAAGGACTCTTGTGGCCGCACCTGGGGGCATTTCCTTGCTTTTCAAGGGGCTTATTTGGCTTTTCGGCCCGCTGGCGATACGCGCCGAGGAGGCTGCAGCGGCCCGTGTTTATAAACCATGTTTGACGGCTTTTGAATTGGTTTGTATAATCTCGGGTTTCCCTTGCCACACCGTGGTGCATTCTTTGCAAAAAGAGGCATTGGCGGGTGGCGCAATCCACAAGGAGTTTGCATGCGTCACTATGAGATCGTGCTGCTGATCCACCCCGATCAGAGCGAACAAGTTCCAGCTATGCTGGAGCGTTACAAAGGCATGATTACCGCCGGCGGCGGTAAGATCCACCGCGTTGAAGACTGGGGCCGCCGTCAACTGGCCTACATGATCAACAAGCTGGCCAAGGCCCACTATCTGTGCCTGAATATCGAAGCCGACCAGGCTGTGATGGCTGAACTTGAACACGCATTCAAGTTCAACGACGCTGTGCTGCGCCAACTGACTGTGCAGAAGAAGAAGGCTGACACTGCTCCTTCCGCCATGATGAAGACCGTGGAACGCGAAGAAGCGCGCAAGGCCAACCAGGCTGAGCACGCCGCTGCAGAGCGTTAATCACACAGGAGGTGGAGAACCGCGTACTTGTCACCGCCGTCATCGCTGAAATCAAGATTTTGCGATACACGCCGGCTGGGCTACCTGCTGTAGATGTTGTGCTGGAGCACCGCTCCACCCAGAACGAAGCAGCGCAACCCCGACAAGTCAATGCCGTGCTCAAGGCGATTGCCTTTGGTGCACTGGCGGAGCGAATCGCTCGGCAGGCTGTAGGAAGCACCTGGACATTCCAGGGTTTTCTGGCCACACCGCGCAACAGCAAATCGCTGGTTCTGCACATCCAGGATATTCAACAAGATACTTATTGAGAGGTCCGAAAATGGCCACGTTCAAGAAATTCAACAAAGACAAGCGCCCAAAGCGCAACACCCAGTCGCTGCTGTTCAAGCGCAAGCGTTTCTGCCGCTTCACCGTGGCTGGCGTCGAAGAAATCGACTACAAGGATGTCGACACCCTGCGTGACTTCGTTGCTGAAAACGGCAAGATCATCCCAGCACGTCTGACCGGCACCCGTGCCATCTACCAACGTCAGTTGAACACTGCCATCAAGCGCGCTCGCTTCCTGGCCATGGTTCCTTACTCTGACCAACACAAGATCTAAGGAGCACGAACATGCAAATCATTCTGCTCGACAAGGTCGTGAACCTGGGCAACCTGGGTGAAATCGTGAAGGTCAAGGACGGTTACGCACGTAACTTCCTGATCCCTTCGGGCCGCGCACGCCGCGCTACCGAAGCTGCCAAGGCTGAATTCGAAGCCAAGCGCGCTGAGCTGGAAAAGGCTGCTGCTGAAAAGCTGGCTGCTGCTCAAGCCCAAGGCGAGAAGCTGTCCGGCCAGACCGTGAAGCTGACGCAAAAGGCAGGTGTGGATGGCCGTCTGTTCGGCTCCGTCACCAACCACGACATCGCTGATGAACTGGGCAAGATGGGCTTCCAAGTGGCCAAGTCGCAAGTGCGTCTGCCTAACGGTCCTATCAAGACCGTGAGCGAGACCGCTGTGGAAGTGGCTCTGCACACCGACGTGGTGGTGGAAGTGAACGTGTCCGTCTACGGCGAACACGTGTAATTTCTCACGCTTTGCGTTGGAAGCCGCCTTCGGGCGGCTTTTTCGTTTCTGGCCCTCAGCGTTCCCGGGATGCGGGTTTTGTTGGTCGCCGTCAGCCTGGCGCTGCATCTGCGCTATTCTTGTGGATTGCTGGTTGCCAAGCCGGCGTTTGCTAATTTGGATACCCCATGTCTGAGACTTTCCCCCCACTCGATGACGCCGCCTTCATCACCCCCGATAAGCAGGTGGCACAGCTGCGCATACCGCCGCATTCGATCGAATCGGAGTCCAGTGTGCTCGGTGGCCTGTTGCTGGACAACAATGCCTGGGACCGGGTGGGCGATGTGCTGGCCGAAGACAACTTCTACCGCCATGAGCACAAGCTGATCTTTGCGGCCATGGCCAGCATGATCAATGCCGGCAAGCCCGCCGATGTGATCACGGTCTATGAGCACCTGCAAAGCATCGGCAAGGCCGAAGAGGTGGGCGGTCTGGCCTACCTGAACCAGCTGGCCCAGTATGTGCCCAGCGCCACCAATATCCGCCGCTACGGCGAGATCGTGCGCGAGCGCTCGATTCTGCGCAAGCTGGTCACCGCCAGTGACGAGATCGCCACCAATGCCTTCAACCAGCAGGGCAAGACGGTGGACCGCATTCTGGACGAGGCCGAGCAGAAGATCTTTGCGATTGGCGAAGAAGGCTCGCGCATGAAGCAGGGCTTCCAGTCGCTGGACAACCTGGTCGTGGACTTGCTCGACCGGGTGCAGGAGATGGCGGACAACCCGGTCGATGTGACCGGCGTGCCCACCGGCTTTGCCGACCTGGACCGCATGACCAGCGGCCTGCAGGCCGGTGACCTGGTGGTGTTGGCCGCCCGTCCTTCGATGGGCAAGACCTCGTTCGCGGTGAACATTGCCGAGCATGTGGCGCTCAACGAAGGCCTGCCGGTAGCCATCTTCTCGATGGAAATGGGCGCCGCCCAATTGGCGGTGCGTATCGTCGGTTCGATTGGCCGGGTGAACCAGGGCAATCTGCGCACCGGCAAGCTGACCGATGAGGAATGGCCGCGCCTGTCCGAGGCGATCGAGCGGCTGCGCACGGTCTCGCTGCACATCGACGAGACCCCGGGCCTGACGCCATCGGAGCTGCGCGCCAACTCGCGCCGCCTGGCCCGCCAGTGCGGCAAGCTGGGCCTGATCGTGGTCGACTACCTGCAGCTGATGAGTGGTTCCGGCTCGGCCGCCAGCTCGGACAACCGGGCGACCGAACTGGGCGAAATCTCGCGGGGTTTGAAGATGCTGGCCAAGGAGCTGCAATGCCCCGTGATTGCGCTGTCGCAGCTCAACCGCTCGGTGGAGCAGCGTACCGACAAGCGCCCGATGATGTCCGACTTGCGGGAATCGGGCGCCATTGAGCAGGATGCGGACATCATCATGTTCATCTACCGCGACGACTACTACAACAAAGAGAGCAACGAGCCCAATGTGGCCGAGGTCATCATTGGCAAGCAGCGTAACGGCCCAACTGGCACCGTCAAGCTGTTCTTCCAGAAGAACCAGACCCGCTTTGAGAACCTGGCGGTGGGCGGCGACGACTACTGATGCCCGCCAGGGCCGAGTGGGCTGGCGCAGTGCTCAGTCCTGCTGGCCCTGGCTTTGCTGGATCACCCACTGCTCAAAGGCCTGCAGCGCCGGCGAGGGCTCGCGGTAGGTGGGGTAGCTGAACCAGTAGCTCTGCGTGCCCGGCAAGGTCTGGCTATGGGCGGGGATCACCTGGCCCGCATCCAGCGCCGGTTGCACCAGCACCTCGGGCACCAGACCCACGCCCAGACCGGCGGCGGCTGCCATGATGACCATGGAGAACAGCTCATAGCGCGGCCCGCGCGAGGCCTGCACCGAGTAATCCCAGCCCAGGCCGTTGTACCAATCGCGCCAGGCGGCGGGGCGGCTCTCCAGGCCGATGTGTACCAGCTGCTCCCAGTCCTCCTGCGTGGCCAGCGCATGCTGCGCCGCAAAGGCGGGGCTGCAGACGGGGATGCAGGCGCCATCGCGGGCAATGCGCTGGCCCTGGGTCTTGGACCAAAGGCCGTCGCCCGAGTAGATGGCGCCGTCAAAGCCGCTTTCCTCAAACGCAAAAGGCTCGGAGCGCACCGACAGGTGGACATGGATATCCGGATGCTGCTGCGCAAAGGTCGGCAGCCGGGGCACCAGCCACTGCGTGGCAAAGCTGGAGACCACAGCCAGGTGGATGGCATAGCCCTGGGCGCGGCTGTTGGCGATCTCTTGCGTGTCGCGCTCCAAACCGTTGAGGTGCACGCGCACGCGCTGCGCATATCGTTTACCCGCATCCGTCAGCATCACGCGGCGTTTGTGGCGCACAAAAAGCGGCACCCCCAGCCGGTCCTCCAGCGCTGCGACATGGCGGCTGACGGCACTGGCGGTCAACGCTAACTCATTGGCAGCGCGGGAGAAATTGCCGTGCCGGGCCGAGGCTTCAAAAGCCATCAACAGGCCGATATTGGGAATCGCGTTGCGCATGGTTGGAGACTTTGTTCAAAAAACGCACTATGTCTCACCATTTTCTCATTTTGTTGTTCCTGATAGTTCACATAGTATTTTTAAGTTCGGCGCTTCCCCCGCAGACGGCCGCATGCCCCGATGTGCAGCCCTGTCACAGGCGGGGTGTACCAAGTGCCGTGTCTGCGTCTGTGCCTGCTGCGCCTTAAGCTGCAGGGCAGCGCCCCCATCATGGTCCGGGCCCGCCGAGAGGACCGGACAGTTTCTGTTGTGATAGTGAATAGGAAAGACGAGCGATGACGCAATCCACCCAACGTTTGAACGATATCCTGAAGGCGCTTGCGCTCGATCTGAAGCCGCTGGCAGGCCAGGACATCACCAGCCGCTCGCCCGCCGACGGCGGCACCCTGGCCGTGTTGAAGGCCCACAGCGCGCAGCAGGCGCAAGACGCCATTGCCGCCGCCCACCAGGCCTATCTGCAGTGGCGCACCGTGCCCGCACCGGTGCGTGGCGAACTGGTGCGCCGCTTTGGCCAAACCCTGCGCCAGCACAAGGCCGCGCTGGGCGCGCTGGTGTCGATCGAAGCGGGCAAGATCACCTCCGAAGGCCTGGGCGAAGTCCAGGAAATGATCGATATCTGCGACTTTGCCGTTGGCCTGTCGCGCCAGCTCCATGGCCTGACGATTGCCAGCGAGCGCCCCGGCCACCGCATGATGGAAACCTGGCACCCGATGGGTGTGGTGGGCATCATCTCGGCCTTCAACTTCCCGGTGGCCGTCTGGTGCTGGAACAGCGCGCTGGCACTGGTCTGCGGCGACTCGGTGGTCTGGAAGCCTTCCGAGAAGACCCCGCTGACCGCCGTGGCCTGCCAGCACCTGCTGGAGCAGACCATTGCCGCCTTCAACCAGGAGCAGCCTGGTGCCGTGCCGGCCGGCCTGGCCCAGCTGCTGATTGGCGCCCGCGAAGTGGGCGAAGTGCTGGTGGACAGCCCACTGGTGCCCGTGGTCAGCGCCACCGGTTCAACCCGCATGGGCCGCCAGGTCGGCGTCAAGGTGGCCGAGCGCTTTGGCCGTTCCATCCTGGAGCTGGGTGGCAACAACGCGATGATCGTCACGCCATCGGCTGACCTGGAGCTGGCCGCCCGCGCCATCACCTTTGCCGCCGTGGGTACGGCTGGCCAGCGTTGCACCACCTTGCGCCGCCTGATCGTGCACAAATCGGTGGCCGACCAGCTGGTGGCTCGCCTGGAAAAGATCTACGGCAGCGTCACCGTGGGTGACCCGCTGACCGACGGCACCCTCGTGGGTCCGCTGATCGACAAGGCCTCGTTCGACGGCATGCAGGCCGCGCTGGCCCAGGCCAAGGAAGAGGGCGGCACCGTCATCGGCGGCCAGCGTGAGCGCGAAGACCTGGGCCAGGACGCCTACTATGTGCGCCCCGCGCTGGTGAAGATGCCTGCGCAGACCAAGGTGATGGAACACGAAACCTTTGCGCCCATCCTCTACATCGTCACCTACGAAGGCAGCGCTGAGGACGCGATTGCGGTGCAGAACGCCGTGCCGCAAGGCCTGTCGTCTGCCATCTTCACCAGCGACCTGCGCGATGCAGAGCGCTTCATGTCGCCGGCCGGCAGCGACTGCGGCATTGCCAACGTGAATATCGGCACCTCGGGTGCGGAAATCGGTGGCGCCTTCGGCGGCGAGAAGGAAACCGGCGGTGGCCGCGAATCCGGCTCGGACGCCTGGAAGGGCTATATGCGCCGTGCCACCAACACCATCAACTACAGTGGCGCGCTGCCACTGGCGCAAGGCGTACGCTTTGACGTGTGATGAGCGGGCAGCCGCAGGCTGGCGCCGTGGGCATGCTGCCCACTGCCCGGGCTTGCAGGGCTCCCAACCGGGGCGGCCGCTGCGCCGCCGGGTATGTGCTGCCAGCGCAGGCCACTGATATGCCTGTGCCCTGTGCGGCCTCCCACCCAGACAGGGGCTTGGTGCTCCTGTCTCCCACTACGCCAGCATCCGCCAAGGGCTGGCCTGCCACCGTTGCAGGCCGGCCCTTGTTGCATCCGATGCTGCCGTTTTTTGTGGCGCTGCGCAGCCATTTGCTGCGCTGGCGCAATGTGTAGCCAGGCCAGATGCGGTCCAATCCCCCGCTTTTGGCGCATCGATGACAAGACAAAGGAGACAAGACATGGCAGACAAGCAACAAGCACGCACCGGTGGCCAGCTGGTGGTGGACCAGCTGCTGATCCACGGCGTGCAGCAGATTTTCACGGTGCCGGGCGAGAGCTTTCTGGCCGTCCTCGATGCGCTCTATGACGCGCCTATCGAAACGACGATCTGCCGCCAGGAGGGCGGCGCCGCGATGATGGCCGAAGCCCAGGGCAAGCTCACCGGCCAGCCCGGGATCTGCATGGTCACCCGAGGGCCTGGTGCGACCAATGCCTCGGCCGGCTTGCATATCGCGATGCAGGACTCGACCCCGATGATCCTCTTCGTCGGCCAGATCGAGCGCTCGGCGCGTGGCCGCGAAGCCTTCCAGGAGCTGGACTACCGCGCCGTGTTTGGCAGCATGGTCAAGTGGGCGACCGAGATCGATGATGCAGCGCGCATTCCCGAGACCATTGCCCGCGCCTTTGCGGTGGCCACCAGCGGCCGCCCCGGCCCGGTGGTAATTGCGCTGCCCGAAGACATGCTGCGCGATGCCGTCAGCGTGCCCGATGCCCGCCGCTACCAGCCCGCGCCCGCGCACGCCGCCGATGCCGATGTGGCTGCCGTGGTGGCCCAGCTGGCCGCTGCGCAAAATCCCATCATCATTGCCGGCGGCTCGCGTTGGAGTGCGCAGGCCCATGCGGATATCGCCGCCTTTGCCGCCGCCCATGCGGTGCCGGTGGCCTGCTCCTTCCGCCGCCAGATGGTCTTCCCCGCCCACCACGCCAACTATGCCGGCGATGTGGGTCTGGGCGTCAATCCCAAGCTGATCGAGCGCGTCAAGAAGGCCGATCTGGTGCTGCTGCTCGGCGGGCGCATGTCCGAGGTGCCATCGCAGGGCTACAGCCTGCTGGGTATTCCGGCCAGCAGCGGCCAGCGGCTCATCCATGTGCACCCGGATCCGGACGAGCTGGGCCGGGTCTACCAGGCCGACCAGGCGATTGTGGCGGCGCCCGACTCCTTCTGTGCGGCCCTGGCCCGCCAGCCTGCCGCCGCGCCACGCGCCGAGCGCCAGGCGCTGGTGCAGCAGGCCCATGCCGACTACCTGGCCTGGAGCAACCCCGCCCCGATCCAGGTGCCTGGCGCACTGCAGATGGGCCAGCTGATGGCCCATGTGCGCGAGGTGTTGCCGGCCGATACGGTCTGGTGCAATGGCGCTGGCAACTTTGCCACCTGGGTGCACCGCTTCTGGCCGTTCACGCACTATGGCAGCCAGCTAGCTCCCACCAGCGGCAGCATGGGCTATGGTCTGCCGGCCGCCGTGGGCGCCAAGCGCCTGGACAAGCAGCGCAGCGTCGTCTGCATTGCCGGCGATGGCGACTTTCTGATGCATGGCCAGGAGTTTGCGACCGCCGTGCAGTACCAGCTGCCCGTCATCGTGCTGCTGATCGACAACGGCATGTACGGCACCATCCGCATGCACCAGGAGCGCGACTACCCCAACCGGGTCAGCGCCACCGAGCTGCGCAACCCCGACTTTGTGGCCTACGCCAAAGCCTTTGGCGGCAATGCGGCCCTGGTCGAGAAGACCGAAGACTTTGGGCCTGCGCTGGCTGCCATGCGCAGCTGGGCGGAACAGCACCAGCTGCCGGTGATCCTGCACTGCAAGCTCGATCCGCAGGCGATCACGCCGGCGCGCAGCCTGGACCAGATCCGAGGCACCGGCGTTTAATCAGCGGCTGAAGGCACAAAAAAAGGCACCGAGCAAAAACTCGGTGCCTTTTTGTTAGGCTTTTGGCCCGGGCGTTGGGGGAGACTGTGCAGCCCCCGTCGCAACCTAACGCTGCTTACAGCACATCGCTGGCAAAGTCGGCCAGGCGCGAGCGCTCACCGCGTGCCAAGGTGATGTGGCCGCTGTGTGGCCAGCCCTTGAAGCGGTCCACCACATAGGTGAGACCCGAGGAGCCTTCGGTCAGGTAGGGCGTGTCGATCTGGGCCAGGTTGCCCATGCAGATGATCTTGGTGCCGGGGCCGGCACGGGTGATCAGGGTCTTCATCTGCTTGGGCGTCAGGTTCTGCGCCTCGTCGATGATCACGTACTTGTTCAGGAAGGTGCGACCGCGCATGAAGTTCATGCTCTTGATCTTGATGCGGCTGCGGATCAGGTCATTGGTGGCAGAGCGCCCCCATTCGCCGGGATTGCCGCCGTCGCCCTTGGCCAGGAACTCCAGGTTGTCGTCCAGCGCGCCCATCCAGGGGCCCATCTTCTCTTCTTCGGTGCCTGGCAGAAAGCCGATGTCCTCGCCCACGCTGACGGTGGCGCGGGTCATGATGATCTCGGTGTAGCGGCGCTCGTCCAGCACCTGGTTCAGACCGGCGGCCAAGGCCATCAAGGTCTTGCCGGTGCCAGCGGTACCTGCCAGCGTGACAAAGTCCACATCCGGGTCCATCAGCAGGTTCATCGCGAAGTTCTGCTCACGGTTGCGCGTGGTCACGCCCCACACATTGTTCTTCTGGTGGCCGTAGTCCTTCAAGGTCTCCAGCACGGCGGTCTTGTCGCGGATCTCGATCACGCGGGCAAACAGGCTGTTTTCGCCAGGGGCTTCGTAGTAGACGAACTGGTTGATGTGCAGCTGCTGGGTGATGGCGCCGCTGATGCGGTAGCAGGTGGAGGCGCCCGATTGCCAGCTCTCGACCTTCTTGCCGACCTTGGCCCAGAAATCCAGCGGCAGCTGCAGCATGCCGGTGTAGAGCAGGTCGCCGTCTTCCAAGGTCTTGTCGTTCTGGTAGTCCTCTGCCTCCAGGCCCAGCGCACGCGCCTTGACGCGCATGTTGATGTCCTTGGAGACCAGCACCACAGGGCGGTCCGGGTGGCGCTGGCGCAGGGCCTCGACCACACCCAGAATCTGGTTGTCGGCCTTGCCCTGGGGCAGGCTCTCGGGCAGCTGGTAGTGCAGCGGCTCGGTCTGGAAGAACAGGCAGCCGCTGGCGCCCTTCTGGCCGGTGGCATCCAGGCGAATGCCCTGGGCCAGATGGGCCTCCTGGCTGGCGACCAGCGCATCAAGCGTGCGGCTGGCCTGGCGGCCGTTGCGGGCCACTTCGGTCATGCCCTTCTTGTGGCCGTCGAGCTCTTCGAGCACGATCATCGGCAGGTAGATGTCGTGCTCTTCAAAGCGGAACAGGCTGCTGGGGTCGTGCAGCAGCACATTGGTGTCCAGCACAAAGAGCTTGGCCTTGTCGCTGCGCGGCTTGGCGGCCTTGGCAGGCTTGCTGGCCAGCACCGGGCTGGCTTCGGCCACGGCAGGGCTTCGCGCTGGTTGCGCAGGCTTAGCGGCTGCTGGCGCCTTGGCGCTTGCGGCCACAGGCGCAGGGGCTTGCACCGGGGTAGGGGCGGCCGCCACTTTCTTGCTGCGGCTGCTGGCCTTGGGCGCAGCAGCGGCTGTTGCACGGCGCGGCGCAGGGCTTGCAGCCACGGCGACAGGCGCGGTGTCCAGGTCTAAAACATCATCGTCTTGTTCATCGCGCGCAGTGGTGGCGGATGCACGGGATTTGGCGTTGGTCTTGGCGGAAAAGTCACCAGCGGAAAGCTGGCTGCCACGGCGGGTAGGTGCGGGAGGCAAGGGCATGGAGCTCGGGGCCTTTATCTAAACACTCGCCAAATGGGCGAACTCACTCCAGACGCCTGCCATCCCTGATGCAAAAAAGGCCATCTCGCAAGCAAGACAGCCTTTTTCATGGGGAATGACAGAACAATCCGGACTCACATACATATGGAGCCCATTATGCACATTCTGGGCGCCCCGAAACCAGCAATCTCAGTCATGGATCGCCGTGTCGGCCCAGAAAGACGGAAACAGCAACGGCGCGCATCCGCAGATGGCGCGCCGCCGCACAGTTGCTGCCTGGCGCAGCTGTGTTTAGGCAGCCTTCTTTTGCGCAGCCTTCATCGACTTGACGGCCTTGAGCACTTCTTCGACGTGGCCCAGCACCTTCAGGCCGCGCCATTCTTGCACCAAGATGCCATCAGGGCCGACCAGGAAGGTCGAGCGCTCGATGCCCTTGACCTTCTTGCCGTACATGATCTTGTTCTTGACGACGCCGAACATGTGGCACAGCTTTTCTTCGGTATCAGCGATCAGCTCGAAGGGAAGTTCGAGCTTTTCCTTGAAGTCGTCGTGCGACTTCATGTTGTCGCGCGACACGCCGAAGACGGCTGCACCGGCCTTGACGAAATCCGCGTACTTGTCGCGGAATTGCATGGCTTCGGTGGTACAACCGGGGGTGTTATCCTTGGGGTAGAAGTACAGCACCAGAATTTGCCCCTGATGCGACGAATTGGAGACCTTCAGGCCTCCCGTCGCTTGTGCATCAAATTCTGGCAAGGGTTTGTTGACAACAACAGCCATAGCTCTCTATTTTCTCCGGAGTAATCGCAAAAAGGCCGCAGGAATCAAAGTATTCATCTAGTTGTTATTCAGGCCCGCGGCCGCAAGAGAGTATTTTAACCCGAATCGAAATATTTATCGAGCCCCGCTGATAAACACAGGCTATCGATTGTGGTTATAGCGCAGGAGCTTCTACCAGGGCGGCCAGTAACACCTTGCGTCCTTCACCCGCCAATACGTTGTAGGTACGGCATGCAGCGGGTGTATCCATGGTCTCGAAGCCGATACGTTTTGCAATCAGCGGAGCCAGCCAGGTCGGCGAAGGAAAACGTAACCGATTGCCACTGCCGAAAATGATCGTTTCCACATCGGCCTCGGCCAGTTGGGCGAAAAGGGCGGGTCCCAGGTCTTCGAAGCGGGCGCAATCCCAGGGCTGCAGGCTGCCGTTGGAGCTGACCACCAGGCTGTGCGAGTAGGTCTGCTTGTCCACCGCCAGCCAGCCCGGGCCATAGCCTGTGATGGTCAAGGTGTCGGATTTATCGGGCTGGAACTTCATGGCGCGGACTTTCGGCAAACGGGGCAAAGACAGGGCAGGGCCCGGTGCCACAGGCACAGGGAGCCACTACAGAGCGATCAACGCAAGGATCTGTGGTCAAATTATAGTTTTCACCTAGTTGGGTTGTGGGTTCGAGGTATTGGCGTGGTCGCCAGCCGGCTGCAATCCCGTGTTTTCAGAGGTAGTGGTTTCTGTCATGAAGACGATTCAAAAATCCGCCAAGCTGGCCAATGTGTGTTACGACATTCGAGGGCCGATCATGGACGCGGCGAAGCGGATGGAGGACGAAGGACAGAAGATCACCAAGCTCAACATCGGCAACCTGGCGGTGTTTGGCTTCGATGCCCCTGAAGAGGTGCAGCAGGACATGATCCGCAACCTGCCCAACTCGGCAGGCTACTCCGACAGCAAGGGCATCTTTGCCGCGCGCAAGGCGGTGATGCACGAAACCCAGCGCCTGGGCATTAAGGGTGTGGGTCTGGACGATATCTACCTGGGCAATGGAGCCTCCGAGCTGATCAGCCTGGCCACCAATGCGCTGCTCGACACCGGCGACGAAATGCTGCTGCCGGCCCCCGATTACCCGCTGTGGACGGCAGCCACCAGCCTGTCGGGCGGCACGCCGGTGCACTATATGTGCGACGAAGAAAACGGCTGGATGCCCAACCTGGCCGATATCCGCGCCAAGATCACGCCCCGCACCAAGGGCATCGTCGTCATCAACCCCAACAACCCCACCGGCGCGCTGTATTCCGACGCACTGTTGCGCGACATCGTGCAGATCGCGCGTGAGCATGGCCTGGTCATCTTTGCCGATGAGGTCTATGACAAGGTGCTGTACGAAGATGCCAAGCACACGCCAATGGCCTTGTTGTCGCAGGATGTGCTGACCATCACCTTCAATTCGCTCTCCAAGGCCTACCGCAGCTGCGGCTACCGCGCCGGCTGGATGGTGATTTCCGGCGACAAGACCGGCGCTGCCGACTATATCGAGGGCCTGAACATGCTCTCGAACATGCGCCTCTGCGCCAATGTGCCCGGCCAATGGGCCGTGCAGACCGCGCTGGGCGGTCACCAGAGCATTGACGAGCTGGTGCAAGAAGGCGGCCGCCTGCGCAAGCAGCGCGACCTGGCCTGGGAGCTGATCAACGCCATCCCCGGCGTCAGCTGCGTCAAGCCGCAAGGCGCGCTCTACATGTTCCCCAAGCTCGACCCTGCGATCTACCCGATCGAGGACGACCAGGAATTCTTCCTGCAGGTGCTCAAGGAGACCCGCGTGATGCTGGTCCAGGGCACCGGCTTCAACTGGCCACGGCCTGACCACTTCCGCATTGTGTTCCTGCCCCATGAGGCGGACCTGCGCGAAGCGATCAACCGCCTGGCCGCCTTCCTGGCCAAGTACCGCCTTCGCCACGGAACCGAGCAGCTTGCGCAGGCCCATAAGGCCGATATCAAGCTGGTCAAGACCAAGGCAGAAAAATCCGCTGCCTGAGTCGCCGCTTTTCCTATCTGACAACGACAGGCGTCCAGCAGGGCGCCTTGTTGGTTATTCAACGTATCCAAGAGACTTTATGAAACCGATCCAAGTAGGCTTGTTGGGCATCGGCACCGTCGGTAGCGGTGTCTTCAACGTGTTGCAACGTAACCATGACGAAATTCGCCGCCGCGCTGGCCGCGATATTGCCGTGACCATGGTGGCCGATCTGGACGAGACCCGTGCGCGCGCCGTGGTGGGTGACCAGGCGGCCGTGGTCAAGGATGCCCGCGAAGTGATCGCCAATCCCGACATCGATGTGGTGATCGAGCTGATCGGCGGCTACGGCGTGGCCAAGACCCTGGTGCTGGAGGCGATTGCCGCCGGCAAGCATGTGGTGACGGCCAACAAGGCCCTGCTGGCCGTGCACGGCTCGGAGATCTTCAAGGCTGCCGCCGACAAGGGCGTGATGGTGGCCTACGAAGCGGCCGTGGCCGGTGGCATCCCGATCATCAAGGCGCTGCGCGAAGGCCTGACCGCCAACCAGATCCAGTGGATTGCCGGCATCATCAATGGCACCACCAACTTCATCCTGTCCGAGATGCGTGACAAGGGCCTGGACTTTGACGTGGTGCTGAAAGAAGCCCAACGCCTGGGCTACGCCGAAGCTGACCCGACCTTCGACATCGAAGGTGTGGACGCCGCCCACAAGGCCACCTTGATGAGCGCCATCGCCTTTGGCGTGCCGGTGCAGTTCGACAAGGCCTATGTGGAAGGCATCACCAAGCTGTCGTCCATCGATATCCGCTACGCCGAGCAGCTGGGCTACCGCATCAAGCTGCTGGGCATCACCAAGCGCACCGACAAGGGCATTGAGCTGCGGGTGCACCCCTCGCTGGTGCCCGCCAAGCGCCTGATCGCCAATGTGGAAGGCGCGATGAATGCCGTGGTGGTGCATGGCGATGCCGTGGGCACGACCTTGTACTACGGCAAGGGCGCAGGCTCGGAGCCCACCGCCTCGGCCGTGATCGCCGACCTGGTCGACATCGCCCGCCTGGAAGGCGCCGATGTGGCCCACCGCGTGCCGCCGCTGGCCTTCCAGAGCAGCACCTTGCGTGAAGCGGGCCAGGAACTGCCCGTGCTGCCGATGGCCGACATCACCACCAGCTACTACCTGCGCATGCGCGTGGCCGATGAAGCAGGTGTGCTGGCCAAGGTCACCGGCCTGCTCGCCGGCGCCGGTATCAGCATCGATGCGGTGCTGCAGCGCGAAGCCGACGAAATCGGCGGCGAGGGCTCGACCCAGACCGACCTGATCATCCTGACGCACGAAACGCGCGAAGGCGATATGGACAAGGCACTGGCCGAGATCCAGGGCCTGCCCACCGTGCTGGCACCGATCACCCGCATCCGCAAGGAAGAGCTGAACTAAACAGCTGCTGCGACCACCGCGTCGCAACACCGGGCGCCTGCCGCCCACGAACCGCCTGTGGCCCATCCGGCCCTGGCGGTTTTTTTTTCTTTGGGGTCCAACAGCCGCTATAGCGCCCGCATCATTCTGTTACTTGTCGGTATTTGTTCACTTCATTATTTTTATAAATAATGGCCGCTCACAAACGCAGCGCCCCCGGGCTGGTTCCGGGCGCGCTGCTGATCGATAACAAAGACGGGGAGTTGCACTATGTCGGAAACCGACAAGAAATGGATGACGCTGGCCAAGCGCTGGGGGGTGTTGTTTGGGATTCCGCTGCTGATGCTGGCCATCGGCATCTGGCAGTGGTCGCGGGCTGATACGCCAGTGACTGATGTGAGCGCGCAGATCGCAGAGTATCAGCAGGTGGTGCACCAGCTCGAAGCGATCGAGGCCGAAAAGCCCGGGCGCCGTGCAACGGTTCGGGACAGCGAGGGCAAGGAATACCCGGTCTGGAAGGTCAAAAACGAGTACCTGATGGCCATCAAGGACCTGCAAACCCAGGGTATGAATGTCACTACCCGTAACTTGCAGCCAGTGCTGGCGGGCTGCACCATCGCCTTCAGCGTGCTGGCGCTGCTCTGGTCGGCGCTGGGTGTGGTGTACCAGCGCGGCATGGGGGCCAAGGCCATGCAGTCGCGGGAGCAGCTGCTCGCCACCTTCCAGAAGGGTCGCAAGCTCTTGCCGACCTACATGGTGGTCATGGTGCTGCTGCTGTTTGGTGCGGCCATCCCTCTGCTGGTCTACGAGATGATGCCCATCCTGCGCCACCGCAACTACAGCAAGGGCGACATGAAGCTGATGTTCATCCTTGGCGGCCTGGCGCTGTTCTTGTTGTACTCGGGCTGCAAGGTGCTGATCGATGTCTGGAAGGCATCGCGCAAGCCGCTGGAGAACGAGCCCATCGAGGTGATGGGCCAGACCGTCAGCCGCCAGCAGGCGCCTGAACTCTGGGCCTTTGTCGACCGCGTGGCCGGCAAGACCGGCGCCGGCATGCCCGATGCGCTGGTGGTGGGCCTGAACGAAGGCTTTTTTGTGACCGAGCACCCGGTGCAGCTGTCCAACGGCGCCTTGCTGCCCCAGGGCCGCGTGCTCTACCTGCCCTTGCCCTACATGGCCTTTCTCAATGCCGGCGAAGTCGCCGCCGTGATCGGCCACGAACTGGGCCACTTCATCGGCGAAGACACGCTCTACAGCCAGCGCTTCTCGCCCATCTACAGCGCCACCATCCACCATCTGGTGGCCATCAGTGGCGGCGAGCGGCATGAGGAGTCCTGGATGGACATCCTGCGCCGCCCAGCCACCTTGTTTGGCGAGATGTTTCTGGACAGCTTCCACGAAGCAGTGCGCTACTGGAGCCGCAAGCGCGAACTGGCCGCCGATGCGGTGGGCGCGCAGGTGGTGAGCCCGCAGGCCGTCGCCTCGTCCTTGCTGCGCATCAGCGCGCTGGCGCCGCATGTGGATGAGGCCCTGCAGGCCAACTGGGACCGGGGCGAGACGGTCGAAGGCGGTGTGCTGGGCCATGTGCGCCAGCTGGTGGCCGCCAAGGGCATGACCGACCCGAGCGAGCACCTGGACAAGCGCCAGGCCCACCCCACCGACACCCACCCCGAGCTGGCCGAGCGCCTGGCTGCGCTGGGTGTGCCCGTCAGCCCCGAGTTGCTGGCCCGCGCCATGGATGCCCAGGGCAGCCAGCTGCTGCAGGAGTTTGGCCTGGAGCAGGGCGCTCCTGCCGCCAGCAGCCGCACCCTGGCCGGGTCGGTCGCACCGGCCCCGGTTGCCGATTTGAATGCGGCCTTGCAAAACGAGCTCAGCAGCGCAGCAGCGGCCAACCGCAGCGCGAAGCTGGTGGAGTTGCGCGAGATCGCGGCGCTGGCCACACCAGAGACGGTGATCCATGAGCGCTCGGTCTTCATGATGGCCTTGTTCGGCTTTCTGGCCCTGGCCTGCTTTGGCGGGGCGGTGGCCTTGTTCATGGCGGGCCTGCATGTGGCGGTCGGTGCAGGTGTGCTGGCCGGTGGTCTGGTCTGCCTGTGGGTGGCGCGGCTGTTCTGGCGCGATGGCCAGAGCCCGGCCATGGTGCTGCAGCCTGCGGGTGTGCGCCTCTTCAACGCGCAGGAACTGTTGCCCTGGTCGGCAATCGATGATTTCGAGTTCAACCAGGCCAACCACATGCTCACCGTCATCATGGCCCTGGAGCCCGGTGTGCAGCCGCCCGCCATGGGTGTGGGCAAGCGCCGCGCCCAGTTCCAGAAGAAAAAGCAGCGCGTGGTGGTGATGCTCAAGGGCGTCAAGAAGATGAAGAACCAGGCCTTTGCCGAGCTGGTGGTGAACCAGTGGCGCGCCTACTATGCCCGCCAGGAACTGGCGCGCATGGGTGAGCAGGCCTGACCGCCGTTTCTCAACTCCGCCAAGCCTCGGACCTGGTCCGGGGCTTTTTTATGCCTGCGGCGGCCATCGGTGTCGAAGCCTGGCCGCTGCTGCCAGCTGCTGTGCCCCACATTCCTGCGCAAGCTGTGCCAGTACTGGCGACTGCAGGATAATAGGTAGTTGCTCCTTGCCCGTGAGCGGGCTGTGTCCACTTATTTCGCACCCTCCATGCTGTATCTCTCCACGCGCGGCCATGCCGAACAAAAACGTTTTTGCGACATTTTGCTCGAGGGCCTGGCGCCCGATGGCGGTCTGTACATGCCGGTGCAGTACCCGCAGATTGACGATGCCAAGCTGACAGAACTGCGCGAGACGCTGCAGAACCAGGGCTATGCCGCGCTGGCGTTCGAGATCCTGTCGCTGTACATCGACGACATCCCCGCAGAGGACCTGCGCGCGCTGTGCAACAAGACCTATACCGAAGCGGTGTTCGGCACGGCGGCGATTGTGCCGGTGCGCCAGCTCGAAGGCCAGCTGATGATCGAGGCGCTCTCCAATGGCCCGACCTTGGCCTTCAAGGACATGGCCATGCAGCTGCTGGGCAACCTGTTCGAGTACGAACTGGCGCGCCGTGGCGAAGAGCTCAATATTCTGGGTGCCACCAGTGGCGACACCGGCAGCGCGGCGGAATACGCGATGCGTGGCAAAAAGGGCGTGCGCGTATTCATGACCAGCCCGCATGGCCGCATGAGCCCCTTCCAGCAGGCACAGATGTTCAGCCTGCAGGACGAGAACATCCACAACATCGCCATCGAAGGCGTGTTTGACGACTGCCAGGACATCGTCAAGGCGGTCAGCAATGACCACGCCTTCAAGGCGCAGTACAAGATCGGTACCGTCAACTCCATCAACTGGGCGCGCTTGCTGGCCCAGGTGGTCTACTACTTTGCCGGCTACCTGCAGGCCACCAGCCAGAACAGCGAGAAGGTGAGCTTCACGGTGCCAAGCGGCAACTTTGGCAATGTCTGCGCCGGCCATGTGGCACGCCAGATGGGCCTGCCGATTGCCAAGCTGGTGGTGGCCACCAACGAGAACGACGTGCTGGACGAATTCTTCCGCACCGGTGTCTACCAGGTGCGTGGCGCTGCCCACACCTTCGAGACCTCCAGCCCGTCGATGGACATCTCCAAGGCCAGCAACTTCGAGCGCTTTGTGTTCGACCTGGTGGGCCGCGATGGCGCGCGCCTGCAGCAGCTGTTCTCGCAAGGCGTGGCCAAAGAGGGCCGCTTTGACCTGCAGGCCGATCCGGCCTTCAAGGATGCGGCAGGCCGCTATGGCTTTGTCAGCGGCAAGAGCAGCCATGCCGACCGCCTGGCCACCATCCAGGACACCTACCAGCGCCTGGGCCAGATGATTGACACCCACACCGCCGATGGCGTGAAGGTGGCGCGCGAGCACCTGGGTGCCGAGCCGATGATCGTGCTGGAAACCGCCTTGCCGATCAAGTTTGCCGCCACTATCGAAGAGGCCCTGGGCCGCCTGCCAGAGCGCCCGGCCAAGTTTGACGGCATCGAAGACCTGCCCAAGCGCGTGGTCGTGATGCCTGCTGATGTGGACCAGGTCAAGACCTATATCAAGGACCACTGCCGCTGAACCGGCTAAGCTGCCGCCATCGCCTCGTGCCTGGATGCCGAGGCCGGCAGTGGATTCATCAAGGAGGCGGGTATGCAGGTGGTGTGTTTTGCAGGCTATTCCGGCAGTGGCAAGACGACCTTGATCGAGCAGGTCATCCCGGTGCTGATCGCGCAGGGCCAGCAGGTGTCGGTCATCAAGCATGCCCACCACCGCTTTGACATCGACACCCCCGGCAAGGACACCTGGCGCCACCGCCAGGCCGGCGCCTACGAGGTGCTGGCCGCCTCCGACCAGCGCGTGGTGCTGATGCGCGAGCTGCCCCAGACGCAGGAGCCCGATGTGCATGCGCTGATCGCCCAGCTCGACAGCCAGGTGGACTGGGTGCTGGTGGAAGGCTTCAAGGACTGCGACCTGCCCAAGCTGGAGGTGCTGGCCAATGCGCCAGAGGCCAACGGCAAGGCGCCGCTCTATCCGCAGGATGCGGCCGTGCAGGCGGTGGTGCTGTCGCCCGCCCGCCAGCTGCTGCCCGCCACGGCCTTGCCGCAGCTGCCCCGCGATACCCCTGCCGACGTGGCCCAGTGGCTGCTGGCGCACAGCGCCCGCTTTGCCTATACCCCGCCCTGTGTATTTGCGATCGATACCGCCGGCTGAGCGGGCCGTAGCTATGTTCGGCCCGCCTGGAGGCGGCCGACAACCCAAGGAATGATTGAATGAACAGCCAGCCCCGTCCCCCCCTGAAATCACTCGATGCCGCCCTGGCCGAGCTGCTTGCCTATGCCCAGCCGCTGGAAGGCCAGGAGCTGCTGGACAGCTTTGATGCCGACGGCCGCGTGCTGGCGCAGGCCCTGGTCGCTGGCTTGCAGGTGCCGCCTTTCGACAACAGCGCGATGGATGGCTATGCGCTGCGCGCCGCCGACCTGAGCGGGCCCGAGCTGGCCCTGCCGGTCAGCCAGCGCATTGCAGCGGGCAGCATCGGCGAGCCCCTGGCTGTCGGCACCGCCGCCCGCATCTTTACCGGGGCGGCCGTGCCCGCGGGCGCCGATGCCGTGGTGATGCAGGAAGAATGCAGCCTGCTGGACGATGGCCGGGTGCAGGTCAATGCGGCGGTCAAGGCAGGGCAGAACATCCGCAAAAGTGGCGAAGACATGCAGCTGGGCAGCACGGTGCTGACCGCCGGCACGCGCCTGGGCCCTGCCGAGCTGGGCCTGGCTGCCAGCATGGGCTGCGCGCGTTTGCCAGTGGCGCGCCGCCCGCGCGTGGCCTTGTTCTCCACTGGTGATGAGCTGGTCATGCCCGGCGATGTGGCGCCGCAGGACTTGCCCGCCGGCAGCATCTACAACAGCAACCGCTTCTTTTTGCGCGCCATGCTCCAGCGCCTGGGTTGCGAGGTGCGTGATCTGGGCATCGTGCCCGACAGCTACGAGGCCACCGTGGCCGCGCTGCAGGCGGCGGCGCAGCACAGCGACCTGGTGCTGACCAGCGGCGGTGTGTCGGTGGGTGAGGAAGACCACATCAAGCCAGCCGTGCAGGCCTTGGGCAGCCTTGATCTCTGGGCCATTGCCATCAAGCCGGGCAAGCCCTTTGCCTATGGCCGGGTGGGCCAGGCCCATTTCATCGGTCTGCCGGGCAACCCCGTCTCCAGCTTTGTGACCTTTGCGCTCCTGGTGCGGCCTTTTCTGCTGCGCTTGCAAGGCGTGCAGGCGCTGGCCCCGCAGGCCATCGATATGCGCGCCGATTTTGACTGGCCGCGTGCCGACAAGCGCCGCGAGTTTTTGCGGGTGCGCCTGAATGCCCAAGGCGGTCTGGAGCGTTTTGCCAACCAGGGCTCCGGCGTGCTGACCTCGGCCGTCTGGGCCGATGGCCTGGTCGACAACCCGCCCGGCCAGACCATTGCGCAGGGCGATACCGTGCGCTTTGTGCCCTTTGCCCAGCTGCTGGGCTGAGCGAGGGGAGAATGTGATGACTTTGAAAACCGTACAACTGCGCTATTTCGCTGCCATCCGCGAGGCCATTGGCCATGGCAGCGAGGCCTTTGCCACCGATGCCAGCACCGTCGCCGAGCTGCGCGATGCCTTGCTGGCCCGGGGTGAGCCTTATGCCAGCTGCCTGGCCCGGGGGCGTGTGCTGCGCATTGCCGTCAACCAGGCGCTCAGCGATGAGAGCGCGGCGCTGGAAGCGGGTGCCGAGGTGGCGTTTTTTCCGCCGGTGACGGGCGGTTAAGCGCGCTTAGGCGGCGCCATCTTCTGCGGGGCTGGGCAGCAGCAGCTCGGGCGCCTTCCATTCCAGCAGCTCAGCCAGGCGCAGCACCACCCAGCGTGCTTCCTCGGCGCTGATGCCGGCATCTGGTGTTTGCAAACCGCTGTAGATGGTCTGCAGGATGGCGCTCTCGGACGGGGCGCTTTGGTGGTAGAGGATCTGCGCCTGCTCTACCAGCATCTGCGCCAGGTCTTCGCAGAGCTCATAGCGCTGGGCGATCTCATCGAGCGGCTGGCGCAGGCGCTGGTTGCGGCCCTGGAACAGGGCGATGAAGGAATCAGGGACAAAGATCTGGCTGCCGTCTTGCATGGGAGTGGCTCAGGTGGTGTGCGTGTTCAGGGCGTAAAGCGCTTTTCGAAGCGGGCCACATCTTCTTGCAGCTCAAAGGTCACCACCTGGCCCATTTTGCGGTCGCTCTCGCGGCAGGCGGCATAGACGCTGGTCCGGCCTTCAAGGTCCATCGCCGGGATGTCGATGATCGCGTAAGGGTAGGGAACGAAGACATGGTGCTCGAACACAATGCGGTGCAGATTGCGCGGATTGGGGTAGAGCAGGAAGCCGTGGGCATTCAGGGTCTGACTGGGCATGGAAAGCATCCAAAGAGAAAACAGGTCATGCAAGCGCGTGGGCAGGCGCCGGAATGCGGGCATTCCAGCAGCCCAAAACTTGCAGAGGGCCACCAGTGTGCCGCAATCGCGAAGCTGGGGTGGCCCGCCATGGTTTGCAGCCGGGCCCGGCGGGCATGCTAGGCTTCGGTTCTTGATGCTTTTTTTGCCGAGACGCCGCCATGTTGCACACCCATATCGCCGTACAGACCGCTGACTTTGATGTGAGCGAGGAGCTGCGCCTGCTGCGCGCCGCCGACGGCCGCATTGGCGCAGTCTGCAGCTTTGTCGGCACCGTGCGCGACCGCAATGCGGGCAGCCAAGTGGCCACGATGGAGCTGGAGCACTACCCCGGCATGACGGAGAAATCGATTGCCCAGATCGTCGAGGCCACCAGCCAGCGCTTTGACATCTTTGGCGCCCGCGTCATCCACCGCGTGGGGCTGCTGTCGCCTGGCGACCAGATTGTGCTGGTCGCCGTCTCTTCGGCGCACAGGGGGGAGAGCTTCCAGGCCTGCGAGTTCTTGATGGACTACCTCAAGACCGAGGCGCCGTTCTGGAAGAAGGAAGACACGCCTGAGGGCGCACGCTGGGTCGATGCCCGCGTCAGCGACGAAGCCGCGATGGCGCGCTGGGGCCTGCCCAAGCGCTGACAGCGCCCCCCGTCTGTTTGCAGCAAGTTTGACGGGGCGCAAGCTGCGGCCAGCGCATGGCTGATGCAATGGCCGCGGGGAGCAGCCCGTTTTTGCACGGGACCACAGGCCGTAGGAGAGGGCGCACAGCGTTTGGCGATGTGCTCCGACAAGGCCTATATGTGCAGCGAGGTTCTTGAAAATTCGAGGTCCAGCGCAAAATATTCCCCAGTAACAATTGTTGAGTGGGAACATTCATGCGAATCGACAAACTGACAACCAAATTTCAAGAAGCGCTGGCCGACGCCCAATCGTTGGCCTTGGGCAATGACAATGCCTATATCGACCCCGTCCATGTGCTGGCCGCCATGCTGCGCCAGCCCGATGGCCCCAAATCGCTGCTGGCGCGCGCAGGCGCCAATGCCACGGCGATGAGCACGGCGGCAGAAAACGCGATCAAGCGCCTGCCGCAGGTGCAAGGCCAGGATCAGGTGACGGTAGGTCCCGATCTTCAGCGCATGCTGCAGGCCACCGAGAAGGAAGCCATCAAGCGCGGCGACCAGTTCTATGCCAGCGAGCTGTTCTTGCTGGCGCTCACCGATGACAAGGGTGAGGCGGGCCGCATCGTCAAGGAAGGCGGCCTGAGCCGCAAGGCGCTGGAAACAGCGATTGACGCGGTGCGCGGTGGCCAAGCGATGGACAGCGCCGACGGCGAAAGCCAGCGCGAAGCCTTGAAGAAATACACCTTGGACCTGACCGAGCGCGCCAAGCTGGGCAAGCTCGACCCGGTCATCGGCCGTGATGACGAGATCCGCCGCACCATCCAGGTGCTGCAGCGCCGCAGCAAGAACAACCCCGTGCTGATCGGTGAGCCCGGCGTGGGCAAGACGGCCATCGTTGAAGGCTTGGCCCAGCGCATTGTGGCTGGCGAAGTGCCAGACACCTTGCGCGACAAGAAGGTGCTGGTGCTGGACATGGCTGGTCTGCTGGCGGGTGCCAAGTACCGTGGTGATTTTGAAGAGCGCCTCAAATCCGTGCTCAAGGAAGTCGCGCAGGAAGAGGGCCGGGTGATTCTCTTCATCGACGAGATCCACACCATGGTTGGCGCCGGCAAGGCCGATGGCGCCATGGATGCGGGCAATATGCTCAAGCCTGCGCTGTCGCGCGGCGAGCTGCACTGCATTGGCGCGACCACCCTAGACGAGTACCGCAAGTACATCGAAAAGGATGCGGCGCTGGAGCGGCGCTTCCAGAAGGTACTGGTCAACGAGCCCTCGGTGGAAGACACCATCGCCATCCTGCGTGGCCTGCAAGAAAAGTACGAAGCCCACCATGGCGTGGATATCACCGACCCGGCCATCGTGGCTGCGGCCGAGCTGTCTGCACGCTATATCACCGACCGTTTCCTGCCTGACAAGGCGATCGACCTGATCGACGAGGCTGCGGCCAAGATCAAGATCGAGATCGACTCCAAGCCCGAGGTCATGGACAAGCTCGAGCGCCGCATGATCCAGCTCAAGATCGAGCGTGAGGCGATGAAGAAGGAAAAGGACGAGGCCTCGCAAAAGCGCCTGTCCCTGATCGAAGAAGACCTGTCCAAGATCGAGCGTGAGTACGCCGACATGGAAGAGATCTGGAAGGCCGAGAAGGCCGATGCGATGGGCTCGGAGCAGCTGCGCAAGGACCTGGACCAGGTGCGCTTCCAGATCCAGGAAGCCACGCGCAGCGGTGACTTCAACAAGGTGGCCGAGTTGCAGTACGGCAAGCTGCCGGCACTGGAAAAACAGCTGGCCGAAGTACAGGCCGACGAGAAAACCGAAGGCGCCAAGGACAAGGGCCACAAGCTGCTGCGCACGCATGTGGGGGCGGAAGAGATTGCCGAGGTGGTCAGCCGCGCGACGGGGATTCCGGTGTCCAAGATGATGCAGGGCGAGCGTGACAAGCTGCTGCGCATGGAAGACAAGCTCCACGAGCGCGTGGTGGGCCAGGACGAGGCGATCTCCGCCGTGTCCAACGCCATCCGCCGTTCGCGCTCGGGCCTGTCCGATCCGAACCGGCCAACCGGCTCCTTCCTGTTCCTGGGCCCGACTGGCGTGGGCAAGACCGAGCTGTGCAAGGCGCTGGCGGGCTTCCTGTTTGACAGCGAAGACCACCTGATCCGCATCGACATGAGCGAGTTCATGGAGAAGCACTCGGTCTCGCGCCTCATCGGTGCGCCTCCGGGCTATGTGGGCTATGACGAAGGCGGTTACCTGACCGAGGCCGTGCGCCGCAAGCCCTACAGCGTGATCTTGCTCGATGAGGTGGAAAAGGCCCACCCCGATGTGTTCAATATCCTGCTGCAGGTGCTGGACGACGGCCGCCTGACCGATGGCCAGGGCCGCACGGTGGACTTCAAGAACACCGTGATCGTGATGACCAGCAATATCGGCTCGCAGCTGATCCAGGCGATGGTGGGCGAATCGTATGAGGATGTAAAAGACGCTGTCTGGGGGGAACTGAAAAACCATTTCCGTCCCGAATTCCTCAACCGCATCGATGAAACCGTGGTGTTCCATGGCCTCGACGCCCAGCACATCGAGTCGATTGCACGCATCCAGCTGAAGCAACTCGAAAACCGCTTGGCGAAGATGGATCTGCATCTGCAGGTCTCCGATGCGGCGATGGCCGAGTTGGCCAAGGTGGGCTTTGATCCGGTGTTTGGTGCCCGGCCGCTCAAGCGGGCGATCCAGCAGCGCATCGAGAATCCGCTGTCGCGCTTGCTGCTTGAAGGCGTTTACCCGCCAAAAAGCAATATTCCGGTGACCGTGGATCCGGTGCAGGCACCGGGCGAGTTCCATTTTGGCAAGGCAGAAGTGCAGTAATGCACTGAGCGAGGGGCCGTGCATAACCATGCATGGCCCTTCATCTTTACGCTGCGATATGCTTGTTGACAGTGACAGGGGCTTGAAAAAGCCCGGCAACGGCATAACATGGGTAACAAGCGCTGTCATACAGCGATGAAAGGAAGTGCGTTGAACGAGTTGTTGGCAACTGTGGTGAGCTGGACTTTGCGAATTGCGATGGTGCTGGCTGGTCTGGTGTTTTTTGTCAGTCTGATGGTCGTGGCCGCAATCGCTGCCATGCTCTGGGCTGTGCGCCTGCTCTGGGCCAAAGTCACCGGCAAACCCGTGGTGCCTTTCGCGTTCAAGATGAACCCCGCATCGGGCTGGACCACGGTCTATCGCAGCACGGCGCGCTGGTCGGCCAACAAGGGCGCACGCGCTTCCGAGTCGGCAGCCAGCGCATCGGGCATGCGCGCTTCCGTGATAGATGTGACGGATGTGGAGCCTCGTGAAATCCGTTCACAACACTGACTGACCTGATGCAGGCTGCGGCCTGCTGGTGTGCAAAGCCCGGTTGTGCCTGATGCAGACCGGGTTTTTTTATGGGGCCAAGCTATGGATGTGAGCGAGTTGCACAGCCGTTTTGAGGCCATGCGCGCGGCCAGCCGTGCGCAGGCCGATACGCCGTTGCTGCTGCGGCGCGAGCGCTTGCTGCGCCTGCAAAAGCTGCTGCAGGACAACGAGGCGCGACTGTGCGCCAGCGTGCAGGCCGATTTTGGCCAGCGCTCGGCCCGGGTGACGACCTTGACCGAACTGCTGCCGCTGCACAGCCAGCTGCGCCAGGCGCTGGGTGCCCTGCGGCGCTGGGCAGCGCCCCGGCCCGAGGCCACGCCCTGGCATTTCTGGCCTGCGCGCGCCTGGGTGCAGGCCATGCCGCTGGGCGTGGTGGGGGTGATTGCCCCCTGGAACTACCCCTTGCTGCTGTCCTTGGGTCCGCTGGTCAGCGCGCTGGCCGCCGGCAACCGCGTAATCATCAAGCCCAGCGAATACACCCCGGAGACCATGCAGCTGCTCGCCGAGCTGCTGCCAAGCTATTTCGCCGATGACGAAGTGGCCTTGCTGGCGGGGGATGCCGGCGCCTCGGCCGAGCTGGCCGCCTTGCCGCTGGACCACCTGCTGTTCACCGGCTCGGCCGCCACCGGCCGCAAGGTGGCGCTGGCCGCTGCCAACCAGCTGGTGCCCACGACCTTGGAGTTGGGCGGCAAATCGCCTTGTCTGCTGGAGCAAAGCTGCGATATCCAGGACGCGGCGCGCAAGATCGCCCATGCCAAGCTGCTCAATGCCGGCCAGACCTGCATCGCGCCGGATTACGTCCTGCTGCCGCGCGGCAGCGCTGCTGCCTTTGTCGAGGCCTATGCCCAGGCGGTGCAGCACATGTACCCGCAGCAGCAAGGCAATCCTGACTACACCTCGGTCATCCATGCGGCCCATGCCAGCCGGGTGCTGGGCATGCTGGCCCAGGCGGAGCAGGCCGGTGCCCAGGTGATTCGCCTGGAAGGTGGCGGTGCAGAGGTGTCCCAAAGCCGTATCGGCGATGGCATCAGCCGGCAGCTGGCGCCGGCCTTGGTGCTGGGCGTCAGCGCGCAGATACAGCTGATGCAGGAGGAGATTTTTGGCCCGGTGCTGCCGGTGTTGCAGTACGACGACCGCGAGGAGGCGATTGCGGCCATCAACCAGGGCGAGGTTCCGCTGGCGCTGTACTGGTTTGGCCAGGACCGCCGCCAGGGCCGGGATGTGGCGCAGCGCGTGCGCGCAGCCGGTATGTGCATGAATGACTGCCTGCTGCAGTTTGCCCATGGCAGCCTGCCCTTTGGCGGCTGGGGCAAGAGCGGCTGGGGTGCGCTGCATGGCTACCATGGATTCATGCGCTTTTCTCATGCCAAGCCTGTGCTGCGTCAAGGTAGCTGGTCGGCCGCCAAATGGCTGTATCCGCCCTATGGTCGGCGCTTTGATGGGCTGATGCGCTGGCTGAGTTGCAGCTTTATGCGCTAAGCCATTGATTTTGCTTTGGAGATGGTCTTCGGGTAAACGCCTAGCGCAAATGCAGTCATTTGCAAACCCCTGCACAAATTGACCTACAAGCCTATTGTGGGGCTACCCAAATGATGTCAGGAGTGAGACAATGGCCGGCTTTCGCGCACCATATCTCTGCAGCGCGCTGTTCACGCGCTGACTCTTCCATATGCCCTTAAAAAAGCCATCAGCAGTGCCTTGTTGCCCGCTGATGCTGCGTGAGCCATGGTGTGTTGCAGGTGGGTGGATGTTGAGCCTCAGGGTGCTCCATCCCCACTTGACACCCGGCCGGGCGTGATGGTCGCAGTGTACGACGAGATATACGTGCTTTTTGGTTAATTCATTGATTTTTGTTTTCGGTTATCCATGTCTGAAACTATCCAGGTTCGTCCCGCAACTCTCCGTGATGCCAAAGCCATTGCCCAAATCCATGCCGCCGCTTCGGTGGAGAGCTATCGCGGTGTTTTGCCCGATGACCAACTGAAGTCCATCTCTTCCGTCGAAAAGCGCCAGGCTTACTGGCGCGAAGCCATCGAATTCTGTGAGCCACAAGTGCAAGTGGCCGTCGAAAACGACAAGATCGTCGGTTTCATCGGTTTTGACCGCTCGCGCGATGCCAAGACCCGCCCCACCACCGGTGAAATCTGGGCCATCTATGCTGCCCCCACCCACTGGGACCAGGGCGTGGGCGTGGCGCTGTGGGATGCCGCACGTGACGGCCTGTCCGAAGAAGGCTGCACCTCGGTGACCGCCTGGGTGCCGCTGCGCAATGAGCGCGCACTGCGTTTCCACGAGTCTGCTGGTTTCAAGCGTGAGATGTCGACCGCCAAGACGGCCACCGTCGGTGCCATCAAGATCGAAGAAGTGCGCATGCAGCGCTCCTTGATGAACCGCTGATCCTTGCTGGCCGGGCATGTGCCGGCCCTGCGTTGGCAGGGCGGTGATGCCCTGCTCTCAAGAGGCCGTCTTGGACGGCCTCTTTGTTTTTCCCCCGTTGGCAGCTGGCGCCTCGCTGGCCTGCCCCAGAAAGCCTTTTGTATGACCACTGCCCAGCCAGAGAGTTTGCCCACCATCCACTGGGAGGAAGACGGTGAAGCGCGCAGCGCACGCTGGCGCAGCGAGCGCGGTGCCGCCGCTGCCAGCCGCGTGGTGCTGGCCGATGACACCTTGCCCGCCGATGTGGCCTACCGCATGGCCTGCGAGGGCACGGCGCTCTTGTGGCGCGGTGATTTCCAAAATGCGCGCATGCTGCTGCAGTCGCTGACGCGCCGCCTGGACAAGACCGGTGAGCGCAAGACCAAGAAAAAGCCCGCCGCCCCTGCAGTGGCCGGCATGCCCACGCCACAGCTGGCCTTGCCCTTCCACCAGCAGCGCCAGCTGCAGGCGCAACGCGCCCGTGTGCTGTCGATGGTGCTGATCGAGCTGGACCCGCAGTACGCCATCCACCTGCGCCGTGCGCCACAGGTGCAGGCCGCTTGCGTCGATGCCTGGGGCGCGCCCGAGGGCGATCTGGCCCAGGTGGTGTCCTTGCGTGAGCTGCAGGCCCTGGTGGGCGCCCATGAGTGGCGCAAAAAGGGTGTGGAAATCCCCGCGCTGGCCAAGCTGGCCCCCAAGGCCTATGACCGCATCCACCCGCACTACGGCGTTTTCTCGCCGGTGCGGGGCGAGTATGTCGACCTGATTGCCCAGGCGCCGCTGCCCACCGCTCTGGCCAAGCAGTCGCTGGCCTATGACATCGGCACCGGTACCGGCGTGATCGCCGCCGTGCTGGCGCGCCGTGGCATCCAGAAGGTGCTGGCCACCGATACCGATCCGCGTGCACTGGCCTGCGCCAAGGAAAACCTGGAGCGCCTGGGCGTGGACCAGAAGGTGGAGCTGGCCCAGATCGATCTGTTCCCCGAAGGCAAGGCCGCGCTGGTGGTCTGCAACCCGCCCTGGGTGCCTGCCAAGCCCAGCGCGCCGGTCGAGCGTGCGGTGTACGACGAAGGCAGCCGCATGCTGCGCGGCTTTCTGGCAGGCGTGTCGGCACACCTGGTGCCCGGTGGCGAGGCCTGGTTGATCCTGTCCGATTTTGCCGAGCACCTGGGCCTGCGCAGCCGCGAAGAGCTGCTCACCTGGATCTCCCAAGCCGGCTTGCAGGTCGTTGGCAAGAACCATATCCGCCCACGCCACCCCAAGGCCCAGGATGCCGCCAACCCGCTGCACCAGGCCCGCGCGGCCGAGATGACCACGCTCTGGCGCCTGCAGGTGGCTTGGTGATCTGGCGCATGACGCCGGTGCCCCCCTCTTTGGGCGCTTGCTGAACGGGGCCAACCATGCGCTTGTTGCTTGCGCCCATGGAGGGCCTGCTCGATTTTGTGCTGCGCGATGTGCTCACCAGCATTGGTGGAGCCGACCGCTGCGTGTCGGAGTTCATCCGCATCACCGGCAGCTTGCTGCCCGACAAGGTCTACCTGCGCACCATGCCCGAGTTGCGCAACGGCAGCTGCACGGCAGCGGGCACGCCGGTGCGCGCCCAGCTGCTGGGCAGTGATGCCGCCAGCATGGCGGCCAATGCCGTGCAGCTGGCGGCGCTGTCACCCGAGGGGATTGATCTGAACTTTGGCTGCCCGGCCAAGGTGGTCAACCGCCATGGCGGCGGTGCCGCCTTGCTGCAGGACCCGGCTGCCATCCATGCGGTGGTCAGTGCGGTGCGCGGCGCTGTGCCTGCCGCCATGCCGGTGTCGGCCAAGATGCGCCTGGGCTTTAACGATCGGGCGCTGATGCTGGACTGCGCCTTGGCGATGCAGGAAGCCGGTGCCTGCGAGCTGGTCGTGCATGGCCGCACCAAGCTCGATGGCTACCGCCCGCCTGCCTACTGGGACCAGATTGCGCGGATCCGCGAGGCTGTGCGCATCCCCGTTGTGGCCAATGGCGAGATCTGGACCGTGGAGGACGCCTTGCGCTGCCAAGCCGAATCCGGTTGCCAGGATCTGATGCTGGGCCGTGGCATTGTGGCCGACCCGGGCCTGGCCTGGAGCATCCGCAAAGCGGTTGCCGAGCGCGATGGCCTGCCGCTGCCCGCGGGCATGCGCGATGTGCAATGGCCCGACCTGCTGCCTGCCTTGCTGCGCTTTTGGCACCTGGTCTGCGAGGACCTGGAGCCGCGCCAGCGCGCCGGCCGCCTGAAGCAATGGCTGAACCTGATGCGCCGGGCCTTCCCCGAAGCCGAGGAGGCCTACCAGCATGTGCGGGTGATGACCGACCAGGCAGCGATCACCGTGTGGCTGGATGGCTTGCAGCAGCAAACGCTGCTGGAAGCGGCTGTTTAAAGCAGCGCTTAAAGCAAAGAGTCCGGCGTAAACGGACTGATGATCTTCAGCATCAGCCGCAGCGGCAGGCTGGAGTCGGGCTCGGTGGTCTGGTCTTTCAGCCTTGTGTTCTGCGGTGCCTCCCAGAGCAGCTTGCCGTCTTTCAGCACCACATGCCAGGCGGCACTTTCCAGTCCCTTCTCGATCATGCCAGCCGCCTGGCCCGAGAGCTTACGGCTGCGCACCAGCACCGCTATTTCCGTGTTCTGCAATTTGGAGCGTTGGTCCAGGTTCATCGAACCCACGACCAGCAATTGGCCGTCAAGCACCAGCACCTTGCTGTGCAGCATCACGCGGCGACCTTCACGAAAACTGTTCTGCCCGCTGCCCAGGCCAAAGGCGGCGCGCAAATCGCTCTCGTCGCTGACCAACTCATAAAGCTCGACACCATCGCGCAGCAAGGTCTCACGGTGGCGGGCATAGCCGATATGGGCAATCGGTGCATCGTTGGACGACAGCGAGTTGGTCAGAATGCGCACGCGCACGCCCCGCTGCACGGCATCCTTGAAGGCCTGGCGCATCGATTCGCCGGGCACAAAGTAGGGCGAAACGATCAGCAAATCCTTTTTGGCATAGCCCAGCAGCTGCACCAGGCCGTCCACCACCGAATCGGCGCTGGGGCTGTGGCCGGGGTTGCGGGTCTCAGCCAACGCGCGCAGCTGCGCCAGGCGCTTGTTGTCCAGCACGCCAGGCGCGGCGCTCAGCGGGTTGGTCTGGCCGTCGGAATCCACCGCCGGTATCTTGCTGGGCGCATCGGCCATCACCACCGAATGGGCCCAGACCAGCGGCACCGTCTTCAGGTCCACCGGTTGCATGTCCCAGGCGCGTTCGCGCTGCTCGGGCGAGATGGCGCCACCCGGGCGCGGTTCGCCATCGGGCGGTGAGGGCAGCGCCCCGCCGCTGGTGTTGCGTGCTGTCGGCTCAGGTGTCGAGTCCATCGCATCGTCATCACCGCCTTTGCTGGGGCGGGCCTGGTAGGCCTGCTGCATGTCTTCCAGCGCCTGCTTGCTGATCAGCGACTGCACCGGGTAGGCTCGCTCGTTGTTCCAGTAGCTGTCAAAGCTGCTCGACAGATCCCGCACGGCTGGGCCCATGACGAGCACATCGGTGTCCAGGAAGTTGGAGCTCTCGTCATTGTCGAAATAGGCATCGCCCAGGTTGCGGCCGCCCATGATGCCCATGGCGTTGTCGGCCAGGAACAGCTTGTTGTGCATGCGCTGCTGGGCGCGTTGGAAGTCGGTGGCCGCGTTCCACATGCGGCTGACGGGCGAGTCGCGGTCACCCGGCAGCGGGTTGAACATGCGCATCTCGATGTTGGGCTCAAAAGCCAGGCGCATCACCTGCGCATTGCGGCCGGTGCCATGGAAGTCATCGAGCAGCACACGCACACGCACGCCCCGGCGCGCCGCATTCACCACGCTTTCGAGCAAGCGCGCGGTGCTGGCATCGGCATGGATGGCGTAGTACTGCACATCCAAGGTGTGCTGCGCGCCCTGCACCAGGGCCAGCCGCGCGCCATAGGCCGCTTGCGCGCCGGCCAGAATCTCGAAGCCGGATACCCCGGGCCCCGCCTTGCTCTCGGCCTTTTGGCGCTGCTGGCTGATCTGTACCAGCGGGCTGCTGGCGGCAGGCGGCTGGGCGGTGGACACGGGACGGTCGACCTGGGTTGGCAGTTTGCTCGCGCAAGCGCTGAGCAAAAGCGAGGTGCATACCAGAACCAATCCGCACCGCAGCTTGCGCCAGGGTGATCTCTCAGCGAAACGCGATGGAAACAAAGCAGAGGTCAGCGAAGCAATCGGCATGGCGGCAGGTTCAATCAGTGGGCTGGCGTTATTGTGCGGGAGCTCTGGCTATCGTGGTGCGCGCGGGCGCGCTTTGGCGGTGCTGTCGTACAGGGCGATATGGCGGAGGCGTCGTGGCGCCGCAACGCCGTGCTCCGCTGGGATATCGCTTCAATAGGGTTTTTGCCCAGGCGCCTCCTGCAAGCGCATCTGTAGCATTGCGAAAAGCATTTGAATTCTGTTTTTCAATAGCTATTAGGAGACCCGTTTATGCCTCGATCACTGCGCTTGTACAGCTTGGCCCTGCTACTGCTGGCTATCGCGATACCACCCGAAGACGCCTGGGCCGCGCGCAAGAAAAAAACCGAGGCCACGCAGGCGCCCAAGAAGCCGGCCAAGGTCAAGGTCAAACGCCAGCGCAGCAGCAGCGCCGAAACCCCGGCCGAGCGCGACCGCCGCCTGCTGCGCGAATGCAAGGGCCTGCCCAATGCCGGCGCCTGCCTCGGCTACGCCAACTAAACTTTTCCGTCAGAACGCGCCGTGGCCCTGGACACGGGCCAGCACGCGAAGGTCGGCGCCAAAGGGCTCGATGGAGCGGATGTCCAAGGCCGGTGCCTGGTCCAGCTGCTGCAGCGCCATGCCAGCAAACGCCGGCAGCCCTTGGCCGACCAGCTTGGGCGCCAGGTAGAACAGGCACTCATCGACCAAGCCCGCTTGCAGCAGCGCACCATTCAAGATGCCACCTGCTTCCACATGCAGTTCATTGACTTCCCGCTTACCCAGATCTTGCATCAAGGCAGCCAGGTCGATGCGGGCCTTGGGATCTGTTGAAGCTGGATCTGGCAGGCGCACGATGGTCGCGCCAGCGGCTTCCAGTGCCAACTGGCGGGTGCTGTCTTCGCTGCGGGTGTAGATCAGCACTTCGCGTTCAGCAGCAAAGATGCGGGCTTGAGGAGGGGTGCGCAGCTGGCTGTCGAGCACCACCAGACGAGGCTGGCGCGGGGTGTCCACATAGCGCACATCCAGGGCCGGGTCATCGGCCAGCACGGTGCCCACGCCGGTCAGGATGGCGCAGGCCCGGGCGCGCCAGAAGTGGCCATCGGCGCGGGCGGCTTCGCCGGTGATCCACTGGCTGCGGCCATCGGGCAAGGCGGTGGCGCCGTCGAGCGACATGGCGGCCTTGAGCCGCACCCAGGGTTGCTTGCGCACCATGCGGCTGAAAAAGCCGATGTTCAATTCGCGTGCGGCATCGCCGCCGTCCTCCGGCGCACAGACCACCACCTCCACGCCGGCGGCGCGCAGCCGGCCAAAGCCATTGCCGGCAACCAGCGGGTTCGGGTCGGTGATGGCACCCACCACCTTGGCCACACCAGCGGCTGCCAGCGCATCGCAGCAGGGGCCTGTGCGGCCATGGTGCGCGCAGGGCTCCAGGGTGACATAGGCGGTGGCACCCACGGTGCTGTGGCCGCGAGCTACTGCATCGCGCAAGGCCATGATTTCGGCATGCGGACCACCTGCCCGCTGCGTGTGGCCCTGGCCGATGACCTGGCCATCGGCAGCCAGCAGCACGCAACCGACGCGGGGATTGGGGGAGGTAATGAACAGGGCGCTGGCAGCCAGGTCCAGCGCGGTTTGCATCGATTGATCAGTCATGGAGCTTTGTCGCAATAGGGCCGGTACCTAGGCGCATTGCAGTCAATGGCCGGCCAGCTTGGCGATTATCGGCGCAAGACCGCGCTGGCTCTGCATCGCCCGGTTTTCATCCCGATCGAATTAAATTTTTTAATGAAAAGAGGCTTTACTCGATGGCGTGAAAAATAAATAATTACAACTATGAATTCAATAGTTTTAGTTTATTTATTGAAATATAAAAGTTTGCGTTGGCAGCCAGGGCTGACCGCCGTCGAGCTGATGGTGGTCATCAGTTTGCTGGCGATTATCGCAAGCGTGGCCGTACCCAGTTTCAGCGGCCTGCTGCAGCGCTGGCGTGTGCGGCAATCGCTGGAGGCCATGCATTCTGCGATCCATCTTGCGCGCTCCGAGGCGATCAAACGCAGTGGACAGGTTGCCTTGCAGCGCATCCCCACCAGTGGACACTGCCAGGCCCGCGCGCGGACCAACGATTGGAGCTGTGGCTGGCAGGTCTGTGTGCATGGCTTGGGTCAGCAGCAATGTGCGCCAGATGCTCTGGTCATTCAGCGCTATGAGGCGCCGTCGGGCCTGCAGGTGCAGCGCAGCAGCTTGGGGGAAGGTATTCGGTTTGACCGCTGGGGCATGCCAGTAGCGGGCTTCAGCTTTTTGCTGCTTCCCAAGGGCAAAGGCCTGGAGGATGCCGCCGCCAAAGGGCTGTGTACCAGCCGAGGCGGTCGCGTGCGGGTCGTCGACAAGCCGCCTTGCCCCGTACGGGGATGAAAGAGGATCCAGCCCATGTCCATGCCATCCCACCCTCAAGCCTCCTTCTCGCGAGGCATCAGCTTGCTGGAATCGCTGGTGGCCATGGTCGTGTTGGTGCTCGGCGTTTTGGCAATGCTGGCGATGCAGCTGCACACACTGGCGGACACGCAGACCACTACCCGGCGGGTGCAGGCAATCCGTCTGATCGAAGACCTGGGGGAGCGCATACGTGCCAACCCCCATGCCTGGGACCAGCTGGAGCACTATGTCAGCGATTGGCAGGACACGGACAACGCTGATATCGCCCAATCTTGCAGTGAGCGCCCCTGTAGCGCGGCGGAACTGGCCGAGCATGAGCTGGCACAGTGGCGGCTGCAAGTGGCGCGCAGCTTACCGCTGGGTCAATCCCGGATTTTTTTGGCACCCGGCGAAAACCAGGCCGCCAACCGGCGCCAGCTGGGCGTGATGATCCGCTGGCGCGAAAGCACGCATGCCAGCCAAGGCTCCAGTGACCATGCGCAGTACCGCAACCCGGTCGATAGTACCCGGAGTGTAGGCGAAGGGGCCCGCACCGATGCGGTGGAAGAACGCGGCGGTGATGTAGTTTGCCAGGACGATGATGGCGATCTGCGCTACACCTGCCATCTGCAGTACCTGGCCCTGAATGCACGTTGCACAGCAGAGCGCATGGGCAGCGCGGTGCATTACCACTGCGGAGGGGCTTGATATGCCAAGACATGTCAGCCCCTTATTGCATGCTGAATCGCCATCGCGGCATTTTTCCAAACCCAGGCTCCAACAACAAGGCTTTAGTCTGGTCGAGTTGATGGTGGGCATGGCTGTTGGTTTGCTGGTAATGGCCGCTGCCAGCGTGGCTTTGCTGGCTTCCCGCAGCCTGTCAGCTACCGTCAGCGATGCCAGCTATTTGCAGCAGCAGGCCAGCTATGCCTTGCGCATCATCGGCCTGCAATTGCGCCAGGCGGGTGGCTTGTACCTTAATCTGAACCTTTCTGCGGGCGTCGATGCATCGCTGAACTCGGCGTTGGCACCAGCGACTTTTGAAACCGCCGCACCAGCCGTGGGCAGTGCCCGTGGCTACGCACCGCAAACCGATATTCTGCGGGGCAGCCATAACAGCCTGCAGACCGGCCACCGCCGCTACAAGGAGCCCGTCTTTGCCCAATCCGGCCTGGCCGCACAAGCGCGCAACTGCCTGGGGGGGCCGGTGGATGCCAGCGCTGATCAGCGTCTGGAATCGCACTTTCGGCTGCGTGGCCATGTGCTGCGCTGTGGCGGCAACGATACCGCCGCGTCGCCTCAGCCCCTGGTGGAGAACGTGGCGGCTTTTCGCCTGCGTTATTTGCGCATGCAGGCAACAGGCACGGCGCAGCCGCAGCTCCAGTATGTGAACGTGCAGCAGGCGGGCCGCGATTGGTCAGAGGTGGTGGCGGTGGAGGTCTGCCTGGTGCTGTTTGGCCAGCAAGCCGGCGCCTTGCCTGCGGGCAGCGGATATAGCGGCTGCGATGGCGAATGGGTGCAGGTCGCTGATTTGACTGGCCCGCGCAAAGGCCGCATGCACCGCGTATTTCGCAATCTGTTCCAGTTGCGCAGCCAGGGCAGCCTATGACAAGCGCTGGCCGCTTTCGCCATCGCAGCCGGGGCGCTGCTTTGCTGACGGTGCTGGTCTTCAGCATGCTGTCGATGTTGTTGGCCTTGTGGGCGGCGCGTACCGCCTGGTATGGCGAGCTGGTGGTCGGCAATGATGCCGATTACCAGCGGGCCTTTGAGGCCGCAGAGGCCTTGCTGCTGGACGCCGAGCTGGATATTCGTGGTGAGCGGGCCGATGGCCGTCCCTGCGCTTATGGTGGTCTGCCTCGTGGGGCGTCCTCCAAGGTATGCCGCAGCGGGGGCACCACCAAGATTCCGCTAGAGAACGCCGATCTGCCCGCCTTCCTGGCCCAGCTCAGCGCCCAGCCGCAACGCTGCATTGATGCCCTCTGCGCCAAACGCGTAGGGCGCCAGGATATCTGGAATGCGCCTGCCCGCGGAACCGCAGCCCGGCAGGCGGGCGAACAAGACCTGTTCGCGCTGATTCGCGCTGGCACCGGTGCGCGTTACGGCCAATACACCGGCGCGCAACTGGGCGACGCAGACCGGCCCGCCCATCCCATTCTGGCCGATCGGGGCGCGGCCGAAGCGGGTGGCTGGTACTGGATTGAAGTCATTCCCTATACCGACAGCAAACCCGGTTTGATCAGCAATGCAGCGGCACAGCAGCTGGAGCTGGTGGGCTTGTCGCCGCATGTGGTCTACCGCATCACCGCCGTGGCCTTTGGCAGAAAGCCGGACACCTTGGTGGTGCTGGAGCAGAGTTACGCCCGCCCCAGGCGCAAAGACTGAGAGGCAGATATGGATCGCAAGAATGCAGGAGTCGCTTCACTCTGCAACCGTAAAAGCACTCGAATGTGCGCGCTGGCTTGGACCGTTCTGATGCCCACTGCCGCCTGGCCGCTGGAGCTGGCCACCGAACCTAGCGGTGGTGCCAGCTCCTTTGTGGCCCCCAATGTCATCCTCTCCATCGATGACTCGGCCGCCATGCAGCGCCGCATGGGCAGTACAGAGGCAGGTTTGGCCAATATCACCACGCCGGATGGCGATGGCCTCTGGGATACGCGAGCGCAGCGCATGGCCGTGCTGCGCCATGCGCTCAAGGAGGTATTGGGTGAGGGGCAGCAGCTTCCCGATGGTGCGATACGTCTGGCCTGGCAGGCGATGTGGAACCATGGCGCATCACCCGGTGGCGGGCCGGCTGGCATGGTGCAAGGCCAGCGCCGCCGGGCTGGGGCTAGCTCGGTCAACAGCCCGCGCCTAGTCAGCAATGGCATGCAGGCGCTGCAGGGCCGCCACCGCCAGCAATTTCTGGTCTTTGCCGATTCGCTCCGCACCGGCCACAGCAGTGATCTGCACCATTTGTTCGGCCAGGCCGATGCCTATCTGCGCCGGCCGTTGAGCCCGCAAGGCCCCTGGTCCAGCGAACCGGGTGCCGCCAGCAGTAGCTATCTAGGCTGCCGCCGCAACTACCACATTGTGTTGGCTGGCAGCCGCTGGGATGGCCCAGCAACGGGCGGCGCGCAAGACGACCACACACGTGCCAAAACCTTGCCCGACGGCCAGGTCTACGGCGGCGGCAGCGCCGCGCATAGGGCCGCCACCCAGCTGTACAGCGATGCGGTGCCCAGTACCCTGGCCGACTGGGCTTTTCGCAGCTGGGCCGACCCCTTGCAGCGGTCAGGCTTGAGCGGCAGTCTAGCACCTGAAGCTGACTACCGCCAAGCACCGCCGCGTGAGCGTTTTGCCGACGGCAGCGGCCAGCCTGCCGTGCTGGAGCGCTACTGGAACCCGCGCTACAACCCCGCCAGCTGGCCGCATCTGCAGACCTATACGGTGGGCATTGGGTTGGATGCCAGCACCTGGCCCGGCGCGCCGGAGATCCTGGCACCTAGGCAGCAACTGCCATTGGGCTACGACGGCAGCTTTGCAGCCTTGGCCAAAGGGGATGTGGTTTGGCCCGATATGCATGCGCAGGGCGAAGGCGTGCGCGCGCTGGATCTCTGGCATGCAGCGATCAATGGCCGGGGGCGTTTTTATGCGGCCACAAATGGGCCCGATGTAGCGACTGCACTGCGCAGTATCTTGGCCGATATACAGGCCCAGCATGTAGGCGGAACACTGGGAGCAGCCAAGGCCAGCACCGGTGCCGCCAGCGCCAGCCAAGCCATCGCGCAGGATGCCTTGCTGTTTACCGCCAGCTACGACCCGGGCCGTGCCTGGTCGGGCACCATCCAGGCGCAGGCGATGGGCAGCGATGGCCGCCTGCAGCCGGCACCTGGCTGGGGCGGGCAGACAACGGCTGACAAGCTCGATGCGATTGCCTGGCAGCAGCGCCTGGTGCTGACTTGGGGCGATGCGCAGCAGCGCGGCGTGCCTTTTCGCTGGGCCGCAGATGAGAGCCATTGGAGCACGGCGCAGAAGCTGGCCCTGCAATGCCATACCGATGGCGAGCAAGGCCAGGCAAGCGGCGAGCAGCGCCTGAACTATCTGCGGGGCGAACGCCGCCAGGAAGTCCAGCATGGTGGCAGCCTGCGCAGCAGGCACTCACGCCAAGGCGATATCGTGAACTCGCAAATCTGGTACCTGGGCAAGCCTTCTGCGCGCCACACCGACGCAAGCTACCTCGACTTTGTGTTGCGCCAGCAGAACCGCTTGCCGATGCTCTATGTCGGTGGCAATGACGGCATGCTGCACGGCTTCTCGGCCCGCAGTGGCGAAGAAAAAATAGCCTATGTGCCCCGGGGCGTGATTCTCGGTCTGCGTGCTTTGACCAGACCCGCCTACGATGGCCAGCACCGCTATTTTGTCGATGGCTCGCCGCTGGCCGGCGATGCCAACCTGGGCAGCGCCAGCAGCCCGCGCTGGCGCAGCGTGCTGGCGGGCACCTTGGGTGCCGGTGGCAAGGGCTTTTTTGTGCTGGATGTCACCGAGCCCGAGACGACGTTTGCCGAAGCGCAGGCAGCAGAGCTGGTACTGATGGACCGCAGTTGGCATGCGACGGAATCCGCACTGCGCTGCGAGGCGGAGACGGGCGCAGCACTGCAGGCTTGCACACAGCTGGCCGAGGCCTTTGCCGATATCGGCCATATCACTGCCAGCCCCTCGCGCGACGACATCGACCCGCAGCGCACAACGCAAATCGCCCAGCTCAACAATGGCCGCTGGGCGTTGGTGCTGGGCAATGGCTACAACAGCGCCAATGGCAGGCCGGTGCTGCTGATCCAGTACCTCGATGGCGCGCAAGAGCTGCTGCGTTTGGTGGCGACTGGCGCCACCACCGCGCAGGCCTGCAGGCAGCAGACCACGCCGCAGGCGAGCTGCCGCCAGCTGCAGGACAACGGCCTGTCTGCTCCCAGGCTGGTCGATATCAACGGCGATGGCCGGCCCGATGTGGTCTACGCCGGCGACAACCAGGGCAATCTCTGGAAGTTTCTGATCAGCGCCGACAACGATGCGGCATGGGGCGTCGCACAGTGGGGCGCGCTCGCGGCCACCACCAGCAACCAGGGCACCGCTGGCGTGCCGCTCTACCAGGCCCGGGGCGGCCCGCGCAGTGCGCCTGGGCAGCGCAGTTTGCTCCAGCCCATCAGCACTGCCCCCTTGGTGCGCAGCAATGATCGCCTGCGCACCCTGCAGCAGGCGGGTGGCCAGCGCCAGGTGCCCGTAGGCGGCCTGATGGTGGCCTTTGGCACCGGCCGCAACGCCAGCCGCCAGGATCCGCAAGACGATAGCGTTCAGAGCCTGTATGCCGTGCTCGACTCCAGCCGCTACAAGAGGGTGGGCGAGCGCGGTGAGCGGGTGGAGGTATGCGCCTCGGCGGCCGATGCGGAATGCCAGTCGGCGCTGGGCAGCGATGCCGATCTGCCCAGCCCCGTGGCGCTAAGCCAGCTGCTGCAGCGCCGCATCAACCCGAGCGCCGTCAATACCCGCAGCAGCGATAGCCGCCAGTTCTGGGCGATGGACGAAAGCGAAGGCGCCGACGCGCTGGATTGGAACCAGCACCGAGGCTGGTACCTGGACCTACCAGAAACTGGCGAACGGCTGTTGCAGCCTTTGGGGTTCTACAGCGGCAGCAATCTGCTGGCGGTGATCAGCGAGGTGCCCGCGCATGCCCGCGATGGCGAACCGGGCCAGGAGCGTTGTGAGCCGGTGGAGGGCACTGAAGCACGCCAGTATTTCAGCCTGCTCAATCTCATCGATGGCGCGCGGCCACGCTTGCAGCTGCTGGATGCCGATGGCGATGGGGTGTTTGATGCACAGTCCGATGGCCAGGCCTCGCGCATGTCGCTGGGCGCGGGCCCGCATGCGATGCTGCGCCTGCGCAATGGCGAGGGCCAGCAGCGCATCCGCATCGATGGCGAATCGCTGCGCGATCTGCCGGAAGTGCCGATTCGGCCTACATGGCGCCAGGCGCGATGAAAGGGGCGGGCATGCAAATTCGTCCTTGCAAGGCATGCGCCGGCTTGACCTTGATCGAGCTGATGATTGTGCTGGCCATCATCGGCATCTTGAGCGCGGTCGCCTTGCCCAGCTACAGCGAATATGTGCGCCGGGGCCACCGCACGGAGGCCCGCACAGGGCTGTTCCAAGCCGCGCAATGGCTGGAGCGCGCGGCCACCGCCAATGGTGTCTATCCGCTGGAATTGCCTGCGGCGCTGACCTGGCAGGAGCTGCCCGATAAGCGCTACACGATTGGCTTTGCCGATGGCAACAGCCCTGCGCGCTATACCCTGGTGGCTACCCGTAAACAGGGGGCGCAACAGCGGGACCGCTGCGGCAACTACACCTTGACGCAGGATGGGCGGCAAGACAATCTGCAGCTGGCGCAGGGCAGCAGCTCGGCGGAGTGCTGGCGCTGAGGCGCAGAGCGCTTAGGTCAGAAGAGGCCGCAAATGCAGACGCCTATTGCGCGCTCCAGCGGTCGTTCCAGCTGCGCAGCTCCTGCATGTCGCGGCGGTCTTTCTTCGTGGGGCGGCCGGCCTGCAGGCTGTTGGCAGGCTCGGGCGCCAGGCGGCGCTGCTCGCTCAGCACTTCGCGCTGGCGAATGCTGTCGGCGGTCTCCTCGTACATCTGCTGGGCCACGGGCGCGGGGCCGCGTGTGGCCGCCATGCCCAGCACAGCGACGGTGCGCGGCGTCTGCGCCTGCAGCAGCTCGACGGTGTCCTGCGCCCGCACTTCCTTGGAGGGTTTGGCGACGGTGCCGTTGACCTTCACATGGCCCTTGTGAATGGCCTCGACCGCAATGGCGCGGGTCTTGTAAAAGCGGGCGCACCACAGCCATTTGTCGATGCGCATCGTGGGAGTCTGGTCGGTCTCAGTGTGGGCCATCTTCGGCGGGTGGTTGGACATTCGGCTTGAACTCTACTACAGCATCGAAACCTTGGATATGGCCATGGTGCAGGCGGTTGTGCAAGGACAGGCGTGCGCCCAGCGCCGTGACGATGGAGTGGCAGATGGCGAGGCCCAGGCCCGAGCCATCACGCAGGTTGCCAGTGACAAAGGGCTCGGTCAGCCGCGCCTGCATCTCGGCGCTGACGCCGGGGCCCCAGTCGCTGATGCGCAAGCTCGCTGCTGGGCCTTGCTGCGTCAGCTGCAGCAGCAGCGGTGCATCGGGTGGTGAATGCTGGATGGCATTGTGCAAAAGGTTGCGCACCAGCTCGCGCAGCATCCAAGGGTGGGCGGCCAGCAGCACCTCTTCGCTTTGCAGCTCGAACTGCAGGTTCTTGTCGGCCAGCAAGGGCGAAAGCTCAATCACCATGTCGCGCACGATGGCCGTCAGGTCAACGGTCTGGGTGTGCTCGGACTGGTGCAGCTGCTCTACCTTGGCCAGCGACAGCATCTGGTTGGCCAGCAAGGTGGCATGGTCCACGGTGGCGGCAATCTCGCTCAATGCCTGCTCGGGCTCCACATCGCCGCGCTGGGCGGATTGCACCTGCACCTTGAGCACGGCGAGCGGCGTGCGCAGCTGGTGCGAGGCATCGCGCACAAAGCGCTTCTGGTGCTGCACCAGGTGCGACAGCCGCGCCATCACGCGGTTGGTGGCATCGACCAGCGGCAACACTTCTGATGGCGTCGCGGCTGGGGTTTTGAGGGGTTGCAAGGCATGGTCGCTGCGCGCATTGAGCTGGTCGCTCAGCTGCAGGATCGGCAAGGTGGCGCGCCGCACCACGACGACCACGACAACGGCAATGCAGCCAAACAGCAAGGCCTGCTGCACCAGGGTGCCCCAGAGAATGTCGCGCGCCAGCGATTCGCGGATCTCCAAGGTCTCTGCCACCTGGATCAAGGCCATGCCACGGCCGGTGGCGCTGGCCACCGGTTGCAGCAGCGCGGCCATGCGCACCGGCATGCCGCGGAACTCGGCATTGTAGAAATCGACCAGCGCGGCATAGGGCGGCTGCTGGGCAATGCGCCCGCGCCAGATCGGCAGCTCGGCAAAACCGCCAATCAGCTCGCCGCTCATGTTGGAGACGCGGTAGAACAGCCGCGACTGGTTGTCAGCCTCGAAAGCCTCCAGCGCCGAATAGGGTACGGCCGAATCGACAATCGCCAGCTCGTCATAACCGGCCACCGTCAGCTGCTCGCCAATCACCTTGGCCGATGCCAGCAGGCTGCGGTCATAAGCGGTGTTGATGGCCTGCAGTGACTGGCGGTAAAGGCTGCTGGTGTTGTAGATGATGAAGACCACCACGGGCAGCAAGATGCCCAGCAGCAGGTTGCGGCGCAGCGAGCGGATACGTGGCGCCTGGGATCGGCCGGCGGCCTTGCTGCTGTCAGGCGCCATCGGCGGCACCGGGCTTGAGCAGGTAGCCCAGGCCGCGCAAGGTCATCAGCTGCATATGGGTGGGCGCCAGCTTTTTGCGCAGGCGGTAGGCCACCACTTCGACAGCCTCCAGCTGCACATCGCTCTCGCCGGCGAAGACGGCGCTGAACAAGCGCTCCTTGGTCACCGCCTGGCCCATGGGCTGGCTCAGCACGCGCAGAAAAGCCACTTCGCGCGGCGTCAGTTCAAACAAATTGCCACGCCAGTAAAACGACTCGGAGGTCTTGTCATAGCGCAGCGCCATGCCGGGCGCCACAGACGGTGCTGCGGGCTCGGCCACCAGCGGTTGCGCGCGCCGCACCAGGGCGCGGATGCGCGCTTCCAGCTCGTCCAGGTCAAAGGGCTTGGCCAGGTAGTCATCGGCGCCCGAGTTCAGGCCCAGAATGCGGTCGCCCACGGTGCCGCGCGCGGTCAATATCAGGGTGGGGGTGGCCAGGCCTTCGCTGCGCGCCTGGGCGATGATCTCCAGCCCGTCCATCGTCGGCAGGCTCAGGTCCAGCACCACCACATCGGGCTCCAACTTGCGCCAGGCTGGCAGCGCCGCACCGCCATCGGTGATGGGGGTGACCTCCATCCCCCGCCGGCGCAAGGTGCGCTGCAAGGTGGTCTGCATGGTGGGGTCGTCTTCGATCAGCAAGAGGTGCATGGCGGGAGTGTGCACCAATTCGCCGACGGCTCCGGACTCGGTGTTTTCCCTAGTTCTGGAGGGCCTGGCTGACAGCCATTTGACAGCTAGGGTCGCGATGATTCAGGCACTAACAACACCAAACTGGAGACAAGCATGCGCCGTGATGCGTTCCTCAAATCTTTGCTGGCCATGGCCGCTGCCGGCGGCCTGCCGATGGTTGCCCAGGCAGCCACCAACGTCAAAATGATGCTGCCCGCCAACCCCGGCGGTGGCTGGGACACGACCGGCCGCGCGCTGGGCAAGGCACTGCAGGATGCGGGCGTGGCTGGCTCCGTGACCTATGACAACAAGGGTGGCGCGGCAGGTGCCATCGGCCTGGCGCAGTTCGTCAACGGCAGCAAAGGCGATGCCAACGCGATGATGGTGATGGGCGCCGTCATGCTGGGCGGCATCATCACCGGCAAGCCGCCGGTGGACCTGAACCAGGCCACGCCGCTGGCACGCCTGACCAGCGAATACAACGTCTTTGTGCTTCCCGCCAACTCGCCCTACAAGAGCATGGCCGAGGTGGTGGCCCAGCTCAAGAAGGACCCAGGCTCGATCAAGTGGGGCGGCGGCTCGCGCGGCTCCACCGAGCACATTGCGGCGGCAATGATTGCCCGCGCCGTCGGCGTGGACCCGGCCAAGATCAACTATGTCGCCTTCCGCGGCGGCGGTGAGGCGATTGCTGCCGTGCTGGGTGGCAATGTCACCGTCGGCGGCAGCGGCTTCAGCGAGTTTGCCGAGTACATTGCCACCGGCAAGATGCGCCCGATCGCCGTCACCTCGGCCCAGCGCCTGGAAGGCTCGACCGTGCCCACGCTCAAGGAGCAGGGCATTGATGTGGAAATCGGCAACTGGCGCGGCGTCTATGGCGCGCCTGGCATCTCGGCCGACCAGCGCGCCCAGCTGATCAGCATGCTGGAAAAGGCCACCAAGAGCGCCAGCTGGGCCGAGTCGATGAAGAAGAACGACTGGACCTCGGCCTGGCTGGCCGGCGATGCCTTCAGCCAGTTCGTCACGGCAGAGTTCGCCAATCTCAAGGACACCATGACCCGCGCAGGCATGGTTTAAGCGCAGCCGGCATGGCCCTGGGCGGCCATGCCCTGCGCATTGCGCACCCCCTTTTCAGCGGATGGAGGCACCGGCCTGGCCCGGTGCCTGGCTGGGCTGTTGCCGCCTGATCGGTGGCATGAGGGAGGCGCCGTCATCTTTTCAGGAGTTTCGATATGAGCAACACCGCAGATTCTTCGGGGCCCGACGCCAACGGCGCCGCCGCGCCTGCGCCGGAGGCTTTCGAGCATGCGCACACACCGCGCACCACCTCGCAGCTGCTGGTCGGCATAGCGGTCTTGGTGATCGCCGGCCTGCTGTCCTGGGGGGCATTGCACATCCCTTCGCAGGCGGGCTACAGCGGCGTGGGGCCGGATTTTCTGCCCTGGCTGTCTGCCAGCGTGCTGGGCCTCTGCGGCATCTGGCTGTGCTGGGAGGCGCTGACCGGCGGCTTCCACCACCTCGATGCTCCCGATGGCGCCCAGCATGGTGACTGGGGTGCGCTCACCTGGGTTTGCGCAGGGCTGATCAGCAGCGCGGCGCTGATCACCACCTTGGGCTTCATCCTTAGCTGCAGCCTGTGCTATGTGCTGGCCACGCAAGGCCTGCGCCGCGCCACCGGCCAAACGCAGGCGGGCTCGTTCAAGACCATGGGCAAGGACCTGGTGACGGGTCTGCTGATTTCTGCGCCCGTGTTCTGGGCCTTTACCCAATTCCTGGCAATCAACTTGCCCGGGCTGACCGAGACAGGGTGGCTGTGATGGAAATTTTCAATGCACTGATTCAAGGTTTCATGACGGCGGCCACGCCGGTGAACCTGCTCTGGGCCCTGGTGGGCTGCGCCTTGGGCACGGCTGTGGGCGTGCTGCCCGGCATTGGGCCCGCTGTGGCCGTGGCCATGCTGCTGCCGATCACGGCCAAGGTCGAGGTAACGGCCTCGATGATCTTCTTTGCCGGCATCTACTACGGCGCCATGTATGGCGGCTCGACCACCTCGATCCTGCTCAACACCCCCGGTGAGACAGCGAGCATGGTGACGGCGATGGAGGGCAACAAGATGGCCAAGAGCGGGCGCGCCGGTGCAGCGCTGGCGACCTCGGCCATCGGCTCCTTTGTGGCCGGCACGATTGCGACCGTGGTGGTGACCTTGTTTGCGCCCACCGTGGCCGAGTTTGCCGTGCGCCTGGGCCCGCCTGAGTACTTCATGCTGATGGTGCTGGCCTTCACCACCGTCAGTGCGGTGCTGGGCAAGAGCAGCCTGCGCGGCTTGACCGCCTTGTTCCTGGGCCTGGCCGTGGGTTGCATCGGCATGGACCAGATCACCGGCGCAGCGCGCTACACCATGGGCAAGCCCGAGCTGCTCGATGGCATCGACATCGTGCTGGTCGCCGTGGGCCTGTTTGCGGTGGCCGAGGTGCTGTACTTCGCGCTTTACGAAGCCAAGACCCTCGACACGCAGAACAAAATGGGCCGCGTGCACATGACGCGCCGCGACTGGAAGCGCTCGATACCCGCCTGGATCCGTGGCACGGTCATCGGCACGCCGTTTGGCTGCATCCCTGCGGGCGGTACCGAGATCCCGACCTTTCTGAGCTATGCGGCCGAGAAGAAACTGGCCAAGGGTGATGACAAGGCCGAGTTCGGCAGCACCGGCGCCATCGAAGGCGTGGCCGGCCCCGAGGCCGCCAACAACGCCACGGTGACGGCCGCGCTGATCCCGCTGCTGACCCTGGGCATTCCCACCAGCAATACCACGGCGGTGCTGCTGGGCGCGTTCCAGAACTATGGCATCAACCCCGGCCCCCAGCTGTTCACCAGCTCGGCGGCGCTGGTGTGGGCGCTGATTGCCTCGCTCTACATCGGCAATGTGATGCTGCTGGTGCTGAACTTGCCGATGGTGGGCATGTGGGTCAAGCTGCTGAAGATTCCCAAGCCGCAGCTCTATGCTGGCATCCTGATTTTCGCCACCGTCGGCGCCTATGGCATGCGCCAGAGCACCTTCGACCTGTTCCTGCTGCTGGGCATTGGCGTGCTGGGTGTGGTGATGCGGCGCTTTGACTTCCCCACCGCACCGGTCGTGGTCGGCATGATCCTGGGCCCGCTGGCCGAGGCCCAGATGCGCAACGCCGTCGCCATTGGCGAAGGCAGCTGGACCATCTTCCTGCAGCGCCCCATGTCGCTGACCCTGATCATCATCGTGCTGGCGGTGCTGATCGTCCCCCGGGTTCTGAAATGGATGGGCAACAAAAAGGCGCTGCAAGCTGCAGCGGCCTGATGCCCAGCGCTGGCAAAGCATCCTTCTCTTGGCACCCTGCGGGGTGCCTTTTTTATGCTGCTCGGGGCGCGCTAGCGTTCTAAAGTTGCAACACTGTATTGCCCATTTGTGGGCTAGGCAGCCGCCCTGGCATGGCCTACCATTCCAGGATCAAAAACGCTTGCTGCCCTTGCAGCTTACGAACGGCTTGTTTCCATGGATCTGATTGTCGCCCTGGTGCGCGAATACGGCGTTGGCATCGTATTTCTCAATGTGCTGATCGAGCAGTTGGGCGCGCCCATCCCTGCCTATCCGGTGCTGATGGTGACCGGGGCCATCCATGGCCATTCGCTGGCGCAGCAGTTGCTGCTGGTGGTGGTGGCTGTGGTTGCCGCACTGCTGGCCGATGGCGTCTGGTATGTGATGGGCCGGCGCTATGGGCGGCGGGTGCTGTCGCGCATCTGCAAGATCTCGCTCTCGCCCGATTCCTGCGTGCAGAACACTGAATCGCTCTACGGCCGCTGGGGCGCCAAGTCGCTGCTGATTGCCAAGTTTGTGCCCGGCTTTGCATCGATTGCCAGTGCGCTGGCCGGTGCCGTGGGTACCACGCCGACCCGCTTTGTGCTGTTCGATGGCCTGGGCGCCTTGCTCTGGGTGGGCTCGGCCGTGCTGCTGGGGGGGCTGTTCAGCTCCACGGTCGAGGACTTATTGGCCGTGCTGGCGCAGCTGGGCCAGTGGGGCTTGCTGCTGCTGGGCATCGTGTTTGCCGTCTTCATTGCGCGGCGCTGGTGGAGCCGCCGCCAGGTGATCCGCTCGCTGCGCATGGAGCGGCTCACCGTCGATGAGCTCAATGACATGCTGGGCGGCGATGAACTGCCCGTCATCCTCGATGTGCGTGCCGGTACGGCGTTTGAGGCATCGCACATCCCCGGTGCGCATTCCTATGATCCGCATGCCAATGGCGCACGATTGCCAGCTATCGATCCCGAGGCATCTGTGATCATCTACTGCGCCTGCCCCAATGAGGTATCGGCTGCCCGCATTGCGCAGCTGCTGCGCCGTGCCGGCATCCGGCGGGTGCGGCCGCTGCTGGGCGGTATTGATGCCTGGGTCGATGCGGGCTACCAGGTGCATGGCAGCAGCGCTGCGCCCGCTTGATCAGCAGCGATTTATAAGCAGAGGAAGGCCAGTGCCGCAATGGCGGTGGGCAGCAAGGCCCCCAGCAACAGGCCGCCAATGCTGATGGTCGCGTTGCTGAAGCCGTGCTTGAGCAGGGCCACACCGGCAGGGTTGGGGGCATTGGCAATCACCGTCAGGCCGCCACCGGCGACGGCACCGGCCATCAGCATGTACTTGGCCGCATCGCTCATGCCTTCGATCTGCGCGCCCAGGTAGGTCAGCGCGGCATTGTCGGTGATGGCGGTCAGGCCCAGCGCACCAAAGAACAGCAGCAGCGGCGCCATGCTGGCCACCAGCGGCTGCAGCCACCAGCTTTGCAGGCCGCCCAGCACCACCAGGCCCGCCAGGAAAAAGCCCACCAGCAGCGCCTCCTTGAGGATCAGCGGGCTCTGGTACTTGGCATAGGCATGGGTGTAGCCCAGAAACAGCAGAAACACGCCGAGGAACAGCACCGGGTGGTGGGCCAGCACGACCACCGCCGCCAGCAAGGCCGCATGCACGGCCACTACGCCCAGCGGCATGTGCGCCTGCGCATCGTCGCTTGCCGGCGCTGCCGCCAGATGGCCGCGCATGCACCAGGTGGCAATGCTGGCATTGACCAGCACGGCAATCACCGCTTTCCAGCCAAACTGGCTCAGCATAAAGGCGCTGTCCCAGCCCCAGGTCGCCGCCACCATCAGCACCGGCGGTGCGGCATAAGAGGTGAGGGTGCCGCCAATCGAGATGTTGACGAAGAGCACGCCCAGCGCCAGGTACTTGAGGCGGGTGGGCATGCGTGGGGTAAAGACCAGCGGCGCCAAGGTGAGTGCGGCAATGGTCATTGCGGCCGGCTCGGTGATCAGCGATCCCATCAGCGGCACGGCAGCCAGACCCAGCCAGGCCAGGCTCAGGGCCGTGGGCAGCGGCGTGGCGCTGGCCAGTGCGGCCAAGCTGCGCTGCACCGTCATCACGATGGGGCGGGATGCCGCCATCACCATGACGACAAAGACGAAGAGGGGTTCGGTGTAGTTGCGCGACTCGGCGTAGTCGATCGCCTGGGCTGGGCCGCTGGCAAAGGCCATGACGCCGATCAGCACCATGGCCCAGAAGCCGAAGACGATCTCGACCTCGCCCAAAAGATGGAAAACGCCCGCGTGGCGCGGGTAGCGGTGCGACAGGCGCTCGAATTGCTTGGCAAGAAAGGTGTGGGCCAGCGCGATGGCAAAGATGCCAGCGGCCAGGTGCTCGATCGCAAACATGGGCTGCTCCGATGCGAAGCATGCAAGCGTTTGCGGGCGGCCGGGGCACACGTAGGTGGCAGCGACCGCAGACAAAAGCTGGCAGGCAACGGGGTTCCAGCGAGGCGGCCCGACCTTCGCTTACAACCTGCCGCTACACCCTATGTGACGACACCCAAGCTTTCCATTTTACAAAAAAATAATCAGATATGGGTTTTCAATGTCTTTTTGCAGACTTTGAATAAGCTCTCAGGCCGGCGGGTTGCGGCGCTTGCTGCGCAGCCACCAGGCGGCGATCAGCGAGAACAGCACGATCACGCCGACCAGTAGCCAAAAGCCCAACGGGTCTTGGCTGAGCGGAATGCCGCCCACATTCATGCCGAAGAGGCCGGCCATCATGTTCACCGGCAGGGCCAGCACGGTGATCATCGTCAAGGTGTAGAGCGAGCGGTTGGTGTCCTCGTTGATGCCGGCGGCAATCTCTTCCTGCAAGAGCTTGATGCGCTCTTCGAGCGACTGCATGTCGCGCAGGAAGACGGAGAACTCCTCGCTGGCGGCGCGCAGCGCATGCAGGTCTTCGTCGCGCATCCACTGCGGCGGCGTCTGCAGCAGGCGGAACATGGCTGAGGGTTCAGGCGCCAGCAGACGCTTCAGCCGCACCAGCAGGCGGCGCAGCGCACCCAGCTGGCGCGGCTGCATGCGCGTGCGCCCACTCAGCATGGTGTCCTCGATCTGGTCAACGCGGTGGGTCACATCGCGCACGATGCGCACCAGCACATCGGCTTGGGCGCGCAGCAGGCGCTCCAGCAACTGCGGGCTGGAGCCGGGCGTGTCGCCCTGGCGAATCTGCTGGCGCAGCGCATCGACCGAGCGCAGCGGGTGGGCGCGCGCCGATATCACCCACTGGGGTGAGGCCTGGATCCACATCGTGTGGATGTCGCTGGACTCGAACTGGAAGTCGAAATCGATGTCGTTGATGACGGCGAGCAGCGCGTCATCCATGCGCTCGATACGGGTCGAGGCCAGGCCATCACGCAGCGCCTCGAAGTACTGCTCATCGAGCGCCGCATACTGCTGCAGCCAGCGCAGGCAGTGGGCGTGGGAGAGGTTGAAGTGCAGCCAGATAAAGCCCGTGCTGTTGGGCGGTGCGGCCAGCCAGGCCTGCGCTTGCTCGGCATTCAGCGCGGTGGCGGGGCCATGGCCGTCGAAGGCATAGCCCCAGATCAGGCCGCTGTTGTCATGGGGGGAGACCAGCGGAAGCGGGTCGGTCTCGCGCGGCAGGGGTTCGTTCAAGATAGCACTCCGGGGACGGGCGGTTGCCCCTCGCCAACCCCCGTATTTTTGGTGGCTATCGTGACTTTTTCATGACAAAGCGATGACGCGCACTGGCGTGCTCAGTCGGGCATCGAGCAGTGGCCGCCGCTGGCGTGCTGGCCCGAGCCCGCTGCGATCAGTGGCGCTTCGTAGCGCAGGTCCACCGGCTGGCTGTGGACGTAATCCCAGGCGATGAAGGCGACCAGCAGCACCCAGAAGGCGCTGCGCAAAACAGTGGTGTTCATGTACGGCTCCTGCGCTTAAAAACCAAAATGGCGGCGAATGCGCAGCCCGAAGATGGTGCCGACAAAGGCCAGCGGCACCCAGATCCAGCCATGGATGCTGCCGGTGCTGATGCCCGAGAGCATCGCGCCCACATTGCAGCCAAAGGCCAGGCGCGAGCTGTAGCCCAGCACCAGGCCGGCCACCAAGGCCACCAGCCATTGCGTGCCGGTCAGCGCCTTGGCGGCGGCGGGCTTGCCCGCCGCAATCCACAGCGCACCGGCCAGGATGCCGATGTTGGTGATGCTGGTGATGTCCAGCAGCACGGTCTCGTGCAGGCGCTGGGCATTGCCCGGCTGGCTCCAGAACCAGTTGCCTGCCAGGTCCACCATGCCGGTGCCGTTCGCTACCTTGGCGGCCCAGAGTCCAAAGCCATAGACGACGCCCCATGGCTGGCCGGCAATCACCAGGTTCAGGGTCGCGAAGATGGCCAGGCCAATTGCGCCCATCACCCACTTGCGCTGCCACAGGCCGGGCATGCTGCGCTGCTGCGCGGCATTGGCCTTGGCGCAATAGGCCTGGACCGCAAAGCCGATGACGGCCAGCGCCGCCAAGGTGGCGAGCAGCGCAGGCAGCCAGCCCCAGGTGCTGACCAGGCCCACGGCCGGCATGCGGCCCAGGTCCAGCCACCAGCCCAGATGCAGCGATCCCAGAAAGCTGCCGATCGCAAACATCGGCAGGATGGCCGTGTTCATCGGGATGCCCATGCCCGCCTTGTACAGGGTGCCGCTGCCGCAGCCATCGGCAATCTGCATGCACAGGCCAAACACAAAGGCCCCCACCAGCAGGCTGATGCTGGGTGGGCCCAGGGCGGCCGTCAGCTCAGGGTAGTGGCCCAGCAGCGGCATGGCCATCGCGGCGGCCAGCGCCAGCAGCAGCAACTGGCCAAACACGCCGCGCGGGTCCTTGTCCTCGACCAGCATGCGCCAGCCGGTGGTAAAGCCAAAGCGCTGGCCGGCCAGGATGGCACCCAGGCCGATACCGACCAGGAACAGCGCCGCCTGGCGCAGCGATACCGACCACAGCAGCCAGCCAAAAAAGGCCGCCATCAGGATCGACAAGGGAAGTCGTTTCATCACGATCACCGTTGAGAGTCAATACAACAAAAAGCTGCCAGCACCTTTGCGGGAGTGCTGGCAGCCAAAGAACCGGGTCTGGCTTACTTGAACTTGCGCTGCCACCATTGCTTGGCGTCATAGGCCAGCGATTCGGCGCGGCCGGGCTGGTTTTCCATCACCGGGGCATCGGGCTGCTGGGTCCAGTCCACCATCGAGCCGGCATACAGCTTGACATTAGGCAGGCCCGCCATCTCACTCAGGCCAAACCAGTCGGTGGCGGCCCAGTGGCCGGTATTGCAGAAGGCCACGGTGTCCTGGCCGTCCTTGCGGCTCACCTTGTCGGCGATTTGCCGGGCGGTGGCCGGGTCGACAAACTGGGCCGTGCCCTTGACAAACCACTGGTTGAAATCCAGCTGCTGCGCGCCGGGCAGGGTGCCCGAGAGCTTGGCCGCTGGCGCCCGCGTCTTGCCCTGGTAGAAGGCATCGGGGCGGGAATCGACCAGTGCGGCATTGCTCAGGTCCACATGGGAGCGTACCTGGTCGCGCGTGGCGATCAGGCGCTCGTCCAGCACGGGCTGGTAGCTGCTGGCCTGCACCTTAGGCGCCTCGGTGCTGACGGGCTTGCCCTCGGCCACCCAGGTCTTCATGCCGCCGTTGACGATGGACAGGTCCTTCAGACCCAGCACCTTCAGGCTCCAGTAGACACGCGCCATCGCGCCAAAATCGGTGGCATCGGCGCCGGTGGATACCACCACCGCATGCGTGGCCGGGGTCAAGCCCAGCGACTGCACCAGGGCGGTGAGCTTGGGCAGATCGGGCAGCTCACCGGGGTTGGTGGCCGGGCCGCGCCACTTGCCATAGGGCGCATTGAGCGCGCCGGGGATATGGCCTTCGGCATAGAGCTTGGGCTCGCGGATATCGATGACGACGGGCGCGGCTGTACTTTGTTGGGCGGTAGCCAGTTCGGCCGGGCTCAAAAGCGGCTGGGCGGCATGGGCTGCCGTGAGCCAGCTGCTGGCAAACAGAGCGCTGGCCACAGCAAGATGGCGAAGGGTTGTCATGGCAATAGCTTGTAGAGGCAAATCAATGGGCTCTATTGTCCCGCGATTGTGGTCCGCCAGCACGCTATGCGCAGATTGAATATATGGCGGTAAGGTTATATGCCCTGAGGGAATAAAGGCCGCTCTACCTGCCTGGTTTGTCTATACCCAGAGCCCGGCGCGAAAGCCGCGCGCCGCGTAATAGGACTGCACGCCATTGTGGTAGCTGAACACGCGCTCATAGCGCCGGTCGCCAAACAGCGCGCCACCCAGGCGGCGCATTTCGTCGGGCGTGGCCAGCCAGCTGGAGGTCTTGCAGTCAAACGCGCCCAGGGTCTGCAGATGGCGGTACTGCTGCTCGTCGAGCAATTGCACACCCATCGCTGCGGCCATGCCCTGCGCGCTGCCGGCGGGTTTGTTTTCCTTGCGGGCGGCGAGTGCCTGCTCGTCAAAGCAGAGGCTGCGCCGGCCGCTGGGGCTTTCGGCGGCGCAATCGGCAAACAGCAGCTGGCCGCTCGCGTCCTGCAGGATGACATCGGGTTCGCCGCCGGTGGCTTCCATCTGGGCCAGCGCTTGGTGGGCGGCGGTGTTCTTGTCCAGGCGCTGCTGCACCTGCGCCCATGCCAGATTGGGGTGGCGCGGCATGTGGGTTTCAAAGCGTGCTTTCAGCACGGCTACCAATGTCTGCAGTTCGGTCTTGTTCATGGCTGTCAAATCCTTGTCAAGCGGCTGCCACTTTTGCGCACTTCTACAATCGGCGCAAGCTTTTTGAAGGATTACCCAACGGCGGCACCTGCCGCCGCGCTGCATTATGGATATTGTTGTCAACGAAGAACTCAAGGCCTACATCGACCCGCTGACCCCTGACGAGCATGCCTCGCTGGAGCGCAGCATTCTGGCCGAAGGCTGCCGCGATGCGCTGGTGCTCTGGGGCAATGTGCTGGTCGACGGCCACAACCGCTACGGCATCTGCCAAAAGCATGGCCTGCCTTTCAACACGGTACAGAACACCCAGTTCCAGTCGATGCAGGATGTCTACCTGTGGATGATCGACCAGCACCTGGGGCGCCGCAGCGTCTCGGATTTTCAGCGTGGCGTGTTGGCGCTGCGCAAGCGCGAGATTCTGGAGCACCGTAAGCTGGAGAAGGCCCACCCGGTGCCTGCGCAGCCCGCCGAAGGCGAGGCGCCTGCGGTCAGCAATGCCGACGAGGCTTTCTCGCCGGTCGATGCCGCCGAGCTGGAAAAGGTAGCCACGCGCGAGGCCATCGCCAAGGCGGCCCGCCTGTCGAGCAGCCAGGTCGCGCAGATCGAGAAGATCCAGAAGAGTGCCGCACCGGCGCTGGTCGAGGCCTTGAAGGCCGGCGACATCTCCATCAATGCCGCCGCCGTGGTGGCCACTCTGCCGCATGAAGAGCAGCAAGCCGCTGCGCAGGGCGGCAAGGATGGCTTGAAGCAGGTGGTCAAGCAAGTGCGCGATGCCAAGCGCAAGCCCAAGGAAGAGGCCCCCGAGGCCGAAGAACCCGCCAGCGCCCCCTCGGCCGCACATGGCGCCGAAGCGGTGGATGCGGCGCTGGACAAGGCCCAGCAGCAGATAAGCGACTTGCGCGCCCGCGTGCAGGAGCTGGAGTTGGAAAATGCTCAGCTTCGCCTGCAGCTGGCAGCCGCCTCGTCGCAGGATCTGCCGGTCCCTGACGAAGCCTGATCCAGGCTTTCGTCCTTGCGCGCTCCGCCTTTAATCCAGTGGCGGTCGCTTGGCCGGCTTGGGCAACAGCCGCTGGCGTGAGCGCTGGGCACGGGGCCGTGCTGCATCGGCACGCTGGCAGGCCAGGCGGTACTGCAGCAGGCTGGCCTCGGCCGCCTGCACCACCGCAATAGGCAGGCGCTGCGCCTCAGGCATGGGGTGCAGGGCGCCCGTAGCGGGCAGCTCGCACTGGTCCATCAGCAAGGCCAGGCCCTGGCCCACATGCTCGGCCGTGTAGACATGGAACTGCCCGGCCTCCACCGCCTGCACCACGCGCTCAGCCAGCATCAGATGGCGCTGGTTGCGCGCGGGGATAAGCACGCCATGGCTGCCATCCAGTCCTTGTTCGGCGCAAAGGTCAAACCAGCCTTCGATCTTTTCATTGAGGCCGCCCACGGGCAGCACCTCGCCATGCTGGTTGAGCGCGCCGGTGACGGCAATGCTCTGGCGCAGTGGCAGGCCCGACAGCGATGACAGCAGCGCATAGAGCTCGGCGCAGCTGGCCGAGTCGCCTTCGACTCCGCTGTATTCCTGCTCAAACACCACCGAGGCATTGAGCGCCAGGGGGGCCAGGTGGCCAAACAAGGCCGTCAGATAGCCCTGCAAAATCAGCACGCCCTTGTCGTGGATGGGGCCGGACATGGCGACCTCGCGCTCGATGTTCATCACCCCTTCCTGGCCGGCATGGGTGCGCGCGCTGATGCGCACCGGCAGCCCAAAACGGTGGTCGCCGGTGTCGATCTGCGACATGCCATTGATCTGGCCGACCTGGCTGCCGGCAAAGGAGATCAGGTGCTCGCCGTCGCTGATGGCGGCATGCAGGTCCTGTTCCATCGCGTTGTGGCGCAGGCGCTGCGCGGCCAGTGCGGCCTCCACATCGGCGGCCTGCACCAGGCGGTCCTGCCCTGAGCGCCGGGCGCGCTGCGCGCTTTCCAGCAGCAAGGCTTCGAGCTGGTTCAAGCGGCCGCTTTGGCGCTGCTGGTCATCGGCCTCGCGGTGGGATTGCTCCAGCAACCGGGCGACTGCGCTGGCATCGCAGTGCGGCATCTGGTAGAGCTTGCAGCGCTGTGCCATCAGTGCGGCGGTGGCGCGGTAGGTGGCGGTTGAAGCCTTGAACTGCTCGGCAAAATCGACCTTGACGCGAAAGCGCCGGGCCATGTCGGGATCGCTTTCCTGCAGTTGGTAGTAGGCCTCTTCGGAGCCGACCAGCACCAGCTTGAAGTTCAGTGGCAGCAGCTCGGGCAGCATCGCGCCGCTGCTGCTGGGGCCTTGCGCGGCATGGGCATCTTCAATGCGCAGCTGGCGCGTGCGCAGCACCCGGCGCAGCGCTTGCCAGCTGTCCTCGTCGCCCAGCAGGTCGCGCAGGTGCAGCATCAAAAAACCGCCATCGGCACGCAGCACGCTGCCCGCGCGGATGCAGGAGAAATCGCTGCGGCGCTCGTCCTCCTCGGGCGGGTCGATGGTGCCAAACAGGTTGCGCAGGCTGGGCTGGTCCTCCAGCACCACGGGGGCATGGGCCTCGCCATGGTGGTCCACGATCAGGTTGAGCTGGCTGAGTGCGCGCAGCGCCTTGCGCTTGGCCTCCAGCAGGGCGCGGGCATCGTCGCGTGCATCCTGGCTTTCGCCTTCGCCCTCGATGCTGTCGGTCTGGTCGAGCAGTGCATCGGCATCCTGCGCAATGCTGCCCGGCACCCACAGCGCCATGTTCTTGAGCCACTCGGCCTGCATCTGCGACAGCCAGCGCTGCAAGGTCGCCGCATGCTCGGCGCTGGGCGTCAGGCCATCGAGCACCTGGGCCGATGCGGCCTGCCACAGCGGAGTGGCCAGCGATTGGTAGAACAGGTTCAGCGACGCATCACGCGCCATTTGCGCCTGCCGCACCTGGCCGCGGAACTGCGCCAGCTGCACGCGCAGCTGGTATTCCAGGTCTTCGGCGGGAGCTGTGGGGCTGGGGGCATCGGCGGCGTCTTCGCCTTCGCCGGGCGACAGCAGCAGCGCGGGGTCGGCATCGTTGTCTGCCTGGGGCGGGGTGGCACTAGCCAGCGCGGGTAGCTGGTCATCAGACTCTGCCGGGGGCTGGTCTTGCTGCACATCGGCCGCCGTCAACGCTGCAGGCGTATCGGCAGCAGGCTGGCCGGCATCCGGGCCGCTGGCGTCGCCAGGCGCGCTGTCCTGGCTGTCCACCACCAGCTGGCCTTCCTCGCGGCGAATGCGCAGGCCGGCGCCCTGGGCCCAGTCGTGCAGCGTAGCAAAGGCGGCTTCTTCGGCCTGGCGGGCCTGGTTGTAGAGCTGCTCGATCTGGCTGCGGTGCTGCGCTTGCTGCACGGCCTTGTCGAGCTGCTCGGGCAGCTTGTCCACCATGGCCTCGATGCGGCGGCGCAGGCTGCGGCCCTGGCCGGCGGGCAGGCGCAGCGCCTGGGGGCGCTCGGGCACGGCAAAGTTGTGCACAAAGGCGATATCTTGCGCGGCCGGGCGGCGCTGCGCCTCGGCCTGCATGGCCTGGCGCAGCAGCGATGTGCGGCCGCTGCCTTCCTCGCCCAGCACAAACAGGTGGTAGTCAGGCGGGTCCATCGCCAGGCCAAACTCGGCCGCTGCCTGCGCGCGCTGCTGGCCGATCCAGGAGAAGGGCTCCTGCACCAGCTCGGCCGTGCTGGCAAAGCCCAGCTGGGCCGGGTCAATGCGCAGGCGCAGCTGGTAGGCCTGCAGCAGCTCGGCGCAGAGCAGGGTGGGGGCAGGGCGGGAAGGGGTCAGTGGCGTGTCGGACAAGGGAATGTTTTTTCTGGAGAGCCCCAGGGGCGCGGGCGCCTGAGGCCATGTTGTGGGTCAATGTAGGTGTCGGGGCTAAGCGCAAGCGCGGGGCTAGAGCGCCAGCCGCATGATGTGCTGCGGGCCGTAGCCGCCGTCCAGGTAGAGCTCGCCGGTGTCTTCAAAACCGCACTGGCGGTACAGCGGTATTGCGGCGGCGTTCTTGCAGTTCACCGTCAGAAACACGGATGTTGCAGCCAGGCCCTGCGCCTGCAGGTAGGCGGGCAGCGCCTGCAGGCTGCGCTTGGCCAGGCCCTTGCCCTGAAAGCGCTGGTCGATAAAGAAGCTGCGCAGGCCCAGGCTGTCCGCCGACGCAAAGGGGTAGTGCTTTGCGTAGTCCTGGTCGATCAGGAAAAAGCCGGCGATCTCCTCGCCATCGCCAATCAGATGGGCGCCCAACCGGGGGTGCAGCTCGGCCAGGGTCTGGGCAATCGGGGCGACAAAGGGCAACTGCGCCTCGTGCAGGGACAGACCCAGCACGCGTTCGCGCTGCTCGGGCCGGTAAGGGGAGAGGAGGGTCATGGTGGTGCGGTCTCTGGCAGCGTGGTGCGGGGCAGCTCAGCGGGGCTGGGAGGGCGCCGTGCCGGTGTCCCAGCCTTGCAGGTGCTGCAGGGCCAGCTCGCGCAGCGCCTGGATCCAGCGGGGCTGGTCGTTCAAACAGGCAATGTAGTCGAACTGCTGGCCGCCTGCATGCACAAAGGCTTCGCGCACCTCCTGGTTGATCTCTTCGAGCGTCTCCAGACAGTCGGCGGGAAAGCCGGGGCACATGACCTGCACATGGCGCAGGCCTTGCTGGGCCAGCGCGATCAGGCTGGGCTCGGTATAGGGCTCCAGCCATTTGGCCTTGCCAAAGCGCGACTGGAAGGTCAGCAGGTACTCGCTCTCGGCCAGGCCCAGCTCGGCGGCCAGCAGGCGGGCCGTCTCCTGCGATTGCTGCTGGTAGGGGTCACCCAGGCGCACATTGCGCTCGGGAATGCCGTGGAAGCTCATCACCAGCTTGGGCGCGCGGCCATCCAGCTGCCACTGCTTGCGCACGCTCTGGGCCAGTGCCTGGATATAGCCAGGATCGCGGTGGTAGCTGCGCACAAAGCGGATCTCGGGAATGTCGCGCGCGCTGGTGCACCAGGCATTGACGGCATCCACCACGCTGGCTGTGGTGGTGGCCGAGTACTGCGGGTACAGCGGCAGCACCAGCACGCGGCGCACACCCTCGGCCTTGAAGGCATCGAGCTGGCTGGCAATCGAGGGGTTGCCGTAGCGCATGGCCGGCCGCACCAGCACCTGGTGGCCCGCTTCGCCCAAGGTGCCGCGCAGCAGCTTGGCCTGCTTCTCCGTCCAGACGGCCAGCGGCGAGCCCTCGGGCATCCAGATGCTGCGGTACTTGGCGGCCGACTTGGCCGGGCGCGTGCGCAAAATCACGCCGTGCAGCAGCGGCTTCCAGACCAGGGGCGGGATCTCGACCACGCGCTGGTCGCTCAGAAACTCGGCCAGGTAGCGGCGGGTGGCCGCTGTGGTGGGCGCATCCGGTGTGCCCAGGTTGCACAGCAGGATGCCGGTTCTGTCAGGGAGGGGTTGGCCAAGAGGCTCGGGTCGGAAGCGTGAAACCATGGCTGGGATTGTCGCAGCTTGGCAGCAGGCCCCGGCGCATACCCCTGGGCGCTGCGAGCCGGCGCGCGCTTGTCCGACAGAGGACGGCTGCGCCGCGCCAGGCGGCAGTGATCCGCTATGCTTGGCGCCATGCTCGATCTCTCCCGAATCCGTGCCATCAGCCTTGACCTGGATGACACCCTCTGGCCGGTGCTGCCGACCCTGAAAGCGGCCGAAGCCGCACAGCACGCTTTTTTGCTGGCCCATGCGCCGGCGACCGCTGCCTTGCTGCAGGACGCGGCCGAGGCCCAGCGCATCCGCCAGTCGGTGCGCGATGACTTTGTGCACCTGTCGCACGACATGACGCATTTCCGCCAGCAGTTCATCCGCCGCGCGCTGCAGCAAAGCGGTGGTGATGAAGCGCTGGTCGAGGCCGCATTTGCCCAGTTCTTTGCGGCCCGCAACCGGGTGACCTGGTTTGCCGAGGTCGAAGATGCGCTGGCCTGGCTGTCCTCGCGCTACCCGCTGGTCGCCGTCTCCAACGGCAATGCCCAGCTCGACCTGGTGGGCCTGTCGCCCTGGTTTGTGGCCAGCACCAGCGCGCGTGAGGTGGGGGTGGCCAAGCCCGACCGGCGTATTTTTGCCGCTGCATCCGAGCGCGCCGGCATCGATCTGCCCGCCTTCTTGCATGTGGGCGACGACGCCGAGCTGGATGTGCAAGGCGCCTTGGCCTGCGGCATGCAGGCCGCCTGGGTGCAGCGCCAGGAGCTGCACCACCACCAGCGCAGCGAAACAGGCCAGGCCCTGCGCTGGCCTTTGAGTAGCCCCTCGCCCCAAGCGCTGGTGCGCAATCTGACCGAGTTGTGTGATCTGCTGGGGCGGCCCCCTGCCTGACAGACCGGCATCACCACTGCGGTGATTGCTGCACCCACTGCAGCTATCAACTGTATGGCGCACTATTTATCTGTTGCCATGCAGGCTCTAAGCTGGCGCCATCGACAAAACCGCAAGGAGTGACGCATGGCGCAAGTGATTCGTTTGGCAGCAGCCGGTGGCCCGGAATGCATGCAATTGCAGCAGCTGGAGGTGACTGCACCCGGCCCGGGTGAGGTCTTGCTGGCGCAGCAAGCGGTGGGGGTGAACCCGCTCGATCTGCTGCAGCGCAAGGGTGTGGCGCCCATCCCGCTGCCCTCCGGCCTGGGGTTGGAAGGCGCGGGCCAGGTGCTGGCGTTGGGCGCGGGCGTGAGCCAGTTTGCCGTCGGCGACCGGGTGGCCTATGCCACCGGGCCTATGGGGGCCTATGCGAGCGAGCGCCTCTATCCGGCTGAGCGCCTGGTCAAGCTGCCCGATAGCATCAGCGCCGAGCAGGCCGCTGCCGTGTTGTTCAAAGGCATTACCGCGCAGTACCTGCTGACGAGCACCTATGCCGTCGGCCCCGGCACCGTTGTGCTGCTCTATGGCGCATCGGGCGGTGTGGGCCAGCTGATGGCCTCCTGGGCCAAGCACCTGGGCGCCACCGTCATCGGCGTGGTCTCCAAACCGCAAAGCCAGGCGCGGGCGCTGGCCGCCGGTTGCGACCAGGCGCTGGTGTTCGATCCCCAGACCCTAACCGCCCAGCTGCGCGAAGCCACCGGCGGCCGCATGGCCGATGTGGTCTATGACGGCCTGGGCAAGCTGTCCTTTGCCATATCGCTGGACTGCCTGCGCCCCCGGGGCCTGATGGTGTCCTTTGGCGCTACGACCGGTGCGCCGCCCGCCGTGGAGATGGGCATGCTCAACGCCAAGGGCTCGCTCTACATCACCCGCCCCTCGCTGGCCGCGCATACCGCGACAGCGGCCGAGTACCAGCAACGCGCCAGCGCCGTGCTGCAGGCGGTAGAGCAGGGCATCATCCAACCCGCCATTGGGCGCCGCTATGCGCTGGCGGATGTGGCTGCCGCGCATGCCGATCTGGAGGCGGGGCAGACCCAGGGGGCGGTGGTGTTGCTGCCTTGATGAGAGGTAGGTCCGGACTCAACTTGTCGTCAATGCTGGGTTTAGGTGTGAAACCCTATCGAAATTGTTAATTTAGTAGTTTTGAACTATCATTTTTCCATTTTTGGTAGGAGTAAGCATGTCAGGAAAGCCAGCAGCTCGAATAGATGACAAGGTCAAATACGCGCGGATAGTGACAGGTTCGCGCACCGTGTTGATTGGTACCCAAGGCGGGGTGGCGTGTTCCGTCTGCCCGGGCGGCAAGGCAGAGAGCAAAGATGATGGCAAGGGAATTGGCAACCCCGTCAATGCTCAGTTAGGCGCCAAAGTATTGTCTGGGTCTTCTGACTTGGACTTTGCCCTACCAGGCGCCATGCCCGTCGTCTGGCAGCGCCAGTACAGCAGCTATGTCAACGCGCAGCATGGCGGCCACTGCGGGGTGCTGGGCTATGGCTGGGGCCTTCCCATGGATTTGCGCATCAAGGTGGAAGCAAGCGCCACCTTGCTGCACGACAGCCAGGGCCGCACGATCACCTTTGATGCGCTGGCCGCTGGTGAATCCATCTACAGCCCGAGCGAAGACATCTGGCTGCTGCGCTCGGGATGGCATCTGGGCGACTTGACCAAAGACCTGGCCTCGATGACCGGGCCCGCCAAGTTCACTGAGCGCGGCGCCGCAGATAGCTTTGAAGCCCCACCTCCCCGCAGCCAGCAGGCGCCCTTGTGGTGGCAGGGTCGCTTCTCCTGGATCCGGCGCGATATGGCTTGCGGGGATTTGATGATCCTGGCGGCCAATGGGAGCGGTGATACCGTCTGGGTGTTTGGCCCGGCGAACTGGCAGGCGATTGAAGCGGCACGCAAAGATATCCATGAACAGAAGACCGCAGGCAAACCGGTCACGGTGACAGAGCCGGAGATCGATGCAAACTGGATTTTGCTGGGCAAAGTAGACCGGCTGGGGCGGTCCCAGCGCTACCACTGGACCAAAGTGCTGGGCCAGGAGCGCATTACCACGATCGACGATGGTGTGGGCCGGGGCTACCAATTGCACTACACGCAAGCCATTGCAGTGCAGGATGCCCAGCACTTTCACCACAAGCGCACGGACACCGACGACCACGAAGACGAACATTTCTTCTGGCAAGCCGACAGTGGCGTGCGCCTGGCAAAGGTAGATTTGTATCGCGACCCTTTGGCACCCATGCTGCAGACCAATCCCACCACCTTGGTGCAGTACAGCTATAGCGACCAGGGCGATCTCACCTCCGTCACCAACCGTCACGGCCAGGTCGTGCGCCGCTTTGCCTGGCGCAACCACTTGATGATTGCCCACCAGGAGCGCGGCGGGCCGGAGCACCACTATGCCTATGACCGCTACGAGCCAGGCGGCCAAGCCATCGAGCAGCGCAACCAGGAAGGCTTGGACTACAAGTTTGACTACCAGGAGCGACCGGAGGTAGATGGCCAGCCGAGGCGAGCATGTGTCGTCACGGATAGCTTGGGCCGGGTCGAAAAATACATCTTTCAAGGTGAAGCCGGCTTAGCAAGATTGGTGGAACATACCCGCGCTGACGGAAGCACCATCAAACGCAAGTACAACCAGTACGGCCACTTAAGCGAAGTCACTGACCCGCTAGGCCGCAGCGTATACATGGCCGTCAGCCCCATGGGCCAGTTGCTGGCAACGCAAGGCCCAGACGGATCGCGCAGCAGCCAGCGCTTTGATGACAGCACCAACATGCTGCAAAGCAGTACCGACGCCGCAGGCCGCACCACCCACTACGAGTACGACTTTCACAACCGCCTGACGCGGGTGACCTTGCCGGATGGCAGCAGCGAGCAATACCACTACCCCAACATCACCGGCGGCCCCGCAGACCTGGCGACCCGCGCCAACGCCGACAAGCCCATCCGCATCACCGATGCGAATGGTCGCGACAAACATATTGCCTACACCCCCACCGGGCAGACCGCCAGCTACACCGACTGCTCAGGCCAAAGCACCCACTACGAATACAACCGCTGGGGCCAGACCACGGCGGTGCGCAATGCGCTGGGTGAGCGGGTGGCCTATGAATACAACGAGCAGGACCAGCTGCGATCCGTTTACTACCCTGATGGGAGCAAGGAGCACTACATCTACGATGCCCGGGGGCAGGTAGTCGAAGTGAAGGCCGGGCGCCGCGATGACAGAGATAAAAAAACTCCAGTCAGCACTACAGCACCCAGCGTGCGCATGGCCTATGACCTCTGGGGGCGTCTCGTGCAGCGCAGCCACGCGGGTCAGCATCTGGGCTTTGCCTACGACACCGCCGGGCGCCTGACCCTGCTCACCAACGAAAACGGCGAGCACACCCGCTTCACCTGGGATGTGATGGACCGCTTGGCCCAAGAAACCGGCTTTGACGCCCGGGTGCAGAGCTACCAATACGATGCGGCGGGCCAGCTTGTTCAATCTAGCGATGGCTGGGCGGCAGAGCAAGGCCTGGCAGCACACACCAGCCACTACGAGTGGACCATCACCGGCCAATTGGCGGCCCGCCACCTACCAGCAACCGACCTGTTGCCGGCGACCACGCAGCGCTATGAATGGGGCAAGGTGGGCGAATTGCTGCAAGCGAGCGTGTGGCACCAAGTAGAAGAAGATGCTGTTGGACCCCACCGCCATCCAGCCCAAGAAGGCCTCCTGCAAAGCCAAGCAGTCATCGAACGCGATGCAGCCGGCCGGGTCATCGGCGAAGTCCAGCGCCTCTACAAAACCCCCACCCCGGACGAACTGCAAGACCAGTTCTTTACCCCCGAGATCGAGTTTGAACACCGCATCAGCCACCAGCTAGACGCCCTGGGCCACCGCCAAGGCAGCCAGCTCCAAGGCCTGGGCAACGTCGGCTACCTGCTCTACGGCGCAGGCCACGTGCATGACATCACCTGGCAAGGCGAGAGCCTGGTGAACTTTGAGCGCGATGCGCTGCACCGTGAGATTCACCGCCAAGTCCTCACCGACATCAATAGCCAAACCCCTGGCGAAAACACCGCCAAGCCGCTCTACCGCAAGCTCAGCTGGGATGCTGGCGGGCGCATGGAAACGATGCAGTGGATGGGTTTGGAGCAGGGTAGCGCGCTGGATGACATGCTTGCCACGCCCGGCGGGCAAGCCCCCAACCGCGTGCCACCAACGCTGCTGGGCGCCATGACCGCCCGCCAGTACTACTACGACAGCCTGGGCCAGATGGTCGGCATGCGCAGCCACGCGGGCATCAGCCGCTTTGCCTACGACGGAGCAGGGCGCCTGACAGGCGCGCACACGCCGCATGCTGGCTCCCAGCGCTGGCAGTTCGACCCGGCAGGCAATCGCCTTCCTACCGCTGGTCCCGAGACCAAGCCCACCGCAACCGACACCATCACCGGCCACCTCAACGAAACAGACCGCCTGCGCGCCCAGCAACGCGCTGCAGTCCAAGCCAACCCCATCACCAAAGAGCAACTGCTGCGCAGCGACTTCAACCCGCTCCAAGCTCCCCCAGACCCCAGCAGTAACCAACCGCTGCACACCAGCAAACGCTGGGCCGGCAACCGCGTGGCGTATTACGAGAACCAAGAAGATGCGAGCAGCGCAGGCGCAAAGATCCACTATCAATATGACAGCCGAGGCAACCGCACCCAAAGCTTGGATGAGGCCACAGGCCGCAAGCTGGAGCTGGCGTATGACAGTGGCAACCAGTTGGGGCAGGTAGTCGTTGAAGAAGCAGGTCAGCGCCACACCCAGAGCTACCGATACGACGCGTTTGGGCGGCGTCTTGCTAAGTACAACGCGCCGAGCAATGGCGGCTCAAGTGAAGAGAACGAAACAGACTACTTCGGTTGGGACGGAGATCGCCTGATCCACACCGAGCGCTTCAACAGCGCCAACGCCAAAGACGACGATGGCGCAGCGCAACCAGAAGTCATCCACACCATCTACGAGCCAGGGTCGTTTACCCCACTCATCCAACTGCGCAGAGCCAGCAAAGCAGCGCCCGATCTGGCGGAAGAACTCCTCGCTCAAATCCAGCCTGGCATCGCGCAAGAAGCGTTGCGTTCCATGTTCACGGACCTCAGCGCCACAACAGCGCGCATCAACGAGAACATCGGCAAGCTGGGCATCAGTGGCGATGTGCAGCGCTACATGCGCCAGCAGCTCCACGAGTTTGAGCAGGCCGTCAAAACCCAGCGCGAAGAAACGGCGCAAAAGGTAGAGATCCGCCACTACCTCTGCGACCACCTGGGAACGCCTAATGCGCTGATCCGCGAGGACAGCCGGCTGGATTGGGCGGTGCAATTAGATGCCTGGGGGAATGTGCGGGCGGAGCATAACCCGGGTGATTTGTACCAGCCGATTCGGCTGCCTGGGCAGCATGCGGATGGGGAGACGGGGCTTTATTACAACCGGCATCGGTATTATCAACCCCTTGCAGGGAAATATATAAATCACGATCCAATTGGCATTGAAGGCGGCATAAATACCTACGCTTATGGATTTCAATCTCCTGCCATCCTCACTGATCCGACAGGGCAGTTCGTACCAGTTTTAGTAGGTATCGGGGCGGGGATTGCATTTGACTATTTCATAGAGAAATATAAAGAAAGAAATTGCTGCGATAAAGAGTTGTCATGCACAAATTCTCTTTTAGGTACTGAGGGAAATGCGGCCGTTGGTGGTGCCGTTGGAGCTACTGGGCCATTTGATACCAAGCCGAGAACTGGTATTGCAGGTGGCGGCCGAGCGGGTTCTACCACCTCAGTTGCCAGCAAGATTAATCATGCGGCGTCCAAAAAAGGATATTATTCAGTGCGCACTAGAAATTTAGTAACAAAGGGACTTAGAAAAGTGCCGTACTTGGGTGTGGCAGTTTCAGGCTATGAGATATATGATGCAACATCATGTGAATAAAGATACTAATAATATATCTTTTGAAGTACGAGACTGCCTTAAAAAATGTGGAGTCTCTAACAGACTAATAAAAAATTGCACAAGAAAAACTCGTCTGCTTCATGACTTAAATATATATGGAGATGTCGCTGAGAGTCTTATTGAAATGCTTGAAAAAGATCATGGCGTAAATATTCTTTATTTTGATTTTCAAAAATACTTTCCCGAGGAATTTTTTGGAGAGAATTTGATAGGAAAAATATTATTTCGCATAGTTCCGTTTACCATAATGATTGAAAAAAGAAAATCCAAATACAATCCATTGACATTAATTCAAATTGAAAATGCCATAAAGAATAAATTTCTAACTTAACGCAAGGTCAATTTATCCATGCCATCGAGTATTGAGCGCGCATGCAAGTGCCGCCACCGCTTTCTATTACGGCGAGGTCGCACAGCGAGAAATGACAGCCCATGCCGGATCAGTGACGATGTGCAGCGCTTCATGCGCCAGCAACTCCACGAGTTTGAGCAGGACGTCAAAACCCAGCGCGAAGAAGCGGCGCAAAAAGTCGAGATCCGCCACTATCTCTGCGATCACCTGGGAACGCCCAATGCGCTGATCCGGGAAGACAGCCGGCTGGATTGGGCGGTGCAATTGGATGCTTGGGGGAATGTGCGGGCGGAGCATAACCCGGGTGACTTGTACCAGCCGATTCGGTTGCCGGGGCAGCATGCGGATGGGGTGACGGGGCTTTATTACAACCGGCATCGGTATTATGAGTCAGGAATGGGTAGATATATTAATCCAGATCCTATCGGAATTTTTGGAGGGGTAAATTTATTCTCATATGTGGGAAATGCATCAAATATTTATGCAGATCCTTTAGGGCTAGTGAGATGGTCCGAAGTTGTTAATAACGGTCTTGGCATATTAGGAAATACAGGTGGCGCTGTAGTGGGAGTCGCATTACTTGCAGCACCTGAACCAACTACGCTAACAAAAATTGCTGGAGGCGCAGTGCTTTCAAAATCCATATACGGGTTGGGAACCAGCTGGTACGGTTTCACCAGAGCATTCAGTGATGATTCCGGATATGATATTTCACCAGACAGGGCAACATTAGCACGTACTCTTGTTTGCGTTGCTGGATGCAATGACGCAGGAAGACGGGTTGCTGATGCATTAGATTTAGGACTCGATTTAGCAGATGGGAAAGTCCCAGTAAACAATAAAATAAAACTTCCTATAACTTGGGGAATGGATGTGGATCCGCCGTGGAAACAACCCGTTAGTAGTATGTTTACAAATTCACAAAACAACTCATTAAACTTACTTCAGGGATCTGCCGCACTCCAGAGCATGATAAGTTCAACGGACGCAATTTGCAAAAAATAATGTGGATAAAAATAAATGCAAAACTTCTTATTTGTCATTTCGATAAGTATGGATACATGTGTTCCGGTTTGTTGTCAGTGCTAATGAATTTAGCTCTAATTGTAAAAATAAAATATGACCACTTACCTTTTTTTATTTTTCTTCTTCTATATGGTTTTATATTTCTTTACGGCTTAGAGGCTGGGCACAAGGGATATAAGAATAATAAAAATCACAAGGTTTTTTTTCTGCTTTATGTAGTTCCGTATTTAACGTCAGCGATTTTTATAGTATTTAACTTTGTTTAATTGTACGGCAGACAATTCAGTTCTCTTTCGGCTAGATTAGCCAGCGAGTACCGCTAACACCTTTGCGACCACCTGGATACGCCCAATGCGCTGATCCGGGAAGACAGCCGGCTGGACTGGGCTGTGCAATTGGATGCCTGGGGAAATGTCCGGGCGGAGCATAACCCGGGTGACTTGTACCAGCCGATTCGGTTGCCGGGTCAGCATGCGGATGAGGTTACAGGGCTTTATTACAACCGGCATCGGTATTATGAGTCAGAGATTGGAGACTACATTAATCAAGATCCAATCGGATTGGTTGGAGGGCTAAATAAAAAATCCTATGTGGGAAGTAGCCCATTAACGTATCACGATCCCGTCGGGCTCATTAGATGGGCGGATGTAGGTAGTAACACGGTTGGTGCAGTAGGTTCTGGTGCCGGGGTTTTCCTGGGGGCTGCACTATTTGCTTTCCCGAGTGGAGTGTCTCAAGTTGTCGGTGCTGCAATGTTTTCAAAATCGATATACGGATTTGGAGCAAGTATGTATGGGCTTGCTAGAGCATTTAGTGATGATGCTTCTTACGATATGCCAAGCAAATATCAGACTCTGCCAAGAGTAGTGGCTACGTCGATCAGTTGCAGCCCAAATGCAGAGCGCTATGCAGATGCGGCTGAGCTTGCACTGGATTTGGCAGCCGGGAGGCTGCCAGCGGGCTTCAAAAACAATCCAAGTGGCTACTTAAGAAACTCGGTGGGGTATCCGCAAATAGATAGTAGTAATTTCACTTCACCTGCAACTTATTCAGCAATTTCATCTCAGGAGCTGAATGCGCTCTCGAATTTACTTCAATTAACTCAGGGCGGTCTCAAATCCGAAGCGCAACACCGCTGCCTGATTGAAACGGTTTGAGAGTCAGTGAATGGTAGCGGCTTGTCGCTGCGCAATCGCCTGCACGAACTGCTTAAACGCCTGGTACGGAGACTTCCATTCCAGCGTCTGGCGCGGCCGGTTATTCATCAGGTCGGCAATGGAATCCAGTGCATCTTGGTCATGCACACCCAGGTCCGTCCCCTTGGGCAAGAACTGGCGCAGCAAGCCATTGGTGTTCTCGCAGCTGCCTCGCTGCCAAGGACTGTGGGGATCACAGAAGTACACCCGCACACCCGTTGCCTGGGCCAACTCCCGATGGCGGGACATCTCCTTGCCCTGATCGTAGGTGAGCGTCTGGCGCATGGGCTGGGCCACCTGGTTGAGCTTGGCCGTGAAGGCCGCCAAAGCCGACTGGGCCGTGGCATCAGGCATGCGGCACAGCAGCACCAGGCGCGTGCTGCGCTCCACCAGTACACCCACGGCAGACTGGTTGTTGGCTCCCTTGATCAGGTCCCCCTCCCAGTGCCCAGGCATCAGCCGGTCATTGACCTCGGGAGGGCGCACATGAATGCTGACCATCTCTGGAATCTGGCCCCGCCGGTCCTGCCCTGCTGAACGAGGCCTGCGGCCGCTGCGTCCCCAGCGCAGCAGCGCAAGCAGCTGCTTCTTGAGTTCCCCGCGGGGATAGGCATAGATGGCGTTGTAGATCGTCTCGTGAGACACATGCTGGCTGGATTCCTCGGGGTTCATGCTGTGCAGTGTGCGGGCAATCTGCTGGGGCGACCAACGCCACAGCAAAAGATGACAGACCACGTGCCACAAAGCGCCATGCGGGTGCAGCTTGGGCAGGGGTCGAGAGGCGATGCGACGGGCTTCACAGGCCGCCTGCGCAGGCTTGAAAGCATAGCCATCAGAGGTCGAACTATTGCGGGAAAGCTCACGGCAAATGGTGCTGGGGCTGCGCCCGAGCAGGTGGGCAATGGATCGTTGGCTGTAGCCCTGCTGCAAAAGAGAAGCCACAGTCAAGCGATCTTCTGGCTGCAAGTGTGTGTATCGTGAAGTCATCTGTGCAAATTACCTGGGGCTCAGGTGTTGCACTTCAAGTTTGAGACCGCCCAGTCATTTCTATATAGCAAAGATGCAGTAAATGCGAATTCAAATTAAAGTTCTTCTGATTGTTTTTTATTTGATAATGAGTTTTAACATTTGCATTAATATTCCAGATTTGAAAGATAAAGTTGTAGTCATTTTTTTCTTTGTTGCGCTGCAATTATCGATGGTATATGAGCACGGTTATAAAATTTTTGCTAAAAATCAAAGAAACAAGATTTTATTTTTAATGGTGTATCTTATTCCATTAATGGTTACCTTATACATTTGTGCATCAGTCTATGTTTAAGTAGATTAGGGTAGCTCGCGTTCCGTGTAAGTGCGTGCATATTTTGATGTGACATGAAACTTAGGGCTGGCTAAATGAAGCTATATGCAATAATAGGTAATTTGGTATTTTGTTTATTTATTTGTGCTAATGTCATTGAATCTCGAGGAAGGCTCATTAGAATTATTTTTTAATCATTCTGCAGATGTGTATGATATACGAACATGGCTATAGGATATTCTTCAAGGATGGGTATAGGAAGATATTCTACGCAATTTATATTGCGCCTTTCTTGCTGACGGTGTTTGTTGTTTTCGCATATTCTAATAAAGCTTTGTAAAAGCTACTGTTGATTCGCCTAAATCTGATCGATTAGGCGTATTAATTGGTTCGTTCTCCGTTTCTCCTCATGTGAAGCTATATATGAAGCTGAATGAAAGGATTAGAGATTTGTGGCGATTTCAGACTTGGTGGTGAGCTTGGGAAGCTGAAAAATGAGAATTTTTCCGATAGTGATGTATTTGCTTTCATCTGTGTATATTTTCTTGAGTATTTATAATTCTCAATATCAATTAATCGGAAATGCTTTTCAGATTTCCTTGTTATTCTGCTTATTATATGATCATGGATATAATATTTATTATAAAAAAGGACGCAGAGCGGTGTTTTTAATAAATTACATCATTCCTTTTATTTTGGTTTTTTGTATATTTGTTAAAAGTGAGCTGTAGCGATGCGTCTAAAATGATTGTTGTATTCAGTTGAGTGGCGAAGATAGCAGCTTGCGAATAATCCGATGCACATCGATCGCTGGGGCGCAAAGTGTCGAGAACATCACTCCGCACAATGGCACGTATGCAGATCTCTGCCCTATAGTTCTGCCAATGCCCACTCCGCCCCACCACCATGCCCCTGCTCGACAGCCAACACGCCGATGAACTCAGCGCCTTGCTGGCGGTGTTCGATGCCGGCTCCTTTGTCGCGGCGGCTGCGCAGTTGCAGCGCCACCCGACGGTGCTGTCGCGCCGGCTGAGTGCGCTGGAGGCACGGCTGGGGATCCGGCTGCTGGAGCGGTCCACGCGCCAGCTGCGATTTACCAGTGAGGGCCAGCATTTTGTGGCCCAGGTGCGCGAGGCCATGGCCTTGCTGGACCAGGCGCAGCGCCAGGCCAGCGAAGCCGCAGCCGTTGTGCGCGGGTCGCTGCGGCTGTCCTTGCCAGCTAGCATGGGGCGGCGCTGGCTCAGCCCCATGGTGGCGGGGTTTGCCAAGGCCCATCCGCAGGTGGTGTTGGATGTGGTCTATGCCGAGCGCTTTGTGGACATCATTGGCGAGCACTTTGATGCGGCGATCCGCATCGGGTCGCTGGCCGACAGCAGCCTGGTGGCGACGCGGCTGTGCGACCACCGGCGCCTGGTCTGCGCCGCACCCAGCTACCTGGCCGAGCAGGGCTGGCCGCATACGCCGCAGGATCTGGCCCAGCACCGCTGCCTGGGCTTTACCGGGCTGCGCAGCTATCCGCAGTGGCAGTTCTCGCGTGGGTCCGAATCCTGCCTGGTCAGCATCCGCGCCAGCATGGTCAGCAATGACAACGAGGCCCTGCTGGTGGCCGCACGCCAAGGCCTGGGCATCATCGCAGGCGGTGATTGGTTGCTGGGCCCCGAAGTGGCGGCCGGCCATTTGCAGGAGGTATTGCCGCAGTGGCAGCTGCAGGCCGATGCCGGCATCTACCTGGTGCGGCCCTCCAGCCAGTGGAGCAGTGCCGCATCCAGCGCCTGGCGCGACTGGGTGATTGCGCATTTTGCGCAGGGCGCGCCTTGGCGCGCGGCGGCAGGCGCTGTTTGAATCCTGATCAGGCCAGCGCGTGGGCGGCGGCGATGCCGCTGCGTACTGCGCCTTCCAACGTGGCCGGGTAGGGCCCGTCGATGTAGTCGCCGCAGGCCAGCAGGCCGGGCGCAATCAGCATGCCGGGGCGCTGCATGCCGGGGGTACAGGCAAAGGTGGCGCGCTTTTCCACCACGGTTTTGAGGGGCTGCAAGGCCAGGCCCAGCTGGGCTTGTGCCTGGGCGAGGACCTGCTGCTCGATCTCGGCGCGGTCGCCCTCGCTGGTGCTGATGACAAAGGCCAGGAGGCCGGCAGGGTCGCCCAGCTGGGCACGGTCAAACACAAACTGTGCGGGCTGGCTGGGGCTGCTGTGCAGCGCCAACCAAGGGGCATGCAGGCTATGGCCCTGGGCATTGGGAGCCGGGTTCCAGGCGTAGACGGTGGCAATGGCGGTGTGCGTCAGGCGCTCGGCGTCGTCGGCCCAGGCCAGGGCCTCGGCGTGGTCGTTGGATGGATGGGCGAAGGCTGCATGCACCAGGCGCGCCGCCTCCCAGGCCGGGCAGGCCAGCAAGACCTGGTCATAGTGCTGGCCCTGGATCTGCCAACCGGCACCGGTCTGTACCAACTGCGGCACCCGGCTGCCCAGATGGCAGTCATGGCCCCGGGCCTGCAGCCAACTGGCAGCGGCAACGGGGAAGAGCTGGCCCAGGTCCACCAGCGGCAGCCAGAAGTGCGAGCCCTTGTCGACCGCGAACAGGCTGTCTTGCAGCACGCGCAAAAACACCTGGCCGCTGGCCTGGTGCAGAGGAGTGTTCAATGCGGAGATGCACAGCGGGTCAAAAAACTCGGCCAGCAGGCGCGGGGGCAGGCCGGCGCAGAGATCGGCCACACTGGCCTGTGGCGCGCAGCGAAAGCCCTGGCGCTGCCAGGCAGCGGCCCGGCGCAGCAGATGCAGCCGCTCCAGCAAGGACCAGCCTTTGGCCGTGGCGATGCCGATCAGCGCATCCCAGGGCGGGGATCTGTCGGGAAAACGGATGCCCCGGCCATCGGGGTAGCGCATGGCCAGTGGCCTTTTGATGAAGGAGGCATCGGTGCTGACCCCCACCCGCTCCATCAGCGCGCGGCAGGCGGTGTAGGCGCCAATCAGAATGTGCTGGCCGTTGTCGACCGTGATCTCTTCGCCGCTGGGCAAGGCCAAGGCCAGGCCGCGCGCGCGGCCGCCCCAGTGCGCTGAGGATTCCCAGACCGTCACTTGGTGGGCGCTGGCCGAGGCGAGCTCGACGGCGGCGGCCATGCCGGCCCAGCCGCCACCGACCACGGCGATGCGTTGGCTGCTGGCCACCTTACATGCGGCCCAGTGCCTGCATGCGCCAGGCCAGCCAGAGCTTGCGCAGAGGGGTCAGGCTCACGCGCTGGTGCAGCACCTGGAACTTGTCCTGCTCGATCTCGCGCAGCAGGGTGCGGTAGATGCTGGCCATCATCAGCCCGGGCTTCTGCGCGCGGTAATCGGCCTGCGGCAGCAGGGCCAGTGCTTCGTCATAGAGCTGGTGGGCGCGCTGGGCTTGAAAGCGCATCAGCGCCTCGAAGCGGTCCGAGTACTTGCGGTTGAGAATCTCGTGCGCCTTGACATCGAACTGCTGCAGCTCGTTGACGGGAAGGTAGATGCGGCCGCGCATCGCGTCCTCGCCCACATCGCGGATGATGTTGGTGAGCTGGAACGCCAGGCCCAGCTTGTGGGCGTACTGCGTGGTTTGCGGGCTGGTCTGGCCAAAGATGCGGGCTGCTACTTCGCCCACTACGCCTGCCACCAGGTGGCAGTAGCGCTGCAGGCCCGGAAAATCCAGGTAACGGGTTTGCTCCAGGTCCATCTGGCAGCCTTCGATCACCGCCAGCAGGTGCTCGGCCTGGATGGAGAAGGCGCTGGCATGGGGCATCAGCGCCTGCATGACCGGGTGGCTGGGCTGGCCGGCAAAGCTCTTGCGGACCTCGCTCTGCCACCAGGCCAGCTTGGTCGCCGCCACGCCCGGGTCGCTCACCTCGTCGACGACATCGTCGACCTCTCTGCAAAAGGCATAAAAGGCGGTGATCGCTGCACGCCTGTCCTTGGGCAGAAAGAGAAAGGCATAGTAAAAGCTGCTGCCTGAGGCTGCGGCCTTGTTTTGAACATACTGCTGGGGCGTGGTCATAAGCGCCGTATTGTCCCATGGGCCAGAGGCCCGGGAAGATTACCCCGGCGACAGATTCTCAAGTCATCGCAGCGCCTTGCTGTGGATCTATGCTGGGCCTCGCCATCTGGGTCGAATTGGCACCAAGACCGGGGGTGAGCGCTTGCACAGCTTTGTTGACATTGGCGCAGTCAGGGCTGGCCGAGTGCCAGAAAACTCCGGATTCCTCAACAAATTCAATCCACTGCTTCCATGCGTCTGGCCCTTGGCGGGGTTTGGTCGCGGCTATGGAAGTCTTTTGTTGCAATAGTTGTTAGATATTGACATCCTGCGCTCCATATAATCGCGGTCGCCAACGAGGCACAAGGGAGGTGCATACCGCCAGGGCGTTCAGACCAAAGCCAACAAGAAGTCTGGGCACCCACGCCATGGGCGGCATGCGCGGAGGAAGGATGCAGGCACCACGATTGACGGGGTGTCTGCAACCGGTCTTTCTGCTTTTTTAAATCTGCGGGTTGCGGGCTGATCACCATTGAGGGGTCAGCCCGTTTTCCTTCTGGGCCTGTTTCCCATCACGTTATTGGCCGCTTGCATAATGCAGCCATGCGCATACTCCTGGTAGAAGATGATCAGATGATTGGCGAAGTGGTGCTGGATGCACTGCGTGCCGAATCCTGGGCGGTGGATTGGGTCAAGGACGGGGCGATGGCGCAGACGGCGCTGGCGACGGCCGGCTATGACCTGGTGCTGCTGGACCTGGGCCTGCCCAAGGTGGATGGGCTGCAGGTGCTGCGCGAGATGCGCGCGCGCCAGGTCCGCATTCCGGTGCTGGTGGCCACGGCGCGTGATGCCATCGCCGAGCGGGTGGCGGGGCTCGACGCCGGCGCCGACGACTACATCATCAAACCCTATGACCTGGACGAGCTGCTGGCGCGCATCCGTGCGCTGCTGCGCCGTGCCAGCGGCCGGGCCGAGCCCGAGTACTGCTGGGGCCAGGTGCGCCTGGTACCCGCCTCGCGCGAGGCCTTTGTGGCCGGGCAGCCAGTGCAGCTGTCTGCCCGCGAATGGGCGGTGCTGGAGCCCTTGATCGCCCGGCCTGGCCGCGTGCTTTCGCGCGCGCAGCTGGAAGAAAAGCTCTATTCCTGGCGCGATGACATCAGCAGCAATGCGGTCGAGGTCTACATCCACGGGGTGCGCAAAAAGCTGGGTGCCGATCTGATCCAGAATGTGCGCGGCCTGGGCTACCTAGTGCCGGTCGAGTCGCTGCCCACCGGGGTGGCACCTTGAGCAAGCCGCTGTGGACGCGGCGGCCTTTTTCGCTGCGTGCGCGGCTGATCTGGGCGCTGCTGGCCGTTGTGGTGGTGGCCGCGGGCCTGCAGGCCGTCAGCATCTACCGCACGGCGCGGGCAGAGACCGAGGCGCTGTTCGATGTGCAGATGCAGCGCATTGCGCTGGCGCTGTCGGCCGGGCTGGCTTCCGAGGTGGCCTCGGATGCGCTGGCCGATCCGCAGGCCAAGGCCCAGGACATGATCGTGCAGATCTGGCGCTCGGACGGCATCATGCTCTACCGCTCCAGCAATTCCCGCCTGCTGCCCCAGGTCGCCGTGCTGGGTTTCAGCGATGCACGTGCCCATGGCGTGGCCTTTCGCATCTACGCGCTGCAGACGCCGACCCAGGTGATCCAAGTGGCGCAAGAGGCGGCATCGCGCGGCCAGATGGCCGGCAATGTGGCCTTGCGCTCCATCGTGCCGGTGCTGCTGCTGGCCCCGCTGATCATGCTGGTGGTGTGGTGGGTGGTGGCCCATACCTTGGCGCCGTTGGCGCGCACCCGCGAGCAGCTGGCGGCGCGCCAGGCCGATGATTTGTCGCCGCTGGCGGATGCCGATCTGCCGCTGGAAGTGCAGCCCCTGGTGCAGGAGATGAACCTGCTGCTGGCGCGTTTGCAGGCCGCCTTTGATGCGCTGCAGCGCTTTGTGGGCGATGCCGCCCATGAGCTACGCACCCCCCTGGCGGCTCTGCGGCTGCAGGTGCAGGGCCTCGCCCGCGCGCCCGATGATGCTGCGCGGCGCGTGGCCAGCGAGCGGGTGATGGCGGGCATCGACCGGGCCACGCGCATGGTCGAACAACTGCTGCACCTGGCCCGCCAGGAGGCCGGGCAGATGCAGGCAGCGCCTGCGCAGCCCGTCGCGGTGGCGGCGCTGTGCGAGATGGCGGTGGATGAGCTGCAACCGCTGGCCCAGCAGGCTGGCTTGACCCTGCAGCACGAACTGGACGAGACCCTGGAGCCCGTGCAGGGCCAGGCCGATGCGCTGGGCCTGCTGCTGCGCAACCTGCTGGAAAACGCGCTGCGCTACACCCCCGCCGGTGGCCAGGTGCGCTGCCGCTGGTACCGCGATGCAGAGGGCCAGCAGGTGCTCAGCGTCGAAGACAGCGGGCCCGGCGTGGTCCCCGAAGAGCGCGAGCGGGTGCTGGACCGCTTCTACCGCGTGCCCGGCACCACCGCGCATGGCAGCGGGCTGGGGCTGGCGATTGTCAGCGCGGTGGCACGCCAGCACGGCGCGCAGCTGCTGCTGGATGCGTCGGAGGAGCTAGGCGGTCTGCGCGTGCGGGTCATCTTCTAAGAGCCACTAATACGACCCTTGATACGTCGTTGCAAAGCCTTGCCGTACTACTGTACTGCCTGCGGCTTTGCGTCTAGTCTCAACCGCAAACCTGTGGTTTGCTGGGTCGTCTTAGCGGCTCTGAGCGCAAATGGCGCAAACTGATTCGTTGTAAATATCAGCTTATTCAATCTGCGAACTTCTAGGGTTAGCAGGGGGAGGGGGCCGTCGGTAGCTAGGGGATAAAGGAGCGCATAAGAACCTCAGGAGACCGGCATGAACCCGTGGAGCATCGCGCTCAGTGCAGCGCTGTTGGGGGTGTGGGGCGCTGCAGCGCATGCCCAGCCCAAGGCTTTTCCGCAGCAGCCCATCAAGCTGGTGGTGGGCTACTCACCAGGTGGCTCGGTCGATATCGTGGCGCGGCAGTACGGACAAAAGCTCTCCGAGCTGCTGGGCCAGAGCGTGATTGTCGAGAACAAGGCCGGCGCCAGCGGCACCCTGGCCGCCAATGCGGTGAAGAACGCAGCGCCCAATGGCTACACCCTGTACTTTGTCGCCAGCCCCACGATCAGCATCACCCCGGCGGTGACGAGCACCAGCTTTGACCCGGTGGCAGACTTCTCTCCCATCGGCTCGGTGGTCAAGTACACCAATGTGCTGCTGGTGGGCGCGCAGTCGCCGTTCAAGTCGCTGCAAGAGCTGCTGGCCTTTGGCAAGGACCATCCCGGCCAGCTGACGTATGCCTCGGCAGGCAATGGCTCGTCCAACCACCTCTCGGGCGTGTTGCTGGCCAAGTACGCGGGCATCACGATGACGCATGTGCCCTTCAAGGGCAATGCACCGGCCATGGCCGAGCTGATGGCCAACCGCGTCTCGATCCTGTTCGACCTGAACACGACGGCGGTCACGCAAGTGCAGGGCGGCGGCGTGCGCGCGCTGGCGCTGACATCCCCGGTGCGCAACCCGCAGCTGCCCCAGACGCCGACGATGGCTGAGTCCGGCTACCCGGACTTCAATTTCGAAGGCTGGATCGGCCTGCTGGCGCCCGCCAAAACGGCACCCGAGGTGGTCGAGGCGCTGGCCCAGGCCAACCAGAAAATCCTGGCCGATGCCCGCTTTGTTGCCGACATGGAGCGCTCGGGCTATGCCATCGACCCGGTCAGCACCGCCGATCTGAAAAAACGCATTGCCAGCGACTACGACTTCTTCAAGCAATTGGCCCCGGACGTTCAGGCCAGCCAGTAAACCCACCATGTTACACACTTTCAATATCGGCGACCTGGTCGCCCAGTTTCTGCATGCCATCGATACCGAGCTGGTCTTCGGCATCATCTCGGTGCACAACATCCCGATCATGGATGGCATTGCCCGCCAGGGCGGCATCCGCGTGGTGATGACGCGCGGCGAAATGGGCGCTGCCCACATGGCCGATGGCTATGCCCGGCGCAGCGGCAAGCTGGGCGTGCTGGTCTCCAGCACCGGGCCGGGCGCGGCCAATACCGTGTCGGGTTTGCTGGAGGCCTCGTTTGCCTCCACGCCGCTGCTGCACATCACCGGCCAGGTGCCGCGCAAGTTTTTGGGGCGCGACACCGGCGCCACCCACAATGTGCGCGACCAGCTCGGCATGCTGCAATCGGTCTGCAAGGCCAGCTACCGCGTTGAACGGGCCGAAGACGCGCTGCGCATCTTGCAGCAGGCGGCCAGCGAGGCGCTGACGGCGCCGATGGGGCCGGTCAGCATCGAGATTCCAATCGATGTGCAAAAGCAACCCATCCCGCAGGCCGATGCGGGCGCAAGCCTGGCGCTGCCGCCCCTGCCCGCGCGGCCCCGGGCCAGCGATGCCGATATCGCGCAGCTGGCCGAACGCGTGCTTGCGGCGCGGCGGCCCATGCTCTGGGTGGGGCGGGGTGCCATCGATTGCGGCGTGCCCTTGCAGCAGCTGCTGGACAGGGGCTTTGGCATGGTATCGAGCTGGGCCGGGCGTGGCATTGTGCCCGAGGACCATGCCTGCAACCTGGGCGGCCTCAACGGTACCGGCGCGCCCGAGGTCATCGACTTTTACAAGACCGTGGATCTGATGATCGTGGTGGGCTCGCGGCTGCGCGGCCAGGAGACCGTGGACCAAAGCCTGGCCTTGCCCGGCCAGCGGGTGCAGATCGACCTGGACCCTGCCGCTGAAGGCCGCAGCTACGACTGCGCGCAGTTTGTCTGTGGCGATGCGCGCGATGTCCTCGAGCGCCTGGTGGCGGCGTTGGGCAGCTACCAGGCCGAGCCCGGCTACCGCGAGCAATTTGCCGACATGAAGCAGCGCGCCCGCCAGGCCTTTGCCCGTACTCTGGGCCCCTATGCCGGCTTTGCCGAACAGCTCCGACGCCAGCTGCCGCGCAATGCCGTTTGGGCGCGCGATATCACCGTGGCGAACTCCACCTGGGGCAACCGCTTGTTCGAGGTCTACGGCTCCCGCGATGCCATGCACCCGGTGGGCGCTGGCATTGGCCAGGGCCTGCCGCTGGGCATCGGCGCGGCCTTTGCGGCAGGTGGTGCCAAGACCGTGGTGCTGAGCGGCGATGCCGGCTTCATGATGAATGTCTGCGAGCTCTGGACCGCCATGCAGGAGCGGCTGGACATGCTGCTCATCGTCATGAACGACGCCGGCTACGGCGTGATCAAGCACATGCAGGATGCGAACTTTGGCGGCCGGCGCGTCTACGGCGATCTGGCACCGCCGGACTTTGCGCTGCTGGCGCAATCGGCCGGCATGGCCTACCGCAAGCTGGACCGGGCCGATGGCCTGGCGCAGGCGGTGGCGCAGCTGGCAAGCGCACCCGGGCTGGCGATTCTGGAAGTGGACATGCTGGCCATTGGCGAGGCGCCGCCTTATTTCCCTTATCAGAAGTCCTAACGATGAAAGGAATGCGCGTCTAAGTTTCTTCTAAGTCTGGGCAGGCACATTAGCTCCATCGACCTCATGCAAGTGGTATTCAGGAGTACAAAATGTCTGTTCCTTCTTTTCAACTCGGTTCGCGCAAACTCGTAGCTGCCTTGCTGACGGCAGGTGTGTTGGGCGGCGTTGGTGCCTCTGCACTGCAGCATGTGCAATGGAATGCCCATGCCCAAGGCGTTCCTGCCGTCATGGCGCAAGCAGCGCCCGCTGCAGCTCCCATGGTGAGCCTGCCCAATTTCACGACCATCACCCAGCAGGCCGGTCCTGCGGTGGTGAACATCAGTGTGCGCGGCACCCGCAAGGTCTCGGACGATGAGGACGACGGCGACGATGCCGACGCCGCACCTTCGGCCAACCGGGGCCAGCAGATCGACCCCAATGACCCGATGCTGCAGTTCTTCCGCCAGTTCGGCTTTGGTGTGCCGCAGCAAGGCATGCCCCACGGCTTTGGTCGCCAGGTGCCGCAAGAGGTGCCAATGGCCGGCGAAGGCTCGGGCTTCATCATCAGCCCCGATGGCACGATCCTGACCAATGCCCACGTGGTCAAGGGCGCCAAGACGGTGACGGTCAAGCTGACCGACCGGCGCGAGTTCAAGGCCAAGGTGCTGGGCTCGGACCCCAAGACCGATATCGCGGTGATCAAGATTGACGCCAAGGATTTGCCCGTTGCCAAGATCGGTGACTCCAAGGCCATCCAGCAAGGCGAATGGGTGCTGGCCATTGGCTCGCCCTTTGGCTTCGAGAACTCGGTGACGGCCGGTGTGGTCAGCGCCAAGGGCCGTGCGCTGCCCGATGACAGCTCGGTGCCCTTTATCCAGACCGATGTGGCGATCAACCCCGGCAATTCCGGTGGCCCGCTGATCAATGCCCGAGGCGAGGTGGTCGGCATCAACTCGCAGATCTACAGCAAGAGCGGCGGCTACCAAGGTCTGTCCTTTGCGATCCCGATTGACCTGGCGGTCAACATCAAGGACCAGATCGTCTCGCACGGCAAGGTCGACCATGCCCGCCTCGGTGTCGTGATCCAGGAGGTCAACCAGGCCTTTGCCGATTCCTTCAAGCTGCCCAAGCCCGAAGGCGCCCTGGTGGCCAGTGTGGAAAAGGGCGGCCCTGCCGACAAGGCCGGCCTGCAGCCCGGCGATGTGATCACCGGCTACAACGGCCAGTCGATTGTGTCGTCCAACGACCTGCCTGCGGCCATTGCCACGGCGCGGCCCGGCACCAAGGCCGAGCTGCAAGTCTGGCGCGGCGGCAAGGCCACCACCTTGCAAGCCACCTTGGGCGGCAATGTCAGCAAGGGCGAGCAGGTGGCTGGCAATGAGAAGGTCGGCAAGGGCAAGCTGGGCCTGGCGCTGCGCGAGCTGACGCCCCAGGAAAAGCAGGCCAGCGGCAGCCAGCAGGGCTTGATCGTCGAGCAAGCGGCCGGGCCTGCAGCGCTGGCCGGTGTACAGCCCGGTGACGTGGTGCTGTCCGTCAACGGCGCGGCGGTGAGCGGGATCGAGGATTTGCGCAAGCAGGTCGCCCAGTCCGACAAGTCGGTGGCGCTGCTGATCGAGCGCAATGGCCAGAAGATTTTTGTACCCGTGCAGCTGGGTTAAGAAAGGTTAGACCATGTCAAACACATTTCCCACTTGGGCAAAGGATGGCTGAGCACTGAGCCGCCTGGCCGCAAGGCCCGTAAACACTCTCCTCGGGGGTTCCCATAACCCCTTTAGGCCGGATCGCAGGATTCGGCCTTTTTTTTGTTCGGGCAGATAGCGGCTTACATGCGCCAGGCGCGCCACAGCATCAGTGGCACATCGCCCTTGCCAATGGTGCGGCGCTGCCACAGGCTCTGGCCTTGCAACGCCTCGACCTTGTCCAGAATGCGCAAGCCCCCTTGCACCACCAGGCGCAGCTCCCAGCCGGCGCGGCCGGGCACGCGGTGTACCAGCGGCGCGCCCTCCTCCATCAAGCGGCGGGCCCAGGCGGCCTGGTCCATCACCAGCTGGCGCAGCGCCGGGCTGTCCTGGCGCTGCTGCATGGCGGCCGTGGTGATACCGGCGGCCTGGCAGTCGGCATCATTGAGGTAGTAGCGGCCACGCGGAATATCGACGCTCAGGTCCTGCCAGAAGTTGATCAGCTGCAGCGCGCTGCAGATGGCATCGCTCTGGACCAGGGATGGGGCATCATCCACGCCATAGAGATGCAGCAGCAAGCGGCCTACCGGGTTGGCCGAGCGGCGGCAGTAGTCGAGCAGCTCGCTGCGGTCGGCATAGCGCGCGCCTTGGGCGGTCTTGTCGATGTCCTGCATGAAGGCACTGATCAAATCATCGAGCAGCACCACCGGCAGCTGCCACTGTTGGATGGCTGCCTGCAGCGGCGCAAACACGGCCTGCCAGCGCGCCAGTGGCGGCTTGCCCGCTGCGATATGGGCCAGCGCATCGCGGTAGGCCTGCAGCTCGGCCAGGCGGGTGGGCGCATCGGCATCGCCCTCGTCGGCAATGTCATCGGCCGTGCGCGCAAAGTGGTAGATCGCCGCAATGGGAGGGCGCAACGCCGGCGGGCACAGCCAGGAGGCCACCGGAAAATTCTCGTAGTGGGTGACGGGCGTGGCCACGGCGGGCGCTGAAGAGGAGGGCGTGGAATCTTTCACAGCGCCGATGCTAGCGCATCCCACACGGTGTGGCGGCCAAGCATTGACAGCCGGGAGCGAACTGTCTAAATTAGTGACCGTTTGGTCATTAAGGGCCCTCTGCGCAGCGCGCCTCCGGCTGTTGTGCAGAGGGTCCTTGGTGCGTTTCCCTCTTTTTCATCTGCCGGGCCAGGGTCATCTTGGCCTCTCACCGCCCGCATGCACACCATGTTCCTACCTCTTCGAGCGCCCAGCGCGCGTGCCGCAGTGCTGCTGCTGTCGATGGCTGCCTTGGCCAGCTTGACGGCCTGTTCACGCCAGGAATCCCCGCCAGAGCCGATCCGGGCGGTCAAGCTGCAAACGGTGGGTGCCGCGCCGCTGCAGGCGCAGACGGCGTTTGCCGGCGATATCCGGGCGCGCACCGAGGCGCAGCTGGGCTTTCGAGTAGCGGGCAAGGTGCTGAGCCGCAATGTGGAGCTGGGCCAGGCCATCAAGCCCGGGCAGTTGCTGGCCCAGTTGGATGGCGCCGATTACGCGCTAGCGGCGCAAGGCGCGCAGGCTCAGGTGCAGGCCGCCACCACGCAGCGTGATCTGGAGGCGGCCAACTACCGCCGCTTCAAGGAGCTGCGCGACAAGAACTTCATCAGCGCGGCCGAGATGGAGCGCCATGCGGCGGCGCTGAAATCGGCCCAGGCCCAGCTGGACCAGGCCAAGGCCAATGCCGCCAGCCAGAGCAACCAGACGGCCTATACCCGTCTGGTGTCCGATGTGGCCGGCGTGGTGACTGCCGTGAATGTGGAGCCCGGCCAGGTCGTGTCTGCCGGCAGCCCGGTGCTGCGCGTGGCCAAGGACGGCGCACGCGATGCCGTGTTTGCCGTGCCCGAGGACCGCATTGCCCAGCTCAAGCCTGGCCAGCCGGTGCAGGTCAAGGTCTGGCCCGAGGAACAGGCGCTGGGCGCCCATATCCGCGAAGTGGCGGCCAGCGCCGATGCCGCCACGCGCACCTACCAGGTCAAGGCCTCGCTGGATGCAGCCCCCAATGATGTGCTGCCCAAGCTGGGCGCCACGGTGACCGTGCTGCCGCCTGAGCGCCCCGCCGGTGCCGACAAGGCGGCCGATGTGATCAAGCTGCCTTTGTCGGCGCTCTGGGACAAGGGCGGCAGCAGCCAAGTCTGGGTGTTTGACCCGGCCAGCTCCACCGTGCAAGCCCAGGCGGTGGCCGTGGCGCGCATGGACGGCAATGACGCCGTCATCCAAAGCGGCCTGCAAGCCGGGCAGCAGGTGGTGATTGCCGGCGTGCATGTGCTCAATGCCGGCCAGAAGGTGACGGTGTTCCAGTCCAAGTACGCCGCCTCGGCGCCCGCGCAGACCCAGGCCGATGCTCCGGTGGTGAATGCGCCCGCCGCGGCAGATGCCGCTGCGCCTGCACCTGCGTCCAAACAATAAGAGGTGGCCATGCAAACACCTCAGAACACGCCGCAATGCGCTGGCACGCCATCCTCGGCCCCGGAGCCCGATGGCGAGAAGCACAGCAGCAGCAAGGGCTTCAACCTCTCGCGCTGGGCACTGCAGCATGTGCCGCTCACACGCTATTTGCTCATCATGCTGCTGGTGCTGGGCATCGGCGCCTATTTTCAGCTGGGCCAGGATGAAGACCCGCCCTTCACCTTCCGCGCGATGGTGGTCTCGGCCGCATGGCCTGGCGCCACGGCGCAGCAGATGGCCGAGCAGGTGACTGACAAGGTTGAGCGCACCCTGCAGGACGTGCCCAATGCCGACAAGATCGTCAGCTACTCCAAGCCCGGCGAGATGCTGGTCATCCTGAACCTGCGCGAAGACACGCGCCCGCAGGATGTGCCGCAGACCTGGCTGGCGGTGCGCAAAAAGGTGGGCGATATGCGCGCCAGCTTGCCCCAGGGCGTGCTCGGCCCTTTCTACAACGATGACTTTGGCGATGTCTACGGCGTGATCTATGCGCTGCAGGGCGAGGGCTATAGCTACGCCGAGCTCAAGGAATATGCCGACAGCGTGCGCCAGAGCCTGCTGCGGGTGAAGGATGTCGCCAAGGTCGAACTCTTTGGCGTGCAGGACGAGAAGCTCTATATCGAGATCTCGCGCAGCAAGCTGGCCCAGCTGGGGCTGGACATGAACCAGGTCATCGCCCAGCTCGGCCAGCAAAACGCGGTGCAAAGCGGTGGCGAGGTGCAGGCCGGTGCCGACCGGGTGCAGGTCGAGGTGACGGGCGAGTTCCGCCAGTTGGACGACGTCAAGGCCATGCCGATCCGGGGGCCCAATGGCAACCAGCTCAAGCTGGGCGATATTGCTGACATCTACCGCAGCTACCTGGACCCGGCCAAGACCAAGGTGCATTTCCAGGGCCAGCCCACGGTGGCCTTGGGCATCTCGATGCGCAAGGGCGGCGATGTGATTGCACTGGGCAAACATCTGCATGAGGCGGTGGACAAGATTGTGCCCGCCTTGCCGGCCGGCCTGAGCCTGGAGAACGTGCAGGACCAGCCCAAGGCCGTGTCCACCTCGGTGAACGAGTTTGTGCGCGTGCTGATCGAGGCGGTGGTGATTGTGCTGGCGGTGAGCTTTGTGAGCCTGGGCATGCATATCCGCAAGGGCAAGGACCCACTGTGGCGCCGCATCACCCTGGATCCGCGCCCCGGGCTGGTGGTGGGCATCACCATTCCGCTGGTGCTCTGCGCCACCTTTCTGGCGATGTGGTACTGGGGCATTGGCTTGCACAAGGTCTCGCTGGGCTCGCTGATCATTGCGCTGGGCCTCTTGGTGGATGACGCCATCATTGCGGTCGAGATGATGGTGCGCAAGATGGAAGAGGGCTATGACAAGCTGAGCGCGGCTACCGCCGCCTATGACATCACCGCCAAGCCCATGCTGACGGGCACCTTGATCACGGCGGCGGGCTTTATGCCGATTGGCATCGCCAAGTCCACCACCGGTGAGTACACCTTTGCGATCTTTGCGGTGACGGTGATTGCGCTGGTCATCAGCTGGGTGGCCTCGGTCTACTTTGTTCCCTACCTGGGCACGGTGTTCCTGAAGAAGCCCAAGCATGCGCCGCAAGAGGAGGGTGGCGAGCACGCGATGTTCGACACTCCCTTCTACAACCGTTTCCGCCGCACTGTCTCCTGGTGCGTGGAGCACCGCTGGCTGACGATTGGTGCCACGGTGCTGGTGTTTGCGCTGGGCCTGTTTGGCATGAGCAAGGTCCAGCAGCAGTTCTTCCCCGATTCCAACCGCACCGAGATCCTGATGGATGTCTGGCTGCCCGAGGGGTCGAGCATGGCTGCCAACGAAGAGGTGACGCGGCGCATCGAGCAGCGCATGCAGGCGCAGGACGGCATCGAGTCCGTCACCTCCTGGATCGGCTCGGGCGTGCCGCGCTTCTACCTGCCGCTGGACCAGATCTTCCCGCAGTCCAATGTGTCGCAGCTGATCCTGCTGCCCCACAATCTGGCCGACCGCGACAGCCTGATGAAGCGCCTGCCGACCTTGCTGGCCCAGGAGTTCCCGGAAGTGCGCGCCCGTGTCAAGCTGCTGCCCAGCGGCCCGCCGGTGCCCTACCCGGTGCAGTTCCGCGTGATGGGCCAGGACCCCAAGCTGCTGCGCGCGCTGGCCAGCGAAGTGCGTGCCAAGCTGGAGGCCTCGCCCGATATGCGGGGTGTGAACGACAACTGGAACGAGTCCATCAAGGTGCTGCGCCTGGAGGTGGACCAGAGCAAGGCCCGTGCGCTGGGCGTGAGCAACCAGAGCATTGCCCAGGCCACGCGCACGCAGCTGTCGGGCAACACCATCGGCCAGTACCGCGAAGGCGACAAGCTGATCGACATGGTGCTGCGCCAGCCGGTGGATGAGCGCCAGGCCGTGACCGATGTGGGCAATGCCTATGTGGCATCGAGCAGCGGCCAGGCCATCCTGCTGTCGCAGATTGCCAAGCCCAGTTTTGTCTGGGAGCCGGGTATTCTGTGGCGCCAGGGCAGGGAGTACGCGATCACCGTTCAAGGCGATGTGGCCGCCGGTCTGCAAGGCCCGACGGTGACACAAAAGCTCTGGCCTGATCTGCAGAAGCTGCAGCAGGGCTGGGCCGACAAGGGCCTGAACCAGTACCGCATCGAGATTGCTGGCGCGGTGGAAGAAAGCGCCAAGGGTTCGGACTCCATCATGGCGGGCATGCCCATCATGGTGTTCATCGTCTTCACCCTGCTGATGCTGCAACTGCACAGCTTCAGCCGTTCGGTGCTGGTCTATATCACCGGCTTCCTGGGCATTGCGGGCGTGACTGCGGCCTTGTTGCTGCTGAACCGGCCCTTTGGCTTTGTCGCCTTGCTGGGCGTGATCGCCCTGATGGGCATGATCCAGCGCAACTCGGTGATCCTGATCGACCAGATCGAGGCCAACCATGCGGCCGGCCTGTCGACCTGGGATGCGATTGTCGAAGCTGCCACTCACCGGCTGCGCCCGATTGCGCTGACCGCCGCTGCTGCCGTGCTGGCGATGATCCCGCTGTCTCGCAGCATCTTCTGGGGGCCGATGGCCGTTGCCATCATGGGCGGCCTGGTGGTTGCCACGGTGCTGACCTTGCTGGCGCTGCCGGCGATGTATGCGGCCTGGTTCCGCGTGAAAAAGGAGCACAGCGATGTGCCACTGTCGGCTGGGGTTTGAACGGTGTTTGATGCAAGCCAGTTTTTGCCCAGGTTTGCCCAAGGCGACAGTGGCTTGCATTAGAATCGCGGATTGACCTAAAAACAGGCGGGTTGGCTGACAAGCTGGCTGCGGCCGCAGCGCGCGGGTGGCGAAATTGGTAGACGCACCAGGTTTAGGTCCTGACGCCAGCAATGGTGTGGGGGTTCGAGTCCCCCCCCGCGCACCAAAAATTAATAGCAGAAGGTATAAGCACCATCTGCTTTTGCACTGAATATGAGCCGAATTTCCTGCAGGAGATTCGGCTTTTTTCTTGGCGTTTTGCGCCAGCGGCTGGCGGTATCCGGGTCTGACCCTGCGCCAAGACGGTATTGGCATCCAAGAAAAGAGCTGGCTTTATATATAATGTTCGGTTTCGGTCGATGGCGCCTTGCGCTGCACCGCTTTCGTGACAACGCTGGTTTTTGCCGCGTCACGCCAGGTGTTGCTTGCTACTGAATGCGCTGTCATCGTTTGATTTTTGGGTGTGCTGGGCTTAGGGCCAGTCGCCTATCTACTGGGACCCCAGGTTGTAAAACGGTGCCAATCCCCGTTGATGCCATCCCCGATGTGACACGGAATGTCCTCGCATCGGACGCAAGCTTTGCCGCTTGCAGGCTGGCTTGAATGGCGTTTGCACACCGTGGCCGGAAGGGTTCGTGCCTAACTAGGATTAACCATGGCAGTGAATGTTGAAACCCTTGAAAAGCTCGAGCGCAAAATTTCGCTGAGCTTGCCTCTCGCATCCGTGCAAACCGAAGTGGACAGCCGCCTGAAGCGCCTGGCCCGCACCGTGAAGATGGACGGCTTCCGTCCAGGCAAGGTGCCGATGAACGTGGTGGCACAGCGCTATGGCTATTCCGTGCAGTACGAAGTGCTCAACGAGAAGGTCGGCGAGGCTTTTGCCAAGGCCGCCAACGAAGCCGAGCTGCGCGTGGCCGGTCAGCCCAAGATCACTGAAAAAGAAGGCGCACCTGAGGGTGAGCTGGCATTTGACGCCGTGTTCGAAGTGTTCCCCGAAGTCAAGATCGGTGACCTGGCTTCCGCTGAAGTCGAGAAGCTGGCTGCCGACGTGGACGACGCTGCCATCGAAAAGACCATCGACATCCTGCGCAAGCAGCGTCGCACCTTCGCCCAGCGCCCAGCCGACACGGCTGCCGTTGACGGCGACCGCGTGACCGTGGACTTCGAAGGCAAGATCGACGGCGAACCCTTCGCTGGCGGCAAGGCTGAAGCATTCCAGTTCCTGATCGGCGAAGGCCAGATGCTCAAGGAATTCGAAGACGCAGTGCGCGGCATGAAGACCGGCGAATCCAAGACTTTCCCCCTGGCATTCCCAGAGGACTACCACGGCAAGGAAGTGGCTGGCAAGACCGCCGACTTCCTGGTGACCGTCAAGAAGGTGGAAGCCGCCAACCTGCCCGAAGTGAACGAAGCACTGGCCAAGTCCCTGGGCATTGCTGACGGTTCCGTCGAAGGCCTGCGCGCTGACATCAAGAAGAACCTGGAGCGTGAAGTCAAGTTCCGCGTTCAGTCGCGTAACAAGCAAGCCGTGATGGAAGCCCTGGTTTCCAAGGCTGAGCTGGACCTGCCCAAGGCCAGCATCGACGCCGAAGTCGGCCGTCTGCTGGAAGGCGCCCGTGAAGAGCTGAAGCAACGCGGCATCAAGGACGCTGAAAAGGCGGAAATCCCTGCTGACGTGTTCCTGCCCCAAGCCGAGCGCCGCGTGCGTCTGGGTCTGGTGGTGGCCGAGCTGGTCAAGGCCAACAAGCTGGAAGCCACGCCTGAGCAAATCAAGGCCCACATCGACGAGCTGGCATCGAGCTACGAGAAGCCAGAAGACGTCGTGCGTTGGTACTTTGGTGACCGCCAACGTCTGGCCGAAGTCGAAGCCGTTGTGATCGAAAACAACGTGACCGAATTCGTGCTGGGCAAGGCCAAGGTCAGCGATAAGACCGTGTCCTTCGACGAACTGATGGGCCAACAAGGCTGATAGGACGCGTGCTGGACGGCCATGGCCGCCAGCACTGCTGACAGCTGAAAACAGGGGCTTGTGCTTTTGGGCGCAGGCCCCATTTTATTGGGGTACAGTTAGCGCAGTCACAGTGCATTGACGCTAGCTTCCACCAATCCTGAACGGAGATGTAATGAGCGCACAAGATATTCAGAACTTGGGTTTGATCCCGATGGTGATCGAGCAATCGGGCCGTGGTGAGCGCTCGTTTGACATTTACTCGCGTCTGCTCAAGGACCGCGTGATTTTCCTGGTGGGCGAAGTCAACGACCAGACCGCCAACCTGGTGGTCGCCCAGCTGCTGTTCCTGGAAAGCGAAAACCCCGACAAGGAGATTTCGCTCTACATCAACTCGCCTGGCGGCAGCGTGACGGCCGGCATGGCCATCTATGACACCATGCAGTTCATCAAGCCCCAGGTCTCGACCATGTGCCTGGGCTTTGCTGCCAGCATGGGTGCTTTCCTGCTGGCCGCTGGTGAGAAGGGCAAGCGCTACTCGCTGCCCAACTCCAAGATCATGATCCACCAGGTGCTGGGCGGTGCCCGTGGCCAGGCAACGGATATCGAAATCCATGCCCGCGACATCATCCGCACCAAGGAGCAGATGAACCGCATCCTGGCAGACCGCACCGGCCAGCCTTATGAAAAGGTCAAGGCCGATACCGAGCGCGACTACTTCATGACGGCACCAGAAGCCCAGGAGTACGGTTTGGTCGATACTGTGGTAGAAAAGCGCCCATAAGTAGGCTTTTCCGGTGAAGCGGCCCCAACCCTACCGGTTGAGGCCGCTTTGTAGTTGGTTATCATTGTTTCCACATAGATTCGATTGAAGGCATTGCCCCCATGGCCGAGAAAAAAGGCTCATCCAGCGAAAAAACCCTGTACTGCTCCTTCTGCGGCAAGAGCCAGCATGAGGTGAAGAAACTCATTGCCGGACCGTCCGTGTTCATCTGCGATGAGTGCATCAACCTCTGCAATGACATCGTGCGCGACGAAGTGGCGGCAGAAGGCAAGGAGGGCGAGAAGGCCAAGGGCAATGATCTGCCGACACCGGCCGAGATCAAGGCTACCCTGGACAACTATGTCATCGGTCAGGATCCCGCCAAGCGCACCTTGGCCGTGGCGGTGTACAACCACTACAAGCGCCTGGCGCACAAGGACAAGGCCGGCAAGGACGATGTGGAGCTGGCCAAGAGCAATATCTTGCTGATCGGCCCCACCGGTTCGGGCAAGACCTTGCTCGCCCAGACCCTGGCCCGCCAGCTGAACGTGCCCTTTGTGATGGCCGACGCCACCACCTTGACGGAAGCCGGCTATGTCGGCGAGGACGTCGAGAACATCGTGCAGAAGCTGCTGCAAAGCTGCAACTACGATGTGGAGCGCGCCCAGCGCGGTATCGTCTATATCGACGAAATCGACAAGATCACGCGCAAGGCGGACAACCCCTCGATCACCCGTGACGTTTCGGGCGAAGGCGTGCAGCAGGCGCTGCTCAAGCTGATTGAAGGCACGATGGCCTCGATCCCGCCCCAAGGCGGCCGCAAGCACCCGAACCAGGATTTCCTGCAGGTCGACACGACCAATATCCTGTTCATCTGCGGCGGCGCCTTTGCGGGGCTCGAAAAGGTCATCGAGAACCGTTCCGAGGCCTCGGGCATCGGTTTCGGTGCCACCGTCAAGAGCAAGCAGCAGCGTTCCATCTCCGAGGCTTTCCGCGACATCGAGCCGGAAGACCTGATCAAGTTCGGCATCATCCCCGAGCTGGTGGGTCGTCTGCCGGTGGTCACCGCGCTGGCCGAGCTGTCGGAAGACGCGCTGGTCCAGATCCTGACCCAGCCCAAGAATGCGCTGGTCAAGCAGTACAACAAGCTGCTGGGCATGGAAGGCGTGGAGCTGGAAGTGCGCCCGGATGCCCTGATCGCGATTGCGAAGAAGGCCCTGGCCCGCAAGACCGGCGCGCGTGGTTTGCGCTCGATCTTGGAGCAGTCGCTGATGACCACCATGTTTGACCTGCCCACCACCGACAATGTGGCCAAGGTGGTGGTCGAAGAAGCGACCATCAATGAAGGCAAGCCGCCCCTCCTGGTGTACCGGGAAGCGGCCAAGAAGGCCTGACAGGCTGCGATGGCAGAGACCGCATGGGCTCTGCCATCGGTGTTTTACAAGGATCGCCTGGCGCTGCCGGGCGCCATCCCAAGGGCTTGAGGGTGCATTTGCTGGCCTGCACCCGCCCTGGCCCCTGGTTTTTCATGGCCAAGGGTTGAAAAATCACTTTTACGAATCATCTTCGTACAAGTTTCAAAAGGATTTTCATGTCCGACAACCAAACCCCTTCCTCCCATCCCCTGGAATTGCCCATGCTCCCGCTGCGGGACGTGGTCGTTTTTCCGCACATGGTGATTCCGCTGTTCGTTGGCCGCCCCAAGAGCATCAAGGCTCTGGAGACAGCCATGGAGGGCGACCGCAAGATCATGCTGGTGGCCCAGAAGACGGCTGCCAAGGACGACCCCACGGTGAACGACATGTTCAGCGTGGGCTGCGTATCGACCATCCTGCAGATGCTCAAGCTCCCGGACGGCACCGTCAAGGTGCTGGTGGAGGGTGTGCAGCGTGCCCAGGTGCAGGAAATCGCCGAAGGCGAGGACTACTTCACCGCCCAGATCGAACCCGTGGAGCCCGGCGATAGCGCCGACAAGGCCAGCGAGATCGAGGCCCTGCGCCGCGCCGTGATGCAGCAGTTTGACCAGTACGTCAAGCTCAACAAGAAGATCCCGTCCGAGATCCTGACCTCCATCTCCGGCATCGATGACGCTGGCCGCCTGGCCGACACCATTGCCGCCCATCTGCCGCTGAAGCTGGAGAACAAGCAGGCCGTGCTGGAACTGCAAAAGGTGCAGGACCGCCTGGAAAACCTGTACGACCAGCTCGAACGCGAAGTCGACATCCTCAATGTCGACAAGAAGATCCGTGGCCGCGTCAAAAAGCAGATGGAAAAGAGCCAGCGCGACTTCTACCTGAACGAGCAGGTCAAGGCCATCCAGAAGGAGTTGGGCGAGGGCGAAGACGGCGCTGATCTGGAAGACCTTGAGAAGAAGATCAAGCTCGCCAAGATGACGCAGGATGCGCGCAAGAAGGCCGAGGGCGAGCTCAAGAAGCTCAAGCTGATGTCGCCGATGTCGGCCGAAGCCTCGGTGGTGCGCAACTACATCGAAACCCTGGTGAACCTGCCATGGGGCAAGAAGACCAAGGTCAAGAAAGACCTGGTGGTCGCCGAGGACGTGCTGAACGAAGACCACTACGGTCTGGACAAGGTCAAGGACCGCATCCTGGAATACCTCGCGGTGCAACAGCGCGTGGACAAGGTCAAGGCACCGATCCTGTGCCTGGTCGGCCCTCCTGGCGTGGGCAAGACCTCGCTGGGCCAGTCGATTGCCAAAGCCACCGGCCGCAAGTATGTGCGTATGGCGCTGGGCGGCATGCGTGACGAGGCCGAGATCCGCGGTCACCGCCGTACCTACATCGGCGCGATGCCGGGCAAGGTGCTGCAGAACCTGTCCAAGGTCGGCACGCGCAATCCGCTGTTCCTGCTCGACGAAATCGACAAGCTGGGCATGGACTTCCGGGGTGACCCATCCAGCGCCTTGCTGGAGGTGCTCGACCCCGAGCAGAACAGCAAGTTTGGCGACCACTATGTGGAAGTCGACTTCGACCTCAGCGATGTGATGTTTGTGGCGACCTCGAACTCGATGAACATCCCGCCAGCGCTGCTGGACCGGATGGAAGTGATCCGCCTGGCGGGTTACACCGAGGACGAGAAGACCAATATCGCGATGCGCTACCTGCTGCCCAAGCAGATCGAGAATAACGGCGTCAAGGCTGGCGAGCTCGAACTGCGCGAGGACGCCGTGCGCGACATCGTGCGCTACTACACCCGTGAAGCCGGTGTGCGTTCGCTCGAGCGTGAGCTGTCCAAGATCTGCCGCAAGGTGGTCAAGAACATCCAGCTGGGCAAGGCACAGGCACCGGTGCAGGTGACGGCCGACAACCTGCCCGACTACCTGGGTGTGCGCAAGTTCAGCTACGGCCATGCCGAGCAGAAGAACCAGGTCGGCCAGGTCGTGGGCCTGGCCTGGACCGAGGTGGGCGGCGATTTGCTGACCATCGAAGCAGCTGCCATGCCCGGCAAGGGCGTCATCAACCGCACCGGCTCGCTGGGCGATGTGATGAAGGAATCGGTCGAAGCAGCCCGCACCGTGGTGCGCAGCCGTGCACGTTCACTGGGCATCCGCGACGACGTGTTCGAGAAGCGCGACATCCACATCCACGTGCCCGATGGCGCCACCCCCAAGGATGGCCCCAGCGCTGGTGCCGCGATGACGACGGCGCTGGTGTCGGTGCTGACTGGCATCCCCGTGCGTGCCGATGTGGCGATGACCGGTGAGATCACCTTGCGCGGTGAAGTCACCGCCATCGGTGGCTTGAAGGAAAAGCTGTTGGCCGCGCTGCGTGGTGGCATCAAGACCGTGATGATCCCGGAAGAGAACGTCAAGGACCTGGCCGAGATCCCCGACAACGTCAAGAGCGGTCTGGAGATCGTGCCGGTGCGCTGGATCGACAAGGTGCTGGAAGTGGCGCTGGAAGTCAAACCCACGCCCTTGAGCGACAGCGATGCGCCTGCGGCCGAGCCGGTGCCCGTGGTGCCTGCGGTGGCCGTTGCAGCTACCGCCGCCAAGGCCGCACCAGCGCGCCGCTCGCGTGCCGTCAAGCACTGATCGGCTGCTGAGCAGCAAGGAAAACCGGCCCGTCATCAAAAACGGGCCGGTTTGCCAAAAAGACCAAAAAATATGCGTTACAATGCATACCATCGCGGAGCCCGGTATATAATAGCGGACTTCCGGTAAAGCGGATATGCGGGAATAGCTCAGTTGGTAGAGCGATACCTTGCCAAGGTATAGGTCGACGGTTCGAACCCGTTTTCCCGCTCCAAATTGGCTGTGTTGATGGCTTCAGCATGGCAACAATCGATGGCGCGATAGCAAAGCGGTTATGCCCCGGATTGCAAATCCGGTTAGACCAGTTCGACTCTGGTTCGCGCCTCCAGGACATGCTTGTCAGTACGTTTTGGGTTCGTGGTGAAACGAACAAAATTTGCGGGAATAGCTCAGTTGGTAGAGCGATACCTTGCCAAGGTATAGGTCGACGGTTCGAACCCGTTTTCCCGCTCCAGTTTTTCAAAGCTGGTGTGGCTTCAGTTCATGCTAGTTTTTGCGGGAATAGCTCAGTTGGTAGAGCGATACCTTGCCAAGGTATAGGTCGACGGTTCGAACCCGTTTTCCCGCTCCAGTGTTCAAAGCTGGTGTGGATCCGTTCATGCTGGTTTTTGCGGGAATAGCTCAGTTGGTAGAGCGATACCTTGCCAAGGTATAGGTCGACGGTTCGAACCCGTTTTCCCGCTCCAACACATTTCGAAAAAGAGCCTCAGGGCTCTTTTTTGCTTTTCAGCTTCGGCCTTTTGCTAGCCGGAGCTGGCTGCCACCGCGAGCCTGCGGGTCGCGCAGGACTTGCAGCTTCCTTCTTCTTTTTCTTCATGCGGTACGACATGCGCTTGCAATCATCGCTGCAGCGTTGCGCTCAGCCACGATCTACTGCTGTCTTCGTCCAATAGCGTAGCTGGAGCAGCTAGAATGACATGCTGCGTGCCCCGATGGTGAAATTGGTAGACACCCGGGACTTAAAATCCCGTGCCGCGAAAGTGGCGTGCCGGTTCGATCCCGGCTCGGGGCACCATCCATATATTTTGCTTTCACTGGATTTAACTTTGCAGAGTGAAAATCGTGAATTTTCAAGCTTTAGCGGATACCATCTAACCCGTTTTAACTGCCAAAAGTGATTGTCCGTGAAGCTGGCTGCACGGGAAATGCACGGGCAAATGCACGGGAGATTTGGGGATGGGGAAGCCGAGGAAAACTGCTGAGGGCACATGGCGCGTGCAGTACCAGCTGGATGGCAAGCGTGTCGGAGGCACATTCGCAACCAAGCGAGAGGCTGACGACTGGTTGGCTCGCACTCGGGTAGAAAGCACGGCTCGCCAGCAAGGGAAAACCGGCACCATCAAGACACTCAAGCAGGCGATGTTGCGTTATGGAGAGGAGGTTTCTCCAACCAAGCGCGGCGGTGATAAGGAAGTCATCCGCATCAACGCCATTCTGCAGCATGAGGCATTCCCCTCCAATGTGAAGATGTCGGACCTGACTCCAGACCATCTGACAGCCTGGCGGGATGCCCGGCTCAAGATTCGGGCACGCGGCTCAGTCTTGCGGGACATGAACCTTCTCTCATCCATCATGACGACGGCAAGGCGGGAATGGCGCTGGATTGCAGCCAACCCAATGAGTGATGTTCGCCGGCCTGCTGAGCCTGACCACCGCGAGGTAGTCATATCGCGGGTCCAGATCGTCAAGATGATGCGCGCGCTGGACTACTCTAGCGGTCCTGTCCGGAGTGTTCGACAGGCGGTAGCCATGGCGTTTGCTATGGCTCTATGTACGGGGATGCGGGCGGGGGAGTTGTGTAATTTGAAGTGGGAAGATGTGCGAGAGGATCATGTCATCCTGCACATCACCAAAAACGGGAAGCGCCGTGAAGTTCCGCTGAGTTCACGGGCAAAGATGCTCATCAACCGGCTGCGCGGCTGGGATGAGGTGAAGGTGTTCGGGATTACCGCGCAATCCTTGGACGCGATGTTCCGCAAGTATCGGGTCCGTGCAGGGCTCTCGGGGTTCACGTTCCATGACAGCCGGCATACGGCGGCAACGATGATCGCCGGCCGCATGCGCAGTGGCAGCATGCCTGCGCAGCAGGCCGTCATGGACCTTTGCAAAATGTTTGGGTGGTCCAGGATGGACCAGGCGCTGGTCTACTACAACCCCAAGGCCGGGGACATAGCCGCGCGCCTTGGTTAGGCCTTCTTCTTTGATTCCCACTCAAGCACCTCGGCGAGCAGCCAGCGGCCGTCGTTGCAGGGTTCGGGGAAGTCGCCGCGGCGGACCATCGCCATCACTGTCTGGCGGCATCGGCCCACGCGCTCTGTGACTTGCACAGTGCTGAGCCGGTCGCCCTTGTTCTGGGCCATCAGGATCACAGCATCAGTCGCCTGCGCCACGGCTTTAGTGAGGCGTGCGACCTCCTTCTGGAGTGCTTCGATTTCACTCATATCAGTTCTCCAAAAAATTACCCCGCTCATTGGCGGGGCTCGGTTTCGTCTAGTTCGCGGAAGGGTGCTCGTTTGTCACCCCATTTGCGGGAGCGTTTGGTGGGCATAGTTACCGATCGGGTAGATGTTGGGTATTTGCCGTCCCAACCGGGTCATTTCTTACCGCTCGGGAATGGCTGCCAGCGGTCTGCCTCACGGCTTGGGTCAGGGGTTGTCATTGGTGGCTTCCATGAGGTTTCACATGCTCCCAGCTCGAACCAGGCTGCCCTGGCGCGTTGCTGTTGGTGCAGGCGTTGTCGTGGTGGGTAGCTTTGGGGCAGCGCTTGTTGCCGCAATCGGGGCACACGATGAAGCGCATGTCGGATAGCGTGGCGGGCCGGCAGGTTTCACACCAGCAGGATGCGGCTGACTTCTTGACCAGCCCGGACAGGTCAAACGGCACATGGCGGCATTTGTCGCAGCGGTGGAAGGTGGAATAGCCATTCCAGTCGGCTTGATAGTGGCCCTCACTGCAGTGCATGCAGATCTTGCCAATGCCAGCCTGAAAGGCTTCGTCCTGATCCTTTTTGCGCCGCACTTGCAGATTTTTGTAGGCAGCTTCAATCTGCTCATCCGTCAGCGGCTCACGCTCAGGTGGGGGAGGGGCGGCTGAGAGCATGCCGTTCCACATGCGCAGCCCGTCCGGCCACTCTTCTTCTAGCCACTCACTGTGCGAGCTGTGATCCATCAAGGCCTTCTGAGCAGCACGCTTCATGTTGGAGTCTGGCTCCACTGGCACCAGGCGCCACCCATCCGGCGCAGCCTGCCGCGCTGATAGCTGGGCCAACTGGTTGCGCGCCTCGGTGTTCAGCCGATTGGCCATGTCCAGGCGCTGGGTGAGGGCGGTGACTTGCTGCTCGGCTATCACCGCCCGATTTGCTTGGGCGATGAGTTGATCCTCAAGAGAGTCGGCGCGGGCGCGCAAACAATCAAGCATGTTGAAGTCGGGAGATTTGCCCAGCGGCGGCTTCCAGAGAATGCCACCCTCATGGGTGTAGCCGAGGTTTTCGAGCGTGGCTATGGCTGCTTTGGCCTTATCGGTCATGGTGCTTCCTTGGGGGCGGGCTCGGCCAGCCGTTCAAAGTAAAAGGTCACGGGCGAGCTGGTGAGCTGAACGAGGCCGTAGCGCACGGCGCGGCGGAATGTGCTCACATCGCGCTGCAGCACATCGTTGCTCCGCTGGATGATGTCGCGCCAACTTTCCAGGCTCATGGAATGCTTATCGATGTTGCAGGGCGGGCATGCTGGGTTCATGTTCTCCAGCGTGTCGCGGTGGGGGTAGTCGGGCCCCCTGGGGGCCTTCAGCCAGTCGTTGCGCACAATCGGTTCAATGTGATCGGCGTGCCAGCGTTCGCCCAGCGGCTGCCCGCAGTATGCGCACCGGCCGCCGAACTTTTCCCGGAGAGTGGCACGCTTTGCTTTGTTCAGGGCCATCTCAATCCTCCTTCTTGGCCTGGGCTGCCATCAGGGCGTCCACATAGATGGCACGCTGTTTGGATGCCGCCATTGGGGTTGGCTTTGCGTATTTGCCGATCAAGAGCGCATGCTCCTTGATAGCGGCCCATTCTTTGGGGCGGTTTTCTACCGGGCTGTGCGGGCCTCCGTCGTAAAGCTTTCCGAGCGTGCCGTTTGACAGTCGATAGTACGGCGTTGAGCGTGCCAAGGCCTTTGCTGTATCAGCGGCAACTGCTATGCATTCCGTTTCTGCGCAAATTTTTCTCACTGCCTGCTCAGAATATCGGCCAGCCTTTTCCACGCAGATCGTGTACCCGCGGCTTTCAGCCTTCCACCAGCAGATGTGCTCGTCGTGCCTTTGTGTGTGGCCCACATGGGCGATCAGATACTCATTCATTGGTTGCTGTCCTTCTGTGGTTGGGCCTGGGCGGGCTGGCCCTCCCTCTGTTAGTGCCGATGCAAATCTGATCAGGTAAACCACAAAGTGCCGATGCAAAATTGACCAGGGTGTTCCACTGACCTGCTGAAACTTTCAGCAGGGGATTCAAGGTGATCACCATGGACATGATTGGCAAGGTCAGGCGCATGAAGCTGCGTGACCAACTCTCCCTCAGCGAGATCGCGAGACGCACTGGCCTTGCTCGCAATACCGTCAAGAAGTGGCTCAAGGCTCCCGGCGACGTCGTGCCCAAGTACGAGCGGATCAAGCAGGCTGGAAAGCTCA